>CAVUTN010000006.1:0-493975 GCA_963744515.1 uncultured Actinomycetes bacterium | reverse complement strand
CTCGATCCGGGGAACCCCGACTTCACGATCTTGGGTCGGCCGCTGCTCAACGTGCTCGTGCTGAGCTCGCTCTTCGTCCTGCACGGGGTGGCGCTGGTCCTGCTCATCGAGCCGAGCGGCCGGCTCGTGTCGGCGGTCGCGCGAGGTGCTCCCTGGCGCGCCCGGCTCGTCGACGCCGGGACGATCCTCGCGATGGGGCTGACGGCGTTCGGCGCCGTGGCGTTGGTGGGTCGAGCCACGGGATGGGCGACGCCCGTGACGATCGTCCTGGTGCTCTGCGCCGCCGGACTGATCCTGTTCGGATCCGCATCGAACGCGCCCGGTGACGAGGCCCACGCTGAAGGTCGCGGGTGCGGTCGCGCTGTCGCTTCTGACGATCTCGGGGACGGTCGGGCTGGTCGACGCGGTGACGACGATCGTCTGAGGTCTACGAGCGGGGCCGGTCCTTGTTCGTGTCGTAGATCGGCAGCACGTCGACGGTCGCGTCGACCGTGCCGTCGCCAACGGCCACCTGCACCGTGTTGCCGAGCGTCGACCGGTCGGTCCGGATCACGGCGATCCCGATCTTCCCGAACCGCGGGCTGTCGGTCGGGCTCGTGAGGACGCCGACCTCCTCGCCGTCCTCGGTGACCGTCGCGCCGTACTCGGGCAGCGTCTCGGACTCGTAGGTGAGCGTGACCAGGCGGTTCGGCGGCGCGGCCGCGACCTCGCGGAGCTTCTCCTTCCCGAGGAACTCGCCAGGCCCGTCGAGCCGGACCAGCCGGTCCAGGTTGAAGTCGTACGGCGTCCGCTGGTGAGCCTCGTAGTCGTAGTCGGTGACGATCAACCCGGCCTCGATCCGTGCGGGCTCGATCGCCTCGGCGCCGAACGGGGTCACGCCCGCGCCGACGATCGCGTTCCAGATCTCCTCGGCGTCCGCCGGGTTCGTCAGGAACAGCTCGAACCCGAGCTCGCCGCCGAACCCGGTCCGCGACAGGAACACCTCCACCCCCGCCACCTTCACCGGGTCGGTCAGGAACCGGAAGTAGCGGAGCGCGCCCACGTCGGCGTCGGTGAGCTTCCGCACGACCTCGCGCGAGCGCGGGCCGATCACGCCAAGATGCGGCATCCGCGGCGCGATCCACTCGAACTCGACGTCGAAACCCTGCAGCGCCTCGCCGAAGTAGTCGTCGTGGTCCTTGCCGTTGGTCATCACCCAGCAGTGACCGCCGCCGGTGTTGAACACGGTGCCGTCGTCGACCATCAGCCCGTCGGCGTCCAGGAACGCGCCGTACCGGGCCTGTCCGACCTCGAGGCCGAGCGCGTCGTTGCTGAACACCCGCTGCGCGGCCTCGAGCGCGTCGGGCCCTCGGAAGTCCCACTTGTTGAGCGGCGAGACGTCCCAGACCGCGACGTCGTCCCGGATCGCCGCGTACTCCTTCCCGAGGTCGCCGAACCCCTCGAGCCACCACCAGCCGCCGTCGGCGATGTGCGTGCCGCCCTGGGCCTCGGTCACCGCGTGGAACGCCGTCTCGATCGCGTCGTCGTCGCTCATCTCGTGCCTCCGGTCGCCGGGATGGCGGCATCCTCCCACGGGTTTGACTGGCCGTTCAAGTTCGAGCGATCGAGCGCGGCTCAGATGCGGGTCAGACGCAGGAAGCTCCTCGCGGAGCCGAACCCACGTTCCTCGAGCCGCCCGGCGAGCACCAGGAAGAGCTGCGCGGTGACCATCGCGTCGTCGAGGGCCTCGTGGGGGTTCGCGACCGGGACGCCGTAGCGCTCGGCGGCCGACGAGAGGCTCTGCCGCACGTCCTGATCCAGGTGCTCGAGCTCGATCGCCATCTGCCGGACGTCGATCGTCCGCTTCACCCACGAGCGGGGCCGTCCCCCGTAGAGACGGCCGAGGAAGCCGATCTCGACGCTCGCGAACCACGCCAGCAGGAACCGGCCGGCCAGGGCGAGACGGAGCGTCTCGCCGGCGACCGCGAGCGGCTGCGCCTCCGCGAGATCCTTGGGCAGGATGCCGTGGATCCTCATCGACTCCGCGCTCGAGGGCACCTCGGGCACCACGAGCTGGTGGACGGCCTCGCCCACGACGACGCGGCCCTCGCGCACCGGAACCACACCGAAGGACACGACCGCGTCGCGTTCGCGATCGAGGCCGGTCGTCTCGAAATCGAGCGAGGCGAACTCCGCTCGTCGCCACGGGCGCGAACGCATCGACCGCGCGCGGCCGAGCGGGCGGCCTCAGCGACACCGGATCACCTCGAGCTCGGTCACGACGCCGTCGATGCGCCGGTCGATCGCACCGGTCGGGACCCGGTCGACGATCTGGATCGAGAACGCGATCGCGATCGCGGCCGCCCCTTCGCGCCGCATCCCGAGCAGCCGGTCGTAGTACCCGCCGCCGTACCCCACCCGGTCGCACGACCGGTCGAACGCGACCCCCGGGACCACGACGAGGTCGAGCTCGGCGACCTCGAGCACGCGGCCCTCCGCGGGCTCCATCGCCCCGAACGAGGTCTCGGTCATCGCCGCGCCGGGCGTCGCGACGACGGGCACCACCTCGTTCGCCCTCGATCCGCGGCAGCGCGACGGTCGTGCCGTCGCGAACGCAGCCGCGCGATCAGCGGCGCGGTGTCGACCTCGCTGCCGAACGACCAGAACGCCATCACCGTCCGGCGTCGGCCACCTCGGGGAGCTCGAGGAACCGGTCGGCGATCGCCTCGCTGCGCGCCGACCGCTCGTCCGCGGGGAGCGCGTCGCGTTCGGCCAGGATCTCCCGACGCAGCGCGCGCTTGGCCTGCTTCAGCCGGTGCGCGGGGAGATCGCTCACGCCGTCGACCGGACGTGCGGGAGGACCTCGTCGGCGATCACGTCGAGCCGGTCGGGTGGGCCGCCGGGGACGAGCACCGACCACGTCGCGCCGGCCGCGGCGAGCTCCTCGAGCCAGGATGCGGAGCGCCGCGGTCGTCCCCGACCAGACGCCGGGCTCCATGCCGCGCGCGCTCCGCTGCTCGAGGAGGCGTTCGACCTCCGCGTCGTCCCGCCCGACGACGACGATCCCCGCCCACGTCGCCGAGACCGCCCGGTCCCCCGCGGTGTCGCGCAGCAACCGAGCCTTCCGGGTGAACTCGTCGAGCTCCATCCCCCAGCCGTTCCACGCGTCCGCCTCGGCGGCCGCGAGACGCACGACGGCGTCGGCGAACCCGCCGATCCAGATCGGGGGGCCGCCCGGACGCACGGGCGGCGGCAGGAGCGGTCCCGTCATCGCGGGCACGCGACGAACCGCCCTCCCACGGGACCCCCGCGTACAGCGCCTTGATCGCGCGCACGGTCTCGACGAGGTGCTCGCGGCGGTCCGCCTTGCCCAGGTACTCGATGCCGAACACCCGGTGCTCGGGCTCGTCGATCGGGTCCCCGGTGCCGATCCCCAGGATCATGCGGCCGCCGCTGACGTCGTCGACCGAGGCGGCGATCTTCGCGAGCATCCCCGGAGCTGCGGAGCGTCGCGCGCGTGACCAGGGTGCCGACGGCGACGCGGCTCGTCTGCGCGGCGACGGCCGTGAGCGACGCGAACGCCTCGAGCGAGGGCCGGTCCGCCGGCGCGCCCGGCGGGAAGAGGTGATCGAACGCGAACACGCCGTCGAACCCTCGCTCCTCCGCGCGGCGGGCGAACGCCAGCACGCGCTCGGCGTCGCCGGAGAACAGCGGCAGCACGAGTCCGACCTTCACGTCAGACCATCACGCGCCCGAGCTCCTCGAGCGCGAGGGTGGCCGCGCCGACGGCTCCGGCGTCGTTGCCGAGCTCCGCGGGGACGATCGGCACCCGCGGCCGGTAGCTCGGAGCCTTCGACGGCGTCGAGGAACGCGGCACGGGCCGGGTCGAGCAGGAGGTCGCCGGCGACGATCGCCCCTCCGCCCACGACGACGACCTGCGGGTCGAGGACGTTCACGAGGCCCGCGATCCCCTGACCGAGGCGTCGCCCCGCCTCCGCGAGGATCCCCTTGGCCGCGTCGTCGCCCTGCTTCGCCGCCTGCGTGACGAGCTCGCCGGTCACCGTCGTCGGGGTCGCCGCCCGCGAGGCGCCGCAGGACCGAATGTTCGTGCTCGCGAGCCTCCTCGCGGCCCATCCGGTCGATCGCGCGACCCGCGGCCACCTGCTCCCAACAGCCGCGGTTGCCGCAGCCGCAGAGCGGGCCCCCCGGCTCGACGATGATGTGGCCGATCTCGGACGCGAAGCCGTTCGCGCCGCGGAACAGCCGGCCGTCGGAGACGATCCCGCCGCCGAGCCCGGTACCGACCGTGACCAGCAGCAGGTGCCGGTACCCGCGACCCGCGCCGAACCGGAACTCGCCGTACGCGGCCATGCTCGCGTCGTTGTCCACCTGGCAGGGCAGGCCGAGCGCGTCGCGCATCCGCTCGGCGATCGGGAGGTTCCGCCACGCGAGGTTGGGGGCGAAGCGCAGCACCCCCTCCTTCGCGTCGATCATCCCCGCGGCCCCCACGCCGACCGCGATCACGTCGGGGGTCGTGAGCGCACGGGCGAGCTCGACCATCGCCGACAGCGTCGCCGCCTCGTCGTCCGCCGGCGTCGGCCTGCTCGTGCGCTCGGCGATCGTGCCGTCGCGGGTGACACGGAACGCGTTGATCTTGGTTCCGCCGACGTCGATCCCGATCGCCTCGCCGTTCCCGCGGTCCGGCACGTCCGAGCCTCTCAGGCGGACCGGACCGGCGTCGTCACGAGATCTCGATCCGCTCGAAGTCCTTGGAGCCGTTCGGGCTCTGGTCGGCCCCGCTCACGTGGTCGCCGCGGACGTCGATCACGGCGCGGGCGGCGAGGAAGAACTCGCGTGCGGCCGCCAGCAGGTGCTCGAACACGTCGGGCGCCGCGCCCTGGCCCGCGGTCACCGCCATGCAGATCGGGCAGAACGCGACCGTGCACACGGGCTGCTGCGGCGCGCGCTCGCCTCGCTCCGAGGCGGCGGCGCCGTCACCCGCCGTGGTCGCCGCGCCGTGTCCCGCTTCGGTCTCAGCCATGCTTGCTCCTTCCCCTCGGCGCCGCCGCCGGCTCCGATCCCGGCGGCCGCGCGAACATGATCTCGAGATGGTCTCCGACGAAGTTCGCGCCGCGGACCTCCATCCGCTGGAGGGTCTGCGGCAGGATCAGGTTGCGCTTGTAGGTCCCGACGCGGACGTAGAGCTCCTCACCGCGCCGGTGGATGTCCATGTCCTCGCGCGAGACGAACGGGAGCCGCATCGTGAGCACGTAGCCGCCCGAGCGCCGGCGCACGCGGATCGGGTCGTCCCGGTACAGGACGTCGGTGACCGGGAGATCGCCGTAGACCTCCTGCCCCATCTCCTCGAGCAGGGCCACACCGACCATCTCGCGGTCGAACAGGCGCGCGGTCAGGATCGGCACGGGCTCGAAGGACTCGCGCACGGTCTGCAGGTGCTCGGCCTGGATGTCCTTCCACTTGCCGAAGTACGGGTCGGTGACGTCCTCCGGGATGATGCGGTTGACGACGACCGCGTCGCACCGGTACCCGAACAGCCCGAGGTACGTGTACGTGCGCCGCGCCTCGGCGATCACCATCTTCTCCGGGTTCACGACGAGCCGCACCGTCGAGGACGACTCGTCGGTCAGGATCCGGTGCACGGCGTCGAGGTTCTCGTGCAGCCGTTCGACCGCCGCGTAGAAGCTCTCGCCCGCGATCGGCAGCGTCGTCATCTTCGACACGATCGGGCGCAGCGTCTTCACGACGCGCCGCTCGACCGGGAAGATCCGTTCGATGTACCAGTTCATGACCTCGGGAAGCGAGAGCAGGCGGAGCGTCTCGGCCGTGGGCGCGCAGTCGACGATCAGCAGGTCGTACTTCCCGCCCTCGACGTGGGTCTTCACGTCGATCAGCGCGAAGATCTCGTCGAGCCCCGGGATCACCGAGAGCTCCTCGGCCTGGATCGTCTCGACGCCGGCCCAGTTCATGAGCTGGACGAAGTAGTCCTGGATCTCGCGCCAGTTGGATTCGAGCCGGCTCTGGGCGTCGATCTGCTCGGCCCACAGGTTCTCGGCGATGGGCGTGGCGTGCTCGCCGATCTCGACGTCGAACGAATCGCCGAGCGAGTGGGCCGGATCCGTGCTCATGATGAGCGTCCGGTTGCCCGCCGCCGCCGCGCGGACCGCCGTGGCGGCGGCGACCGTCGTCTTGCCGACGCCGCCCTTCCCGGTGAACAGCAGGACCCGCATCCCGGCAGCCTAACGCGGGGACCGTACCGGCGCGTCCGGGGGTGGGCTCAGCCGAGCTCGACGCGCCGCTTCAGGCCCTCGAGCGCGTTCTCGATCACGCGCTTCTCGCCCTGGGTGCGGACGAAGCCCGGGAGCAGGATCCCGAGGTCGACCGCGAGCCGGTAGATCACCTTGGTCTCGTCGTCGTCGATCTCGGTGAGCAGGTACTCCCCGGTGATGTTCGAGACGGCGCCGCGGGCCTCGGTCGAGACCCACGACATCCCGCCGTCGCCCGGCGCGTAGCGGTAGGCGAGCGTGTAGTTCGCCCTGCCCAGGACCGGGACGTCCACCTCGAACGCCACCTTGGTCCCCACGCCGCCGTCACCGCGTTCGAGCACCTGGGCGGTCTTGACGTCGGCCCACTGCGGGTACGCCTCGAAGTCGGTCAGGACGTCCATGACCTCGGCCGCGGGAGCCTCGATCACGATCTGGCCCTCGGTCTGCTCGCTCATGTCCGCTCGCTCATGAGGAAGCCGATGTTACCGGCGGGCAGCCGGCAAGGTGACGAACGTCGCGATCAGGACCGACAGGAACACCAGGCCCGCCGAGGTCCACAGCAACGCCCGGGAGCTCATCACCGGCGCGTCGCCGGCGGCCAGGCGGTAGGCGTCCAGCGCCGACACGACGTAGATCATCAGCGAGGCCCCCAGGAACAGCACGAACAGCGGGAAGGTGGGCCCGAGCCCGCCCTTGCCGAACCGCGACACCAGCACCACCAGCAGCGCCCCGAACGCCCAGCCGAAGATCACGATCCGAGCCAGCGCGTCGGTCCGCCGCCCGAGCTTCCAGTGCCCGAGCCCCGGCCACAGCATCGACCACACGGCCGCCGTCTGCGGCTCGATCTCGGGCGCCGTCCGCGGCTCCGCGAGCAGCCGCCCGAACGGGGTCCCGCACGCCGAGCACTCGTTCGCCTCGATCGGGTTGCGGGTCTCGCAGGCCGGACACGTCCAGGCGAGCGTCCCGCCCTCGACCTCGATCGCCCCACCCGCCGTGCCGGGGATCGCCCTCGGCCCCGCGGTCGGGACCGGGGAGGGCGCCGCGCCGGCCGCCCTCGGCCTGCTCGCGTTGGGACGGGCTCCCACACGCTCGAGCGGCGCGAAGCACTGGCCGCACCACTCCGCGTCCGCGGACGCGAGGGCGCCGCAGCGTCGGACACCGGCGTTCGCCCATCATGCGAGGCAGGGTACCCCCGCACCGGCCCGGCACCCGGGAACCGCGGCCGTCAGTCGACCGCGTGGCGCAACCACCCGGCGAGCTCCTCGGCGGGGCGGGACCACGCGAACGCTTCCTCCACCCGTGCGCGGCCGGCACGACCCATGGCCTCCGCGCGTTCGCGATCGGCCAGCAGCGACCCCACGGCCTCGGCGACCTGCCCGACGTCGGAGCCGTTGACGAGCAGGCCGGTCTCGCCCGGCACGAGGGACTCGCGCGCGCCCCCCGAGTCCCCGACCACGACGGGCCGCCCGCAGGCCGCCGCCTCGATGAACACGTTGCCCCATCCCTCGACCTCGAGACCGCCCAGGCGGTTCCGGCACGGCATGGCGAACACGTTCCCCGCGCGGTAGTAGCGGGGCAGGTCGGCCTCGGACACCTGGCCGGTGAACGCCACCGAGCCGGCCGGCGCGTCCGCGGCGAGCGCCTCGAGCCGGTCCCGGTAGGGGCCGTCGCCGACGATCAGCAGCGTCGCGTCGGGGACGCGGCGGCGGATCTCGGGCATCGCGAGGATCAGCACGTCCTGCCCCTTGCGCGCGACGAGCCGGCTCACGCAGACGATCAGCGGGCGGTCGGCGACGCCGTGCAGCTCGGTCAGGTCGGCGGAGGGCAGGTCGGGGCGGAAGACGTCCAGGTCCGCACCGGGGTACATCACCGAGACCGGCACGCCCTGCGGCACGGCCGTTCGGACGACCCGGGCGATGAACCTGCTGCACATCACCGGCACCCGAGCCGCCCGGGACGTGGCGCGCCGCACGAGCGCGTGGGTCCCCGGCGCGATCGAGAGCCAGTACTCGAACCCGTGCGCCGCCGCGAGGTACGGGGTGCCGGCCTCGGCCAGCGAGGGCCCGAGGAGGGCGAGCGGGTAGACCGCGCCGAACAGCACCACCTCGGCCCCGAACGACCGAACGGCCTCGTGCACGCGGCGCCGCACGTCGGGGACCGGCCACAGGAAGCCTTCGGGCTGGCGGAACACCTCGTACGGCGCGGCCTCGTCGAACGCGGCCGCGCCCTCGGCGTCCGGGCACAGGACCGCCACGCGGTCCGCGGGGAAGCACCGGACCAGCGCCTCGAGGGTGCGCTGGATCCCGCCCACGCGCGGCGGGTAGTCGTTGGTGACCAGGAGGGTCCGCGGAACGTCCACGGCGGCTTATCCTCGCAGACGTGGGCGAACCGGCGTTCGACGAGCAGCTCGAGGCGCTCGAACAGGAGCGGGCGTCCGTGCGCCTCGAGGGCTGGGGCCTCACGGAGGTCCGGGGCGCCGACGCCGAGGGCTGGCTGAACGACCTCGTCACCGCCTCGATCGACCGGCTGGCCGAGGGCGAGGCGCTGCGCTCGTTCCTGCTCTCCCCCACGGGCAGGATCCGGGCCGACGTGTTCGTCCTGCGGTCCCGCGCGAGCGAGGGGTACCTGCTCCTGCAGGGCCCCGGGCAGCCGGACGCGATCGCCGACCTGCTCGCGCCGTACGTCCTGTCGTCGGAGGTCGAACTCGCACCGGCGGATCCCTCGGGCCTGCACCTGGGGCCCCGGCCCGGCCCCTCGTGGACGGCGGGCTGGGAGGCGCCGGACGCCGGCTCGGTCACGGTCGGCCCGGAGGCCCTCGAGTCGTGGCGGATCCGCCACGGCATGGCCCGATTCCCGGTCGACCTGGACCCGGATTCGCTGCCCGCCGAGGCCGGGCTCGACGTCGAGCCGGTGATCGATCGGACCAAGGGCTGCTACCTGGGCCAGGAGTCGGTTGCACGGGTGCGGAACCTCGGGCATCCGCCGCGGGTGGTGCTCGGGGTGCGGGCCGAGACCCCGCTCCGGCCCGGCGCGCCGGTCCGTTCGAACGGGGCGGACGTGGGGCCGTGACCAGCGTGGAGCCTCGCACCGGCCTCGCGGGGATCGTCCGTATCCGTTGGGACGCAAGGGACAGGGAGCTCTCGGCCGACGGCGGCATCCCCCTGGAACGCCGGGGGACCCCGATCGGGGGACCTCCGATACTACGGGGGCCCTGACTTTTCAAGACTGTTCTCGTTCGAACACGAACGGTACAACCGTCTCCTGCGCGCACGGGCCCCCTCCGGGTCGCCTGCGCAACCCGACGAGGCCGCAGGGAGTTGAGTGTGACCAAGGATCGCATCGCTGGGATCGACCTGAAAGCTCTCCCCCCCGACCCCTCCCCCCCGGACATCTGGCAGGACCAAGCGGCCTGCTACGGGATCGACCCGGACACGTTCTTCCCCACCTCCGAGGAGGAGGCGGGACCCGCCCTGGCGTTCTGCTCGGCCTGCGACATCCGGCAGACCTGTCTGTCGTGGGCGCTGAAGAACGGGGAGCGCTACGGCGTGTGGGGGGGCCTCACCGAGCAGCAGCGCCGCCGCGTCGTCCGGTTCGTGGCCTGAGGCGAACGCCCGGGCGCGCTCTTCGCGCGGCTGGTCGCGCGGCCGGCACCCGGCCCATACTTGCGGACCCATGACGGCCGAGACGATCCGCGCGAGCGCGCCCCTTCGGATCAGCTTCGTCGGAGGCGGCACCGACTTCCCCCACTACTACGAGCGCCACGGCGGCGCCGTCCTGTCGGCCACGATCGATCACGCCGCGCACGTCTCCCTCGCGCCCCGGGAGGACCGTCAGGTGCGGATCCGGTCGCTGGATCTCGGCCACCTGGTCGAGTACGGCCTCGAGCGCGGCCCCGAGTACGACGGCGTGATGGACCTGCCCAAGGCCGCGATCGAGCGGATGGGCGTGCCCACCGGGATCGACGTCGACATCGCGTCCGACGCGCCACCGGGCAGCGGCCTGGGAGGTTCCTCCGCGCTGGTCACCGCCTGCGTGGGTGCCCTCGCGATGCTCACGGAGCGCTCGATGGCGCCCCGCGAGGTCGCCGAGCTCGCGTACGCGATCGAGCGCGAGGACCTCGGCATCGCGGGTGGGTGGCAGGACCAGTTCGCGGCCGCGTTCGGCGGCTTCAACCTCCTCGAGTTCGACCAGGGCGGAGCGACGGTCGCACCCGCTCGCGCTCGCCCCCGAGGCCGTCGCCGAGCTGCGGTCGCACCTGCTGCTCTGCTACACCGGCCACGTCCGCACGGACCTCGGCCTGATCGCCACGCAGATCCGGATGTACGAGGAGGGGCGCGAGGACACGATCGTGGGGATGAAGCAGCTCCAGGCGATGGCGTTCGAGATGCGCCGCGAGATCGAGGCCGGGAACCTCGACCGGCTCGGGCCGATGCTCCACGAGGCGTTCGAGAGCAAGAAGCTGATGAACCCGCACGTCTCCGAGGGCACGCCGATCGACCGCCTGCTCGCCGTCGCGGCAGACGCGGGCGCCTCGGGCGGCAAGATCTGCGGCGCCGGGGGCGGCGGCTACCTGCTGCTCGCGTGCCGGCCCGAACGTCAGCCGGCGGTCCGCTCGGCGCTCGAGGCGCTCGGCGGCCAGTTCGCGGAGTTCGCGTTCCGGCACCACGGCGTCGAGGCGCACGCGGGCGGGCGCGTGTGGAGACCCTCGTGAGCCGCCGGTTCGTCCTGCTCGACCGCGACGGCACGATCAACGAGGAGGTCGGGTACGTGCTCCGGCCCGACGAGCTCCGGCTGATCCCCGGCGCGGCGGACGCCCTGCGCGAGCTCCGGGATCTGGGCCTCGGCCTCGTCGTCCTGACGAACCAGTCCCCGATCGGCCGCGGGATGCTCACGGTCGAGGAGCTCGACGGGATCCACGCGCGTCTGTCGGAGCTGCTCGCCGCCGACGGCGTGACGCTGGACGGGATCGAGTTCTGTCCGCATCGGCCGGACGAGGGCTGCGCGTGCCGCAAGCCCGGGACGCTGATGGTCGAGCGCGCGGCCGCCGCGCTCGGGTTCGACCCGGCCGGGTCCTGGATCGTCGGCGACCACGGCTCCGACCTCCGCCTGGGGCGGGCGGTGGGCGCCCGGACGATCCTCGTCCGCACCGGGCCACGGCGAGGAGGAGCTCGAGCGAGGAGCGGGCGAGGACGCCGACCACGTCGTCGCCGACCTCCTCGAGGCCGCATCCGTCATCCGCGACGACCTCCTGCCGGAGCGGAGCCGGACCTCCCGACGGACGGCGTTCGGTGGGCTCCGCGACCAGAAGCAGCTGGGCGTGGAACCGTGAACCTCGACCGGGTACGCGAGTACCTGCTCGAGACCTCGCGAACGGCCGCGCGGACCGCGGACGAGTGCGCGGAACAGATCCTGGGCGCGACCGCCGCGATCGTCGAGTCCCTCCGCGGCGGCGGCAAGCTCCTGCTGTGCGGCAACGGCGGCAGCGCCGGCGACGCCCAGCACCTGGCGACCGAGTTCGTCAGCACGCTCACGGTCGACCGGCGGCGCGACGCGATCGCCGCGATCGCGCTCACGACCGACACCTCGCTGCTCACCGCGGTCGCGAACGACTTCGGCTTCGACGGTGTGTTCGAACGCCAGGTGGAGGCGCTCGGTCGCGAGGGCGACGTGCTCGTCGGGATCTCGACCAGCGGGAACTCGGAGAACGTCGTGCGGGCGTTCGCGAAGGCGCGGTCGATGGGCCTGCGGACGATCGCGATGACCGGCTCCTCGAGCGGGAAGCTCGGCGCGCTCGCCGACATCGAGATCAACGTCCCGAGCTCGGAGACCTCCCACATCCAGGAGGCGCACATCGCCGTCGGCCAGCTGATCGCGTTCCTGGTCGAGGACGAGCTCTACCCCCGCTGACGCCGCGACGGCCCGCGCCGCGTGCTAGCCACCCGCCGATCCGTGGTGGGTGCGCCCATGCCGCCGACGCGGGTCCCGGCGTACCGTTCCCACGATGGACACGGTCATCGAGGTCGAGGGGCTCCGCAAGGAGTACCGGCGCGTCCGCGGCAGCCGAACGGTGGCGGTCGACGGCCTGGACCTGGCCGTCCCACGCGGCGGCGTGTTCGGGTTCCTCGGGCCGAACGGCGCCGGGAAGACCACCACGATCCGGTGCCTGCTGGGTCTCGTCCGTCCGACCGGTGGGCGATGCCGCCTGCTCGGGCAGGAACCCGCCGGGCTGCACAAGGTGATCGGCCGGGTCGGCTCGATCGTCGAGAGCCCGGCGATGTACCCGCGCTTCTCCGCGCGGCGCAACCTCGAGCTGCTCGGACGGATCTCGGGCATCGGGCGCGCGCGCGTCCGTGAGGTGCTCGACGAGGTCGGGCTCGCCGAACGCGCGGACGATCAGGTCAAGACGTACTCGCTCGGCATGAAGCAACGGCTCGGGATCGCCGGCGCGCTGCTGAAGGACCCCGAGGTCCTGATCCTGGACGAGCCGGCCAACGGGCTCGACCCGGCCGGGATCGTCGAGGTGCGCGAGCTGATGCGACGTCTCGGGAGCGAGGGCCGGACGGTCTTCGTCTCGAGCCACATCCTGAACGAGGTCCAGCAGACGGCCGACCGCGTCGCGATCCTGGCCAGGGGCAAGCAGGTCGCGACCGGGCCGGTGCACGAGGTCCTCACCGCCGGTCACGTGGCCGGGCTGCTGGTGCGGCTCGACGACGTGCCCGAGGGTCTCCGGATCCTCGGCGAGGCCGGGATCGACGCGACCGCGCGGACGACGGCCTGATCCGCGTGGGTCTCCCGCCGGCCGAGGCGGCCCGGGTGACGCGAACGCTCGCCGACCGCGGCCTGTACCTCACCGAGCTCCGCGCCGATGAGGCCGACCTCGAGACCGTCTTCCTCGAGCTCACGGGCGGCGCGTCGACGGAGGGTGCGCGATGACCGGGCTGCTCGCCTCCGAGTTCCGGCGGTTCCGGTCGCGGCGTCTGGTCAAGGTGCTCGTCGGCCTCGAGCTGCTCGCGATCGTGGCCACCGGCGTGATCGTGTTCCTCACCCAGGAGTACGCGCTCGTGGGTCTGCCCGACGTGCTGATGGGTACGTCGCTCGTCTTGGTGTCGGTCGGGTGGATGCTGGGCGCCTCCGCGATCGGCGCCGACTGGCACGCCGGTCACCTCACGACGATCCTGACCTGGGAGCCCCGCCGCGGACGCGTGCTGTTCGCGAAGATCGCGGCCGCGCTGACGGGCGTGTTCGTCCTGTCGCTGGTGATCCAGGCGCTCCTCGGGGTCGCGCTCGCGGCGGCCGCGGCCGGCGCGGGTTCGACGGCCGGCGCGGACTCGGCGTGGCTCGCCGAGTCCGGCGGGGTCGCGCTCCGGGTCGCGCGTCCTGTCGACGATCTTCGCGGGGTTCGGGTTCGGGCTGGCGTCCGCCGGCCGCAACACCGCCGTCGCGCTCGGGGTGGGGTTCGGCTACCTCGTGATCGTCGAGAACCTCGTACGCGGCCTCCGGCCCCAGTGGACGCCGTGGCTCCTGACCGACAACTCGGGCCTGTTCATCCTCGGATCTCCGATCGACTTCCCGCAGGTCGGGCGCTCGACGGTCGGCGCCGGCCTGTACCTCGCCGCGGTGGGTGCCGCGCTCCTGCTCGCGGCCGCCGGCCTGTTCCGAGCGCGCGACGTGAACTGAGCGCTTCCCCTTGACCTCCGAACACCTGTTCGGGTAGCCTGCTCGTCCTCGCGCGGCCCCGCGGGAGGCCGGGTGCTCGCGGACGCGCTCCAGACCACGTTCGAGGACGCCGTCCCGCTGCCCGAGGTCGAGTTCGTGGTCGTCGATCTCGAGACCACCGGCGGCTCGCCGACCGACTCGCGGATCACCGAGATCGGCGCGGTGAAGGTCCGGGGTGGCGAGCGCACGGGCGTGTTCGAGACGCTCGTGAACCCCGGCGTGCCGATCCCCCGCCAGATCTCGCACCTGACCGGGATCGACGACCTCGTGGTCGCCGGCGCGCCGCCGATCGAGTGGGTGCTGCCGTCGTTCGCGGAGTTCGCGCGCGGCTGCGTCTTCGTCGCGCACAACGCGCGGTTCGACTTCACGTTCCTCAACGTCGCGCTCGAACGCCTCGACTACGACCCGCTGCCACCGCCGCCGGTGTGCACAGCTCGCCTCGCGCGGCGCGTGGTCTGGCCCGACGTGCCGAACGTGCGGCTCCAGACGCTCGCGCAGTACTTCCGCACGGCGGTGCGGCCGTCGCACCGGGCGCTGCCCGACGCCGAGGCCTGCTCCGAGGTCCTCCATGGCCTGCTCGAGCTCGGCGGGCGGCTCGGGATCGTCACGCTCGGCGACCTGCACGGCGCCGTCCGCGCCCGCGGACGCCCGAACTTCGGGAAGATCCGGCTCGCGGACCACCTGCCGAACGCACCCGGCGTCTACCTGTTCCGGGGTCGGGACGGCCGGGTGCTGTACGTCGGCAAGTCGGTCGACCTGCGTTCGCGCGTCAAGAGCTACTTCTACGGCGACGGCCGGAAGAAGGTCGAGGATCTGCTCGCCGAGACCTCGACGGTCGACGGCGTCCCGTGCGGCTCGGAGCTCGAGTCCCTGATCCTCGAGGCCCGGCTGATCCGCCGGCACGAGCCGAAGTACAACCGCCGGGGCAAGACGTGGCGGAAGTACGCGTACCTGCGGATCGACGACGCCGAGGCGTTCCCGCGGATCAGGGTCGTCCGCGAGACCAAGGGCGGCGGCGCGTTCCTCGGGCCGTTCCCGTCGTCGCACCTCGCGCGTCTGGCCAAGGAGGCGCTCGAGGACGTCTTCCCGATCCGCCGCTGCACGACGGCGATGCGCGCGTCCACCCGGTTCGCGCCGTGCGCGCTCGCCGAGATGCACCGATGCCTGACCCCGTGCGACGGGCGCGTCGGCCCCGAGCGCTACGAGGAGCTCGTCCGCTCCCTGCTCTCCTCCCTCTCCACACCGGGCGGGCTCCTCGGAACGCTCGAGGCGCGCATGCGCGACCTCGCCGAGCAGGAACGGTTCGAGGAGGCGGCCCTCGCGCGCGACCGCCTGCGCGCGCTCGCCGAGGCGCTGGCCAGGAGGCGGATCGACGGCTGGCTCCTCGCCGGCGACGACCTCGTGTTCCGCCACGGGCAGGATGGCCCCATCCGCCTCCGCCGAGGGGCGCTGGCGCGCGGTGACCGGGACGACGACGAACCCCTCGGGCACCCCTGCCCCCGGGAGCGGGCCGACGAGCTCTCGGCGCTGCGTTCGTGGATCCTGCGTCACGAGGTCCGGATCGAGACCACCGACGTCCCGCTCGTCGAACCGGTTGACGGCGGCGCGGCCCTGTCGAGGATCCTCGAGACAGTGCGTGCGACGGCCCCGGTCCGCGAACGAGCTTGAGACACTGAGCTCGTTCGAGATCGTCCACGGGGTAGCCGCGGGACTGGCACCTGACCGTCGAGCCGGCGTCCGTCGAGCGGCGGATAGACTGTCTCTCGTGGAGACCGCGGTCATCCTCGAGGGCGCGCGGACGCCGATCGGACGCTTCCTTGGTTCGTTCACCGACCTGCCGGCCGTGGACCTCGGCGTGCTCGCCGCGAAGGAGGCCATGCGCCGATCCGGCGTCGAGCCCGACCGGATCGACCAGACGATCCTGGGTCACGCTCGGCAGGCGGGCAACGGCCCGAACACCGGCCGCCAGGTGAGCGTTCGGGCCGGGGTGCCGGTCGAGGTCTCCGCCTACAACGTGAACATCGCGTGCGGCTCGGGGATGAAGGCGGTGCAGCTCGGGGCGCAGCAGATCGCGCTCGGCGACTCCGAGGTCGTGCTGGCCGGCGGCATGGAGAACATGACCCGGGTCCCGTTCCTGCTCGACCGGATGCGCACCGGCTACCGGATGGGCGACGCGCAGGTCTACGACGCGATGTACCGCGACGGCCTGCTCGACCCGCTGTGCGGGCTGCTCATGGGCGAGACGGCCGAGAACCTCGTCGACCGTTACGGCCTGTCGCGGACCGAGCAGGACGAGTTCGCGCTCGAGTCGCAGCAGAAGGCCGCTCGCCGGGGCCGAGGCGCGCGCGGCGGAGCTGTTCGCGGTCGACGCGCCGTCGGGCAGAGACATCCTCACCGTGACCGAGGACGAGCACCCTCGTCCGGACACGACGCTCGAGGGTCTCGCGCGGCTGCAGCCCGTGTTCCGAGATGGTGGCAGCGTCACGGCCGGCAACTCCAGCGGCATCACGGACGGCGCCGCGGCGATGGTGCTGATGTCGGCCTCACGCGCCGAGGCCGAGGGACGAGAGCCCCTCGCGCGCATCATCGGGATGTCGTGGGCCGGCGTGCCGCCCGAGATCATGGGGATCGGCCCGGTGCCGGCGACCAAGAAGGTGCTCGAGAAGACCGGGCTCTCGCTCGCCGACATCGACCTGATCGAGATCAACGAGGCGTTCGCCGCGCAGGTGCTCGCGTGCGAGCGCGAGCTGAAGTTCGACCGCGACCGGCTGAACGTGCACGGCGGCGGGATCTCGCTCGGCCACCCGATCGGGATGAGCGGAGCCCGCATCATCCTCTCGCTCGCCTACGCGATGCGTTCGCGCGGCGTCGCGCTCGGCCTGGCGACGCTGTGCATCTCCGGCGGTCAGGGCCTCGCCGTCGTGCTGGAGCGCGCGTGACCGTGTCGCCGAGGGTCGTGATCCGATGAGCGTGCACGCCGTCGTCCTGATCGAGTGCGAGATCGACGGGATCCCCGAGGCCGCGCAGGCGATCGCCGACCTCGAGGGCGTCTCGGAGGTCTACTCGGTCGCCGGCGAGTTCGACCTCGTCGCGATCGTGCGCGTCGCGAACCACGACGACCTCGCGTCGGTGATCCCCGGCGGGATCTCGAAGGTCGAGGGCGTCGCGAGGACCGAGACGCTCATCGCGTTCCAGGTGTACTCGAAGCACGATCTCGAGCGCCTGTTCTCGATCGGGTTCGACGAGAGCCCGTCGTAGCTCAGTCTTCGCAGCTCATTCAGGGGGCAGGTCGATCGCGATCGGTCGAGCGGTCCGAGCCCACGCCGACAGGTCGTCCGGATCTCGCGGGCCCGTACTTCTCCAGGAGCAACCGTCGCGCGAGGGCATCCCCCTCGGGATCGTCGACGATCCGCCCCTGGCAGATCAGGTCCCGGTCGCCGAGCCGCAGGCCGACGGTGGGATCGGCGCGGAGGTTCTTCACCCAGTCGCTCTCGTCGGGCCCACCGGCGAGCACGAAGACGACGTCGTCCTGGAGCGCGAACCAGATCTCGATCGTGTGGGGGCTCCCCGAACGCCGGCCCTTGGTGGTGAGGTAGCAGAAGTCGAGCGCCGCGAGGGTCTCGGCGTCCACCTACGAGACGGCCCACACGATCAGGGCGACGATCACGGCCACCCCGATCACGAAGAAGAGCAGATCGCCGCGCTTGAGCTTGCCGGGCTGCATCGCGTTGAACCCCACGTCACGCCCCCTCGGCGAGCCGGTAGATCTCGCGGAACCGCGGCTCCGACAGCCAGGCGATGTGCTGGCGGACGGTGGAGGCGAAGGTCCGCGCCTCGGTCTCGTCTCGACAGGCCCGAACCGAGGCCTCGCGTCCCCGCGGATCGACGATCGCGACGCTCCACGACCCGTTCCCCTCGCGGACCTTGACCGAGTACCCGTTCCCGGCTTCGACCTCCGGCACGGCGGTCACGCCCTCACGTCCCGGCGTGCGGGCGCTCGAGCCGCTCCAGGTGTCCGCGGATCTCCGCGAGCACCGACTCGACGTCGAGCACGAACTCCGGCTCGATGTCGGCGAGCTTCTCGAGCGCGTTCTCCAGCGTGCTCCCCGCGCTCTCGGCGTCGGTGAGCGCATCGACCAGCACGACCGCGTAGTCCGCCTGGAACGGCTTGCCGTCCCAGGGGCAGTGGCCCCCGTTCAGGATCACCTGTTCGGCGAGGAACTCGCGTCCGCACCGCCGGCACGTCCCCTTGATCTTCACGCGATCTCCCTTTGTGTCCCTGGCTGTGTCCCCGGCTGCGTCCCCGCCTTTGCCCCGGTCGCTCCGGGAGCGGGCCCCGGGACGCCTGGATCAGCTCGACGAGCCGGTCCGCCAGCTCGAACGGATCGACCGGGCGGACGAACCACGCGTCCGCCCCCGACCAACGAGCGAGCCAGGCGTCGTGCTTGCGCTCGAGCACGATCACGATCGGCGCCACGGTACGGCTCGACCGCCCCCCGCAGGTCCCTCGCCATCGCGAACGCGCCCGCCCGGGACGCGATCTCGTCGGCGACGACCGCGTCGGGGCGCTCGCGGAGCCCGATGCGGGCGCCCTGCTCGCCGTCGGCGGCGTCCTGGAACGAGACGGGCTCGCCGAGGCGGCGTTCGATGCTGCCGACCGCGATGCGGAACAGGTCTCGTGCCTCGGCGTCGGGAGACACGAGGAGGACCTTCACGCCGCGCATCCTATCAACCGCTGCTGCGCCGCTCCGCCGACCTCCGCTATCGTCGGGCGGGTTCGGGCATCGAGGCGAGGAGGCAGGCGTGGAGAGCACGGGCAAGGCGGCGGTGGCGGAGTTCGTGGCGACGTTCGCGCTGATCTTCATCGGCGCGGGCGCGGTGGTCGCGGTGAGCCTCGGGCTCGATCTGACCGGCGTGGCGCTCGCGCACGGTCTGGTGCTCGCGATCATGGTCTCGATCACGGCCCACATCTCGGGGGGCCTCGTGAACCCCGCCGTCACGATCGGCCTGTGGGTCGCCGGCAAGATCCCCTCGCAGCGAGCGGTGATCCTGATCGGCGCGCAGTTCCTCGGCGCGGTGGCCGGCGCGTACCTGCTCAAGTACCTGGTCCCGACGGCGGTCTACGACGCCGGTGGCGGCGGGACACCGGCGCTCGCCCAGGGCATCGCGGACGGCAAGGGCATCGTGATCGAGGCCACGACGACGTTCTTCCTCGTCTTCGCGGTGTTCGGGACCGCGGTCGATCCGCGCGGGCCCTGGTCGAAGACCGCGGGGCTCACGATCGGGCTCGTGATCGCGTTCGACATCATGGCGTTCGGTCCGTACACCGGTGCCGCGATGAACCCGGCGCGCTGGTTCGGTCCGGCGCTCGCCTCGGGCAGTTGGGCCAACTGGTTCGTCTGGATCATCGGTCCCATCGCCGGCGGCATCATCGCGGCGGTCCTGTACGCCACGGTGTTCCTCAAGGACAAGGAACCGGTCACGCCCTGACGCGTCCCATGCGACCGGTGCGCCCGTATCATGAGGGCGTTCCCCATGGTGACCACG
Organism: uncultured Actinomycetes bacterium; assembly: GCA_963744515.1. GTDB lineage: Bacteria > Actinomycetota > UBA4738 > UBA4738 > HRBIN12 > DASSJM01. The sequence continues at coordinate 474,449 of CAVUTN010000006.1, read as the reverse complement.
AGCACCTACCTGGACCACGCGTCCGCGACGCCGCTGGACGAGCGGGCGCGCGCGGCGCTGCTCGCCGCCCTCGACGAGTTCGCGGACCCGCTCCGCGTGCACGGGGACGGCCTGGCGGCCCGCCGGCTGCTCGACGACGCACGGGCGACCGTCGCCGGCGGCCTCGGCGCCCAGCCCGACGAGATCGTGTTCACGAGCGGCGGGACCGAATCGGTGGCGCTCGCGATCTGGGGCGGCGTCCGGCCCGTCCGCGAGCTCGGCACCCGCGTGGTCACCACGACGATCGAGCACCCCGCGGTGGGCGGCGTGCTCCACACGCTCGAGACCGACGGGTTCGAGTCGGTGCTGGTCCCGGTCGACGGCAACGGCTCGGTCGACCTCGACGCGTTCGCCGCCGAGATCCGCCGCCCGGGCACGCTGCTCGCGTCGGTGCACCACGCGAACCACGAGGTCGGGACGATCCAGCCGATCGCCGAATGCGCCCGCCTGTGCCGGGAGGCCGGCGTGCTGTTCCACACCGACGCCTGCCAGACCGTCGGGCACCTTCCCGTCGACGCGCTCGCGCTCGACGTCGACCTGTTGTCGATCTCCGGGCACAAGTTCGGCGGGCCGCCGGGGATCGGGGCGCTGTACGTCCGGCGAGGCGTGCCGATCGCCGCGTACCCCTGCGGGGACGACCGCGAGCGGCGCCGTCGTTCGGGCGTGGAGAACGTCCCGGGCGTGGCCGCGATGGCCGCCGCGCTCGAGGCTCGGCTGGAGGGCATGGGCGACGAGGCGGCCCGGGAGTGGGCGCTCACCGACACGCTCCGCGCCGGCATCGCCGAACGCGTCGAGGGCGCCAGGGTCCACGGTCACGCCACCCAGCGGGTCCCGCACCTCGTGTGCTTCTCGGTCCCGGACCTGGACGCCGAGATCATGAGCATGGCGCTCGACGACCGCGGGTTCCGGATCGCCGCCGGGTCGAACTGCTCGGGCGCGGCCGGCGAGGCGTCGTCGATCCTCGAGCACATGGGCGTCGCCTCGACGACGAGCTTCCGCATCGGCGTCGGGCCGGACACGACCGAGGACGACGCGGAGCGGCTGCTCGCGACGCTCCCGAGCCTGGTGTCCGAGCTGCGCGAGGTGCGTTCGGCGGCCGACGCCGCGATGGCGCGGTTCCGTTCCGCCGACGATCGCTGACCTGGATCGAGATGCGCACGGTGTTGCCCACCAAGGAGCTGCGCGACGAGACGGTCCAGAAGGACCACGCGATCGACGGCGGCCGGCAGACCCTGAGCAACTGGCGGCCTACGTCACCGAGATCGTTCGGAAGGGAGCGGAGGGCTGATGGCCGCAACGGTGTTCTTCAGCGTGACGATGTCGTTGGACGGGTTCATCGCGCCCGAGTCCCTTCCGGCTAGCGACTCGCCCTAGGACACGGTCCAGGTGTCGCCCGAGTGCAGCAGCTTGTCGAGGCTGCCCGGCCCGAGGCGTTCGACCGCGTGCTCGATCTGCGCGGTCATGGCCTCGCCGTAGACGGGCCGCTCGACCTCGCGGAACACGCCGATGCACGTGGGCTCGTTCGGCCCGCGCGACAGGTGCGCGAGCGCGAACGCGAGCGACGGCCTGCCCTTCGCGTCGTGCGCCACGATCGCCTCCGGCGGCGTGCTCGCCGTCTCGGTGATCACGAGCCGGCCGTTCTCCCCGACCGAGACGCACCGGCTGCCCTCGTCGAACACGATCGGCTCGCCGTCCTCCAGCCGGATCTGGTTGTGGGTCCCCTGCTGCTTCTCGCGGAGCAGGTCGAACGCGCCGTCGTTGAACACGTTGCAGTTCTGGTAGATCTCGACGAACGCGCTCCCCCGATGCGCCGCGGCCTGTCGCAACACCTGGGTCAGGTGCTGGCGGTCGTTGTCCATCGTGCGGGCCACGAAGGTCGCCTCCGCGCCGAGCGCCAGCGCGATCGGGTTGAACGGGTGGTCGACCGAGCCGAACGGCGTCGACTTGGTGACCTTGCCCTCCTCCGAGGTCGGCGAGTACTGGCCCTTGGTCAGCCCGTAGATCTGGTTGTTGAACAACAGGATCTTCAGGTTCACGTTGCGGCGGAGGGCGTGGATCAGGTGGTTCCCGCCGATCGACAGCCCGTCGCCGTCGCCGGTGATCACCCAGACCGAGAGGTCCGGCCGAGCGGTCGCGATGCCCGTGGCGAGCGCCGGCGCGCGGCCGTGGATCCCGTGCACGCCGTAGGTGTCCATGTAGTACGTGAACCGCCCCGAGCAGCCGATCCCCGAGACGAACACCGTGTTGTCGGGCGCGATCCCGAGCTCGGGCATGAACCCCTGCACCGTCGACAGGATCGCGTAGTCGCCGCAGCCCGGGCACCAGCGCACCTCCTGGTCGCTGGTGAAGTCCTTCTTCGTCAGCGTCCCGACCGCGCCGCCGCCGTCGCCGGTCGCCGAGCCGCCGTTGCCGTTCGTCGTTCCGTTGTCCACGTCACTCACCGTCCATCACCTTCAGGATCTCGACCTCCAGCTCCTCCGCGAAGATCGGCTGGCCCTGCACCTTCGAGAAGCTCTTCGCGTCGACCAGGTGCTCCGAGCGGATCAGCATCGAGAGCTGCCCCGTGTTGAGCTCGGGGATCAGCACCTTCGCGTACCGCTTCACGACCTCCCCGGTGTTGGCCGGCATCGGGTTCAGGTGCACCAGGTGCGCCGTCGCGACCTTGCGGCCCCGTTCGCGGACGCGCCTGGCGGCCGCGAGGATCGTCCCGTAGGTCGAGCCCCAGCCGAGCACCAGGAACTCCGCGTCCCCGTCCGGGTCCTCGACCTCGAGCGGCGGGATGTCGTCGACGATCTTCGCGACCTTGGCCGCACGGAGCTCGGTCATGCGCTCGTGGTTCTCGGGGTCGTAGCTGATGTCCCCGGTCCCGTCCTCCTTCTCGAGCCCGCCGATCCGGTGCCGCAGGCCCGGCGTCCCCGGGATCGCCCACGGCCGCGCGAGCTTCTCGTCGCGCAGGTACGGCAGGAACTCCTGTCCGGCGTTGGGGCCGGTCGCGAACGCCGGGTCGATCGTCGGGAGGCTGTCGACGTCCGGGAGCTTCCACGGCTCGGACGAGTTCGCGAGGAACGTGTCGGACAGCAGGATCACGGGCGTCCGGTACGTGATCGCGATCCGCGCGGCCTCGATCGCCGCGTCGAAGCAGTGCGCCGACGAACGCGCCGCGACGATCGGCATCGGCGACTCGCCGTGACGGCCGAACAGCGCGAGCAGCAGGTCCGCCTGCTCGGTCTTGGTCGGCATCCCGGTCGAGGGGCCGGCGCGCTGGACGTCGACGATCACCATCGGCAGCTCGAGCATCACGGCCAGCCCGAGCGTCTCGGCCTTCAGGTCCATCCCGGGACCGCTGGTCCCGGTCACGCCGAGGTCGCCGGCGAACGCGGCGCCGAGCGCGACGTTGGCGGCGGCGATCTCGTCCTCGGCCTGCAGGGTCATCACGTTGAAGTTCTTGAGCCTCGAGAGCTCGTGGAGCAGCTCGGAGGCGGGCGTGATCGGGTAGCTCGCGTAGAACAGCTGGAGGCCGCTCCGCTCGGCCGCGGCGACGAGCCCCCACGCGAGCGCCTGCGCGCCGGAGACGTTGCGGTAGATGCCCGGCTCGGCCGGCGCCGGCTTGACCTCGTACGAGGTCGCGAACAGCTCGGTGGTCTCGCCGAAGTTGTAGCCGGCCTTGAAGGCGGCCGCGTTCGCGTCGTACAGCTGCGCCTTGTCGCCGAACTTCTTGTGCAGCCAGTTGAGCGTGACGTCGGTCGGCCGCCCGTACATCCACGACACGAGCCCGAGCGCGAACATGTTCTTCGAGCGCTCGGCCTCCTTGCGCGTGAGCCCGAGCTCCTCGACGGCGCGGACCGTGATCGAGGTCATCGGGACCCGGTAGACCTGGTAGCCGTCGAGCGTCCCGTCGGAGAGCGGGTCGGAGGCGTACCCGGCCTTCTGCAGGTTCCGCTCGGTGAACGCGTCCTCGTTCACGATGATCGTGCCGCCCTTCTCCACCGAGCCGAGCTCGGCCTTCAGGGCCGCCGGGTTCATCGCGACCAGGACGTCCGGGTGGTCGCCGGGCGTCAGGATGTCGGTGGACGCGAACTGGATCTGGAACGCCGAGACCCCGTGGACGGTGCCGGCGGGGGCCCGGATCTCGGCCGGGAAGTCCGGCATCGTCGCGAGGTCGTTGCCCAGCACCGCCGTCGCATTGGTGAACCGGTCACCCGTCAGCTGCATGCCATCGCCGGAGTCGCCGGCGAACCGGATGACGACGCGCTGCTTCTCCTCGACCTGCTTGGTCATCGTCGCCGGGCGTGGCCCGGCCGCCTCCTTCGGATCGGGTCGTGAGGACCGTTGCACATCTAGCGTACCGCGCACCCGAGGACCGGACCGGTCCAGCCGCTAGATTGGGGCGGGGCCGGACGACGGCCCGCGACGAGCAGCCGCGAGGAGCGACGCGCATGCGCAGGAACCGGTTGGGTTCGAGGGGTCCGGAGGTGTCCGTGATCGGGTTCGGGGCCTGGGAGGCGGGCGGCGGATCCGAATGGGGCGAGTCGCCCCCCGAGGAGCAGGTGCTCGAGGCGATCCGGACGGTGTTCGAGACCGGGATCGACTGGATCGACACGGCCGAGGTCTACGGCCGGGGCCGCTCCGAGGAGCTCGTGGGACGGGCCATCGAGGGGCGACGCGACGAGATCCCTGATCTTCACGAAGGTCGCCCCGCAGCCCGACGGCTCGGGGTTCCGGGCGGCCCAGGTGCGTTCGGCGTGCGAGGCGAGCCTGCGGCGGCTCGGCACCGACCACATCGACCTCTACCAGCTCCATTGGCCCGACGAGCGCGGGACCCCGATCGAGGAGACCTGGGGCGCGATGACCGAGCTGGTGGACGACGGCCTCGTCCGGTTCATCGGCGTGTCGAACTTCGACCGCGACCTGATCGAACGGTGCGAGGCGGTCCGGCACGTCGACTCGCTGCAGCAGGAGTTCTCGATGCTCCGGCTCGAGGACCGCGACCTGATCCGGTGGTGCGGCGAGCAGGGCACGGGCGTGCTGTCGTACGGCCCGCTCGCGTACGGGCTGCTCACGGGCGCGATCACGTCCGAGACGCGGTTCGATCGGGGCGACTTCCGCGGGGGCGACGAGGAGGGAGGCTCGCTGTTCGTCGCGGGCAACCGGGAGCGCAACCTCGCCCTCGTCGAGGCCCTCCGGCCGATCGCGGAGCGGCTCGGGATCACGCTCGCCCAGCTCGCGCTCGCGTGGAACGTCGCGCAGCCGGGGGTGACCGCCGCGATCGCGGGCAGCCGCAACCCCGACCACGTGCGTTCGAACGCCGCGGCCGGCGACATCGTCCTGGACGAGGCGACCCTGTCCGAGCTCGACGCGATAGTCTCCCGAACCGCTTCCGGGTAACATCGGACCCAACGAGGGGATCTGCCATGGCCTACCGACGCATCGTGGTCGCGACCGACGGCTCGGCCTCCGCCGAGACCGCCGAGCACGTGGCCGCCACGCTCGCGGCGGCCCTCGGGGCGAAGCTGACCATCGCCCACGCGTACGCGAACCCCGATCGCGCCGGCGACGCCGTCGAGCGCGCCGAGAAGATCGCCGAACGCGAGGGGGCCCTCCACGAGGTCGCGCTCTCGGCCGAGGCGCCGGCCGACGCGATCTTGATGACCGCCTCCCAGACCGACACCGAGCTGATCGTGATCGGGAGCACGGGGCTCTCGGCCTCCGAGCAGCTCTTCGGCAGCGTGTCGCGCCGGGTCGTGACCCACGCGCCGTCGGACGTGCTGCTCACCCGGGCGCGGCCCGACGACCAGCGGCCGCACGGCGCCCCGCCCTACCGACGCCTGCTGATCGCGACCGACGGCTCCTCGACGGCCGACCGCGCGGCGCGCAAGGGGTACGCCCTCGCCAAGCGGCTCAAGGCCTCGGTCACGCTGCTGTTCGTGGGTCACCCCAAGACGGGCGAGCTCGTCCTGCAGGACACGAAGTCGTCGATCGGCGACGAGGCCGGCGTCACGTCGGCGATCGAGATCCGCACGGGCGACCCGTCCGACGAGATCGTCGACGCGGCCGCGAGCGAGGGCTACGACCTCGTGGTGATCGGCAACCGGGGCCTCACCGGGGCGAAGGCCGCCCTGCTGGGTTCGGTCCCGCGCGACGTGGCCGAGAACGCCCCGTGCGACGTCCTGGTCGCGCGCACCGTCGCCCAGAGCCTGTCGGAGATCGAGCCCGGCGAGGGCGGCATCGTCAAGATGGCCGACCACAAGGTGGCGGTCTACCGAGACAAGAAGGGCAAGGTCACCACGATGTCGGCCAAGTGCACGCACGCAGGGGTGCACGGTGAAGTGGGACGCGTCCGAGCACGGCTGGCTGTGCCCCTGCCACGGCTCCCGGTACTCGGCCACCGGCCAGGTCGTGGCCGGTCCGGCCGAGCGCCCGCTCGCGCCCACGGACCTGTAGCGGTCGGAGCCGGAAGGCCGGCCCAGAAGGCCGGCTAGAACACCTGGAACGGCTTGAAGATCATCAGCCAGGTGATCACCAGCAGGACCGCCGCACCGAACACCGCGTTCCACAGCGCGACGGGCGAGCTCAGGATCTCCTCGAGCTCCTCGTCGCTGCGACGAGGGACCCCGGAGGGGCGCACCTCGACGGCCTCCTTCACGCGCTCGTAGTACGGCCGCGCGACCGCCGACATCTCGCCCACCGCGAGCACCAGCAGCCCGATCGCGATCCAGAACCACCCGTCGTTCCAGAACCCGCCCTGGATCCCCGCCACCACGCCGAACACGACCAGCCACAGCAGCGAGACGTACATGCCCGTCACCGAGGAGCCGGACAGCTGGAGCATCGTCGCGATCCGAACGCGGTCGCGCTCCTTACGGACCCGCAGGGCCGCCGTCATCGAGACCCCGTGGAACGACACGAACGCGATCACGCCCGCGACGTGCAGGAACTTCCACCAGGAGTACGCCGACAGGCTCAGCATCAGGAGCTGATCGTTCTCTCGGCCTCGCGCAGGCGCCGCGCCACGACGGTCAGGATCTTGCCCGCCACCTGCGGCTCCTCCTTGACCACCCGGTCGAACGAGCTCTTGAACAGCCGGATCGCCACGACCGGCGTGTCGGCGACCACGGTCGCGCTCCGGGGGCCGCCGTCGAGCAGGGAGATCTCGCCGAAGAACTCGCCGGGTCCCGCCGTGGCGATCACGCGGCCGCCCTGCCGGACCTTGACCTCGCCCTCGACGATCACGAAGAACGAGCCGCCGGGCTGGTCCTCCTCGACGATGGTCTCCTTCTCGCGGAACGAGATCTCGTCGGCGTGCTCGGCGAGCCGCTTGAGGTGCCGGCGCGACAGCCCCTCGAAGAGCGGGACCTGGGCGAGCAGGTCGGCGCCGCGCTTGCCGAGCGGCCGGTCCGGACGCGGCCGTCCCGACGGGGTCGACCCCCCGATCCCGCCGCTCGCGATCGCGCCGGGGACGGCGCCCGTGAGCGGTTCGAACACGTCCTTGGCCAACGCTGCTTCCTCCACCGGACCGACGAACCGGAACCGGCAGCCTACCCCAGGCGGCCGGCCCGACGGAACGAGCACGTCCGTTGCTGGTCACGCCGGAGCACGGCCGCTAGCGTGGTCCCATGCGGGACCGGCTCGAGGCGCTGCTGGCCGAACGGATCCTCGTGCTCGACGGCGCCTACGGGACCGCGATCCAGGCCCGGACCCTCGCGGACGGCGACTACCGGGGCGAGCGCTTCCGAGACCATCCGCACGACGTCGCGGGTGACCCCGATCTCCTGAACCTCACGCGGCCCGACGTCGTCGAGGACATCCATCGCTCCTACCTCGCGGCCGGCGCCGACATCGTCACGACCAACACCTTCACCGCCACGGCGATCGCCCAGGCCGACTACGGCCTCGAGGACGCGGTCCTCGACCTCAACGTGGCCGGGGCGCAGATCGCCCGGCGCGCGGCCGACGCCTTCGGGCCCGACCGGTTCGTGGCGGGGTCGGTGGGCCCGACGAACCAGACGCTCTCGCTGTCCCCCCGCGTGAACGAGCCGGCGTACCGCACGGTCTCGTTCGACCGGATGACCGAGGCGTACGCGGAGCAGATCCGCGGGCTCGTCGACGGCGGCGTCGACCTGCTGCTGATCGAGACGATCTTCGACACCCTGAACGCCAAGGCGGCGATCGCGGCCGCGAGCGACGTCGCGCCGGACGTCCCGCTCATGATCAGCGTCACGATCACCGACCGGAGCGGCCGGACGCTCTCGGGGCAGACGATCGACGCGTTCTGGCTCTCGGTCGCGCACGCCGAACCGTTCAGCGTCGGCGTGAACTGCGCGCTCGGGGCGGCCGACATGCGCCCGTACCTCGAGTCGCTCGCGCGGATCGCGCCGGTGTTCACCACCTGCCACCCCAACGCCGGCCTGCCGAACGCGTTCGGCGGCTACGACGAGCGCCCCGAGACCACCTCGAAGTACCTGCGCGAGTTCGCCGAGAGCGGTCTCGCGAACGTGCTCGGGCGGGTGCTGCGGGACGACCGACGAGCACATCCGGGAGATCGCCGCCGCCGTCGACGGGCTCGCCGCCCCGCAAGATCCCCGCGGCGGGCACCGTGACGGCGCTCAGCGGGCTCGAGCCCTTCTCGATCACGCCGGAGACGGGGTTCGTGATGATCGGCGAGCGGCAGAACGTGACCGGCTCGGCTCGGTTCCGCCGGCTGATCGAGGCCGGCGACTACCAGGCCGCCGTCGAGATCGCGGCCGACCAGGTCCGCAGCGGCGCGAACATGCTCGACGTCAACATGGACGCCGACCTGCTCGACGGCGTGAAGGCCATGACGACGTTCCTGAACCTGATCGCCACCGAGCCCGAGATCGCGCGCGTCCCGGTGATGGTCGACTCGTCCAAGTGGGACGTGCTCGAGGCCGGTCTGAAGTGCCTGCAGGGCAAAGGCATCGTGAACTCGATCAGCCTCAAGGAGGGCGAGGAGGACTTCCTCGAGAAGGCGCGTCGCGTCAAGCGGTACGGGGCGGCGGTCGTCGTGATGGCGTTCGACGAGCAGGGACAGGCCGACACCGTCGAGCGCAAGCTCCAGATCCTCGAGCGCTCGGTCGGTCTGCTGATCGACCGGGCCGGCTATCGTGCCCGAGGACATCGTCGTCGACCCGTGCATCCTGGCGATCGCGACCGGGATCGAGGAGCACAACGCGTACGGCATCGCGTTCATCGAGGCCACGCGGCTGCTCAAGGAGCGACTGCCGGGCGTCAAGGTCTCCGGCGGCGTCTCGAACCTCTCGTTCAGCTTCCGCGGGAACGACGGCGTGCGCGAGGCGATCCACTCGGCGTTCCTGTACCACGCGATCGCCGCCGGCCTCGACATGGCGATCGTGAACGCGGGACAGATCGCGCTGTACGAGGACATCCCGCCCGACCTGCTCGAGCACGTCGAGGACATCATCTTCGACCGCCGGCCCGACGCGACCGAGCGCATGGTCGCGTTCGCCGAGACCGTCAAGGGCGGCGCCATGAAGAAGGAGCTCGACCTCTCGTGGCGCGAGACCACCGTCGAGGAGCGCCTCAAGCACGCGCTCGTGCACGGGATCGACGAGTTCATCGAGCAGGACACCGAGGAGGCCCGCACGGCCCGCGAACGGCCGCTGGACGTGATCGAGGGCCCGCTGATGGCCGGGATGCAGGTCGTCGGCGACCTGTTCGGCGCCGGGAAGATGTTCCTGCCCCAGGTCGTGAAGAGCGCGCGGGCGATGAAGCGCGCGGTCGCGTACCTCGAGCCGTTCATGGAGCAGGAGAAGCTCCGGCTCGGCCCGGACGGCGTGCGCGCGCAGGGCAAGGTGATCCTGTGCACGGTCAAGGGCGACGTGCACGACATCGGCAAGAACATCGTGGGCGTGGTGCTCGGGTGCAACAACTACGAGGTCATCGATCTCGGCGTGATGGTCCCGCCCGACGTGCTCCTGGACACCGCGGCGGCCGAGGGCTGCGACATCGTCGGCTGTTCGGGGCTGATCACGCCCTCGCTCGGCGAGATGGAGGGCGTCGCCAAGGAGATGGAGCGCCGCGGCCTCGACCTTCCGCTGCTGATCGGCGGCGCCACGACGTCGCGGCAGCACACGGCCGTTCGGATCGCGCCCGAGTACGGGCAGCCGGTGGTCCACGTGATCGACGCCTCGCGGGTGGTGGGGGTCGTCTCGGACCTGCTCGACCCCGAACGGCGTTCGAAGCTGGACCACGTCAACCGCGAGGACCAGGACCGCCTCCGCCTGCTCCACGCGGAGCGCGAGGCCCAGCCGCTCCTGCCCCACCGGATCGCGACCGAGCGCCGGACGCCGATCGTCTGGCGCCGAGAGGACCTGCCCGAGCCGGCGTTCACTGGCGCCCGCGTCGTCGAGCCCGACCTGACGGAGCTCCGCCCCTACATCGACTGGACGTTCTTCTTCACCGCGTGGGAGCTGAAGGGCCGCTACCCGCAGATCCTCGACCATCCCCGGCACGGCGAGGCCGCGCGGGAGCTGTTCGAGGCCGCGAACGAGCTCCTCGACACGATCGTGGCCGACCGGTCGCTGTCCGCGAGGGGCGTCTACGGGTTCTGGCCCGCGTCGGCCGAGGGCGACGACGTGGTCCTGGGGGACTCGCACCGGTTCCCGATGCTCCGCCAGCAGGCCGACCACGGCGACGACCGCCCGAGCCGCTCGCTCGCCGATTACATCGCCCCGGCCGACACGGGACTGGCGGATCACCTCGGTGCGTTCGCCGTGACCGCGGGGATCGGGGCGGACGAGCTCGCCGGTCGGTTCGAGGCGGACCACGACGACTACAACGCGATCATGGTCAAGGCGCTCGCCGATCGCCTGGCCGAGGCGTTCGCCGAGTGGCTGCACCAACGCGCCCGGCGCGAGTGGTACGAGTCGGGGCCGGCGATGAGCGGCGACGACCTGCTCGCCGAACGCTACCGAGGGATCCGTCCGGCGTTCGGCTACCCCGCCTGTCCCGACCACACGCGCAAGGCGACGCTGTTCGAGCTGCTGGACGCCCCGAGCGCGGGCATCGACCTCACCGAGCACTTCGCGATGACCCCGGCGGCGAGCGTCTCGGGCCTGTACTTCGCGCACCCGGCGGCCCGGTACTTCAACGTCGGGCGGCTGGGTCGCGACCAGGTCGAGGACTACGCGGCCCGGTGCGGGATGGACCGGCGCGAGGCCGAGACCTGGCTGCGCCCGAACCTCGCGTACGAGCCCACCTGATCGCCGAGGTTCGGCGGTTCGGCCGGGCGGGGCTGCTACCGTGGGCGAGCCCGTGGGTACCTTCTGGCACTCCTTCGCCGACATGGCCGCCGTCGAGTCCGGCGGCGAGCTCGTCATCGACCGGGGCGAGGGCGCGCACGTCTGGGACGAGCAGGGGCGCCGCTACCTCGATGCGACCGCGGCGCTCTGGTACTGCAACGTCGGCTACGGCCGCGAGGAGATCGCCGAGGCGGCCCATCGTCAGATGGTGCGCCTGTCGGCGTACTCGACCTTCGGCGACCAGTCGAACCGCCCCGCGATCGAGCTCGCCGAACGCGTCGGGCAGCTCGCGCCGGTCCCGGACTCGAAGGTCTTCCTCACCAGCGGCGGATCGGACTCGATCGACACCGCGACGAAGATGGCTCGGCGCTACTGGCAGCTGCGCGGCGAGACCGAGCGCACGCTCCTGGTCACCCGCCAGCACGCGTACCACGGGATGCACGTCGCCGGGACGAGCCTGGCCGGCATCGACGCCAACGCGGCCGGCCACGGCCCGCTGGTCGGCGACGTCGTCAAGATCGCCTGGGACTCCCCCGCCGCGCTCCGCGAGGCGATCGCGTCCGCCGGTCCCGAACGGGTCGCCGCGTTCTTCTGCGAGCCGGTGATCGGCGCCGGGGGGGTGTTCGCGCCGCCCGAGGGCTACCTCGCCGAGGTCCGAGCGATCTGCCGCGAGACCGGCGTCCTGTTCGTCGCGGACGAGGTCATCACGGGGTTCGGACGCGTCGGCGACTGGTTCGCGAGCTCGCGCTGGGACCTCGAGCCCGACATCGTCACGTGCGCGAAGGGCATCACGAGCGGCTACCTCCCGATGGGCGCGGTGATCGCGGCCCCCTGGGTGGCCGAACCCTTCTGGCAGCCCGGCGCCGGCCTGTGGCGACACGGCTACACCTACTCGGGTCACGCGACGGCGGCGGCGGCCGCGCTGGCGAACCTCGACGTGATGGAGCGCGAGGCGCTGCCCAAGCGGGCGCTCGAGCTCGAGCGGGACCTCGCCACCACCCTGGCTCCGCTGGCCGACCACCCGCTCGTCGGCGAGGTCCGCTCCGGCACCGGGGTGCTCGCGGCGGTCCAGTTCTCCGCCGAGGCGCTCGAGTCCGATGCCGGCCTCCCGGCCCGCGTCGTCGCGGCGTGTCGGGCGAACGGGATCCTGACGCGGGCGTTAGGGATCGGGGCGCTCCAGGTCTCGCCGGCGCTGATCCTCACACAGGGCGAGCTCGACGAGCTCAGGGACGGGGTGCGGGCCGCGCTCGACGCGGCCTGAGGGGGATCTCGGGTTCGGGTCGCCCGAACTAGTGGAACGAGTTCCCGCAGGCGCAGGAACTCTGGGCGACCGGGTTGTCGATCGTGAACCCCGAGGCCTCGAGCGAGTCCACGAAGTCGATCTTGGCCTCGGACAGGTACGGGACGCTCATCCGGTCGATCACGACCCGGACGCCGAACTGCTCCTCGGCCACGTCCTTCTCGGTCAGCTGGTCGTCGAGGTACATCGCGTACCGCAGGCCCGAGCACCCGCCGGGCTGGACGGCCACCCGCAGCGCGATGTCCGAACGCCCCTCCTCGACCAGGAGCTCCTTCACCTTGCCCGCTGCGGATTCGGTCAGCTGGATCATCGGTCCTCCGTGGGAGACGGTGTGATGCTCGTCCGGAGATTCTAGCCGCTCTGGGCGGGGTTCTCGTCCCCGAGGGGCGTTTCCTTGAGGTCGACGACCTCGGCGCCCGTGGTCCGCTGGAGCTCGGCCGCGGTGGTCCGGAAGACCGCATCCGGGGTCCCCGCCGCCGCCCAGACCTCCTCGAACGCCAACAGGTCCCGGTCCAGGAACGTCCGGACGGGCTCCGGGTGCCCGAACGGGGGCGTCCCGCCCACGGCGAACCCGGTGGCGGCCCTCGCCTCCTCGGGATCCGCGCGCCGGGCCTCCGAGGCGCCCGCGAGGGTCGCCAGGCGGCCGACGTCCACCCGGTTCGCCCCGCTCGTGAGCGCCAGGACGGGTTCGCCGCTCGCGACGAACACCAGCGACTTCACGATCTGCCCGACCTCGCACCCGATCGCGCGCGCCGCGTCGGGGGCGGTCTTCGTCCCCTCCGGGAACCGCCGCACGTCGACCGGATGCCCGAGCACCGTCGCGGCGTCGAGGAACCGCTCGATCGCCTTGCTCATGCCGGCAACGATACCGGCCGCATGGCGGCGGGTACGATACGGCGGCTCGCAGTGGCTGCGTCGACACGGAGGAGCAGGGGTGACGATCGACCGTACACGGCTGCTCGGGATCGCCCACGCCGAACGCGAACGCCTCGGCCGGACGATCCAGTACACGCCGCCGGACGCCTGGGACGCCCCGAGCGTCTGCCAGGGCTGGCGGAACCGGGACATCGTCGCGCACCTGGCGGCGCAGGACACGGCGGCGGCCCAGCTCCTGGCCGGCGAGCCGGCCGTCGAGTTCGAGGCCTTCAGGGAGGCCAACGACGGCGAGCTGTGGGTCAACGGGTTCAACGAGTGGGCCGTCAAGGTCCGCGAGGAGGTCCCCACGAGGCAGCTCATCACCGACTGGGGCAAGGCGGCCGAGGCGTTCCTCGTCCTGGCCGGGCGGCAGGACGACGACCGGTGGAAGGCGACCAAGATCCCGTGGGTCGCCGGCGACATCGGCCTGCGGTACCTCGTGCAGTCGCGGACGATCGAGTGGTGGTTCCATCGGGAGGACATCCGCGAGGGCGCCGGCCTGGAGGGCAACCCCCAGCACGACCCGGTCTACCTGACGAACGACATGGCGATCCGGATGCTGCCCTGGGCGCTCGGACAGGCGGGACTGTCGTTCCCCGGCCGGAGCATCCAGGTGGATCTGGAGGGCGTCGGCGGAGGGACGTGGCACTGGGGTCTCGAACCACGCACGACACCGCCCGAGGACAAGAAGCCCGACGCGTTCATCAACGGACGCGGCACCGCGTTCGCGCTCGTCGCCGGCCGGCGGGTGGCCGCGGACGACTACCTCGACAACGGGGACCTGGTCGTCGGCGGCGACGAGGCGCTCGCGATCGCGGTGCTCGAGGTCCTCCGCGCGTTCGTCGAGTAGCGCCTTCAGCGCGTGACGACCAACCGCTTGATCGCTCTCGGCACCGCGCCGAACCGGTACTTGTAGGCGTAGTCGCCCTTCAGCATGTCGAACGCCGAGCACCCGGCCTCGATCGCGATGCGGATGTCCTCGGCCACGAGCACCATCCCGGGTGACACGGGCTGGTACGAGCGATCGAACGCCGAGTTGTAGAGCGAGTAGGTGCCCTCGAACCGGAAGCCGATCGAGCCCGCGAGCTTCAGGTGCTCCGCCGTCTCGATGAACGTCAGGCTGAAGATCCCTCGCGGGAGGAACGCGTCGCCGAGCCGGCGGAAGAAGATCTCCATCCCCGGCTGCATGAAGACGCCCTTCGGGCCCTCGCTCGTGCGATGGAGCTCGACGAACCGGTCGAGGAACGCCTCGAGCGTCTCGGGCGTGGCCAGGCAGATGTGCCAGGGACCGATCTCGGCCTCCAGGCGGCGCGCCTTGCGCTTGATCTCGTGACGGAGCTTCGCCGGCAGGCTCTCGAGGTACTCGTCGTACGATCCCGGGAGCGGCAGGAACGGCGCGACGCCGTTCTGGTCGTCGAGCACCTCGGTCGCGAACCCTTGCGCCGCAGCCGCCTCGGTGAGCAGACCCAACCATGCCTGGTCCTCCGGTAGGCCGCGCAGGTCCGCCTCGCTCCAGTCGTCCATACGTCCGAGCGCCGCGAACAGCTCCTTCCCGACGGTCGGGCGGACCTCGGGCAGCGCGACGGGTCCCATGTAGTCGGTGACCTCGGTCCCGCCGAGGAACCGCAACGTCCCGTCGAGGCGCTCGAACGCGACCGCGCCGACCTGCTCCCCGTCCTCCTCGGCGAACGCGAGCAGCAGGTGGTCGGGCTGATCCGCGAACTCCTCCCAGTACAGCTTCAGGAAGGCGGGCGTGTGGAAGACGGTGCCGGCCGGGTCGGCCGTGACGAGCGCCGACCAGTCACGCCGGGCGAAGTCTCGCGGGTCCTGGCTGAAGACGATGTCCATCGCGTGCGAGCCCGCTCATCTCCGGTCTCGCGGCGACCCTACCAGGAGCCCCCGCCCCCGCCGCCGCCTCCGCCGCCCGCGCCGCCGCCGCTGAAGCCGCTCCCGCCCGACCCCGCCGGCGTCGACGCGATCGTCCCGCTCGTCGTGACCGCGAACGAGTCGATGCTGTCGGCGAACTGCGTGTAGACGAACGGACGGCTGCTGACGTACCAGGTCGTGTCGCTCGGCAACTGCCCCAGCGACTCGAACGCCTTCGCCCACTTGTCGGTCACCCCGAAGACCACCGCGTACGGCAGCAAGCGAGTGAACACGTTCTCCTGCTCCGCCCACTTCGACATGTGCTCCTCGGCCTTCTCGATCACGATGCGGAAGCCGTTCACGCGCCGGGTCATCGCCGTGCCCTTCGCGGTCCTGGCCGGCATCCACTTGGCGCCGATCAGCAGGAGCAACCCGCCGAGCGCGAACGGGACGCCGAGCAGGCCGAGCTTGGTGAAGGTGGCGAGCACGATCGTCAGAGCGATCCCCGCGGACAGGGCGAGCGACCCGATCACCACCCAGATCTGGCGGACCCGGTCCGGCCGGCGCAGGAACCACTTGCGCGCGACCATGTCGTTGTACAGCGCGTCCTTCACCTTCTGCAGGCGTTCGGCGAACTTCTTCCGCAGCTCGGAGAGCTCGACCTGGTCGCCGTCCTCGAACAGCCCGTCGCGCAGCTTCTCCTCGTACGGCAGCAGGTGGTCGCCCTCGCGGGTCGGGCAGCCGGCGCAGGTTCCAGTCGGCCTTGCCGAGCAACCAGGTCTTGGGGATCTCCTCGATCACCAGGTACTTGCGGACGGCGAGGTCGACGATCGTGGCGCTCACGTCGAGCGTGTTCGCCTCCTCGTCGATCAGCGTCCCCACCTGCCCCGGCCGCAGGTCCTCGGGCGGCGCGAACTCGACGACGTCGACGTTCTTCTCGAGCAGCGGCACCGCCTGCGTCTCCGCGTCGGGTGCTCCGCCCATCACCTGATCGATCTGCGAGCCCTTGAAGCGCACGTCCCGGCCGCGGCGCCACATCGTGAACCCGAGCCCCCCGACCACCAGGACGAGCAGCCCCATCCCCCCGCCCAGGGTGACCGGGGTGCGGCTGAACGCCTTGTCGAGGCTCCAGCGCTCGTCCAGGATCGGCGCGGTGCTCTCGACGGTCCCCGGCGGCAGCGCCGTCACGACCGACATCGCCTGGAACGCGGGCAGGTTCGACTGCGAGAAGACCGCGTCGCCCTTCTTGGTGATCTGGGCTTGGCTGCACGGGGTCGTGGACCCGAAGGTGCCCTGGAAGCAGGCCACGCGCGTGATGTCGGCGGGACCGCTCACCCGAACGTTCATCTCCCCGATCGACTGCTCCCACTGGTCGCCGATCGCGTTCCAGAACAGCTCGTCGTGGTCCGCGAACCCGTTCATCGCGCCCTGGACCCGGTAGACGATCTCGTAGGTGTGGCGTCCGGTGATCTCGGTGTCCGGGTCGCCGATCCGGATCGAGAAGTTGCCGTTCTCGTCCTTGGTCTCGACGTCGGTGGGCGTGTTCGGGGAGGCGGTCACCGACAGGAGCTCGATCGGGTAGACGCGGTCGAACTCGTCGTCGTACCGCAGGCGGTTCGGGATGAAGCGGAAGATCCCGTGCCGCGGCGTCGAGCCGAACTCCTGGACGATCGTCTCGGTGATCAGCAGGTCCCCGGACGGCTCGATCACGATGTTCACGTCGAACCGAGGGGTCGACTCGAACACGAACCCCTGCGCCCGGGCGGGCGTCGGGACAACACGGCCCAGACCAGGACGCCGAGCCATGCGATGCGGGCCGATCTCCTCACAGGGCCTCCACGAAGAAGAACGAGATGGCCATGATGACGTACGCACCCGTCAGTTGTGCGCCTTCCAGCCAGTTGCTCCGGCCGTCGCTCGAGATCATGAAGACCAGGATCGTGGACAGCGCGACCGCGGCCACCTCGAACGTGCTGAAGACGAAGTCCATCGGGTGCCCGACGAACAGGCTGATGAACACCAGCGCGGGCGCGACGAACAGCGCGATCTGGGTGGACGAGCCGATCGCGATCTCGAGCGTCACGTCCACCTTGTTCCGCAGCGCGAACATGATCGCCGAGGAGTGCTCGGCCGCGTTGCCGATGATCGGGATCACGATCAGGCCGACGAAGAGCTCGGACAGCCCGAGGTCCTCGAGCGCGGGTTCGAGCGACGACACGAGGAGCTCGGCCTCCAGGGCCACGAACGCGGTCGCCACGAGCAGCATCACGACCGCCTTGCGTCGTGACCACTCGGGATGCTCCTCGGGCGAGGGCGTTCGGAACAGGTGCTCGTGCGTGACGAGGGTGAACAGCAGCGCGGCGGCGTACAGCACGATCAGCACGGCGGCGACGGTCCCGCTCACGACCTCGCGCTCCGCGAAGGTCTCGGTGTTCTGCGAGAGGGCGAAGAGCGCCGGCATCAGCAGCGCCGTCACCGCGAGGACGAGGGAGGTCGCGTGGATCGAGGCCGACCGCGCGTTGTAGGTCTGCTCCTCGTGCTTGAGCCCGCCGAGCAGGAACGACAGACCGAGGACCAGCAGAAGGTTGCCGATGATCGAGCCGGTGAGCGAGGCCTTCACGATGTCGGTCTTGTCGTCCAGGATCAGGAAGATCGCGATCACGAGCTCGGTGACGTTGCCGAACGTGGCGTTCACCAGCCCGCCGATCCGCGGGCCCGTGTGCATCGCGAGTTGGTCGGTCGAGCGCCCGATCAGCCCGGCGAGCGGCAGGATCGCCGCCGGCCGAGGTCAGGAAGATCAGGAGCTCGTTGCCGCCGGCGAGCTCGAGCACGATGGAGACCGGGACGAGGACGAGCAACCAGTCCAGCGAGGGGCGGAGCTTCGGCATCCGCGAAGCCTAGAGCCTCGCCCCACCCGGCGGGCGCACGGCCGGCTACGCTCGGACCGATGGACGACACGCCGAGGCTCTACCGCGAGCTCGCCGAGTGGTGGCCGCTGCTCTCGGCGCCGGAGGAGTACGCCGAGGAGGCCGAGGACTACCGCCGGCTGCTGGTCGAGGGCTCCGGGGGCGAGGCCCGCGAGGTCCTGGAGCTCGGCTCGGGCGGCGGGAACAACGCCTCGCACCTGAAGGCCCACTTCCGGCTCACGCTCGTCGACCGCTCGCCGCAGATGCTGGCGGTGAGCCGGCGGCTCAACCCCGAGTGCGAGCACGTCGAGGGCGACATGCGTTCGGTGCGGCTGGGGCGGACGTTCGACGCGGTGTTCGTGCACGACGCGATCGCCTACATGACGACGCGAGGACGACCTCCGCGCGGTGTTCGCGACGGCGTTCGAGCACTGCCGGCCGGGCGGGGTCGCGCTCTTCGTCCCGGACTCGGTGACCGAGACCTTCGAGCCGGCCGCCGACCACGGCGGGCACGACGGGCCCGATCGCGCGCTGCGCTACCTCGAGTGGACGTGGGACCCGGACCCGGACGACACCACGGTGCGGATGGACCTCACCTACGTGTTCCACGAACCGGACGGGTCGGTGCACGCCGAGCTCGACGAGCACGTGTGCGGGCTGTTCCCGCGCGCGACGTGGCTCGGGCTGATCGCCGGACGCCGGGTTCGTCGAGGTCCGAGGCGTGCCGCTGACGCACGACGAGCGCCCGGTCGGCTCCGAGGGGTTCCTGGCGACGCGCCCTCGCTAGTGGGGGGCCGCGCCCTCGGCCTCGCCGGCGCCGGCGAGCGCCTCCTGGAGCACGTCCCAGGCCAGCACGGCGCACTTCACGCGCACCGGGTACTTCACGACGCCCTTGAGCGCGACGAGCTCGCCGAACGCGTCCTCGTCCGCCTCGACCTCGCCGGCCATCATCCCGCGGAACGCGCCGATGCGTTCGTCCACCTCGTCGCGGGTCTTGCCCACGACGGCCTCGGTCATCATCGACGCCGAGCTCTGGCTGATCGAGCACCCCTGCCCGACGAACGCGACGTCGAGCACCTTGCCGCCGTCCTCGTGCACGAACACCGTGATCTCGTCGCCGCACAGCGGGTTGTTCTTCGAGCACGAGAGCTCGGCGTCGGGCATCTCGCGCTTGTTCCTCGGGTTCTTGTAGTGATCGAGGATGACTTCCTTGTAGAGCTCGTCAAGCGCCAAAGAACTCCCCCGCCTTCTCGAGCGCCGCGACCAGCGCGTCCACGTCCTCCTTCGTGTTGTACACGTAGAACGAGGCTCGCGTCGTCGCCGGCACCCCCAGCCGCCGCATCAGGACCTGCGCGCAGTGATGGCCGGGGCGCACGCACACCCCCTCCTGGTCGAGCACCTGCGCGAGGTCGTGCGGATGGATGTCCTTGTACCAGAACGAGAGGGCCCCACCGCGGAGCTCGGGATCCTTCGGCCCGAACACCGTCGCCCCCGCCGCCCCCAGCGCCTCGAGCCCGTACGCCGTCAGCTCCCGCTCGTGGTTCCGAACGTTCTCCATGCCGAGCGCCTCGAGGTACCCGATCGCCGCGGCGAGGCCGATCTCCTCGGCGATGTTCATCGTCCCGGCCTCGAACTTGTGCGGGGGCGCCTTGAACGTCGAGTGGTCGGGATAGACCTCCATGATCATCTCGCCGCCGCCGAGGAACGGATCCATCGCGTCGAGCAGCTCGAGCCGGCCGTACAGCCCGCCCGACGCCGTCGGGCCGAGCATCTTGTGGCCCGAGATCGTGAGGAAGTCGACGCCGAGCGCGGCGACGTCCACCGGGTTGTGCGGGACCAGCTGTGCGCCGTCGACCACGATGATCGCGCCGGCGGCGTGCGCGGACGCGGTCAGGCGTTCGAGGGCCGGCATCGTGCCGAGCACGTTCGACTGCCCCGTGATGGCGAGCACTTTCGTGCGTTCGGTGATGAGCGCCTCGACCTTCGAGGGGTCGAGGGTCCCGTCGTCCTCGATCGGGATCGAGCCGGGTGACCGCGCCGGTCGCCTCGGCGACCAGCTGCCAGGGGACGATGTTCGAGTGGTGCTCCATCTCCGTGAACAGGATCTCGTCGCCCTCGCGGAGGAACTTCCGGCCCCAGGCGTTGGCGATGAGGTTGATCGACTCGGTGGTGCCCCGCGTGAACACGACCGTCGAGGGATCCGGCGCGCCGATGAACCGCGCGAGCGTGGTCCGGGCCCCCTCGAACATCGCGGTCGCCTCCTCCGCGAGCTCGTAGACGGCGCGGTACAGGTTGGCGTTGTGACGCTCGTAGTACTCGGTGATCGTGTCGATCACCGGCGCGCGGCTTCTGGCTGGTGTTCGCGCTGTCCAGGTAGACCAGGGGCTTGCCGTGGCTGGTCCGCTCCAGGATCGGGAAGTCGGCCTTGATCCGCTTGGCGTCGAGCGTCCCGGCGCCGCGCCGTTCGGTGACCGCCATCTCGTTCCCCCTACCCCGTCGCGACGGGCTCACCGAGGCCGAGCTCCGTACGCACGCCCTCGTAGCCCTTCTCCTCGAGCTCGTGGGCGAGCTCCTTGCCACCGGACTTCACGATACGCCCGTCGATCATCACGTGGACGAAGTCGGGCGTGATGTAGTTCAAGATCCGCTGGTAGTGGGTGATGAGCAGCACCCCGAGGTCCGGCCCGATCAGCTGGGCGACCCCGTTCGCCACGGCCTTCAGCGAGTCGATGTCCAGGCCGGAGTCGGTCTCGTCGAGCACCGCGATCTCGGGTTCGAGGACGGCGAGCTGCAGGATCTCGTTCTTCTTCTTCTCGCCGCCCGAGAAGCCCTGGTTCACGTAGCGCTGGACCATCTCGTCCTCGACGCCGAGCAGCTTCATCTTCTCCTTCATGTGCTTGCGGAACTCGAGCGCGTTGATCTCCTCGCCCTTGACGCTCTTGTACGCGGTCCGAAGGAAGTTCACGACCGAGACGCCGGGGATCTCGACCGGGTACTGCATCGCGAGGAACAGGCCGCGCTGCGCGCGCTGGTCGGCGGTGAGCTTGGTGATGTCCTCGCCCTTGAAGAGCACCCGGCCCGCCGTCAGCGTGTAGCCGGGACGGCCCATGAGCACGTTCGCTAGCGTCGATTTGCCCGAGCCGTTCGGGCCCATCAGCGCGTGGGTCTCGCCCTGCTTCACGACGAGGTCGATCCCCTTCAGGATCGGCTTGCCCTCGACGGACGCCTCGAGCTTCTCGATCTGCAGCGTGGCGGGTTCGGTCATCTCAGCTCTCCTCCGGTACCTCGATCATGACGTCGTCCTGCTCCACCTTGGTCGTGAACACCTCGACGGGCTGCGTGGCCGGCAGGGTCCGCGGCGCGCCCGTGTTGAGGTCGAACGTGGAGCCGTGCTTGGGGCACTCGATCGTCTGGTCCTCGACGTCGACCTCGCCCTCGTCCAGGAAGTAGTGCGCGTGCGAGCAGATCGCGTCCACCACGCGGAACCCGTCGTCGCCGAGGTTCGTGACCGCGAAGGGCCGGTGGTCGAGCTCGAACCGTCGCACCTCGCCCTCGGGGACGTCGCCCACGCCGCAGATCCGCACGAGGGTCATCGGTCGCCCCTCTCGATCTCCTGCTCGATCGCCTGCTCGAGGCCCTCGCGGATCTCGGCGATGTCGACGCGGTCGAGCACCTCGGCGAAGAAGCCGAACACGATCAAGCCGCTCGGCCTCCTGCTCGGGGATGCCGCGGCTCATCAGGTAGAAGAGCTCGTCGTCCGAGACGGGCCCGACGCTCGCGGCGTGGCCGCACCGCGTGGGGTCGTTGGTCAGGATCTCCAGGTTCGGCACCGACTGCGCCCGGGCGTGATCGGACAGCAGGATGTTCCGGTTGGTCTGGTAGGCGTCGCACTGGTGCGCGCCGTGCTCGATGATCACGGTCCCGGTGTAGATCGCGTTGGACGCATCGCGCATCGCGCCCTTGTAGAGGAGGTCGCTCGAGGTGCGCGAGCCGACGTGATCCTGGATCGAGCGGTGGTCGATGTGCTGCTCGCCGTCGCCGAAGTACACGCCGAGCATCTCGGAGCTGCCGCCGTCCTCGGCCAGCACCGCCTCGACCTCCACGCGCGCGAGGCTCGCGCCGAACGCGACCCCGAGCGACTTCAGGTCGGCGCCGCGGCCGATCCGCGCCCGCTGGACCGCGAGGTGCGTGACGCCGTCGCCGTACTCCTGGAGCCCGACGTAGCGCACGCGCGAGCCCGGGCCGGCGTGGATCTCGACGATCGCGTCGCTCAGCGCGCGCCCGAGCATCGGGCGAGCCGTACCGGTCGATCAGGGTGACCTCGGCGTTCTCGCCGGCCACCAGGAGCGTCCGCGGGAAGACCGCCGCGTCCTCGGCGTCGATCCACGTCATCGCCTGCAGCGGCAGCTCGATCTCGACGCCGGGCGGCACGTACAGGAACGTCCCCCCCGAGCGGAACGCGGCGTGCAGGGCGGTGAACTTCGAGCGGTCGGCCGGGACGAGGGCCTGCAGGTACGGCTCGACGAGCTCGGGGCGTTCGGCGATCGCGCGGTCCAGGTCGCCGAACCACACCCCCCTGCCGGCGAGCGCGGGGTCGAGGTGGGTGACCATCACCTCGGAGTTCCGCTGGATCTGGAGCCCGGCGCGCTCGCCCACCTGACCGGCGGCCGCGAGGATCTCCTCGGGCACCTGGTCCAGGTTCTCGGCGCGGCCGCCCTCGACGAACGGCCGCAGGTCGAACCCGAAGCCCTCCAGGTCCGTGTAGCGCCACTCCTCGGTCTCCTGCGACGGGATCGGCAGGGCCTCGAACGCCTCGAACGCCTGCGCGCGGATCGCCTCGAGGAACGGTGCCGGTGAGGGGAGCCTCGCCAGGGCGTGCTCGTCGAACCCGGTGGTCGTGGTGGTCACACCGAAATCCTATCAACCGGGTCGGATTCGCTGCCTGGGCAGCGTCCGTCCGGCATCGCGGCGCGGTCAGTCGTCGGGGAGCCAGGCGCCGACGGCCGGCCGGAAGTCCAGGACCTCGATCTCCTTCCACACGCCGCCGGTGACGTACGGGTCCTCGGCGACCCACGCCTCGACCTCCTCCCGGCTGGCGAAGTCCGTCAGCAGGACCGAGCCCACCATGTCCCCGGCCTCGTCCAAGATCGCGCCGCCGATCAGCACCCGCCCGCGCTCCACGAACGGGGCGACCCGCTCCAGGTGCGCGGGCCGAACGGCCAGGCGCCTCGCCTTCGCCTCGGGGTCGGTGCCGTCACGTGCGATGACCGCGTACCGCATCCTCGTTCCTTCCTCCGTCTTCGAATCCACCTCACCAGACCGACGCCTCCGCCGGCGGCGGGGCGGGATCGGGCTCGAACGCGCCCTCGTCCGCCTCCCACCGGACCGAGCCGTCCGCGCCGTCCCGGATCTGCAACCGGCCTTCGTCCGTCGCCACCAGCAGCCGCCCCTGCGCGTCCCAGTCCGCCCACTGCACGTGGTCGAGGTGCCGCGTGAGGTCGCGGGAGCGGTGCTCGTACCGACGTCCGTCCGGGTCCCGTGCAGCTCGCGGATCGCGGCGTACGTCCCGCGGACGGTGAGGCGGTCCGAGCCGCTCGCGTTCGGGCGCGGCTTCTCCATCACGATCGGTCGCCGCG
Source organism: uncultured Actinomycetes bacterium (assembly GCA_963744515.1). Classification (GTDB taxonomy): domain Bacteria; phylum Actinomycetota; class UBA4738; order UBA4738; family HRBIN12; genus DASSJM01. Next base: position 450,508 of record CAVUTN010000006.1, on the reverse strand, counting down.
CCGCTCGTCCCAGGCGTCGTCCGCGGCCCGCGGGGGCGTGTCCGGCGTCTCGGTCCAGCCGCGGCGGCGCTCGACGGCGAAGGAGTCGGCGCGCGACAGCCGCAGCCCGTAGCGTTCGCGCACCGCGGAGAGGTCGCCCAGGTCGGGCTCGTCCACGTCGAACACCGCGCGATCCTCGACGAACTGCATCCCCCGCGTCCACGTGCTGCCGATCCCCCACGCGGCGAGCGCCGTCAGCCACGGCAGCCTCGAGATCACGATGTACGTCGGCCCGAGCTCCCATTCCGCCGAGGCCTTCAGCGCGAAGTAGGAGAACCACCGGCCGTCGGGCGACAGGTCGCACCGCTGCGGGTAGATCGTGCCGCGGAGCCAGGCGCCGGGCTCGTACGCGGGCGTCTCGAGATCCCACCGGGACACGTGCATCCAATCGCTCGGACCTCGCCGGATCACGGCGACGACCGGGGCATGGAGCGCGATGATGCCGAAGATCCGCGGACCCATCCGGCGATGGTAATCGCCGGCGCCTGCGGGATGCTGCCGGATCCGGCTAGCCGATCGCGCCTTCCATCTGGAGCTCGACCAGGCGGTTGAGCTCGACGGCGTACTCCATCGGGAGCTCGCGCGTGATGGGCTCGATGAACCCGTTCACGATCATCGCGGAGGCCTCCGCCTCGGACAGGCCGCGGCTCATCAGGTAGAAGAGCTGGTCCTCGCCGATCCGCGAGACGCTCGCCTCGTGGCCGAGCTGCGCGGTCTCCTCCTCGACCTCGACGTACGGGTACGTGTCCGAACGCGACGCCTCGTCCAGGATCAGCGCGTCGCACCGGACGTTGGACTTGGCGTGGTGGGCGCCGGGCTCGATGCGGACGAGGCCGCGGTAGCCGGTGCGGCCGCCGTCCTTGGAGACCGACTTCGAGGTCAGCACGCTGGTCGTGTAGGGCGCCGCGTGGATCGCCTTGCCGCCGGCGTCGGTGTGCATGCCCTTGCCGGCGTACGCCACGCTCAGCACCTCGCCGCGCGCGCCCTTGCCGAGCAGGTAGATCGACGGGTACTTCATCGTGACCTTCGAACCGATGTTGCCGTCGATCCACTCCATCACGGCGTCCTCGTAGGCCGCCGCGCGCTTGGTCACCAGGTTGTAGACGTTGGTCGACCAGTTCTGGATCGTGGTGTAGCGGACGCGCGCGCCCTTCTTGGCGATGATCTCGACCACGGCCGAGTGCAGCGAGTCCGTCGTGTAGATCGGCGCCGAGCAGCCCTCGACGTAGTGCACGTACGAGCCCTCGTCCGCGATGATCAGCGTCCGCTCGAACTGGCCCATGTTCTCGGCGTTGATCCGGAAGTAGGCCTGGAGCGGGATGTCGACCTGCACGCCCGGCGGCACGTAGATGAACGAGCCACCCGACCACACGGCGGAGTTCAGCGCGGCGAACTTGTTGTCGTTGGGCGGGATCAGCGTCCCGAAGTACTCCTTCACCAGGTCCGGGTAGTCGCGCAGCGCCGAGTCCATGTCGGTGAACAGGACCCCGATGTCGTCGAGCTCCTTCTTGATCTTGTGGTAGACGACCTCGGACTCGTACTGGGCCGAGACCCCGCCGAGGTACTTCTTCTCGGCCTCGGGGATCCCGAGCTTGTCCCAGGTCCCCTTGATGTCGTCGGGCAGCTCGTCCCAGTTCGCGGCCTGCTTCTCGGTCGAGCGGATGAAGTAGTAGATGTTGGCGAAGTCGATGTCGGACAGGTCGGCGCCCCACCACGGCATCGGACGCTGCTCGAAGTGCTTCAGCGCCTTCAGCCGGAACTTCCGCATCCAGTCGGGCTCGGACTTCAGCGCCGAGATCTCCTCGACCACGGCTGGCGACAGCCCCCGCTTCGGTTCGAAGACGGAGTGGTCGGCGTCCTTCCAGTCGAAGCGATAGCCCTTCGAAAGCTCCTGGAGGTGCTCTTCCTGCGTGACGGCCATGACCTGCTCCCCGAAGATCAGCCGGGTGCTCCGGCCTCGTTGTCCAGGATACCTACCCGCTCGGAGCTAAGTCCACCGCGGGAGTAGGAAATGGAAGGTCGGGGTGGGGTGACCGACCACCCTAGAGGTCGTCCACCGCTCCCTGGATCCGCGTCTCGAGGTCCTTCAGCGCTGCCTGGATCGACACCCAGGCGTCGTGGGCCTCGGCCTTTGCCTGCCCGGTCGCCGTGTCGGCTTGCTCGCGCAGGTCCTCCGCCTCGGCCAGGAGGTCCTGGTAGGTCTGTCGCGCCTGGTCGCCGGTCTGATCCGCGGCGTCGGCGAGACCCGTCTGGATCTCCTCTACGCCCGAGAGGACCTGCTCGTAGGTCGAGCGGGTGGCGCCGCTGATGGCGGCCCCCGCCTGGGACACCGCATCCTGCGCTGCGTCGACGCCCTGCGCCACTCTGTCCTGGACCTGCCCGCCGAGCTCGTCGGCCTGCTCGCAGGCGCTCGCGCCGAGCGTCAGCCCGGCGGCGACCACCAGCGATGTCGCGAACCGCCGCACCTTGCCTCCTCCACCCGGATCCGCCGGCCGAGCATCTCATGGCGAAGGGCCCGGACGGCCGGAGCCGCCCGGGCCTTCCGAGAGATAGGACGGAGGGGATCAGCCCTTCTCGACGGGCGCGCCCACCAGTGAGCCGTACTCGGTCCACGAGCCGTCGTAGTTCTTGACGTTCGGGTAGCCGAGCAGCTCCTGCAGGGCGAACCACGTGTGGCTCGAGCGCTCGCCGATCCGGCAGTACGCGACGATCTCGCGATCGGCGGTGATGCCCTCGGCCTCGTAGAGGGCCTTGAGCTCGTCGGCGCTCTTGAACGTTCCGTCCTCGTTGGCAGCCTTGGCCCACGGGATGTTGGCCGCCCCGGCGATGTGCCCGGGCACCTGCGCCTGCTCCTGGGGCAGGTGGTCCGGCGCGAGCTTCTCGCCACGGAACTCCTCCGGCGAGCGGACGTCCACGAACCCCGTCGCACCTTCGACCTTGCCGAGCACATCGTCGCGCAGCGCGCGGATCTGGTCGCGTTCGCCGCCCGAGATCGAGAAGCCGGTGTCCGACACCGACGGCGGGTCCTGCGTCAGCTCACGGCTCTCGAGCTCCCACTTCTTGCGTCCGCCGTTCAGCAGCTTCACGTCGTCGAACCCGCGGAGCTTGAGCACCCAATAGGCGTACGCCGCGAACCAGTTGTTGTTCCCGCCGTACAGGATCACCGTGGTGTCGGGGCCGACACCCGCGGCCGACAGGAGCTCGGAGAGCCCGGCCTGGTCGACGTAGTCGCGACCCACTTCGGTGTGCAGGTCGGTGGTCCAGTTCCATCCCACCGAGCCCTTGATGTGGCCCTTGTCATAGGCCTCGGTGTCCTCGTCGACCTCGATCACCCGGATCGCCGGGTCGTCGACGTGCTCCTCGAGCCAGTCGGTCTCGACGAGCGCGTCGGGGTTGGCGTATCCCGCCATCTGATCCTCCTTCCGGTCCGATAGCGTCCCGGAAACGTTCCGGAACGCGAAAAGGGGCCGCCGCGCGGCCCCCTGGTTGCGGTTCTGCGGCTGGCTAGCGCGGCACCTCGTCGGCGCCCATCGGGCACCGGGTCTGGGTACAGCCGCACAGCCGTGCGGGGATCATCGCCGCCACCTGCCCTGCGCATCTGGTCCGAACCACGAATCCGACCCCCACGCTCGAGAATTGCAGGTGCAAGTCAACAGCCGGTCGCCGCCGCTGTCAATGGGGGGACGGGCGTCGAGCGAGCTAGAAGTACCCGAGGGCGGCCTTGGCCTCCTCGGACATCATCTCGGGCGACCATGGCGGCCGAAGGACCATCTCGGCCTCGACCGAGGTCACACCGGGCACGTTCTCCAGGAACGACTGCATCTGGTGCTCGATCAGCGGCCCGATCGGGCAGCCCATCGTGGTCAGCGTGTACTCGATGAAGATCTTGCCGTCCTGGCTGATCTCCACGTCGTAGACCAGGCCGAGGTCGACGATGTTGACCCCCAGCTCGGGGTCCATCACGTGCTTGAGGGCCTCGCGAACGGTCTCCTCGGTGGCCGGACCACCGTTCGACGTACTCTCGGGGGCCGGGCCGCCGTTGGACGTGCCCTCGGCCGGGGCGTGCTCCTCCGGCGCGGTCGCCGAGGTGTCCTCGTCCGCGATGGGTTCGTGCGTGGTCATCTCGTCCATGTGAGGTCGTTCCTTCGGAGAAGGTCTGCCTCTATCCTAAGGGACGATCCGAAGGAGGACCCGCTGACGGCCGATACGCAACGCAAGCCCAGGGAGGAGGGCCCCATCCGCATCCTGATCGTCGACGACCACCCGGTCACGCGGGAGGGGCTGCACGCGGCCCTGGACCTGGCGAACGACGTCGTCGTCGTCGGCGAGTCCGACAGCGGCGAGGACGCCGTCGTGAAGGTCGGCGAGCTCACCCCCGACATCGTCTTCATGGACGTTCGGATGCCGGGGATGAACGGCATCGAGGCGACCAAGGCGATCCGCCTGGCCTCGCCGAGCACCCGGGTGATCCTGTTCACGGTCGACGAATCCCGGGCCTCGATCTCCGAGGCGATCCAGGCAGGCGTCTCCGGCTACCTGTTGAAGGACGCCTCGGCGGACGAGCTGGTGAACGCGGCTCGGCTGGCGCTCGAGGGCAAGGCCGTGATCCACCCACAGCTCACGCGGGCTTTCATCGAGGAGGTCCAGATCGCGGAGAAGCGCGTCGAGGCGCCTCCGCTCTCGCGGCGCGAGAAGGAGATCCTCCAGAAGGTGGCGTACGGGGCCACGACGAAGGAGGTCGCGCACGACCTCGGTATCTCGCCGCACACCGTGAAGACGCACCTCGAGCGGATCTTCGAGAAGCTCGGAGCGAACGACCGCGCGCAGGCCGTGGCGATCGCGATCCGCAGCGGCCTCGTCGAGTAGCTCGCGGGCCTAGGCCCTCCGCCCGAGCCCCCGTCCCCCGACTCAACCCCATCCGGCATCCGCCGATACCTGGAACACGATGCCCACGAAGGTGGTGGTGTGCGACACCCCCGACGGTCTCGCGCAGCTCCAGTACGTCCTGATCAAGTCGGGGGCCGCGCTGGAGATCGAGACCGTGACCGACGGCCTGCGGGCCGTCGAGGTCTCGGCGCGTACCCGTCCCGAGCTCGTCGTCGCCGGCATCGAGGCCGAGAGCCTGTCGGGCGCCGAGCTCGTCCGGCGCCTGCTCGCGGTCAGCCCCGAGACGAAGGTCATCTGCTGGGCGGACGCCTCGCCGCTGGTCGCCGCCGAGATGCTCCAGGCGGGCGCCGCGGCGTACGTCTCCAAGCAGGACGGGGCGGAGGAGGTGTTCCGCGCGATGCGTGCGGTGCACGCCGGACCCGTCGCGCTCAGCGCCGGCGTCGCCGCCGACATCGCGACCCGCCTGCTCGACGAGTCGAACCGCGTCGAGACGCTCGAGACGACGATCGCCGAGATCAGCGACCAGCTCCAGACGATGACCACCGCCAAGGCCGATTTCCTCGCCAACGTGTCCCACGAGCTCCGGACGCCGGTCACCGTCGCGAAGGGGATCGCCTACGTCCTGAAGAACCGCGGGATCCCCAAGGACGAGGAGGAGGAGTTCATCGGTCAGCTCGAGGCCTCGCTCGAGAAGCTGTCGATGCTGATCGAGGAGATGCTGATCGTGGCGGATCTGGACCGCGGGACGCTCTCGCTCGAGCTCTCGCAGGTCGACCTCGCGCCGCTCCTTCGCCAGGTGGCCGACGAGAGCGCTCGACAGTTCCCCGCGATCACGATCGAACGCGAGATCAACGAGAGCCTCCCCGCGTCGGCCGACCCGATGCGGTTCATCGAGATCGTCCGGCAGCTCCTCGACAACGCGTGTCGCTACTCCCCCGAGGACCAGCCGGTGCAGCTGAAGGGTCGTCCGATGGACGAGGGCGTGGTGGTCTCGGTGACCGACCACGGCGAGGGGATGGCGCGCCAGACCGCGTCGAAGGCGTTCGAGGAGCCGTTCTCGGCGGGCGAGGAGATCCTGCGGAAGGAACGCGCGGGCGCCGGCGTCGGGCTGCACATGGCTCGGCAGCTCGTGGTCCAGCACGGCGGGATCCTGTGGGCGGACCCGCTCCCCTCCGGCGGCACCCGCGTGTCGTTCGTGATCCCGGCACACGAAGGGGACCACGTAAGCCGGCCCTCGGGCCTCGAGCGACGAGCCCCTGGACGAGCTCCACTCGCTCGCCGAACCCAACCCGTAGCGCCGGTCGATCCTCGACCGGTCGGGCGACGGCTCGGATCGAACCGAACGGTCCCCGATCCCGACGCGTTCGTTGCGCCCGCTCGAGGCCTGGTGGTACAACACCCATGCCCGAGCGCGGGAGCTCGGGTGCGACGGGGTGCAGCGAAGACCGGTTGGAATCCGGCACTGTCCCGCAACCGTGAAGCCCCCTCCGAGGGGACGAGTCGGGTCGCCTCCCCCGTGGCGCAAGCGACGGTCCTCGAAGGAAGGGCGGTTTGTGGGCAGCCAGGACGGAGCCCATCGCAGCTCCTTCGGATCGGAAGGAGGGCGGATGGGCAAACCTCTCAGCATCGTCGTGGCGTTCGCGATCGCGTTGTCGGCCTCGGCGTGTGGCTCCTACGGTGGCTCGGACGAGGCGCAGGGCACCACCGGCACGTCGCCGTCGTCGGAGCCGTCGTCGTTCCCCGTCGCGGTCGAGGGGACCAACGGGCAGGTGACGATCGAGCGGCGGCCGGCGAGGATCGTCTCGCTCTCGCCGACGGCGACCGAGGACCTGTTCGCGATCGGCGCGGGCGAGCAGGTGCTCGCGGTCGACGACCAGTCCGACTACCCGGCTGATGCACCCATGACCGAGCTGTCCGGGTTCGAGCCCAACGTGGAGGCGATCGCGGGCTACGACCCCGACCTGGTCGTGTTCGCCACCGAACCCGGGGACCTCGGCACCTCGCTCGAGGGGCTCGGGATCACGGCGTTGCAGCTCGACGCCGCCCCCAACCTCGAGGTCGCCTACCGGCAGATCGAACAGCTCGGGCTCGCGACCGGTCACACGGCCGAAGCCGAGACGCTCGTCCGGGAGATGCGCTCGCAGATCGACCAGATCGTCGCCGGCGCCGACCCCTCGGCCGGGTTGACCTTTTACTACGAGCTCGACGACACCTTCTACTCGGTCACGTCGAAGACGTTCATCGGGCAACTCCTCGCGTCGCTCGGGCTCGAGAACATCGCCGACGCGGCGGGCAAGGGCAGCGGCGGCTACCCCCAGCTGTCGGCCGAGTACATCGTCGAGTCCGACCCCGACCTGATCTTCCTCGCGGATACCGAGTGCTGCGGCCAGTCGCTCCAGACCGTCGCCGAACGGCCCGGCTGGGCAGAGCTCGCGGCCGTCACCGAGGGCGGCGTCGTGCCGCTCGAGGACGACGTGGCCTCGCGCTGGGGGCCGCGCCTGGTCGAGCTGCTCCGGCAGATCTCCCAGGCGGCGGAGGCCACGGAGGCGAACGCCGCGTGAGCCGCGTCGACCGACCCGGGGCCCGCCGCCTCGGTGCCCGAGGTCGGGCGACGGCGATCGGCATCGTGGCGCTCGTCGTCGCCGTCCTCGTCGGGCTGCTGGTGGGTCCGGTTCGGATCGGTGCGGCGAACGTGTTGCGGTGGCTCGTCTCCTTCGGCAGCCCGCCGGCGGGCATGTCCGAACAGCAGGCGGTGATCCTTGGCGACCTCCGGTTGCCGAGGGTGATCGTGGCCGGCCTCGTCGGCGCGTCGCTCGCGGCCTCGGGCGCCGCGTACCAGGCGGTGTTCCGCAACCCGCTGGCCGACCCGTACCTGCTCGGGGCGGCGGCCGGCGCGGGGCTCGGCGCGACGGTGGCGGTCGCCTACGGCCCGTCGGGTGCGCTCGACCTCACGGTCCCGATCGCGGCGTTCGTCGGCGCGCTCGTGGGGGTCGGGTTGGCCTACGGGCTCGGGCGATCGCACCTCGGAGGTCGCGCCACGGCCGGCCTCGTCCTCGCCGGTGTCGCCGTCGCCTCGTTCCTGACCGCGGTCCAGACGTTCTTGCAGCAGCAACGCTCGGAGACGCTCCGCCAGGTCTACACATGGATCCTGGGGCGACTCGGGACGACCGGATGGGACGACGTTCGCCTCGCGCTCCCGTCGATCGCGCTCGCGCTCGCGACGCTCTGGGCCGTGCGCCGACTGCTCGACGTGATCGAGGTCGGGGACGTCGAGGCGCAGAGCCTCGGGCTGAACGTCAAGCGACTCCGGCTGGTCGTGGTCATCGCGGCATCGCTCGCGACCGCGGCCGCGGTTTCGGTCGCCGGGTTGATCGGGTTCGTCGGGCTGATCATCCCGCACACGGTCCGGTTGATGGTCGGCGGCAGCTACCGGTCGGTGCTGCCGCTCTCGATCCTGTTCGGCGCGTCGTTCATGATCCTCGTCGACACGCTCGCCCGCACCGTGGTGGCGCCGGCCGAGATCCCGATCGGGGTCATCACGGCGTTCATCGGCGCGCCGTTCTTCATCGTGGTGCTCCGACGCAACCGGAGGGTGGCGTGAAGATCGAGGCCAGGGCCGAGGTCGCGACCGCCCTCGAGGTGCGCGGGCTCTCGGTCGAGCTGGGGAAGCGGCCGATCGTCACCGACGTGCGGCTCGATGTCGCGAGCGGCGGCTGGCTCTGCATCATCGGCCCGAACGGAGCGGGCAAGACCACGCTCGTGCACGCGTTCGCGGGCCTGGTGCCGCACACGGGTTCGGTGCGACTGTGGGATCGACCGTTCGACGAGCTCGGCCGGCGCGAACGCGCCCGAACGGTCGCCGTCGTGCCACAGCTGCCCGCGATCCCCGACGCGTTCACGGTCGAGCACTACGTGCTGCTCGGGCGGACGCCGCATCTCGGCCTGTTGGCCGGGGAGGGCGCACGGGACCTGGAGATCGTCGCCAGCGCGCTCGATCGGCTCGACCTGGGGTGGGCGGCCGCTCGCCGGCTCGACTCGCTCTCGGGGGGCGAACTCCGGCGCGCGGTCATCGCGCGGGCGATCGCGCAGGAGGCTCCGCTGCTCCTGCTCGACGAGCCGACGACGGGGTTGGACATCGCCCAGCAGCTCCGCGTGCTCGAGCTCGTCGAGGAGCTCCGCCGCGCCGACGGCCTCACCGTAATCTCGACGATGCACGACCTGACGCTCGCCGGCCGGTTCGCGAACAGGTTCGCGCTCCTGTCGGGCGGCCGCCTCGTCGCCGAGGGCACCCGGGGCGAGGTCCTGCTCCCCCACGTGATCGCCGAGCACTACGGCGCTCGGGTGCGCGTGATCGACGACGAGACCTTGGGATGGGCGGTCGTCCCGTTCGCGGAGCCCGATCCGTGAGCGATGACCAGTGAGCGACCCCCACGAGCGACCCTCCGACCTAACGACCGGCCCGCGCGCGCCGGCGCGTGACGTCCCGGGTCCTCGTCCACACCGGCGAAGGGAAGGGCAAGTCGTCGGCCGCGATGGGCGTGATGCTCCGCGCGGTGTCGGCCGGCTGGAAGGTCGCGGTGGTCCAGTTCGTGAAGTCGGGGACGTGGCGTTCGGGCGAGGAGGCGGCGGGCCGTTCGCTGGGCGTCGACTGGTGGTCGCTCGGCGACGGATTCACGTGGAACTCGAAGGACATGGAGCGGACCGAGGCGATCGCCCGCGAGGCATGGCGATCGGCATCGGAGTTGATCCGTGGCGGCGAGCACCGCTTGGTCGTCCTCGACGAGATCACGTACCCGATGACCTGGGGTTGGATCGCGACCGCGGATGTCGTCGAGACGATCCGGTCGCGACCCGAGGACGTCAGCATCGTGGCGACCGGACGGGACGCGGCCGCCGAGCTGCGCGAGATCGCCGACACCGTCACCGAGATGGTCAGCGAGAAGCACGCGTTCGATGAGGGCATCGCCGCGATGCGCGGGATCGAGTTCTGATGCCGTTCGCGTTCCTGATCGGGGGTGCGCGGAGCGGCAAATCCGCGCTCGCTATCCGACTCGCTTCGGCGTTCGACGGCGCGTGGTGGTCGTCGCCACGGCCGAGGCTCGGGACGACGAGATGGCCGAACGCATCCGCGCGCACCGCGCGGCGCGGCCGGCGGGGTGGTCGACCGTGGAGGCGCCGCTCGAGCTGCTCGCCGCGTTCGAACGCCTCGACGCGGGGACCTGCGCGATCCTCGACTGCCTCACGCTCTGGGTCTCGAACGCGCTCGAGGCCGGCTGGTCGGAGGACGAGATCGATCGCGAGGCTCGAGCCCTGGCGTCCGGCTTGGCCGACCGAGCCGGCCCCGCCGTGGTCGTCAGCAACGAGGTCGGGCTCGGGATCGTCCCGGCGAACGAGCTGGCACGGACGTATCGAGACGTCCTCGGGCGGGTGAACGGCTCGTTCGCGTCCGCCGCGTCGCGGTCGTTCCTCGTGGTCGCCGGCCGAGGGCTCCCGCTCGCCGAGGTGACGCTCGGATGAGGCGTGGGGAGCTCCTCGAGCGCACGCTCGCCGTCACCCGCCGACCGGACGAGGCGGCAACGGTCGAGACCGCTCGCCGGCTGGACGCGAAGACGAAGCCGCCCGGCAGCCTCGGCCGACTCGAGGAGCTGGCGGTCCGCCTCGCGGCGATCCGCGGCGGCGTCCCCGTTCGGCCGCTGACGCCGGCGATCGTCGTCGCGGCCGCCGACCACGGGGTGGCTCCCCGAGGCGTCAGCGCGTATCCGCAGGAGGTGACCGCCGAGATGCTCGCGAACTTCGCGAGCGGTGGCGCGGCCATCTGCGTCCTCGCGCGGGAGGCCGGAGCGAGGCTCGTGGTCGTCGATGCGGGGGTTATCGGCGGCGACGCGGTCGCCGGCGTCCGATCCGAGATCGTCGACGGGCTCGCGGCACGGCAGACCTCTCGGCGGGACCGGCGATGGTCTATTCGGTCGCCGTCGGCGCGATCGAACGCGGGATCGCGCTCGCCCACGAGCTCGCCGACGACGGGGTCGAGATCGTCGGTCTCGGGGAGATGGGGATCGCGAACACGACCGCGGCGAGCGCGATCGCCTCGGCGATCCTGGCCGTCGATCCCACGCGCGTGTGCGGAACCGGGACCGGGCTCGACGACGAGGGCCTCGCGCGCAAGGTCGACATCGTCCGCCGGGGTCTGCTCGCGAACGAGCTCCCGAACCCGGACGCGAACCCGGTCGAGGTCGTGGGCGCGGTCGGCGGGCTCGAGATCGCGTTCCTCGTGGGCGTGACCCTCGGCGCGTACGCGCGGGGTCTCGCGATCCTGCTCGACGGCTTCATCACGGGGACGGCCGCGTTGGTCGCGGCCCGGATCATGCCCGCCTCCGCCGGTTCGATGATCGCGGCTACGCGTTCGACCGAACCTGGACATGCGGTCGTGCTGGAGGCGCTCGGCCTGGAGCCGCTCCTCGACCTCCGCCTCCGACTCGGCGAAGGGACGGGCGCGGCGCTCGCGCTACCGCTCGTGCGCTCCGCGATCGCGATCGTGACGGACATGGCGACCTTCGACTCGGCGGGCGTGAGCGGGTCGTCCGTGTCGGGCACCGAGGCGGTCGCGGAGGTCGCCGATGCGTGAGCGGACGCGCCCCCTCGTGGCGGCGCTGTCGTTCCTCACGGCGATCCCCGTCGCTCGTGGTGTCGTCCTCGGTGCGCCCGAGCTCCGCCGCGCAGCGGTGCTCTTCCCGGTCGTCGGCGGGGTCGTGGGTGCGTTCGTCGCCACCGTCGCCTGGAGTGCCGGCCAGGTCTTACCGCCGTTCGCCGCGGGCATCCTCGGCGTGACGAGCGGGTCGCGGCGACCGCCGCCCTCCACCTCGACGGGCTCGGCGACGTCGCCGACGGCATCGGCGCCTCGCTCGGCGGTCACGATCCCGCCCAGGCGATGCAGGATCCCCGGCTCGGGACGTTCGGCGTCGCTGCGGTCGGACTGGATCCTCCTGCTGAAGGCTGCGGTGCTCTCCGCGCTCGTAGCGGCAGGCTTCCCGTGGCCGGTCGTAGCCGCGGGTTCGCTCTCGCGGGTCGCGCCGATCGTGATGGCGTGGCGTCTCCCGTACCGTGGCGGCGGGACCGGCACGTGGACCGACCGCATCGGCCCGGTCGCGGCGGGTTCCGCATCGATCGTCGGACTGGCGATCGCGATCCCTACCTCGAGGCTCGCGACGCCGGCGATGGTGGTCGCCGTCGCGGTCGTCGCGGTCGTGCTCGGCTCGTGGTCGGCTCGGCGGCTGGGTGGGGCGACGGGCGACGTGTTCGGGGCCTGCATCGAGCTCGGCGAGACGTTCGCGCTCGTCGTCGCTCTCGCCGCCGCCTGAGCGACGCGAGCGCGAGTGGCGGGAGTCCGAACCCCGGGTCTATGCTGCAGACGGGATCGGCGGGGTGCGGAAACTCATCGGAAGTCTCGTGTTGGCGCTCGTCGCTGTGGCGTGCGGCGAGGCTGCTGCGACGCCGCCTCCGGGCCCGGACACCGCGGGCCTGCTGATCCGACAGTCCCCGAGCCCGTTCCAACAGGTCTCGGCCGGACCCGTCTCGGCGCTGATCCCCGACGAGTGGGAGCCCGCGCCTGGCCGGGCCGATCGACGACCCGCGCCAGGGGATCGTCGCCGCCCCGCGACCTCAGGCCTGGAGGGCCGACCGGCCGCCGCTCGAGGGGCTCGCGGCGATGTGGATCGACGGGACCGCCGTCGGGGTTCCGTCCGACTACTACTACCTCGCGGCCACCGGCCCGGCGCTGGACGTCCTGACGGGCTCCGAACAGTGCCGCGCGACCCGTCGATACGTCATCGCCGACCACGTGCCCGCGTTCGCGCAGGGCGCGCCCGACTCGCCCGGGCGACTACGTCGCCCACGGCCTGGGGACGTGCACCGTCGGCGACCAGCCCGACCCGGTGGGCCTACTTCGTGGCCGCGCCGGGCTACGGGCCGGTGCGCGAGGTCGGGATCCCGAGCTCGGGCCTGTACGTCGTGGTCGCCGTGATGCCGGCGTCCCCGCGAGCGTCGTTCCTGCTCAGCCGGCTGCTCCGGCGCACCGAGTTCAACGGCTCCTCGGTCGCCGACATGCTCGAGGCCGCCGCGCCGGTCCCGGTGCCCGGCGACCCGGCCTGACCCCGCCGGCGACCGGGCGGTCGATCTCGAGGGACCGACTCAGCGAGGCGAGCGGTCCACGAACGGCGTCGTCACGACCGTCGCCGGGGCCCTGCGCCCGCGGATGTCGATCTCGACCCCCGCCCCGGGCTCGAACGCATCCGCCGGCGAGAGGTACGCCAGCGCGATCCCGTGACCGAGCAGCGGCGAGAACGTCCCGCTCGTCACCTCCCCCACGGTCCGATCGTCCGCGAGCACCTGCTGGTGCGAACGCGGGATGTGGCGTCGATCGGCGGTCGCGAGGCCGCGGAGGAGGCTCGGCAGGCCCTCCTCCCGCTGGCGTTCGAGCGCGTCGCGCCCCACGAACGGACCCTTGTCGAACGAGACCGCCCACCCGAGACCGGCCTCGAGCGTCGTCCGGTCGGGACCGAGATCCTGCCCGTACAGCGGGTACCCCATCTCCAGACGCAGCACGTCGCGCGCCCCGAGCCCACAGGGCTCGAGGTCGAACGGGCGTCCCGCCGTGACGATCGCGTCCCAGAGCTCGGTGGCGATCGCGGCGTCCGCGAACAGCTCGAACCCCCGCTCCCCCGTGTAGCCGGTCCGCGCGAGCACGACCTCGGTCCCGTGCCAGTCGACCACCCGGACCCCGCGGAACGGGAGCTCGACCGCCGTCCGCCAGAGCTTGCTCACCACGGCGTGCGACCGGGGTCCCTGCACCCCGAGGAAGCACCAGCCGTCGTGGTCGACGACCTCGGCCCCGCCGGAACGCACCGCGGCGACGACCTTGTCCTTGTTGGCCGCGTTCGGGACCAGGAACCAGCGCTCGCCGGCGAGGCGGTAGACGAACAGGTCCTCCTCGACGCCGCCGCGCTCGTTCAGCAGGTGGTGGTACTGGGCCCGGCCGACGTCGACCTTGCGGAGGTCGTTGGTCAGCAGGCCCTGCAGCGCGTCGAACGCCGACGCGCCCACGACATCGACCTTGCCGAGGTGGCTGAGGTCGAACAGGCCGACGCGCTCTCGGACCGCGCGATGCTCGGACAGGACGCCCCGGTACTCGATCGGCATCAGCCAGCCGCCGAACGGCCCGAGCTTGGCCCCGAGGCTCCGGTGGAGCTCCTCCAGCGGCCCGTGCCGCGTGTCCGGGTCGGGCGTGCGTGTGTCGGTCACGGCCGCGTCATCCTACGTTCGGGGAGTCGTCGCACGGAACCGCGGTAGCATGGCCGTCCGGATGTCCGACGTCTACGACGTAGTCGTGATCGGCTCGGGGACAGGGGGCTACTCCTGCGCCCTGCGAGCGGCGCAGTTGGGCAAGCGGGTCGCGATCGTCGAGCGCGACGAGCGCCTGGGCGGCACCTGCTTGCTGCGCGGCTGCATCCCGACCAAGGCGCTGCTGCAGTCGGCCGCGGTGATGGACACCGTCAACCGCTCCGAGGAATGGGGCATCAAGGCCTCGGGCGAGCCCGACTGGACGCAGGTGCAGGCGTTCGAGAACAAGATCGTCGACAAGCTCGTGTCCGGGCTCACCGGCCTGGTGAAGGCTCGCAAGATCGACGTGATCCGAGGTTCCGCGGTCCTGCAGGCGGGACCCACCGTCCAGGTGGACGGGCGGACGATCACCGCCGCCGACGTGGTCGTCGCCACCGGGTCGCGCCCCAAGCTCCTGCCGGGTCTGGAGGTCACGCCCCGGATCATCACGAGCGACGAGGCGCTCTGGTTCGCGGAGATCCCGTCGTCGGCGGTGATCATCGGCGCGGGGGCGATCGGGCTCGAGTTCGCGAGCTTCTACCGCTCGATGGGCGCCGACGTGACGATGGTCGAGGCGCTCCCGCGCGTCGCGCCGCTCGAGGACGAGGACCTGTCCAAGGAGATCGCCCGCGCGTTCCGCAAGCGCGGGATCGCCGCCCACGCCGGCGCGAGCGTGACCGGCGTGACGGACTCGGGCGACCACGTCGAGGTCGCGTTCGAGGCCGGGGGGACCGCCCAGACCGTCACCGCCGACGTCTGCCTGGTCGCCGTCGGTCGCGGACCGGTCACCGACGGTCTCGGGCTCGAGGAGGCCGGGGTCGAGCTCGACCGCGGGTTCGTCAAGGTCGACGGCCAGCTGCAGACGACCGCCGCCCACGTGTGGGCGATCGGCGACGTCGCGGCCACCCCCCTCCAGCTCGCGCACGTCTCGTTCACCGAGGGCTACGCCGTCGCGGAGCGCATCGCCGGCATCGCCGGTCCCCGAGATCGACTACACGCAGATCCCGCGCGTGACCTACTGCTCGCCCGAGATCGCCTCGGTCGGCATCACCGAGGCGCAGGCCGTCGAGCGCGGCCACGAGGTCGTGGTCGAGCGGTTCAACTTCCAGGGGGTCGGCAAGGCGAACATCGTCGGCCGAGGGCGGGCTCATCAAGATCGTGGCCGCCAAGGACGGCCCGGTGCTCGGCGTCCACATGGTCGGCCCGCACGTCACCGACCTGATCTCCGAGTCGATGCTCGCGGTCGCGTGGGAGGCCGTCCCCGCGGAGGTCGCCGCGCTGATCCACCCCCACCCGACGCTGTCCGAGGGCGTCGGCGAGGCCTTCCTGGCGCTCGCCGGCAAGCCCCTCCACGGAGCCTGATCGTGGCGACGAAGGTCGAGAAGCAGAAGCTCGCGGCGGAGGACTGGCGCGTCGGCCTGTCCGACGAGCAGCTGCGCGACCTCCTGTACATGCTCAAGCTCTGCCGGTACTTCGACGAGCGGATGGAGGCCCTGTACCGCCAGGGCCGGCTGCCCGGCGCGATCTACTCCGGTCGCGGCCAGGAGGGCACGCACGTCGGTGTGACCGCCGCGCTCCGCAAGGACGACTCGCTCTTCCCGACCCACCGCGACCTGTCGGCGCAGCTCACCAAGGGCCTGGACCTCAACCGCGTGATGGCGCAGTTCTGGGGCCGGATCGACGGCTACACGCGCGGGCGCGACGGCAACAGCCACGTGGGCGACTGGCAGGGGAACCGGACGTGGACGGTGATGTC
This sequence comes from uncultured Actinomycetes bacterium, assembly GCA_963744515.1. Lineage (GTDB taxonomy): Bacteria > Actinomycetota > UBA4738 > UBA4738 > HRBIN12 > DASSJM01. The sequence continues at coordinate 434,451 of CAVUTN010000006.1, read as the reverse complement.
GCACCTCCCGATCGCCTACCCCGTCGCGTGCGGCGTCGGCGCTCGCGTACAAGATGCGCGGGGAGCCGCGGGTCGCGCTGGCGATCTGCGGCGACGGCGCCACCTCGAACGGCCGGTGGCACGAGGCGCTGAACATGTCGGCGATCCACCAGCTCCCGGTCGTGTGGGTCGTGAACAACAACCAGTACGCGTACTCCACGCCCGAACCCGCTCGAGTTCCCGGTCCCGACGATCGCCGAACGCGCGGGCGCGTACGGGATGCCGGGCGTCCGCATCGACGCGCAGGACGTGCTCGACGTGTACCGGCTCGCGCACGACGCGGTCGAACGCGCCCGCGAGGGCGGCGGGCCGACGCTGATCGAGAGCGTCTCGCTGCGCTGGCGGGGACACGCCGGTCACGACCCCGCGAAGTACGTCCCCAAGGAGCTGCTCGAGGAGTACATGCGCGACAAGGACCCGGTGAAGCGGTTCGAGGAGCTGCTCCGGACGCGCGGCGTCGTGAGCGACCAGGACGTGACCGACCTCGACGAGCGGATCCGGGCGGCGTTCGAGGCCGGCTACGAGTACGCGCTGTCCTCGCCGTTCCCCGAGCCCGGCGACGTCACCAAGGGCCTGTACACCGACGACGGCTACTGGGCCTCCGAGCCCGGCCGCGGCGGCGGGACCGAGGCCTGATGGCGACGCGGGCCGTCGAGGCGTCCGCGGCCGGCCACGGCGCCGAGCCGAGGGGCAAGCGGACCGACCAGGGCGAGGCGACGTACCTGGTCGCGATCGCCGAGGCGCTCTGGGAGGAGATGGAGCGCGACGAGCGCGTGTTCCTGCTCGGCGAGGACATCGGCGTGTACGGCGGCGCGTTCAAGGTGACCGAGGGCTTCATCGAGCGGTTCGGACCGACCCGGGTGATGGACACGCCGATCGTCGAGGAGACGATCGTCGGGACCGCGCTCGGGGCGGCGATGGAGGGTCTGCGCCCGGTCGCCGAGTTCCAGTACGCCGACTTCATGTCGAGCGGCTACGACGAGATCACGACCGCGCTCGCGCGCTACCACTACCGCAGCGGCGTCCCGGTCCCGGTGGTGCTCCGCGGACCGTCGGGCGGCGGGGTGCGCGCGTCGAGCTTCCACTCGACGAACCCCGAGCCGTGGCTCTCGCAGGCGCCCGGGCTCAAGGTGATCTGCCCCGCGTTCCCCTCGGACGCCAAGGGCCTGCTGAAGGCGGCGATCCGCGACGACAACCCGTGCGTGTTCCTCGAACACAAGTGGATCTACCGGCGGATCAAGGAGATCGTCTCGGACGACCCCGACCACCTCGTCCCGATCGGCAAGGCCGACGTCAAGCGCGAGGGCAGCGACGTGTCGGTGATCGCGCACGGGATGATGGTGCACCTCGCGCTCGAGGCCGCCGAGACCCTGGCGAACGAGGGCATCCAGGTCGAGGTGCTCGACCTTCGGACCGTCCAGCCGCTCGATGAGGAGGCGATCCTGCAGAGCGTGACGAAGACGAGCCGCGCGGTCGTGCTGTACGAGAGCCAGCGCTACCTGGGGACGGGCGCCGAGGTCGCGTCGCTGATCGCCGAGGAGGCGTTCGAGTCGCTGGACGCGCCGGTCGTCCGGCTCTCGCCGCCCCACGTCCCGGTGCCGTTCTCTCCCCCGCTCGAGGACGCGTACCTGCCGCAGGTGTCCGACATCGAGGACGCCGTCCGCAAGCTGTCCGCGTGGTGAACCTGGAGGCCGGATGACCGTCGTCAAGATGCCGCAGCTCGGCGAGACCGTGATCGAGGGAACGATCCTGAAGTGGCTCAAGCAGGAGGGCGACCAGGTCGCGCTCGACGAGCCGCTGTTCGAGATCTCGACCGACAAGGTCGACACCGAGGTGCCGTCGTCCGCTGCCGGGGTGCTCTCGAAGATCATGGTGCCGGAGGGCGAGACGGTCGCGGTCGGCACGGAGCTCGCGGAGATCGCCGGAGGGTGGGGCGGGTGGCGCCGGAGCTCCGGGGGCTGCGGCGCAGCTCGCTTCGGATCGGTCCTCGGACGCCGAGACCTCGTCACCACCCGCACGTGGCGCCGATGCCCCCTCCGCCCCGGCACCAACCGCCACTACGCCGGCTCCCCAGCCGGTAGCCGCTTCGGCGCAGGCGGTCGCGCCGCCGCCGGCGGATCGGGGGCCGCGGTCGCAGATCTTGTCGCCGCTCGTTCGGAAGCTGGCGGGCGAGAACGGGGTGGATCTCGCGCAGGTCTCGGGGACGGGGACCGGGGGGCGGATCACGAAGAACGACGTGCTGGGGTTCGTCGCCGCGCGGGGTGCGGGAGCGCCAACGGCCGCCGCGACCGCAGCCGATCCCCGCCGTCCAGCCCGCTCCTGCGACCGCGCCATCACCGGCGACCGCCCCGGCAGTCCCGCAGGTCGCGCCGGTCGCGGTGGGGGGCGGCGAGGAGATCGTGCCGGTCTCGCACATCCGCAAGCAGATCGCCCAGCACATGAAGGCGTCGCTCGAGATCTCGGCGCGCGCCTGGAACGCCATCGAGGTCAACATGGAGAACGTCGCCCGCCTGCGCGAACGCACCAAGGACGGATTCAAGGCGCGCGAGGGCTTCGGCCTCACGTACATGCCCTTCGTGACCCGGGCGGTGAGCGAGGCGCTGCTCGCCCACCCGATGGTCAACAGCGAGCTCCGGGGCGAGGAGATCGCGGTCAAGCACTTCGTCAACATGGGGATCGCCGTGAGCTACGACGAGGGGCTCATCGTCCCCGTCCTGAAGGGCACGGACACGATGAACCTGCTCGGGATCGCACGGGGGATCAACGACCTCGCCTCGCGGGCGCGGGCGAAGAAGCTCCTGCCCGACGAGGTCCACGGCGGCACGTTCACGATCACGAACCCGGGACCGTTCGGCTCGTTGATCTCGGTCCCGATCATCAACCAGCCGCAGACCGGCATCCTCGGGTTCGACACCGTGGAGAAGCGGCCGGTCGTGATCGACGACACGATCGCGATCCGGCACATGGTCTACATCTCGATGTCGTGGGACCACCGCGTGATCGACGGCGCGCTCGCCTCGCAGTTCCTCGCGAGGGTCAAGCAGAACCTCGAGACGTGGGACTTCGCCGAGGACCTGGGGCTCTGACCCCATGGCGCGCCTGATCGCGGCCCGCCGGTCTCGTCGACTACGACGCCGCGAACGCCGAGATGCACGCCCTGGCCGAACGGCGCCTGGCCGGCGACGCCGAGGACACGCTGATCCTGCTCGAGCATCCCCCGGTCTACACGGCCGGCCGCCGCTGGCAGCCCGACCACATCGTCTGGACCGAGGAGCGGATCGCCGCCGCCGGCGCCGAGCTCCGGTTCATCGATCGAGGCGGCTCGCTCACGTTCCACGGCCCCGGGCAGCTCGTCGGATACCCGGTGCTGGATCTCGGCCCTCGGCCCGATGCGATGCGGTTCGTGCGCGATCTCGAGGAGGTCGTGATCCGAGCCTCGGCCGACGCTCGGCGTCGAGCTCCACCGCAGCGACGTCCAGACCGGCGTGTGGTCCGGACCGAGCAAGGTCTGCGCGATCGGCGTCCGGCTGATGCGGATGCGGGTCTCGCTCCACGGGTTCGCGCTCAACTGCACGACCGACCTCTCGTGGTACGACGCGATCGTGCCCTGCGGGCTCGCCGGCGAGGGCGTGACGTCCCTGACCCGGCTCGCCGGGCGCGAGATCACCGTGGAGGAGATGGCGCCCGTCGTGGCCCGCCGGTTCGAGGACGTGTTCGGGCAGCGCCTGGACCCGGGCGACGAGACCTGGCCCGAGGGGTTGATCGAGGCCCTCGCGGCGAACGCCGACCGACGTGAGCGACGACCGGATCCACCCCGCGGCCGGCCTGGGGTTCGAGGTCGCCGTCGAGCACTACGAGCGCGGGCCGCCCGACCTTCCCCGACGACGCCGTCACCTACCTCGTGCGCGAGCTCGGGATCGCCGAAGGACGTGACGTCCTGGAGCTGGGTGCGGGCACCGGGAAGTTCACCGAGCTCATCGTGCACACGGGCGCGCGGATCACCGGCGTCGAGCCCGTCCCGGCGATGCGCGCGGCGCTCGAGCGCAACTGCCCCACGATCCGGGTGCTCGACGCCACCGCGGAGGCGATCCAGGCGGAGGACGCCGCGTTCGACACCGTCATCGCGGCCTCGGCCTTCCACTGGTTCGACGGCGACCGCGCGCTGCCCGAGATCCACCGCGTCCTGCGACCCGAGGGCGCGCTCGGCCTGATCTGGAACGTACGCGACGAGGCGAGCGACTGGTCCGAACGGCTGACCGAGATCTTCGACCGGCTGGCCGGCGAGGGCGCGCCGCGGTACCGATCCGGCAGGTGGCGGGTGGCGTTCGAGCGGACCGAGCTGTTCGGACCGCTCCACCACCGCGTGGCGTACCACGTCCACCACGTGACGCCCGAGGCGTTCCTCGATCGGGTGCTCTCGGTGAGCTTCGTGGCCGCGGCCTCCGACGACGAGCGCGAACGCGTCCGCGCGGAGGTCGAGGAGCTCCTCGCGACCGACCCCGAGCTCGCCGGCGACGAGATCGCGATCCCGTACCGGGCGGACGTGTTCTGGACCTGGAGGCGGCTGAGCGGCGACCGCGATCAGACGCCGGCGACGAGCGTGTAGCGGGGCCGCTGTTCGAGCGATCCGAGCGGCCACGGCTCGTGGAGCTTCGCCGCCCACTCGACGTCGCGCAGACGCTTGATGCGCACCGCCGACCAGCCGGCCTCGTGCACCGCGTCGATCAACGGCACGGGCGACGGCAGGCGCGCGAGCGGCAGCTCGGCCAGCACCTCCTCCGGGTACGGCGCGTGGTGATCGTCCCCCACGCCCATGACCGGCGGAGCCAATCGGCCGCGAGGTCCTTGGCCTTGCGACGGAGGTCGTCCTCGCCCCAGACGCCCTCGAACAGCACGAGGCGTTTCGACACCTCGCGCCACCGCGCGAGCGCGTCCACCGGATCGGGCAGGGTCCACAGGACGTGCCGCTCCATCACCGCATCGAACGGTCCGTCGGGCGGCTCCGTCCCCGAACCGACGACGAACCGCATCCGCTCGTCCAGCCCGCGCTCCTTGGCCTTGAGCTCGGCCCGGCCCAGCATCCCGGGCGACAGGTCGAGCGCCGTGACGTCGTACCCGAGCTCCGCGGCGAGCAGTGACAGCGCACCCGTCCCCGCGCCGACGTCCAACACCTTCGAGCCGGGTCCGGGGAGCGCCTCGGCGAGCGCCTGACGCCACGCCGCCGCCTCGAGCGGATCCGAGATCGCGTGCGAGCGTGTCTCGTCGTAGGTGTCGGAGTCCCGGTCCCAGTAGTCGCGGATCCGGTCGTGGACGTCGCCGGTCATCGCGGCCTCAGAACAGCGCGGCGGCGAGCTTGCGGCGGTACTCGGCGACCAGCTCGTCGTCCTCGCCGAGCACCGTGAACACCTCGAGCATCGCCTGGCGGGCGTCCGGGTCGTCGGGCAGGGCGCCCAGCATCGCGTCCAGCGCCTCGCGCCACGTCCCCTGCGCGGCCAGGCGCTGTGCGGATGCCAGCGTCCCGGGCTCGGTCAGGTTGGCCCAGCCGCGCACCTCGAGCATCGCCAGGATGCGTTCGGCCTCCGGGTCGGGCAGGGCCGGCGCGAGCGTCTCGCGCGCCAGGTCCTCGCGTCCGGTCTCGGCGTAGATCCGCGCGAGCCCGACGCGTGCGTCCCGATTGGTGGGATCGACCTCGAGGGCCTCGCGGTACTTCTGCTCGGCGTCGTCGAGGTGCCCCTCGAGCTCCTCCTCGAGCGCCTCCTCCGCCTCCAGCTCGGCCTCCGTGGGCATGAGCTTGTCGACGAACTCGTTCACCATCGGCTCGGGGATCGCCCCGACGAACCCGTCGATCGGCTGTCCGTCGCGGAACGCGACCACGGTCGGGATGCTCTGCACGCCGAACTGGCCGGCCGTGTACGGGTTGGCGTCGACGTCGAGCTTGGCGAGCAGGAACGAGCCGCCGCGCTCGCCCGCGACCTTCTCCAGGATCGGACCGAGCGTGCGGCAGGGGCCGCACCACGACGCCCACAGGTCGACGACCACGGGGCGCTTCTTGGACTCCTCGATCACGGTCTCGAGGAAGTTCTGGTCGGTCGCCTCGACGACGACCGGCCCGGATTCGGTCACCTGCTCCTGCATGTCCACCCCAGAGTAATCAGCTTCGGGCTCGAATCGTCTCGCCGCTCGAGCCGCATGCCGCATGTCGGGCAGCGGTCCTCGGGTCCGCCCCGGACCTCCGGATGCATCGGGCAGGCATAGCCCTCGTCCACCTCGGCCGATCGCGGCGCGTGGTCGGCGTGTTCCTCGTGCGCGCCCGCGGGCGCCGGGACCGGCGTCTTCATCATCCGGAGCATCTGCGGGCCGCCGGTGCGGAGGAACCGCACGACCAGCACCGCCGAGAGCGCGAGGAACGCGATGTTGAGGAACGTCGTGTAGTTCCAGGTCACCTCGGCCATGATCGCGTCGGCGTTGCGTTCGTCGGGCACCAACCCGAACGCCTGGAAGAGCACCTCGACGATCCATCCCGGCGACGACCATCGAGGTGTAGAAGGTCGCGAGCAGGAACAGCGACATCCGCCGGCCGTAGTACTTCCGGTAGATGTTCAGGATCGGCAGGATGATCAGGTCGGCGAAGATGAACGCCGCCACGCCGCCGAAGCTGATCCCCCCGTTCCACAGCACCGCCGCGAGGGGCACGTTCCCGATCGAGCACACGAACGAGAGCATCGCGACGATCGGGCCGATCAAGGGTCCCCAGATCTTCGAGAGCAGGGGGTGGTCGACCAGGAAGAAGCCCTGCCAGAAGGACTCGGGCACCCAGGCCGCGAGCGCGCCGGCGATCAGCAACCCGAGCGCGATGTCCTTCCAGATCGAGGCCCAGTCCATCACGTAGTAATGGCTGATCGCGGTGAACCCCTGCCTCGAACGCACCCTCGACAGGATCGAGCCGCCGCCGACGGACATGTCCATCTCGGCGTGTCCCTCCATCACGCCGAGGATCCCCTTGTCCGCCTGCCGTCGCGCGAGCTCGACCAGCTCGGGACGCAGGAAGGCTCGGAACAGGAGCGCGAGGATCACGATCATGATCGGGCCCCCGACGAACTCGGCGAGCGTGAACTGCCAGCCCAGGAGCACCGCGAGCAGGATCCCGAGTTCGATCACGAGGTTGGTCGAGGCGAACTCGAATGTCATCGCGGCGGTGAAGTCGGCCCCCTTGCGGAAGATCGAGCGCGCCAGCGCGACCGCCGCGTACGAGCACGACGACGAGGCGGCGCCCAGGCCACAGGCGATCGCGAGCGATCGGGGCGCGTCGTCGGGTAGCAGGCGGCTGATCTCGCCCTTGGAGACCACGGCCTGCACGACCGCCGACAGCGCGAACCCCAGGACCAGCGCCCACAGGACCTCCCACGTCATCGCGAACGCGAACTCGAGCGCCTCCGCGATCGGTGTCAGGAACGACGCGACCATCCGCTACTTCCCCGCGAACCGCGCGACGGCCGCCAACAGCTCTTCCACCTTCTCGTCGCTCTCGCCGGTCTCGATGCTCTCCTTCACGCAGTGACGCACGTGATCGTCGAGCAGCCCCATGCCGACGGACTTGAGCGCCGACGCGGCCGAGTTCACCTGCGTGAGGATGTCGATGCAGTACTGGTCCTCCTCGACCATCCGCTGGATCCCGCGCACCTGACCCTCGATCCGGCGCAGGCGGTCCGAGACCGCCTTCTTGTTCATCGTGTACCCGTACATGAGCGTTCCTCCCGTGATCGCGACGTCCTCACTATACCCTAGGGGGGTATATGCGAGGGGCCGAGGGCTGCCGCTCGATCCCGCGGCGGGAGCGGTGCCATGAACCGACCTCGCCGCGTTCGGTTCGGTGCGCCGCCGCCGCACGAACGCGGCCGGGATCACGCAGGGCCGATGCTAGACTCGCCGTGTGGCGACCCGAGTCACGACGGAACCGTCGCACGAGGCGCTCGGCCTCTCGACCGAGGACCTCCGTTCCATGTATCGCACGATGGTGACGGCTCGGCTCGTCGACGAGGCCGCGTTCCGTCTCAACCGTCAGGGCAAGGCGCCGTTCGTCGTTCCGGTCTCCGGGCACGAGGGTTGCCAGGTCGGCACCGCATGGCCGCTACGACCCGGACAGGACATCTGGGTCCCCTACTACCGAGACGTCGCCGTCGTCCTCATCGCCGGGATGACGCCGTACGAGATCTTCCTGGGGCTGTTCGCCAAGGCGGAGGATCCCTCCTCCGGAGGTCGCCAGATGCCGAGCCACTGGGGCTCGCGCCGGCTCGGGATCATCAGCCACTCCTCCCCCATCGCCACGCAGGTCCCGCACGCCGCGGGGATCGCCTACGCCGCCAGGTACCGCGGCGAGGACGCCGTGGTGGGTTGCTGGTTCGGCGAGGGAGCGACCAGCGCCGGCGCCTGGCACGAGGGCCTGAACTTCGCCGGCATCCACAAGCTGCCGGTCATCTTCGTCTGCGAGAACAACTACTACGCGATCAGCGTTGGGCAGCCGCTGCAGATGGCGATCGACAACGTCGCCGACCGCGCGGCCGGCTACGGCTTCCCCGGTGTCGTCGTGGACGGGAACGACGTCCTCGCGTCGTTCGCCGCGATGAAGACCGCGGTGGAACGCGCGCGGGCCGGCGAAGGCCCCACCCTGATCGAGGCGAAGACCTACCGGTTCTTCCCCCACACCTCCGACGACGACGACCGGTCGTACCGCTCGCGCGAAGAGGTCCAGGAGGCCAAGGAACGGGACCCGATCACGCGGTTCGCCGGCACGCTCACGGATCTCGGCGTGCTGGATGCCGCCGCGATCGACGCGGTGTGGGCCGAGACCAAGGCCGACGTCGACGCGCAGATCGACGCGGCGTGGAACGCGGCGGACCCCGATCCGTCGACGCTCGGACGGCACGTGTTCTTCGAACGGGACGGCGAGTGACCGAGAAGAACGTCGTCACCGCGATCCACGACACCCTGCACGACGAGATGGCGGCGGACGAACGCGTCGTGGTCCTCGGGGAGGATATCGCGACGCGGGGCGGTGTCTTCCGGGTGACGCAGGGGTTCCTGGACGAGTTCGGCGAGCAGCGGGTGATCGATACGCCGCTGGCCGAGGCCGGGATCATCGGCATCGCCGTGGGCATGGCCCTGCACGGGCTCCTGCCGGTGGCCGAGATCGAGTTCGCCGACTTCATCCACCCGGCGTACGACCAGATGGTCTCGGAGGTCGCGAGGATGCGGTACCGGACCAACGGGGACTTCGGGCTGCCGATGGTCGTCCGCGCACCGTGGGGCGGCGGCGTGCACGGCGCGCTGTACCACTCGCAGTCGATCGAGGCCACGTACGGGCACATCCCCGGGCTCAAGGTCGTCGTCCCCGGGACGCCGTACGACGCGTCCGGGATGCTCCGGGCGGCGATCAAGGACCCGGACCCGGTCCTGTTCCTCGAGCACAAGCGCACGTACCGGCTGATCAAGGGCGAGGTCCCCGACGAGCCGTTCGAGGTGCCGCTCGGCACGGCGGACGTCAAACGCGAGGGCGAGGACCTGACCGCGATCGCCTACGGGTTGTCCCTGCACCTGTGCCTGGAGGCGGCCTCCCGGCTGCAGGACGAGCAGGGCGTCTCGGTCGAGGTGGTCGACGTCCGGACGATCAGCCCGCTCGACAAGGAGACGATCCTCGCCTCGGTCCGCAAGACGGGCAAGGCGATGGTCGTCTACGAGGACAACCGCACCTATGGCGCCGGCGCCGAGATCGCGGCCACGATCGCCGAGGAGGCGATGTTCGACCTGGACGGGCCGATCGTGCGGATCGCCGGTCCGGACGTGCCCGCGATGGGCTTCGCGAGCAACCTCGAGCACGCCTTCATGCTCAACGCCGACCAGATCGGCGAGCGGATGCTCGAGCTCGCCCGCTTCTAGGCACGCACCACGCTCGAGCGAGCCCCGGCCCCACCGACCTTCGGTCTCCCCCGTCCCGGGTTCAGGAAATCCCCGAGAGGGCCGATACCTCAGGCACGACATGGACGACCGACCCGGGAAGCCGAGCGGCAGGTCGGCGGCGCTTCGGGATCTGCTGTGGATCCTGCTCGCCGTGCTGTTCCTCGTCGTGCTCGGCTCCGCGACCGGCCTGTTCGAACCCTTCTACGCCTGGGTCGACGAGCGGCTGCGCGGCCAGATCGGCGAGGCCGTCGGCGCGCTCGTGCTCCTCGCGGTCGGGCTCTCCGTGTTCGCGATCGTGCAAGGACGGTCGAGCCGGCGCGAGAGCACCGCGCGCTACCAGGCGGAGAGCCGGTTCCGGGCGCTCGTCGAGAAGATGCCGGCCGTCATCTACACGTGGGACCCGCGCCGGCCCGCCGGCACGATGGCCACGCCGTACGTGAGCCCGCAGATCGAGCAGATCCTCGGGTTCACGGCGCAGGAATGGACCGAGGACCCCGCCCTGTGGATCCGACGGGTGCACGACGAGGATCGCGAACGCGTGCTCGCGGCGTCCGACCTGGCCGACCGCACCGGCGAGCCGCTCGAGATCGAGTACCGCCACGTCCGCAAGGACGGCACGGTCATCTGGGTGCACGAAGAGGCGCTCACGATCGAACGCGACCGCCAGGGCCGGCCCTCGCTGGCGCAGGGTGTCATGTACGACGTCACCGAACGCAAGCACGCCGAGCAGGACCTCGCCCAGACCGAAGCGCGCTACCGGACGCTCGTCGAACGGGTCCCCGCGGTCACCTACACCTGGGACGCGGCGCACCGCAGTGGCGAGGCGCCCGCGCCGTACATCAGCCCGCAGGTGCAGGAGCTGCTCGGCTACTCGGCCGACGAGTTCGGGGACCCCCAGCTGTGGGCGACCCTGGTCCACCCCGACGACCTGCAGCGCGTCCTGACGGAGTGGGCGGCGTGCGAGGACGGCGAGGCGACCTTCCGCTCCGAGTACCGGATGCGGACGCGCGAGGGACGCGACGTGTGGATCCGCGACGAGGCGATCCCCGTCGGGCGCGACGACGACGGCCACGCGCTGTTCCAGGGGGTGATGTTCGACATCACCGAGCGCAAGCTGGCCGAGGAGCGCCTGCAGAAGGCGGAGGCGAACTACCGGACCCTGGTCGAACAGCTCCCCGTCGTCGTGTACCAGGACGCGGTCGACGACGTCAGCACCGCCCTGTACATCAGCCCCCAATACGAGCGGCTGTTCGGCTTCCCACCGGGAGCCCGCCTGCGGAACCCGCAGTTCTGGGTCGATCACCTGCACCCGGAGGACCGCGACCGGATCCTCGAGCTCTCCAAGTGGACGAACGAGACCGGCGAGCCTTTCTCGGCCGAGTACCGGTTCATCGGTCGCGACGGTCGCGTCGTGTGGGTGCGCGACGAGGCGGAGCTGCTCCACGACGCCGACGGCGAACCGATGATGTGGCAGGGGGTGCTGCTCGACGTCACGGCGCGCAAGCACGCCGAGGAGGCGCTCTCGCGTCGCGACGCGGTCCTGCAGGCGATCGGGTTCGCGGCCGAACGGTTCCTCAAGAGCGACGACTGGGCCGCCGCGCTCCCCGACGTGCTGGAACGGCTGGGGACGGCCTCGAGCGCCGGCCGCGTCTACGTCTTCGAGAACGTTCCGCTCGAGCACGGTCGACTCGGGATGCGCCTGTACCGGCAATGGTTCGGACCGGGCACGGCCGAGATCGGCGGGGACGTCACGACCCTCGCCTACGAGGACGGGTTCGCACGGTGGCGTTCGGTGCTGTCCGAGGGCCGCGAGCTCCACGGGCTGACCCGCGACTTCCCCGAACACGAACGCCGCCACCTCGAGAGCGAGGGGGTCCTGTCGCAGATCGTGGTCCCGGTCTCGGTCGGCGACGAATGGTGGGGCTTCGTCGGGTTCGACGACTACGCGACCGAACGCGTCTGGCCGGCCGCCGAGGTCGAGGCGCTCAAGGCGGCCGCCGACACGCTCGGCGCCGCCATCGGGCGCACCCGCGCCGAGCACCAGCGTCGGGAGGAACAAGCCGCGCGGCAGGAGCTCGAGCTCCGGACCAGCGCCGTCCTGGCCTCCGCGCTCGAGGCGATCGTCACGATGGACGAGCGCGGCCGGATCGTGGACTTCAACCCGGCGGCGGAGCGGATGTTCGGCTACGCCCTCGAGGACGTCGCGGGTGAGTCGCTCGCCGAGATCCTGATCCCGCCCGAGCTGCGCGAACGGCACCGCGCGGGGTTCACGCGGTTCCTGGAGAGCGGCCAGCCGGCGATCCTCGGTCAGCATCTCGAGGTGGAGGCGCTCCGGGCCGACGGCGGGCGCCTCCCGATCGAGCTGACCGTCACCCAGGTCCAGATGCCGGGGACGACGCTGTTCACCGGCTTCATCCGCGACCTGACCGAGCGCCGCAACGCCGAGCTCCAACTGCGGGAGGCCGAGCAGCGGTACCGGACGCTGGTCGAGAACCTGCCCGCCGCCACGTACATCGACCTGGTCGACGACGGGTCCACGACCCTCTACATCAGCCCGCAGATCGAGGCGATCTGGGGCTACACGCAACAGGAGTGGACGGCCGACCCGGACATCTGGATCAACGCGCTACATCCGGATGACCGCGACCGGACCCTCGCGGCCGTCGAGCGTCATAACGAGCTGGGCGAGCAGTTCGAGGTTGAGTACCGCTTCCGAGCGAAAGACGGCCGGTGGACGTGGGTGGGCGACCACGCGACGGCGGTCCGCGATGAGGGAGGACGGATCGCGTTTTCCCAGGGCGCGATGTTCGACGTCACCGAGCGCCGTCAAGCCGAGGACCAGCTCCGAGAGGCAGAGGAGCGGTACCGGGCGATCGTCGAGCACGTCCCGGCCGCGATCTACGTGGACGTGCCGGACGGCAGCATGCAGAGCCGGTACGTCAGCCCCCAGATCGAGCAGATCATGGGCTGCACACCCGAGGAGTTCATCGCCGACCCCGAGCTCTGGCTCGATCGCATCCCGGACGAGCAGCAACGGGCAGAGGTGCGCGAGACCTACATCGGAGCGATCCGCGAACGCCGGCCCTCGTGGACGGGCGAGTACCTGATCCGTCATGAGGACGGACGCGAGGTGTGGGTGCACGACGAGACCACGTTCGTGACCGACGAGCACGGGGAGCCGCTGTTCCTGCAGGGCGTGATGTACGACGTGACCGAACGCAAGCTGGCCGAACGCGCCCTGCGCGAGAGCGAGCAGCGCGAACGCGAGGCCGCCGAACGGCTCCGGGCGATCGACGAGATGAAGAACACCTTCCTGGCGGCGGTGTCGCACGAGCTCCGGAGCCCGCTCACCTCGATCCTGGGGCTCTCGCTCACGCTCGAGCAGCAGCAGCTGCCGGTCTCGGAGCAGCGGGAGTTGCTCGGCCGGCTGGCGCTGAACGCCCGAAAGCTCGACCGGCTCCTCAAGGACCTGCTCGATATCGACCGGCTCTCGCGCGGGATCGTGACGCCGAAGGTGCGCGCCTCGGACCTCGCATCGATCGTGGGTCGGACGGTCGAGAGCCTCGACATCCTGGACCAGCGGTCGATCCTGGTCCAGACCGAGCCCGTCACCGTGCCGGTCGACGCGCCCAAGATCGAGAGGATCGTCGAGAACCTGGTGATGAACGCCGTCCGCCACACCGACCCCGATGTGGGGATCTGGGTGCGGGTGTGGCCGCAGGACGGCGGCGCGGTCATCGCTGTCGAGGACGACGGGCGGGGCGTGCCCCTCGAGCTCCGGCACGAGATCTTCGAGCCGTTCCGACAGGGACCCACGTCGTCCGCGCACGCGCCCGGGACGGGCATCGGGCTCTCGCTCGTCGCGATGTTCGCCGACCTGCACGGGGGACGCGCCTGGGTCGAGGATCGCGAGGGTGGCGGCGCGTCCTTCCGAGTCTTCCTGCCGGGCGACACCGCGGACCATCGGACGGGCAACGGCCAGCGCGAGGGCGCGCCGGCCGGCGTCGCTCGCGAGGCCGCGGGCTAGACTTTCGGGGATGGCCGTCCGCGAGCACAACCCCCTCCAACGACGTCTCTACCTCCCGATCGTCTCGACGAACGGGACGCCCGCCTCCACGGAGCGCAAGCCGCCGTGGCTCAAGGTTCGGCTCCAGCGGGGCCCGAACTACCGGGAGCTGGAGAGCATCATGCGCACCCGTTCGCTCCACACCGTGTGCGAGGAGGCGATGTGCCCCAACATCTCCGAGTGCTGGGAGGAGCGCGAGGCGACGTTCCTGATCCTCGGTGACAAGTGCACGCGCCGGTGCGGGTTCTGCGACGTGATGACCGCGAAGCCCGACGCGGTAGACGAGGAGGAGCCCGGCAAGATCGCGGACGCCGTTCGGGAGATGGGCCTGCGCTTCGTGGTGGTGACGGGTGTGGCCCGCGACGACCTCCCCGACGGGGGGGCGCGGATCTGGGCCTCGACGATCCGGGCGATCCGCGACGCCGTGCCCGGCTGCGGCGTCGAGGTGCTGCCCGACCGACTTCAAGGGCGGCGAACGCGACATCGCCACCGTGATCGAGGCCGGCCCGGACGTGTTCGCGCACAACCTCGAGACCGTCCGAAGGCTCCACGACCGGATCCGGCCCGCGTTCGGCTACGACCGCACGCTCGAGGTGCTGCGCACCGCGCAGAGGCTGCACGAGGGGCAGGTCACCAAGTCGAACCTGATCCTCGGCATGGGCGAACGCCCCGACGAGATCCCACAAGCCTTGCGCGACCTCGCCGACGCCGGCGTCCGGATCGTCACGATCGGCCAGTACCTCCGCCCCACCGAGCACCACCTGCCGGTCGACCGCTGGGTGCACCCGGACGAGTTCGCGAAGTGGAAGGAGCTCGGCGAGTCGATCGGGATCGCGCACGTCGAGGCCGGTCCCCTGGTTCGGAGCTCGTACCACGCCGGGAAGATGAAGGCCCTGGTAGACGCGCTACTGTGAGGTTCCAAGTACGAATCGCAGCGCGAGCATCCGGTGGAAGAGTGTGGGAACGCTACTGATCTCGTGACTCGGATTGGGACCACTTCGAATGGGCAAGGTCGCCAAGTGAGCGGCCCGCAACCCCCGGATGAGCTCAAAGGAGTACGTCAAGGGAGGCATGCAAGTTCGTCCCCTGATTCCACACTTGGTGGAGGATGTTCCCGGGTCTCGCAGTGAGGGTCTGATCCCCCTTGCAGAGCGACCGGCTCGACTTCGCCCTCCTATCGCGTCCAGATCGCGAGATCCAACCTGGGGAAGGAATCGTTCGCCTCCACCCGGAACGTGTGGTTGCAGCGCCCCCTGTTGGCAAGCCTGCGGAGGGTGAAGATAAATCTCCGCCCTCCGTCAGTCCAGGTGTCGTCGAAGTGATAGCCGTCCGCACAATCAGTCGTGATGGCGACGCTTATCCTCGTCCCGGCGTGACCGGCGATGAAGGCGACCTGGCCGAAGTCGCGCGTCCATCCCCGAACGGTCACTCGACCGTGACCGCTCCTATCGTTGACCAGCTCCCATCCGCCGGCCTGTGCTGGTCCGGCACCCATCACGAACACCACAAGCGTTAGGGCCAGAACAAGGATCGTCTTGCGAAGCATGCCTCCCCCTCCCAGTGGCAGCGGCCTCGAAACATATGGGACGGAAACCCCAATGTGCAAGTTCATTCTCGCCGCGTAGGGCCTGAGACCGCCGTACGGACCCCCGGCTCCGAAGGGGCGCAACCTGCAAGCAGGAGAGAGTCTCCAGGGTGACCCCACCGAAGTCGTGGTCGCCCTCTTCGATGACTACCAGGCGACCGTCGTAAGGCTCCAGACCTTGGCCTCGGAGGATCCGTGTCGACCGGATGCGGAGCGTCTGCTGCACAGAAGGGTCTGGACGGCCTCTGGCCCTGCGAAGGGTGCGCTCCACGCCGCTCCAGTTGCCTGAGGGACTGCGCGATGGAGTCAGCCCGGCGTCTGAGGTGGAGGAGCCGGCCTGTACGCCGGATCCTGTCCCGGCCCGAGGGCCGGTGGCGACCATCTGTCTGAGCGCTCTCGCGAGCGCCCCGGGGCCGAAGCCCTCGTGCGGCCTACCCGGGAGCTCGGACGGGCCGCCCTCGAACGCTCCCTGCTTGGCCTAGCTCCGGGTGGGGCTTGCCGAGCCGAACCGGTCACCCGGCTCGCTGGTGAGCTCTTACCTCACCGTTTCACCCTTACCGCTCGCGCGGCGGTCTGTTCTCTGTGGCGCTTTCCACGGGTCGCCCCGCCTGGGTGTTACCCAGCACCCTGCCCTGCGGAGTCCGGACGTTCCTCGAGCGTTGCCGCCCGCGGTCGCCCGGCCGGCTCCTCCGAACCCAGTCTAGAGAACCCGACCGGCCGTATCATCCGCACCACGATGCGTGCTCGTGCCGCCATCGCGTGGTTGCCGGTGCTCGCGCTCGCCGCGTGCGCCCAGCAACCGGGCGGCCCGGCGGCGCCGATCGCGCCCGCGCAGCTCGCGCCCGGTCCGGCACTCGAAGCCTCCGCCGCGCGCCAGGCCGTCGTCGGATTCATCGACGCCTACCGCGAGTCGCCCGATCACGGCGTCGAGGAGCTGAAGCAGACGGTGGTCGGCCCCGATCTCCGTTCGTGGGTCCGGTGGCTCGACGTGCAGCATCGCGAGTTCGACGGGACGATCCGGTCGGCGGCCGACATCCGTGACGTCGAGTTCATCGGCGCCGTGACGGCCCGCCGGATCCCGCTCGCATCGGTCGGTCTGTCCGCTTCGGTCCTGTTCCGGTTCGAGCCACCGGACGACGACCCGATCGACCTCGTCCGGGTCCTCGACGGCCCCGTCACGCTGATCCGGACGGCCGCCGGGACGTACCGCGTCGAGGACCTGCTGCGCAACGGCGTGCCGATGTCCGACAGCATCCAGCCGTTCCGCAATCAGGCGCGCACGGAGGGTGGCGTGACCGTCCACATGGATTCGCTGTTCATGTTCCCGCCGAAGTGGCAGTTCAACGTGATCGTCGAGAACGCGACCGCGCACGACATCGCGCTCGACCCCAGTGGCGCGGCCCTGTTCGTCGACCGGATCGACGGGTTCGAACGCGTCGAGGGCACCCTCACGCCGTCGCTCGTCACCGTGCCGGCGGGCGGGAGCGTCGAGGGGCTGATGGTCTTCCCGGCGCAGCGCTCCGCGGACGGACGCGTCCTCTCGCTCGTCTACGGCACCGGCCCGAAGGCGCTCCGGTTCGAGTTCCCGCTGCAGGATCTGGTCACCGCGGTTCCTCCTCCGGCTCCCACAGACGCGGGGACGGTGCAGACCGCTCCCAGCTAGCGCCCTCGCCGGCCAGCCACTCGTCTACCCCTCGGTTCGCGAGCGCGTCCGCCTCCACGTTGCGTTCGCGCCGGACGTGCTCGAGCTGCACCTCCTCGAACGCCTCGATCAGCGAGCGCGCCTCGTGATGCAGCCGTTGGAGGGTCGGGTTCTTGACCTTCCACCGGCCGGCAAGCTGTTCGATCAGCAGCCGGCTGTCCGAACGCAGGAGCACGTGGGTGGCGCCGAGCTCCCCGGCGCGTTCGAGACCGCGGATCGCGGCCGTGTACTCGGCGACGTTGTTGGTCGCGACGCCGAGCCCCTCGGCGATCTCGGCGACGATCTCACCCTCGTCGTTCGTGATCTCCACACCGATCCCGGCGGGCCCCGGGTTGCCGCGGGCCGCGCCGTCGCAGTGCAGGATCAGGCGAAGACGACGATCCGACGGCAGTACTCACACCTCTTCACGCCCTCGGTGCGCTTCAGGCGGTCGAGCTCGACGGCCGAGAGCTTCTCGTGGCAGGCCTGGCACACCCCGTCCACGATGGCGGCGGCGCCGATGCCGTGCTTCTGCTCGCGCAGATCGTCGTAGAGCTCGACCAGCTCCTCGTCGAACGCGGGCGTGAGGGCCTCGCGCTCCGATCGCTTGGCGGTGAGGTCGGCCGAGATCCGGTCGAGCTCCCGCACCGCGTCGCCGCCGACCTCCTCGACGCGCGCCCGGGCCGCCTCGGCCTCGGTCTGCGCCTGCCCGGCTCGAGCCTCGACGTCCTCCTTGCGGACCATCTGCTCGAGCAGGTCGTCCTCGGCGCGCGAGCGACGCTCCTTCAGGCTCACGATCTCGTGCTGGAGGGCCTCGAGCTCCTTCGCGTTGGCGATCGAGCCGTCGTACATGCGCTTCTCCTCGGCGTGGAGCTTGTCGCTCATCGAGGCGATCTCGTGCTCGAGCCGGGCCGATTCGCTCGAGATCGAGTCCGACGCCAGCCGGAGCTCGCCCAGGCGGGCGTCGGCCTCCTCCATCTCCTTTCGGAGCGAGGACAGCTCCTCACCGGCCTCGAGCTGCTCGCGTCGGTGCTCCAGGCGGTCGATCGACGTGTCGAGGTCCTGCAGCTCGAGGATCCGGTCCAGTCCGCGCATCGGAAAGCCAGCGTAGCCGATGCCGCGCGCTACACGAGCGTGAGCTGCTCCCCCTGCGGCTCGTTCCGGTCGCCTCGCCACCCTCGCGAGAACCGTGCGGGTGGAGGCGCCGCCGGCCGGACGCCGCCCAGCGAGCGGATCAGACCCGCCACCCGGCGGCCGAGCGCGTCGCGTTCGGCGGCGGGGGCGTAAGGCTTGCGGTAGAGCCGCTCGTACCGCTCGACGAGATCGGGGTAGGTCTCGGCGAGCCACGGCAGGAACTCCTCGCGCACACCGGGGCGCAGGTGCAGCAGGATCGGCGAGACGTGCGTGGCCCCGGCGTCGATCGCGGCCGCGACGACCTCGCGGAGCTGGCGCGGGTCGTCGGTGATCCCCGGCAGGATCGGCGCCATGAGCACGCCGCACGGGATGCCGGCCTCGTTGAGGGTCCGGACGGCCTCGATCCGCTTGCGGGGGTGCGGGGTCCCTGGCTCGCTCGCGCGCCAGGCGTCCTCGTCGAGCGTCCCGATCGAGAACGCCGTGGACAGGTCGGTCACGCGAGCCGCCTCGACGAGCAGCTGGAGGTCCCGCAGGATCAGCGTGCCCTTGGTCAGGATCGAGAACGGGTTCCGGTAGTCGGTGAGCGCGCCGATGATCCCGGGCATCAGGCGGTATCTGCCCTCGGCGCGCTGGTAGGGGTCGGTGTTCGTTCCCATCGCGATGCCCTCGCCCTTCCACCGCTTGGCCGCGAGCTGGCGACGGAGCACCTCGGGCGCGTTGACCTTGACGACGATCTTCTTCTCGAAATCCGAGCCCGCGTTCATGTCGAGGAAGGTGTGCGTCGGCCGAGCGAAGCAGTTGTGGCTCACGACGCCGTCCGCGATGAAATCGCCGGTGCCCGTCGTGATGTCGAACATCGGCAGCTCGAAGCCGAGCGGCTCGATGGACTCGAGCCTCAGAGGCGCGTCGCCCTTGATCGCCGCGCCCTCGAACGTCCGCTTCCGCGTGATGGCGGGATCGACCGTATGGAAGAACCGAACGGCCTCGCGGAGGCCGCCGAGCAGCCGCACGGAGACGAGCCCGTTCTCGTTCGTCGTTCGCTCGAGCCGGAAGTCGAATCCCAGCCGCCGCAGACACGACACGATCGTCCGGATGATCGGGGCGTTGGTGTTCGAGATGCGGAGCGACCCGCTGAAGCTTCCTTCCGCATCGAAGATACCCGCGAGGAACCCCTTGGCCCACTCCGCGGACGAGGAGGTCGGCCAGCGGATGATGTCTTCGATCGCAGCCACGTCTGCCTGTCGGGAGGTTCGGATCGCGTTCGATGCCTTGTGCGTTGCCGTGGCCCGTGCGAACTCGAACGCCTTGGTCCGCACGCCGTGTTCGGCCAAGAACGAGTGGGTGCGCTCGAGCCCCTCGTCGTCCACCAGCGCCAGTCGGAATCGGAACACATCACCGTGGCGCCGCCCCGGTCGTTCGTACCGGTACGTGCCGAGGGATCCGTCACCACGGATCATCCCGCACAGGTAGCCTCGGCGATAGTCCGCACCGCCCTTCGGTCCTGGCGCGAACCCACCGGTCCCCATCAGCTTGTTGTTGATCGTGAGATACGGGCGCCGCGAACGCCCCTGCTGTGAGCCTGTGACGTACTTCCAACCCCGATCGGTCAAGAAGCGGTGGTCTCCGCTCGCGACGAGCATCGTGCCGTCCTCGAGGAAGATGCGGTATCCCGGCTTGACCGTCGACCAATGTGCAACCACCTCTGTGGTCGCGTAGCGACGGTAGGCACCCCTCACCGTCGTCCCGGTGATCGTGTCTCCCACCCTCACATCGGCGATGGGTTTCGCTCGGCCGTCCGCCATCAGGATCGGGGTTTCCGGACCTACGCAATACGTGCAGGCATGCGAACAACCCCTGTAGGGGTTGATCGACCAGTTGAACGGCAGGTAGTTGCCGGGGACGGGGTTGATGATCGTCTTGCACTCGGCCTCGATGAACTCCATCCCGCGGAACTCGGGCGTGTCGAACCGCCGTCTCGCGATCTCGAACAGGGGCTCGGGGGCCATCCCGGGCACGATAGAACATACGTTCGATTCGGGCAAGACCCCTCCCCGCTCCGGCCCGCTCCGGCCTAGGCTTCGGCCTCGATGGCGATCTGGCTGGTTCGGCACGGCGAGACCGGGTGGTCGATCTCGGGACAGCACACCGGGAGCACGGACATCGCGCTCACGCCCGAGGGACGGCTGCAGGCCGTCGCGATCGGCAAGCTCCTCGCCGGTCGCCGGTTCGACCACGTCTTCGCGAGCCCGATGCTGCGAGCACAGGAGACGGGCCGGCTGGCGGGGTTCGGCGACAAGATCCGGGTGCTCGAGGGGCTGCTCGAGGTCGACTACGGCGAGTTCGAGGGCCTGACGACCAAGCAGATCTGGCAGACCCACCCCGACTGGGAGCTGTTCCGCGACGGCTGCCCGGGCGGCGAGACGCCCGAGCAGATGGCCAAGCGCGTCGATGGGCTGATCGAGGAGCTGCGCGAGCTCGGCGGCAACACCCTGCTGTTCGGGCACGGCCACCGCTTCCGCTCGCTTGCCGCGCGCTTCCTTGACCTGCCGATCGGCTTCGCGACGAACCTGCGCCTGGATGCCGGGACCGTCTCGATCGTGACGGACGGCCGAGACGGGCCGGCGCTCGTGCTGTGGAACCGACGTGTCCAGCCGCGGGCCATGGTCGTGGCCGACATCGCCACCTCCATCGCCCGAACGGTGCCCTAGCGGCTCGCGCTAGGATGCCGCGATGGGTTGCCTCTTCGCGATCGTCGCCCTCATCACGCCCCGGTTCATCCTGATCATCCTGTGGCTGTTCACGAACTACCTGAACACCGCGTTCTCGAGCGGCTGGTGGGGACTCCTGGGGTTCTTCTTCCTGCCGACCACGACGATCGCCTACGCGATCGCGCAGAACGAGTTCACGACCGTCACGGGCGGGCTCGAGGCGATAGGCGTCGTGCTGATCGTGCTGGGCGTCGTGATCGACGTCGGGCTCCTCGGAGGCTCGGGGCGCGGCGTCGCCCGCAAGAGCTGATCCGGCAGGACCCGTGACCGAAGAAGCGACCGTCTCGGAGTTCCAGGTCGAGATGGCGTCGGGTTCGCTCACCTCGCACGCGCTAACCGAGACCTACCTCGCGCGGATCGAGACGGTCGATCCGGCGCTCCGCTCGGTCCTGGAGACGAACCCCGACGCGCTCGAGATCGCCGACGCGCTCGACGCCGAGCGGCGTTCGGGCCACGTCCGCGGGCCGCTCCACGGGATCCCCGTCCTGGTGAAGGACAACATCGACACGGCCGATCGGATGCGGACGACGGCGGGGTCGTTCGCGCTCGGCGAGGTGACGCCGGCCCGTGACGCGTTCGTCGTCGAGCGGCTGCGCGAGGCCGGGGCCGTGATCCTGGGCATGGCGAACCTGTCCGAGTGGGCGAACTTCCGCTCGACGCGTTCGAGCAGCGGGTGGAGCGCGCGCGGCGGCCAGTGCGTGAACCCGTACGACCCCGACCGCAGCCCCTGCGGCTCGAGCTCGGGCTCGGGCGTCGCGGTCTCGGCGAACCTGTGCGCGGTCGCCGTCGGGACCGAGACCGACGGCTCGATCATCTGCCCGTCCTCGATCAACGGCCTCGTCGGCATCAAGCCGACGGTCGGCCTCGTGAGCCGCTCCGGTGTCATCCCGGTCTCGCACTCGCAGGACACGCCGGGGCCGATGGCCCGGTCCGTCCCCGACGCGGCGGCGCTGTTGACGGCGCTGGCCGGCGCCGACGAGCGGGACGCCGCGACCACCGGAGCGCACGTCGAGCGGGACTACGCCGCGTTCGTCGACACCGACGGGCTCCGAGGCGCGCGGATCGGCGTCGCCCGGAACCTCGCCGGCTTCAACGACCGCGTCGACCGCCTGTTCGAGGATGCGCTCGCGGCGATGCGGGCGCTCGGTGCCGAGATCGTCGACCCCGCCGACATCCCCCACACCGACCAGCTCGAGGACCCGGAGCTCGAGGTGCTCCTGTACGAGTTCCGAGCCGACCTCGAGGCGTACCTCGGGTCGCTCCACTCCGCCCAGCCGTACCGGACGCTCGCCGACCTGATCGCGTTCAACCAGGCACAGGCCGACGTCGAGATGCCGTTCTTCGGGCAGGAGCTGTTCGAGCAGGCCGCGGCGAAGGGTCCGCTCACCGAACCCGCGTACCTCGAGGCGCTCGCGACCTGCCGGCGTCTCTCGCGGGCCGAAGGGCTCGACGCCGTGATGGACGAGCATCGGTTGGACGCGCTCGTCGCGCCCTCGAACGCGCCCGCGTGGCGCATCGACCACGCCAACGGCGACCATTACGTCGGGGGGAACTCGACGCCGGCGGCGGTGGCCGGCTACCCGAACGTGACCGTCCCGATGGGGTTCGCGTTCGACCTTCCGATCGGGATCTCGTTCCTGGGTCCAGCCTGGAGCGAGGGGACCCTGATCCGGCTGGCCTCGGCGTTCGAGCACGCCACGCACCATCGGCGCCCGCCGGGCCTCGCCATCACCCCGCGACCGGCGCAGAGTCTCGGCGACGCGTAGGCGCCTCGTCGTCAGACCACCAACAGTGGTTTCATGGAGCTCGCGCACGGCGAGGACGCCGTCGCGGATCCGGCCCGGTGTGACGCGCCCCGCGGCGAGGACGACGAGTGCCTCCTCGACGTGTGGGCTCTGACCGCTGGCGTCGGCGAGGTATGCGGCGCGTCGCTCCACGGCGGTTCGCAGCTCGCCGGCGCGGTCCGGGTCGGCGCCGAGGTAGTGACGGGCGTGCTCGACACCGAACGCGACATGCCGCGCCTCGTCGACCCGGGCGCGCCGCGCGATGTCGGCGGTCACCGGGTCCGGTGCGTACCGCTCGACGAACGCCAGGTACTCGAGGAACGTTCCCTCGCCGAGCACCGACAGCAGGAACGAAGCCTGCGTGAAGTCCTCCTGCTGGAGGAGCGACCGCAGCGACGCCTGGGTCATCGCGGTCGAGACCTGGAGCCCTCCCCCGTTCGCGAGAGCGCGCTTGGTGAACGCTTCGATGTGCCGGGCCTCGTCGTTCACCTGTGTCGACAGGAACAGCACGACCTCGGTGAAGTGCGGATGGATACGAGGGATGAACCGGGCGGGTACGTAGAGCGCCGCGTATTCGTTCTCCGCCAGGTGGGTCATGATCTGGCACACCGCCCGCTCCACGTGAGCCGGCAACGGCCGCAAGTCTCTGCCAGCGGATGTCGTGCGACGCGTCCCACTGCGCTGCGGTGGCCTGCTCGTACAGGCCTGCTCACGTTCTGCGCCCAGACCCGGTCGCGCGCGGTCTCGGTGTAGGGGAAGGCCGGCCCTCCCGGCTCCATGACCGCTCCGCGCGGCGAGAAGCCGGTGGCCGGGTCCGCGCGGTCGGGTATCTGGGCGACCTTCCCGATGAGCCAGTCCCGCGTGTCGAACCCATCGTGGCGGAACTCGGGCGACACGACGCCCCAGTCCGGTCGGTCCTTGAACATCAGCGATCCGCGTTGACTCCGCGCCGGATCCGGTAGATCGTTCGGTCAGCGTTCGGTTCGGCCCCCACGAGTTCATGGCCCGTGCCGCGACACCACGCGGGGAGCTCGTGCGCGATCGCCGGGTTCCAGCTCGAGAGCTCCAAGACCTCGCCGACCTCGATGTCGGACAAGCACACATCGAGCGCGAAGATCAGCCCCGAGGCGAGGTCGAGGTCCTCGCCGTCGAACCTCGCGGCCGCCTCCTCGTTCGGGTCGCGCGTCACCAACTCGCCGAGATCCCCTGCTCGTCGACGGCCTCGAACACGTCGCGGTAGCCGTCGAGCTCGGGGGGAACCCACTCGCGCAGGCCCTCGAGCTCGAGGATCCCACGCTGCTCAGGGTTCGACCAGTCCATCGCCATCAGATGCGCCGTCCACGCGTCGGCGCGTTCGTCGTCGAGCGAGGAAAGCACCGTGAAGTTGCAGTGGTTGTAGGCGGGGGAGGTCCAGAACGGGGCAAGCCGGCCGGGCGGGACATCGCCGCCGCGCACGAGGACGTCCCACGACGTGGCGCCCACCGCCGCGGCGTCGGCCTGGCCGCCGAGCACCGGTCTCCAGCGCCTCGCGCTCGCTCCGTCCCGCTGTCGCCATGCTTGCCGACATCGGAGTCGAACCGGAGGAGTCGAGACATCCCCACCAGGCGAGAGCCCCTCCCGGGTCAGGTAGTGCACCGGCATGATCGCGGCCTGTGCTGAATCGGCGCTACCGAGCGCTAGGGTCCTGCCCTTCATGTCGCTGGGCTCGCTCCAACTCGCCGGGCGTCCGATCGAGCAGCGTACGGAACCCCACGTCGGTGTCTCGCATCGCGAGCACCCGGCAGGTGCCTCGTGTCGCCTCGGTGCACCCGCGCATAGGCGAGGTTGGTGTTCCACGCGATCTGGATCCAGCCGGCCAGGAGCGCGTCGACCTGCGCCTCGTAGTTCGAGAACCACGTCACGTCCATCTCGGCCTGGGATCCGCCGAAATACTCCCGGATCCCCTCCCAGATCGGCACGACCTTCGCGTCGTAGGCGACGGCACCAACCAGCAGCGATCCCTTGGTCATCGCACCCTCCTCAGAGAAGTGGCATGCCGGCGAGCGCACGGCCGGTGAGCTCGTACAGGACATCGGTCGTCGGCGCCATCACCGAGCCGGCGCGGGCATCCCCGAACCAGCGTTCGATGGGCAGCGCCGTGCTCATCGCCGCGCCTCCGCACGCCTGCATCGCCTCCGACGTCACCCGGATCGCCATCTCGTTGGCCGACGCCTTCGCTGACAGGATCGGCACCTGCGGGTCGCCCTCGCCCATCCGGCGTGCCACGTCGGCGAGGAATCCGGCCACCGTGTCGACCTCCGTCTGCGCCCGACCGATGCGCGCGCGGACCGTGGGGAGATCGGCGAGCGTCTGCCCGACGTGCTCGAGCCTCGCGCCGGTGACGTGGGCGACAGCGGCGGACATCGCGGCCTCGGCGATCCCGAGCGACACCGCGCCCTGCCCAAGCTGGAACCATGGGAGCACGACACCGAGCATCAGGTCCAGGCCCTTCGCCGGCTTCGCCGAGCAGCATCGAGTCGTCGACGACCGCCTCGAAGGTCATCGGCGCACTCGCGTTGCCTCGCAGGCCGAGCCCGTTCCACGCGTCGCCCGTCCTCGACGCCTGGCGTCGACCCAGGCACCAGGTACAGGCTCGACTCGATCGGCGAGTCGGTCTCCGTCCGGCCGCGTCGACACGACGTAGCTGTCGGCGTGGCCGGCCGTGGTGACGAACGACTTCTGCGCGGACAGGTGCGTCCCTGCAAGTCCGACTCACGGCGCCCAGAAGTGGCTCCGCGAGCCGCGCTCGCTGAACGCGAGGGTCGACAGGTTCGAACCATCAGCGAGCATGCGCAGCTCCATCGGAGTCGCCTCCAGGGGTGCCGGCCAGGGTGACTTCGGCGGCGCAGACGTGCATCAGGTACACCATCGCGGACGATGCGCACCGCGAGGCCAGGGATCGAGTTACCGAGAGGAAGTCCGCCGGCGTGGCCTCCAAGCCCGCCAACCGACTCGGGGAGGGTAAGTCCGAGAAGGGCGCTGTCGCGCAGCGCCCCGATCGTCTCATCGGGGAAGTGGGCGCTGGAGGACTCGACCTTCCGACCGCTCGCTTGTAGGGCGAGAACACGCATCCTCCCGCTACCAGCGCGCTTGCATGAACCCGCTGGTCAGACCACCAACAGGGCCACACGGGTGTCAGTCCGTGTTGGTCCGTGCTATTCCTTGTCCGGCACGTGTGCGGCACGCCGGAACGACGGAGGTGATCGGTCAGGTGGCGAACACGCAGAAGCTGGACAGCGCTATCACGAACTTCAACGACGCCATGATGCAACTCGACGTGACGAAGGAGGCCTCGCCCACCGATAACGCCAAGGCGATCCGCTTCCTCGCTCTGGGCCTCAAAGACCTCGCCGAGGCGCTCAAGCAATAGGCCCGGAATCCGCACGTGCCGATCAGCTCGAGCGCCGACTCCGGGAGCGTCTAGAAGCGCTAGGCCCCGCCCCCGCACCGAGCTGCTTCACGTCCTGATGCTCCCCGATTTTCGAGCGGGATCGACGACGAGTCTTGGATCGAGAAGTGGCGATCAACGATGGTCGGCTGACGGTCCCAGGTCGCGCCTTGATCCATGGAGCGGATCAAAGCGATGGAAACTCGTGTAGTACCCGCTCTCTACAGCGAAAAAACAAGGAGAGTCGCGCGGAGCCCGCGCCGCACAGCGAGTCGCCACGGACTACCAGGTGTCGTCGAGGCGGGCCCAGTCCTGGAACTGCTCTTCTCCGCCTCGGATCGCCCAGTCGGAGTCGACCGTGAGCTTGCTCGAGATGCCGCCCCTGGGTCGCGTCTCGAAGACCAAGCGCAGACGCACCGGCTCGTACACCTGCATCAGATGGTCGTACACAACATCCAGGAATCGCTCGTACGAAACGGCGGTATCACGCCACTGGAACAGGTAGTCCTTCAGCGACTTGAGTTCGATCACCGTCTCGCGGGGATAGAACGTCACGTACAGCGTGCCGAAATCGGGCTGATTGCGAGCTCCGAGGAAGGTGACCTCCGGTGTCTTGTGCTTCAGTTCGATGGCTCCGCCAGGGTTCGGCAGCGCCTTCAGCACATGGGGGTCGATCTGATCGTGATGCTTTGCCGCCATGTCCCAACCGTACTGACCGAGCGACATGCGAAGCAAGGGCTCCAGCCAAAGCGGCAACTTCGACGCGCGGCTATGAGGCGTGTGCAGGAGCCAGCGCCGTACGGCGAGCCAGCGACAACCTCTGCTACCCGGGGCAGGAGGAGCTCGGCCTCGACGAGATGCGGATCTCCTTCATCGAACGAGCCGACGGAGTGGCGCCGTCCCGTCCGCGGGTCAGTGATCTGCGCGGTAGAGCGGCCGTTCGGGCGCCGCACGATCGTCCCCGATCCATCTGTGCGCGTACGCGGTGCCATGCGTCTTCCTCACATCGTCGACGTCGAAGGGGGCTTCCGGCCCAACCCGATCGCAACCGATCGCAACCGGACCCCTGGGCCGTGCCGTCCTCTCAGGCGAGTTTCCGCTGTCAGACCTGGTGGGCGCTGGAGGACTCGAACCTCCGACCGCTCGCTTGTAAGGCGAGTGCTCTACCTCTGAGCTAAGCGCCCGTCGTCGACCACGCGGGCTCGACCGGCTCGCCGCGCACATGCCCGCAAGCCCGGCACACGACCTGGCCGAGCATCGCGGTCAGCCGGGTGGCGCCGCACGACTCGCACCGGTCGAGCTGGACGGCCCAGTCCGGCCGCTCCTCCTGGCAAGTGGGGCAGACCAGGACCTGCCGGCCCCCCGAGGTCGCCCGCACCCACGGCCGTTCCCGCTTGTCGGGGTCGTAGGTGGGCCGGCCACAGAGATGGCATCTCGGCTGGTGCTCCGGCGCGATCGGTTCGTCGGTCGAGACCACGGTGGGCAAGGATATCCGCAGGACCGCTATCCCCCCTCATCCGAGGTCTCGAAGGTGGCGCCCGCCCGATGGATCTCGGTCCCGCCCTCGCGGCGGACCATCACCCCGCCGAGCCCGAACACACGCCAGCGGTGCCCGTCCCCCAGGATCGCCGTCCGCTCGTCCAAGCCCACGAACCAGGACCCCTTCGGGATCCGCGACATCACGACCGACCGCAGCCCCGGGATCACCTTCACCTTGTCCCAGTGCACGCCGAACGAGACGTGCGGCACCAACCCGAGCCCGTACACCCACCCGGTTCGGACGCCGCGCTCGCGGCGCTGCTCGCGCGTCTGGCTCGCGATCAATGCTCCCGCGCTACACCCGGCGTAGACCGCGCCGGTGTCGAGCGCATCTTGCAGGGCGCTCCACAACCGGGTCCCCGCGATCGTCGAGGCCAGGTGCTGCGGCTTGCCGCCCGAGAAGAAGATCATCGAGGCGTCCTCGAGGGCTCGGGCGTGCTCCTCGAGCTCGGCGTCATCGCGGGTCTTCACCGGCACCAGCCGCGCGTCGACCCCTGCAGTGGCGTAGTGCTCGAGGCCCATCCGCCCCCAGCGCCCGAACACGTCCTCGCCCTCGGTCGAGCTCGCCGTGGGGAGCACCGCGACGGGGCCGGTCCGGCCGTCGAGGGCGGCGGCCTCGATCTCGTCCGACCAGGGCTCGAACTCGCCGGAGCCCATCAGCAGGAACGTTCGTCCGTTGGATGCGTTCAGCGCCACGCGGGGAGGGTACCTACGATGGACGGAGCCGAGGAACCAGCGAGGAGGTGTCGGGGATGGATCAGCCGAACGAGGAGCACACCGAGCAGGGGATCTTGAAGACGGTCGAGGCGGCGGGCGACGTGACGGTCGAGCGGGCGCTCGTGGGTGTGGTGAACGGGCGCGACGTCTCGATCACGCAGGCGGCAGCCGGTCCCGTCGCGGCGCAGGGCGATGTGAGGATCCAGCAGGGCGGGTGCGGACCGGTACTCGTCGGTGGCGACCTCCGGATCCACCAAGGTGGCTGCGGGCCGGCGATGGTCCGCGGCAACCTGTCGATCCAGCAGGGCGGGACGCAGAGCGTTCTCGCCGCCGGCAACGCGACGGTCGGCCAGGGAGCGTTCGTCGGGCTCGTCGCGTCGCCGAAGGTCACCGTCGAAGAGGGCGCGCGCGTGCTGATCGGGACGCCGGGTGCGTTCGCGGCCGGTGCGGCGGTCGGGGCTTTGGTGGCGATGGTGGCGGGGCGCCGCCGGCGTTCGCGCTAGGGGGTCTCGGCCTCGGCCAGGCGCCGCCCGAGCACCGGCAGCATCCGCACGGCGACGCGCGGCTCGCGCTCCAGGAGCTCCCGGAACGCCATCCGGCCGATCGCGAGCCCCTTGCACCGGCGTCGTCGCGCGCACCCGCGCGACCCGCGTGATCCCGTCGGCCAGCAGCGGCAGCTCGCCGATGAACTCCCCCGGCCCGAGCTCCACCGGGCCCTTGCGGCAGCTCCACGACGACCGTGCCCTCGGTGATGATGAACATCCCCGAACCCGGCTGACCGCGTTCCAGGAGCACGGAGCCGGCCGGCACCTCGAACCCGCTCGCGAGGTCGGCCACCCACGTCAGCTCGTCCTCGTCGAGCTCGGCGAACAACGGGACCTTGCGGACCATCTCGATCGTGTCGCTCACAGACCCGCTCCCTCTCCACCCATCTCGCGCTCGGAGATCATCGGCTGCGGCTCGGAGGTCGTGTCCGGGATCACCACCGGCATCTTGCCACCCTGACGGTGGCGGCCGCCCGGGCCGCGTTCGCGAGGCGTGGCCCCGCGCGCTCGCCAGATCGCCACCGTGCCGGCACCGAGGCCGAACACCGCCCCGGCGACCCAGACGATCCCGCCGACGACCGGGATCGCCGCGACGGCGGCGAGGATCGCCCAGCCGATCACGAACGCGAGCATGCGGCTGCGCGGCTCGTGCCAGAGCACCCGTCCGAGGGCGAACGCGCTCCACGCGAGCCCGACCGAGTACACGAGGAACAGCGAGAGCAGCAGCCCCAGCCCGAGGGGCAGCCACACGAGCGTGAACACCCCGATCACCCCGGCGAGCGGCAGCGCGACGAACGCGACGAACCCCCATCCGACCGAGACCCACGGCGACCCGTGCGCCGCCGTCGCCACCGCGTCCGCCGCCTTCGGGCCGAGGAGCAGGAGCAGCAGCCCGAGCGCCAGCACCGAGAACCAGATCGCCAGCCACGGCGCGAAACGGCCGAGGGCCTCGATCGGCGTTCGGAACGAGAACGTCACGCTCTGTCGGACGTCGCCGTCCACACGGGCGCCCGGCGCGGCGATCACGCGCTCGTGCGCGAGGACGTCGCCGAGCACGCGCGAGCTCGGGCCGAGCGTGACCGAGCCGCCGACGCTGACGACCGCGCCGCTCACCTGGCCGGTGACGGCGATCGGCCCATCGAGGACGACGACGTCGCCCCGCACGACCCCCGCGACCGTCGCCGTCCCATGCAGGACGACGACCTCGCCGACCTCCTGCCCGCGCCGGACCTGGACGTCGCCGGACAGGACGATCTGGTCGCGCGGCTCGGCCGTGTTCGGCGGCGTCTGCGCGGCGGCCACGCCGGCCGACGTGAGCCACAGGGCTCCGAGGAGGAGTGCCACGGCCGTTCGGACGCGTTGCATCGTCGAGCATCCTACCGGCGCAGCCAGCGGGCCCCGAGGGCCGTGTCGCGCGTTCGCGGTACGGTGGAGCGGTGAGCCTGGAGGGCTTCTCCCCCGCCGTCCGAGCGTGGTTCGAGAGCACGTTCGAGACGCCCACCGCCGCGCAGGCGCAGGGGTGGCCGGCGATCGCCGGCGGCCAGCATTCGCTGATCCTCGCGCCGACCGGTTCGGGCAAGACGCTCGCGGCGTTCCTGTGGGCGCTCGACCGCGTGATGACCGATCCCCCGCCGCCCACCGACCAGCGGTGCCGCGTCCTGTACATCTCCCCGCTGCGAGCGCTCGCCGTCGACATCGAGAAGAACCTGCGGACGCCCCTCACCGGGATCGGGCTCGCGGCCGAGCGGTTGGGCGAGCACGTCCACGAGCCGCGCGTCGCGATGCGCACCGGCGACACCTCGGCGAGCGAACGCCGCCGGATCCAGACCCGCCCGCCCGACGTCCTGATCACCACGCCGGAGTCGCTGTACCTGATGCTCACCTCGCAGGCGCGCGAGATCCTCCGGAGCGTCCGCTGGGTGATCGTCGACGAGATCCACGCGATGGCCGGCTCCAAGCGCGGCGCGCACCTCGCGCTGTCGCTCGAACGCCTCGAGGAGCTCGCGCACGAGCCGCCGCAGCGGATCGGCCTGTCCGCCACGCAGCGTCCGCTCGAGGAGATCGCGCGGTTCCTCGGCGGTCAGACGGCGAGCGGCCCGCGTCCGGTGACGATCGTCGACGCCGGACTCCGCAAGCCGATGGAGGTCGAGGTCGTCGTCCCGGTCGAGGACATGGCGGATCTGTCGGGCGTGTCCGAGACCCCGCAGCGGATGCCTCGGATGGACGGCCCCGCGACCCCGGGGACGGCGCCGCCTCAGGGATCGATCTGGCCGGCGATCCATCCCCAGGTCCTCGAGCTGATCCGCGCGCATCGTTCGACGATCGTGTTCGTGAACGCGCGCCGGCTGGCCGAGCGCCTCGCGGCCCGTCTCAACGAGCTCGCCGGCGAGGAGCTCGCCCGCGCGCACCACGGCTCGATCGCGCGCGAGCAGCGGCTCCAGATCGAGGACCAGCTCAAGCGCGGCACGCTGAAGGCGATCGTCGCGACGAGCTCGCTCGAGCTCGGCATCGACATGGGCGCGGTCGACCTCGTGATCCAGGTCGAGTCGCCGGGTTCGGTCGCGCGCGGGCTCCAGCGGATCGGTCGCGCCGGCCACCAGGTGGGCGAGCCGAGCCGCGGCAAGGTGTTCCCGAAGTTCCGGGGCGACCTGCTCGAGGCCACGGTCGTCGTCCAGCGGATGCTGCAGGGCGCGATCGAGGAGACGCGCTACCCCCGGAACCCGCTCGACGTGGTCGCGCAGCAGATCGTCGCGATGTGCGCGATGGACGAGTGGACCGTCGCGGATCTCGGCCGCGTGCTCCGGCGGGCCGCGAACTTCGCGGAGCTCTCGGACGAGCTGCTGCGCAACGTCCTCGACCTGCTCGCCGGCCGCTACCCGTCCGACGAGTTCGCCGAGCTCCGGCCGCGGATCGTCTGGGACCGGCGCACGGACACGCTCCGCGGGCGCGAGGGCGCCGGGCGGCTCGCGATCGCCTCCGGCGGGACGATCCCGGACCGTGGGCTGTTCGGCGTGTTCACGGTCGACGGCCGCCGCGTGGGCGAACTCGACGAGGAGATGGTCTACGAGAGCCGGCGCGGCGAGGTGTTCATGCTCGGCGCGTCGTCGTGGCGGATCGAGGACATCACGCTCGACCGCGTCGTGGTCTCGCCGGCGCCGGGCGAGCCGGGCAAGATGCCGTTCTGGCACGGCGACAAGCCCGGGCGCCCGCTCGAGCTCGGACGCGCGATCGGCGCAGCCACCCGCGAGCTCTCGTCGTCGGAGCACGACGTCGCCGTCGGCCGGCTGCGGACCGAGTTCGGCCTGGACGAGCTCGCCGCCGAGAACCTGACGGCGTACCTCGAGGACCAGCGCGAGGCGACCGGCGCCGTCCCCGACGACCGCACGATCGTGGTCGAACGCTTCCCCGACGAGATCGGCGACTGGCGGGTATGCCTGCTGTCGCCGTTCGGCGAGCGCGTCCACGCGCCGTGGGCGATGGCGATCGAGGGCCGGCTCGCCGAACGCTACGGGCTCGACGTCCAGGTGCTGTGGAGCGACGACGGGATCGCGATCCGCCTGCCCGAGTCCGAGGAGCGGATCCCCGTCGAGGACCTGCTGTTCGACCCCGACGAGATCGAGGAGCTCGTGGTCGCGCGCCTGCCCGGGACCGCGCTGTTCACGACGATGTTCCGCGAGGCCGCCGCCCGCGCGCTGCTGCTCCCCCGCCGGACGCCGGGGCGGCGGACGCCGCTGTGGCAGCAGCGGCAGCGCGGCGCCGACCTGCTCGAGGTCGCCTCGAAGCACCCGACGTTCCCGATCCTGCTCGAGGCGACGCGCGAGGTCCTGCGCGACGTGTTCGACGTGCCCGGGGCTGAAGGAGGTGCTCGGCGACGTCCGGGCGCGGAGGATCCACGTGGTCCCGGTCGACACGACGCGCTCGTCGCCGTTCGCGCAGTCCCTGCTCTTCCGCTGGGTCTCGGTCTACATGTACGAGGCCGACGCCCCGATGGCCGAGCGGCGCGCGGCCGCGCTCTCGCTCGACCGCGAGCTCCTGCGCGAGCTGCTCGGCGCCGAGGACCTGCGCGAGCTGATCGACCCGGTCGCGCTCGCCGAGCTCGAGCTCGAGCTGCAGCACCTGGCCGAGGGCCGCCGCGCGCGGAACGCCGACGACGTGCACGACCTGCTCCGGCGGCTGGGCGACCTGAC
The DNA here is from genome assembly GCA_963744515.1 of uncultured Actinomycetes bacterium. Lineage (GTDB taxonomy): Bacteria > Actinomycetota > UBA4738 > UBA4738 > HRBIN12 > DASSJM01. Next base: position 401,025 of record CAVUTN010000006.1, on the reverse strand, counting down.
CGCCGAGGAGATCTCGGCCCGCTCGAACGCCGACCCCGACCGGCTGGCTCGACGATCTCGAACGCGACGGGCGCGCGATCCGCCTCCGGGTCGCCGGGCAGCGACCGGTTCGTCGCCGTCGAGGACGCGGGGCGGTACCGGGACGCGCTCGGAGCGTCGCTCCCGCTGGGCGTGCCGACGGTCTTCACCGAGCCCACGCCCGCGCCGCTCGAGGGCCTGGTCGCGCGGTTCGCACGGACGCACGGGCCGTTCGGCACCGCCGACGTGGCGACGAGGCTGGGCGTCGGCGAGGACCGCGTCGCCGGCGCGGTCGCCTCGCTCGAGTCGCATGGGGCGCGTGGTCCGGGGCGAGTTCCGCCCCGGCGGGCTCGAACGCGAGTGGTGCGACGCCGACGTGCTGCGTTCGATCCGACGGCGTTCGCTCGCGGCGCTCCGCAAGGAGGTCGAGCCGGTCGAGGCGCCGGCGCTCGGTCGATTCGCGCCCGAGTGGCAGGCGGCGACCGTGCCGCGGCACGGCCCGACGGCGCTCGTCGACGCGATCGCGCAGCTGCAGGGCGCCTCGATCCCGGCCTCGATCGTCGAGTCCGAGGTCCTGCGTTCGCGCGTTCGCGGGTACCGCCCGGCGGACCTCGACGCGCTCTGCGCGAGCGGCGACGTCGTGTGGATGGGCGCCGGCGGGATCGGCGCCGACGACGGGCGGATCGCGCTCGGGTTCCGCGAGACGCTCCGGCTCGTCGCCCCGCCGCTCCCCGAGACCCCGCCGGAGGGCCCGGTCCACGACGCGCTCCGCGAGCACCTACGCGAACGCGGCGCGTCGTTCTGGCCCGAGCTGCTCGCCGCGGGCGGCGTCCCCGACGAACGCATCGTGCTCTCGGCGCTGTGGGACCTGGTCTGGGCCGGCGAGATCACCAACGACACGATCGCGCCGATGCGCGCGTTCCTGGTCCGCCGCCCGGCGAAGGCCGCCCGCGCCGGCGCGAAGCCGCGGCCGGGAGCGCTGCGGCGCGCCGGGCCACCCGCGGCCGCGGGCCGCTGGTCGCTCGTGCGGACGCTGCTCGAACCCGAGCCCTCGCCGACCGAGGCCGCGCACGCCCGCGCGATGCAGCTCCTCGAACGCCACGGCGTGCTCACGCGCGAGGCGGTCCTCGCCGAGGGCGCGCCCGGTGGGTTCGCCGGCGTGTACGCGGTGCTGCGCGCGCTCGAGGAGTCCGGCAAGGTCCGGCGCGGCTATTTCGTCGACGGCCTGGGCGCGGCGCAGTTCGCGCTCCCCGGCGCGGTCGAACGGATCCGCGACCTCCGCGAGGCGCCGCGGGAGCCGTCGGTCGTGGCGCTCGCGGCGGCGGACCCGGCGCAGCCGTACGGCGCGGCGCTCCCCTGGCCCCAGAGCGCGGGCCGGCCCTCGCGGACCGCCGGCGCCTACGTCGTGCTCGCGGACGGCGAGCCCGCGGCGTTCCTCGAGCGCGGCGGCCGGACCCTGCTGACGTTCGCGGCGGGCGCGGACGGGGCGTGGATCGACGCCCTCGCCTCGCTGGTCAAGGACGGCCGGGTGCGGCGGATCGAGCTCTCGAGGATCGACGGCGAGCCGGCCGGCGGGTCGGCGTTCGCCGAGGACCTGCGCACGGCCGGGTTCGTCGATGGGTACCGGGGGCTCGTGCTCCGGGGCTCGTGAACGCCGATCCGCCAGGATCGCGCTGAGATCATCCCGCCACCGGACTACGATCCGTCCGCGATGACGCGCACCGCGCCGGGCCGTCCGCCTCCGGGGGACGAGCCCGAGGACGAGCTCGAACGCCTCCGGGCGCTGCTCAACGACCTCCCGGGCATGGTGTACCTCGAGGACGCGGACCCACGGATCGAGGGGCCCGGCCCGCTTCCTCTACGTCAGCCCCGGCGTCGAACGCGTCCTGGGCTACACGGTCGAGGAGTGGCTGGCCGATCCCGCCGGGTGGGTCGAGCGCCTGCACCCCGACGACGTGCCGGCGATGCGGGCCGCGTACCAGGCCGTCGTTCCGACCGGCGCGCCGTACAGCGCCGACTACCGGATGTTCGCCAAGGACGGGCGGATCGTGTGGATCCACGACGAGGCCGTGCTGGTCCGCGACGAGGACGGCGCTCCCCGGTACTGGCAGGGCGTGATGTACGAGACGATCGACCGCCCGGCCACGCTCGAACGGCTCCAGGAGGCCGAGCAGCGCTACCGAGCGCTCGTCGAGCAGACGCCGGTCGTGACGTACATCGACCCGCACCGCCCCGACCACACGAGCGCGTACTTCAGCCCGCAGGTCGAGGCCCTGATCGGCTACACCCCGGACGAGCTGACCACCGACACCCCGCTGTGGCCCGAGCTGGTGCACCCCGACGATCGCGAACGCATCCTCGGGGCGTCGATGCTCGCCGAGCAAGACGAACGGCACCTACGACGTCGAGTACCGGATGATCGCGAAGGACGGCCGCACCGTGTGGGTGCACGACCAGGCGGTGCTGATCAGCGACGAGCAGGGCACGCCGAAGTTCTGGCAGGGCGTGTGGGTCGACCTGACCGAGCAGAAGCGCGCGGCCGAGCTCGAACGCGCGCTCCAGGCCGAGCGCGAGGAGGCCGCCGAGCTCCGCGCGATCGACGAGCTCAAGACGACGTTCCTGCAGGCCGTCTCGCACGACCTGCGCACGCCGCTCGCCGCGATCCTCGGGCTCGCCGTCACGCTCGAGAGCCAGACCGACCTCGGGTCCGACGAGGCGCACGACCTCGCGTCGCGGATCTCGATGAACGCGCGCAAGCTCGACCGGATCGTCTCGGACCTGCTGGACCTCGACCGGATCTCGCGGGGGATCCTCGAGCCCAACCTGCGCGCCGCCGACCTGAGCGAGCTCACCCGGCGCGTGGTCGCCGAATCGGACCTGCCCGCCGACCACCCCGTCGAGCTGGACCTGGAACCGGTCACGATCGAGGCGGACGGCGCGAAGATCGAGCGCATCCTCGAGAACCTGCTCTCGAACGCGGTCCGGCACACGCCCCCCGGCTCGAAGATCTGGATCCGCGTCGGTCCCGAGGCGGGCGGCGCGCTGCTGGTCGTCGAGGACGACGGCCCGGGGGTGCCGCTCGAGCACCGCGAGGACATCTTCCAGCCGTTCGGTCAGGGCGCCGGCGCGCCCGAGCACTCCCCCGGCGTCGGCATCGGCCTCGCGGTGGTCTCCCGGTTCGCCGAGCTCCACGGCGGCCGCGCGTGGGTGGAGGAACGCGAGGGCGGCGGCGCGTCGTTCAAGGTGTTCCTGCCCGGCAAGCGTTCGCGCGGCGCCTGAGCCGCCCGTCGAACGAGATCAACCCGCGGCGACGCGCTCCTTCTCCTCGGCGTCGGCGGCGAGCCACGAGTAGGCCTCCTCCTCCTGCGCGAAGTGCAGGCGCAGGATCGCGTGCAGACCGTAGAGCACCCGGCGGAGGTCGACGAGGTCTTCGGGGCCCGGGCCCTCGGGTGGCAGGTCGGACAGCAGATGCCCGAACACGCGAGCCAGGTGCTCGATCTCCATGTGCGCGCGCTCCATCGTCCCCATCGGGTCCTCGCCGCCCATGAGCTTGGCGACGACCGGGTAGACGGCCGCCTCCTCCTCCTGCTCGTGCTGCACGAGCCGTTCGAGCAGGAACCACCGGACCTGTTCGAGCTCGGCCATCGCCTCGTCGGGCGGGTACGTCTCGAGACGGTCGGCGACGGTCCGGATCCGCTGGAGGTGCGGCGCGAACTCCTGGTGCTCGGCGCGGAAGCGTTCGCCGACGTTCGATCCCGGTCCGCTGCGCTGCCGCGTCTGGCGATCGGGACGGAGCGCCCGGAGCGCGTTCAGGATCACGGCGACGTCGATCGCCTCCTGCACGATCGCGCCGCCGATCGGCAGCAGCAGCCCGAACGCGCCGAACAGCATCCCGACGAACGACAGCCCCATGCCGATCAGGACGCTCTGGACCGCGATCCCGCGTGAACGCCGCGCGATCCGCATCGCCTCGGCGACGCGGTCGAGCCGGTCGACGACCAGGACGACGTCGGCGGCCTCGGACGACGCGGTCGCCCCGCGGGCGCCCATCGCGACGCCGACGTCGGCCGCCGCGAGCGCCGGCGCGTCGTTCATGCCGTCGCCGACCATGATCGTCAGGCCGAACTCCGCCTCGGCCTTGACCGCGTCGACCTTGTCGGCCGGGTCGCGTTCGGACAGGATCCGGTCGACGCCGATCGAGATACCGACGGATTCGGCGACGTCGGGGTGGTCGCCGGTGACCATGACGACGCGTTCGATCCCGGCGCGGCGGAGCTTCCGGATCATCCTCGGCGTGTCAGGGCGGATCGGGTCCTCCAGGACCAGCGCGCCGGCGATCCGGCCGTCGACCGAGACCATCACGCACGACGAGCCCTCCATCGCGCTGCGGCGCCGGACGTCGCGCGCGGCGGCCGGCAACGGCTCGCCGTGCGCGATCCACGACGCCTTGCCGAGCGCCACGCTGCGGCCCTCGACCGTCCCGCGGATGCCCGAGCCGGGCTCCTCGCTCACGTCCTCGGGGAACGAGAGCGCCAGCCCGCGGTGGCGCGCGGCCGTCACGATCGCCGTCGCCAGCACGTGCGGAGAGACCTGGTCGAGCGACGCCCCGAGCCGCAGCACCTCGTCGGGTTCGAGATCGCCGAACGCCGTGATCTCGGCGACGTCGGGGGTGCCCATCGTCAGTGTCCCGGTCTTGTCGAACAGCAGCACGCGGCCGCGCGCGAGCGCCTCGAGCGCGCCACCGCCCTTGACGATGATGCCGCGCTTCGCGGCTCGCGAGATCCCGGCGACGATCGCGATCGGTGCGGCCAGGAGCAGCGGGCACGGCGTCGCGACGACCAGCACCGACAGCGCCCGCACCGGGTCGCCGCTGATCGCCCACGCGAGCCCGCGAGCCCGAGCGTGACCGGGATGAAGATGATCGCGTAGCGGTCGGCCAGGCGGACGAACGGCGCCTTCTCCTTCTGCGCCTGCTCGACGAGTCGAACGATGCCGGCGTAGGTGCTTCGATCGGCGCTCGCGGCCGCCCGCAGGTCGAACGCCGCGCCGGCGTTGACCGCCCCGAACGCACCTGCTCGCCCTCGCTGCGTTCGACCGGTCGAGACTCGCCGGTGAGCGCGGACTCGTCGAACACGCCGATGCCCGAGACCAACAGGCCGTCCACCGGCACGACCTCGCCGTGCTTGACGAGCAACAGATCGCCGGCGCGCACCTCCCCGATCGGCACCGCGACAACGAGCCGTCCTCGTATCGATGCGCGGTGCGCGGCGCGCGTTCGATCAGCGCGGAGAGCTCCCGATGCGCGCGCGCGTCCGCGAAATCCTCGAGCGCCCGCCCGCTCGCGAGCATGAACGCGATCACCGCACCGGCGAGGTACTCCTCCAGCGCGAGCGCGCCCGCCATCGCGAGGACGGCGATCAGGTCGACGCCCGGCTGCCTGCGCGCGATCCCGCTCGAGGACCTCCCAACCGATCGTGACCAGCCCGAGACGCGGTCGTCAGCGCCCAGCCCACAACGTCCGCCGCTCCTGGCCGCGCGCCCCCCACCGCAGGATCGCCGCCGGTCACGACGCCGAGGCGTCGTCAGGACCAGCAAGATCGCGCTCGGGGTCAGCCAGCGGCCTCTCACGGCATCGGCCTCAGGCACGCGTGAGCGTCGAGCCGACGTGCCACCGGAGCTCGACGCCCTCCATCGCCATCTGCAGCTCGAACGTGAGCTCGTCGCCTCGAGCCTCGATGCGGCGCTGAGCTCGGTGACGGGGCTCGCGGTCGGCGCGAGCCCGACCGCCGTCGAGGAGAGCTCGAGGACGCCGTCGTCTCACGGTGCCGACCGCGACCTCGGTGATCCCGATCGGGTGGGCGAGCACCAGCTCGACGATGCCGGGACCGGCGGGTCGCAGGAACCCGTTCTCGAAGTGGATCGGCGAGCCGTCGTCGAGCGACCACGACCGCTCCGAATACAACAGGAACGGATCGCCGACGTACTCGAACGTCACGTCCTCGGCGTAGTCGAACGCCTCGCCGGGCGGCCAGACCCCTTCGCCGGTGCCGCTCCAGTCGCCGAGCAGGAACGCCAGCTCGGCCAGGTCCGGGTGGAGTTCGGAGGGCGTCGCCATCGGCCGGCGCGCCGAGCCCTCCGCGTTCGGGTGCCGTGCCTCCATCGGCCCGACGCTACCACGCGCCCGGCGTCGGACCGGGTTGGTAGCGTGTGGCCGATGCCGACCGTCGCGCGCTTCAACGTCACGCCCGTCAAGTCGACCGCGCTGCACCATCCCGAGCGCATCCGGCTGGACGAACGGGGCGCGGCCGGCGACCGCCGGTTCTTCTTCGTCGACGGGTCCGGCAAGCGGTTCTCCGGCGCGACCAAGGCCCCGATCCTGCCGATCCGGGCCTCGTACGACGAGGCCGCCGACACGCTCGAGCTCCGGCTCCCCAACGGCATCGTCGTGGCCGGGAAGGCCGGAGCCCGACGGCGAGGCGCTCGAGGTCAACTTCTACGGTCGCCCGGTGGCGGCGCACGTCGTCGACGGCGACTTCAGCGAGGCGCTCAGCGCCTACGCCGGTCACGAGGTTCGGCTCGCCCGGCCCGATCGCCCGGGGGACGCGATCGACGTCCGGCCGGTCACGCTCGTGTCGCTCGAATCGGTGGCCGAGCTCGCGCGCCGAGGCGAGCACGACGGCACGCTCGACCCGGGCCGGTTCCGGATGACGATCGAGATCGAGGGCGTCTCCGCCCCGCACGAGGAGGACACGTGGGCGGGGCGTTCGGTCCGGGTAGGCGGCGCGGTGATCCGGGTCGACGAGCCGGTCCCCCGGTGCGTCGTGACGACCCTGGATCCCGACACCGGGCTCCGCGACTTCCCGACGCTCAAGGTCATCAAGGACTACCGGGGCATCAACGCGGAGCAACAGCTCGAGTTCGGCGTCTACGCAGAGGTCGTCGAGCCGGGCGAGGTCTCGGTCGGTGACCCGGTCGAACCCATCCTGACGCGATCGGCTACACCCAGGCGTGGCAGACGATCGCGCCCTGCCACAGCTTCGTGTCGACGGGCGGGCCGGTCCCGGTCTTCGCGCGCACCTGCGCCGAGAGCCGGTGTCGGAGCAGCGTCGGGCGGTCGACGATCTCGACGCGTTCGAACCCGGCGGCCCGGAGCATCCCGACGACCGCGGCCGGGTTCGGCCCCCACCAGTTGGTCGGGTCGCGGTTCGCCTCCGAACCCTCGTAGAACGCAGCCGCCGGCTTCGGCCACCAGGTCATGTCGACGAACGTGCTCATGATCAGGCGTTCCTTGGTCACGCTCCGCACCTTCTCGAGCGCGAGCAGCGGATGCTTCATGTGGTACAGGATCCCGAGCATCAGGACCACGTCGAACGTGCCGACGGTCTCGGGCGACAGGTCGAGCACGTCGATCTCGTGGTCCTCGACCTTCGAGTCCAGCGCCCGCCGCGCGAGCTCGAACCCGTCCTTGGTCCCCCAGCCGGCGCCGCCCCAACAGAAGGAGTCGGTCGCGAGGACGCGTTCGGCGCCGCGGCGTTCGGCCTCGAACGAGAAGAACCCGTCCCACGCGCCGACGTCGAGCACGGTCTTGCCGCGCAGGTCCTCGGGGATGTGGATCTTCGGCAGGCGGAGCGAGCTGTCGTCCACCCCGGGCGTCACGATGCCGTCCCCGAGCGGGATCGAGTGGTACCAGTTGACCTTCGCGATCTCGGTCTGGAGCTCTTCGGTCTCCACGCTCAACCCTCCACACAGGTGGGTCGCGACGACGACCGCCGCCGTGGGGCGGGCAGGACTTGAACCTGCGACCGACGGATTATGAGTCCGCTGCTCTGACCGACTGAGCTACCGCCCCGGTCCCGAAGTGTAGGCGCACCGCTCGCGGTGGCGTCAGGACTCGGGATCACGCTTCGTCTCCCCTTTGAGCAGCGGGAGCATCGACGAGATCCGAGCCAGGGTCTCGTCGAGGCGGTCGATCCGCTCCTGCAGGTTCGGGCATCGGGCGGCTCCGAAGCCTCCTCGTCGGACACCGCGGCACCGGCTCCGGCACGGCCAGCTCTGGCTTGGCCGGCTCCTCGGCTCGGCCGGCGGCGCCTCCGGCTCCGACCCCTCCTCGGAGGCATCGCTCGGATCGGAAAGGCTCGACCCTGTGGGGTCCAGGTTGACTGACGCCTCGCTTCCTTGCCGGTGCGGGTTCGCCTCCGGTCTCCTCGCGCAGCCGGCGCTGGTATTCGAGCAGCCGGGCGACGATGTCCGCGTGCGGCTCGGCGGCGGCCTGCTCCTTGCCGGGACCGGCGTTCGGTTCCTCGGTCGGGTCGGTCGTCTCCAGGCATCACCGGCATCTTAGGAGCCCTCGGTTCGCGGCCGCGCCTCGCGCCTGCCGAACCAGGCACGAGGGTCAGGGGGGTAGGCAGGAATCCGCAAGACCCTGCGAACCCCTTGGTGCGTAGACTTCAACGAAGAGAGGGGGGGTCGGGCCTGTTCCGGATCTTCGGCGACGGCAACCACCAGAGCCGGCACGTGCGGGAACACGCCGAGCAGGTCCGCGCCTACCTCGAAGCCAACCTCACGCAGGACCTCGACATGAACGCGGTGGCTCGAGCCGCGTCCCTGTCGCCCTTCTACCTCACCCGGATCTTCAAGCAGCGCTACGGCGTCCCGCCCTACCGGTACCTGATCGGGCTCCGGATCCGCTACGCGTCGGACCTGCTGCGAGACTCCTCGCTCAGCGTGACGCAGGTCTGCCACCGGTCCGGGTTCAACTCGCTCTCGCACTTCATCACGACCTTCCGCAACCACACCGGCATGAGTCCCTCGCAGTACCGACGCGTGGTGGACTGGGAGCAGGATGCGGGAAGGTTCGGGCAGGAGACCGAACCGTTGGTCGAAACGCCCCGCCGTATGAACTTCTGAGAGCGGTCACGGCGTCCCGCCGCGGCCGCATGCCCCGGGCCGAAAGGGGACGGCATGCTCAGGAGATCTGCGGCATCCGTTCGGCTCGTCCCGTTCATCCTCGCGCTCGCCCTCGTGGCGGCCGCGTGCGGTGGAGGAGCGGACGAGTCGGCGCAACCGAGCGGGCCATCCGCCACCGGCGCCACGCCGGTCGGCGGCACGCTGAAGCTCGCGCTGCAATCGGACGTGCAGGAGGCGTTCGACCCGCAGAAGGAGTACTACGGCGTCGCGTGGGCGTTCGACCGCTGCTGCCTGCTGCGAACGCTGCTCTCGTACAACGGGAAGACGACGGCCGAAGGCGGCGCCGAGGTCAAGCCCGACCTGGCGGCGGCGCTGCCGGAGCAGTCGGCCGACGGGCTCACGTGGACGTTCGCGCTGAAGCCCGGCATCAAGTACGCACCGCCGCTCCAGGACGTGACCGTGACCGCCCAGGACTTCATCCGCGCGATGGAGCGGGAGGCGTGCGGCACGTGTTCGACGGGCGGCTACAGCTTCTACTACTCGACGATCGAGGGGTTCGACGAGTTCGCGGCCGGCGACGCCGACACGATCACCGGTCTCGAGGCGCCCGACGACTCGACGCTGATCGTCCGCACGACCACGCCCACCGGCGACCTGCCGTTCCGGATGGCGATGCCCGCCGCGGCACCGATCCCACCGCTCCCGGGCGACCCGAACGCCCGGCTGGGCATCGCCACCGGGCACGACGACAACTTCGGACGGTTCATCGTCGGCACCGCGCCGTACATGTTCGAGGGCACCGACCTGCTCGACTTCTCGCTCCCGCCGGACGACCAGGAGCCGGTCTCCGGGTACGACGTCGGGCGTTCGATCGTCCTGGTCCGCAACCCGTCGTACGACCCGGACACCGACGACCTGCGCGAGGGCTACGTGGACCGCATCGAGGTCACGATCGGCGGAGACTCGAACGATCTCGCGCTGAAGGTCGACACGGGCGATCTCGACATGGTCTACGACGGCGTGCCGCCGGCGGCGCAGATCCGCAGCTACGCCACCGACCCGGACCTGCAGGACCAGATCCACTCGGATCCCTCGGACGCGGTCCGCTATATCGAGATGAACCTCGCGACGCCGCCGTTCGACGACCAGAACGTACGGATCGCGCTCAACTACGCGCTCGACAAGGAGGGGTTCCGCCAGCTGCGCGGCGGTCCGCTGTTCGGTGAGCTCGCGGGCCACATCATGGTGAACAGCCTCCAGGGCGACCAGCTGAAGGACTACGACCCCTACCCGTCGCCGAACGGACGGGGCGACCTGACGGCCGCCAAGGAGGCGATGGCCGCCTCGAAGTACGACACCGACGGCGACGGCGTCTGCGACGACCCGTCCTGCGAGGGCATCGTCACGATCATCGACGAGGCGGACCCGTACCCCAAGCAGACGGCGTTGCTGCAGCAGAGCCTCGAGCCGCTCGGCATCACGCTGGACGTGAAGACGTTCGAGCGAACCACGATGTACGCCAAGTGCGAGGATCCGACCTCGAAGTGGCAGCTCTGCCCGAGCGTGTCGTGGGGCAAGGACTACCCCGACGGGTTCACGTTCGGCCCGCCGCTGTTCAGCCAGGACGCGATCGGGCCCGAGTCGTGCTGCAACGACCCGATGATCGGCATCACGCCCGAGATGCTCCAGGAGCGGGGATACGACCCCTCGACGGTCATCCCGAGCGCCGAGGACCAGATCGACGCCTGCATCCCGCTCTCCGGCGACGAGCGCCTGACCTGTTGGGCGGAGCTCGACCAGTACCTGATGGAGGACGTGACCCCGTGGATCCCGTACCTGTTCGACAACAACGTGGTCGTCGTCTCCGACCGGATCGTCGCGTGGAGCTTCGACCAGTTCGCCGGCCTGCCGGCGATCGACCGGCTCGCGCTCGCGCCGGAGTGAGGCGAGGCGGGAGCGGGTCTGAGAGGACGACATGGAAAGGTCCGGAGCTCGGATCGGAGAGAGGGTCAAGGACCTGAGCTCCGGACCTTCCATCCGAACGTACGCCCCGCACGATCCGAACGCTTGCGGTTCCCTGTCGACGAGTGACGGGTCCTTGCCCCGAGCGCGATCGCCGGCGCGCGGAGGCCGAACGCGTCTACGATGCGCCCCATGTCCGATCCGGTTCGCGAACGCTGGGCCGCGGGCGAGGTGGCGCTGAACGCGTGGTCGACGTTCGGGGGCGCGTCGGCGGCCTCGGTCCTCGCGGCGGCCGGGTTCGACGCGGTGACCGTCGACCTCCAGCACGGCGAGCACACGCTCGAGCGGCTGGGCGAGGTCGTCGCCGCGATCGAGCGCGCGGGCGCCGTCCCGTTCGTCCGGCTCGGTTGGAACGACCCCGCGGGCGTGATGCGGGCACTGGACCTCGGCGCGCGCGGCCTGATCTGCCCGATGATCGACACCGCCGAAGACGCGGCCGCGTTCGTCCGCTTCTGCCGGTACCCGCCGCTCGGGGCGCGGAGCTACGGGCCGGTCCGGTCCGCGTTCGGGACCGGTCGCGAGCACACGGACGCGGCGAACGCCGCGGTCCTCGCGTTCGCGCAGATCGAGACCGCGGACGGGTTCGCGAACGTCGAGGCGATCTGCGCCACCCCCGGGCTCGACGGCGTCTACGTCGGTCCGGCCGACCTCAGCCTCACGCTCGGGTTCGAGGGCTTCGCCGACCTCGCGTCGCGCGAGATGCTCGACGCGCTCGACCGGGTCGTTGCCGCCGCCTCCGCGCGAGATGTCGTCCCGGGGATCCACGCGCCGTCGATCGAGCGGGCGGTCGAGATGGCGCGGCGCGGGTTCCGGTTCGTGGGTTCGGCGGGCGACACCGAGCTGTTGCGCGCCGGGGCGGCCGAGAGCCTCGAACGCACCCGAGCCGACGCCCGCGCGGGCTAGGGCTCGACCGCTCCCCCGTCGGATCCGTCCGGGCGCCTCGCCACCGACGCCTTCGAGCGCCGCGACGAGCGCATCGCGCAGCAACCGGTCGACGGTCAGCACCTCGTCCATGTGGGTCATCGCGAGCACCCGATCGATCGAGCCCCCGCGGTCGACGACCAGCCGGAGCCCCGAACCCACGTCCCGGCATCGCACGTCCACCCGCGCGATCACGCGCAGACCGGCGCTGTCCAGGTAGGAGCACCCGCTGAGGTCGACCACGAGCCACGGCGTCGCCCCGACCCGAGCCATCAGCTCGTCGAGCAGCCGATCGGCGTTCGACAGGTCGACCTCGCCCCGGATCGTGGCCACGGTCGCGCGCTCGGCGTCCTCGAACGCGATCGTCGCGAGCTCGGTCGAGCTCACGGATCCCCACCCGCATCCGGACCGTGGTACCGCCCTCGCCGCGCTCGACGTCGATGTCCCCGATGACCGCCCGGACCAGGTCGAGACCCCGGCCCCGGGAGCCGTCCGGGCGGGGGTGACGCCACCGGCCGTGGTCGGTCACCGCGACCCGGAGCCTCCCCTCCTCGGATTCCGCCTCGATCAGCACGTCGCCGCCCCGGCCGATGTACGCGTGCTCGATCGCGTTGGTCGCCGCCTCGGTACACGCGAGGACGACGTCCTCCTGGGTCTCCGACGGGAGACCGGATCGCTCGAGCCACGCCCGGAGCTCGGCGCGCATCGTGGCGAGCTCGTGGGCGTCGGCGGGGAAGGTGCGTCGGAACACCTCGGCCGGCCGACGCGGCCCGATCGTCAGGAGCGCGACGTCGTCGTGACGATCGTCGGCGACGAGCTCGAGCAGCGCGTCGGAGATCTCGGTCAGCGAGCCGGCGCGCACCCGCGAGGCGACCTCGGCGAGCCGCTCGAGACCCCGGTCCAGGGACTCGTCCCGGCGTTCGACCAGGCCGTCCGTGTACACGACGAGGATCGAGCCCGGTGCGAGCCGCTCGTTCGCCTGGGGTCTGGGCAGGTCGAACGGCAGGCCGAGCGGCACGGAGCGGCCGTCCTCCAGGAACCTCGTCGAGCCGCCCGGCTCGATCACGAGGGCGGGCGGATGGCCGGCGGACGCGTACCGCAGCTCGTTGCGCGAGGGGTCGAGCAACAGCGTCAGGATCGTGGAGAAGAAGGCGCCGTCCACGCCGGTCGCGAACCGGTCGAGCGAGGCGAGGATCGCGTTCGGCTCCGTCATCGACAGCGCGAGCGCGCGCCAGGCGCTGCGGACCTGGCCCATCGCCGCGGCGGCCTGGAGCCCGTGGCCCGCGATGTCGCCCACGGCGAACGCGACGGTGCCGTCCGGCCGGTCCACGATGTCGTACCAGTCCCCGCCCACGTGCACCCCTCGCGTGGCCGGCAGATAGCGGCCGTCGACGTCGACGTTGGCCGCGTAGCCGGTGCCCTCGGGCATCAGGTTGCGCTGGAGCGTCATGGCGGCCTCGTGCTCCACCTCGTACGCGCGGGCCCGTTCGAGGGCGACCCCGGCCTGGTGCGCGAACGACCTGATCAGCTCGGCGTCCTCGGCCGACGGTTCGGGTCGTTCCTGTTGGAAGTAGACGGCCAGCGCCCCGATCGCCTCTCCCCGCGCGACGATCGGCACCGCGTACAGGCAGCGTCCGAGGTCGCTCTGGGTCGCGAACCCCTCCTCGAACCGCGACTCCCACTCCTGCGCCGAGGGGATCCACAGGGCTCGGCCGTTGCGGTAGACGTCGGCGAGCACCGCGCGATCGTTCATCGAGATCTCGAACGCCGGTCGGAGCCGGAACGTCCCGCGCGTCTGGAGGCCCGGGGTCACGCGCAGCGACTGCCCGTCGTCGCTCGCGAGCGCGATCGACGCGGCATCCGCCCCGACGCCGCCGGTCGCCGCGCGCAGGATCGCCCTCGCGGCGTCCTCGGTGGTCACCGCCCGCGCGAGCCGCGCCGTCACCTCCTGCAGACGCGCCGCGCGGCGGAGCGCGCGCTGCTCGGCCTCGAAGAGGCGCGCGAGCTCGAGCGCCTCGCCGGCCTCCTCCGCGAGCGCCTGGACGAACCGGAGCTCGTCCGGCGAGAACGACCGCTCGCGGTCGAACCCCAGACCGATGACGCCGATGCGCGAGGTCCCTGCGGAGATCGGGGTGGCGGCCAGCGCGCGCACCGGCCTGGCCGAGCAGCTCGGGTGCGGGCGCGTCGCCTCGATCGCCGAACCCGTGGACGAGCACCGCTTCGCCGGATCGGAACGCGTCGGCCATCGGGCCCGGTGCTGCGAGGGACACCGTCCGCGGCCCCTCGCCCGGCACGCCGAACGTGGAGATCACCTCGAGCCGGCTCCGGTCGGGCGTGGCGAAGCCGATCGCGCCGGCGACCGCGCCGAGCGCCTCGGCCGCCTCGGTCAACACCGCGTCCGCGACCTCCTCGACGCCGAGATCCGGACTCATCGCGCCGGACACGGCCTTCACCCGATCGACCCGCGCCGCGAGACGCAGCGCCTCCTCGCGCGCCTGCTGCAGCAACGAGCGCTCGAGCGCCTGCGCCACCTGGGCCGCGATCGCCTCGAGCTCGGCTCGTTGCGGTTCGTCGAACGCCTGAGGCTCGCCGTAGCTCACGAACAGGACACCCACGACGTTGCCCGAGGCCTCGAGCGAGACGTAGGCCCACGCGCGATCGCCCATGTCGACCGAGCCGGCCGCGAGGTCCGGATAGCGCCGGTCGAGCTCCTCGGGCGACGCCAGCAAGACGGCCTCCTTCCGCTCCACCGCGTCGGCCCACGGCGAGGGTGCCTCGAGCCCGATGCGTTCGAGCGGCCGACCCGGGTGGTGCGGCCGACGCCCCTCGGCCGCGATCATCTCGATGGCGCGCCCGTCGGCGGTGATCGCGCCGATCGAGGCCTTGCGGCTCCCGAGGATCGCGACGGCGGTGAGCGCGGCCACGTCCGCGACCTCCCGCGGCGACGCCGCCGCCGCCAGCGCCGACGCGAGCTCGCGCAGCTTGGTCACACGTTCGCGAGCTCGGAGCTCGGCCTCGAACAGCCTCGCGCGTTCGATCGCCTGGCCGCACTGGCGTCCGATCGCGAGCAAGAGCGACTCGTCCTCGACCGAGAAGCGCTTGGTCGAGCGGAAGTTCACGCTGAGGACGCCGAGCAGCTCGTCGCCGGCGAGCAGCGGGGCGGCCGCCTGGGCTCCCATCGGGAGCTCGCCGCCGATCGTCGCCAGCAACGGGTACCGCTCGAGCGCCTCCTGCGCGCTCGCGACGGTCACGACCGAGCGCTCCGCGATCACGTCCCGCGCGATGACCGGCGTGTCGGCGGGGAAACGCGACCATGCCTCGAGCAGCTCCTCGGGGAACCCGCGTGCCGCCACCCGCTCGAGCTCGGCGCCGTCGGGCGAGAGCAGCACGACGGCCGACGCGTCCGCCCGGAGCGATCCGATCGCGGTGTCGACCAGCGCACCGCAGACGTCGCGAACGGTGACCGCGTCCGCGAGCCGGCCGGTCAGGTTGTGCAGGTGGGCGAGGCGCGCCGATTCGGACTCGGCCGCCTGACGCGCTCGTCGTTCGGACGCGTGGGCGATGTCACGTTCCTGTCCGGTCTCCCGGTACCGGTCGGCGATGGCTCCCGCGAGCCCGGCGGCCACGACCCACAGGACGACCGCGACCCAACCGCCGAGCTCGCCGTTCGTGACGAACAGGACGAACCCCGCACCGCCCGCCAACGCGACGAGGATCCCCGCCGCAGGACCCGCCAGGACGCCGGCGAGGACCGAGAACAGGAGCCCGAGGCCGCTCGGAACGCCTCGGTACGCGCTCTCGGACGACCCGGCGAACGCGAACGCGACGGCGACCTGCGCCGCTCCCCCCAGGAGCAGCGCCGCCGAGAAGGACACGGGCCGTCCACGGGGCCGACGGGATCGCATGGGCTCGGCCACTGTACGCGCCGGTCTCCCGCCCGGTCGAGTCCGGTGGGAGATCTGGCTCGTGCTGCTGGACCCTCTCGGTCGGTCCGAGCCGCTCACCCCGCTGAACGGCGATGAAGGCGGTTCTGGCCGATTTGCGTACGTGGGTTGATGGGTGTTTGGCTGTTGGGCAACGTAGGCTTCGCTCAAGGGGCGGCCCCTGATGAGAGCACACGCTTCGGAGTCGGATCGTAGTAGCTCCGCCGATACCCGGGTCGCGGTCCTCAGTTCGAATGTCGGTGGACATGTCCAGGCGCTGCTCGAGGATCGAGTCGTTGGTCGGTGGATCGCGCTCGTGGTAGCCGAGCGCCCCGACGCGTACGCGCTTCGCCACGCGGAGTGGCATGGGGTACCGGCGGTCGCGCTCCATGCCGGCAAGAGCTCCCTGGATCTGTACGACGTCGCTCTGGTGCGACTGTTGGAAGAACACGAGATCGACTACGTCGTCGTGGCCGGCTTCTTCCGGATCGTCGGAACGGAGACGGTTCAGGCCTACGAGGACCGGATCGTGAAGGTGCATCATTCTCTGCTCCCCGAGTTCCCTGGACCCGACCCCGTTGCTCACGCTTTGGGGCTCGGCGTCAAGGAGACCGGAGTCACGGTCCATCTGATCAACCGAGAACTCGAGGCGGGGCCGGTCGTGTCGCAGCAGGCGCTGGAGATCCGCGATGGCGACGATTGGCACAGCCTTACAGAACGGCTCCACCAGCTCGAGATGCAGTTGCTGCCGGCGGCGGTGCGCACGCTCGTCGAACAGAGGCGTTCCTCACCCACGCCATGACGAGGAGGTCCCGAGAGCGAGCGACCCCTGAGGTCGGGCGGAAGGAGAGATCCGTGAGTGAGCTACCCTCGGACGTCGCTGCGCTCCGGCGGATCACGTTCTTCGAGGAGCTTACCGACGCCGATCTGTTGAGGCTCGCTCGCACGGGACAGCGACGTTCATATGCGGCAGGCGACACGCTCATCGAGAAGGATTCGGACCGAGGCGGGTTCTTCGTCTTGCTCTCGGGCGAGGCGAGGGTCGAGGCCGGAAGCACCTTCCACGTGCTCTCTCCGGGCGACTTCTTCGGCGAGATGGCGTTGCTCGCCGCATCGCGTCGAACGGCGACGGTGCGTGCGACGGAGCTGGTCGAGGTGATGGTGTTCGAGCCGACGTACTTCCGCCCGTTCTTGATCGAGAACCCGAGTGTGGCGGTCACCATCCTCGAAGGGGTCGTCCACAGGCTGAACGCCGCCCAGGCCCGGCTGGAGGGCGATCGAGCGTGGATCTGAACATCCTCACGTAGTCGGAGTGCGCGAAGCAGGACGGGAGTTGCCCCTGCGTCAGGCGTCGAAGTCGATCGATCCGGAAGGAGCGAGGCCCGTGGAAGGGATCAGGCTGTGGCGAGACAACCGCCAGAAGCTCGTTGGCATGGTGTATCTGGACAAGGGCGTCCTCGATCTGGACATCCAGGACGATCATGAGCGAGCCTTGGTCACGGAGGTCTTCGAGCAGACCGGGCAAGTGACCTGGTCGTTCAGTCGGTTCGACGAAGGCGAGTGGCAGGAGAACATCGCGGAGCCTCGCACCGAGCGATGGCTCTGGTTCGTGGTGGCGAACATCCTGTACCCGATGGGGTACCAGGCAGACTTGGGCGTGGGCGAGGACGGCTAGCCGACCGATCGGCTCGCGGTGCGCCCCCGCGGCTCTCCGCATGCCAACGACGAAGCGCGACCTACGTGCGATCCTGTTCGCTCCGGGGGTGGGACTCGAACCCACAACCTACGGATTAACAGTCCGCCGCTCTGCCAATTGAGCTACCCCGGAGTGAGCCGGGGCAGTCTACCAACGGGCCCGGATTGGACTACGCTCAGCGCATGCGGTTCAGGACCGGTCTCGTGGTCGGCGGGGTGATCGGCTACCTCGTCGCGCGCGAGCTCACCAAGCAGGATCCCGACGACGAACGCCCGCCCGGTGTCCGTGAGGCGATGGCCCGTCATCCGTCCAACCGCATCGCCGTGCACGGGCGGCGCATCGCCGAGAAGGCCGGCTGGAAGGGCGTGGAGGCGATCCAGCGGGCCCGCGCGAACATCCAGCGCAGGATGGACCCCGACGTCGACGACATCTCGCTGAACTGATCCCGGGCCGAGCGCGCCGAACGCTACTCGAGGTAGTCGCGCAGCTTCTGCGACCGCGACGGGTGGCGGAGCTTCGACAGGGTCTTGGACTCGATCTGCCGGATCCGCTCGCGCGTGACCCCGAACTCGCGGCCGACCTCCTCCAAGGTGCGGGGGTGACCGTCCAGGAGCCCGAACCGGAGCTGGATCACCTTCTTCTCCCGTTCGGACAGGGTGTGGAGCACGGACTCGAGCTGCTCCTGCAGCAGGATGAAGCTCGCCGCGTCGACCGGGACCACGGCGTCCGAGTCCTCGATGAAGTCGCCGAGGTGCGAGTCCTCTTCCTCCCCGATGGGGGTCTCGAGGGAGACCGGCTCCTGGCTCACCTTCAAGATCTCGCGCACCTTGTCGGCGGGGATGCCCATCTGCCGCCCGATCTCCTCGGGCAGCGGCTCGCGCCCGAGGTCCTGCAGGAGCTGTCGCTGGATGCGGACGAGCTTGTTGATCGTCTCGACCATGTGCACGGGGATGCGGATCGTCCGGGCCTGATCGGCGATCGCGCGGGTGATCGCCTGGCGGATCCACCACGTGGCGTAGGTCGAGAACTTGTAGCCCTTCGAGTAGTCGAACTTCTCGACCGCGCGGATCAGCCCGAGGTTGCCCTCCTGGATCAGGTCCAGGAACAGCATGCCGCGACCGACGTACCGCTTGGCGATCGAGACGACCAGCCGAAGGTTGGCCTCGATCAGCTTGCGCTTGGCGAGCTGGCCGTCGCGTTCGACGCGGCGCAGGAAGTCGTCGAGCGCCTCGCGGGTCTTCGGCTTGTAGGTCTTGCCGATCCGGTCTCGCCCGATCCCCTCGACCTTGCCGAACTTCTCGACCTGGTGCTCGCGGATCGCGACGACGGACTCGGTCACCTGGCGCAGACGCTTCTGGTCGACCCGGTCCTCCTCCTCGGTGAGCTCGCGGAGCACGGTCGCGAACTCCCCCGCCTCGATCCGCCGGGCGAGGTCGACCTCCTGGGCGGCGGTGAGGAGCGGGACCTTCCCGATCTCCTTCAGGTACATCCGAACGGGATCGTTCGTGGGTGCCTTCAGGAGATCGACGTCGAGCTGGCGCTGGGCGGACGCGTCGACCTCGTCGCCGGGGACCTCGATGACCTCGATCCCCTCGCCGCGCAGGTGCTCCTCGACCTGGGTGAGGAACTCTTCGACCTGTTCGGGCGTGAAGTCGTCGACGGGAACCGATTCGAGCAGGTCGTCGGAGGTCACGAAGCCGCGCTCACGCCCTCGGGCGGTGATCTGCTCCTTCGCTTCTTCCAGACCCAGGTCGCGGGTGACTTCGGTCAATGCTCTCGCTCCCATGCGTTCAGGTGGGAAACGTCGAGAAGTGTACGAGACGTGAACGCCCGTGACCCGCTCGCCGACGCACCCTTCGGATCGGGTCGCCCAACGGCCTAGGCCGCGTCGTGACCGCGCTCCCGCAGACGCCGCAGCTCGCCGTCGGCCGCGATCAGCCGCTGGAACAACTCGTCGTACCTCGGGTCCGTCACCGGGTTCATCTTCTGCAGCTCCTGGCGGAGCGCGGTGCTTCGACGTCGCAGGAGGAACTCCTGCAGCCGCGCCCAGACCTCCTCCGCGTACCCCGGGAGCAGGTCGCCGTCGAGCGGTTCCAGCGCCAGAGCCGTGAGCGCCTCCACGACCTCCTCGTCCCCGCCCTCGGCGCTCGAGCCGCTCACCAGGCCGTCGCTGTCGCGCAGGAGTTGCAGCAGCTCGCGATGCCGAGTCGTGCGGAAGTGCTCGTCGGACAGCCGCGGCGAGATCTGCCGGAAGGCGTCGGCGTCCCGAGCGAGGATCCGGAGCATCTCGCGCTCGACCTTCTCCTGCGCCGAGGCCCGCTTGACGGCCTGCTGGACCTCCACCGGCCGTCCGGAGAGCTTCTGCTCGAGGGCGAGCACGACCGAACCCTCCGAGACGCCGGCGAGCTCGGCGAGCAGGTGCGCGTACTCGCTCTGGCGGACCGGGTCGCCGAGCCGCTCGAGCAGCGGGACGGCCGCGGCGACCGCCGCGCTCTGCCCCTCGATCGTCGACAGATCGTGCCGGCCCACGGTCCGCCGCACCATGTACTCGACCAGCGGGACCGCCGTTGCCGCGAGCTCGCGGAGGGCGTCGCCGCCGCGCGCGTCGACGAAGTCCGCGGGGTCCAGGCCCTCGGGCAGGATCAGGACCACCGGCTGGACCGGGAACCGCTCGACGAACTCGAAGGCGCGTTCGGCGGCGCGGGCGCCCGCGTCGTCCGAGTCGAACGCGAGCACCATCCGCTGCGCGAACCGCGACGCGAGCCGGAAGTGCCCCTCGCCCAGCGCGGTCCCGCAGGTGGCGACCGTGTTCGTCACGCCGGCGCGCACCATCGCGATCACGTCGGTGTAGCCCTCGACGAGGAAGAGCTCGCCGAGCTTGGTCGCCGACGCCTTCGCGCGTTGCAGGTTGTACAGGACCTCGGCCTTGCGGTACACGGGCGTCTCGGGCGAGTTCAGGTACTTCGGGCCGTCCTCGCGACCACCGGGCAGGATCCGCGCGCCGATCCCGACGGCCTTGCCCGAGAGGTCGTGCACCGGGAACGTGATCCGGCGGCGGAACCGGTCGCGGACGTTGCCCTCCTGGTCCTTGATCGCGAGACCGGCCTCGACCAGGAGCTCGGCCGAGAGCGACTTCACCAGCCGCTTGAGCAGGAAGTCCGGGTAGGCGGGCGCGTACCCGACCTCGAACTCGGCCGCCACGTCGCGGTCGATCCCGCGGGACTCGAGGTACGCGCGGGCCTCCTCCCCCTCCTTGGCCTCCAGCAGGGTGCGGTGGTACAGCTCGAACGCGGCCTCGTTCGCGCGGACCATGGCCTGGCGCTTGGACGCCACGCGGCGTTCGGCGGGCGTGTCGCCCTCGTAGCGCAGGGTGATCCCCACGTCCTTGGCCAGTCGCTCGACGGCCTCGGAGAACTCGAGGTGCTCGACGTCGCGCAGGAACCCGATCGCGTCGCCGCCCTTGCCGCAACCGAAGCAGTGGTACAGCCCCTTGGACGGCGAGACGCCGAACGACGGCGTCTTCTCGGTGTGGAACGGACACAGCCCGATGAACCGGTCGTGTCCCGCCTTCTTGAGCGTCAGGTAGCCGGAGACGAGCTTGACGATGTCCGTGCGTTCGCGGACCGCGGCGACGTCGTCGTCCCTGATCCTGCCGGCCACGTTCCTCCCCTCGACCTTCTCGTCGCGCCGGCTAGAGCAACCAGCGCTGGGGAAGGAACAGCTGCTCGTAGATCCGCAGAGCGTACCGGTCCGTCATGCCGGCGATGTAGTCGGCCACGCGGGTCGGCAGGTCTCCCGGCGCCCGATGGTACTCCTGCGGCACCTCCTCCGGGTGATCGAGGTAGTGCGCGAACAGGCTCCGGACCATCGAGATCGCCTTGTCCTGCTCCGAGCGAGCCTCGTCCCGAAGGTAGACGTGGTCGAACAGGAACTCGCGCAGCGCGTCGAGCGCCTGGAACACGTCGTCGGACAGCCCGATCTCGGGGCCGTCGGCGCTGCGGCCGACGAGGTCGGTCACCAGGGTGTTGATCCGGGCCGAGTGCGTCGCGCCGAGGACCTCGAGGGGCCCGATCGGCAGCTCCTCCTGCTCGATCACGCCCGCCCGAACCGCGTCGTCGACGTCATGGTTCACGTAGGCGATCCGGTCGGCGAACCGCACCAGCTGGGCCTCCGGCGTCGACGGCTGGGGCATCGACCACGTGTGGTTCACGATCCCGTCGCGGACCTCCCAGCACAGGTTCAGGCCCTCGCCGTCGTTCTCGAGGTGATCGACGATCCGAAGGCTCTGCTCGTTGTGCCGGAACGGCCGGCCCAGGAACGGCGTCAGCGCCTGCTCCCCTAGGTGCCCGAACGGCGTGTGCCCCAGGTCGTGGCCGAGCGCGATCGCCTCCGTGAGGTCCTCGTTCACGCGGAGCGCCCGGGCCGCGGTGCGGGCGATCTGACTCACCTCGAGCGTGTGGGTGAGCCGGACGCGGTAGTGGTCGCCCTCGGGCGCGAGGAACACCTGCGTCTTGTGCTTCAGGCGACGGAACGCCTTCGAGTGGACGATGCGGTCCCGGTCTCGCTGGAAGCACGTCCGGAGGTCGTCCTGCGGCTCGTCGTGCTCGCGGCCCTTGCTCGCCGACGCGAGCGTCGCGGTCGGCGCCAGCGTCTCGCGCTCGATCTCCTCGGAACGTTCTCGGGGCACGGCCACGCCGGGATACTACCGTCGCGCTCCGACGCACCTTATCTCCGGACCCGCAGTACGATCGGCGCTTCGACGCGGGGTCCGCGGCGACCCCGTCCCCGGCTCGAGGAGGCTCGGATGAGAGGCGTTCGGATGCGCGTCCTGGTGGCGCTCGCGGCCCTCGCGGTGCTCGCGGCGGCGTGCGGTAGCGACTCGAACGACGCGGGGGCGGGCGGCGCGACCGCGACCGGCGCGACGGCGGCCACCGGGGCGACCGACTCCGGCTCGGGCAACGACCCCGGTGCCGGGAGCCTCTACGGGGGCTCGGACGGCATGACCGGCGCCACGGCGGCCACCGGCACGACCGGCGCGGCCGCCGACGTCTCGGTCTCGCTCAACAACTACCTGTTCGATCCCGCGACGGTGAGGGTCACCAGCGGCGACGTCGTGGCCGTGCGCAACGGCAACGCGAAGACGCCGCACACGTTCACGGTGGTCGGGGAGGACGTCGACCTCGAGCTCGCGCCGCTGACCGAGGACACCGTGACGATCGATCTCGCACCCGGCACGTACCAGCTGATCTGCCGCTTCCACGAGATGCTCGGCATGACCGGGACGCTGAAGGTGAGCTAGGCGGTCGAACGCGATCGCTCAGTGCCCGAACAGACGGTAGTAGACGTACGCGAGCGTCTCGCGCAGGTAGCCGCCGACCCGTGTCCCCTCCGTCCGCGCCGCCGAGTGCCACGTCGCCGACGCGTACGCCTCGAGACCCAGATCGGACGCCATCCGCTTGACCCGCAGGTTGTGCCAGGGGTCCGAGACGAGGAACGCCGACTCCATCCCTCGGTCGTTCATCCACGCCGCAGCGGCCTCCAGGCTCTCGAGCGTGGTCGAACCCACCGGCGACGCGACGACCGCATCCGCGGGTACACCCTGCGCCACGAGCCAGTCGCGGCCTGCCTCCGCCTCGGTGGTCCGGTCGCCGGGCGCGCCGCCGCCGAGCACCACGATCGTCTCGGACCGGCCCCGCTCGTAGAGCAGCTGCGCGTGCTCGAGGCGGCCCGCGAACACGGGTGAGGGATCGCCGTCGTACTGGGCGGCGCCCAAGACGAGGATCGCGTCGACCTGGTCGACGGTGCGGGCGTCGTCCGTGTGCGCCGCTCGCCACACGGCGATCCCCGTCCCGGCGAACACGAGCACGATCGCCACGGCGACCGCGGCGATCGTGAGTAGGACGGGGTGACGACGGATCGCCTCCACGAGGCGATGCTAACAACGCCTCCCGCGAACCCCGTGCGTTCGGGCGCAACGGGGTTCAGGCGATGCGGATCCAGACGGCGTCCGACCCGACGATGGTGGTCGCCGTCGACAGGAACTGCCCGCGGGTCCGCGCCACCGCGCCGAACCGATACGAGCCGGGGGCCACACCGGAGTTCGAGCGGTAGTACCAGGCCGGTGTCCCCGCGGTCTGCGCCGGGCAACACCGATACGTCCACGAGCCCGCCGGCAGCGTGCCGGTGCCCGGGCGCTCGAACCCTGCCGCGCTCACGTAGAGCTCGAGCCTCGTCGGCGTTCCGAGGTTCACCGTGTGGCGCACCTGGTTCCCGATGGTCGCGGGGTTCGGCGACGCGGTCAGATCGACGAGCTTCGCCTGGGCGGGACCGGCCACGACGACCAGCGCCGCGACGAGTGCGAGCAACGAACGTTTCATGCCTCTCCTCCTGTGCGCTCTGGGGGGAGGCGTGGTGCGACGAGCTCCCGTTCGGGAGCGACGATCCGTTACGGGGCCGCGACGCCCGCTCGGCGGAGCAGCTCGAGGAACCCACGGCGGTCGAACCCGCGGCCCAGGATCACCCTCGGGTCGCAGGTCCCACCCTCCTCCCAGCTGAGGACCCAGACCTCGTGGAGGCCGCCCGCGAGTCGCCCCGTGCCGCCGGCGGCGAGCTCCACCGTGCCGGCGTCCGGGAGCCCCTCGCCGAACTCGCCCGGGATGCCCGCGAAGGCGTGCAGCTCGCGACCCTCGTCGTCGAGCCACCCGAGCCGCACCCCGACGCGGTCGGGGTACGGCTCCTCGAACGTCTCGGTCCGTTCGAAACCCTCGGGCGTGACGAACCGCACCTCGCACGCCGTCCGCTCGGCCGTGGGCGAGGGTTGCGTCGCGGCACCGCCCCCGCACGCCACGAGGGTCAGGACGCTCGACACGAACGCCGCCGCGTTCCGAACCGCCGTCACGGGAGCGACTCCTCGACCGGCCCGAGCAGGGGACCCGTGCCGTCCGGGTTCGTTTCCTGGCCGAGACCCGCGTACAGGCCTCCGAGGCTCCGCACGCGCTCGGGCAGGATCGTCGCGGCGTTCCCGAACGACGCGGCGAGGTCCGCGAAGGCGTCGGCGCCCTCCTCGGTGCGGAACGCGCTGACGAGCGCGAAGTCGCCCGGCTCGCCGACCTGCTGGCGGAACCCCTGGAACTGCGCGACCGGGACGACGTAGTAGCCCTGGAGGTCGCCGAACGACCAGGGTCTCGTTGGCCGCTTCGGCGTCCTGCCGGGTCGGGAACACCCCGCCGACCACCGCGATCAACAGCTCGCCCGCCCCGTTGTCGGGTGCGAGCGCGGGGCCGATCGGTCGCACCCGGCTTCGCTCGGGCGCCGTGCCCGCGGCCGCCGCCATCACGCCCACCGACGCGAGCACGCCGGCCACGAGTCCCGCCACGATCGCCTGTTTCCGCTTCATCGATGCCTCCTCGGGGGACTCAGTAGTTGGTCGCGAACTGGAAGTGCATGGGGTCGCAGAACGCGAGACCCCAGTACCAGCTGTGGTTCTGCCAGATCGACGCATGGTTCTTGTTGATCGACGACGTGCACTTGCCCATGTACTCCTCGGCCGAGGACACGTCGATCGCGATCCCGAACGCGTGCGTGCTCCACTCGTTGCCGTTGCGCTTCGTTCGGCACGCGTAGCCGTAGATCCCGTGCTCGACGTAGGGCTGCAGATGGGCGTTCTGGATGTGCCCGTACACGTCGTTGTCCAGGTTCGTCGACTTCCCGCCCTTGTCCGACACCATCGACGTCGGGCGACCGCCGAGCTTGCGGTGGAAGCTGAACGTGTAGTTCGTCCCGTTGTCCGCCGCCTGCCACCTCATCGAGATCGCGTGGGCGTCCGCGCTGCACGGCTGCCCGAACCGGTTGACGATCTGCGTGTAGCCGCTCGGCCGCGACGGGTAGTTGACGTGCTCGTCCCGCCAGCCGAGCCCGGCCCAGTGGAACGCGACGATCAGCGGCAGCACGACCGCGATCGGCACCGCGATGCTGAGGGACCGGAGCCCCCTCCGTCCGCGCGAACCGTTCCGCACGTGTCACCTCCTGCGATCCGTGGGGAGGCGGGAGAGGTGTCGAAGCTTAGCGAACGCGCGTTCGAGCGCGCATCACCAGGTCGGGGGATTCACGCGTCGCGGGCGGGCGATTCCGGTCGCTACTTCGAGGCAGACTCCGACGAACCGATCGCGGCCTGACCAGCGGCCAGGCGCGCGGTCTCGACGCGGAACGGCGAACAGCTCACGTAGTCGAGCCCGAGCTCGTGACAGAAGACCACCGATGCTGGATCGCCCCCGTGCTCGCCGCAGATCCCGATGTGCAGGTTCGCGTTCGCGCCGCGACCCTCCTCCACCGCGATCCGCATGAGCCGCCCCACCCCCGGCTGGTCGATCGTCACGAACGGGTTCGCCGGCACGAGCTTGCGCTCCTCGTACATCCCGACGAACTTGCCGATGTCGTCGCGGCTGAACCCGAACGCCGTCTGCGTCAGGTCGTTGGTCCCGAACGAGAAGAACTCGGCGGCCTCGGCGATCTCGCCCGAGGTCACCGTGGCGCGCGGGAGCTCGATCATCGTGCCCCATTCGAGGTGGTCGAGCTCGACCCCTTCGCCCTGGAGCACCTCCGTCGCAACGGGTTCGAGCTCGGCGCGCATCTGCTCGAGCTCGGGCTTGGTCGCGACGAGCGGGATCATGATCTCGACCTTCGGGTCGTGGCCTTCCTTCTTGACGCGCGCCGCCGCCTCGCAGATCGCTCGGACCTGCATCGCGTAGAGCCCGGGCTTCACGATCCCGAGCCGCACCCCGCGCAGGCCGAGCATCGGGTTGGCCTCGTGCAGCTGGTCCACCTTGCCGAGGATCACCCGCGCCTCGTCGAGCGGCACGCGCTCGTCGCGCAGGCGAACCTCGTCCTCGCCGCGCTCCTCCGCCCGGGCGACGCCGACGGCGAGCTCGACCTGGTTGGGGAGGAACTCGTGCAGCGGCGGGTCGAGCAGCCGGACCGTGACCGGGAGGCCGTCCATCGCCGTGAAGATCCCGACGAAGTCCTCGCGTTGCAGCGGGAGCAGCGCGTCGTACGCCTTCTGCTCCTCCGCCTCGGTCTCCGCGAAGATCATCTGTCGGACCGCGCCCACGCGTTCCTCGCCGAGGAACATGTGCTCGGTCCGGCACAGCCCGATCCCCTCGGCGCCGCGCTCGCGCGCGTTGGTCGACTGGTCGGGCGTGTCGGCGTTCGCGCGGACGCGCAGGCGCCGGCGCGCGTCCGCGATCGCCATCAGACGCTCGAACGCCTTCCAGATCCTCGCCTCGCGAGCCTCCGCGTCGCCCGAACGCGCCTTCTCGAGCACGGACTCCTCGAGCGGCAGCTCCCCCACGTAGACGTTGCCGGTGAAGCCGTCGATCGTGATGACCTCACCCCCCTTCACCGTCGTGCCGTTCGCGGTGAAGGTCCCGGCCGCCGGGTCGAGCTTGATCCCGTCGGCCCCGCACACCGCCGGGATCCCCTCGCCGCGCGCCACGACCGCCGCGTGCGAGTTCGTCCCGCCCGCGCTCGTCAGGATCCCCTGCGAGGCGATCATGCCGTGGTAGTCGTCCGGGGTGGTCTCGCGCCGGACGAGGACGACCTTGTCGCCGGCGTTCGCGCGCTCCTGAGCGTCGTCGGCCGTGAACACGACCGCCCCGGTGGCGGCGCCGGGGCTCGCGTTGAGGCCCTTCGCGATCGGTTGGGCGCCGTCGGCCTTCACGCGGCGCTTGAACAGCTCCTCGAGCCGGTCCGCGTCCACGCGCAGCAGCGCCTCGCCCTCGTCGATCAGGCCCTCCTCGAGCATGTCGAACGCCATGACCCACTCGGCGAACGCGGTCCGCTTGCCGATCCGCGTCTGCAGGATCCAGAGCTTGCCCTTCTCGATCGTGAACTCGATGTCGCACATGTCGCGGTAGTGGCCCTCGAGCGTGGCCATCACGTCCATGAGCCCGCGGTACGAATCCGGGTCGATGCGTTCGAGCTCGCCGATGCGCTTGGTGTTGCGGATCCCCGCGACGACGTCCTCGCCCTGCGCGTTCTCGAGGTAGTCGCCGTAGGGAACCTTCTCGCCGGTCGCGGGGTCGCGCGTGAACGCCACGCCGGTCCCCGAGTCCTCGCCGCGGTTGCCGAACACCATCGCCACCACGTTCACCGCGGTGCCGAGGTCGTCGCTGATCTTGTTCTGGCGCCGGTAGTCGATCGCCCGCTTGCCGTTCCACGAGCGGAAGACGGCGTCGATCGCCAGGCGGAGCTGGTCCTTCGGGTCCTGCGGGAAGTCCTCGCCCGTGTGCTCGCGGTAGATCGCGCGGAAGCGTTCGATCAGCGCGCTCAGGTCGTCGGCGTCCAGGTCGGTGTCCTGGGCGTCCGGGCCCTTCGCCGCCTTGGCCTCGTCGAGCGCGTGCTCGAACGCGTCGGCCGGCACGTCCATCACGATCTTGCCGAACATCTGGATGAACCGGCGGTACGCGTCGCGCGCGAACCGCACGTCGCCGCCGGTCTGCGTGGCGAGCCCCTCGACCGAGCGGTCGTTCAGGCCGAGGTTCAGGACCGTGTCCATCATCCCGGGCATCGAGAACTTCGCCCCCGAACGCACCGAGACCAGGAGCGGATCGTCGGGGTCGCCGAGCGTCTTGCCCATCGCGTCCTGGAGCCGGCCGAGGTGCTCCCCCGCCTCCTCGAGCATCTCGGGGGGTGCGCCGCCCCGCTCGAGGAACGTCAGGCACGCCTCGGTCGTGATCGTGAAACCCGGCGGGACCGGCAGCCCCATGTTGGTCATCTCGGCGAGGTTGGCCCCCTTGCCGCCGAGGAGGTCCTTCATGTCCCGGTTGCCTTCGGAGAAGTCGTAGACGTACTTGGTCATCGCAGGAGCCTCCGCCGCGAGATGGGTTCGGACCGGTCCAGTCTACGGACGTGATGGGCCGGCAGCCGGGTGGTGGGTCCCTCGGGTCGCGTGGAGGCTACGCGGGCGGCGCGGCGTCGCGGGTGTCCTCGTCCGCGGCGACGAACGCGGACGCCATCTCGAGACAACGCTCCACGGTGTCGTGGTCGCCGTCCAGGAGCGCCTCGTACGCCAGGTTCAGCCACCCGGAGCTCTTCTGGGCGAGCTCGACGTCCTCCGAGCGGAGCGAACGCCCCGAGCACAGGACGTCCAGGACCGGGCGGTAGGCCACGCTGAGGACGGCGGCGGCCCGGGCGTCGAACCGCGCGATCGGGTCGGGCGGGGTTCGGAGCGCCTCGCGTTCGGCCGCCGCGCACTGGTCGAGCAGCGCGTGGTACGCGAGATCGATCTCCTCGGCCGGCGCGCCCTCGGTGGCGATGCCGATGAGGGCCCGGATGCTTCGCGTGGTCTGTACGAGGATGCCGTCCATGAGCGCAGCCTAGTGTCGTCCCCCGCCCGGCGTCCGCACCATCGGCCGGGTGACCCGAAATGCAGCCGAACGGCTTAGGTCCTTCGGCGCGCGACCGGCAAGATGCCGTCGATCGCTCAGGCGGTCGCGGCCTCGAGCGCCTGCAGCGTCGCCGGATCGCTCGCGAACAGCACCGTGACGGCCTTCCCGTCGGGTTCGAGCACCTCCGCGGAGCCGTCCCCCTGGTCGATCCACTCGTTCATCGAGGCGGCGAACTCCTCCGCGTCGCGCGAGGTGTCCCAGACGGTGGACAGCTCGACGGCGGTGTCGGTCCCGTCGGACCATGCGCGGTAGGTGCCGCCGTCCCACCCGGCGGCCGCCGTGCCGGCCTGAGAACCGTCGAGCCGCAGCCCGAGCGCGGTCAACAACCATGCTTCGCCGATCGCCATCGCGTCGAGGTCCTCCCACCCAGGTCCCAGCTCGGCCGAGAGGTCCGGCACGTCGACCGGCGTCGGTGCGTCGTTCGGGTAGCGCTCGGGGTGGATGATCTGCTCCGTCGACGCGGGGAGGTCGACGAATGCCTCATCGACCGCATCCAGACCACCGCGGGCGTCGAGCGCGCTGATGAACCGCATCCCCTGGTCGTACGGCCAGGCCTGGAGCCGCGAGACGAACGGCGGGATCCCCTCGGTCGAGGTGTCTTGCTGGGCGGCCTCGATCCCCACCTGCACCTGCTCGGCCGCCGTGAGGTACGTCTGCGCCCACCGCAGCATGAAGAACGTCGCGTTGCCCTCGACCAGCCCGATCGCGGCCTGCGCGTCCTCGTCCCTGCACTCGGCGCCGAGCGCATCCAGCCGCTCGAGCCCGAACCGCTGGTCGTCGATCGCGTGCGTGAGCTCGTGGGCGAGCGTGATGCGTTCGAGCGGCGAGGGCGACTCGCTCCCGGTGAACTTCAGCTCGCCGGTCACGGTGTCGTAGTAGCCGATCACCTGGCTCGAGCCGTAGTTCTCGTACACGCTGCGGAGGCTGGTGCCATCGGGGATCACGCCGATCGTGTCCCAGGCGATGCTCCGTCTCGCGAACTGCCCCGCGGGGTACGCGATGTCCGCGTACTCCACGAGGTCGCGACCGATCTCCGCCTGCGACACGGGCTTTGCCACCACCCGTTGCGAGTAGTCGAACCCGCGGATCTGCGCCACCTGCCGCATCACCTGCGCGATGATCGCCGGCGTCGGCCCCTCCGCGGGGACGTCCGAGCCGGAGTCCGGCTTGGGCTCGGGAACCTCGCACAGGCGCTTCTCGGCGGCCACGGCGGACTCGGGACCACTCGGCGCCGGTGAGGGGACCTCGGGCGAGGCCGGTACCGGCTGCACCGAGGTCTCGGGCGGGGCCGCCGGGTCGCCGAGGGGCTCGGTGCCGCCGGTGCAGGCCCCGAGCGCGAGCCCGAGCACCGCCACCAGGGCGGCCGCTCGGAGCCTCATCCGCGCCTCGGCACCAGCACGCTCGCGACGGCCAGACCGGCCGACAGCAGCGACAGGGCGCTCGAGATCCACAAGAGCCCTATCGACCGCAGGGAGCCGAGCGATGAGGCCATGAGCGCGATCGCCGCCACGAGCATCAGCGCGAACGCGACGGCGTACAGGCTCACCCAGCCCTTCCTCGGGGGGCTACCGCTCGCGCGTCCGCGCTCGCTCCTTGAGCCCCCCCAACTCCCCGCCTCGGTCGTCCATCGTCTAGAGGCGTTCGGCGAGGTAGGCCACGAGGTTCTCGACCGGGATCCGGTCCTGGGTCATCGAGTCGCGCTCGCGGACGGTGACCTGTCGGTCCTCGAGCGTGTCGAAGTCCACGGTCACGCAGAACGGCGTGCCCACCTCGTCCTGGCGGCGATAGCGGCGGCCGATCGAGCCGGCGTCGTCGAAGTCGCACATCCACGCCTGCTTGACGAGGTCGAACACGCCCCGCGCGTCCGGCGTGAGCTGCTCGTTGCGCGAGAGCGGGAGCACGGCGACCTTGGTCGGCGCCAGGTCCCGGTGCAGGGCGAGGTACGTGCGCTTCTCGGTCCCGCCCTTCGCGGTCGGCGCCTCCTCCTCCCGGTACGCGTCGACGAGCGCGGTCAGCAGGATGCGATCGACGCCGGCGGCCGGCTCGACCACGTAGGGCAGGTAGCGCTCGTCCTTCTCCTGGTCGAAGTACGTCAGGTCCTCGCCGCTCGCCTCCTGATGCGCCCGGAGGTCGAAGTCGGTGCGGTTCGCGATGCCCTCGATCTCCTGCCACCCGAACGGGAACTCGTACTCGACGTCCGAGGCGGCCTTCGCGTAGTGCGCGAGCTCGTCGGGCTCGTGCGGTCGCAGCCGCAGCTTCTCCTTGCGGATCCCGAGGTCGACGTACCACTGCATCCGCTCGTTGATCCAGTACTCGAACCACTCGTCGTCGCGTGCCGGGCTCGACGAAGTACTCCATCTCCATCTGCTCGAACTCGCGCGTGCGGAAGATGAAGTTGCCCGGCGTGATCTCGTTGCGGAACGACTTGCCGATCTGCGCGATCCCGAACGGGATCTTCTTGCGCGAGCTCTGCTGGACGATGCGCGAAGTCGACGAACATCCCCTGCGCCGTCTCGGGCCGCAGGTAGGTCTCGCTCGACTCGTCCTCGACCGGCCCCATGTGCGTCTTGAACATCATGTTGAACTGCCGGGGTTCGGTGAAGCGCTTGTGGCCGCAGTTCGGGCAGGTGGGGTCGTCGCCCAGGTGGTCCTCGCGGAACCGCTGGTGGCAGTTGAGGCACTCGACGAGCGGGTCGTGGAACCCGGCGACGTGGCCGCTCGCCTCCCAGACCTTCGGGGACATGATGATCGCGGCCTCCAGCCCGACGACGTCGTCACGGAGCTGGACCATCGAACGCCACCAGGACTGGCGGATGTTGCGGCGCAGCTCGACGCCGAGGGGACCGTAGTCCCACGACGAGCGCAGGCCTCCGTAGATCTCGCTGGACTGGAACGCGATCCCCCGCCGCTTGGCGAGGGACGTGACGGCCTCCATCAGGTCGGCCATGGGGTTCCTCCTCTCTCCCGGCCGCTGGCTGCGGCCGCTGGCGTGGGCTCCAGTCTACGGGTCAGCCTCCGGCGCAACGAGCAAACGGGTGTGGAGAGATGACGGCATCTCGGACGTGTCGGGAGTGCGGCGCCCGCCGTGTGAGGTGGACCGCGATCAGGTCAGCGTGCCGTCGGCGCGTTCCAGGGCCCGAGCCCGCCGATGCGCTCGACCGTCACCCTCGTGACGTACCCGGGCGGTGGGTCGGGCATCGGCGGGAAGGTGACGTCGGGCCCGAGGTACGTGTGCGCGAGCCGCTGCAGGATTTCCGGTCCCCCGCCCTCGGTGACCCGTGCGTCGCCGTACAGCACCAGGTATTCGTGCAAACCGAACGGGTTGACCCGGTCCGTCTGGATCGAGATCGTCACGCGGTGGTCGCGCCGCAGGTTCCGGAGCTTCCGCTGGTCCGGGAGCGTGGCGAAGACCACCTCGTCGTCTTCGAGCCCGACCCAGGCCAGCGTGGTCTGAGGCCGTCCGTCCGGGTCGATCGTCGTGATGTGGGCGAGCGCATCGCTCTCGAGGACGCGACGCGCATCGTCCGGCAGCCGCACCCGGCTAGCCCGAGTCGTTCTCGGCGATCGCGCCGAACCGCCGCGAGCGCTTCTGGTAGTCGCGGATCGCCTCGTACAGCTGCTCGCGGTCGAAGTCCGGCCAGTACACCGGCGTGAAGTACAGCTCGCTGTACGCGGCCTGCCACAGGAGGAAGTTGCTGATCCGCTCCTCGCCGCTGGTGCGGATGATCAGGTCGGGGTCCGGCATGTCGGGGTGGTACAGCCGGCTCGAGATCGACTCGGGTGTGAGCTTCTCGCCCTTGAGGCGGCCCGCGTCGTGGTCGGCGATCAGCCGCTTCACCGCGTCGACGACCTCGACCCGCCCGCCGTAGTTGAACGCGATCGTGAGGGTCATGCCCGTGTTGTGGCGCGTCAGCTCCTCGGAGATCTCCATCTCCTTCAGCACCGAGCGCGGCACCTTCCAGTCGCGCCGGCCGAGGAACCGGACGCGGACGTTCATCCGGTGGAGCTCGTCACGGCGGCGGCGCAGCAGCCCGCGGTTGAAGCCCATCAGGAACGCGACCTCGGCCTTGGGGCGCTTCCAGTTCTCGCTCGAGAACGCGAACATCGTCAGCCACCCCATGCCGAGCTCGTTCGCGCCGACGACCGTGTCCCACATCGCCTCCTCGCCGGCCGTGTGGCCGTCGGTCCGGGGCAGCCCGCGGAGCTTGGCCCACCGGCCGTTGCCGTCCATCACGATGCCGACGTGGTTCGGCAGGCGATCGCGGTCGAGATCGTCGAGGTAGGTGCTCACGTGGTCAGGCTCCTGGCCAGGATCGGAAGGCTCTTCATGCGGCGCTCCAGGTGGTACTCGGTGAACCCGAACAGCAGCGATCGGGACTCGCGCCTCACCTGGTATCGGCCTGGACGTCGCCCGCCTCAAGCAGCCCCGTCCCGCCGAGCGTCGCCAGGAAGTCGAGCGCCTCGAGCGACGCCGGGCCCGCGTCGAGATCGGCGTCCGCGGCGCAGACCGCGCCGCCGAGGCTGCTCGCGAAGCGTTCGGGCGCCGGGGCGCCGCAGACCGCGCAGGTCGTGAGCGCCGGGTGGAACCCCGACAGCGACAGGAGCTTGAGCAGGAACGACTCGGCGACGGCGGCGGGGTCGGCGGGCCGGGCGTCGAGCGCCCGCATCCCGGTCAGCAGGAGCATGAACAGGCGGACGTTCCGCTCGTGCTCCTCGGCGACCTTGTCGACGGCCTCCAGCATGGTCTCCCCCGCGGCGAACAGACCGAGGTCGCCCCGGAGCGCCCGGAACGGGGAGACGATCTCGGCCTGGCTGACGGTGTCGAGCGAACCTCTGCCCCGGTAGACCATCAGGGAAACGTGCGTGAACGGCTCGAGCCGCGCGCCGAACCGGGAGGTGGTCTTGCGGATGCCCTTGGCCACGGCCCGGACCTTGCCCGAGCCCTGGGTCATGACGGTGACGATCTTGTCGGCCTCGCCCAGCTTGACCGAGCGCAGCACGACGCCCTGTTCCTTGTAGAGGGGCACGGCCGAATCGTAGCGCCGGGCACGTGCCGAACCCGTGAGCGAACGTTGCGAAGTCGTGGAGATAGCCGGAAGGGCCGCCTCCGAACGAGGCCGCCCTCCGCCGGATCGCCGGGCTCTGCGGGTCCTACCCCGCCGCCTCCATGTTCCTGGTCGACGACCTCCATCGTCTGGTTGAGCCGGTCGGTGGGGCTGAACTCGACCAGCGAGGTGCCGGCGAAGATGCTCGGCGTGTGGCCCGGTCCCACGGAGTACGCGTCCCCGCCGACGAACTCCTCGTCCCCGTCGGCCGTGTGGAAGACCACCTTGCCCTCGAACACGTAGCCCCAGTGCTCGCACTGGCACCGATCGTCGGGCAGACCGACGAACAGCGGCGTCAGGTCGGCATCCGCCGTGTACGTCTCCCACCCCACCGTCGTGCCCGCCGAGCTCGGCGTAGTGGCCTTCGAACCCCTCCAGCTCGACGTGGTCCGAGGCGCTCGACCTTCGATGCCTTCGCCATCGTCCTCCTCCTTCCTCCGAGCGGGCTGTTCGCCCGGTCACTCGGCGAGCCGTCGCGAGACCGCGCAGCCCCTGTCCGCGTGCAGTTCGAACCGCCGAATCCGCGAGCACCGAGCGCCCGCAGGCCCGGGCACCTTGAACACGCCATCGCGCCCGGGAGCTCGCTGATCCGAACGGTCCGGACCGTGTAGGTGATCCGACAGCCCGTCGGCCGTGCGGCGAGAGCTCGTACCGGTGGACGTTGGTCCACTCGACGACCTTGCCCTTCTTCGTCGAGAGCCGCGCCTCCGTGACGAACTCGAACAGGCTCGGCCTGGTGGCCTCGGTCACGACCGACGAGTCGGCGAACTCGCCCATCGCATCCGCGCCCGTGCTCCGGAACTCGGTGCCCGACGATCGCCGGTCCCGTCCGGTGCGCTCGATCGGAGAGCAGCCGGAAGTTCTTCCTCGGCTGCATCTGCGCCGCCCCACTCCAGGTGGCTGCCGGACGTCGGCCAGCAGGTCGTAGACCGCCTCGGCCGGCGCCGATGCTCGCCTCCTCGAGGCGGACGCTGAGCTCGCCCTTCAGGGCGTTCGCCCGCCCGTTCCCCTCGCTGCTGCGCCACCATGACGCTCCTCCTTCGTCGTGGACGTGGAGAGGATGCGCTGGCCGGAGCGCGCGGAAGGATGGGGAAGCGTTCCCTATTTCGCGGCCGGAATCCTCGCCGAGGTAACGGACCGCGTACGCGGCAGCCTCGGTCCGGCTCCGGAGGTGCAGCTTGCGAGCAGGACGTTGCTGACGTGGTTCCCGGCGGTCTTCGTGCTGATGTACAGGCGCGCCGCGATCTCGGCGTTGGTCAGCCCCTCCCCGAGCAGCGCCAGCACCTCCCGCTCGCGCTTGCTGAGCAGGTCGAGGCCCTTGGGGCCGGTTCGCCCGGCGACGCCGCGGTCACGCAGGAACGCCGCCGCCGCGTCCGCGTCCCGCGGCGCGCCGAGGCGTTCGAACTCCGCGAGGGCCGTCCTGCGCCTCCCCGACCGCGACCTCCGGTTGGACGCGTCGAGCGCCCGGGCGAGCTCGAACCGGGCACGGGCGGCATCCAGCGGCAGGTGCTGCGCGGCGAACGCGGAGATCGGCCGAGCCGAGGATGCTCGCTCGCATCCGGGTCGTGTCCGCGGCGGCCATCACCCGACCCGCGCGCGAAGCAGCGCCATCGCCTCGAGCCTCGGGAGCGAGGACGCCGTCGGCGACCGCCTCCAGCCTCGCCGCCGTGACGTCGGCGCCCGCGCCGTCGCCCTGGGCGAGCTGGACCTCGACCAGCAGGGCGAGGAACGGGGCGGCGAGGACGTTCTCGTCGCCGATCGCGTTCAGCCGGCGATGCAGGATCGCGCCGCCATCGCCATCTCTCCCTCGCGCCAGGTACAGCGAGGCGAGCGCGTGGGTCGACTCCGGGAGCTCCTCGAACCCGGCGAGGAGCTGGTCCGCCTCCTCGATCCGGCCCTGCGTCGATCGGAGCTCGGCGAGCTTGGCGGCCGGGTGGACGCACCGCGCCTGGAGGTTGGCCGCCTGCATCGCCTGCAATCCCTCGGCGAGCATCCCGTCGGCCATCTCCCAGTTGCCCGAGGCGATGAACATCTCCGCGCAGCACGCGTAGCAGAACCCGAGCACCGCGACGTGGTTGTGCGAGGTGATCCATCCCTCGACCGCCTGCCCCCACTGCTCGATGCGTTGCCAGTCCGCTGCGAGCTCGCACGCGGCGATGCCGACGCAGATCACGTCCCCGATCACCTCCAGGCTCGGCGACCTCGCCACCGGTCGAGGCCGTCAGGGCCTCGTCGACCTTCGCCATGCCGGCCACGACGTCGCCGGTGCGCGACCTCCGCGTAGCCGAGCCGAACGAGCGCGGCGGCCTCCAGGTCGCGCGTCGCCGAGGCGGCGAGCCGATCTCGAGCGCCGCTTCGAGCGCGTGCTCGGCCATCTCCTCCGGGGCGATCGGACGCGCTCGGCGCGGGTGAGCGAGAGCCATCCCTGCTCGGGCACGTCTCCCGCGTCCCGCAACAGGCCCTCGGCGCGCGCGTATCCAGCCCGCGCTCACCGCCGTCGTTCCCGTAGGCGGCCGCGAACTCGCGGGCCAGCCAGAGCGCGTTCGCCACGGCCCGCCGAACGTCGCCCTCCTCGCGGTAGGCGGCGTACGCCCGCTCCAGGTGCGCGATCGCGCCCTCGGTGTCCTGGAGCCACCAGAGCGCGCGGCCGAGGCCCTCCTCCGCCCGGGCCGACGGACCGTCGCGCGAGCACCCGCTCGAACGCGGCTCTCGCGCCCGCCCAGTCGCCGGACGCGAGCGCTTCTTCCCCTACGACGAGCGGATCGGCGGCGGCGTCGACCGACATAGCGCGATGATGCCACGAAGCTCGGCGCGGACGTGATCGTTGTCGTCGGCGCGCCTAGCGCCGACAGCGCTGCGACTGGCGCTCGCGCGCGCTCAGGCGCCCATCGGGTGCCAGACGGTCTTGTACTCCATCAGCGCCGTGACCTCGTAGGGGCTCTGGGCCTCGTCGGAGAACGGGTCGACGTCGCGGGCCCGGACCACCCGCTTCACGTTCTCGGCCGACAGGCGTTCGGCCTCGGCCGGAGTCGGCCGGGGGACGCCCGTCACGTCGATCGCGTTCACGTCCATGTGCCCCGCCAGCCAGGGGACGAGCTCCTCGGTCAGCCCGGTGAGGATGTTCACGACGCCGCCGGGGACGTCCGAGGTCGCGAGCACCTCGCCGAGCGAGACCGCGGGCAGCGGCGACGGCTCGCTCGCGAGGACGACGGCCGTGTTCCCCGACACGATCGCCGGCGCGAGCCGCGAGACCAGGCCGAGGAGCGCCTGGTCGTCGGGCGCGACGATCCCGACGACGCCGGTCGGCTCGGGGATCGTGAAGTTGAAGTACGGGCCGGCGACCGGGTTCGTCGCGCCGAGGAGCTGGCCGATCTTGTCGGCCCACCCCGCGTACCAGACCCAGCGGTCGATCGAGGCGTCGACGCCCTTGCGCGGGTCCTTGGCGCCCGCGTCGGCGAGCTCGGACTCGAACTGGGACCGGCGGCCCTCCATCAGCTCGGCCACGCGGTACAGGATCTGCGCCCGGTTGTACGCGGTCTTGCCCGCCCACTCCGGCTGCGCGGCGCGGGCGGCCCGGACGGCGTCGCGCAGGTCCTTGCGCGAGGCTCGCGCGGCGCGCGCGAGCAGCCGGCCGTCGTGCGAGACGACCTCGTACGACCGCCCCGACTCGCTGCGGGGGAACTCGCCGGCGATGTAGAGCTTCGCCGTCCGGCGCACCGGGACCCGCGGACTTGCGTCGGTCATCCGTCGAGCTCCAGGTACGGCTCGAGCCCGTGCAGGCCGCCCTCGCGCCCGAACCCGCTCTCCTTGTAGCCGCCGAACGGCGACGCCGGGTCGAACCGGTTGAACGTGTTCGCCCACACCACGCCGGCCTTCAGGCGCTCGGCCATCCACAGGATCCGCGAGCCCTTCTCGGTCCAGATGCCGGCCGACAGGCCGTAGGGCGTGTTGTTCGCCTTCTCGACCGCCTCGTCCGGCGTCCGGAACGTGAGGATCGACAGCACCGGCCCGAAGATCTCCTCGCGCGCGATCCGGTGCGACTGCGAGACGTTCGGTGAACAGCGTCGGGCGGAACCAGAAGCCGCGTTCGGGCAGGACGCAGTCGGGCTGGTACATCTCGGCGCCCTCCTCGACCCCGGCCGCCACGAGCTCCTCGATCTTGGTCGAGCTGCGCCTTCGAGTTGATCGCGCCGATGTCGGTGTTCTTGTCGAGCGGGTTCCCGACGCGGAGCGTCTGGAGGCGGTCCTTGAGCTTCTCGAGCAGCGGCTCGAACACCGGCTCCTGCACGAGCAGCCGAGACCCCGCGCAGCACACGTGACCCTGGTTGAAGAAGATGCCGTTGATCACGCCCTCGACGGCCTGGTCGAGCGGCGCGTCCTCGAACGCGATGTTCGCGGCCTTGCCCCCGAGCTCGAGCGTGAGCCGCTTCCCGGTCCCGGCGACCGTCCGGCGGATGATCTTGCCGACCTCGGTCGAGCCGGTGAACGCGATCTTGTCCACGTCGTCGTGCTCGACGAGGTAGGCGCCGGTCTCGCCGGCGCCCGTGATGATGTTCACGACCCCGGGCGGCAGGTCCGCCTCCTGGATCACCTGCGCGAGCAGGAGCGCGGTGAGCGGCGTGGTCTCGGCGGGCTTGAGCACCACCGTGTTCCCGGTCGCCAGCGCCGGCGCGATCTTCCACGCGGCCATCAGCAGCGGGAAGTTCCACGGGATGATCTGGCCCGCCACGCCGATCGGCTTGGGCGAGCGGTTCGGGAACGCGTAGTCGAGCTTGTCCGCCCAGCCGGCGTAGTAGAAGAAGTGCGCCGCGGCCAGCGGCAGGTCGACGTCGCGCGACTCCTTGATCGGCTTGCCGCCGTTCATCGTCTCGAGCACCGCGAACTCGCGGCGCGCGCTCCTGGAGCTGGCGCGCGATCCGGTAGAGGTACTTCGCGCGCTCGCGCCCGGGGAGCTTGCGCCACCGATCCTTGGAGGCCTTGCGCGCGGTCCGCACGGCGAGGTCGACGTCCTCGGGACCGGCGTCGGCGACCTCGGCGAGCTTCTCCTCGGTCGCCGGGTTGATCGTCGCGAACCACTTCCCGCTCTTGGGCTCGACGAACTCGCCCCCGATGAACAGGCCGTAGCGCTTCTCGAGCTTGACGATCTCGGTGGATTCGGGCGCGTCGGCGTACTGCCAGACCGGCTCGCGCTCCTCGAGCGCGGACGACGCCTTCTTCGCGATGTCGGCCATCAGTCGATCGTGTAGTAGTCGGGGCCCTGGTAGCGGCCGGTCCGCTCCTTGTCGATCTGCATCAGCACGTCGTTCAGCAGCGTCGACGCGCCGATCCGGAACCGGTCCGGGCGTCATCCACTCCGGCCCGAGCGTCTCGTACACCAGCGACCAGGTACTGGATCGCCTGCTTCGCCGCGCGGACGCCGCCCGCGACCTTGACGCCGACGGCGCGACCGGTCTCGTGGAAGAAGTCGCGCGCCGCCTCCATCATGCAGAGCGCGGTGGGCAGGGTCGCGTTCACGCCGATCTTGCCGGTCGAGGTCTTGATGAAGTCGGCGCC
Source organism: uncultured Actinomycetes bacterium (assembly GCA_963744515.1). Taxonomy (GTDB): domain Bacteria; phylum Actinomycetota; class UBA4738; order UBA4738; family HRBIN12; genus DASSJM01. The sequence continues at coordinate 361,436 of CAVUTN010000006.1, read as the reverse complement.
GGCGGCCATCGCGAGCACCGACGCCTGGCGGATCCGGTCGTAGGACCCGAGCTCGCCGGTCTCCAGGATCACCTTCAGGTGCGCGTTCCCGGCGGCCTCGCGCGCGGCGACGACCTCCTCGAAGCACTGCGCGTACTGCCCGCCCAGGAAGTACGAACGGTTCAGGACGATGTCGACCTCGTGCGCGCCGAGGTCGACGACCTCCCGGATCTCGGCCAGGCGGGCGCCGAGGGGCCCGAGCCCCGCCGGGAACGAGCCGGCGACGCTCGCCACCTTCACGTCCGTGCCCTTCAGCTGCTCGAGCGCGGCCGGGACGAGATGGGGGTAGATGCAGACCGCGGCCACCGAGGGGATCGAAGGGTCGACCGGGTTCGGGCGGACGGCCTTGGCGCACATCGCGATGACCTTGCCGACCGTGTCCGCGCCCTCCAGCGTCGTCAGGTCCATGCTCCGGATCGCGAGGTCGAGCGCCCACAGCTTCGACTCCCGCTTGATCGAACGCTTCGCGAGCGAGGCCGCGCGCTCCTCGAGCCCGACCGCGTCGACCGCGGGGACCCGGGCGAGGAGCCTGGAGGCGTCCTTCGGCGCGTACACCGCCAGACCGGGGCGCGAGCGTTCGATCTCGGCTGCCTGGGACATCGCCCGCCATGGTACCGCGGGGGCTCCGCTCCGCGGCTATCCGTGCGCCGGTCCGCGCACGCCCGGGCGCCGACCGCGTGCCGTCATCCTCGCCGGCCACACGATGGAGGCCGGCCACACGACGGAGGCCGCCGACGGAGTCAGGATGAGGAAGCTCGTGCTCGTGCTCGTCGGAGCGTTCGCCCTACGGCTCGCGGCGTGCTCGTCGGACGACGGCGGCAGGAGTGGCGCTATCCTCTGCCGGACCAACGAGGGAGGCAGGATGAGGAAGTTCGTGTTCGTGCTCGTCGGGGTGTTCGCGCTCGGACTGACCGCGTGCTCGTCGGACGACGGTGGCGGGAGCACCGGCGCCGAGACGGGGACCACCGGGACCGAGACCGGGTCCACCGGCACCACCGGCGACGGCGACTGCGCCGACCTCACCGGCGAGGGCGCGACCTTCACCATCACGATCGCGGACTTCGCGTTCGACCCGAACTGCTTCACCGCCAGCGCGTCGCAGGGCATCACGATCGTCAACGAGGACGACGCCGACCACACGTTCACGATCCCCGACACGCAGATCGACGTCCCGATCGCCGCCGGCGAGACCTTCAACGGCGAGCCGATCTCGGGAGCCGTGGAGCCGGGACCTACGATTTCCTGTGCACGCTCCACCCGACGATGACGGGCCAGGTCACGGTCGTCGCGTAGGGCTCGTCAGAAGCCCAGGCGCTGGAGGGCCTTCGGGTCGCGCTGCCACTCCTTCAGCACCTTGACGTGCAGGTCGAGGAAGACCTGGTGCCCGAGGACGCGTTCGATCTCCTCGCGCGCGCGCGAGCCGATCGTCCCGAGGGTCTCGCCGCCCTTGCCGATCACGATGCCCTTCTGCGAGTCACGCTCGACGATCAGGGACGCGTGGATCTTCGTCAGCGTGTCCGACTCCTCGAGCTCGTCGACCACGACGGCGATCGAGTGCGGGACCTCCTGCCGCGTCACGGCCAGCGCCTTCTCGCGGACGATCTCCGCCAGTCGGTCCTCGAGCGACTGATCGGTGACCGTGTCGGCCGGGTAGGTCGCCGGACCCTCGGGCAGCCGGTCGACCAGCAGGTCGAGCAGCACGCCGACCCCGCGGCCGGTCTTGGCCGAGACCGGCACGACCTCGTCCCAGTCCCCGAGGGCGGCCGCCTTCTCGAGCTGCGGGACCTCCTCGCGGTTGCGCAGGGCGTCGAGCTTGTTCACCGCGCAGATCTTCGGCCCGGTGAAGTCGCGCAGCTGGCGTTCGAACACGAAGGCGTCGCCCCGGCCGACGCCGGCCTGGGCATCGACGACCTGCACGACCGCATCGACGCCCTGGGTCGCCTCGCCGACCAGGTCGTTCAGCCGCGACCCGAGCAGGGTCCGCGGCTTGTGGAACCCCGGGGTGTCGGTGAACACGATCTGGTGGTCGTCGGTCGACAGGACGGCGCGAACGCCCCGGCGCGTCGTCTGCGGCTTGTCCGAGACGATCGCGACCTTGCGCCCCATCGAGGGCGTTCACGAGCGTGGACTTGCCGGTGTTCGGCCGCCCGATCACGGCGACGAACCCGCTCCGGAAGCCCTCCCTCGGTTGCGTCACTTCCCGAGGTTCGACGGTCCGAACGCGTGCGGCAGGATCTCGGTCAGCCGCCATACGGCTCGCTCGCCCGTGGCCGACTCGACCGTGACCGTCATGTCGGGGCCGAACTCGTTCAGCACCTGCCGGCACCCGCCGCACGGCGGCGTCGGCTCGTCGGCGCGACTGACGACCGCGACCGCGTCGATCGACCGCTTGCCGGCGTTGACCGCGGCGGCGACCGCGTTGCGCTCGGCGCAGACCGACATCGGGTAGGAGGCGTTCTCGACGTTCGCGCCGGCGAACACCTCCCCCTCGGCCAGGACCGCGGCGCCCACGTTGAAGTTCGAGTACGGCGCGTACGAGCCGCGCTCCATCGCGTCGCGGGCCGCCGCCAGCAGCTCGTCGACGCGTTCGGTCGGTGCGCTCATTCGGCTCGCGCCTCCTGTTCCTCGGACGTGGGTTCGGGGAGTTCCTCGCGGGTGATCAGGACCTTCGAGATCCGGCGGCCGTCGACCCGCTCGGCCTTGAACCGCAGGCTCTGGAAGGAGACCTCCTCCCCGTCCTTCGGGATCGAACCCAGCAGGCCGAGCATGAGTCCGCCGACCGTGTCCCACTCCTCGTCGGGGAGCTCGGCGTCCAGCAGCTCGTTCACCTCGTCGATCGAGAGCTTCCCGTCCACGCGGTACACGCCGTCGGCCACCTGCTCGAGCTCGGGCTCCTCGGTGTCGTACTCGTCGGTGATCTCGCCCACCAGCTCCTCGAGGAGATCCTCGAGCGTCACGAGGCCCACGACGCTCCCGTACTCGTCGGTCACCAGCGCGATGTGGAACTTCTCCTTCTGCATCTCGCGCAGCAGGTCCGCGACCCTCTTCGACTCGGGCACGAAGTGCGCCTCCCGCACGACGTCCGTCAGCGGCATGTCGTGCTTGCCCTGGTGCAGCGCCTTCAGGACGTCCTTCGCGTAGACGATGCCGATCACCTCGTCCAGGTCGTCCGAGAACACCGGGATCCTCGAGTACCCGTGCTGGAGCACCAGCGCTTGGACGTCGCGGAGCGTCTTGTCCGACTCGATCGCCGTGATGTCGGGCCGAGGCACCATGACCTCGCGGACGATCGTGTCGCCGAACTCGAAGATCGAGTGGATCAGCTCCTTCTCGCCCTCCTCGATCGAGCCCTCCTCGCTTCCGACCTCGGCCATCGAGCGCAGATCTGCTTCCGACACGAACGGCCCTTGCTTCAGGCCCTTGCCCGGCAGCAGCCAGTTCGCGATCACGATCAGGCCTCGCGTCGGCGCCGCGAGCAGCCGGCCGAGGAACCACACGAGCGGAGCGATCGCGAGCGCGGCGTTGTCCGAGTGCAGGACGCCGAAGGTCTTGCTCATCGCCTCCACGAGGACGAAGTACAGCAACGTGAACCCGACGGAGACCAGCGTGACGCCCAGACCCCCGTACGACCGCTCGGCGAGGATCGCGACGATGATCGCCGAGCCGTTCTGACAGAGCATCACGGTCAGGTAGACGGCGTTCAGGTACCGCGGCGGATCGGCTTCGAGCCGCGCGAGGACCGATGCGTTCCGGCGCCCCTCCTCGACCAGCGCCAGCGCCCGGACCCGGGACATCCGCGTGAGCGAGGCCTCGGCGATGGCGAGCACCGACCCGAGGATCACGAGGACGGCGACCAACACCCAGAGCCAGATCACGTGACGCGCACCCCCGAGTAGCGCTCCTGCCGGGCCCACATCTCGGCCCGCTCCGCGTCGTCCATGTGGTCGTGCCCGAGCAGGTGCAGGATCCCGTGCACGAGCAGGAGCCGGAGCTCGGCCGCCGGGTCGTCCGGGTTGTTCCGGGCGGCGACCGCGGGCGCGATCACGACGTCCCCGACCTGGCGGAGCCCGTCCTCGCCCGCCTCCTCGTCCAGCGGGAACGACAGCACGTCGGTCGGGCCGGCCTCGTGCAGGTAGCGCTCGTGCAGCTCGGCGATCTCGGCCTCGGTGACCAGCGAGATCGAGAGTTCGGCGTCCGCGATCCCCTCGCCGAGCAGGGTCGCCCGCGCGAGCGCGAGGAGTCCTTCCAGGTCGACGTCGGCCTCCTGCCGGTCGTCGAGCGCGATGAGCGGAGGTTGGTCGTCGTCAGCCATCGGCGCGGGCACGCTGCTCTCCGAAGACGCGGTAGGCCTCCACGATGTCCTGGACGATCTTGTGCCGGACGACGTCTCGGGCGCCGAGGTGGGCCACCTCGATCCCCTCGATGTCCCGGAGGATCTCCTGGACGATCACCAGGCCCGAGGTCTGGCCGGTCGGCAGGTCGATCTGCGTGACGTCGCCGTTCACGACGGCCTTGGAGCCGAACCCGAGCCGCGTGAGGAACATCTTCATCTGCTCGGGCGTCGTGTTCTGCGCCTCGTCCAGGATGATGAACGAGTCGTTCAACGTCCGGCCCCGCATGAAGGCCAGGGGCGCGACCTCGACCGTGCCGCGCTCGAGCAGCCTGGCGAGCGCGTCGGCGCCCATCATCTCGAACAGGGCGTCGTACAAGGGCTTCATGTACGGGTCGATCTTCTCGTACAGCGTTCCCGGCAGGAACCCGAGGCGCTCGCCCGCCTCGACGGCCGGTCGGGTCAGGATCAGGCGCGAGACCTGTTTCTGTTCGAGCGCGCGGACCGCGGTCGCCACGGCGAGGTAGGTCTTGCCGGTGCCGGCGGGCCCGATCGCGAACGTGACCGTCCCGCTGCGCATCGCGTCCACGTACCGCTTCTGTCCGAGGGTCTTGGGGGCGACCCCTCGCCCGCGACCGGTCAGGAACACGTCGCCGAGCACCTGCGTCGGCGTGGCCTCCTCGCCCTTGATCAGCTCGATCGACCGGCCGACCGAGGAGGCGTTCAGCTGGTGGCCGCGTTCGAGCAGCGTGATCAGCTCCTCGAACAGCAGCGCGACCCGCTCGACCTCGGCGTCGGGACCGGCGATCGTGATCTCGTTGCCCCGGACCACGATCTCCGAGTCGAAGGCGGCCTCGACGAGCTTCAGCAGCTCGTCGCGCTGACCGAGGAGGGCAACCATGCTCTGGTCCCCCGGGACCAAGATCTTGACCTGCGTGGTGGCTCTCGCCAAACGGCTCGCTCTGGGGTGGTGCCCCGCTCCTCCTCGATCGCTGATCGTCGTCTCGAACCCGGACGTCCTGCGACGGCCCGGGTTGCGCTCGGATTCTACCCCGGGGTGCGAGCCGTCACGCGCTCGTGCCCTCGGCATCAGCCGGGCGGCCAGCGCATCGGCCGGCCCCCGAGGAGATGCAGGTGCAGGTGGAACACGCTCTGCCCGGCGTCGCGGCCCACGTTGGCGACCAGCCGCCACCCGGTCGCGTCGACGCCCTCGGTCTTCGCGAGGTGCGCGGCCGCCTGGAACAGGTCCATGAGCATGTCGGCGTGCCGGTCCTCCAGGTCCCGGACGTCGCTGATGTGCTCCTTCGGGATCAGCAGGAGGTGCGTCGGCGCCTGCGGCCGCAGGTCGCGGAACGCCAGCACGGTCTCGGTCGAATGCAGGATCTCGGCCGGATCCTCGCCCGCGACGATGCGGCAGAACGGGCAGCTCGAGCTCATCGGCCCTGCGTCCCGGGACGGCGCAGCGTCCCCTCGGTGGTCGTGCGCTTCCCGGCGACCTCGCCGCGCAGCCGGGCGAGCTCCTCGACGAGCTTGCGCTGATCCTTGGACAGGTCGCGCGGGGTCTGCACGGCGATCGTGAGGAACAGGTCACCCCGGCCACCGCGGCCCAGGTTCGGGATCCCCTTGCCCTTCAGCCGGACGGTCGTCCCGGACTCGGTCCCGGGGTCGATGCCGACGCGTTCGGTGCCGTCGAGCGTCTCGACCTGGACCTCGCCGCCGAGCGCCGCCTGCACCATCGGGACCTCGAGCACCGCGAACACGTCCGGCCCGTGGCGTTCGAACACCGGGTCCTCGTCCACCTGGATCGACAGGTACAGGTCGCCGGGCGGGCCGCCCGCGCGGCCGGCGTGTCCGGCGCCGCCGATCCTGAGCTCCATCCCGTCGGTGACGCCCGCGGGGACGTCGATCGGCACGGTCGTCCGAGCGGGCACCCGACCCCGGCCGTCACAGCGTTCGCACGGCGAGACGATCTCCTCCCCCGTCCCCTGGCAGGTGCCGCACGGGTGCGCGGTCATGACCGTCCCGAAGATGCTCCGGCGGACGTCCTGCACCTGCCCGGACCCGCCGCACGTGTGGCACCGCTGCGGCGTGGTCCCGGGCTGCGCGCCGCTGCCCTGGCAGACCTCGCAGGTCTCCATCCGCCCGATCTGGACCTCGCGCCGCGCGCCGAACGCCGCCTCCCGGAACGCGAGCGAGAGCTCGGCGAACAGGTCCTCGCCGGGCTGCGAACGGCTCCGGCGCCCGCCACGTCGCCGGCCGAACGTCCCGGTCCCGAAGAAGGCCTCGAACAGGTCGGTGATGTCGCCGAACGGTGCCTCCATCGGCCCGCCCTGGCCGTAGGTGTCGTAGCGGGCGCGCTTGTCGGCGTCCGAGAGGATCTCGTACGCGCCGGCGACCTCCTTGAAGCGCTGCTCGGCCTGCGGGATCGTCGTTCACGTCGGGGTGGAACTCGCGGGCCAGGCGCCGGTACGCCGTGCGGATGTCCTCGGTCGAGGCGTCTCGCCCGACGCCGAGGATCTCGTAGAGGTCGCGAACGGTGGCCATGGCGGATCAGGCGTCGAGCTCGGTGGCGAGCTCGGAGAGGCGGCGCGCGACGGCCCGGACCGACGCCATCACACCGACGTAGTCCATCGCCGTGGGCCCCACCACGCCGACCGCGCCGATCTCCGTGGATCCCGCCCGGAACGGTGCCGAGACGATCGACGCCTCCCAGTCGCCCGTGTGCGGGTGTTCGGCGCCGATCGTGACGCTGAGGTCCTCGGTCGTGACGTCGCGCAGCAACTCGAGCATCTCGGACTCGTGCTCGAGCGCCTCGAACAACCGGCGCACGGTCTCGCGGCGCCAGTGCGCGGCCTCGTCGGCCAGGTTCGCGACGCCCCCGATCAGCACGTGGTGCGAACCACCGCCCCCCTGCATGTCCCCGAACACGTCCGCGGCCGCCGCGAAGATCCTGCGTTCGGCCTCGTTCGCGCCCGCGGCCGCCTTGAGGGTCTCGGCCCGTGCCTCCGAGATCGTCTTGTCCTTCACCCGATCGGCGAGCGAGCGCTCCAGCGCGGCGAGCGCCTCCGCGTCGAGCTCGTCCGGGCGGTCGATCATCACCTTGTCCACCTGACCGCGCTGGCCCACGACCAGCAGCAGGAGCCCGCTCCCGAGCTCGATCAGCTCGGTCCGCGCCACGAGCTCGCTCGAACCCGAGGGCGGGACGGCGACGCTCGCGTACTGCGTGACCCGGGACAGGAGCTGCGTCGTCCCCTTCAGCACGTCCTCGAGATCGAGCATCGTCTCGGCGAAGAAGCCCGCGATCGCGCGTCGCTGGGTATCGCGCATGCGCCCGCCCGCGGGCAGCGCGTCGACGTACTTGCGGTAGCCGGCGTCGGTCGGGATCCGGCCGGCGGACGTGTGCGGGTGCGAGAGGTACCCGAGCTCCTCGAGCGCCGCGAGCTCGTTGCGGATCGTCGCGCTCGAGACCCCGAGGCCGGTGCGCTCCGCGATCGTCTCGCTGCCGACGGGCTCGCCGGTGCGCACGAACTCCTCGACGACGGCGCGCAGCACCTCGACCTTCCGGGTTCCCATCTCGCGCTCGGACATGAGGGTTAGCAGTCTACCCCCGAGAGTGCTAGGGACCGTTCAGGCGGTGAGCGCCAGAACGAGCTCGTTGAGGACGAGCATGCCCCGTTCGGTCGGCACGAGCGCGCCGTCGCGGTCGAGGAGCAGACCGCTCTCGAGGAACGGAGCGACCTTCTCGGGTTCGACCCACGACGATGGGACACCCTCCAGGATCCTCAGACGCAGGAAGACCTCCTCGAGGTAGGCGTCGCTCGGCTCCAGGCGCTCCTCGCCGCCGATCGGCAGCGTCCCGGCCTCGACGAGCGACAGGTACTCCTCGGGCGGCCGGACGTTCCACCAGCGCCGGTCGTCGCGGTACGAGTGCGCGCCGGCGCCGAGCCCGAGGTACGGCCGCCGCTCCCAGTACCCGAGGTTGTGCGCGCACGCGAACCCGGGCTTGGCCCAGTTCGAGACCTCGTAGTGCTGGTACCCCGCGTCGCCGAGGACCTCGCACGCGAGCTCGAACATGTCCGCCTGCAGGTCGGGGTCGGGCGGCGGGACGGCGCCGTGCTGCACCTTGCGGCCGAGCGGCGTCGAGGGCTCGATCGTGAGCGCGTACGCGCTCACGTGTTCGGGCGCGAGGTCGACCGTCTCGCGCAAGCGTGCGGTCCCACGACTCGATCCGCTCGCCGTCGGCGCCGTAGATCAGGTCGAGGTTCACGTTCGCGTACCCGGCGGCGCGTGCCTCGCGCATCGCCCGACGGACCGACGCCGGGTCGTGCAGGCGTTCGAGCGACGCGAGCACCCGCGGATCGAACGACTGCGCCCCCATCGACAGCCGCTCGAACCCGGCCTCCAGCAACCCCTCGAGCTTCGGGAGATCGACCGTGTCCGGGTTGGCCTCGATCGTGACCTCGGCATCGGCGAGCGACGCCGTAGTCGTGCCGCAGACGCGCGAGGAGCGCCTTCAGGTCGGCGACCTCGAGCGTCGTCGGCGTCCCGCCGCCGAGGAACACGCTCGCGACCTCGTCCGAGCACCAGCCCGGCGCCGCGAGCTCGGCCTCGCGGAGCAGCGCGCTCACGTACCTCGACGCGAGGTGATCGAGCCCCGCGTACGCGTTGAAGTCGCAGTAGCCGCACCGCGTGAGGCAGAACGGCACGTGGACGTACACGCCGGCGGTCACTTCTTCGCCTCCACCTTCTGGTCGACGCGCAGCGCGGCGATGAACGCCTCCTGCGGCACGTCGACGCGGCCGACCCGCCGCATCCGCTCCTTGCCCCGCTTCTGCTGTTCGAGCAGCTTGCGCTTGCGGGTGATGTCGCCGCCGTAGCACTTGGCGAGCACGTCCTTGCGCTTGGCCTTCACCGTCTCGCGCGCCACGATGCGCGAACCGATCGAGGCCTGGATCGCGACGTCGAACAGCTGCCGCGGGATCAGCTCTCGGAGGCGTTCGACCATCTGGCGTCCGTACGGGGCCGCCTTCTCCCGATGGATGACGCTGCTGAACGCGTCGACGGGCTCGCCGTGCAGGAGGATGTCGACCCGGACCAGGTCGGCGCGGCTCGTACCCGATCGGCTCGTAGTCGAGCGAGGCGTACCCGCGGGTCTTGGACTTCAGCTGGTCGAAGAAGTCGAAGATGATCTCGGCGAGCGGGAGCTTGTAGTGGACCTCGGCGCGCTCGGGCGACAGGTACTGCATGTCCAGGAGCTCGCCTCGTCGCGCCTGGCACAGCTCGAGGACGGGTCCGAGGTACTCGCTCGGCGTGATGACCGTCGCGCGCACGACCGGCTCCTCGACGTGGTCGTAGGTGCCCGGTTGCGGCATCTCGCTCGGGTTGTGCACCACGATCGTCTCGTCGGCGCGGATCACGTCGAACTCGACGTTGGGTGCCGTCGCGATCAGCTCGAGCCCGAACTCGCGCTCGAGCCGCTCCTTGACGATGTCCATGTGCAGCAGCCCGAGGAACCCGCACCGGAACCCGAACCCCAGCGCCCGCGACGTCTCGGGCTCGTACACGAGCGCCGCGTCGTTCAGCTTGAGACGGTCGAGCGCCTCGCGCAGCTCCGAGTAGTCGCCGCCCTCGGCGGGGAACAGGCCGCTCCACACCATCGGCTTCGGTTCGCGGTAGCCGGGGAGCGGCTCGCGAGCGCCCTGCTTGCCGGCCAGCGTGACCGTGTCGCCGACCTTGACCTGGTGGACGTCCTTCAGTCCGGTCACGAGGTACCCGACCTCGCCGGCCTCGAGCTTCGGCACGGGGGTGGCCTCCGGCGCGAAGACCCCCGCCTCCTCCGCCTCCGAGTCGATCGCGCTCGCCATGAACCGCACCTTCGAGCGCGAGGGCAGCACGCCCTCGTTCACCCGGAGGTACGCGATCACCCCGCGGTACGCGTCGAACGAGGAGTCGAAGATCAGCGCCCGGAGCGGCCGGTCGCGTTCGCCGGTAGGGGGCGGGACGAGGCGGACGACCTCCTCGATCAGCTCGGTCACGCCCTCGCCGGTCTTGGCGCTGACGGCGAGCACGTCCTCGGGCGGGCACCCGACGACCTCGGCGAGCTCGCGCCGGGTCTCCTCGACGTCGGCCTGCGGGAGGTCGATCTTGTTGAGCACGGGCACGATCGACCAGGCCGGCGTCCCGGGCGAGGTGGAAGTTCGCGAGCGTCTGGGCCTCGATCCCCTGCGCGGCGTCGACGAGCAGCACGGCGCCCTCGCAGGCGGCCAGCGAGCGCGAGACCTCGTACGTGAAGTCCACGTGCCCGGGCGTGTCGATCAGGTTCAGCTCGTGGTCGACGCCCTCGAACCGGTACGCGAGGCGGACGGCCTGCGCCTTGATCGTGATCCCGCGCTCGCGCTCCAGGTCCATCTTGTCGAGGTACTGCTCGCGCATGTCACGGTCCGCGACGGTGTGGGTGAGCTCGAGCAGGCGGTCGGCCAGCGTCGACTTGCCGTGGTCGATGTGCGCGATGATGCAGAAGTTCCGGATGTAGGTGGGCTCGGTCACGGCGCGCCTATCGTACGGGCGCCGGCCGCGGCGACACCGTCGGGCGTGCCTGGGGCCGCTGGTACACTCGACCGTCCATGGCCAATATCAAGTCTCAGATCAAGCGGAACCGTCAGAACGAGAAGCGGCACCTGCGCAACCAGGGCGTCCGCTCCTCGCTGAAGACGGCGACCAAGAAGGCGACCTCGGCCGCCGCGAGCGGCGACGCCGAGGCCACGACCGCGGCCGTCCAGGAGGCCTCGCGCGCCTACGACAAGGCCGCCTCCAAGGGCATGCTCCACAAGCGCGCCGCGGCCCGGCACAAGTCGCGCCTCGCCAAGGCCGCGAACCGCGCCGCCGCCTCCCTCGTAGCGCCCTAGACCGGCAGAGCCGCCGGCTCCCCCGCGATCGCCGCGACCAGCATCGGGAGGACGACGTCGTCGGTCGCCCCCGACTTCAGGGCTCGGTCGGCCCACGTGATGCGTTCGTGGAGGCCGGCGAGCTCCTCCGGCGAGAAGCGCTTGGCCTGCTCGCGGTAGCGCCGGACCTGCCAGTCGAACCGGAGCCCCGCCTGCCGGGCGGCCTCCGCGGGCGCGAGCCGTTCGGGCAGCGACTTCACGCGGATCAGGTCGCGGAGCCGCGACGTGATCGCGCCGAGGAGCATCAGGCCCGCCTCGCCCGCCTCCAGCAACGTACGGAGCGAACGCATCGCGCCGGGCAGGTCGCGCGAGAACGCCTTGTCGCACAGGTCCCACACGTGCTGTTCGCCGAGCCCACGGAACTGTCGCGCGACGATCTCGCGCGTGATCCGCTCGCCCGCGAACGCCGAAGCGAGCTGGTCCAGCGCGCGTTCGAGCGCGCCGGGCTCCTCGCCGAGCGTGTCGACGAGTGCCGCCGCGCCGTCCGGCGCCAGGTCGAGCTCCTTCGCCTTGGCCCGCTTGAGGATCCAGCCGGGGAGCTCCTTGCGCGCGATCTTGACCTCGGTGACGGTGCCGACCCCCTTGACGAGCTTCACGAGCGCCGCGGGCGCCTTCGCGCGATCGCCGACCACCGCGACGAGCACGAGCGGCGCGTCCGGGTCGGGCGCCTCGAGGTACCGAGCCAACTCCCGAACGCCCTCGTCGGGCAGCGCCTTCGCGTCCGAGACCAGCAGCGCGCGTCGCTCGCCGAACAGCGACGGGCGTCGCGAGGTCGCCCGTCTCGCCGCCCTGCCACAGCCCGCCGTCCACCTCGACCGGCCGCAGGTCGCCGAGGAGCTCGAGCGCGGCCTCCCGCAGCAGGAACTCGTCCTCGCCCCAGAGCAGGTGCACCGGCGCGGCCTTGGCGGCTGTGGGGCTCACGCGGCGGACTCTACAACCACCCCTCCACCCTCGAAGGTGACGGTCACGGTCCCGGCGAGGTCGGTCCGCAGCACCTCGGCGCCGGTCGCGCGGATCCAGTCCGAGGACCTCGGGGACCGGGTGGCCGTAGGTGTTCGGGCCGACGCTCACGACGGCCACCTCCGCGTCGACGGCCTCGAAGAACGGTTCGATCGACGTCGCGGCGCCGTGGTGCGGAACCTTGAGGACGTCAGCGTGCAGATCCACGCCCTCGTCGAGCAGCACCTGCTGCGCCGGCTCCTCGGGCTCGGTCGCGAACAGGACCGAGTCCTCCCCGAGGCTTGCGCGGAGGACGATCGCGTCGTTGTTCGTGTCGGACTCCGTCCCGGACCAGCAGCGGTCGGGCGACAGGATCTCGAGGCGGACGTCGCCGACCTGGAGCACGTCGCCCGCTCGCGGGTGCCGAACGTCGATGTGCTCGCCCGAGGCGGCCTCGTCGAGCGCGGCCCCGTCCGGCGAGTCGTCACGGCATCCCGGCTCGAGCAGCAGGCCGACGGGGAACCGCGCGAGCACCGCCGGGAGCCCCACGACGTGGTCGGCGTGCGGGTGGCTCGCCACGACCAGGTCGAGCCGCTTGACCCCGAGCGCCGCGAGCTCGGTCGCGACCTGGGCGGGGTCGGGGCCGCCGTCGACCAGGATCGCGACGCCCGCCCGGCGAGGTGAGCAGCGCCGAGTCTCCCTGCCCGACGTCGAAGAACCGGACCGTGAGCGCGCTCGGCGGACCGGCCGAGATCGCGTTCGTCCACACCAGCAGCGGGAGCGCCGCGAGGATGCCGACGAACGCGCGCCTTGGCAGGCGCCGTCCGGCGCGCAACCACCAGGCGAGCAGGGCCGCGAGCACCAGACCGAGGATCAGCGTGAGCGCGCCGCCGCCCGTGATCCACGGGATCGGCGCTCGGGCGAGACGGTCGGCGACGGTCTGCAGGTAGCGCATCGGCACCAGCGCGAGGATCGAGATCGAGGTGCCCCGCCGCCGGGACCACGATCCCGATCGTGGCCGCCGCCAGGCCGAGCAGCAGCGCCGGCGCGACCGCGGGGAACGCGAGCACGTTGGCGGCCACGGTGGAGACGGGCACCTCGTGGAAGTAGAACAACAGGAGTGGCGTCACCCCGACCTGCGCGGCGAGCGTCGCGCCGGTCGCGAGCGCCAGCGCCGACGGCAGGAACCGCAGCCGCGTCGAGATCGGCGTCGCGAGCGCGACCATGCTCGCCGTGGCCGCCACCGAGAGCTGGAACCCCACCGACCACACCAGCGCCGGATCGAGCACCAGCAGCACGACCACGGCCCCCGCGAGGATCGACCCGGTGCTCCTCGGCCGGCCGAGCAGGACGCCGATCAGCGCGAGCCCGGCCATCACGCCGGCCCGCATCACCGAGGGCTCGGCGCCGGTCAGCACGACGAAGAACGCCACGGTCCCCATCCCGAGCGCGAACCGCGGCCACCGCGACCACCCCAGCGCCGCGCCGAGCGCCACGATCGGGGCGAGCACCATCGCGACGTTCTCGCCCGAGACCACGAGCAGGTGCGAGAGCCCGGTCGCGCGGAAGTCGCGTTCGAGACCGGGATCGAGGTGCGAGTCGTCGCCGAGCGCGAGCCCCATCAGCAACCCGGCCTCGCGGGGCGGGAACGAGGACTGGATCGAGCGGCCGGCGAGCGCTCGGAACGCCTGCGCCCACCGGACCGGCGCGAACGCGGCGGGGCCGAGGCGTTCGGCCTCGTCGACCTCGAGCTCCCCGGCGATCCCGCGACGCAGCAGGAACGACGCGAACCCCGGCGTCGTCGACCGGACGCACCGAACCCCGAGACCCGGAGCCGATCGCCCCGGACGGCGTCGGGCGGCTCGTCGCGGCCCGAGAGCCAGACCGTCTCGCGGACGCTCGCGCCGCCGCCATCCCACCTGACCGAGCGGACGTCGAGCACCGCGGACCATCGATCGAGCTCGACCGACGGGTCGACGCGGAGCGAACCCTCCACCGTGACCGGACCCGAGATCCCGGCGAGCACCGCGTCGCGCACCCGATGCTCGTGCACGCTCCCCCACCCGATCGCCAGCAGGAGCGAACCCACGAGCGCGAGCGGGAGCGGCGCCCAGACCGTTCGGTCCCGTCGGATCGGTTCGGGCGCCACCGCGGCCCGGAGATCGCGCGCCGCGGCGCGACGAGCCCGGCGCGCTCGAGCGGCGTGACCCCTCCGCGCGACCGGGTATCGAGCGCGAGCGCCGCCCCGAGCATCCCGCCGCCGGCCGACATCCAGACCCACGGGTCGACGAGCTCGCCGACGTGCGGCTGCACCAGCAGGCCGGCCCAGAACACGGCCGCGAGCGCCGGCGTGATCCAGGCACTCACACGGTGACCAGGTCCCGGATGTTCTCCAGCGTCGCGTCCCCGATCCCGCTCACGTCGAGCAGCTGGTCGACCGAGGTGAACGGTCCGTTCTCCGTGCGGTAGTCGAGGATGGCCTGGGCGATCACCTCGCCGACGCCGGGCAGCTCCTCGAGCTCGGTCGCCGTCGCGGTGTTGACGTTGATCAGACCGCCGGCGACCCCGCCGCCCGACACCGGCGGCGGCGCCACGCCCTCCTGCCCCTCGCGCGGGACCAGGATCTGCGTCCCGTCCGCGAGGGGCGCGGCGAGGTTCAGCGCCTCGAGCACGGCACCGGGCCGAGCCCCACCGGCCGCGTCGATCGCGTCGATCACCCGGGCGCCCTCGGTGAACTCGTACACGCCCGGGTGGCGGACCCAGCCCGCGACGTCCACGAGGACGATCGACCACCGGCGATGGGCTCGCGGACGCAGGAGCGGACGCGGTGCCGCCGCTCGGCGCGGTCGACACCTCGACCGGACGTGGCAACGACCGGACGTACCAGAGGCCGGCGCCGCCGAGGGTCACGGCGAGCAGCGCCACCAACCCGATGAGCTCCCCGCGCGAGAGCGCGGCGAGGCGTTCGCGGATCGAGCCTTCGGACATGCCCTCCCCCCGATCGGGGGAGATCGCGGCACCGAACGCTAGCGCGGACCGCCCGACGGAACCGTGACCTGGTTCACAGCCGGACTCCAAGACGGCGTCGTCGTCGATCGGCGACCGACGCCTCCGAGGGACCGACGTCGACCTCGTGCTCGCCGGGGTCGAGCACCGGCAGCCAGAACGTGAACCGCGTCCCGCCTCCCTCCGGCGGGTCACCCACCTCGAGCTCGCCGCCGTGCGCGCGCACCAGCCCACGCGAGATGTACAGGCCGAGCCCCGTCCCCGGCGCCCCCGTCTCGTCGGCCCGGCGGAACCGTTCGAAGATCGCCTCGCGATCCTCCTCCGCGATGCCGCCGCCCGCGTTGCGAACCTCGACCGCCACGCGGCGGTCGTCGACCACCACCGAGACCGCGATCGGCGTGCCCTCGGGCGAGTACTTCCGCGCGTTGTCGAACAGGTTCGTGAGGACGCGGACGATCGCGTCGGCGTCGCACACCACCCGAGCCGGCGCGTCGAGCTCGAGCCGCAGCCGATCGGTGGTGCTCGAGGCTCGCGCCGCGTCCGCGATCAGGTCTCGGGGGTCGACCGGCTCCATCGACAGGCGCAGGACCCCGTCCTGGATCCGCGAGACCGTGAGCAGGTCCTCCACCAGTCTCGTGAGTCGCTCGGCCTGCGTCTCGGCGCCGTCGATCAGCTCGACGCGCGTCTCGTCCTGCAGGACCGCGCCGTGTTCCTTGAGCGTGCTCAGGACCCCGAGGATCGCGGCGAGCGGCGTCCGGAGCTCGTGCGCCGCGACCCCGACGAACTCGGTCCGCGCGAGGTCGACCCTGCGCAACCGCTCCACCTCCGCGCGCTCCCTGCCGAGCTGACGCGCCCGGGACTCGGCGATCGCCTCCATCTCGAACCGCCGCTGCCGCTGGTCCGCGCGCTGGTAACGACAGCACCCCGATCGCGAACCCCGCGACCAGCAGCAGGGTCGGCCGGTACAGCCTCGAGGTCCACAGGACGCCGTTCTCCACGAGCAGCACCATCAACAGGACGGCGAGCCCGACGGCCACGGCGACGGTCTCGATGATGCCGAACCGCAACGCGACCGCCACGATGACGATCAGGAACAGGGTCCAGAACTCGCTGCGGCCGCCGCCCGTCGCGTCGATCCAGGCCGTGATCAGGGCGACGTCGATCCCGAGCGTCACGACGCGTCCCCACACCGACGACTCCTCGCCACGCGTGGAGAGCACCAGACACACCAACGCGTAGACGAGGGCACCGACCAACAGCAGGAGCGCGCCCGGCCCCGCGACCCGGCGGACGCCGACCGAGCTGAGATACAGGACCGTGACGACGGCGAGCACGCAGATCCGCAGCAGGGCGATCGTCCGCTTGGTCCGCAGGACGGAGGGCAGCGAACCGGAGTCGTCGTCTCCGTCCGGCATCGGCGGTAGGGCCGTTGCGCTCATCGGTATCCCTCGGTCAGGCGGAAGCGGGCCGAACCCCGGCCTCGCCTTCCCTATCGGGACGGCTCCGGTGGATGTTGAGCGTCGTGCGCCGGGCGTGCCTAGCGCGAGGTGACCAGGTTGACCAGGCGCGGCGGCCGGACGATCACGTTGGCGATCTCGCGCCCGTCGAGCGCGCGCCGCGCCTTGTCCGAGGCGAGGGCCAGCTCTCGGCAGGTCTCCTCGCCGGCGTCGGCCGCCACCTCGATCCGGTCGCGCACCTTCCCGTCGACCTGGACGACGAGCGTGACCGTCTCGTCCCGCGCGAGCGCCTCGTCGAACGACGGCCACGACGCGAGGTGCACGCTCGTCGGGTTGCCGAGCACCTCGCGCCAGAGCTCCTCGGTCGCGAACGGCGCGAGCGGCGCCAGCATGACCACGAGCGCGGTCGCGGCCTCTCGGGCGCCCTCGCCGGCGTCCAGCGCCGAACGCATCCCGTTCGTCAGCACCTGCAGCTTGCTGATCGCCACGTTGAACCGGAACCGCTCCATGTCGTCGGTCACCGCTCGGATCGTCCGGTGGGTCAGGCGCCGGAGCTGCTCGGGGTCGGGGGCGTCGCGTTCGCACGCCTCGCCCACGGCCGCGAAGACGCGGCCGAGCCAGGTCGTCACGCCCGGACGCTTCTCGGGGTCCGGCGCGATCAGCTTCCAGTCGATGTCGTCCTCGAACGGCCCCGCGAACAGGATGTTCAGGCGTATCGAGTCGGCGCCCCAGCGTTCGACGAGCGGCATCGGCTCGACGATGTTGCCCTTGGACTTGCTCATCGACGCGCCGCCGAAGATCACCTGCCCCTGGTTCATCAGCCGCTCCATCGGCTCGGTGAAGCCGACCATCCCCATGTCGAACAGCACCTTCGTGAAGAAGCGGCAGTAGAGCAGATGCAGGATCGCGTGCTCGACACCGCCGATGTACTGGTCGACCGGCATCCACCGCTCGACGGCGGCCGGGTCGAACGGCCCCGACGCGTCCTCGGGCGAGCAGTAGCGGTAGTAGTACCAAGCGGAGTCGACGAACGTGTCCATCGTGTCGGTGTCGCGCTTCGCCGGCTCCCCGCAGATCGGGCAGACGGTGTTCACGAACCCCTCGTGGCGCGCGAGCGGCGATTCGCCGCCGGGCCGGAAGTCCACGTCGTCGGGGAGCAGCACCGGGAGCTGGTCGTCGGGGACGGCCACCTCGCCGTGCTCGGGGCAGTGCACGATCGGGATCGGGGCGCCCCAGTACCGCTGGCGGCTGATCAGCCAGTCGCGGAGCCGGAACGTGATCGCTCCCTGTCCCTTGTCCTGCTCCTCGAGCCAGGCGATCACCCGATCGATCGACTCCGGGCGACCGCACGCCGTCGAACGGTCCCGAGTTCACCATCACGCCGTCGTGGTCGAGCGCCTCGGTCATCGTCGCCGGGTCGCGCCGCTCGCCCTCGGGCTGGACCACTACCCGGATCGGCAGGTCGTGGGCGCGCGCGAACTCGAAGTCGCGCTGGTCGTGGGCCGGGACCCCCATGACCGCGCCGGTGCCGTACTCCATCAGCACGTACGGCGCGACGAAGACGGGGACCTCCTCGCCGTTCACCGGGTTCACCGCGTGGACGCCCAGGGGGATGCCCTCGCGGGTGTCCGCCTGCTCGCGGCTGGTCAGGGGCGTGGTCCGCAGGGTCTCGAGCATCGCCTCGATCTCGGGCTTGGCGCCGCCGGCCTTGGCGAGCGTGGGGACCAGCGGGTGCTCGGCCGCGAACACGAAGAACGTGACCCCCCACAGCGTGTCCGGGCGGGTCGTGAAGACCTCGACGGCGTCGCCGGTCTCGGCGATCTCGAACGTGACGCTCGCGCCCTGCGAACGCCCGATCCAGTTGCGCTGCATCGTGATCACGCGCTCCGGCCACTCGAGCGACTCCATGTCGTCGAGCAGGCGCTGCGCGTAGTCGGTGATCTTGAAGAACCACTGGGTGAGATCCCTGCGCACGACGGGCGTGCCGCACCGCTCGCAGGCGCCGTTGATCACCTGTTCGTTCGCCAGGACCGTCTGGTCCTTGGGGCACCAGTTGGTCGGCGCGTTCTTGCGGTACGCGAGACCGCGTTCGAACAGCCGGAGGAAGAACCACTGGGTCCACCCGTAGTACTCGGGGTCGCAGGTGTTGAGCCGGCGGGTCCAGTCGAACGACATCCCCAACCGGCGGTACGACCGCGCCTGCTGCTCGATGTTGGCGTACGTCCACTCCTTCGGGTGGATCCCGCGCTTGATCGCGGCGTTCTCCGCCGGGAGCCCGAACGCGTCCCACCCGATCGGATGGAGCACGTTGTAGCCGCGCAGGGCGGCGAACCGGGCCACCGCGTCCCCGCCGCTGAACGCCTCGGCATGCCCCATGTGGAGGTCGCCCGAGGGGTAGGAGAACATGTCGAGCGCGTAGAACCGGGGCCGGGGGTCCGCGGGATCCTCGGAGGCCCGGTACAGGCCCTCGGCCTCCCAGCGTTCGACCCACTTCGGCTCGATCTCGGACGGGTCGTAGCGGCGCATGGTGGTGATGCTACCGAACCGACCCCGTCGGACCGCTGAACGCGACCCGGTCAGCGATCCCCGAGCTTGTCCAGCGTTTGGGCGAGCCGCTTGCGCTCGAGCGAGACGCCCCGGAGCTCGGCCTCGGCCGCTCGCAGCCGGTCCTTGGCCTCCGAACGCTTCCGGTCCAGGTCCGCGATCGCCGTGCGTTCGCGTTCCACGGCGGCGGCGGCGCGCCGCTCCCGGGTCTCGGCCGCCGCGAGCTCGCGCTTCAGCTTGCCCGCATCGGGTTTGGGCTTGGGGGCTTCCGCCGGCGCGGCGGGACGGGAGGGCCCGCCTTCGAGCACCCGGAGCCCGGCGCCCGCGAACGTGGCCGGCGGTCGAACGGGCTTGGTGAGCCGGCCGGCGCGGACGAGCTCGGCGGTCTCCTCGTCGACCGTCGCGGCCTCCAGGGTCCCGGCGATCGCGTCGGTCGTCGCCCCGGTGGCGCCGCCGGCCCGCTCGAGGATCGCCCCCGCCTTGCGCGTGAGCTCGTTCACCATCTGGCGGCGCTCCTCGGTCGCCGCGCGGAACGGCTCGACGTCCCGCCCCGACACCGCCCGGCGATGGGCCGACCGGAGCTCCTCCCCCAGCTCGATCAGGGCCTTGACGCCCTCGGGATCCTCGCGGGCGAGCGCGTTCACCGCCCACGCCGCCACCACCGGCTTGCGGAGGGCCTTCACCCGCGCGGCGCCGTCGCGGTCGCCGTCCGCCGCGAGCTGCTTGACGAGCGCGTCGCGTTCGGGCGTGAAGCGTTCGAGCGGGAGCGCGTAGAGGTCGTCGATCCGTTCGCTCGAGTTCGTCGGCCATGCATCCAACCTCTCATCCCGAGGTCGCGGACGCCACCTCCGGGAAGCTCCGTTCGTACCAGGCGACGTCCCAGTATCGCCCGAACTTGCGCCCCTGCTCCGTGTAGTAGCCCGCGCGGCGGAACCCGAACCGCTCGTGCAGGCGCACCGACGCGGGGTTCGGCATCCCGATCCCCGCGTACGCGCGGTGGACGTCCTCGCGCTCGAGCTCGGACAGGAGCGCCTCGTACAGGGCCGAACCCAGACCCCGCCCCACGTGGCTCGGCGCGACGTAGACGCTGGTCTCGACCGAGGGCGCGTAGGCCGCCCTCGGACGGTAGGGCGCGCTCGCGGCGTACGCCACGGCGCTGCCCTCGTCGCGAGCGACCAGCAGCCGATGTCGCCCCGACGTGCCGAACGTGGAGAACCACTCGCGGCGCCAGTCCGCGCTCGGCACCTCGAGGTCGAAGCTGATCGCCGACGTCCGGACGTAGTGCCCGTAGATCTCCGAGATCGCCTCGAGGTCCTCGAGCGTGCCGGACCCGATCGGCGAGATGAGCGCCCGTCATGAGGTCCATTGTTCCCGAACGGCCGGCGACGACGCGGTTACGCGGGCGTTACAGATCCCGTCCGAGACCGATCAGCGACTGCGCGAGCTCGCGCAGGTACTCGTCGAGTCGGTCCCACGTCTCGGCGGCGCCCTCCTCCATCCCCGTCTCCAGCAGGGCGTCGCGCAGCTCGACCGTGTCGAACTCGGCGGTGCTCGTGAGCGTCGTCTTCCCGTCGTGCTCCTCGAACTCGTACGTCTCGGGTCCCGGTTCGCCCTGCATGCCGTCGAACCCGAACGTCCACACGAACCGCTCGGGTCGAACGATCTCGCGGTAGTCCCCGAAGAACGCCGGGGTGTCGTAGTCCCCGCCCTCGGGGCCTCGGTGCACGATCCGCCAGGTGCCGCCAGGCCGGAAGTCGATCTCGCACGTTACGACCTCGTACCTCCGCGGGCCCCACCAGTGGGACATGTGCTCGCACGAGCTGTGCGCGTCGAACACGAGCTCGCGCGGCGCGTCGAACACCCTGGTCATCACGATCGTCCGCCCGGGCGTCTCCATCGTGTGCTTGTAGCTACCGTTCCCGCCCATCGCGCTTCTCCTTCCTCGTGCCGCGAGCCTTGTCGTGGCTCTCGGCCTCGTCCCTGGAGCTCCTCCAGGTAGTCGTCCAGTCGGTCGTACCGCTCGTCCCAGAACCGGCGGTACCGGTCGGTCCACTCGGCGACCTCCTTGAGCGGGACAGCTCGGAGCCGAGCCGGCCGCCACTGCCGCTCACGGCCACGCGAGACGAGCCCCGCGTGCTCGAGCACCTTCAGGTGCTTCGAGACCGCCGGCAGGCTCATCGCGAAGGGCTCCGCCAGCTCCGTCACCGACGCCTCGCCCTTCGCCAGCCGGCGAGGATCGCGCGTCGGGTCGGATCCGCCAACGCTCCGAACGTCCGGTCGAGCCGTTCCGTCGTCGTCGTGCTCATTCAATCCTCCGGTTATATAACCAAACGGTAAACTACCGAAGCATGAAGCATCGTGTCAAGTCGGGAGAGAGACCTCCGCGTCGGGGCTACTCCTCGACCGTCCGCTGCACCGCAGGCCAGCCTGTCCCAGGGCGCTCAAGCCTCGGAGCAGGCCGCTACGTGGAGGTATCGACGACATTCCTCATCCGACAGCGACCTGGTCACGCTCCGGCGGGCGATCTCGAGCAGGTCGTCGATGTCGAGCGCCCACACGCGCGTGCCGTCGTCTGCCCACGAGGCGAGCATCGAGCCGTCGGGACTGAACACGACCTTGTCGACTTCGACCGACCCTCGATGGCCGCGCAAGACCAGGAGCTCCGCCCCCGATCCCGCGTCGAACACCCTCACCTCGTCGCTGCTGCCCACGGCGAGGCGAGAGCCATCCGGACTGAATGCGAGGGCGGTGACGTCGGGCGGCGAATACGCGAGCCGAAGGATGACCTCCTCGCTCGCCACGTCCCAGATCTCCAGATCATCCGTGGCGATCCGCTCTCCGCTGGGGTCGAACGCCACTCGCTCGACGCCTGCCGGGAGCGTTGCGATGACCTCTCCGCGCCGCCAGTCCCAGATGTCGATGGGCTTGTTCACACCGAACGTGGCGATGAGGCCGTGCGGGCCGAACTGACCCGCGCCGCCGCTCGGGAGCGAGACGACCTCGTGCCCAGAGCGATCGTAGATCGAGAAGATCCCGCGGCTCTCCACCCCCACGTACTCGCCACTCGCGCTCCAGTCGACGTCCCCGACATCTTCGTCGATGGCGAAGAGCTCGTTGCCCGTGGCGACGTCTCGCACGCTCAACTTCTGTGCGAGGGGGTACCCGTAGCCGATGGCGATCGACGATCCATCCGGGCTCAGGTCGTGGTCGATGTCGGGCCAGTCTCCGACGGGGTGCGGTCGGCCGATCGGACGCTGCTGCCCGGTGTCGATGTCCAGGCCGGTCACCGTGCCGTCGACGACCGAGCTCGTGATGAGCTCGCTTCCACCCTGCGCGAACGTCATGTCACCGTAGTTGGTGACGTTCGCCCATTCGGCATCGCCCGTCGGTCCGACGTCCCAGATCTCGACCGCGCTGGTCTCGGAGCCCGTCATCACCTGGGTCCCGTCGCCCGAGAAGGCCACCCCGGAGATCCTCCCTCCCTGGGGGGACAGTGTCATGAGCTCCGAGGCACCGTGATCCGTGATCTCCCAGACTCGCGCGGTGCCGTCGTCGCTGCCGGTCACCAATGCCGAAGAGTCCGGGCTCCAATCGAGCCAATGCGCGCTGCTCGTGTGACCGGTCAGGACGAAACGCAGCCTTCTCCCCGCGCGTCCCAAACCGGGACCTCGGCGCCCCAGCCCCCCGCGGCGACGTAGTTCCCATCGGGGCTCCAAGCGACCGATGTGAACCCCAACGGACCCGGGGTTCGAGAGTTCGCGAACGTCCCCGGTCTCGATATCGATCACCCAGACGGCCTCGCGGAAGTCCCCGCCGGCCACGGCGATCTGCGTGCCGTCGGGACTGAACGCGGTCGCGTTCGCGTCCCTCGGCGCCGGGAACGTCAGGACCCGCTGGGTCGACAGGTCGACGACCCGGGCCACGGTCCCCGGCTCGCCGGCCCGGTTCCAGACAGCAGCGGCCAGCGAACCGTCCGAGGTGAGCGAAGGTCCGAACGCGAGGTCGCCCCCCGCCACGCTCGAGACCAGGTCGCCGGAGGCCTGGTCGAACACCTTGAGCGCACCGTCCCTCCCGGTCGTCGGCGAGCATCCTGCCATCGGCGCTGAACGCCACCTCGGCGCTCCAGTCCACGTCCTGGAAACCCTGGTTGTCGCTCGGGAACGACCGCAGGATCTCTCCGGACCCTGCGTCCCTGATGTCGATGACCCCGAGCTCGCGAGGGTCTTCGCTCGCGAAGTCACCCGTCGTCACGAACTCGCCCCTCGAGCTCCAGTCGAGATCTCCGCCGACGCCCGGGATCGACAGCTCGATCCGGGATGCTCCGACCGCGCGATGGAGCGCATCCTCGGCCTCGGGGAGGACCGAGCCGTCCACCGATCGGGTCGTGTCGACGGCCTCGATCGCCAGCAGGATGCTGCGTTCGGCGTCGACGTCCAGGTTGGCGACCGCCGCGGCCGCGAGCTCGCGCGCCGCGAGACACCCTCGCCCCGTCCTCCGCCCGTCCGCGCTGGTTCACCGCGACCACCGTCAGGGTCGTTGCGACGAGCGCCGCGGCGACGCCGAGCACCACGAGCGAACGCAGCCTGCCGCATCGATCGCCGCTCCAGCGCGTGCTCGCGCTCGGACACGGCCCGCTGCACCTCCACGCCCTCGTCGACGTAGGCCCGGTCCGCGTCCGAGAGGGCTAGCGTCGTGGTATCGACCCATTCGTGGACCTGGTCGAGCCGCGCCCCGCGGAGCAGGTAGCTCGGGTCGCGTTCGGCCGATTCCCATTCGGAGACGGCCGCCGCGAGCCGGCGCTGCGTGCGGATGTCGTCTCGGGCTTCGTCGATCCATCCGCTCAGCCGATCCCACGCCCCCAGCAGCGCCTCGTGGGCGATCTCGACGGTCGGCTCGCGGGTCGCGGGATCACGATCGAACGAGAGCAGGCGATGCCGGCCGAACGCGTCGAGCACGCCGTCCAGCGTCCGGGCGTCCGCGAGCGGATGCAGCTCCGATCGCCGGACGCGGCGCCTCGTGTCCTCGCTGTCCTGCCCCAGCGTGACGAGCCGGAGGAACACCTGCCGGCACGCGTCCCGCGCACCCTCGTGCATCCCCTCGAACAGCTGCTCGGCACGGCGTGCCAGGGCGCCCGACACGCCGCCGATCCGTCGGTAGCCGACGAGCGTGAGTACGCCGTCCTCCCGGCGCTCGGCGAGCTCGGTGAGCGTGAACTGGAGCAGCGGGAGCGCTCCCGGACGGTCCACGACGTCGGCGATCATCGCGGCGAGCAGTCGCGGCTCGACCGCGAGCCCCGTCCGCTCCGCGGGGGCGACGATCGCCCGCTCGAGCTCCTCGGGAGACATCGGCGTGATCGCCTCGGTGCGTTGGGCCAGCAGATCGCCGAAACCGCGGACCGAGAGCGGCTGGTCGAAGAAGTCCGCGCGGAGCGTCGCGACGATCCTGACCCTGCTCCCCGCCTCCGTGGTCGCCGCTCGCAGGCTCTCCAGGATGTGGAACCGCTCGTCCTCGTCCTCGATCAGGGTGAACACCTCCTCGAGCTGGTCCAGGACGATCAGGAGTTCCGCATCCGGGTCGGGAAGGATGCGGTCGACCGCTCGCAGGAGACCTCGGGTGTCGCCCTCGAGCTCGTCCAGCAGCGACGGAGGCGGCGCGACGGCCAGCCCCAGGAGCGCCGATTCGAGCTCGCGGAGCGGATGAGCGCCGGGGAGCATGTCGATCACGTACCAGCGCTCGGAGCCGGGGAGCGAGCCGCGACGGAGCGCCGGCACGAGGCCGGCTCGGACCACCGAGGACTTCCCGGAACCCGAAGGTCCCACGACGGCGAGGAACCGCGAGCCGGGTTGATCATCCTCGAGCCGTCGGAGCAGTCGCTCCGTGACCGCCTCGCGTCCGAAGAAGTCGGCCGCGTCGGCCTCGAGGAACGCCCGCAGCCCCTTGTAGGGGTTGCGGATCTCGCCGGCCGGCACGGCCACGCTCGATGCATCGCCCTCGAGCGCGGCGCGGACCGCCGCCGCCAGCTCGAGCGGGTCGGAGAGCCGATCCTCCGGGTCCTTGGCGGTGGCACGCGCGATCGCGCGGTCGAGCGCGGCCGGGAGTTCGGGGCGCACCTCTCGGACCGAGGGGATCGCGTCCCTGACGTGGTGGTCGAGGAGGGCCGTCAACGACGACTCGGGGAAGGGCGGCGCGCCCGTCAGCATCTCGTACGTCACGATCCCGAGCGCATAGACGTCGGATCTGGGCGAAGCAGGATCGAGCCTGACCTGCTCGGGCGAGAGGTACCCGGGGGTACCGCGGATCAGCCTCCCGGAGGAGCGCTCGGGTGATCCCGCCTCCAGCGCGACCCCGAAGTCCGTCAGGTAGGCGTTCCCCACCTCGTCGAGCAGGACGTTCCCGGGCTTCACGTCCCGGTGCACGATGCCCTGACGATGCGCCGCCGAGAGCGCTGCGGCCACCTGATCCAGGATCGACGAGGCTCGCTCCGGATCGAGCGGCCCCGACCGAAGCAGGTCCTCGACGCTACCGCCTCGAAGGAACCGCATGACGAGATAGGCGGCATCCGGCTCTCGCCAGTAGTCGTAGAGCGGAACGATGTGTGGGTGCTCGAGCTTGGCGACGATCTGCGCCTCGCGCTCGAAGCGACGGACGAAGTCCGGATGGTTCGCGAGCTCGGGTGCGACCGCCTTGATCGCGACCTCGCGTCCGATCTGCGGCTGGGTGGCGCGATAGACCACACCGAACGCGCCCTCGCCGATCTGCTCGAGGAGCCGATAGCCCCGCAGCGGTTCGCCCTTGAGATCGAGCTCGGGGTCCTGGCGAAGGATCCGCTCGTGCAGCAGTTGGAGATCGCGGGACGGATCGATGCCGAGCTCCTCCACGAGCACGGTCCGCGCCCGCTCGAACGCCGCCAGGGCCTCGGCCTGCCGGTCCGATCGGTACAACGCGAGCATCAGCGCGCCCCACAGCCGTTCGCGCAGTGGGTGGGTCTGCGTCAGGCCCTCGAGCTCCGCGATGACCTGGACGTGTCGGCCGAGCTCGAGCCGAGCGTCGATCTTCTCCTCGAGCGCCTGCAGGCGGAGCTCCTCGAGCCGCGCGATCTCCCCGGTCAGGGAGGGCTCGCCGCTCAGGTCGGCGAGGGCGGGGCCGCGCCAGAGCTCGAGTGCCTCGGCCAGGATCTCGTCGGTCACGCGCGGGTCGGAGCCGTTCCCGCGTGCGGCGCCGAGCAGGTCTTCGAACCGTAGGGCGTCGACCTCGTCACGATCGGCGCGCAGGAGGTAGCCGGGCGACTGCGCCTCGACGGCGTCGGGCCCGAGCGCGGATCGGAGCCGTGAGACGTAGACCTGCAGGGTCGACTTCGGGTCCTCCGGCAGCTCCTGTCCCCACAGCGCGTCGATCAGGTGCTCGGCGGACACGACCCGGTTGGCGCGCAAGACGAGGTGCGCGAGCACGATCCGCTGCTTGGGACCCCCGAGCGGGATCGGGCCGTCCTCCCCGGAGGCCTCTAGCGATCCCAGAACGCCGAAGCGCATCGGGCGACCGTACTCCCGGCCTGCTCGAGCCCGGAACCCCTCGACGAGGCCTCGCGCGTTCGATCACGAGGCAAGCCTGCCCGGGCGTCCTTTCAGATCGGTTTCACCCGCGGGGCCGCACGTATCGCCGAGCGTTTGAAAGCCGACCGAAGGCGACCCGAAGTCGGACTGAAACCGCCACGGCGCACCGTGCCTCATGGACCTCTCAGCGCACGGGAAACGCGGCTCGTGGAGTCGCACCAGCGGTCGCCGGCGCTTTGGGGAGCCAGCAGCAGCAGAACGCGTGAAAGGAGGGGACGGCAACCGCAGGGATCGGCCGCTGCGACCGAGAAGGAGGGAGAGGCATGAAGCACCAACGCACACGCACGCACCTCGCGGTCGGCACCCCGGCTCAGGTGAGGAAGGTCACGCGCGGGGCGGTACTGCTGGTCGGGCTCGTGGTGCTCGCCGTCGGTGCCACCGCTCTGGCGACACCGATCGTCGGCGTGCAGGGCACCAACCTCGCGGTGGGAGCGTTCGAGACCCTCGAGGCCAAGACGATCTCACCCCAGTGGCAGGCCCGCATCGACACGAAGGGTGCGACCGACGTCTACGTCGTGGAGAACAGGATCGCACCGGGAGGGACGTTCGGTTGGCACTCCCATCCCGGTCCCAGCATCGTCGTCGTCAAGAGCGGTGAGCTGACGCTCTACAGCGGTGACGATCCGACCTGCACACCGACCCGCGTCCCGGCGGGATCGGGGTTCGTCGACGACGGAGGCGACGTCCACCTCGTGCGCAACGAGGGCGCCATCGAAACGGTCGTCTACGTGACCTCGCTCGTGCCGAAGGGCGCGGCCAGGCGCATCGACGAGCCGAGCCCCGGGAACTGTCCGTTCTGAGCGGGGCAGCGAGTCGCCCGCCAGTGGCTGGGGTCCGGTCGGACCCCAGCCACTGGATCGGCCTTCCGCCGGGCCGAACACGTGGAATCGCCTCCTGACTGGATACGGCAACTTGCTGCGATCTATCGGCATGGATCTCGTTCATCCATCCTGAGTACACCCAGTGATGTACTGAGAACCGTGTGTGCAAGCGCGTGAAGGGTTGAAGTAACGCACCTGACCTGCGGTTGTGGACCCAAGGGGATTCGAACCCCTGACCTTCTGGCTGCCAGCCAGACGCTCTACCAGCTGAGCTATGGGCCCGCGGAGGCTCAGTCTAGCGAACCGGCTGCCGCCTGCTCCGAGTCGTCCCAGCCGAGCCGCGGCGCATCCCGCCATAGCCGCTCGAGGTCGTAGTACTCGCGCTCCTCCTGCGCGAACACGTGGACGACGACGTCGATGTAGTCGAGCAGCACCCAGCGTGAGTCGGCGTCGCCCTCGCGCCGGACCGGCTTCTCGCCGAGGTCTCGGACCGCTCGCTCGACCTCCTCGACGATCGTCTTGACCTGGCGGTCGGTCTCGCCCGAGGCGATCACGAAGTAATCGGTGATCACGATCAGGCCGTGCACGTCTAAGATCGTGACGTCCGCAGCCTGTTTGGCGGCCGCCGCGCGCGCCGCGGTCACGGCGATGTCGCGGCTCTCGGCGTGGGTAGCGTCGCTACCCGGCACGCCGTCCTTCGCTCATCCTCACCCGGTGAAGTCCTTCCCGATCACGACCGTCACGGGAGCGATACCCGAACCCACCGACACGGACACGCTCCCCACACCGAGCAAGTCTCGCACACGTTCGGCCAAGGCGACGTCGTCGGGCGAGCCGACCACGATCAAAGTCTCGGGGTGGTCGAAGTCCGAGGCGTTCTGCGAGACGGCCACGCGGAACCCGCCGGGCAGGAGCTTCTCGGCCACGGCCTCCCCGATACCCGGGACGCCGTTGCCGTTCAGCACGATGACCGGCACGGCCTCCTCGGCCGGACCCCCGAACGCGGCCACCAGCGCCCCCGTGACCTGTTCGGGGTCGGCTCGGAACACGCCACTCGCCACCTCCTCGGCCTCGAGCGTGACGACCGGCGCACCGGCCACCGCCTCGAGCAACCGGACCACGCTCCCGGGATGCTCGGCGTCGCCGAGATCGGTGGGCGACCAGGCCACGGCCGCTGCCAGCAGCGCCTCCATCACGATCTGCAACCCCGCGACGTCCCCGGCGCCCGACGCCTCGAACATGCCCGCGACGTCCCGCCCGTCGGCGAGCTCCCCGCCGATCCGGACGCCGCCGACGTCGTCCGCGATCGCGGCGAGGCGGTCGGCGTCGATCGTCGCGTGGTCCTCGATCCACACCCCGAGCAGGTTGCCGACCGCGGTCGCGGCCTGACGAGGCGGGAGCTCCAGCGCGTCCCCGACCGTGGACTCTCCCTGGCCGGGGATCACGACCGTCGCGTCCGGCGGGACGACGAGCGCGCCGCTCGTGCCGAACCCCGTGCTGCCGACGACGACGGGCAGGGGCCCGCCGTCGGTCGTCACGACCAGCAGCGCCAGGCCAGCGGCCGCGGGCGGCGCGACCTCGGGTTCGGTGCGAGCGCGTTCGCGCACGACCAGGAGCGCGCCCGTGCCGGCGGTCGCCAGCACGGCGACGAAGACCAGGAGCACCAGCCGGCGCGTCACCGGTACAGCGCCGCCTTCTCGACGTAGCTCTTCACGCCCTCGGGGACGAGGTACCGGATCGGGCGGCCGTCGCGGATCCGTTCGCGGATGTCGGTCGAGCTGATCGCCAGGGCCGGGATGCTCATCATGCTGACGCTCGCGTCGCGCGCCGGGCCGGCGGCCTCGAACCGCGCGAGGTCGTACCCGGGTCGCGTGGCCGCGATGAAGTGCGCGATCGACAGGACCTCCTCGGGATCCTTCCAGTCCAAGATCTCGAGCATCGCGTCGGCGCCGGTGATGAAGTAGAGCTCGGCGTCCGGGTTCTGGGCACCGAGGGTTCGAAGGGTGTCGACGGCGTAGGTGGGTCCGTCCCGGTCGATCTCGACGCGCGAGACCCGGAACCGCGGATTGCTCGCGGTCGCGATGACGGTCATGAGGTACCGGTCCTCGGCCGGCGAGACCGCGCGTCCCTGCTTCATCCAGGGATGACCGGTCGGCACGAACACGACCGCGTCCAGGGCGAACTGCACCAGGGCCTCCTCGGCGGTCACGAGGTGGCCGTAGTGGATCGGGTCGAACGTGCCGCCCATGACCCCGAGGCGTCGTCCCACGCCGGCCATCCTACGGCCGCGACCAGCGACGACGGTGGATTTGGGACTCGGGCGGGAGGGCCTAGCGCCGGTTCGCCCCGACCCACGCCTCCAGCTCGGGGGCGTGCTCGGCGTAGTGCCGGGACCCGCTCTCGTCGAACCACTCGTCGGCATCGACCGTGAGCTCGGTCAGGCTCCCGAACCGCTCGAGCATCGCGGCTCGCGCCCGGTGGAGTTCGGCCCGTACCTCGTCGACCGGCATCCCGCGCGACCGTTCGAGCTCGCGGTCGTTCACGCGATTCACCTCGGCGTCCCCGTACGGCTCACGGACGCGGTCGAATCTCCCCTCCCCGATCTCGCGGAGCGCGCGGGCGGCGTCCGCACACCAGAACGCGACGTGCCACATCACGTCCCGCACGGCCCATCCCTCCGTGTTGAGGCCGGGAGGTTCGAGCCGGTCGGGCGGGACCGCGTCCAGCAACGCGACGAACGCCTCCCAGCCCTCCGCCTCGGCCCGCAGGAGCTCCTCACGCCGTCCCATCGCGCTCTCCTTCCGGGAGGTACTCGAACGCCACGTCGCCGATCACGACCTCGTCGCCGCGCCGAGCGCCCGCGGAGGCGAGCTCGCGCTCGACCCCCTCCTTGACCAGCCGGCGCTGGAGCCGGGCGAGCTTCTCGGGATCCTCGAGATCGGTCTCGGACACCCAGGTCTCCACGCCGCGACCGATCACCCGGAACCGCTCGCCCTCTTGCTTCACGACGAACCTCGGGCGGGCCGGGCGCAGCACCACGTACGCGCTGCGCTCCTCCGCCACCGCGGCCGCCTCGCGCGCGAGCGACGCGATCCGTTCGCGCAGGGTGTCCAGCCCCTCTTCCGAGACGGCCGAGACCGAGATCGCCCCGCTGCCGAGCATCGACTGCACATCGACATCGGGCGCGAGATCGAGCTTCGTGCCGACGACCAGGCTCGGCCTGGTCGCGAGCGAGGGGTCGTACGCGCGGAGCTCCTCGCGGACGGTCGCCAGGTCGGCCGCGGGATCCGGCGCCGAAAGGTCCACGACCAGGACGAGCGCTCGGCACCGGCTGACGTGTCGGAGGAACCGATGCCCGAGGCCCTTGCCCGCGTGCGCGCCCTCGACGAGCCCGGGGACGTCGGCCACGACGAACCGTTCGTCCTCCCCGGCCACCCCGAGGTTGGGCGACAGGGTGGTGAACGGGTAGTCGGCGATCTTCGGGTGGGCGGCCGTGAGCGCGGCGAGCAGCGTCGACTTGCCCGCGTTCGGCAGGCCGACCAGGCCGACGTCGGCCACGGTGCGGAGCTCGACGGCGAGCCGCTTCTCCTCCCCCCGCTCGCCGCCTTCGGATCCCTTCGGCACGCGGTCGCGCGAGGTGGCGAGCGACGCGTTCCCGCGACCGCCACGGCCGCCGCGGGCGATGACCGCCCGCGCACGATCGCCGACCAGGTCGGCCAGCAGGCCGTGCTCGTCCTCGATCCGGGTCCCGTCGGGGACCCGGATCACGAGGTCCTTGCCCTCCGCCCCGGTCTTGCCGCGCTTGCCGCCCGCGCCCCCGCTCTCGGCGCGCAGGTGCGGGTGATCGGCGAGCCACGCGAGGTCGCGGACCCCGGTCGACACCTCGAACACGACGTCGCCGCCCTGGCCCGCCGTCGCCCCCGTCCGGGCCACCCCGGGGGTTGTACGGCTCGCGCAGGATCGACGACGAGCCGTGGCCGCCGTTGCCCCCACGGGCGAACACGGTGAGCTCGTCGACGTAGGTCATGGACAGATTGTGGCCGAACGCGCACGTCCGCGACATGATGGAGGGGTGCCGAGAGCCGTGACCGTGTGGGCCGTCGAGCTGGGGAAGGACGTCCAGCCCGACGAGATCAAGGGCACGCTCGAGCTCGGCGACCTGGCCCTGCTCTTCTCCCCGGACGACGAGGCACGCCCGGCGATGCGGATCGCCCTCCACGACATCGCCAAGGTCCGTCGCCTCCGCGGCTCACCGGTCCTGATGGTCGAGCGGACCACCTCGGCGGGCTCCCGGAAGACCGCGTTCTACTTCGCGCAGCCCCCGCCGCTCGCCGTGCTCATGGGGGCCGAGGTGGAGCGGCCGGTCGGGTTCGACCGGTTCCGGAGCCCCAAGCGCAAGGCGCGACGGGACAACGTCGGGTACCTCGGCGTCATGAACCGCGAGAAGAAGTCGGCGCTCACCGAATGGGTTCGAGCGGTCAAGGACGCCGCGTCGAAGGCCGCGTCGGGACCGGACCAGGCGGCGGCGCAGGGCTGAACGAGGGTCGGACCTCGGCGGGTGGAGCGGCTGGCCTAGGGAGCCTGGACGGAGGCGTACCGGCGGCCGCGCGACTGGTGGTAGGAGACGATCCCCGGCTGCATCGCGAAGAGGGTGTCGTCCCCTCCACGGCCGACGCCCTTGCCGGGATGGATCCTGGTCCCGCGCTGGCGCACGATGATCGAGCCGGCGGTCACTTCCTGACCGCCGAACACCTTGACCCCGAGGCGCTTGGACTCGGAGTCTCGCCCGTTGCGGGACGAGCCGCCGCCCTTCTTGTGTGCCATCGCGTGTTCGAGATTACCAGAGGGTTCCCGCGCTACTCCGCTGCTCCGCTGCTTCGGCGGCCTCGGTCGGCTCCGGTGGCCTCCTCCTTCGGCGGCTTCTTCTCCGCCTTGGGGGCCGCGGCGCGCTTGGGCGCGCTCCCGAGCTTGACCTCGGCGATCTCGATCAGCGTCATCAACTGCCGGTGGCCCTGCCGGCGGGCGTAGCCCGACTTGTTCTTGTACTTGAACACGTGGACCTTGTCGCCCTTCTGCTCGCCGAGCAGCTTGGCCGTCACGACCGCCTGCGCGGCCTCCTTGCCGTAGTGGGTCTTGCCGTCGTCGTCGACCACCAGGAGGGGCTGGAACGTGACCGTGTCGCCGTCGGCCTGCATCAGCTCGATCTCGAGCACGTCGCCCGTCTTCACCTTGTGCTGTTTGCCACCGGCCTTGATGACCGCGTACATCGTGTCTCCCATCTCCTCGATGACCGTTCGGCCGCCGCGTGGCGACCCCGGCCGATCGTCCGCTCAGTTGACGTCGTACGTGAGGATCAGCCCTCGACCCTCGCAGGTGGGGCACGTCTCCGAGAACGCCTCCAAGAGTCCACCAGACACGCGCTTGCGCGTCACTTCCAGGAGCCCGAGCGGGCTGATGTCGAAGACCTGGCTGCGCGACTTGTCCTGGGCGAGCGACTCCTTCACCGCGTCGATCACCTTGGACTTGTTCTGCTCGAGCAGCATGTCGATGAAGTCGATCACGATCATCCCGCCGATGTCCCGCAGGCGCAGCTGGCGCGCCACCTCGCGCGCCGCCTCGAGGTTGGTGTTCACCACGGTCTCCTCGAGGTTCGACTTGCCCACCGACTTGCCCGTGTTGACGTCGATCACGGTCATGGCCTCGGTGCGATCGATCACGAGGTAGCCCCCGGAGGGCAGCCACACCTTGCGGTCCAGGCCCTTGTGGATCTGCTCGACGATGTGGAACTCCTCGAACGCCGGCAGCGCGCCCTCGTGCAGCCGCACCTTCGAGAGCACGTCGGGGGCGACGTCGCGGAGGTAATCGGTCACCAGGCCGAAGATCGCGCGGCGAGTCCGTCACGAGCTCGCGGTACTCCTCGTCGGTGAACAGGTCCCGAACGACCCGAAGGGTGAGCTCGGGCTCCTCGTACAGGACGGCCGGCGCCTTCGCCTTCTTCGAGAGCTTCTCGATCTGGGCCCACACGTCGAGCAGGCGCTGGAGGTCCAGCGCGAGCGCCTCCTCGGAGGCGCCCTCCGCGGCGGTGCGGACGATCAGCCCGTGCTCCTTGGGCTTGAGGCTCTTCACGAACGTCTTCAGACGACGGCGCTCGGCATCGGGGAGTCGCCGGCTGATGCCGGAGACCTCCGAGTTCGGCGCGAGGACGAGGAAGCGGCCGGGCAGCGAGATCTGCGCGGTCAGCCGGGCGCCCTTGCCGCCGATCGGGTCCTTGGTCACCTGGACCAGGACCGACTGGCCGTTCTTCAGGACGTGCTCGATCCGGGGCGCGGCGCCCTCCAGATCCTCGGGCGACCAGTTCACCTCGCCGGCGTACAGGACGGCGTTGCGACCGCGACCGACGTCGACGAACGCCGCCTCCATCCCCGGGAGGACGTTCTGGACGCGGCCGAGGTACACGTTGCCGACCATCGACCGGGCGCCCGCACGGGTCACGTAGTGCTGGACGAGCTCGCGCTCCTCGAGCACGGCGATCTGATCGCGCTCACCGTGCTGGGTGATCACCATCAGCTTGTCGGTGACCCGGGGCACGATCGGCATCGATTCGCGCCGGCGACGCACCGTCGTGCGGCCCTGGCGCTGCCGGCGCAGGCGGGTCGGCGCGGCGCGCTCGCTCTCGTTCTCGGGCTCCGTCTTCGGTTCGGCCTTGGCCTTCTTCGGCTGCTCGGTCTTCCTCCGCGTGGTGGTCTTCGCCGCAGCAGCCTTGCGTTTGGGGGCCGGCTCCTGACCGTCCGCGTCCGCGGCCTCCGCGGTCTCGCCCGCCGGCTTGGCCTTGCTCCGGCCCCGTCCGCCGCGCGAACGGCGGCGGCGGGTACCGGTCGCGGTTCCGGTCGTTCCCTCGGTCGCTCCCTCGGCGGTCTGGCCGTCCGGCGACTCGGGCGCCGTCTCCGCGGCCGGCTCGGCCTCCGTGGTCGCGGTGTCGCTCGAGGACGCCGTTCCAGAACCCGAGCCGCCCCGTCCTCGGCCGCGACCGCCGCGCGACCGCCGGCGGGTGCCCGCGGGTCGTGGACCCGTGTCCGCGCGCTCGACCTCGCCGGGCTGCGCGTCGAGATCGACCTCCGGCTGCTCGTCCGCCGTACCGGCCGCGCGCTGCCTCGGGGCGCGTGCGCTTCGCGCCGGTGGCGTGTCGCCGTCGGACGAGACGGATCCTTCGTCGTGGTGCCGCCGTCCTCGGCGGCCGCGCCGTCGCCGGCGCGCGCCGTCGCCTGCGGTACCGGCCGTCGTGTCGGTACCGGCGCCGGAACCCGAGCGCCCGCCTCCGCCGCGGCCTCGGCCCCGGCCGCCCGCCGCCGGCGCCTGCGAGCACCCGAACCCGGCGCGGAGCTTCCGCCCCCGCCGGACCCGGTCCGCGTCGAACCACCATCGGTGGAACCCGGCGCCTCGACCGGTTCGGCGATCTCCGTCCTGGAGGCTCCCGAACCCGTGTCGTCGTTCATCGTCGCTCCCTTCGTCTGGGGAGGGGCGATGGCGTTGCTCGCCGAGCGGACGGGGTCGGTCGCGCCGGAACGCCCGGTCGGGCGTCGGGTCGTGACGGGCTGGCCGGTCGGCCTGGCCTCGTCGGATGGACGCACGGTCGCGGGGACGTCGTCCCCCTGACCTTGCGGCGCTTCGTTGCGCACGCAGAAAGCCCCGTTCTCGGCGGGCTCTTCCGGCCGCGGCCCTCCGGGTTCGGTCCCGGGGCCGGCGTGGCCGGCGCCTCGCCTCTCCTTACCTCGCCGGTTCCTCGCGGCCCCATGGCCGCAACCCGGCGGGCAAACCTGGTTCCAAGGATACCGGACGCCGATGGCGCCGAACGGCATCTGGGGCAGGAACGCTCGAGCGTGCCTGGATCCGCCCGCGCACGCTGACTAGGTAGTTCAACCTACCCACGGTGTCGGTTCCATCGTCCTACGAAACCCTCGCTCGTCGGATGGCGCCGGACACCACCCCGCCCGAGACTTCCGGCACATGGAACCGGCGGTCCTTCCCCGCCCGGTCGACCACAGTAGGCCGATCCGGGTCCTCGTCGTCGACGACAACGCCGGCTTCCGCGAATCCCTCCTGTCGCTCCTGGAGGCCGGGAACCTCCAGGTCGTGGGCGAGGCGGGCTCGGGCGCGGAGGCCCTCGGACTCGTCCGTTCGCTCACCCCCGACGTGGTCCTGATGGACGTCCGCATGCCCACGATGGACGGCATCGAGGCCACCCGCCTGCTGAAGGCGGACTTCCCGGACCTGGGGGTCGTCGCGCTCTCGGGCCACGAGGACCAGGAGATCGTCCGCGGGATGCTCGTCGCGGGGGCGTCCGGCTACGTCCTGAAGGACTCCGACGGCGACGAGATCCTGACCGCCGTCAGTCGGGCCGCCGAGGGTGGCGCGCTCCTGTCCTCGGAGGTGACCCCGCACGTGATCGAGGAGCTGACCGAGGCGCTCGAACGCGAGCGGCGCCGCACCCGCGAACTCGAGGCGGCGCAGGATGCGCTCGTCGAGCGTTCGGCGCGGCGCCAACAGCTGGTCGCCCGGCTCTCGCACGAGCTGCGGACCCCGGTGACCGTGATCCTGGGCGTCGCCCAGACGCTCGCCAAGGTGGAGGCTTCGCCGGAGCAGGAGGAGGAGCTCCTCGCGCGGCTGGTCACCCGGGCTCGCGACCTCGCCCAGCTGGTGGAACGGTTCGAGCTCGCGATCGACGCCGGGTTGACCGAACGGGTGGACGTCGGCGAGGTCGCCCGCGACGTCGCCGCCCGGGACCGACGCGTGAGCGTCGCCACGGCGGACGGCCTGCAGCCCGCGAACCTGAACCGGGGCGTCGCGAGCCGGATCCTGGAGGAGCTCGTCGACAACGCGCTCCGCTTCTCGACCGCGGAGACCGGGGTCGACGTCACGGTCGCGGCCGGCACCGGCGCGATCGAGGTCCGGGTGATCGACGAGGGACCCGGCATCGACCCCCGCGAGCACGAACGGGTCTTCGGACCTCTCGAGCAGCTCGAGGAGCTGAACGTCCGGATCCATCAGGGGGCGGGCATGGGCCTCGCGCTCGCGCGCACCGCCGCCCGCGCGATGGGCGGCGACGTCGTGATCGAGACGTCGAGCGGCGCGGGGTCGACGTTCCTGTGGACGATCGCGCTGACGAGCTGACCTCGCTCAGGCGAACCGGCGCATGTGCACGTTCAGCAGCAGGCCGACCGAGGCGAGGTTCAGGAGCAGCGAGCTCCCTCCGTAGGAGACGAACGGCAGCGGGATCCCCGTGATCGGCATGATCCCGACGTTCATCCCGACGTTGACGAACATCTGCAGCGCGAGCATCGAGGCGATCCCCGCCGCCAGGTAGGTGCCGAACGGGTCCCGCGAGAGCAGCGCGACACGGAACGCTCGCCAGAGCAAGACCCCGTACAACCCCAGCAGGACGATGGCGCCGGCGAAACCGAACTCCTCCCCCACGACCGTGAAGACGAAGTCCGTGTGCTGTTCGGGGACGAAGTCGAGGTTCGTCTGCGACCCCTTCAGGAACCCGACGCCCGTCAGCCCGCCCGACCCGATCGCGATCTCGGCCTGCTCCCGGTTGTGGAGGGCGTCCTGGCTCACGCTCGCCGGGTCGAGGAACGCCTGGAGGCGCTCGATCTGGTATTCGCGGACCAGGCCCACCTGGAAGCCGGCGACGATCAGCACCACCGCCGTGAGCGCCAACAGGCCGAGGTAGCGGGCCCGCGCCCCCGCGACCACGAGCATCCCGACCAGGATCGCCGCGAAGACGATCGAGGACCCGAGGTCGGGCTGCAGGAACACGAGGAAGGCGGGGATCGCCGCGAGGCCCGCGGTTCGGAACACGTCCTGGAGGGTGAGGTCGCCCCGCAGCTCGGACAGGAACGCCGCGAGCATCGCGATCAGGGCGAGCTTGGCGATCTCGGAGGGGGCGAGCTGGAAGCCGAAGAGCTCGAACCAGCGCTGCGCGCCCTTCACGCTCGTGCCGATCGGCGTTCGGACCAGCACCAGCAGCACGAGCGAGGACACGTAGATCATCCCGGCGTAGACCTTCAGCAGCCGGTAGTCGAAGCTCACCGCCAGCATCAGGACGACCGCACCGAACGCCAGGAACGTGACCTGGCGCTTCACGAACCGGCCGGGATCCAGGTGCACGGCCTCGAGCGACTGGTGGGTTGCCGAGTAGATCGCGAACAGGCCGATCACCGCGAGACCGAGCGCTGCCGCGACGAGGACCAGGTCGACGTGGCGGAACGCGTGCCGCTCCCCCGTCACCACCCGGCCGGTCGCGAGCTCCATCAGTCGGTCCCCGCAACCTCGGTGAACTGGGAGAAGTCCAGGCCGTAGAGGCCCTCGATGATGTGTCGCGCGATCGGCGCGGCGGTCGTCGCGCCGTGGCCGCCCTGCTCCACCAGCACCACCACGACGTGCTCCTGCCCTCCGGCCGCGGTCATCGCCGCGAACCACGAGTAGTCCTGCTTGGGATCGACCTCCGCCGTCCCGGTCTTGCCGGCCACCCACACGTCGCCGAACGGGAAGCCGACGAAGGCGGCCGCCGCGGTCCCGCTACCCGTCATCGTCCCCGTGAGCGAGTCGCGGACGTAACGCAGGTACTTCTCGTCGATCCGAACGTGCTTGCGGCAGTTCTGTTGGTACTGACGGATCACCGTGTCGTCCGGCGCGACGACCCGGTCCAGGATGTGCGGGACGCACTCCTTGCCGTCGTTCTCCAGCGCGCCGTACGCGGCGGCGAGCTGGAGTGGCGTGACG
Organism: uncultured Actinomycetes bacterium; assembly: GCA_963744515.1. Taxonomy (GTDB): domain Bacteria; phylum Actinomycetota; class UBA4738; order UBA4738; family HRBIN12; genus DASSJM01. The sequence goes on along the minus strand of CAVUTN010000006.1, from coordinate 322,964 downwards.
AGCGTGTCGCCCTGCCCGATCGTCATGTTGATGAAGTCGCCCGGGAACCATTCGCCCTCCGGGAACGACTCCGGGTACTGGTCGTGGATCGACTGCTTCCACTCGGCGTCGGGCACCCGTCCGTCCTGCTCGTACGGGAGGTCGACCCGGGTCTGCGCGCCGAACCCGAAGCTCCCGAGGTCGTGTTGCAGCGGCTCGTGCGAGGTGACTCCGTTCGCGGCCTCGTCATCGTTCACGTAGAAGGTGTCCCAGTAGCGATAGCCCATCGGGTAGAAGACCGTGTCGCACGACCGGGCGAGCGCCGTCGCCAGGTTCATGTAGCCGAGGTTCGCGGTGGTCCAGTTGTTGAACACGTACTGCATCGCCTCGGGATCGCTCTCGTCGAACGGCGCGGTCCAGCTCGGCGGGCAGCCATAGATCGCCCCGGTCGTCACGATGTCGCGCTGCAGCGCCGAGGCCGCGACGAACGGCTTGTACGTCGAGCCGGGCGGGTACTGGCCCTGGATCGCCCGGTTCAGCAGCGGGAAGCTGTGGCCCGCGCCGAACCGCCGGTCGTACTCCTTCTGCGAGAAGCCCCTCGTGAACAGCGCGGGGTCGAACGACGGGTAGGAGGCCATGGCCTCGATCGCGCCGGTCTGCGGGTCGAGCACGATCGCGGCGCCGCCGTCCGCCTTCAGGTAGCCGCTGTCCGACTCGATGATCGTCCGGGCATGCTCGATCCCGGCCTTGAGGGAGTCCTCCGCGAGCTCCTGCGTGCCGGCATCCAGGGTGAGCCACACGTCGTCGCCCGCGACGGGCAGCTGCCGGCCGATCAGGCCGAGGTTCTCCCCGACCGAGTTCACCCGGTACTTGACGAGCCCACGCGTGCCGGCGAGGTAGCGCTCGTACACGCCCTCGATCCCCGAGACGCCGATCAGGTCGCCCGCCGAGTAGTCGGCGAACCCCGGGTCCTTGAGCTGGTCCTCGGAGATCTGGCCGAGGTACCCGAGGACGTGGGCGCCCGCCGAACCCAGCGGGTACCGCCGGACCGGCACCGAGAGCACGTCCACGCCGGGGAAGTCCTCCCTGTGCTCCTTGACGAAGTACGCGACGCGCTTGGGGACGTCGGTGGCGACGGGGATCGGGCTGAAGACGTAGTAGCGGGGGTCGTCCAGCCGCGCGCCGAGCTCGTCCGCCGGGATGTCGAGCAGCTCGGAAAGGTCGAGCAGGACGCGCTCGGTCTCATCGCCGAGCTCCTGCCGGTTGATCGTGATGACCACGCTCCCGCGGTTCTGGACCAGCAGCGTCCCGTTCGCGTCCTTGATGACCCCTCGGGGCGCCGGCACCTCGATCAGGCGGACGGCGTTGTCCTTGGCGATGTCCTTGAAGTGCTCGGCGGCCAGCACCTGGAGGAACCACAGCCGCGTCGTGAGCGTCGCGAACATCACGAGCACCAGCACGGCCAGGACCTTCACGCGCAGACCCATCCGGGGCTCGGTCATGCCGTCACCCCGGGGCTCACCATCGGGCGACGCGGCGCGAGCGCGACCCCTCGGCCGCCCGGCGGAGCAGCGGGTACACCAGCGGGGTCAGGATCGCGTTGTAGATCGCCGAGAGCAGGGCCACGCGGAACAGGTAGAGCCAGCCGACGTCCAGCTGGCCGAGCAGGAACGACACCACCCCGTAGAAGACGACGCCGGCGAACGTGCCCGCCGCCACCAGCACCACCGGCGTGACGGGCGAGGGACTCACGATGTACTGCCGGGCCATCCCGACCGCGTAGCCGAGGAGCGTCAGCGTGAGCGCCGTGATGCCCTTCGGGGCGTCCAGCAGGAAGTCCTGCGCCATGCCGCCGGCGAACCCCGTGATCGCCCCCGAGGCGGGCCCCTCCAAGATCGCGAAGCAGATCGTGAGCAGGTACATCAGCTCGGGCTTGGCGCCGAGCAGGTTGACCTCGGAGAAGACCGTGGTCTGGAGGATGAGCGCGGTCAGGATGACCGCCGAGAGCAGGAGCACGCGTCGCACGGATGACGACCCTATCCTCGCGTGTCACGGGAGAGCACCACGAGCACGAGGGACAGGGAGGAGAAGTCCACCGCCGGCCGGACCGTGAGGAGCTTCTCGGTCGCCGAATCCTCGTCCAGGACCCGCGAGACCGTCCCGATCAGGATGTTCGGCGGGTACAGGCTCTCGGCCACGCCGGCGATCCGGTAGCCGGCGGTGACGACGTGCTCGTCCGGGGCGGCGTCGACGGTCGGGTCCACCAGGCTCATCTGCAGGTCGGAGGGACCGGAGCCCGAGAGCAACCCGGTCTGGCGCGAGACGTCGAGACGCCCGGCGACCGACGAGTCGGGGTCGATGATCAGCTGCACGACGGACGAGCTGGTGCCGACGCGCACCACATGTCCGACGAGCCCGGCGCTCGAGACGACCGGCATCCCCACCGCGATGCCGTCGCCCGAACCCTCGTCGATCGTGATCGTCCACTCGAAGTTCGAGACGCCGTTGGCGATCACCTGGGCCGCCGTCGTCTCGATCCGGTTCCCGAGGCTCTCCTGCAACCCGAACAGCGCCTCCAGTTCGGCCAGCCGGGCCTGGTCCGCCCTGCCCTCCGCGAGCTGGGTCTCGAGCGCGTCGACGCGTTCGCGCAGGACGTCGCGCTCGTGACGGATCGACGGCAGCCGGACCAGCGTCGAGAAGAAGTTCCCGATCGGGTGCGTGACCTTGGAGACGACCTCCTGGAGCGGGCTGATCACGGCGAGCGCGCCGTCGCCGAGCGACGCCAGCGGTCCGTCGTTGCCCTCGCGGTAGTCGACGGTGATCGTCACGAGCGAGATCGAGACGAGGGCCACGACCAGCAGGCGGGTGCTGCGCGCTCGGGTGCGCAGGGCCACCGCGAACCTACCTCCTGGACGGGCTCACCAGGACCCGCTGGAGGATCTCGAACTCCTCGAGGCACTTGCCGGACCCGATCGCGACCGAGGAGAGCGGGTTGTCGGCGATGTGGATCGGCATGCCGGTCTCGTGGCGAAGTCGCTTGTCGAGCCCGCGGAGCAGGGCGCCTCCGCCGGTGAGCGTGATGCCCCGGTGCATGATGTCCCCGGCGAGCTCCGGAGGGGTCCGGTCCAGGGTCGCCTTGATCGAGTCGATGATCGCGCTGACCGGCTCCTCGATCGCGGCGCGGATCTCGCCGTCGGTGATCTGGAGGGTCTTCGGGAGCCCCGAGACGAGGTCGCGCCCGGGGATCTCGGCCACGAGCTCCTCCTGCATCGGGTAGACGGCCGCGATCGCGAGCTTGATCGCCTCCGCCGTCCGCTCGCCGAGCAACAGCGAGTACTCCTTCTTCACGTGGTTGATGATCGCCTCGTCCAGCTCGTCGCCGCCGATGCGGAGCGACGACGACGTGACGATCCCGCCGAGCGAGATCACCGCGACCTCGGTCGTGCCGCCTCCGATGTCGACGACCATGTTGCCGGCGGGCTCGTGGATCGGCAGCCCGGCGCCGATCGCCGCGGCCATCGGCTCCTCGATGATGTACGCGCGACGAGCGCCCGCGGCGATCGTCGCCTCCTCCACGGCGCGTTGCTCGACGCCCGTGATGCCGGAGGGCACGCAGACGACGACGCGTGGCTTGGCGAGCAGCCGGCGCTTGTGCACGCGCTGGATGAAGTACCGGAGCATCTTCTCGGTGATGTCGAAGTCGGCGATCACGCCGTCCTTCAGCGGGCGCACCGCCTGGATATGCGACGGCGTCCGGCCGATCATCCGCTTGGCCTCGTTGCCGACGGCCAGGACGGCCCCGGACATCGTGTTGATCGCGACCACCGACGGCTCGTTCAGGACGATGCCGGCGTGCCGAACGTAGACGAGCGTGTTCGCGGTCCCAAGGTCGACTGCCATGTCCTGACCCAGGAACCCGAGGACCCCTTCACCGCCCGCGTTTCGACGGCCTGGGGTTGCGGGAAGTTCGCGACGAACCTTCTCGGCCATAGGTTCGCGCTCTGTTCTACAGGACGCCTATTTGGGTGGCAACTCTCGACCCGACGTGGAGGCAACCTTAGGGTTCACGCACTGGTGTGACCTGCGCTTTCACTCGCCCTCGACCCACCGGGTAGGGTTCGTCGAGCGTCGGTCGAGGGCGAGTCGAGATGCGTGCAGCGATCGTGTTCCCGGGTCAAGGTTCACAGTTCGTCGGTATGGCGGACGTGTGGAGAACCCATGACGCCGCACGGGCGGTGCTCGACGAAGCAACCGACGCGATCGGACGCGATGTCGTCGCTCGGCAGCCGCGACGAGGACGCGCTCGCGACCACCGAGTTCGTGCAGCCGGCGATCCTGGCGTGCGATGTCGCGGCGTTCCGCGTGCTGGAGGCGCTCGGCGTCGGGTTCGTCGGTGCGGCTGGCCACTCGCTCGGCGAGTTCGCCGCGCTGGTGGCCGCCGGCGTCCTCGAGCTCGTCGGACGCGCTGCGGATCGTGGCGGTGCGTGGCCGGGCGATGCAGGCGGCGGGCGAGGCCCGGCCCGGAACGATGACCGCGCTCCTCGGCGTCGGGGCCGAGGCCGCGGCGGCGCTGTGCGACGACGCTCGCGGCGACGACGTGCTCCTCGTCGCGAACGAGAACTCGCCGCAGCAGGTGGTGATCAGCGGCAGCGTCGCCGCGATCGAACGCGCGGAGGCCCTCGCCGCAGAGCGCAAGATCCGGGCGGTGCGCCTGAACGTCGCGGGCGCGTTCCACTCCCCGCTGATGGCACCCGCGGTCGAACCGCTGTCGGCCGCGATCGCGGAGGCGGCGTTCTCGCCCCCGCGGTTCCCGATCGCCTCGAACGTCACGGGCACCCTCGTCACCGACCCCGCCGAGCTCCGAGCCCTCGCCGAACGCCACGTGGTCTCCCCGGTCCGCTGGGAGGCGAGCGCCGGCGCCCTTCGCGGAGCTGGGCGCCGACACGTTCGTCGAGGCGGGGCCGGGGGACGTGCTCACCAAGCTCGCGAAACGGGCCGTGCCCGGGGCCCGGGCCGTCGCGGTGGGCTCGCCCGAGGCCGCGGCCGCGCTCGCCGAGGAAGGGACCTGACCACGCACACGACACCACGGAGGCGGCGAGCCCTTGCGGCGCCGCGTCGAGCACCACCCGCTGGCGATATCCTCGACCATCGACGCGGGCGGCGACCGTCGCCCCGAGGGGGGATTCGTGAGCGCGCAGCGACACGCGGCCGTCGCCGGCCTGGGTTCGGTGCCTGCCGGACCGCGTCGTGCCCAACGAGTGGTTCGAGGCGTTCATCCAGACCAGCGACGAGTGGATCCGGGAGCGCACCGGGATCCGCGAGCGACGCTTCGCCGCCGACGACGAGACGACGTCCGACCTCGCCGCCGTGGCCACCACGCGCGCGCTCGAGGCCGCGTCGATCGCGCCGGAGCAGGTGGACCTCCTCGTCTGCGCGACGCTGACCGGTGACACGCCGATCCCCTCCACCGCGGTGTGGGTCCAGCGCAAGCTCGGGATCGGGGCGCCCGCGTTCGACGTGAACGCGGCGTGCGCCGGGTTCTCCTACGCGATGTCGACCGCGACCGCCTTCATCGAGTCCGGGCAGGCCGAGACCGTGGTGGTGATGGGCGCGGAGGTGCTGTCGCGCGTGATGAACTTCCACGACCGCACGACCTGCGTGCTGTTCGGCGACGGCGCGGGCGCGGTGGTGCTGCGGCGTTCGGAGGAGCCGGGCGTGCTCGGTTCGGTCCTGGGGGCCGACGGGCGTGCCGCCGAGATCCTGATCATCCCGGGCGGCGGCTCCGCCGAACCGGCGAGCCACGATTCGGTGGACGCGAACGACCACGCGATCCAGATGCCGAACGGCCGCGAGGTCTTCAAGCGGGCGGTCGTCGAGATGTCGAACGCGTGCCGACAGCTGCTCGAGAAGTCCGGGTTCGGCCCCGACGACGTGGACCTGCTGATCCCCCACCAGGCCAACGCCCGGATCATGATCGCGGTCGCCGAACGTCTGAAGATCCCTATCGATCACGCGGTGGTCGACGTCGAGTCGGTCGGCAACACGTCGGCCGCCTCGATCCCCGTCGCCCTCGATCGCGCGTGGCGCGCGGGTCGGGTCCGCGAGGGCGACCTGGTCCTGCTGACGTCGTTCGGCGCGGGGCTCGCGTGGGGCGCGAACCTGATCCGCTGGACGGGACCGTCGGGCCCATGAGCGAGCAGGCCCGCAAGGTCGCCGTCGTCACCGGGGGTTCGCGCGGGATCGGACGTGCCTGCGCGGAGGCGCTCGCGCGCGACGGCTGGAGCGTGGCGATCGGGTACCGCTCGAGCGAGGCCGACGCGAAGGAGACGCTCGCGAGCCTCGAGGCCATCGGGACGCCGGGCCTCGCGGTCTCGATGGACGTCACGGAGGAGGGTTCGGTCACCGAGGCGTTCCGCCGGGTGGGCGATGAGCTCGGACCGGTGACCGGCCTGCTGAACAACGCCGGGATGTCGCGGGACGGGTTGCTCCTCAAGTACCCGATGGACGTCTACGAGCGGACGATGGCCACCAACCTGCGGGGGGCGTTCCTGTGCTCGCAGTCCGCGTTGCGCGGGATGCTGCGGGCCAAGTGGGGGCGGATCGTGAACATGTCCTCGGCGGTCGCGCTCCGCGGCAACGCGGGCCAGACCGCCTACGCGGCCACGAAGGCGGGTCTGGTCGGGCTGACGCGGTCGCTCGCCCGCGAGGTCGGCGCGAAGGGCATCACGGTGAACGCGCTGTGCCCGGGTCTGCTCGACACGGACATGACGTCCCACCTGACCGAGCCGGCCCGCGCGTACTACCTGGACCAGACGCCGGTGGGTCGGGCGGCGCACCTGGAGGAGGTCGCGAGCGTGGTGCGGTTCCTCATGTCCGAAGAGGCCTCGTACGTGAACGGTGCCGTGGTGCCGGTGGACGGTGGTCTGACCGCCTAGTCGAAGGACGGCCCGCCCCCGTAGCATGGGCCGGTCCCGAAGAGAGGCACTCGAGCAAGCAGCCGAACCCAAGGATACGGCCAACAGACACAGCCGAGGAGACACAACCAAGAGACACAGGAGGAAGGATGGACAAGGCAGAGATCGAGTCTCGGGTCCGCAAGGTGCTCGCCGAGCAGCTCGCGGTCGACGAGGCCCAGGTCGTCCCGGACGCCCGCTTCGCCGAGGACCTGAACGCGGATTCGCTCGACCTCGTCGAGGCGGTGCTCGCCCTCGAGGAGGAGTGGAACATCGACATCCCCGAGGAAGAGATGGAAGGCGTCAAGACCGTCGGACAGGCCGTCGCCCTGGTCGAGCAGAAGCTCGGATCGTCCTGAGCCCGATGGGCGAGAAGGTCGTCGTCACCGGGATCGGTCCGGTCACGCCGGTGGGCACCGGCGTCGACGACTTCTGGACCGGCATCACGTCCGGCCGCAACGGGATCCGGCGGATCACCGCCTTCGAGACCGACGATCTGCCCGTGAAGGTCGCCGGCGAGGTCCCGGGGTTCGACCCCGCGCCGTGGCTGGACCCCAAGGAGATCCGCCGGACCGATCGCTTCGTCCACTACGGGGTCTCGTCGGCCGCGCTCGCCTGGGACGACGCCGGCCAGCCCGAGGTCCCCTCCGAGCGGGCGGGCGTGATCTTCGCGACCGGCATCGGCGGCATCCAGACGCTGCTCGCGCAGCACCTCGTGCTGCTGCGAGAAGGGCCCGGGACGCGTCTCACCGTTCATGGTGCCCGCCCTGATGGCGAACGCCGCGAGCGGCCACATCGCGATGCGGTTCGGCTTCACCGGCCCGAACCTGTGCACGGTCTCGGCCTGCTCGTCGTCGAACCATGCGATCGGCGAGGCGCTGCGGTACATCCGTGACGGCTACATGGACCTCTGCGTCGCCGGCGGTTCGGAGGCGGCCACCCTGCCGCTGACGGTCGCCGCGTTCGCGCAGATGACGGCGCTCACGAAGAACCCCGACCCCGAGACCGCGTCGCGGCCGTTCGACAAGGCGCGGGACGGGTTCGTGCTCTCCGAGGGTGCCTGCACGCTGATCCTCGAGTCCGAGACGCACGCGAAGGCCCGCGGCGCCCGCGTGTACTGCGAGGTCGCCGGGTACGGCGCCTCCGACGACGCCTTCCACATCACCGCCCCCGACCCGAAGGGTTCGGGCGCGGCCCTCGCGATGGCCTGGGCCCTGCGCGACGCCGGCGAGGAGCCGGAGGCCGTCACGTACGTGAACGCGCACGGGACCTCGACCCCGTTGAACGACGCGGCGGAGACGGCCGCGATCAAGGCGACCCTCGGCGAGGACGTCGCCCACCGCATCGCGATCTCCTCGACGAAGTCGATGACCGGTCACATGCTCGGCGCGGCGGGTGCGGTGGAGGGCGCGGTGTGCGCGCTCGCGATCGCGAACGGCGTCGTGCCGCCGACGATCCACTACGAGACACCCGACGCGGACTGCGACCTCGATTACGTGCCGAACGAGGCGCGCGAGCTCGACGTCCGCCTCGCGCTGTCGAACTCGTTCGGGTTCGGCGGCCACAACGCGGCGGTGGCGTTCCGCGCGGCCCCGTAGCTCCGAGGCCGGCTCCGTTCGTCAGCCGAAGAAGAGCTTGAGCTCGCGCTCGGCCGACTCGGGCGAGTCGCTGCCGTGCACGAGGTTCTCGGTGATGACGAGGCCGAAGTCGCCGCGGATCGTGCCCGGGGGCGCCGTGGCGGGGTCGGTGGGCCCCATCATCGTCCGCCAGACGTCGATCGCGCCCTCGCCCTCCAGGCGCACGACCACGACGGGTCCCGAGGTGATGAAGTCGACGAGCTCCCCGAAGAACGGCTTGTCGCGGTGCTCACCGTAGTGCTCCTCCGCGAGCGGACGATCGATCGTCAGCGAGCGGATCTCGGCCACGCGCAGGCCCTTGTCCTCGGCGCGCCGCAGCACCTCGCCGACCAGCCCGCGACGGACGCCGTCCGGCTTCACGATGAGCAGCGTCGATTCCTCGGTCATCCTCAGGAGTCCTCTTCGTTCTCGGGGGCTTCGCTCGCCTACGGCTCGACTACGCCCCGAACCCCCACCAGAGCCCGGCGAGCGTCCGCGACAGTGTACAGAGAGCCCGTCACCAGGATGAGGTCGCCGGCGGCGGCGGCGCTCGCGGCCGCGTCCAGTGCGTCTCGCACGGTCGCGAAGGCCTCGGTGGCGATGCCGTGGGCCGTCATCGCGTCGGCCACCTCCCGCGACGGTCGCGCCCGAACGCTGTCGACCGCCGCCGCGTACCCCGCGTCCGCGAGCGGGGCGAGCGGAGCCACGACGCCCTCGAGATCCTTGTCGGCGAACACCCCGAGGACGAGGTGCAGGCGGTCCCACGTGAAGAAGTCGGGCAACGACTCGGCCAGCGCCCGAGCCGCCGCCGGGTTGTGCGCGCCGTCCAGGACCACCAGCGGCCGATGCGCCGCGACCTCCAGGCGCCCGGGCGACGTCGCGGCGCCGAGCGCCAGCCGGACGGCGTCGGGGTCCAGGCCGCGTTCGAGCAGCGCCTCCACCGCCACGACCGCGGCCGCCGCGCTGTGCGCGGCGTGCTCCCCGTAGATCGGCAGCAGGATGTCGTCGTACGTCGCGTGGAGCCCGCGGATCGCGAGCGCCTGCCCCCCGACGGCCGGCGTCAGATCGTCGATCGCCCAGTCGCGCCCCTCGAGCAGGGGCGTGGCGATCTGCTCCTCGCATCGCCGCTCGATCACCTCGAGCGCCTCGTCCGTCTGCTCGCGCACCACCGCGACCTTGCCCTGCTTGATGATGCCCGCCTTCTCGGCCGCCACCTCCGCGATCGTCGAGCCGAGCTCCGGATGATCGAGCCCGATCGGACAGATCACCGCGACGTCGCCGGAGACGAGGTTGGTCGCGTCCCACGTCCCGCCCATCCCGACCTCGACCACGGCGAGCGCCACCGGGGCGTCGGCGAAGAAGAGGAAGGCGAGCGCCGTGAGCGCCTCGAAGTACGTGACGGGGCCGACCTGCTCGTCGACGGTCCGCAGGTACGCGAGCAGGTGCTCGAACTCCTCGCCGAACGCCTCCTCCGCCATCGGCTCCCCACAGATCTCGAACCGCTCGGTCACCGACTCGCAGGTGGGGGGAGGTGAACAGGCCGGTCGTGAGGCCGTGGGCGCACGCGACCCCGGCGGCCAGGCGTGCGGTGGTCGTCTTGCCGTTCGTCCCGGTCACGTGGATCGTCGGGTACGTCAGCTGCGGATCGGCGAGCAGCGTGGCGAGCGCGCGGATCCGGTCCAGGTCGGGCTCGGGCATATGCTCGGGCTGGCGGCGCTCGAGCTCCGCCATCGCGTCGGCGAACCGCACCGGCTACTCCTCGGGCGCCAGCTCGACCTCGACCGACGGTTCGGTCGCCTCCACGTACTCGACCGAACGCACCTTGCCGGCCTCGGCGACGTCGCGTTCCACGCCGCGCAGGATCTTCAGGCGTTCGGGCGTGTCCCGGACGACGATCCGCTCGACGTCGGTGCGCAGCGACCGCTTCGCGATCGCCTTGGCCTTGCGGACCTCGCCGAGCACCCACGCGGCCACCTCGAAGACGACCGGCTCGCCGCCGACCGGGAACGCCTCGGTCGAGGGCCAGCTCGCGCGGTGGATCGAGCCCTCCTTCCACCACGACCACACCTCTTCGGTCGCGTACGGCAGGAACGGCGCGAACAGGCGGAGCAGGACGTCGAGCGCGAAGCGCAGCGAGGCGATCGCCGATCCGGCCGCTTCGGGCCCGTTGCCGCCGTACGCGCGGCCCTTCACGAGCTCGAGGTAGTCGTCGGTGAACCCCCAGAAGAAGCGCTCGACGATCTCGAGCGCGCGGGCGTGCTCGTAGCCCTCGAGCGAGGCCGTCGCCTGCCCCACCACGTCGCGCCGAGCTGCTCGAGCATCGATCGGTCGAGCGGGTCGGCGATCTCGGCCTCCTCGCCCTCGAGCGACAGGGCGAACCGCGAGGCGTTCAGGATCTTGATCGCGAGGCGGCGCCCGACCTTGATCTGCTGTTCGTCGAACGCCGCGTCGATCCCCAGCCGCGCGCTCGCCGCCCAGTAGCGCACCGCGTCCGCGCCGTGCCGCTCGAGGTGCGCGATCGGGGTCACGACGTTGCCCTTGGACTTCGACATCTTCTTGCGCTCGGGGTCCAGGACGAACCCGCTGATCGCCGCGTCGGTCCACGGGAGCGTCCCGAACTCCAGATGCGACTTCAGGACCGTGTAGAACAGCCAGGTCCGGATGATCTCGTGGGCCTGGGGCCGCAGGTCCATCGGGAACACGCGCGAGAACAGGTCCGGGTCCTCCTCCCACATCCCGGCGATCTGCGGGGTGAGCGAAGACGTCGCCCACGTGTCCATGACGTCCGGGTCGCCCGAGAAGCCCCCGGGCCGCCCTCGCTGCTCCTGCGAGAACCCCTCGGGCGCGTCCGAGGACGGATCGACCGGCAGCCGATCCTCGCTCGCCACCAGCGGGTGCTCGTGATCGGGCTTGCCCTCCTCGTCGAGCCGGTACCACACCGGGAACGGGACGCCGAAGAACCGTTGGCGGCTGACGCACCAGTCGCCGTTCAGGCCCTCGACCCACGACGCGTAGCGAGCGCCCATGTACTCGGGGTGCCAACGGATCTGCCGGCCGCGTTCGAGCAGCTCCTCGCGGAACTCGGATCGTCTTCACGAACCACTGCCGGCTCGACACGATCTCGAGCGGCCGATCGCCGCGCTCGTAGAACTTGACGGCATGGCGGATCGGCGTGGGCTCGCCGACCAGGTCGCCGGATGCGCGGAGGAGCTCGGTGATCGTGGCCCGCGCCTTCTTCGACGGCAGGCCCGCGAGCTCGCCCTGCGCCGCGGCGGCGGCGGCCACGTCGCGCGACTCCCAGCCGGGCTCGCCCCATCGCGACGGCGAGACGGCCCCGTCGCGCCCGATCACCACGCGCGTGGGGAGCCGGAGCTCGCGCCACCACGTGACGTCGGTGATGTCACCGAACGTGCAGATCATCGCGACCCCGGTCCCCTTCTCGGGGTCGGCGAGCTCGTGCGCGACGATCGGCACCTCCGCGCCGAACAGCGGCGTCACGACCGTCGTCCCGACGTCCGACCGGTACCGGTCGTCGGTGGGGTTCACGACCAGGGCGACGCACGCCGGGATCAGCTCGGGCCGCGAGGTCTCGATCTCGACCGAGCCCTCGCCGTCGGCCCGCGCGAACCGGATGCGGTGGTACGCGCCGTCGATCTCGCGATCCTCGATCTCGGCCTGCGCCACCGCGGTCTGGTAGTCGATGTCCCACATCGTCGGCGCCTCGACCTGGTACGCGAGGTCGCGCGCGAGCAGCCGCACGAACGCGCGCTGCGAGGCCCGGCGCGAACGCTCGTCGATCGTGGTGTAGGTCTGCGTCCAGTCGACCGAGAGCCCGGTGCGGCGGAACACGTCCTCGAACGCGCGCTCGTCCTCGGCCGTGAGCCGCTCGCACAGCTCGATGAAGTTCGGCCGCGACACCGCGACCAGCGCGCCCGGTGTGCGCTCGAGCGCGTCGACGTCGAAGCGCGGGTCGTAGGGCAGCGAGGGGTCGCAGCGGACGCCGAAGAAGTTCTCCACGCGGCGCTCGGTCGGCAGCCCGTTGTCGTCCCACCCCATCGGGTAGAAGACCGTCTTGCCCCGCATCCGCTGGAAGCGCGCGATCAGGTCGGTGTGGGTGTACGAGAACACGTGCCCGATGTGCAGGTTGCCGCTCGCCGTCGGCGGCGGGGTGTCGATCGCGAACACGGCCTCCCGCGGCTGCGAGCGGTCGAACCGGTAGGTGCCGTCGGCCTCCCATCGTTCGTCCCACTTCGGCTCCAGCCCGTCGATCGTGGGCTTCTCGGGCACGTTCATGCGCGGGAGTCTAAGCGATGCCCGACGGCCCACCGGCCGCGCGCCGACGGCCGGGCGGTCCGTGGGCGGTCGTAGACTCGCGGCCGTGAAGACCTGCGTCGCATGCGGGGTGGAGAACCTCGACGGCGCCCGCTTCTGCACCTCGTGCGGGTCGTCGCTCGTCCCGTCGTGTCCCACCTGCGGCGCCGAGGTCCCGCCCGGGGCCCGCTTCTGTCCCGCGTGCGGCTCGGCGCTCGAGCCGCTCGAACCCGTCCCGCCCGGCCAGGAACGCCGCCTCGTGACGATCCTGTTCGCCGACGTGACGAGCTCGACGAGCCTGGGCGAGCGACTGGACCCCGAGCGGCTCCAGGAGGTGCTCGCGACCTACTTCGGGGCGATGCGCGAGGAGATCGAGGCGGAGGGCGGAACCGTCGAGAAGTTCATCGGCGACGCGGTGATGGCCGCGTTCGGCGTCCCGACGGCGCACGAGGACGACCCCTCGAGGGCGCTCCGGGCGGCTCTCCGCATGCGCGAACGCCTCGCCGAGGTCAACGCCGACCTCGACCGCCGCTTCGGCGTCACGCTGCAGATCCGGACCGGCGTGAACACCGGCGAGGTGCTCGCCGCGACGAGCCCCCGGCCCGGCGACCCGATGGTGACCGGCGACGCGGTGAACGTGGCCGCCCGGCTCGAGCAAGCCGCGGACCCGGGCGCGATCGTCGTGGCCGAACGCACCGCGCGCGCGGCCCGCGGTTTCCGGTTCCGCGAGCTCGGCGAGCAGGAGCTCCGCGGCAAGGAGCAGGCGGTCGCCGCGGTCATGCTCGAAGAGCGGAAGCCCGATGCGGACGAGCGGGGCGTCCCTGGGCTCCGCGCGCCGATGGTCGGTCGCGACCGCGAGCTCGAGCTCCTGCGCAGCCTCTACGAACGCTCGGCCGAGGAGGGGCAACCCAACCTCGTGACGATCTACGGGGATCCCGGGGTCGGCAAGAGCCGCCTGGTCGCCGAGTTCGTCGACTGGGCGGAGGGCCAGTCAGTGGAGCCCACGATCGTGCGAGGGCGATGCCTGCCGTACGGCGACGGGGTCACCTACTGGCCGCTTGCCGAGATCCTCAAGGGGCTCGCGGACGTACGCGACACCGATACGACCGAGGTCGCCCTCGAACGGATCCAGCGGCTCGGTCGCGACCTGATCACGACGGACGTCGCGACGCACCCCGAGAAGGCGACGGCCGCGCTCGCCTACAGCGTCGGCGTCGAGGACCCGGCGTTCTCGTTCGGAGCGATGGAGCCGCGCGAAGTCAGCCTGAAGATCCACGCCGCGTGGCGCTCGCTGTTCTCGTCGCTCGCGAGCCGCGCTCCGGTCGTCGCCGTGATCGACGACATCCACTGGGCGGACCAGGTGCTGCTCGACCTGTTGGAGGAGCTCGCCGACCGCGTCGTCGGGCCGGTGTTCTTCCTGTGTCCGGCGCGACCCGAGCTGACCGAGCGCCGCCCGGGGTGGGGCGGCGGCAAGCGGAACGTCTCCTCGGTCGGCCTGGATCCGCTGACCGCCTCGGAGTCGGACCGGCTCGTGGGGCTGCTGCTGTCGGTCGCGGACCTGCCCGGCTCGGTGCACGAACGGATCCTCGAACGCGCGGAGGGTAACCCGTTCTTCCTGGAAGAGATCGTCCGCCATCTGATCGACGAAGGCATGATCGTGCGCGACGGCCGCCACTGGCGCGCGACCTCGACGATCGCGGAGGTCCAGATCCCGGACACGGTGCAGGCCGTGCTCGCGGCCAGGATCGACCTGCTCGACCCCGTGGAGAAGCGCGCGCTGCAGCGCGCGGCGGTCGTGGGCCGCGTGTTCTGGCCCGGCCCGGTCGGGCGCCTGCTGAACGGGGATCGGGACCGCCTGCGGTCCACGCTCGACCGCCTAGAGGAGCGGGAGCTGGTCTCCGTCGCGGCTCTCTTCGTCGATCGCCGGCGAGCCGGAGTTCATCTTCAAGCACATCCTCACGCGTGAGGTCGCGTACGAGAGCCTGCCGCGGCGCGAGCGGGCCGGCGCGCACGCGGCGGTCGCGTCGTGGATCGAGGAGACGGCCGGCACCCGCGCCAAGGAGTTCGTCGAGCTGCTTGCCTACCACTGCCTCGAGGCGTACCTCGGTGCACGGGACGACGGGCTCCCATCGCAGGAGGTCGAGGACCTCCGGCGGCGCGCGTTCGAGGCACTCCTCGGCGTCACGGGCGAGGCCCATCGCCGGTTTGCGATCGCCAAGGCGACGTCGGCGATCGAGCAAGCGCTGCGGATCTCGTCCGGCCCGCTCGAACGGATCGCCGCCCTCGAGTGGATGGGGATCGTCGCGCGCAGCGACTACCGCGGCGATCTGTCCTGGCGCTCGTTCAAGGAGGCCGTCGACCTCCGGCTCGTGCACACTCCGGACGATGACCGCGCGATCGCGTGGGCATGCGTCAACGGGATCGAGAACCCGCTGCGGTGGCCGGGCTCGATGAACGAGTTCCCGGCGGTTGAGGAGGTCAAGCGCTACATCGGCATCTGCGCCGATCACCTCGACGACGATCGGTCCGAGGGCGCGATCCGCCTCGACACGATGCGGGCGTTCCAACCGTTCGGGTTCGGACCCCGGACGCGGATCGACCCGGCGGAACGCGAGGCGGCGATCGCCGCCGGGATGCGCGCCGCCGAGCTCGCCCGCAGGGCTCGGTCGGCTCGATCTCGAGTCGGCGGCGCTCGACGGGGCGGCCTCGGCGATCATCACCCTCGGGCTGTACGGACGGCTCCGGGACAAGCTCGCCCGACGCCTCGAGATCGCCGAGCAGATCGAGGACCCGTGGGAGGCAGGCGACGCGTACGCGATGGCCTCGTGGAACCTGTCGATGCTCGGCGAGTATGCGGAGTCGATCCGCCTCGGCCTCGAGGGCCGCAACCGAGCGGAGCCCCAGGCCGCCGGGATCGTCGACCATTGCCTGAATTGGGCGGGCATGAGCCTGTTCCACCTCGGCGAGTGGGACCGGCAGCTCGAGATCTTCCGAGAGGTCGAGGGTCTGATGGGCGAGCGCACCGCCGAGCCCCCCTACTTCATGATGGGCCTGTTCGGGGCGACGGCGTTCGTGAAAGACGCGCGCGGCCTCCCAGGCGCCGGCCCGCTCCTCGACCTGCTCGAACGGACGCTGGGCAACCTGATCGAGGGTTCGGTGATGGCGAGCCACTGGCTCGCGTGGGCAGCGGCTCGTCGCGGGGAGATCGACCGCGCCTCGGGGTTCCTGCGCGAGACGCCCGTGGACTCGGCGACGGTCCGGCCGTTCCAGGACCAGGTGATGGCGGAGCTACTCGCACTGTCCGAACGCTGGAGCGAGGCGCCGGCGTTCGTCGAGGACAGCCGCGCCTACGCGCTCGAAGCCGAGCTCCTCGCCCTCCCGGTCCACCTCGATCGACTCGAGGGGCGCACAGCGATCGCGACGGATCGCCTCGGGCCCGGGCTCGAGGCGCTCGAGCGTGCGCGCGGAGGGTTCGCTCGCCTGGGGGCCACGTGGGAGCGCGCCCGCACGGAGCTCGACCTGGCGGAGGCGCTGGAGTCGGCGGGCAGGAGCGAGGAGGCTCGGCGGGCGGTAAAGGCCGCAGCGGGTGACCTCGAACGCATCGGAGCACGCATCGAGGCCGAGCGGCTCCGTTCGATCAGGGAACGGCTTGCTTGAGGCTCAACCCTGCATGAACTGCAGGACCGGCGTCCCGTCCGTGTCGTTCATCGACATCGAACGGCCGCTCACCTCGTAGGAACCGATCTCAGCGAGCAGCTGGAGGTAGCGGTCCTCGGTGCTCTGCTCATCCTCGGGACAGAGCTTCTTCGTGGCGGCGATCGGACCGAACGAGATGGTGCTCCCGCTCGCCTCGTAGGACGCGTTGTACGAGTTGCAGCCGGCGGTGCCGTTGATCGTGCTCCCGTCGAACTGCGGCGCTGACGCCTGTCTGGACGATCTGGGTCTGGCCGCCGGCGGTCAGCATCTCCGTCAGGATCCAGGACTCACCCTCGAGCGCCGCCGGGTCCTGGGTGCCGCCGTCCGAGCCCGACCCGCCGTCATCACCGCCGCACGCAGCGAACGCGAAGGCGAGCACCGCGAGCGGGAGGAGCGCGATCCGGCGCAGCTTCACGCGGTGCGTTCCTGACGCTGGCGCTTGGGGGTCTCCTTCACCGGCACCAGCGTCGGGTTCACCTTGCTGCGGACGACGTCTTCGTCGATCACGCACTTGGTCACGTCCTGGCGGGAGGGCAGCTCGTACATCGTGTTGAGCAAGACCTCCTCCATGATCGCGCGGAGGCCGCGCGCCCCGGTCGCGCGGAGGATCGCCTGGTCGGCGATCGCGTCGAGCGAGCCGTCCGTGAACTCGAGCTCGACGCCGTCGAACTCGAAGAACTTGTGGTACTGGCGGACCAACGCGTTCTTCGGCTTGGTCAAGATGTCGACGAGCGCGGTCTTGTCGAGGTTGTGCACGTTGGTGATCACCGGCAACCGGCCGACGAACTCGGGGATCAGGCCGTACTTGAGGAGGTCCTCCGGGAGCACCTGCCCGAGGATCGCGCCCAGGTCCTTCTCCTCGACCCGCCGGACGTCGGCCCCGAACCCGATCCCGCGCGAGCCGATCCGGCTCTCGACGATCTTCTCCAGGCCGGCGAACGCACCGCCGCAGATGAACAGCACGTTGGTCGTGTCGATCTGGATGAACTCCTGGTGCGGGTGCTTGCGGCCGCCCTGTGGCGGGACCGAGGCGGTCGTGCCCTCGAGGATCTTCAGGAGGGCCTGCTGGACGCCCTCACCGGAGACGTCGCGCGTGATCGAGGGGTTCTCGGACTTGCGCGCGATCTTGTCGACCTCGTCGATGTAGATGATCCCGGTCTCGGCCTTCTTGACGTCGTAGTCG
This sequence comes from uncultured Actinomycetes bacterium, assembly GCA_963744515.1. Lineage (GTDB taxonomy): Bacteria > Actinomycetota > UBA4738 > UBA4738 > HRBIN12 > DASSJM01. The sequence continues at coordinate 305,226 of CAVUTN010000006.1, read as the reverse complement.
GCGGCCTGGATCAGCTTGAGCAGGATGTTCTCGACGTCCTCGCCGACGTAGCCCGCCTCGGTGAGCGCGGTCGCGTCCGCGATCGCGAACGGCACGTTCAGCATCTTCGCGAGCGTCTGCGCGAGCAGCGTCTTCCCGCACCCGGTCGGGCCCAGGATCATGATGTTGGACTTCTGGAGCTCGACGTCCTGGTCCTTCGCGCCGACCTGGATCCGCTTGTAGTGGTTGTAGACCGCCACCGACAGGACCTTCTTCGCGATCTCCTGTCCGATCACGTACTCGTCGAGGAACGCGTAGATCTCCTGCGGCTTGGGGAGCTCTTCGAGCTTGAGCTCGGAGGTCTCGGAGAGCTCCTCCTCGATGATCTCGTTGCACAGGTCGATGCACTCGTCGCAGATGTAGACGCCGGGTCCGGCGATGAGCTTCTTGACCTGCTTCTGCGACTTGCCGCAGAACGAGCACTTCAGAAGATCCGAGTCACCGATCCTCGCCATGCCCCCTGAGCCCCCTGAGCCGAGCGGCCGGGCGAGTCCCGGCCGTCCGAGGTCGAAATCCTACGACGAGCCGGCGGCCGCCGCTGCGAGTTCGGGTTTGATCTTTCGGCTCGTGATGACCTCGTCCACGACGCCGTAGGCGACGGCCTCGTCCGCCGTGAGGATGTAGTCGCGATCGGTGTCCTTCGCCACCTTCTCGAGCGGCTGCCCCGTGTGCTCGGCGATGAGCTCCTCGAGCAGCTTGCGGTACCGGGTGATCTCCTTGGCCTGGATCTCGATGTCGACCGCCTGGCCCTGAGCGCCGCCGTGCGGCTGGTGCAGGAGGATCCGCGAGTGTGGCAGCGCGTAGCGCTTGCCCTTGGTACCGGCGAGCACGAGCACCGCGGCGGCCGATGCCGCCTGGCCCATGCAGATCGTCGAGACGTCCGGCTTGATGTACTGCATCGTGTCGTAGATCGCGAACAGCGACGTGATGTCGCCGCCCGGCGAGTTGATGTACAGGTTGATGTCCTTGTCGGGGTCCTCGGACTCCAGGTGCAGGAGCTGCGCCATGATGAGGTTGCCGACCGCATCGTCGATCGGCGTCCCGAGGAACACGATCCGCTCCTTGAGCAGGCGCGAGTAGATGTCGAACGAACGCTCGCCGCGGCTGGTCTGCTCGACGACGACGGGAACGAGGTAGTCCTTCATGACGTCTCCTCTGCTGTTCCGTCCGTGGCCGCGGCCTCTTCGGAAGACCCTTCCGACTGCTGCGTGGGCTCCTCGGCGCCGGGGTCCGGACTGATGTCCGCGTGCTCGACGAGGAAGTCGAGCGCCTTCGAGCGGATGATATCACCGGCAAGTGCTACGACTTGACCGCTCCGGTCCAGACTCTTGGCGAGATCCTTCGGCTCGCGTCCGAGGGCCGCGGCGAGGCTGCCGATCTCGCGACCGATCTCCTCGGCGGTGACCTCGATACCCTCTTGGCGCGCGACCGCCTCGAGCACCAGGTCGGCCTTGATCGCGCGGATCGCGTGGTCGCGCGCGTCCGCGCGGAACCGCAGCTCGTCGAACCCCTGCGCCTCGAGCAGCTGGTCCAGCGTCATCCCCGCCTGCTCGGCGCGCTCCTGCGCGTGCACGATCCGGTGCTGCACCTCCTCGTCGACCAGCGAGTCGGGCAGGTCGACGTCCACCGTGTCGATCATCGCCTGGAGCACACGGTCGCGAACGTCCGCGTCGGCCGACCGCTCCCGGTTCTTGTGCAGTTGCTCGCGCAGCTCGGCCTTGAGCTCGTCCAGCGTGTCGAACTCCGAGGCCACCTTCGCGAACTCGTCGTCGGCCTCGGGCAGCTTCTTGCCCTTGACCTCCTTGATCAGCACCCGGAACGACACCTCCTGCCCCGCGCGCTCGCCCGCGCCGGGGCCGAGGGTGTCGTTGAGCGCGAGGATCTCGCCGGCGCGCTTGCCGGCGAGCTCGGCGTCCAGCTTGTCCCCGAACTCGCCCGAGCCGACCGCGTAGAGGTGGTCGGGGCGGGTGGCCTCGGGGATCTCCTCGCCGTGCACGGCCGCGTGCAGGTCGATGACGACGTAGTCGCCCTCCCGCGCGGTGCGCGAGACGGTCTCGAGCTCGGCGAACCGCTCGCGCAGCGAGTCCAGGTAGCGGTCGACCTCCTCGTCGGAGATCTCCACCGCGGGCCGCTCGACCTTCACGCCCCGGTAGTCCGACTCCTCGAGCTTGAGCCTCGGCCGCACCTCGACCACCGCCGTGAACACGAGCGGCTTGCCTTCCTCGACGTCGCCGAGCTCGATGTCGGGTTCGGTGATCGGCGCGAGGTCGTGTTCGCGCAGGGCGTCCCGGTAGTAGGTCGGGACGGACTCCTCGATGAACTCCCCCAGCACCGCGTCGTGACCGAACTGCGCGTCGATCACCTGCTTGGGGACCTTGCCCTTGCGGAACCCGGGGATCTTGACCTGTTGCGCGATCTTCCGGTACGCGCGCTCGAGGTCCTTGTCCACCTCGTCCGGCGGGATCTCGACGGTGAGCTTGACGGTGTGCTTGTCGGTCTCTTCGAGGGTCGTCTGCATGGGCTCCCGAGCGTAACGGAAAGGAGCATCCGGTATCGTGCGCCGCGGGCTCGCTCCGAGCCCCGCGCCGGGAGGGCCAGTGGTCGAGCCAGCGGTCGAGACGCCGTTCGACGAGGAGCTCGCGTTCGCGCACGAGCTGGCCGACCTCGCCGGGGAGATCGGCCTGGGGTTCTTCCGCGGCACGTTCGAGGTGACGATCAAGCCGGACCGGACACCGGTGACCGAGGCCGACCTCTCGATCGAGGCCGCGATCCGGGACGCCGTGAAGGAGCGCTTCCCCGGCGACAGCGTGCTGGGCGAGGAGGGCGGCCTGCAGGGCGAGGGCCGTCGACGGTGGATCGTCGATCCGATCGACGGGACGAAGAACTTCGCCGACGGCGTCCAGATCTGGTCGAACCTGATCGCGCTCGCCGTGGACGAGGAGCCGGTGGTGGGCGTCGTGAACTTCCCGGCGCTCGGCGAGCGCTACGACGCCTCCCGCGGCGGCGGCGCGCGCATGAACGGCGCCCCGATCCACGTCTCCCGCGCCGACCGCGTGCCCCGGTCCTTCGTCGTGTTCGCGGGCATGGGCGACTGGGTCTCGGGCCCCTACGCCCGCGGGGTGCAGCAGCTGGTCTCGGACGCGCGGCGGGACCGTGGGTTCGGCGACGCATGGGGCCACTGCCTGGTGGCGCGCGGCTCGGCCGACGTCATGCTCGAGCTCGAGCTGTCGACGTGGGACTTCGCCGCCCTGCAGGTGATCGTGGAGGAGGCGGGCGGCCGGATCACCCAGTTCGACGGCGCTCCCCTGGTGCACGGCGGGACCGTGCTCACCACCAACGGCTCGCTGCACCAGGAGATCGTCGCGAGGCTGAAGCCGAAGGCGGACTAGTGCCCACCGAGCCCAGGACCCACGGACCCCGAGCCGTCGCCAAGCGCGACCTGATCGCCGAGACCGCGCTGCGCGCGTTCGCGGAACGCGGCTACCAGGGGACGAAGGTCGAGGACGTCGCCGCCGAGCTCGCGATCTCCAAGGGCTCGGTCTTCCAGCACTTCGGGAGCAAGGCGGGCCTGTTCCTCGCGGCGTTCCGCAAGGCGGTCGAGTCGCTCCCCGCGTGGCTCGACGCGCCCGACGAGGTCAAGGCCGAGGGCTTCTGGGCGGTCCTCGTGTACTGGCTCGAGCGGACCGAACACCTGGTCCAGGAGGACTGGGCGCCGTACCGGGTGACGCTGATCGGGACCTACGGCACCGACCTGACGCTCCGCACCGAGATCAACCGCTACATGGTCAGCGAGGATCCGTACGGGACGCTCGAGTTCGTGGAGTTCGGCGTCGAACGCGGCGACCTCCGCGCCGATCTGGACGTCGAGATGGCCGCCTCGATGCTCGACTGGATGGCCGGTGGGTTCCAGGACGCGCTCGTGAGCAAGGACCTCGACCCGGGCCTGCTGCATCGTCACCCCGACCCCGAGACAGCAACGCGCGCTGCGCATCGAGCAGTTCGTGGACCTGCTGCGGCGGTCGCTCGGCTCGTCGCCCTGACGGGACGCCACGCGTTCGCTCACGCGGTCGGCTGACGCCGCATCGCCGAGCGCGCGTCGGCGACGGTGACCTCCTTCTTGCGGTAGTTGCGCAGCGCGAACCGGTCGCACGTCGTCTCGGCCGACATCCCGCGGCCGTGGTGCCGGTGCAGGTACCAGTGCATCCACTCGTGCAGGTAGAGGAACCGGAGCACCTCGCGCGGCGTCCGGAACGTCACGCCCTCGGTCAGCCAGACGAACCGGATCGAGCGGCCCGGCCGCCGCTTGGCGCCGAACGCGACCACCTCGCCGAACGGCAGGAACGGTTCGGGGAGCTGCAGCGTGATCCGCCGGGTGTCGAACTCGGTCTGCGCCGCGAGGTGCGGCTTCTCGCGGTACCGGAGCGGCTTGACCAGGACCTCGAAGCCGTCGGTCTCGGGGAGGCCGGCCAGCATCCGGCCGGCGCGGGCGTCGGAGAGGTCGGCGACCTTCGAGGTGAGGAACACGGCTACCAGGCTAGCCGTGGTCCCGGATTCGGTCGGGTCGGTCGGCGCCACGCTCTGGCCAACGCGAGCGGCTCCGTAACGCTCGCGCTACCTGAGGGGTTCATGATTCCGAGATGCAAGAGGTGACCCTGCCGAGCGAGGCACCGAGGGTGGCTCTGGACTTCGAGTCGTTCTTCCGAGCCGAGTACCGCTCGCTCTGTCAGGCCCTCGTCCTCCTGGTCGGTGACCCGCTCGAGCAGACGGAGTTCGAGGTCGTCGATGGCCCGGTGTGGCCCGATGGCCGGATGCAGGTCGAGCGTCAGGCTGTTCGCCGAGAACGACGCGACCGTGGTGGAGCAGGTCTTCTCGCTGGAACGCGATGAGACGGGTGGCCTGCGACTCGTCTACGACTTCCAGCCGGACGGACCCGAGGGACCGGTGCTCGCGACCACCGAGAACGGGGAGGCCGTACCCGCGGAGTACAGCTTCCTCGACGGCGAGGTGACCTACCACGCGACCGATCCGGCGGCGCCGCACACCGGCACCCTCTGGGATCAGCGTCCGGATGTGGCTACCGTCGTCGGTGCCCGCGAACGACGACTCCTGCTGATCCTGGCGGACCCCCGGCCGATCGGGCCGGGCTGCGAGGAGGCCCCGGCTCCCGCCGATGCCGAGGCACTGGCCCGGAGCATCCGGTCCGACCCCGACCTCGAGGTCGACTGCTCCGGTGGCGGTCACCATCGGGGGGATCCCGGCCTTGCAGATCGACGTGGTGCTGGCACCGAACGCGAGCGCATGCCCGTGGCAGATGCCGAGTCTCTCCTCGATCGACCCCCCTCCTCTCAAGCATGCCCCCTTCGTCGTCCAAGGGGCGGACCGGGCGCGCCTCTACCTGCTCGATCTTCCCGGAGGATCGGCCCGGGTCCTTGCGATCGCGATCATCTCTGACGAGGACAGCTTCGAGCGCGCGCTGGAGTTGACGGCGCCCATCGTGGACTCCATCGAGTTCCACACTCGCTGACGACGCAGGCCCAGCGACCCCATACGCACCGGCGTGGGGTACCAACCGCACATCCGTCGGGGCGGGCGGATTCGAACCGCCGGCCTCCTGCTCCCAAAGCAGGCGCGCTGCCAGGCTGCGCTACGCCCCGTGGGATGGATGCTAGCGCGCTAGCCCGAGGGAACGTCCAACACCGAGAGGTCTTCTACCCGGAAGTCGTCGAACGCCACGGACAGACCGGCGGGAGGGTCGATCGTCGGGCCGGCGACCGCCATCCCGACGCTCCCAGGGGGGAGCGGGGTGTCGTCGGTCACGACGGGGACCTCCGTGCCGTTGACCGTGAGCGTGAGCCGGGCCGGGGCGTTCGCCGACCCCGTGCAGGTGATCTCCATCCGGTTCACATCCTGGATCGGCACGGGCTGCTGGCCCTCCGAGTCGAGCAGGACCTTCGGGTTCCGGTGCCCCTCCTCGAGCTCCTGGATCGACCAGCCGCCCGTCGAGCTCACGATGAAGTAGTACGCGCCGCCGGAGCCCACCCGGCAGGCCAGGCCGAACCCGTCCCGGCGACTCTGGCTCTCGGACAGGAGCGTGATCCTGGCCGACACGCCGACGTTGCCCGACGAGATCGCGTCCGCGCCGCCCTTGGGGATCGCGAAGACCCCGGGCTGCGCCGCCTGGTCGAAGCTGACCTGGTACCTCCCGTCGACGTAGCCCTGCGTGAGGCCGTTCGCGGACGTCTCCTCCCAGCCCGTGCTCGGATCGCCGAAGTCGTCGAACAGGAGCGCGCCCTGGGCCTGGCTCCCGGTCTGGCCGGTGCCCCCGGTGCCTCCGTCGTCGCCTCCGTCCCCGTCGTCACCGCCGCCGAGCGTGAAGGCGAGCACCCCCGCTCCCAGGACGAGGAGCACCACGCCGGCGGCGATCCACGTCTGGCTCGACGGGCGCTTCGCCTCGTCAGGACCCGGACCCGCGGCTGCGGCGGGTACCGGGTCGACCACGGGCGGCGGCGGGCTCTGGATCGAGGGCGCCGAGGGGAGGCCGGTTCCGCCCGCGGGTTCGGTGACGTTGCCGGTCGCGGGTGGCGCCGCCAGCACGGTCCCCGAGATCGGCGCCGCCGCCGTCATCGTCGAACCGGAGACGTTGAGCGCCGCCCGCGCGGCTCGGGCGAAGTCGGCGCACGAGTCGAACCGATCCTCCTTCGCCTTCGACAGTGCGCGGCCGATCACGTCGTCGATCCCGGACGGGAGTTCGGGCCGGTGCTCGGTCGCGCGCGGCGGGGCGTCCTGCAGGTGCGCGAACAGCGCCGCCGTCTCCTCGTCCCTCGGGAACGGAACCTCGCCCGTGAGGCACTGGTACAGGACGCAGGCGAGCGCGTACTGATCGGTCCGGCCGTCCACGCCCTTGCCCGAGATCTGCTCGGGCGCCACGTAGTCGATCGTCCCCATGAAATGACCTGTCTGGGTGAGACCGCTGCGGGACTGCGTGTGCTTGGTGAGCCCGAAGTCCGAGAGGTACGCGTGATCGGTCCCTTCCGGCCCCGCACCGATCGCCACCAGGATGTTCGCCGGCTTGACGTCGCGGTGGACCAGGTCCTGCTCGTGGGCGGCGTCGAGGGCGCTCGCGGTCTGCGCGATGATCCGGATCGCGCGTTCGGGATCGAGGTGCCCCTCCTGTTCGATCAGCCCCTTGAGGTCGGTGGTGCGGACGTAGCGCATCGCGATGTACAGGAGGCCGTCGGCCTCTCCGGCCTCGAACACCGGGATGATGTTCGGGTGGTCGAGCTGCGCGAGCCGCTCCCACTCGCTCACGAACCGCGCTCGGAACGTCGGATCCTCAGCCAGCTCGGGTGAGAGCAGCTTGAGGGCGGCCTTGCGCTTCAGGCGGACGTGCTCCGCCAGGTAGACGACGCTCATGCCGCCGCGACCGAGCAACCGTTCGATCCGGTAATCCCGATCTGGGTGCCGATCCTCGGGTCCGAGCTCACGAGCCGAGCTTAGTCCCGCAGTTCGTACAGAACTGGCTGTCCGCCGAGTTCGCGGTCCCGCAGTTCGAGCATGTGACCTCGTCGTCCGCCTTCGGCGGCGGGACCGGCGGCACGATCACGCCTCCGGACGGGGGTGGAGGAGCCGGGGGGATCGGCGCGGACGGGGCCGGGCTGGGACCGCCGGGCGTACCGGCGCCGGGACCGCTCGGCGCGGGGCTCGGGCCACTCGGAGCCGGGCCGCCGGGTGCCGGGCTCGGACCACCGGGACCGGCACCGCCGGGACCGCTCGGCGCGGGACTGGGACCACCGGCACCGCCGGGACCGCTCGGCGCGGGACTTGGGCCACCTGGACCCCCACCGCCCGGACCGCTCGGCGCGGGACTCGGACCACCAGGTCCACTCGCGGGACCGCTCGGCGCGGGACTGGGACCACCGGGTCCACCGCCTCCGCCTCCACCGGGGCCGCCACCGCCACCGCCGGGACCGCTCGGTGCGGGGCTCGGACCGCCGGGCCGCCGCCACCGCCTCCGCCTCCGCCACTTCCGCCACGCCACCTGCACCGCTACCGCCGGGACCACCACCGGCGCTCGCCGAGGGTCCGCCCGCTCCCTGACCGGCCCCGGTCAACTCGTGCCCTGCGGCCGCCTGATCGCCCGCGTGTCCGGCGCCGTGCTGGATGACCTCCGTCGGCTCCCCGCCGGGACCGCCGGGCGCTCCGCTCCCTCCGTGACCCGCTCCGAGCCGGGCGACCCGCCGAGCCCCGCGCGTCCCGGCGCGGCGTGCCAAGGACGCGCCGACGGCGCCGGCCGTCCCGACGACCACCGGGATCCCCGCGGCGGTCGCCGGCGTGAGCGGGAGCGTGCAGAACTGCTGCAACAGGACCGCGCCGCCGAGGCCTGCCGTCGCTCCGCCGGCGAACCCCTGCAGTGAGGACCTCGCCGCGCCGAGCCCACGAGCCCGCGTGAACGACAGCACCAGCAGGATCCCCCACCCACCCCGATCGCCGTGGCGCCGGCACCGGCGGCGGTCGTCAGGGGACTCCGTCCCTCGATGCACACGTACGCCACCCCGCTGCAGTCCTCACCGGTCGTCTGTACCTCGGCCGTCACCTCGAACAGCCCCACCGTCGCGTTGGAGATCGACTCGAGGTCGACCGTCCCCGACCAGCTCAGGCCGTTCTGCGCGATCGTGACGGTGCCGACCTGCACGCCACCGCCCGCGACGTGCACCGTGTAGGTCAGATCGGTGACCCGCGACTGCGCCGTCCCGTCGACCGGGACCTGCGAGCCCGACTGCAAGGGAACCGCGCTGCCGGGTTCGTCGTGCCCCTTCGTGACGTTGACACCATCGATCGAGGCCGTGCACGGGCCGGTGACCGTCGCGAGGGCTTGCGAGGGAAGCATCGAGATCCACGCGACGGCGAAGGTCGCGGACAGACCGACGAGCGCGAACGCGCGCCTCATGACCGGGCTACGCTAGGCGGCGCCCCGGGCAATCGCAAGCGCCTCACGAGGTTCGGGCGCGGATCGGCGTACGCCCGCGGCGGCGATCGCACGCAGACAGAACCCGACCGAGCCGTCCCCTCCCCCCGGTGATACAAAGGGGACCCGATGCGCACCCTCCCTCGCTCACCCATCGGCCTGAAGGACGCCGCGGTGGACCTGCGCGGCGTGACGAGACTGTTCGGCGCGGCGCCGGCGATCGTGCGCGTGGATCTCGCGATCGAGCGGGGCGAGGCGGTCGTCCTGCGAGGACCGAACGGCGCCGGCAAGAGCACCCTGCTCCGGATCGTGGCCACGGCGCTGTCGCCGACGTACGGCGGGGGGTCGGTGCTGGGGTTCGACCTCGTCGCAGGACCGCGAGCAGATCCGCCGGCGCTCCGAGCTGCTCACCCATCGCACCCGCCTGTACGAGGAGCTCACCGCCCGGGAGAACCTGGAGCTGATCGCCGACCTGCTCGGCATCGCTCACGACCGCGTGCAGGAGGCGCTCGAACGCGTCGCGATCGCGGACGTCGCCGACGAACGCGTCCGAACGTTCTCCGCCGGGATGCGGCAGAAGGTCGCGGTCGCGCGGGCGATCGTCCGCGACCCCGAGCTCCTGCTGCTCGACGAACCCACGACGGGCCTGGACGCCGCGGCCAGGAGCGCCGTCGACGGGATGATGCTGCGCGCCTCCCGCGAGGGGCGGACGCTCGTGATCGCGACGCATCACGAGGTGACGCCCGGCCTGGCGGCGCGCGTCGTCACGCTGCGCGACGGTTCGGTCGAGGCGGGCTCGTGACGTTCGCACGCCAGGCGACGGTGATCGCGCGCAAGGACCTCCTGATCGAGGTCCGGGGGCGACACGCGCTCGGGACGCTGCTCCCGTTCGCCGCTACCGTCCTCGTCGCGTTCGGGTTCGCGTTCGGACCCGGCCGCGAGGTGCTCGAACGCGTGGCGCCGGGCCTGTTGTGGATGGCCGTGCTCTTCTCCGCGGTGATGGCGTCGCGGCGGGCGTACCAGACCGAGTCCGAGGACGGGGCTCTCGAGGGCTTGCTGCTCGCGCCGATCGACAAGGCGGCCGTGTTCCTCGGCAAAGCGGTCGCCGTGACGGTCGAGCTGCTCGCGCTGGTGATCGTGGTGCTCCTGCTCGTGATCGTGCTGTTCGACCTGTCCGTCGCCGATCCGTTCCTGATCCTGGCGGCGTTCGTGCTGGGCGCGATCGGGCTCGCCGCGGTCGGGAGCTTGTTCGGCGTCGTCGCCGAGTCCGCCCGCACCCGCGAGGCCATCTTCCCGATGCTCGTGCTCCCGCTCGTGGCGCCGGTGTTGATCGCCGGCGTGCGGGCGACCGATCTCGCCGCGGCGGGACGCTCGAGCGAGGTGCTCTCGTGGCTCGGGCTGCTCGCCGCGTTCGACGTCGTGTTCCTGTCGGTCGGCGTCCTGGTGTTCGGCTACCTGTTGGAGGACTGATGGCGGCGACGGCGGAACGCGCGCTCGGCAAGGCGACGTCGCGCAGCGGCGAGCATGCGCTCGGCATCGCGGCGCTCGTCTCGCTCGGCGTCTCGGCCGTGCTCTCCCTCGTGGTCGCGCCACCGGACGCCGTGCAGGGCGAGGTCCAGCGGATCATGTACGTCCACGTCCCGGCCGCCTGGCTCGCCTACCTCTCCTTCTTCGTCGTGTTCATCGCGAGCATCGCGTACCTGAAGACGAAGAAGACGCGGTGGGACCGCGTCGCGGCGGCCTCGGCCGAGATCGGTGTCCTGTTCACGTCGCTCGCGATCGTGCTGGGGATGTTGTGGGGCAAGCCCGTCTGGGGGACCTGGTGGACGTGGGACCCCCGACTCACCACCACGGTCGTGCTGCTCCTGATCTACGTCGCGTATCTCGCGATCCGCCGGATCACCGACAATCCGTCCCGGCGGGCTCGCTGGGCGGCCGTGATCGGGATCGTCGGGTTCATCGACGTCCCCATCGTCCACCTGTCGGTCGTGTGGTGGCGTTCCCTGCACCAGGGGCCGACCCTGTTCCGGCTCGGCCCGCCCGAGATCGAGGGGACCATGCTCCTCGCGCTGCTCGTCGGGGTCGCGGCGTTCACGATCACGTACGCCTACCTGATGACGCTGCGTCTCCGGGTGGGGCGCCTGGAGGAGCGCGCCGCGCGCGAGGCGCTCTCGCCGCTCGTCGGGGCCGAACGCTGATGGCGCCGAACGCCGGCTTCGTGATCGCCGGGTACCTGGTCACCGCGCTCGCACTCGGCGGGTACACGCTGCGGCTGTTCGCGCGGGCTCGGGACGCCAAGCGCCGAGCCCAGACGATCGCCGATCGCCGTCGCGACGGCTGAAGGGATCTCCCGCCTCTATACCTGCGGCACCCGCTTCGAGGTGACCTTCGCGACCGCCGCGGTGCTGACGACCATCTGCTTGAGGAGGATCTCCCCCGTCAGGTTGTCCGGATACAGACCGTCGAGCCCGGTGAGGAAGTACGGCGGGAGGTGGCGCAGATGCAGGGCGACGTCGATGGTGATCTTCTGCCCCGGCGCCGTCGTCGTGTCGAAGATGTAGATGAAGGTCTTCTCGCGATCGTCCTCCGGGGACTCGGGCAGGTCGTAGGCCTTCAGCGGCGTCATCACCTGTTGGGTCGCGACGCGCGTCTGCAGCTTGACGATGTCGGGAAGCAACGACTGGTACGGGACCTCGAGGAACTGCCCCGTCTCCTCGGGGTCGCCGTCGGTGAGGATCTTCTGGAAATTGGTGAGCCACGGGTCGCAGTCCGTCAACGGCGCTGGCACCGTGAGCACGAGGTTCGCGTTGTTCACGGGTTTGCCGGCGGCTTCGAGCTCGTCGCCGAACGTTCCCGCCACCTGCCTCGGGTCGCAGGTACGCAGGTCTTCCTGCGGCGTGTTGAGCGTCCCCGACGAGCAGGGCGAGTCGATCCCACGCGGGTCGTCCAGTCCGGTGACCGGGTCCACGGGACTGAGGCAGACGGGGTCGCCGTTCTGGGTCTGGGCCGTGGCCTCGAGCCACCATTGGCGCGCGAAGGCGAAGCCGGTCGGGAAGTCGTGGCCGATGTCGTTCGTCCGGACCGTGACCGCGACGGTCAGGGTTCGCGCGTTCACCTGCTCGACCTCGGGCGTCAGCGTCACCGCGGCCGAGATGAGCCGGTCCCGCGCGGTGAGCACCTCGGTCCGAGCGTCGTCCCCGACACCGAGCGCCTCGTAGTGTCCCGGCTCGAGGTCGTAGTCCACGCCGACGAACTCGTGCGAGTGCCGCGGGCGATCCGGCAGCGACAGACCGCCGGGAGCGTCGTTCACCGTCGGGCCCTGACCGAGGCCGGGCATGTGGCACCGGCCACAGGTGTCGCCCGGTTGGAACTGGTCGGACTGGATGTAGTCCTCCCACTCGTCGAACGTGGTCTGCAGCACCAGGTCCAGCAGCTTGTTCGTCCCGTCGATATCGCGCTCGGCGCTGCCGGGGGTCAGGTCGGCGACACCGTCGCCGTCCAGGTCGACGAACTGCAGGTCGTTCTCGTCCAGGAGCCCGTTGCGGTCGATGTCCTCGTTCGTCCCCTCCGTGACGTCGTCGCCGTTCACCGAGAAGCCGTCGGGAGGCAAGGCCAGGTCGACCTTCACGTTGTGACACGCGCCACAGAGCTGGTAGGTCGCGATCTCGTCGGTCATGAACCCGACGTCGACCTGGTGGTTCGGCACCGGGAGCGGGAGGTCGCCGTTGATCGGCGGCGCGAAGACGAACCCGTACGACCTCGCCCCCGCCCGGTTCACGGGGAAGTCGTTCTTGGCGCCCTCGATCTCGGTCGGTGCGTTCGGGAGGGCGTGACAGGTCCAGCAGGTGACGCCGTCGCCCAAGATCGCGTCGCCGCCCTCCTCACCGGGCAGGGGGAACGTGTCGCTGTGCGCGATCTGGTTGCCGATCGGCGCGTGGCAGTTCGTGCAGACGGCCTTGAAGTCCGGGTACTTCTGGAGCGCGAGCTCGGTCTGTGCGATCACGGTCGGGTTCGTCTGCGCGATCGCGTGCATCGCGAGCTTCCACTCGTCGACGATGTCCGTGTGGCAGTCCGCGCACTGGCCCGAGTCCGGGAACTCGTGCGCCTCGCTCGCCGCGACCTTCTCCTTCAGCCCGAGGACGTCCGCGACGTGGATCGCGATCGCGGCGCCGAGGATCACGGCCAGCGGCAGGTGCAGGACCTTCCAACGCTGCAGGACCCGGTGGTACCGCTCCTGCTTGGGTTCGCGACCCCGGTACCGGTCGCGGCGCTCGGCCAGGTGCTGCAGCTCCTGCCACGTCGCCTGCTCATCGAGCGAGAGCGTTGCCGCCTGGCGGTCGAGATCGGCGGGCTTGGCCTTGCCCGCCAGGCGCTGCTCGGCCAGCGCGCGGAGCTCGTCGGAGGCGCCGGCCAGCGCCTTCTCGATCTCGACCTGGATCTGCTCGAGACGCGAACGCGTGTCCTTGACCGAGAGGTTCCCCACCGAGCCGGGGACACGCCTGGGGACGGTCTGATAGACGATGCGCCACGCGATCCCGGACAGCACCAGCACGATCAGGATCGCGAGCGTGATCTTGCCGGTCGTGATGCTCGAGGTGATCGGGTAGAGCCACGCGTGCACCAGGATCGCGACGAAGGCCGCGAGCCCGATCCAGACGTGGCCCTTCAGCCAGACCATCATCGTCCCGGGCATGTGCTCCTGGAGGCCACGGCGCCGCTTGCGGGCCGAGTAGAACCCGACCAGGAGCATCAGCACGACCGCGATCACGCCGACCACGGCGATCGCGAAGAAGGCGTCGTCCGAGTTGCCGCCGGCGTCGTGCGCGCTCTGCAGCAACGACGTCCCGAGCGCGAACACCGCGCCCACGATCAGGCCGGCGATCACGATCCAGGGCCACGGACGTTCGAACAGCTTCTTCGGCCGGACGGGCTTGGGTCCGGGGGTGGCGCGGGGACCCTTCGGCTCGGTGTCGCTCACGCCTTGGCCTTCTTCATCTCCAACCCGATCAGCAGGTCGGTACGACCGAAGACCTCGACGGGGTCGACGCGCATCGCGGCACCGACCGGACAGGCGTGCACGCAGGCGTAGTAGTCGTACCCGGCGCAGAGATCGCACTTGACGGCGAGGCGTTGCTTCAGCTGGTCCTCGGCGGAGGGTTCCTCGGCGCGGCGGAACAGCTTGGAGAGGAACCCGCCCTCCTTCTGCTCCGCCAGCTCGTGCATCTGGATGTTGTCGTACGGACAGCGCTCGGCGCACGCCCCGCAGCCGATGCAGTTGTCCGGGACGATCCGGATCTCGCCGTCGGGCTCTCGGACGATGCCGTTGACCGAGCAGAGCAGGCAGACGGGGTCCTCGCAGTGGCGGCAGGCCGAGGGGAACAGCATGTTGCCGAGCTGGAGCCCCGTGCGCTCGATCCTCGAGTACCCGTGGCGGCGGCCGCAGGCGTCGACGCAGTTGTTGCAGTCGGTGCAGATCGAGGTGTCGATCAGCAGCACCTCGTGCCCCTGCATCACGCCGCGGTCGACGAGCCCCTCGAGCGACATCATCATCGAGGTCGCCCGGTCCTTCGGGTCCGGTCGCGGCGCCGAACCCATCTGGAGGATGACCTCCTCGGCCTTGGTCGACTCGGCGATCAGCGTCGAGCGCAGGTCGGGCGAGCGTTCGAGCAGCGCGGTCACGGCGGCGCCCGGGATCGTCACGATCTCGGAGCGGGTGTTGGCGCTCACGGTGGCCGATTGGAGCTGGTTGAACAGGAGCGCGACCGCCCCGAACACGTCGCCCTCGCGGAAGTACTGCAGGACGCGTTCGTCCGAGCCGAACCTCCGGGCGACGCGGAGGAACCCCGTCCTGACGAGGTGGAGGTCCCCGGGCTGGTCGCCCTCCCGGAACACGACCGCGCCGGGGCGGAGCACACGGAACTGCGCCTTCGACAGCAGGTCCTCGACCGCCTCCTCCGGCAGCGCCGCGAGCAGCGGGGACGTGCGCGCGTGCGTCCAGATCGCGCGGCGCTGGTAGAGGTCCTCCATCGTCCGTTTGAACGCGGGTGCCTCGTTCATCAGGCGGAAGACGGTCGCCTTGGGGAACTCGAGCACGGTGGCCGGGAGCACGCACGTGATCGTGTAGGTCTCCTCCTGGTTGCCCATCACGGCGAGCTCACCGTGGAACGACCCCGGGCCGAGCAGCAGGATCCGCGTCCGGTCGCTCGTCGTCGACGAGGTGGTCTGCTCGACGCTCCCGTCGAGCACCACGAACAGGCGCTCGTGGAACTCGCCCTCGCGCACCAGCACGTCGTGGGGATCGAGTCGGCGCAGGGTCGTGGACTGCAGCATCCGGCGGAGCACGTCGGGCTCGACGCCCGAGAACAGCGGGAGCGAGGCGACGTGGTTCGCGAGCGCGTCGAGCGACCACCCCGAGCCCGTGATGCTCGGCCCGACCTGGAGCGGCATCTCGTGGTCGGCCGCGACCTCCTCGACCTTCAGCTTGTTGTACAGGACGATGTCGGCGCGGTGCAGGTCGGCCGGGCAGACCGGCACGCACTGCTGACATTGCGTGCACGCCTGCACGAAGCCGATCACGTCCGCCGAGACGATCTGCTCGTCCAGCACTGCGTGGTTCAGCTGCGCGATCGTCACCTGCTTGGCCTCCGGGAGCGGGCACGCGAGCAGGCAGTCGTTGCACCCGATGCACGCCATGATCTCGCGCTCGACCTCGCTGCGGAGCGCGTCGAAGAAGTCGACCTGCGCCATCAGCCGCCCCCCTCGAACCGGACCGTGATCTCGCCGAACCGGACCTCGGCACCGGGATCGATCGGGATCTCGCGCTCCGGCTCGATCCGCTCGCCGTTCACGCGCGTGCCGTTGGTGCTCCCGAGGTCGGCGATCGTCCACGCCGCGCCGTGCGGCGGTGAGTCGCGCGTGCCTCCAGCTCACCGTCGGTTCCGAGAGCGAGACGTCCGCCTCCGGGTCGCGACCGACCACGACCGAGGGCGCCGCGAGCTGGAACGCCAACCCGACGAGCGGTCCCGACCCCACGACGAGCCGGACCTCGCGGGACGCGGACCCGGCGCTCGGGGCGGGAGGCGGCGCGAGCGGCGCCGCGGGCGTGGCGGCCGGCTGCAGCAGCGGCGGGACCGGCTCGGTCGGTGCGGGTGGCGTCGCCGGGGTCGGGGGCTCGGGCGTCGCCGCCGGTCGGGCGGCGGGCTCCGGGCTCGCCGGCGCTGCGGCGGGGCGCGAGGGCCGGCCGCGCCTCGGCGGTCGCGGTCGCGACGGCGCGGTAGGTCAGGTCGGTATCGCCGACGTGGATCACGTCGCCGTCCTCGAGCAGATGGGGTTCGGACACGAGCGCGCGGTTCGCGTAGGTCCCGTTCCGGCTCCCGAGATCGCGGAGGTAGAGACGGCCGTCGAGCTCGGCGAGCTGCGCGTGCGTCCCCGAGACCGCGGGGTCGGGCAGCGAGATGTCGGCCGCCCGGTCCCGGCCGATCGAGATCACCGACCCCAGCAGCTCGAACCGCTTCCCGGCGCCCTCGAGCGCACCGAACGCCATCGGCGTGGGCGGGGGCGGGACCTCGAGCGCGTCGGGCGTGACGAACAGGCCCGACACCTCGGGTCCGACGGCGACGGGCGGCGTGGGACCGGTCGGCGCGACGGGTTCGGCCTCGGCGGACGCGCCGGGAGCGGCCGCGACCGGCGCCGACAGCGCGAACACGATCGACGTGTCCCCCACCCGGACGCGGTCGCCGTTGGACAGGACGGTGGGCTCCACGACCTGCCGGTCACCCAGGAACGTGCCGTTGCGGCTCCCGGCGTCGGCGAGCACGTAGTCGTCGCCGATCAGCCGGACCTCGGCGTGCGTCCCGGACACGAGCGGATCGCCCACCACGAGCTCGCTCTCGGGACGCCGGCCGATCCTCGCGATCTCGCCGAGCTCGACGGCCGCGCCCCCCTCGATCTGCAGCGTGGCGCGGGGTCCGGGTCCCCCGCCGACCGGAGCCGGCGGCTCGAGCACGGCGATCCCCGCGGCCGCTGCCTGGGGCGGGGCCGGGAGCAGCGAGGGTGACGCCATCGCCATGCCCTTGGGGATCGCGATCTGCCGCGACAGCGGCGACGCGAGATCGGGGATCCGGAACAGCCTCGAGTACGTGGGCACCGCGCCGCCCAGCGCGATCCCGGTCGACGCCTTGCGATCCTCGCCGCTCGCGGCCGCCATCCACGCCGGGAGGTCGAACGTCGGGTCGAGGAGCTGGTCGGCGATCTCGGAGACGTCGGTGCCGTCGGCGATCAGCTTGCGCAGCCGCAGCCCGTGACGGCGCACGTGCTCCGATCGGTGGCCGAGCAGGATCGCGCCGACGAGCTTGCCCCCGTCGATCACGACCTTGCGGTACGCGATCGTCCCCTGGCCCTTCGGCAGGTCGGAGATCACGCGGTCGCCGTTGGACTCGATCGTCCGCCCGATGCCCGCGAAGTCCAGGTCGTACAGGCGGGTCGCGTTGTACATCACGCCCATGCGGTAGACGGTCCGGCCGCCGCCCATGTTCGACCCGGCCACGCGGCCCTGGAGCCGCGCCGGCTCCCACAACCCGAGCCCGCGCTTGACCCCGGCCAACGGGTCGTCCACCTCGGCGACGTCACCGGCCGCGAACACGTCCTGCACGTTGGTCCGCATCGACTCGTCGACGGGGATCCCCTTGTTGATCTCGATGCCCGAGCCCGCGAGGAAGCCCGTGTTCATCCGGATCCCGATCGCCGCGCAGACCAGCTGGGCCTCGATCCGCTGGCCGCTGTTCTTGAGCAGCGCGCCGCGGACCCGGCCCTGCTTGTCGCCGATCACCTCGGCGACCTCCTCGTCCATCCGCAGGTCGCACCCGAACGCGCGCAACCGCGAGGCCACCAGGTCCGAACCCGTCTTGTCCAGGATCCCGCCCATGAAGTCGCGGCCCCGCAGGATGTAGGTGACCTCGGCGCCGCGCGCGCGGAGACCCTGCGCCCATTCGAGCGCGAGGGGCCCCCCGCCGATCACGACCGCCCGCTTCACGCGCCCCGAACGCAGGTCCTCCATGAACGTCCGGGCGTCCTGCATCGTGCGCATCGTCATCACGCCGGCGAGGTCGGCGCCGGCGAACGGCGGCGGGTTCGGCGTGGACCCGGCGGCGACGCAGAGCCGGTCGTAGGCCACCGGCGGCGGCGCCGCTCGTGAGCGTGATCCGGCGCGCCACCGTGTCGATCGAAGCCACCCGCGCGAGCACCCGTTGGATCCGGTTGCGCGCGTAGAAGTCGGGCGGGACCGCGAACAGCTGGTCCTCGCGCAGCTCGCCGATCAGGTAATTGGTCAGGGCCGCCCGGTAGTAGGCGGCGTTCGGGTCGTCGGACACGATCGTGATCCGGCCGTCGGGGTCGCGTTTGCGGATGTACTGGGCCGTGGTCGTTCCGGCGGCACCGTCACCGATCACGACGTACTCGGTCACTGCCGGCTGCTCCCCTCGGCCGCGGACGACCGAGTTTCGCCCGCGCTCCCCGTTCGAGCAAGTCGGCCGCCCCGGCGACGCCGTGGCGGAGGCGACCTTCCGGGTCGGTCCCGGGGTTCAGTTCCCTTCGATCGAGGCCCGGGCCTCCGCGATGAGGTCCTTCGCGGTCTGGCGCTCGATGCCGAAGGGCGCGGCCTCCAGGTAGCTCTCGAACGTCGAGATCGCGTCCTGCGGACGGTCGAGCCCCCGCAGCAGGATCACGCCCCGGAAGAACAGCGCCTCCGGGTACCCCGGGTCGGTCGAGAGGGCTCGGTCGACCGACCGGAGCGCCTCGTCCACACGCCCGTTCTGGTACAGGATGATCCCGACGTGCGCGAGCGCCTCCGCGTCGTCCGGGTCGAGCTCGAGCGCCACCGCGTACTCGGACAGCGACTCCTCGACCATCCCGGCGTCCAGGTAGCGATGCGCCAGATCCAACCGGGCCGCCAGGTCCTCCGGGTGGTCCTTCACGCGCCGCTCGAAGAACGCCAACGGGTCGTCCGACGCCTGCGGCGTCGCCGGCTGGGCCTGGGGTTCGGCGTCGCGGGCGAGCGACGCGACCACCACCGCGAGGACGGTCCCGCCGATCAGCACCGCGACGGCCCACGGCGGGACGCGGCGGGGTTCGGCGGACTCCGATCGGACGGTCGGGGCGGGGGCGTCCTCGAGCGCGACCGCCGTGGTCGCGCTCCCAGCCGGCGCGGCCTCGCGACGGTCCAGAGCCCGGAGCACGCGCGCCATGCGGCCCTCGGTCAGTGCGCGCAGCCGGAGGTAGTCGGGTTCGTCGAGCGCGCCCGACGCGTGCGCCTCCTCCAGGTCGGCGAGCGATCGCAGCAGCGCCTCGCGGCGGTCGTCGAGCGGGTCGGCGAGCGGCTCGACCGGCGCCGGCGCCTCGCGGAGGTAGCCGGCGATCACGCCGACGCCCGCGACGAGCGCGAGCCCCGCGACCGCGAACGAGACCGAGATCGGGTTCACGCGCGCCACCGATCCCCGTTCATCCGGGCTCCTCGAGATCGGCGAGCTCGAGCTCGATCCGCCGGTGCTCGGTTTCGGTCACCCCGCCGCCGTCGCCCTTGGACCGGCGCGGCCGCACGAACCCGAACCACAGGCCGATGCCTCCCATCAGGCCGACGATCGGCACCGCCCACGGCAGCAGGTTCCACCCGTGCCGCGGCGGCGACAGCAGGATCCATTCGCCGTAGCGATCGATGAAGAATGCCCGGATCTCCTCGGGGCTGCGGCCGTCCTGAAGCTGGGTCGCGATCTCGGTGCGCATCTCGCCGGCGAGCTTCGACGGGGAATCGGCTACGGACAGGTTGAGGCAGACCGGACACCGCAGCCCGGCGCCGATCTCGTGCACGCGTTCGTCGAGGGTCCGGGGCGGCTCCGAACCGCCCGACGCGAACAGGGCGGCCAGCCCGACGACGGCGATCGCCGCGGCAAGCACCACGAACGAGCGCGTCCGTCCGCTCACTCGACGTTCCCGGCCCGGAGCGCTCCCTCGATCTCGTCCGTGAGCCACTCGTAGGTGACGGCGCCGGTCGTCTTGGCCGAGATCGTCCCGTCCGGAGCGATCACGAAGGTCTCGGGGACCCCGAACACCCCGTACGCGATCGCCGTACGCGAACCGGGGTCGTCGGCGAGCGGCCAGTCCCCCTTCAGCTCGTCACGGAAGGCCAGCGCCGACTCCGGCGTGTCCTCGAACGACACGCCGAGCACGACCACGCCCCGCTCCCGGTACCGGCCCCAGGCGGCCGCGAGCGCATCGTGCTCCTCGCGGCACGGCACGCACCACGACGCCCAGAAGTTCACGACGACCACCTGCCCCTGAAGCTCGCCGAGGTCGATCGTGCCATCCGCGTCGAGCCTCGGCAGGGAGAACGTCGGGGCCGGCTGTCCGATCAGCTCGCTCGGGAGCCCCCGCGGATCGCGCCCGAGCCCCGACGCGAGCAGCAGCGCGAACAGCACCAGGGGCGCGAGCACGATCGCGACGGTCCTCCACCGCGCCCGTGGACGCGGGCGGCGTTCGGGCTCGGCGGCCTCGTCCTTCTCGTCGACGCCCACGCTCACACCGTCACCTCCTCGCGACGCTCGGCGAGGGGTTCGGGGCCGCGGGGGCTCGCCGCACGCGGCCGGGACGGCCAGGCCGCCACGATGCCGCCGAGCGCCATCACGGCGCCGCCGAACCACAGCAGCCCGATCCCCGGGTTCACGAAGAACCGGAACGAGGCCCGCGTCCCTCCCTCGATCGAGACGAGGGACGCGTACAGGTCGAGCATGCCGTTGAAGGGCGTGCCGACCCTGATCGAGGGCGTGCCGATCGGCTCGGAGGCCGCCGGGTACAGGTTCAGGGACGGCTGGAGCCGGACGACCTCCTCGCCGGTCTCCGGATCGAGGACCGTGAGCTCGGCGACCAGGACCCGCCGCTGCGGCTCCTCGCGGGTCGTGAGCCGGTCGAAGCGCAGGTCGTACCCCTGCGCGTGCACGATCTCGCCGCGGGCGATCGTCACCTCCGAGGAGCGGTCCGAGAGCGCGGCCCACGACACGCCCACGACCGCGACGATCAGGCCGAGGTGCACGACGAGCCCGCCGTAGAGCCGGCGGTTCCTCGAGACCGCGGCCCGGATCGCCGCGCCGACCGAGATCGCGTGCGCGCGCCGCTGCGCCTGGACGCCGCGGACCATCTCGGCGATCGTCGCCGTGGCGACGAACGCCGCCAGCCCGAACACGATCACCGCCACCACCCCGGCCCCGGCCAGCGCCAAGATGGCCGCGGTCGCCGCGGCGGCCCACGTCGGGACCTGCAGCCGGCGCAGGACGGCGGACGCCGAGGCCGCCCGCCAGGGCAGGAGCGGCCCGATCCCCATCAGGAACAGGAGCAGCAACGCCACCGGCGCGGTGTTGCGGTTGAAGAACGGCGAGCCGACCGAGACCTTGCCGCCGGTAACGGCCTCGGCGAGCAGCGGGTAGATCGTGCCGATCAGCACCGTGAACGTGAGCACCAGCAACAGGACGTTGTTGCCGAGGAACACGCTCTCGCGCGACAACGGCGTGTCGAACGTTGCCTCGGCGCGGAGCGACTCCCGGCGCCACGCGATCAACCCGAACCCCCCGAGCAGCACGAGGGTGAGGAACGCGAGGTACAGCGGCCCGACGATCGATTCGGCGAACGCGTGGACCGACGCGAGGATGCTCCCCCGCGTCAGGAACGTCCCGAGGACCGTCAGCGCGAACGTCCCGACGATCAGTGACAGGTTCCAGACCTTCAGCATCCCGCGGCGCTCCTGCACCAACACCGAGTGCAGGAACGCGGTCCCCAGCAGCCACGGCAGGAGCGCGACGTTCTCGACCGGGTCCCACGCCCAGTACCCGCCCCAGCCGAGGACGCTGTAGGACCACAGCGCGCCCAGCGTCAGGCCGATCGTGAGGAAGATCCAGGCCGAGATCGTCCACCGACGCGTGATCCGCATCCACGCGTCGCTCACCCGCCCCGTGATCAACGCGGCGATCGCGAACGCGAACGGCACCGTGAACCCGATGAACCCGAGGTACAGGAACGGCGGGTGCGCCGCCATCAGCGGGTGGTTCTGCAGCAGCGGGAGCGGACCCCGCCCGTCGGGCGGCGCGGTGGCGAGCGTCGCGAACGGCGTCGTGGGCCCGAGGACCAGGACCAGGTAGAACGCCGAGATGCCGAACATCACCGCGAGCGCCCACGGGAAGGTCTCGGGTCGGCGGTGTCGGAACCGGAAGGCGACGGCGGCGAGGTAGCCGCCGAGGACGAGGTTCCACAGCAGCAGCGAGCCCTCGTCGGCGGACCAGAGCGCCAGCATCTTGAAGAAGGTGGGGGTCGCGCGGCTGGAGTTCGACGCGACGTAGCGCAGCGAGAAGTCGTTCGCGAGCAGCGCCGCGAGCATCGCGAGGTTCGCGACGACGACGAGCGCGAACAGCGAGTACGCCGCCGTCCGCGCGCTCTCGATCACGCGCGGGCGGCCGGTCCGCGCGCCGACGATCGCGGCCGTCGCCCCGTAGACCGCGAGGGCGAGCGCCAGCGCGAGCGACAGCGTGCCGACCAACGCCGGCATCAGGTCACCTCGTCGGGTGGCGGCGTCTCGCCGGGTGGCGGCGGCCGGTACTGCTCGCCGTGCTTGACGAGCATGTTGTCCGAGTGGAACGCGCCGTCCGTCCCGTAGGTGCCCTCCAGGACCACGCCGGTCCCGCTCTTGAACAGCGCGGGCGTCGAGCCCGTATGGACCACGGTCATCCTGGTGGTGCCGTCGGTCACGACGAAGTCGACGCCGCCGGAGACGTCGTGCAGCGAGCCCGGCACGACCTGGCCGCCGAGCCGCAGGCGCTCGTTCGGGGCGGGGTGCTGGTGCAGGAGCTCGGTCGGCGTGACGTAGTAGACGAGGTTGCCGGACAGGGCCTGCGTCCCGACCCAGGCCAGGCTGCCGGTGATCAGCACGAGCAGGACGACGACGCGGACGCGCACGGACGCAAGCCTACGAGGGTGCCTCCGATTCCGTCGAGGCAGAGGGGCTGGGAGCCGAGCACGGCGAGACGGAACGTTCTGGCCGAACCCCGGCCGACCACGTGCACGCCGCCACCCACGCGGACGCGCCAGCGGCCTCCCTCGCTCTCGAACCTCGACGTGACAGCGCGCTCGGCCGGCCCAGGCGCTCGCCCTGGCGGACCACCATCGAGCCGGGCATGCCCGCCAGGCCGCGTTCGGCCAGGTAGGCGCCGAGCGGCCCCGCCGCCGAACCGGTCGCCGGGTCCTCCCCGACGCCGTGCTCGGCGTCGAACATGCGCGCCGTGACGCCCTCCTCGGTCACTGCGAACAGGTACAGGCCCTCGTCGCCGGAGGCCGCGACGGCCTGCTCGAGGGCCCGGCCGTCGCGCTGGGCGCGTGACAGCCGCTCCGCGTCGCGCACCGGCACGATCGTCCACAGCAATCCGGTCGTGACGGTCTGCACCGGGAGGTCGTGATCTGAGGTCGTCGGGCTCGAGCCCGATCGCTCGTGCGATCAGGCCCCGGTCCTCGAACACGCGCCCGAACTCGACCGGCAGCTGCGTCATCCACGCGAGTCCATCGCAAGGTCCACCTCGATCGGGACCTCGCCGGCGGCGGTCGACCTGGGTCCCCGGCGAGGACACGCGCCCTTCGCTCACCAACACGAACGCCGTTCCGAGCGTCGGATGGCCGGCGAACGGGAGCTCGGCGTCGGGCGTGAAGATCCGCATCGCGTAGCGGTCGCCACCGGCCTCGGTCACGAAGGTCGTCTCCGAGAACCCGATCTCCTTGGCGAGCGCCTGCATCGTCGCGTCGTCCAGGTCGAGGGGCTCCGGGACGACGCAGAGCTGGTTCCCCGCGAGCGGGCCCGGCGCGAACACGTCGACGAGCCGGAAGGGGACGTTCACGCCGCGCACTCTAGCGGTCGGGGTCGAGCAGGAACCTCGGCCGCCACCGAGGGGTTGCTACCGTTGGTCATGGCCGAACGGACCTTCCGCGACGGGGCTCGAGCCGTGGGTCCGCTCGCGGTGGCCGTCGCCGGGTTCGGCGTCTCGTTCGGCGTGATCGCGCGGGCGGTCGGGTTCGGGTGGCTCGCGCCGATCGTGATGTCGGCGACGACGTTCGCGGGTTCGGCGCAGTTCGCCTCGGTCTCGGTGCTCCGCGACGGCGGGACGATCGCCGCGGCGGTGACGGCGGCGCTCCTCCTGAACGCGCGGTACGCGCCGATCGGGATCTCGGTGGCGCCGTACCTGACCGGATCCCTTTGGTCGAGGCTCGTCCACGCGCAGCTGGTCGTGGACGAGTCCTGGGCGATCGCCGCCGAGGGCGAGGGCCGGTTCTCCCGGAGCATGCTGCTCGGCGCCGGCGTCGTCCTGTACGTCTCGTGGGTCGTCGGCACGGCGATCGGGGCGCTCGTCGGCTCGGGGATCGGGGACCCGGCCACGTTCGGGCTCGACGCGGCCTTCGCGGCGTTGTTTCTGGGGCTCCTCGTCCCGCTCGCGCGCGACCGGCGGCACGTCGCCGCGGCCCTGCTCGGCGCCGCGATCGCGCTGGCGCTCACGCCGTTCGCGCCGGCCGGCGTGCCGATCATCGCGGCCGGCGCCGCCTGCCTCATCGGGCTGAAGCGATGAGCCAGACCTGGCTCGTCGTCACGCTGGTCGGTGCCGGCACGATCGCGATCAAGTCGATCGGTCCCGCTGCTGCTCGGGGGCCGCCCGCTCCCCGAGGGTCTCTCGCGCGTGATCGAGCTCCTTGCGCCCGCCCTGCTCGGCGCGCTGGTCGCGGTGCAGACGTTCGGGAACGGCCAGGCGCTCGCCGTCGACGAACGCGTGCTCGGCGTCGCGGTTGCCGCGATCGCGATCTGGCGGAAGGCGCCCCTGCTCCTCGTCGTGATCCTGGCGACGGTGACGACGGCGCTCGCCCGGGCGCTCCTGTGAGCTTGCTAGGCTTGGCCGACCCGCGGGCGTAGCTCAATGGTAGAGCTCCAGCCTTCCAAGCTGGTGGTGCGGGTTCGATTCCCGTCGCCCGCTCCGCTGGTCAGTGCCCATTTCCCAAGGTCATCGATCGGGATGGCGATCCGAGGACGGTACTCGCTGATATCTTCGCGTCGTTTCGCGGCCTCTTGCGGCCTAGCTTCGCCGAGTTGCTGATCGACTCCGAAGGGGATCGGACTCTCCGGGCGGTGCTGTTCGGGATGTTGCGAGCAGGCGAGAAGCCCTGGCGTTAATTCCCGCCCATGCACGAGCCCCGTTTCCAATGGCCGTCGCCCTCGTAGAACCCCGAGTGCCACATGCCGCCCCGTTCCAGGCACGCCGCCTGAGCAGCACTCTCGTCGTGCGAAACCTGAGGAGCCGACTTGTCCTTGAGGTCGTGCGAAACCTGAGGAGCCGACTTGTCCTCGCGCATGTATGCCGTCCCGAGAATCGCGATGCTGAGTATGGCGGCGACTGCCAACACGATCACCGCGGCGTTCCGCTGCATCTGACCTCCTGGTGGTCTGCCGTAAGGTCTCTCGGCGTGAGGTTGGAGACCCTTGAGCGCCGATTGCGAGGAGGATCGGACGCCGCGGGCGGTGCTGGTCGGGATGCTGCGGCATGCCGGATAGCAGAAGGGCCGGTCCGAAGACCGGCCCTTCCATGGTGAGTGGGCTCGGACCTGGGTCAGGATCCTACGTCCCCACGATGGTGATCAGCACACTGCAGTCCTCGACCTCGTTGAAGCAGACCATGGAGACCTCGTCGAGAGGGATGGCCAGCGGCAGAGAGATGGTCTGAGTTGGCTGGCGGTTGCTTCCGATGCGGATGACCGGCCCGATGGTATTGACCGTGTCGAACGCGAGCGCGACCTCATCCTCGCTGGAGATGGAGATGAACCTAGCCCTGATGGGAAGGAAGGATTCGCTGACGACGGGGTCATCTGTCGAGAAGAGGCTGACGTTGCGGAACTCGTCCGCGATCTCGGTTTCGACTTCGACGGTCCCGCTCACCTCTTGTACGTCCGGGAAGTTGCTCACCTCGACGGACGATGAGCCTCCGACGCTTACCTGTCCGCTCACCTGGAGAGAGCCGTCCGCGTCGACGTTGGCCTTCATGGAAGCGTCTTGGCCATCCACGATGGACACCGGGGCAGAACCGGGGGGCGCGTATGCGGGTCCGCCGGTAACGAGCGACCACATGATGATGCCGGCAGCGAGGGCACCTGCCCAGATGATCCGTGTCCGAAGTCTCGTCGCAGTCATCGTCTGAACCTCCTTGTGTTGGTGAAGGTGAAAGCCGTGATGGTGCGGTGGTGTTAGGTCCCCTCCTCCCTCGGGCGTAGCCGGAATCACGAGGCCCGAGCCGACGGGCACGGAGGGGACCTCTTCTTATGGCTGCGGGACCGTATGAGGCGATCGAGCCGTGGTCATAGCCCGATCGCCGATCACATGGATCGCTTCAAAGTGCTGGTTTCAGCTTCATTTCACTTGTGCTGTTGCTCCGGCGCTACCGTGGCAGCACGGCAATAATGTGACGGACTGGAGCGGTTGACTGGCGGCCCTACTCGTCCTCAACCAGCCAGGCCTGAAGGTCGCCCGGCATCGGCGTGACCTCCAATCGACCGTTCTCGCCCATGCGCGCCACGACCCTCCTCTCGAACCCATTCGCCACGATCCGCCCATCCCGCATGACCCGATGCTCCATCCTGAGCGAAGTCGGCTCGACGTCCACCGCGGAGGAGTTCACGACCAGCTCATCGTCCACGAAGACGGGCGCGGCGAACCTCGCTCCGCACTCGGCGATGGGCACCGAGATCCCGTCCTCCCGGAGCCGGTCGAGCAAGGTGCGGCCGGACGAGGCGAACATCCCGTGCGTCGCATGGTCGAACCATGCGAAGTAGGTGGGGTAGAACACGATGCCCATGGGATCCGCCTCCCCCCAGCGCACGATGATGGGCGTTCTGTGCGTCCTTCCCACGGGGATAGCGTAGACGCAGCGCCGTGCCTTCGCCGAACTGCTGAACGACCGCGAGGAAGATCGGACGCTCCGGGCGGTGCTGGTCGGGATGCTGCGGGGGGCCGACCGCAGGGAGTCCACCCTAGGCCGCATCCGGAACCTGCGCAGCACGCGTGCTCTCTGAAAGGCAGCTCTGATAGGTTCGGCGATCAAGCTCGAGTGGTCACCGAACTGGGGATCGCTCGGCGAGACCGATGACGGTCCGGGCTCGGGGTGTTGGGGGTAGGAGTCAGCAAGTGAGCCACCTGACCTACGGCCTTTCCAGGCGTTGGGCGGATGTTCGGGCGCGGGGACGATTTCGGCGCCGGGCTATCCGTCTCTGGGCAGCCGACGTTGCAGCCAAGGCGCGCGCGTGGGGACGGTTCTGGTGGCGCCGCGCATGCGTTCATGGCGACCCGGCCGGGCCATTGGGCTGTGGGCAGCCGGTGCGCGTTCTCGGCTGATGCACGTTCGGCCCAGATCGCTTGGAGTCGCGACGGGTATCGTCCTTCTTTGCTCGATGGCGCTGACTGGCCTGCTCACGATGGGAGGAGGAAGTGCCCCGAGAGCGTTGGGAGGGGCGCTTCACCGTCGAGGTCGACGAGAGCGGCCAGCCATATGTGGCACTGGACCCACAAGCGCTTGGAGACGGTGGATTCCACCAGGGCCGGCGGTCGCAGTGGGGACGGCAGCGCCTCTGCGGTTCCACTCTTTGCGGTAGCAGCGGGCGGTGACGTCTTTTCCTTTGTTCCCGTAGACGGCTCCGTGGGAGGCAACGACCCTCAGCCGCCGCCGGGTCCAGGTCCCGGACCTGACCTTCCCCCGCTCCATCGCCTGGACCCTCACCCTCACCCACGCCAACCCCGCCACCACCGACCACCACCGAACCGCCACCTACGACTACGGACCCCCCGCCCACGACCACGGATCCGCCACCAACCACGACGGACCCCCCGCCCACGACCACGAATCCGCCACCAACCACGACGGACCCCCGCCCACGACCACGGATCCGCCACCAACGACTACCGATCCGCCACCAACGACTACCGACCCCCCGCCCACGACCACTGAATCCCCCCCCGGACCAACCTGAGACGAAGAGGCGAAGACCAAGCAGTCCTTGACGGGTGAGTGGTCTCGGCGTGACGCCGGGCCGACGCCATCGGCCCGCTCCCCGTCCAGATGGTGGAGCGCGGCCCTCGAGCCCCCTCCCCGGTGCATCGTCAGTCCGAGGGGCGTGATGATGGGCGATCAGGGACACCGGGGCCAGCAGCCTGGCGGCGACGGATACCCGGTGTCCCGACCGCGGCGGAATCGTAAGAAGCGAGCAGAGGAGCGCGCATCGCGCAATCGACGTATCTGGGATGCGCAACAGGCCGGGGGTCAGATCGAGCTGGACCGGCCGCTCCCGGTTCGCGGGGTCAGGTGACCTACTCGACCTGGAGCGCTCCTCTATCCCCATGCTCTCGTGGTACTTGCAGAAGAACACCAAGGTTCCTGAATCGGGGAACATCACACTCACGTCCGCCTTAGTTGAGGCCCCCTTGGATCGGGCCAGAACGACCGGCTAACCGGATTTCTGCCCGGTCCGCAGATCCATCCAGCTCGTCTCGATGGATGCGTAGCGAGCCCACGCCGCGGCCCAACCGTCGTCGTTCCGCGGGAAGGTCTCGACGGGCTGCTGCGGCGTGTTGCGGTCCCAGATCCCGAAGTGGTCCGGCGCGTACCCGAGCAGGTAGCGCGAGCCCGTGTGCGTGAACTCGATCGTGGCCTCCGGGGCGGCGGCTGCCGCTGCCGGTGCCGCCTGGGCGACCGCGGGCTCGGGGGCCGAGGCGGCGGGCGCCTGCGCGACGGGCTGTGGGGTCGGGACGGGTTCGACCTTCGGCTGGGCGGCCGGGACCGGCGCCATCATCGTGGCCTGCGGCGGGGCGACAGCCTTCTTCTCCTCGACCTTGGGCTCCTCAGCCTTGGCTTCTTGCTTCGCCCCCTCGGCCTTCTTGGGCGGCGTCTCCGCGGAGGCCGGGATCTCGTCGACGAGCCACGATCCGCACCAGCGGCACTTGATCGCCGCGTCCTTGATCTCCTCGGCGCAGTACGGACAGGTCTTCATCGGCGCGCTCCTTCCGTGTTCCGCGTGGCCGGCGACAGGTTCGAAAGCGTACTCCGGGACCCCGACCGGTGGGAAACCGGGCTCAGCCGGCCGTCAGGATCTCTCCGCCCTTCATCACGACGTCGACGTGGGTCAGCAGCCCGACGTCGCTCACGACGTCGCCCCGAACGGCGACGAGGTCGGCGAACAGTCCTGGCTCGATCGCGCCGACCCGGTCTCGCCACCCGAGGAGCTCGGCGGCCACCACGGTGGCCGAGCGGATCGCCTCGATCGGCGCCATCCCGAGCTTGACCATCGTCGCGAACTGGTGCGCGTTCATCCCATGCGGGTAGGTCCCGCTGTCGGTGCCGAACGCGATCCGGACCCCCGCGTCGACGGCCTTCGCGAACCCCTCGCGCTGCACATCGGTGGTCTCGCGCAGCTTGCGCATCACGTTCGGCGACCAGCCCTCGCGTTCGCCCTGCTCGATCGTCCAGTCCCCCATCCACACGTCCGCGACCAGGTAGGTGCCGTGCTCGGCCATCAGCGCGATCGACTCGTCGTCTATCAGCGAGCCGTGCTCGATCGAGCGCACACCGGCACGGACCGCCCGCTTGATGCCTTCGGCGCCGTGCGCGTGGGCCGCGACGTGCGTCTCGTACAGCGCGGCCTCCTCGACCGCCGCCCGGATCTCGGCCTCGCTGAACTCGGGCGCGGACGGGACGGTGCCCTCGGTCAGGACCGCGCCGGTCGCGATGACCTTGATGAAGTCGGCGCCGCCGTGGAGGATCTCGCGTACCACGCGGCGCACCTCGTCGACCGAGTTCGCCACGCCGTACCGAAGGTCACGCGGGATCACGGCGTCGACGTCGGGCGCGAGACCGGTCACGTCGCCCCCGCCGCCCGAGCTCGTGACGTACGCGCCCGCGCACAGCATCCGGGGACCGAGCACGTCCCCCGCCTCGATCGCGTCGCGCAGCGCGACGTCGACGAACGCCCGGAACGTTCCGACGTCTCGGACGCTCGTGAACCCGGCCCTCACCGTGTCGCGCGCGTTCCGAACGCCCGTGAGCGCCTCCTGCGCCCCGGTCCGTTGCACGAGCGCCGCGTACCCGTGACCGCCCTCGACCTCGCCGATCAGGTGGGCATGGCAATCGATCAGCCCAGGGAGCACCGTGTGGTGGGACAGGTCGAGTTCGACCGGCGTGCCGTCGTCGTCGCCGACCGACTCGATGCGGTCGCCGCGGACGGTGATGACGCGATCGCGGAGCACCTCGCCGGCGACGACGTCGACCAGCCGCCCGGCGCGGATGCGCGTCAGGTCGTCGCTCACGGCTCGGTCAGCCGGAACGACGGGTCGGCCGAGACGTCCGCGACGTCCATCTGTGCCTTCTGCAGCTTGCCCGAGTAGTCCCAGTTCATCGCCTGCCAGCGCGTGAACTGGTCGAGCACCCACACGCCCGACTGCCGCGCCCCGTTGCCGCTGCGCCCGTTGCCGCCGAACGGCAGGTGGGCCTCGGCGCCGGTCGTCGAGTTGTTCACGCTCACCATCCCGGCCGAGATCCGCTCGCGGAACCGGAACACGTTGAGCGGATCCGTCGTGTAGATCGAGGCCGACAGGCCGTAGCCGTGACCGTTCGCGAGCGCCATCGCCTCGTCGAAGTCGCCGAACGACGCCACCCCCACGATCGGCCCGAACGTCTCCTGCTTGTACAGGTCGTCGTCCATCGTGACGCCGTCGACGATCGTCGGGTGCACGAACAGGCCGGCGTCCGGGTCGCCGACGAACCCCTCGCGCGGGTTGTCGCGCGTGATCCTGCCGGTGCCGGTCGAGCCGCGGAGCGTGTGGTGCGGCTGCACCCAGTCGAGCCACCCGAGGAACCGTTCGCAGAACCGCGACGAGATCATCGGCCCGTACAGCACGTCCTCGAACGGATCGCCGATCGGCGCGGTCTCGACGGCCTCGGCGTAGCGCTCGAGGAACCCGTCGTGCACGCTCTCGTGCACGATCACCGTGCCCGAGCGATGTGCACCGCTGCCCCGCCGTGCCGAACCCGCTGAACAGCGCGCCCTCGACCGCGAGCTCGAGGTCGGCGTCGGGCATCACGACGAGCGGGTTCTTGCCGCCGAGCTCCAGACACGGCGTCTGCAGGTGGCGCCCGCAGAGCTCGCCGAGCCGCCGCCCCACCTCGCTCGAACCCGTGAACCCGACCTTGTCGACCAATCCCGCGTCGAGCGCCTGCGAGAGCCCGTCGAACGTCGAGGCCCCGTCGGCGAGCACCATGCTGAACACCCCGTCGGGGAAGCCGGCGTGCAGGAACAACTGGGCGAGCGCCTCCGAGGTCACGGGCGCGTACTCGGCGGGCTTCCACACGGCCGCGTTCCCGCACAGGAGCGCCGGGACCAGGTACCAGGACGGGACCGCGACCGGGAAGTTCCCCGCCGTGACGATCGCCGCGACGCCGACCGGGTTGCGGAACGTGAACAGCTGCTTGTCCGGGAGCTCGGACGGGACGGTCATCCCGTAGAGCCGCCGTCCCTCCGACACGAAGAAGTTGCACGTGTCGACGACCTCCTGGACCGAACCCCGGGCCTCCGCGATCGGCTTGCCGATCTCGCGGGTCATGATCCGCGCCAGCGTCTCGGCGTTGTCCTCGACCAGGCGGCCGAGCTGCTGGATCGCGCGCCCGCGCACGGGCGCCGGGACGCGGGCCCAGTCGCGCTGCGCGTTCCGGGCCGCGGCGCACGCCTCGACGAAGGTCGTGGCGTCGGCCAGGCCCACCTCCGCGACGATCTCGTCGAGCCGGGCCGGGTTCGGGACGTCCTGCGCTGCCGCCGGGCGCGTCCTCGCGCGCCCGGCCGGCGATCAACGAGGAGACGGTCCGCGCCATCGCGCCATCCTAGCGTCGCCGTTCGCGTCCCCGACGGTCGCCGTTTGCACCCCGGGCCGACGGCTGCGACCATGCCTCCATGGCAAGCGCGCGTCGCCCGATGGTCAACCTCCTCGGACGGGTCCCGCTGTTCGAGGGCTGCACGCGCATGGACCTCTCGCGGGTCGCCTCGCTGTCGGAGGAGCGCATCTACCGCGAGGGCCAGGTGATCGTGAAGGCGGGCGACCCGGGCAAGGCGTTCTACGTGATCACCAACGGCAAGGCGAAGGTGGTCGCCGGCACCACGCCGGGCGGGAAGAAGGAGGCCGAGCTCGGGCGCGGCGAGTTCTTCGGCGAGCTCTCGCTGCTGGACGGCGACTCCCGGAGCCGGACCGTCGTCGCCGAGACGCCGCTCGAGACCGTGAGGATCGAACGGTCGGAGTTCCGCAAGCTCCTGCGCAAGGAGCCGGACCTCGCGATCCGCCTGCTCGAGGGGATGGCCAAGCGCACCCGCAAGATCCTCGACTCTCCCTCCCTGTAAGGCGTCCGACCCGCACGGCGATGGTTCGGCGCGCGGGAGGAGGGACGAGAAGCACCAGAACCCAACGGGACCGCCGGTGGGCCTGGTGGCTCCTCGCGCTCGTGATCGCTTCGGCGTGCAGCTCCGCCGAGGACACGCCCCCGACGCCGTCGGGTCCGACGGCCGCCTCGGCCGGCGGGACGTTCCAGCTGCGTCCGGTCGTCGAGGTCGTGCCGCGATCGGCGGCCGCCTGGGACCAGACGGAGCTCACGTGCGCGGGTCGGGGCGACGACCTCCGAGACTGCGTCGGGGCCGCCGCGGATGCGCCGCGCATCGTCCTGCTCGGACCTGCCGGGGACAAGTACGTGCTCGGCGCTCTCATCGTGGACGAGACCGACGTCGAACACGCGGCGGCCCAACCGGACGCGCCACCGAGCTCGGGTTGGTCGGTCTCGGCCAACCTGACGGCCGACGGGACCGCCGCCCTCGCCACCGCGACCGAGTCCGCCGTGGGCTCGCGGATCGCGATCGTCGTCGACGGCCGGATCGTGTCCGCACCCACCGTGCAGGTGCCGATCACGAGCGGGGACGTGGTCGTCGCGAGCGGGCTCACCGAGCGCGAAGCGACGTCGTTGGCCTCGCGGCTCGACCCGGGCTAGACCGGCGCTGACGAGAGGTACTCGAACGCCCGCTCCGCGAGGTCCGGACCAGCGCTTCGCCTGCGCGAGCGGGACCAGCACCCACTCCTTCATCGGGCGGCCCTTCATCGGCTCGAACGCCTCGACGCCCGTCATCGCTCGGGCCCTCTCGAGGTCGTCGGGCCCGAGCTTGAACGTCATCGCGTCGCCGTAGCGTCCCCGCGAACACCTTGCCGCCGGCCTTGAGCACCGGCATCCCGAACATCGTCGAGCGCGTCGCGCCGAGCGCGACGAACGTCTCGGCGAGCTCGTCGAAGCGCTGGACGGTCTTCGGCCCCGCGTTCGGCATCTTCGGGCTGCTTCGTGGGCTTGGTCGCCTTCGGTTTCGACGCGGCGGGCTTCCGTTTCGCCGGCATGGTTCGGATGGTAGTGCGGCGGCTCTCGCGGCGCGCGGACTCACGGCCGGGCTATCGTCACGCCGTGGACGAGCGGTTCGAGCCCGACATGCGCGCCGGCTACCCGGACGACGCGTCGGGCGTGGCCCTCGGATCGCCGATGCTCGACGGCGAGGTGCTCGCCGGCGTCCGCGTCCGGCTGCCCCTCTCGACCGTGAACCGGCACGGGCTCGTCGCCGGCGCCACCGGCACGGGGAAGACCAAGACGCTGCAGGTGATCGCCGGGCAGCTCTCGGACGCGGGGGTGCCGGTGTTCGTCGCGGACGTCAAGGGCGACCTCTCGGGGCTCGCGCAGCCGATCGATGCCACCGATCCGAAGGTCGCCGAACGAGCGGCGTCCCTGGACTGGACCGTCGAACCCCGCTCGCATCCGGTCGAGCTGCTCTCGCTGACGGGCGACGGCGGCGCGCCCGTCCGCGCGACGGTCGAGTCGTTCGGACCCGTGCTGCTCGCCAAGGTGCTCGACCTGAACGAGACCCAGACCGCGGTGCTCTCGCTCGTGTTCCGCTTCTGCGACGACCGCGACCTGCCGCTGCTCGACCTGGCCGACCTCCGCACGACGCTGCGATTCCTCACGTCGGACGAGGGCAAGCCGGTGCTCGAGGAGTACGGCGGGATCTCGAAGGCATCCGTGGGCGTCGTGCTGCGGTCGATCCTCACGCTCGAGGAGGCCGGCGCGGGCGCGTTCTTCGGCGAACCCGCGTTCGACGTCGCCGACCTGCTGCGCCGCGACGGCGACCGCGGGGTGATCAGCCTGCTCGAGCTCGCCGACGTGATGGACCGTCCCCGGCTGTTCTCGACGTTCATGCTCTGGCTGCTCGCGCGCCTGTACGCGACGCTGCCCGAGATCGGCGACACGGCCGAACCCGTGCTGGCGTTCTTCTTCGACGAGGCGCACCTGCTGTTCGACGACGCCTCCGACGCGCTGCTCGAACAGATCGAGCTCACCGCCCGGCTGATCCGCTCGAAGGGCGTCGGGGTGTTCTTCGTGACCCACGCCCCCGCCGACGTCCCGCCGGCGGTGCTGAGCCAGCTCGGCAACCGCGTGCAGCACGCGCTCCGGGCGTTCACGCCGAAGGACGCGGACGACCTGCGCAAGACCGCGCGGACGTTCCCGATCACGGAGCACTACGACGTCGAGGAGGCGCTCACGTCGCTCGGGATCGGCGAGGCGCTCGTCACGGTGCTCACGCCCGACGGCGCGCCGAGCCCGCTCGCCTGGACCCGGATCGTGCCACCGGACTCCCGGATGGCGCCGGCCGACGAGGCGGTCCTCACGAAGCTCGTCGCCGAGAGCCCGCTGCGCGTGAAGTACCTCGCCGCCCCCGATCGGCCGAGCGCGCACGAGATCCTGGGCGAGCGCCTCGCCTCGGCCGACGCGGTCGCGGCCACGCCTCCCCCGCCGAAGCGGCGCGAGCGCTCGGTCTTCGGCACGCTCCACGTCCCGCGGCGCTGAGGCCGGGGCGTCCCCCCTCCGGGTACGGCCGTTCGGACCCCGTCGTGCTCGAGCCGTAGCCCTTCGGCCGATGCGGCGTCGCTGGTCAGGCGCACAGAATCGCCCGAACCGACATCTCGATGCCCTGAGGGGGTCTGAGCGATGCGTCGCCATCTCCGAACCTTCACCGTCCTGTCCCTGATCGCGGGCCTGCTCGTGTGGGGGGCCGCCCCGGCGTCGGCCCGGCCGGGCCGCCTGATCGTCCACCGCCACGCGATCCCCGGCCGCTACATCGTCGTGCTGCGATCCTCGGTGCCCCGCGCGCCCGGCGTTCGTCGCGGCCGGGATGCAGCGTGCGTACGGAGCCAGCGTGCAGCGGGTGTTCACGTCTGCGATCGACGGGTTCGTCGCCGACATGACGCGAACGCAGGCGCTGCGAACGAGCCGCGACCCGCGCGTCGCCTACGTGGAGCAGGACGCGGTGGTGCGCCTGTCCCAGACGCAGACGCCGGCGACCTGGGGCTTGGACCGCATCGACCAGCGCTCGCTGCCGGTCGACAACGCCTACACGTACACGGCGACCGGGAGCGGCGTGACCGCGTACGTGATCGACACCGGCATCCGGTTCTCGCACCAGGAGTTCGGCGGGCGCGCCACGAGTGGGTTCGACGCGATCGACGGCGGGAGCGCCGACGACTGCCACGGCCACGGGACCCACGTCGCCGGGACCATCGGGAGCTCGACGTACGGCGTCGCCAAGCAGGCGAACCTGGTCGCCGTCCGGGTCCTGAACTGCCAGGGTTCGGGGAGCACGTCGCAGGTCGTGGCGGGTATCGACTGGGTGACGCAGGACCACGATCCCGGCGAGCCCGCCGTCGCGAACATGAGCCTCGGTGGCTCGGCGTCGAACGCGATGGACCAGGCGGTGTCGAGGTCGATCAGCGACGGCGTCACCTACGCGATCGCGGCCGGGAACGGCAACTTCCTCGGGTTCGCCGCGAACGCGTGTAACAGCTCGCCGGCCAGGGTCGCGGCGGCGCTCACCGTGAGCGCCGTGGATTCGACCGACACGAAGCCGTCGTGGGCGAACATCGGCAGCTGCGTCGACGTGTTCGCGCCCGGCGTGAACATCACCTCCACATGGGGCTCGGGCGACACCGCCACCAACACGATCAGCGGCACCTCGATGGCGACGCCGCACGTGGCGGGCGTGGTCGCCACCTACCTCGAGACGAACCCGAACGCGACGCCGGCCCAGGTCGCCTCGACGATCACCTCGAGCGCGACGCAGGGGGTCGTGAAGAGCCCCGGGTCCGGTTCGCCGAACCGCCTGCTGTTCTCGGGCTTCACCGCGTCCCCGCCGCCGCCTCCGCCTCCCCCTCCACCCCCACCGCCTCCGCCCCCGCCGCCTCCGCCACCGCCCGAACCCGGGACGTTCACCCTCACCGCGAGCGGACAGACCTTCTTCGCGACGGTCAAGCTGGTGACGCTGACGTGGACGGGCGCGACCTCGCAGTACATGTCGCTGTTCCGCGACGGCGTCAACATCGGAGCGGCGGCCAACACGGGCACGTTCACGGACGTCGTCATGACCAGCGGCGGGACGATCGTCTACAAGGTCTGCGAGTACAACACGACCGTCTGCTCGAACACGGCCTCGGTCACGTTCTGAGCCGAACGCGGCCGTCCGACGGCGCTGGCCCCTACAATCGGGGCCAGCGCCGGTAGCTCAGTCTGGACAGAGCGGCTGCCTTCTAAGCAGCGGGTCGCAGGTTCGAGTCCTGCCCGGCGCACGATGACGCTGAAGATCCGCAGGGACGACGAGATCTCCGACGTGGACGGCGGGTGGTTCCGCGCCCGCTGGCACTACTCGTTCGACACCTACGTGGATCCCGAGTACACGCGGTTCGGCACGATGCGCGTGTTCAACGATGACCGGCTGGTGCCCGGCGCCGTCTGGCCGATGCACCCGCACCGCGACATCGAGGGACTGACCTACGTGGTGGAGGGCATGTTCCGCCACGAGGACGACGTGGGCGGGTCGCCGGGACCGCTGCCGGCGGGTTCGGTGCAGCGGATGACGCTCGGGAGCGGCGCGAACCATTCCGAGCAGAACGCGTCCGAGACCGAGCCGATGCGGTTCATCCAGATCTGGATCATGCCCGCCGAACGCGGGCTGCCGCCCGGCGTCGAGCAGAAGGTGTTCACGACCGAGGACCGGACCGACACCCTCCTGAAGGGGATCAGCGGCGAGGGCGGCGACGCCGTGCTCGTGCACCAGGACGCGCACGTGTTCGTCTCGCGCCTGAACGCCGGTCGCTCGCTCGAGCATCCGCTCGGGCCGGGACGCGGCGCGTACCTCTACGTCATCGAGGGCGACGTCGGCGTGAACGGCGAGCGGATGGAGACCGGGTCCGCGGCCCAGATCGTGGACGAGGAGCGCATCGAGATCGCCTCCGGCTCGACCAGCGAGCTGATCCTGGTGGACGTGGCGCTGAGGTAGCCCGCGACCTACCCGGCGGCCTTCTTCCGGGTTCGGTCCCGCTTGGCCGCGGCGACGCTCTCCACGAGGGCGGCCATCAGCTCCTCGACCGGTGACGCGCCCACCGAAGACGGCTCATCCTCGACGCGCCTCGTCCGTGTGCGTTCCGCGAGCATCCGGAGCAACTCCTCGCGATACGTGTCCGCGTAGCGGGAGGGATCCCACTCCGTCTTCAGGGTCTCGATCAGCGTGACCGCGAGGTCCAGCTCGCGCTCGTCGACCTCGACGCCGTCCAGGCCGGGCGCGAGCTCGGCCGGATCTCGGACCTCGTCGCCGAAGAACATCGTCTCGACGGCCAGCACCTTCTCCATCGGCCGGATCGCCACGAGGTGCGGCTTGGTCCGCAGCACGAACCGCCCGATCCCGATCCGCCCGGCTTCACGCATCGCGTGGTGGAACAGCGCGTAGGGCTTGGTCGCCTCGGGCGTCATCGGGATCGCGTAGTAGCTCTTGTCGAAGGAGACGGGGTCGATCTGCTCGAGCTCGACGAAGTCCTCGATGTCGATCGAGCGGCTCCGTCCGGGGCGGATCCGCTCGAGCTCCTCCTTCGGCACCGTGACGAGCTCGCCCTCGTCGGTCTCGACGCCTCGAACGACGTCCTCCCACGCGACCGGCGTCTCGACGGATCCCGAGCTCCCCGCTCGCTCCTCGCGCGGCGCCGGGGCGTCGTCCCGGGCGGCCTCCGGCGTCGGGGGATCGTCGGGCTCGGACGCCGGACCGGGCTCGGCCTCGACGACCCGCTGGTAGCGGATCCGGCGGCCCTCGCGATCGTACAGGTGGAAACGCACGTCCTTGGGCTGCGTCGCCGGATACAGCCGCACCGGCAGCGTGATCAGACCGAACGACAGGGTGCCCGTCCACACGGCGGTGGCCATGGGGCAAGGCTACCGAGGTCCCGCGGCGGGATGGAAGAGGCGCGGGAGCGTAACGTGTGAGCCCCGCGGCCCACCGCGGGCCACCGACCCGAACGAGAAGGGCACCCCGATCGACGATCCGCCAGCCGAGACCGACCTCCGCGCTCTCCGAGATCAAGCGCGACCTCGTCGTCTCGGCGCGAGCCCTGGTCGCCTCGTTCCGCAACCCCGATCTCGCGCGCGCGCAGCTCGCGCTCGTCGCGTTCAGCATCTGCGAGTGGGCGAGCTTCATCGCGCTCATGGTGTTCGCGTTCGACCAGGGTGGGGCGGCGGCGGTCGGGATCATCTCGCTGGTCCAGCTGATCCCCGCGGCGATCATCGCGCCGCTCGGTTCGAGCCTGGGCGACCGGTTCCCCCGCGAGAAGGTCTTCCTGCTGGCCGAGGCGTCGATGAGCGTCGCCTGCGTGCTCGCGGCGGTGGCGGCGCTGCTCGACGCGCCCTCGGTCGTGATCTACGCCGCCGCGTGTTCGGTGGGCTGGCTCCTCACGCTCGTCCGGCCGACGCACGGGGCCCTGCTCCCCTGGCTCGCGCGCGACCCGACCGAGCTCACCACGGCGTACACGGCGGCCGGCCTGATCGAGAGCGGCTGCGTCCTGCTCGGCCCGCTGATCGCCACGGCCTTCTTCGCGCTCGGGGCCGCGCTCGGCGTCCCGGGGGTCGGGCTCGTGTACGCGGCGCTCGCCGTGCTGCTCGGTGTCGGCGCCGTCCTGCTGTCCGGCGTCCACAGCCAGGCGCCGCCACCGGATCCGCAGCAACGGACCTCCACCGGGCTGAGCGAGCTCGGCGCGGGGTTCCGGTACGTGTGGTCGGATCCCCGGCCCCGGGTGCTCATCGGGACCCTCGGGCTGTGGACGTTCGTCCTCGGGTTCATCGACACCCTGATCGTCGTGCTCGCGCTCGAGGTGCTCGGGATCGGTCAGACGGGCGTCGGCGCGCTGAACGCCGCCCTGGGTGTCGGCGGGGTGATCGGCGCGGGCTTCGCGGTGGTCGCCGGGAACCGCGAACGGCTGTTCCCCG
Organism: uncultured Actinomycetes bacterium; assembly: GCA_963744515.1. Lineage (GTDB taxonomy): Bacteria > Actinomycetota > UBA4738 > UBA4738 > HRBIN12 > DASSJM01. The sequence continues at coordinate 265,758 of CAVUTN010000006.1, read as the reverse complement.
CGTTCCGAACGGGCTCGTTCCTGTACGGCGTCCCCGTGGGGGCGATCGGGGCCGTCCCCGCGCTCGCGCCGCTGCTGCTCGGTCTCGCGGGCTCGGGCGCCGTCCTGTACGACGTCTCGGGGCGAACGATGCTCCAACGCCTGATCCCCGACCAGAAGCTCACCCGGTCCCTCGGCGTCCTCGAGTCCGTCTACATGGGGAGCGAGGGGCTCGGCGCGTTCGCGGCCGCGATCCTCGCCACGCTGATCGGTGCGCGATGGACCTTCGCGATCGCCGGCGCGATCATCCCGGTGACGTTCCTCGTGCTCCGGCGCCAGCTGCGGGCCGTGGACGTCGGCGCGAGGGTCCCGGCCGACGACCTCGCGCTCCTGCGCCGAACGTCGCTGTTCGAGCCGCTGCCGGTCGCCGCGGTCGAACGGCTCGCCCGCAACAGCGTCCCGCTCGTCGTCGACGCCGGGACCACGATCATCCGCGAGGGCGACGTGGGCGACCGCGTGTACGTGATCGCGTCGGGCGAGGCCGACGTGACCTCGAACGGGAGCCACGTGGCCAGGCTCGGGCCCGGCGCGCACGTGGGCGAGATCGCCCTGCTCCGCGACGTGCCCCGCACCGCCACCGTGGTCGCGGCGACCCATGTCCGCCTCCTGTCGCTCGAACGCGACGTCTTCCTGCGAACGATGACCGGGCACGAACCCGCCCACGCGGCGGCCCGCTCGGCCGCCGAGGGCAGGCTGCGCGAGCTCGCCGCCCCCGAGCCGCCGGGCACGGGCTCCTCTCCCGACGCCTGAGCCTCAAGGGCCGATCCGGGCGCGTCGAAACCCATCAGGTGAAGACCTGTCCGCACTGCGGTGGCGAGATCCGGGACTCGGTGGTCCGGTGCACGCACTGTCGCCGGAACCTGCGCGACGGCGAGATCGACCTCGCGACCGCGCCCGCGGCGAGCCCTCCCGGCACGGCGAGCGCGCCGTCGAGCCGGACCCAGCCGGTCGCCGCGTCGTTCGCGACCGCACCCTCGGTGACCGTCGAGGCGCCGCCCAAGCCTGCCCCCGCGCCGTTCGGCTCGGCCCCGCCGCGCGACGCGTGGTCGACCGCCCCCCCGACCTCACCGCTCTCGAACCCGTCGACGCACCGCGCGATCCCGAACTCCCGACGTGCGTTCGGCCCGGACATGTGGATGCTGTGGGCCGGGATGGCGGCGACCGTCGCCGGGATCTTGGCGTTCCTCGCGGTGAAGGAGCCGTGGGCGCACCTCACGATCACCCAGCCGGCGACCGACACCGTGGACGCCCTCGTGGTCGAGGTCACCGTTCGAGGCCACGCCGCCTTCGTCGGGACCGTCGGCACGGTGCTGGCGGTCGTGCTCGCCGCGTCGGGCCTCCTGTGGTTCTTCTACGGCTTCCAGCGCGGGTGGTCGATGCCCGGGATCCTCAACCCGGCGCTCTCGATCCTCGTCACGGTCGCGGGTCTGGGCGTCGCCCTGCTGTCGTCGATGGTCTGGTTCGCCTGGCAGGACGCGATGATCGCCCGTGCCGAGAACGTCGGGTTCACGTCGCGCGAGATGACGCAGCTGCTGGACCAGCAGCCGATCCCGATCGTCGTGATCGAACGACTTCCGGGCCTGATCAGCTTCGGGGGGATGATGGTGCTCGGGCTGTTCGCCTCGTGCCTGGGCTGGTGGGCCTACCGGCGCCGGAGCTGACTCACAGCGGGGGCCAGGACTTCCCCGTCCCCTCGACCCGCATCGCCGTCGACGCTCGGTCGTAGCCCCACCGGAACGGCAGGTCCTGCTTCGTGTCGCACTTGCCGCAGGTGAACATCCGCCACTGCTTGCTCACGGTCTGCACGAGGGAGCAGTTCGGGCACTTGAAGAACCGAACCTCGGCGTTGCAGGTGTAGCACCGGTACTCGGGCGCCTCGTCCGCGATCAGCTGCGGGGTGAGGCACCAGGGGCAGGTCAGGTAGGCCACCGGTCAGGCCTCGGAGGGGTCGAGGTTGGCCAGGATCTCGGCCGCCTTGGCCTCGCGCTGCTTCCGCACGGCCTCGTCGAACCCGGGCTGCGAGCGCGCGAGCACCTGGGTCGCGAGGATCGCCGCGTTCACCGCTCCGGCCTTGCCGATGGCGAGCACGCCGACCGGGATCCCGCCCGGCATCTGCACCATCGAGAGCAGGGAGTCGAGCCCGCCCGCGAGCTTCGATTCCATCGGCACCCCGAGCACGGGTCTCGTGGTGTGGGCGGCCACGACGCCGGGCAGCGCCGCCGCCATGCCCGCGGCCGCGATGAAGACCTCCACGCCCCGCGTCTCGGCGTCCTCGATCCAGGCCGCGAGCTCGCGGGGCGTCCGGTGCGCCGAGAGCACCCGGGTCTCGAACGGCACGCCGAACGCCTCCAGCTGCTGGGCGCAGTGCTGCATCGTGTCCCAATCGGACGCCGATCCCATCACGACGCCGACCAGCGGCTCGGTCATCTCCGGTGAGCTCCCCTCGGTGTGTTCGGGCGTGCGCAGTCTAGACGGGCGGACGGTTCCTCAGCCCGGGGCGAGCCGCTCCCCGATCTCGGCGGTGATCTCGACGACGTCGAGCACGTCCTCCTCGGTGGTACGGAAGTTCACGAAGCACGGGCGGAGCCAGACCTCGCCGTCGATCAGCGCGCTCGACATCCAGACGCGCCCGTCGGCCTGGATCGCCTCGGCCAGCCGCTCGTTGTGTGCGCCGACGTCCTCGACGCCCGCCGGGGCGTGACGGAACGCGACGATCGAGAGCTTCGGCGGCCCGAGGGCCTCGAAGTCGTCCCGCGCCGACACCGTGTCGTACAGGAGCTGCGCCTGCGCCAGGTTGCGTTCGATCGCCTCGGCGAACGCCGCGGCCCCGTGGACGCGCATCGCGAGCCAGAACTTGAGCGCGCGGAACGGCCGGGAGTACTCGAAGGTCGTGTCCATCGCGTGCAGCTCGTGCCGCTGGTGCGGCAGGTACCCCTGCTCGTGCCCGAACGACGCCACCAGGTCCTCCTGGTTCCGCACCAGCAGGATCCCGCAGGCCTTCGGCAGGTAGAGCCACTTGTGGGCGTCCACGGCGACCGAGTGCGCCCGCTCGAACCCCGCGAACAGCTCGGGCCGCGCGGCCACCGCCGGGAGCCCGTAGGCGCCGTCGACGTGGAACCACACCCCACGTTCCTCGCAGATGTCCGCGATCGCCTCGAGCGGATCGATCGCGCCGGTGAGCGTGGTCCCGGCGGTCGCGACCACCGCGATCGGCGTCACGCCGTCCGCGAGGTCTCGGTCGATCGCCTCGGCGAGCGCGTCGGGTTCGAGCCCGCGCTCGGCGCCGAGCGGGATCGCCCGGAGGTTGGCCGAACCCACGCCGAGCGTCTCGACGGCTCGGGTGACCGAGTAGTGGACCTCCTGGGAGCAGTAGATCGCTACGCGCTTGCCGCCGAGCCCCTCGTACCGCGAGCCGGGCAGGGCGTGTTCGCGCGCCGCGGCGAGCGCGGTCGTGTTCGAGACCGTGCCGCCGCTCGTGAACGCCCCCGCGGCTTCGGGCGCGTACCCGATGAACTCGGCCGCCCACCGCACCGCCTGCTTCTCGATCAGCGTCGCGGCGCGCGCATCGACGGCGAGGTTGATGTCGTAGGTGTGCGCGAGCAGGTCGCCGATCGTCCCGATCTCCAGCCCGCTCGAACCCACCCCGACGAAGTACCGCGGCCGGGGCTGCGCGATCGACTCGTCGAGGATCCGCGCGGCGTCGTCGACGGCCTCGTGCGCCGCGCCGGGCGTCCTGGGGAGCTCGGTCTGCAGGAGCCGTCGGACGCGTTCGTCGAGCGGTGGCTCCTCGGGCCGGTACCGGTCGAAGCTCTGCCAGGCCTCGGCGACGAGCTTGGCCGCGTGCTCGAGCACCTCCTCGCGTGGGGCGTCGAGCCGCAGCGGGACGTCGGCCTCGGTCACGGTTCGGATGCTACCCGGCCCGGTTCGAGGTCCGGAGCACCCGCGGGCCGGCGGAGCGCCCCGACGTAGACGCCGATCAGCACCAGGACCGAGCCCGCCGCGAACGCCCAGGTGATCTCCTCGTCCTGCAGCCACGACGCCAGCAGGATCGCCACGATCGGGATCAGCACGCCCTCGTACGAGACGGCGCTCGCCGTCCAGCGCCGCAGGACGTAGACGTACAACGTGAACGTCAGGACGGAGCCGAGGATCACCAGGTAGGCCTGCGCGACCCATGTCTTCGCGAGCTCGGGCACCACGAGCGACTCGCCGTAGACCACCGCGAGGACGAGCAGCATCAGTCCGCCCACGCCCAGCCCGATCGCGTTCATCGAGACGGGGTGCACGCGCGGGAACGCCTTGACCACGATCCCGGTCTCGGCGAAGCAGACGGCGGCCGCGAGGAGCGCGAGCAGCGAGCCGAGCGGCACGCCGGCGCCGAGCCCCTGGCGGAAGATCACCGCCATGCCGGCGACCGCGAAGACCCCGCCGAACAGCCCGTCCCAGCGGAACCGTTCCTGACGGTGGGCGAGCGCGAACGCGAACGTGAGCAGCGGCACCGTCGCGAGGAACACCGCGCCGAGCCCCGCGGAGACCCGCTGCAGACCCCAGTACGCGAACGCGAACGCCGCACCGAACCCGAGGACCCCGTAGAGCACGGCGCCGACGAGCGCTCGACCGCGCGGGAAGCCGGCACGGAGCGCGATCGCGATCGACGCGAGGATCAGCGCCGCCAGCAGGAAGCGCGAGGCGGCCGCCCAGAACGGATCGAGCTCGCACCCCTCGCACGAGACGGAACGCACGGCGATCACGTTGCCGCCCGCCAGCACCACGAAGGTGACGAACGCCGCCAAGGTCGTTCGGTCGGGTCCGGTGGCCCGGTGCTCGACCTGCTGCGGACCGCCGTCGCTCAAAAGCGAGGGAACGTGATGATCGTCACGAGCCCGAAGAGCATCAGGCCGCCCGCCACGCCGAGGACGCCGTAGCGAACGCGCCGCACCCTGAACCGCTGCGAGAGCGCGATGAGGAACAGCACCGTGGCGAACATCACGGTCGTCCGGATGTAGTCGTCGGCGCGGCTCCTCGCGATCGTTCCCTCCTCGAACACGCGGGTGGAGAGTTCGTTCAACTCCTGCCCCCGCTCGAGCTGGGGGTTGACGTACTCGGGCATGAAGCTGGGCCCGGGCGGCGCCTCCGGGTTCGAGAACGGGTCGGTCGCGAGCCAAGCGTCGAACGCGACCTTGTACTCGGGGCTGAAGCGCCGCTCGTACAGCTCGGTCAGCTCCCTCCGCCCCTCGAACCGTGCCTCGATCCAGGTGTTGAACGTGCTGACATCGAGCAGGCGCTGCTGTCCTCCCAGCGTCAGGACCTGGTCCGCATTCACACGGAGCGTCGAGGCCTCCGCGAACAACTCGGCTTCATGGCCGTCCCATCTCGCCGCCTGATAGCCGCTCCAGGCCGTCGCGATCGCGACGAAGGCGAGCAGGAACGCCTCCAGGATCTCGACGACCTCTTCCCAGCCCGTCTTCGGAGATGGGGCCTTCGCCTCCTTGCCTTCCCCTTGGGCAAGGCTCCCCGCGATCTCGATGTTGAGGTCGTCCTGCATCTGCACCACCGGCAAGGTTGAGGTCGGCCAAGTGTAGGGTCCTCCCGACCGTTCCGCGGGGTTCGCGAGGGCCTCAGCCCCAGAGCCGATCGGCGACCCGGACCACGAGCTCGAGCTTGCGCCACTGCGTGTCCTCGTCGATCTCGTTGCCCACCATCACGCTCGCGAACCCGCACTGCGGGCTGATCGCGAGCCGTTCCATGCCGCCGGCGAGGATCGCCGCCTGCCTCCATCGTCCGCACGAGGTCGTCCTCCTCCTCGAGCGCCGGCGTCTTGGTCGAGACGACCCCCATGACCATCGTGGAACCCTTCCTCAGGAACCGCACCGGCTCGAACCCGCCGTCGCGGCCGAGGTCGTCCCACTCGACCAGGAACGCGTCGTACGGGAGCTCGCCGAACACGCGCTCGGCGACCGGCTCGAGCGAGCCCTCGCACATCCACGACGAGCGGTAGTTCCCTCGGCAGATGTGGAGCGCCACCGTCACGTCGTCGGGGATGCCCTCGAGCACCGCGGCGTCGGCGGCGACCGCAGCGTCGACCAGGTCGGCGACGCGATGACCGCGCAGCCTCGAAGCGCTCGACCCAGGCCGGATCGACGAGGTACGGGTAGAGCGGGAAGTCGAATTGCACTCGTGTAGCTGGTGCCGCCGTCAGGATGTCCTGAACGAGCCGACGCTCGATGCGGATCGCCTCGGCCGCGAACTCGTCGACCGACTCGTACGCCCCCGTCACCGTCGTGAAGGGGTGGAGGAAGATGGACGCGCGCGGGTAGCGTGACCTTGAACGGGTGGCCGTTCGTGACCTCGGACAAGAAACCCGCCTCGCGGGCGGCCGGCGAATCGACCTGCTGGAGCGGCTCGACGACCTCATGAACGGCGAGCTCGACGTCGTCGCCGCGCGCGTTGTGGAACGTCACCGTCTTGCCCGGTCCGGACGCCTGAGACGGCGTCGTAGAACGAGTTCATGAACATCCAGCGTCGGAACTCGCCGTCGGTGACGACGTCGAGACCGACATCGACCTGGCGCTGGACCGCCTGGCGGATGGCTGCGTCCTCCAGCCCTCGGAGAGCGCTGCGGTCCTTCGTCCGCTCCTCGTCGAGCGCTGCTGAGTGGCCAACGCTCGTAGAAGACATCGATCGCCCGTCGCAACCCGGGCGGTCGCAAGAGAGAACCGACGACCTCCGCACGAGCGGGGCGGCGAGGTGATCGCATGCGAGGAGACTAGACAACTCTAAGATGGGCTCGTGGAGGAAGAAGTCCCGATCCAGTTCTTCCAGTCGGTGATCGCCATCCAACTCGCGGTCACCGGCGCACTGCTCTTCCAGGTCCGTTTCTTCTCACCTCGCGAGAAGACCTGGCGCGAGGACGAACGACTCCCCAGTGCGACGCTCCGCCTGGGCGTCGCGGTCGTTCTCGGCGCCACCCTGTTCGGGTCGCTGCTCGCGATGCTGCACGGCGGCGACCGGACCGCCGCGGCCGCCCTGCTCATCGGCCTCGCGATCTCGGTCCTTCCGGTCTTGCTGCGGGTGCTGCCGCCGCTCCGGCGAGATCTCCAGACCGACGAGCGACCTCGGTACGTGGTCGTCACCATCGTCGGCGTGATCGTGTACGTGGTGCTCGTAGCGGCCGCCGTCGCGCTCATCGAGGTCTAGGTCGGCCGTGACGAGCTCGGCCGCCCTTCTCCGATAGCGGCCCGCCGGGTCTCGCCGCGATCCCAGCGGACCCAGGTCGAGTCCGGGGCTCGGAACTCCCAACCGGACAGCGTCGCCGGACGTTCGGGGTCGAGCCGCAGACCCGGCAGCCGGTCGAGCAGGATCTCGAGCGAGACCCGCGCGAGGTGCCGCCCGAACCACGCCCCGAGGCAGAAGTGGTTCCCCACCGCGAACGCGAGGTGCGCGCCCTCCTTGCGGTGGACGTCGAACCGGTCGGGGTCGGTGAACCGCCGAGGGTCTCGGTTCGCGCTCGAGAGCACCGCGCCGATCAGCGCGCCCTCCTCGAGCTTCACGCCCGCGAGCTCGGTCGTCTCGGTCGTCTGCCGCGTCGAGGTGCCGACCGGTCCCGCCCACCGCAGCGTCTCCTCGACCGCGGGCTTGACCAGCCGGCGGTCCGCGCGGACCTCCTCGAGCTGCTCGGGGTTCGAGCCGAGCGCGTGGAGGACGAGCGCGATCACGTCGCGCGGCTCCTGCAGCCCGCCCGAGAGCATCAGCTTGGTGTTCGCGACGATCTCCTCGCGCGTCATGCGGTCGCCGTCCCGGTCGTGGTGGAGCATCGCGGAGAGCACGGAGCCGTCGGGCTCGTCCTCGAGCCGGTCCAGGACGCGTTCGATCACCTCGGACAGCGACGCGCTCGCCTCGTCCGCCGGCGCCTGCTTGGCGGGATCGCCCTCGAAGTTCGCGAGCCCGAGCATCAGGCCCTGGTTCCAGCGCAGGAGGTCCTCCCACGCCACCTCGTCGAGCCCGAGCATGAACCGGAGCGACCGAACGCTCATCGGGTCGGCGAACTCGGTGAACAGGTCGGCCTCGCCTCGCGCCTCGAACCCGTCGATCAGCTCGTTCGCGAGCGCCGGGATCATCCCCTTGGTCCGCTCCTCGACGTCGCGCGGGCGGAACGGCGGCTCGACCACGCGCCGGACCCGCTGCTGGTCCGGGCCCTCGGAGCCGAGCATGTTCACGCCCATCGTGCGGTTCAGCGTCGAGGGGTCGGTCGCGGCCGTGAACACCTCGGGCGACAGGTCGACCGTCCGAACGTCCTCGTACCGCGTGACGAGCCACAGCTGCACCGCCGGGACCCAGGCGACCGGCTCCTCGTCGCGCAGGCGCGCGTAGATCGGGTACGGGTCCCGCTCGAGCTCCTCCAGGGTGATCTGCTCGCCGAACGTCACGCGACCTCCGCCGTGCCGGTAGGGCAGACTATGCCCATCGAGGAGGCGAGATGCGGCTCGAGGGCAAGGTGGCGATCGTCAGCGGCGGCGGGACCGGGATCGGCGCCGCCACGGCTCGGCTGTTCGCGCGGGAGGGCGCGAAGGTCGTCGTGACCGGACGCCGCGCCGAACCGCTCGAGGCGGTCGCCGCCGAGACCGGCTGCCGCGCCATCGCCGGCGACACGGCGGACGACGCGCACGTCCGCGCGGCGGTCGCGACGGCGGTCGACGCGTTCGGCGGGCTCGACATCGTGGTCGGCGAACGCGGGTCTGGGGTTCGGCGGCGCCGCGGCGGACGTCGACGACGAGCGCTGGGACCGGACGCTCGACGTGAACCTGAGCGGCGCGTTCCGGCTCGCGCGCGCCGCGATCCCCGCGCTGATCGAACGCGGAGGCGGTTCGATCGTCCTGGTCTCGAGCGTGAACGCGTTCGTGAGCGGGAGCGCGAGCGCGGCCTACGGCGTCTCGAAGGCGGCCATGAACGGGCTCGCGCGCTCCCTCGCCGTCGACTACGGCCCGAAGGGGATCCGCGCGAACGCGATCTGTCCGGGCTGGGTGATCACCGAGATGGGCGACCGCGCGATGGAGGACCTGGTGACCGAACGCGGGATCTCGACGGACGAGGCCTACCGCGCTCGTGACCCGGTACACGCCGCTCCGGCGGCCGGCCACCGCCGACGAGATCGCCGCCTGCTGCCTGTTCCTCGCGAGCGACGAGTCGTCCATCGTCACCGGGACCGCGCTCGTGGCCGACGGCGGAGGCCTGGCGATGGACCTCACCGAGGTCGCGTGGCAGCAGGAGCGGCCGTGAGCTTCGACCATTCGGGACGGATCGCGATGATCACCGGGGCCGGTTCGGGCATCGGCCGCGCGACCGCGCTCCGGCTCGCGTCGGAGGGCGCGGCGGTGGCCGTGGTCGACATCCAGCTCGAGGCGGCCGAGGAGACCGTGGCGGCCATCGCCGAGGCGGCGGGACCGGGGTGGCGTTCGACGCCGATGTCCGGGACCGCTCCGAGATCGAGAGCGCGCGCGACGGCGCGGTGAACGCGTTCGGGCACGTCGACTACCTGGTGAACAACGCCGGCCTGGTCCGGATGTCGCCGCTCGACGAGCTCAGCGAGGACGAGTGGGACCTCGTCCTCGACACGAACCTCAAGGGCATGTACCTCGTGACGCAGGCGATCGCGCCGGTGATCGCGGGCGCGGGCGGCGGGCGCGATCGTGAACCTCGCGACGATCGAGTCCGAGGTGGTCGTCGCCTCCACCGGCCACCCGCAGGTGCACTACAACGCGTCGAAGGGCGGCGTGAAGATGCTCACGAAGGCGCTCGCGGTCGAGCTCGCCGGCCGTGGCATCCGCGTGAACGCCGTCGCGCCGGGGCCGATCGCGACCTCGTTCATCCCGGGCGCCGACCTGCGTTCGCCCGAGGCGTGGGACTCGATGAAGGACCGGCTCCTGGTCCCCCGCGTCGGCGAACCCGAGGACGTCGCCGCGGCGATCTCGTTCCTGCTCTCGGACGACGCGTCGTTCATCACCGGCGCGGTGCTGCCGGTCGACGGGGGGTGGCTGACCCGATGACGCTCGAGCTCGCGGACCTGGACGGGTTCGGGACCGTGATCGTCACCTCGGCCGACGTGACCGGGCGGCCGGTCGGCAAGCGCGTGTCGGTCGACGTGTTCCGCAAGGTCGTGCACGAGGGGATCCCGCTCAGCTCGTGCGTCCTCGGCTGGGACGTCGACCAGTGGCCGGGACCCGTGCAGGAGTACACCGGGCACCACACCGGGTGGCACGACGTTCGGCTCGTGCCGGATCTCGGGACGCTCCGGCCGGCCGCCTGGCTCGAACGCACGGCGATCTGCGTGGCCGATTTCGCCGAGATGGGTTCGGACGAGCTCGCGCCGGTGGCGCCGCGCACGATCCTGCGGCGGCAGATCGAGCGCCTCGCGGAGCTCCGGCCTGACCGCGCAGGTCGCGAGCGAGCTCGAGTTCGCGCTCTACCACGGCAGCTACGACGAGGGCCGCGCGAACGGCTACGAGACCCTCGTCCCCACCACGGTCGCGCGGGCCGACTACACGATCCAGGCGGGCGACCGGTACGAGGGCTTCTTCTCGGGCGTTCGGGACGCGCTCGCCGCCTCCGAGCTCGGCCCGTGGACCAGCCAGGTCGAATGGGGCCTCGGCCAGTGGGAGATCAACCTCGAGTACCAGCGGGCGCTCGAGATGGCCGACCGGCACCTGCTGTTCAAGCTCGCGATGCGCACGCTCGCGTCGAACGCGGGGATGGCGGTCACGTTCATGGCGCGACCGTTCGCCGACACGACCGGCTCGTCGTGCCACCTGCATCTCTCGCTCGTCGACGGCGACGGCCGGAACGTGTTCCACGACGCGGAGGACGGCCGACGGGATCTCGGCGACGCTCCGGCACGCGATCGGCGGCGTCCTGCAGCGCGCGCCCGAGCTCATGCCGTTCTACGCGCCCACCGTGAACTCGTACCGGCGGACGACGAGCGGCGAGTTCTCGGGCAACGGGCTCTCGTGGGGGTTCGACAGCCGGATGGTCTCGTGCCGCGTGCTCACCGAGTCGCCCGAGTCCACCCGGCTCGAGTGGCGCGTGCCCGGCGCCGACGTGGATCCGTACCTCGCGATCGCGGCGCTCCTCGCCTCGGCGCGCGACGGGATCGAGACCGACGCCGAGCCCGGCGAGCCGCTGATGGGCGCCGACTACGAGCGCCCGGTCCCGCCGCTCCCGGTCACGCTCGGCGAGGCGGTCGAGCGCTTCCGCGATGGCCCGTTCGCGCCCGAGGCGTTCGGCAAGGACGTGGTGGCCCACTACGCGGAGGCCGGCCGGTGGGAGTGGGAGCAGTTCCTGTCCCCCGGCGCCGTCGGCGAATGGGAGCGACGGCGCTACTTCGACGTCATCTGAGGAGGTGATCGCGTGGGCGAGCAGGACGTAGCGCTGAGGATCGGACCGACGAGCTCGTCGAGATCGAGGGTCCGCCCGAGATCCACCGGCGGCAGGCGTTCGCCAAGCCGGGCCTGTGGGCGGGGATCACGACGACCGAGCCCGGCCTCGTGAGCGGCTGGCACCATCACGGGGGCCACGACACGATCGTCTACGTGATGTCGGGTTCCGTGGCGATCGAGTTCGGCGAGGGTGGCCGGCAGGCCGTCCAGGCCGGCGCCGGCGACTTCCTCGTGATCCCCAGCGGTGTCGTCCACCGGGAGGGCACGCCGGGCGACGAGCCCTCGCGGAGCGTCGTGATCCGAGCCGGCGGCGACGGCCCGCCGACGATCGAGGTCGACGGCCCTTCGTCGTAACCCGCCGATCTAGTCAGAACATCGGGTGCGGGTTCGCGCTCTCCTCGGGGAACGGCTGCAACACGTCCCAGTGCTCGACGACCTTGCCGTTCTCGAGTCGGAAGAAGTCAGCGGCGACGGTGCCACGATCATCGGGCGTGAACTTCACCAGGCTGTGCGTGACCACGATGTCACCCTCAGCGAGGACGCGGCGGATGTCGACGCTGACCTCGGGAAATGCCTTCACGAACCCGATGAACGCTTCCGGGCCGTCGGGAGCCTGTGGGTTGTGCTGGACGTAGCGAGAGCCCACATAGCTCTCGACCGCCTGCTCCGGCTGCTTGCCGTTGAACGCGAGCTCGTAGTACTCGACGACCGTTCGCTTGTTCCCCTCCAGATCCGCCATCGACGTCCTCCTTCATATGGCCCGAGCGGGCACCCCTACGCGTTCTGCAACGACCGGTCGGCATCACCAATTCCCAACTCGACCGATCCATGGATCCGATCGTGGAGGGTTCCGTTCGGAGAACGAACCAGACGTGGTTCAGCCGACGAGCGCGTCGACGCGTTCGACGACCTCGCGGCAGAACGCGCGCGATCTCGGCGTGGGTCGTCGATGAACTGCGACGGCTTGATGCAGATCGTGGTGAAGCCGCGTTCGAGCTGTGCGGGGATCGACGCGAGCGCCTCGCCCAGATCGGCCACGCCGTCCGGGCCGTCGAACCGCCCTCGCGTCCCGCCCACCATCTCGAGCTCGGCGGGGTCTCGGCCGGCGGCCGCCATCCCCGAACGCAACCGCTCGAGATCATCGTCGCTCGGCGTCCCGAGCGGGTTGAACCCGCTCCCGAACTCGACCAGCCGCCGCAGGAGCCGCTCGTGCATCGTCTCGCCGCCGAACCACAGCGCCGGGCCCTCCGGCCGGAACGGCTTGGGCTCCAGCCAGACGTCGGAGAAGCGGTAGTGGCGGCCCTCGAACGACGCCGGCGAGTCGCGCCAGAGCACCTTCCAGGCGGCCAGGTGCTCGTCGAGCAGCTCGCCGCGGCGCTCGAACGGCACCCCGATCGCCTCGTACTCGGGCCGGTGCCAGCTCACCGTCGGCTGGACGACCAGACGCCCCTCGGACAGCAGGTCGAGCGTCGCGAGCTGCTTGGCGAGCAGCAGCGGATGGCGGAGCGGCGCGATGATCGAGCTCGCGACCAGCCGGAGCCGTGATGTCGCCGACGCGACCGCACTCAGCAGCGTGAGCGCGTCCGGCCACGGCGTCGACGGTTCCTGGTTCCCGGGCAGCGCGTAGTCGCGCGGGTTCTCGGGCATCCCGCCGGCGTCCGCGCCGGGTCCGAGCACGACGTGCTCGCTCACCATCACGGCGTCGAACCCCGCCGCCTCGGCCTCGACGGCCATCCGGACCAGCGCGCCCAGGTCGCGCGCCGGGACGAGCGTGTGGTTCTCGCTGAGGATGAGGACGAGGCGGGGCCGGACGGCCCCGCCTCGTCCCTCACCCGACATCCGTCTACGAGCGCAGGTCCGCCAGCGCGTCGCTCGCGGGCTCGCGTCCCTTGACCAGCGCCATGTACACGAGGCCGATCGCGAACCAGATCACCGCGGCCCACGGCGCGAGCAGCGTCGGGCTCGTCACCTTGTAGAACGAGCCGAAGATCGCCGCGCCCGTGATCAGGATCCCGAGGATCGCCGCGAACGACGATGCCGCCGAACGCCCTCCGAGCCCGAGAGCCCTCGGAGCGAGCCCACCGACATCAGGAGGTACACGACGAGCAACGCGAACCCGCCGAACGTCGAGCACCACACGAAGACGCGAGAAGTAGTGCGGGAGACCCGGCGCGAGAACCAGGAGCGAGTCGTTGCCCTCCGCCACGATGATCAGGACGCCTGGACGCGATCAGCAGGACGATCGCGCCGATCGGCGTCCCGTACCGCTTCGAGACCGTGGCCAGGGCGCCGGGAAGCCGGCGATCCCGCGCCATCGCGAACGTCCCCTCGTGGAGGCGACCGCCGCACCGACGTAGACCGCGAGCATGTCGAAGAAGACCACGACCAGCAGGACCTTCAGCCAGAACTCGGATCCCGAGGGCGACCCCGGCGCGCCGAGCGCGAACAGCGGCGCCCCCGCCACCTCGGGGCTGGTGATCACCGACAGGTCGAACCCGAACCCGGCCACCTCGGTGTAGGCGGCGATCAGGTAGAAGATCGACACGATCACGACGGCGCCGAGCACCGCGCGCGGGATCGAGCGCTTGGGCTCGGCGGTCTCCTCCGCAAGGTTCGCGGCCGTCTCGAACCCGACGAAGATCAGCACCCCGTACAGGACGCCGAACAGGATCCCGCTGAACCCTCCGGGCGACGGCGTCGGGTCGAACGCCTTCGCGAGGTCGTTGTCGCCGCCGAGGTCCGCGATCACCGTGATGAAGAAGATCAGCACGACCACGACCGAGACCAGCGCGAGCGTCAGCTGCACCCGCGTGGAGATCTTCACCCCGAAGAACAGGACCGCGAACAGGCCGATCGCGAGGATCGCGTCCCACAGCCAGATCGGTCCGGGCGCCAGGTCGCCGTTGAACAGGCCGGGCCACAGGCTGTCGTGGATGTAGCCGCCGATCAGGACCCCCAGGCCGATCGTCAGGATGATCGTCCCCGCGTAGTACAGCCAACCGGTGGCCGCGCCGATGGTGCGCCCGAGGCCGTTCGAGACGTAGTCGTACAGCGAGCCGGCCGCGTGGATCCGCTTCGCGTACTGGGCCACGATCCACCCGAGCGCGAAGACCCCGATCGCCGCGATCAGCACGGCGAGCGGCGCCGAGGTGCCCGCGCCCCGGGCCGCCGCGTTCACGCCGATGATCAGCGGGATGATGAACGCGGCGCTGAACACCGGTCCCATGAAGCCGACCGACTGCGCCAGCACGTCGATGAGCGAGAGCTTCTTGGCGCCGAGGCGCTCGTAGCTCCTCGCCGACGACGCGGTCCCCCTCCGTTGTGCGCTCTTCCACTGACAACCCCCTCCCTAAGGTGTGTCGCCTGCGTTCCTACCCGACGCGCGCTACGCGGTCCAGCCGGCCTTCGGCCGCTCGAACCAGACGTGGACCTGCCCCGTGCCTACGGAGGCCTCGTACTCGCTGAACCGCTCCCCCGGCGCCGACCACGCCCGCCCGCCGAGCGCCCCGGCCATCATCAGGTAATGGCCGAAGTGGCCTTCCGGATACGCCTTGCGGTACTCGGGCATGCCGTCGATCACGCCGGCGTGGTCGCCCTTCTCGAACTTCCCGAGCACCTCCATGTCGGCGTCGTAATACGCGCGGTCGTAGATGTTGTCCGGGGCCTTCTGGCTCTCGCGCTTGCGCAGGTCCTTGAAGTTGAAGAAGCGGTGGGTCATCCCGCCCGAGGCCAGCAGCACCACGCGCCGGTCGCTCAGCTCGATCGCCTTCCCGATCAGCTCGCCGAACAGCAGGAAATCGTTCATGTCGCAGCACTGGTTGAGCGCGACGCTCAGCCAGGCGGTCTTCGGATCGCCGAGGAACGTCCAGATGTTGACCGTGCCGTAGAAGAGCGGGAGATACGGGTCGTCGTTCGCGAGGATCCAGCAGTCGTCGCGCCCCTCGGCCTGCGCGGCGATCAGGTTCGCGAGCTCGGGGTCGCCCGGCATGTCGTACGGGATCTGCTTCATCCCGCGCGGGAGCTCGTGGCTCGTGAACTTCCCCTGCCTCCGGTCGTGGCTCGTCACGATGTGCTCGAACGTGGACTCCCAGTGCGTGTCGAACACGATCACCGCGTCGGGCTGCAGCCGGTCGAGGTTCTCGGACTTGATGCGGTGCAGGCCCGGGACGAGCGTGATCTCCTTTCCCTCGTTGATCTCGAGCCGCACCTCCTCCGGCAGCATGATCGTGGGGACGTGGGCCACGAGCGCCGCGCCGACGATCTCTCCCATCGCTAGTCCTCCCAGGGTGCCGAGCAGACGTTCTTGACGTCCGCGTAGAAGTCGAAGCTATAGACGCCGCCCTCGCGCCCGACCCCCGAGGACTTCGCGCCCCCGAACGGCGCCCGCAGGTCGCGCACGAAGAAGCAGTTGACCCACACGGTGCCGGCGACCAGGCGTTCGGAGACGCGTTCGGCGCGCTCGCGGTCGCCGGTGTAGAGGATCGCGGCGAGGCCGTAGTCGGTCTCGTTCGCGAGCGCGATCGCCTCGTCCTCGGTCTCGAACGTCTGGAGCGTGAGGACCGGGCCGAACACCTCCTTGCGGAGCACCTCGGCGCCCTCGGGCACGTCGCCGAACAGCGTGGGCCGGTAGAACAGGCCGCCGAGCTCCTCGTTCGGGCCGCCGCCGAGCAGGACCTTCGCGCCGTCCGCCTTCGCGCGCTGCACGAACCCGTCGACGCGTTCGAAGTGCTCGCGCGTGATCTGCGGCCCGATGTCCGTGGCCTCGTCGCGCGGGTCGCCCTGGCGGATCGCGCGAGCCGCCTCGAGGAAGCGTTCGAGGAACGCGTCGTGCATCGAGCGTTCGACGATCAGCCGCGTCCCCGCCAGGCAGACCTGCCCGGCGTTGTCGAACTGGTTCACCGCCTGCTTCACGACCGCGTCCAGGTCGGCGTCGGCGAACGCGACGAACGGCGACTTCCCGCCGAGCTCGAGCGAGGCCGGCGTGAGGTTCGCGGCGGCGGCCTGCGCGACGAGCTTCCCGGTCTCGATCGAGCCGGTGAACGCGATCCGGTCGACCCCGGGATGGCTCGTGAGCGCGGCGCCGGCCTCCTCGCCGATCCCCTGCACGACGTTGAACGCGCCGTCGGGCAGCCCGGCCTCACGGGTGATGTCGGCGAGGAGGGACGCCGTGAGCGGCGCCCACTCGGGCGGCTTGTCGACGACGCTGTTGCCGGCGGCAAGCGCGGGCGCGATCCGCCACGTCGCGAGCATCAGTCGGCGC
Organism: uncultured Actinomycetes bacterium; assembly: GCA_963744515.1. Taxonomy (GTDB): domain Bacteria; phylum Actinomycetota; class UBA4738; order UBA4738; family HRBIN12; genus DASSJM01. The sequence goes on along the minus strand of CAVUTN010000006.1, from coordinate 249,031 downwards.
GTTCCACGGCGTGATCACGACCGTGACGCCGGACGGGTCCCACTCGGTCCGGCTCACGAACTCGTTCATCTCGAACGCCTCGTCGCCGAGCTCGGTGAGCTGGTCGGCGAAGAAGCGGAAGTTCCTCGCGACGCGAGGCATCACCGAGTTCAGGTGCGAGCGCAGGAGCGAGCCGTTGTCGCGGGTCTCGACCGGCGCGAGCTCGGGCACGCGCTCCTCGACGAGCTCGGCGATCCGGTGCAGCACCTTGGCGCGGTCGGCCGCGGAGGTCCGCCCCCACGTGTCGAACGCGCCCCGGGCCGCCGCCACGGCTCGGTCGACCTCGGCCGGTCCGGCGCGGGCGACCTCCGCGATGACCTGCTCGTCGATCGGCGAGACGTCCTGGAAGGTCTCCGACGAGCCGACCCGCTCGCCGCCGATCCAGTGCTCGGTCGAGACCTCGACGCCCTCGATCTCGGCGGTTCCGCCCGTGGGGGCTCCTCTCCTCGGGAAAGGTCGTTCGGTTCCGAACGATAGGAACGAGTCCGCGGAGATGTCAAACGAGGGGCGGCGGGGCAGCGTTTGACGGCCGCGGGAGCCCCGTCGAGACTCCATCGACCCGGAGCACGAACCCCGACGAGGAGGCCTCGATGAGCGTGACGGAGCAGCAACGGGACGCATTGGTGGAGCGGCTGTTCGCGGCCGGTCTCGGGATGGCCGAGGTCCTGACGGTCTACCTCGGCGACACGCTCGGGCTCTATCGAGCGCTGCGACAGAGCGGCGCGATGACCGCCCCCGAGCTGGCGAAGGAGGCGGGGATCCTCCCCCGGTACGCCCGCGAATGGCTCGAGCAGCAGGCGGCGGGCGGGATCGTGACCGTCGACGACGCGTCGGCCGAGCCCGACGAGCGCCGGTACGAGCTGCCCGAGGGACACGTAGAACCGCTCCTCGACCCGGAGAGTCCCTACGCGATCGCGGGGTTCTGCAAGTCGTTCGTCGCGGTGGCGGGCGTGATGCCCGAGCTGGTCTCGGCGTTCCGCTCCGGCGGACCGGTCCCCTGGGACGCCTACGGGCGCGACATGATCGAGGCGCAGGGCGACTTCAACCGGTGGTGGCTCCTCGGGTCGTTCGCGACCGAGTACCTGCCCTCGATCCCCGACCTGCACGAACGGCTCTCGAGCGGCGCGAAGGTCGCGGACGTCGCGTGCGGCGTCGGCTGGGCCGCGATCTCCCTCGCGCGGGCGTACCCGAACGTGACGGTGGACGGGTTCGACCTCGACGAGCCGTCGATCGAGCTCGCCCGGCGGAACGCGGCGGAGGCCGGAGTGGCCGACCGGGTGACGTTCGAGACCCGGGATGCGGCCGATCCCGCGCTCCGGGGCGCGTACGACTTCGCGACCGTGATCGAGGCGATCCACGACCTCTCGCAGCCCGTCGCGGTGCTCGGCGCGATCCGCGAGATGCTCAAGCCCGGCGGCACGCTGATCGTGGCCGACGAGCGCGACCGAGGACGTGTTCACGGCACCCGCGAGCGAGACCGAGCGGCTCTTCTACGCCTACAGCGTCCTGTGCTGCCTGCCCTCGGCGATGGACGACCCGTCGTCCGCGGCGACCGGCACCGTCATGCGCCAAGACGACGTTCGAGGGCTACGCGAAGCAGGCGGGGTTCGACGCGGTCTCGGTCCTGCCGATCGAGCACGACTTCCTCCGCTTCTACCGGCTCGACCGGTAGGCTGCCTGGGTGATCCTCGGACGAGCCGACGTCGAGGCCGCGCGCGAGCGGATCGACGGCTACGTGCGCCGAACGCCGGTGCTCGAGCTCGGGCCGGGTGCGTTCGGGCTCGATGCGCGGGTCACGCTGAAGCTCGAGCTCACGCAGCACACCGGCTCGTTCAAGCCGCGGGGCGCGTTCAACAAGCTCCTGTCCTCCGACGTTCCGGACGGCCGGCGTCATCGCGGCGTCCGGCGGGAACTTCGGGCTCGCGGTCGCGTACGCGGCGCGAACGCTCGGGCACAGCGCCGAGATCTTCGTGCCCTCCAACTCGCCGAAGGTCAAGGCCGACGGGATCCGGGCGCTCGGCGCCGACGTCACGGTCGTCGACGGGTACTACGACGAGGCGCTCGAGGCGAGCCGCGCCCGAGCCGAGGAGAGCGGGGCGCTCGTGCTGCACGCGTACGACCAGCCCGAGGTCGTGGCCGGCCAGGGCACGGTCGGCGCCGAGCTCGCCGAGCAGTCCCCCGACGCCGACACCGTGCTCGTCGCGATCGGCGGCGGCGGGCTGATCGGCGGCATCGGCGCGTGGTACGAGGGCCGGACGCGCGTGATCGGCGTCGAGCCCGAGACGAGCACTTCGATGACCGCGGCGCTCGCGGCGGGCAGGCCCGTCGACGTCACGTACGGCGGATACGCGGCGGACTCGCTCGGCACCAAGCGCGCGGGCGAGATCGCGTTCGAGATCGTCTCGAAGCACGTCGAACGCATCGTCCTGGTCTCGGGGGATCAGATCCTTGAAGCCCAACGCCGGCTCTGGCAGGAGGTTCGGATCTTCGCGGAACCGGGCGGCGCGGCCGCGCTCGCCGCGCTGCTCTCGGGCGCGTACGTCGCCGAGCCGGGCGAGCACGTCGTCGCCGGTCGTCTGCGGCGCGAACGGCGACCTGGGGGCGATCTCGGACGGTTAGCGCGGAAGCCGATCGCCTCGCTCGAGCCCAGCGTCAGGGTTCTGTCAACGAACGCCCAGGTCGGATGTGACAGAACCCTGACGGGCGACCTCGAGCGACCCGACCTCCAGCGACCCGACGTCAGAGCGACCTCGAGCGACTCGACCTCGAGCGACGCGATGCCTACCCGAGCTCCGAGCCTGCGGAGAACGCGGCCATGAGCTCCGGCGTCGCGCGCTCGCGGAACGCCTGGTTCACGCGCTGGCGTTCGAGGATCTGCTGGAGCTGGAGCGCCGACTGCGGGATCGGGTGCGTCGCGAAGAACGAGGCGGCGTCCTCGACCTGCTCGGGCTCGGTGAGGTACCGAACGCCGTCCGCCGCGTACACGAGCGTCGTCGGCGCGAGCTTCGAGACGATCTCGTCCCAGTGCTCCTTGACGAACGCCCACGCGCGATCGCCGTGCTCGCGGTTCGCGACCGCCCGCCCGAGCACGCCCGGCGCGTTCTGCGTGCGGATCTCGCCCGAGAGCGTCATCTCCACGGTCCGCTGGACGAGCCCGGCGTCCCGGAAGTCCGGGAGCGCGTACAGGTACCGGAGCTCCTCCTGGGGCGTCCGCGCCGAACCGATCGCCTCGAGGTAGCGCTCGAAGTCCTCGGCGGTCCCGCCCGCGGCCACGATCGCGACCGAGGCCGCCACCAACGAGGGGTCCACCTGGCCGTCGCCGCGTGACTCGCGCTCGATCTCCATCGCGAGGCCGTACGCCTGCGGATCGGCACCCAGGACGCCGAGCGCCCCCATCAACGCGCCGCGCAGCGGCTTGTCGAGGTCGCGCTCTCCCTCGCGCGGCTCCCAGCCGATCCGCTCGATCGCCGGCCAGAGCAGCCCGCGGATCCACGACCGGAAGTGCTCGCGCGGCCCATCGGTCAGGAAGCGTTCGCACCAGGCGAGCCCCTGCAGCAGCGACTGCCACACCGGGAGCTCGGTCTCCTCGGCGAACGACTCCGCGAACCGGCAGAAGTCGACCGGCGACCGCCGGCCGGCGACCACGGCCGCCCACGTGTCGTCGACGAGCTGGGTCCGCTCGTCGGTCGAGAGCGAGCGCAGGTCCGCGGTGAGTCGGCCGAGCAGCTCGTCGTCGTACTCGACGCGGACGAACGCGTGCACGCCGGCGTTCACGACGACCGGGCCGTCGCCGGGGACCTCGATCGAGACCCCGCCGGGCTCGATCAGCACGGGCTCGGTCCCCGCCGACGTGCGGACCAGCAGCGGCACGTCCCACACCGTGTCGTCGTCCTCGCCCGAGATCAGGTACCGGCGCTGCCCGAGCTCGACCTTCCCGTCGCGGAGCCGCGCCGAGACCAGCGGGTACCCGCCCTGCCAGATCCAGCCGTCCATGATCCGGCGGACCGGCTCGCCCGTGGCCTTCTCGATCGCGTCCCACAGGTCGTGCGTCTCGGTGTTGCCGAACCGATGCTCGTCCAGGTACCGCCGGATCCCGTCGCGGAAGCGTTCGGCGCCCAGGTACTGCTCGAGCATCCGCAGGACGGCCGCGCCCTTCGTGTACGTGAGGATGTCGAACATCCCGGCCGCGTCGTCGGGCGAGCGCACGGGGTACTCGATCGAGCGCGTGCTCTGGAGCGCGTCCACCTCGAACGCGACCGCGCGCGACCGCAGGAACTGGCTCCACCGCTCCCAGTCGGGGCGGTACGCGTCGACCGCGAGCAGCTCCATCAGGGTAGCGAACGCCTCGTTCAGCCAGATCCCGTTCCACCAGCGCATCGTCACGAGGTCGCCGAACCACATGTGCGCGAGCTCGTGCGCGATCACGTCGGCCACCGTGGCGACCTCGGGCTGGGTGGCGTTGTCCGGGTTCACGAGCAGGAGGCTCTCGCGGTAGGTGACGCAGCCGAGGTTCTCCATCGCTCCCTGCGCGAAGTCCGGGAGCCCGACCATGTCCATCTTCTTGTCCGGGATACGGGATCCCGTAGTAGTCGGCGAAGAACCGCAGGCTGAACGCCCCGACCTCGCTCGCGAACGCCGTGAGGTCGTCCTTGCCGGGCCGGTACACGATCCGGAGTGGCACCCCGTCGACGTCGACGGGTTCGGTCGCCTCGAGCGGGCCCACGACGAACGCGACCAGGTACGTCGACATCGCCATCGTGTCGTCGAACCGCACGCGGACGCGTCCGTTCCCGGTCGGCTCTCGCGAGACCTCGGGGCCGTTCGAGATCGCGAGGAGCCCGTCCTGCGCCACCAGCGTGACGCCGAACACCGCCTTGAGGTCGGGCTCGTCCCAGCACGGGAACGCCCGGCGCGCGTCGGTGGACTCGAACTGCGTGGTCGCGATCGCGTGGCTAGCGCCCGCGTCGTCCGTGTAGGTCGAGCGGTAGAACCCCTGCAGCTGCTCCGAGAGCTTCCCGCGGAACTCCAGGTGGAGCGTCCACTCCCCCGGTTCCGCCGTCCCCGACAGCAGCAGGTGCGCGCGCTCGGTCTCCGGGTCGAGACGGATCGTGGAGACCTCGAGCGTTCCCCCGGGTCCCTCGAGCCGCCCGGGTCCCACCTCCAGGTCGGCCGCGTTGAGCACGATCTCGTCGACCGGCTCGACGACCTCGAGCGTCACGGTCTCGGAGCCGGCGAACGTCCCGACCTCCAGGTCGGGTTCCAGCGTCAGGTCGTAGCGGCTCGGGACGACCGTGCGCGGGAGACGATAGCGGGCCTCGTCCTCCATGGTCGGGAGCCTATCGTCCCCGAGAGCGGGCGGCGGCAGGGTCCCGCCGGTGACCGAGGGTCAAGCCATGCCTCACCACTCGGGACCGCATCTGGCATCTTCTCCGCTTATGTCGTACGAGCGTGGCGCCAAGGGCCGACTCCGTTCGCTCGCATCCGTCGTCCTGGTCGTAGCAGCGGGGTGTTCGAACGGCGGAGCCCCGAGCACGTCCATCGCGTCGGAGACCCCGGCGGCATCTGCGTCCATGGACGTCACGGAGACGAGGGCGCCCGGCCTCTACGTCCTCGACCTCGAGACCGGCTCGATCGAACCGCTCGCCGGCGTCCCGACGGACGCGGCGGCGTACGCAGCCGCGGTGTCGCCGTACGGGTCGCGCATCGCGTTCGACGCCGAGATCGACGGCTCCAGGCAGGTGTGGGTCATCGACGCCGACGGGACCGATCTCGAACGCCTGACCGACGATGTCGAGGCGATCGAACCGGCCTGGTCGCCCGACGGCGAGCGTCTCGCGTACGTCGGGTTCGAGGGCGGCGACACCCGAGCTGTAGTGACCCTCGACCTTGGTACCGGCCAGACGGATCGTCTGACCTCGGAGCCGTCGGACGTGTTCGGGCTCGACTGGTCACCCGACGGCGACTCGATCGTCTATCAGACCCCGGAAGGTGACGGGTGGCGGCTCCGCTCGATCGACGTGACCTCCGGCGAGACCATCACCCTCTGCTGCGAACGGAAGGACTCGATCGCGTCGGACGCCGATTGGTCTCCGGACGGAGAGCTTCTCGTCTTCGGCTACGCGACGCCGCAGGACAACTTCGCCCTCCACACGATGACGCCGTCCGGCCACGAGAACAGCCCCGTGCCGCCGGTAGACCCCACCCGGTACCACGGCCACCCCGTGTGGTCGCCGGACGGAACGCAGATCGCGTATCAGGGCGCGCCGGGGATCTGGCTGCTCGACCTCGGTGGGGGCGAGGATCGGATGCTCGATCCCGACATGTGGGGACCGGCGTGGCTCGACGATGACACCCTGATCGTCGGGGTGCCGCCCGAGGAGTGACCGGCTAGTCGTTCACGTAGGTGAGCCAGGAGGCGTAGCGGTCGGTCTCGCCCTTGGTGGCGGCGAAGAACGCTCCCTGCAGCTCCTTGGTGATCGGACCGCGGTGCCCCTCGCCCACGGCGCGGTCGTCGACCTCGCGGATCGGCGTGATCTCGGCGGCGGTGCCGGTGAAGAAGCACTCGTCCGCGTTGTACAGGTCGGTGCGGACCAGGTTCTCCTCGGTGACCTCGTAGCCGAGGTCGCGCGAGAGCGCCATCACGGTCCCGCGCGTGATGCCGTCCAGGCACCCGGCGGAGATCGGTGGGGTGGTGAGCCTGCCGTCGCGCACGATGAACACGTTCTCGCCCGAACCGTCGGTGATGTAGCCCTGCTCGTTCAGCATGATGGCTTCGTCGTACCCGGCCTTCAGGCTCTCGATCTTGGCGAGCACGCCGTTGATGTACTGGCCCGAGGCTTTCGCCGAGGACGGCAGCGCGTTCTGGGAGTTCCGCCGCCATGACGAGATCTTGATCCGCACCCCCTGCTCGAGCGCGTCCTCGCCCAGGTAGGCGCCCCAGGGCCAGACCGCGATGAACACGTTGACCGGGGCGTTGAGCGAGTTCACGCCCATCTCGCCGTACCCGCGAAGGACCAGCGGGCGGATGTAGCACGCGTCCAACCCGTTGGCGCGGATCACGTCCTTCGTCGCATCGGTGATCGCCTCGATCGAGTACGGGATCTCCATGTGGTACAGCTTCGCCGAGCGGAACAGGCGCTTCAGGTGCTCGTCGAGGTGCCACACCGCGGGGCCGCGAGCGGTCTCGTACGCCCGGATCCCCTCGAACACCCCGCTGCCGTAGTGGACGGCGTGCGAGAGCACGTGGACGTTGGCGTCGGCCCAGTCGACGAGCTCGCCGTCCTTCCAGATCTTCTCGACCTCGGTGATCGGCATCTCGGAGCCTCCTCGGAGCGGGTCGTGGTGCTGCGTAGTTCCATGGGGCCTTGGCCCGGTGGCGACAGGATAGCGGCTGGTCAGGGGTGTCGGGTTCAGCCCTCGCCGGGTAGGTCGTAGGCGCGCCAGACGGTCTCGACCTCGTAGCGTTCGACCGCGTCGAGCGGACCGAAGCGCCCCTCGGCCCACGGCCGGAGCTCGCGGACGGCGTCGCGGCGAGCATCCTCGGGCACGTGCCAGGTCCAGGACCAGCGACCCTCGTCGATCGCATCCAGGAAGGAGCCGAGGGTCTCCTCTTCTTCCTCGGGGATCGGCGGCAGCAGGCGGAGCCGGGCCCCGAGCTTCCCGAGCTCGGCGTCGAGCTCGTCGTTGTTGCCCCACATCAGGCCGACGGGATCAGTGGACAGCCCCGTGATCTCCGAGAACCGGGTGCGCACCGCCGTGCTCACCTCGTCGAACGCCCCCAGGGACACGGCGAGCACGCCACCTGGACGAACGATCCGCGCCATCTCGGCGAGCGCGGCACGCCAGTCCGGGATCAGGTGCAGCACCCACCGCAGGTACGCGGCGCCGAACGTTCCGTCCGCGAACGGCATTGTCGTCGCGTCGCCGAGGACGAGCGGGAACGGTGGCGTGCCGCCCGCCTTCTCGACGAGCCTGGCGAGCATCGGTTGGGAGAGATCGAGCCCCGAGACCGGGATCCCGCGTTCGTGGAGCCGGAGCGCGAGCAGCCCGGTCCCGACCCCGACCTCGAGCACCCTGCCACGGTCTCGAAGCTCGGACGCGAGGAGCGAGATCGTGCGCTCCATCGACTCGTCGGAGATCGCGCGGGTCGTGTCGTAGTGACCGGCCGCCGCGTCGAACCGGACCGAGTCGCTCATGACGCCCGAGGCTACGACTTGGGGATGTCCTTGGACGGGTCGACGAACGGCAGGCTCGCGACGGTCACCGGGACGCGCCCCCGCGGCGTGTCGGCCTCGAACTCGGACCCCGGCGCCTCCCACCGGATCGGCACCCACGCGTAGCCGATGTTGCGCTGCAATCGCGGCGACCACGCGCCGGCGGTCACCCTCCCGAGACTCGCGTCCCCCTTGACCATCGGCCAGAAGTCGTTGAGCGCGCCCTCGTCGGTCATCGGCTCGCCCCCGATGTCGATCCCGACGAGCTTGCGGTCGAGCAGGTCGCCGTCGCGGATCTCCTCCAGCCGCGAGCGTCCGAGGAAGTCGGCCTCCTGGTCCCACTCGATGAACTTCTCGAGCCCGCTCACGTGCAGCGGCGTGTCCTGCACCCGGATGTCCGAGCCGTAGTTGAAGATCCCGGCCTCGATCCGGCGGGCCTCGCTCGGCGCGATCACGCGGATCCCGTGTGGTTCCCCCGCCTGGAACACGCGCTCGAACAGGTCCTCACCGCGGCTCGTGTCCTGGAGGTACAGCTCGTAGCCGACCTCGCCGGTCCACCCGGTCCGGCTGATGATCACCGGGATGCCGTCGACCTCGGCCTCGGCGCAGAAGTAGTAGCGGAGGTCGGCCACCGCGTCGCCGAACAGGTCGCGCATCACGTCCTTGGAGCGGGGGCCCTGGATCTGCATCGGCGCGACGTCGGCCTCGAAGATCGAGACGTCCATCCCGCGCGCGCCCGCGACGCCGGCGAGGTACAGCAGCGCGTCCGAGTCGGCGAGCGCGAGCCAGAACCGGTTCCGGTCCAGACGCAGCAGCACCGGGTCGTTCACGATGCCGCCCCACGGCGCGGTGAGCAGCACGTACCGCGCCTGCATCGGCTGGACCTTCGTGAGGTCGCGGCACGTGACCAGGTTCACCAGGTCGAACGCGTCCGGCCCGCGGACCTCGACGCATCGCTCGACCGCGACGTCCCAGAGCGTCACGTCGTGGAGCAACGCTTCGTACTCGGTGACCGGGTCGTCGTACAGGGTGGGCAGCAGCATGTGGTTGTACAGCCCCCAGCTCTTGCAGCCGTGACGCTTGGTCGCCTCGAAGTACGGCGACTTCCGGTACCAGGGCTGGACGTAGAACGTGAACGTCTCGGACGCCATGTGTCCTCCCGCTCGGTGGTCGGTGCGCGAGCCTAGCCGCTAGTTGAGATCGGGGTCGAACGGCATCGTCGACATCAGCCGGTACTCCGGCCCCTTGCGCCGCAGGACCTCGGCCCAGAGCGCGTCGGGCTCGTCGGTGAACACGTCGGTCGCGAGCGCGCGCTCGGTGATCCAGGAGCCCTCGTCGAGTTCGGCCTCGAGCTGGCCCGCGCCCCAGCCCGCGTAACCGGCGAACACCCGAGCCCGCCGGAGCCCGCCGATCGACGCCGCGTCGGCCTCCTCGGGCAGGAACCCCACCGAGTCGAACGCGACCACCTCGGCCGCCTCGGGGTGTTCGAAATCTGCGACGACCACCGCAGACTGCGACGAGACCGGCCCGCCGATGAACAGCCGGTCGCCCGGCTCGACCAGGTTGGCGAGGGGCGGCACCGCTACCGCGACCTCGACCTCGCTCGCGCGGTTCAGCACGACACCCACCGCGCCCTCGTCGTCGTGGTGGCCGATCAGGACGACCGCGCGGCGGAAGTTCGGGTCGAGCAGGGAGGTGCCGGCGATCAGCAGGTGCCCGCTCAGCGGTTCCACGTCACCATCATGGTGCGCTCTCGGTGCTCGCGACAGCCTCGGTGCCGAGTTCCGAGCCGCGTCCCCACAGCGGCAGGAGCACGAGCACCGCGAGCCCGGCGGCCACGCCGGCGATCGCGTACATCCCGCGCGGCCCGACGACCGGCAGCACGAACGCCGCCGCGACGTAGGAGAGGGTGAGCCCGCCGTGGAACAGACCCTCGATCGCACCCAGGACCCGGCTCCGGACCGAGTCGGGTGTTCGGCGCTGCAGGATGTTCTGCTCGGCGACGCTCGTCAGACCCTCGCCCGCCCCCCAGGCGACGTTCAGCGCCAACACCAAGGCGAACCACGGCGACAGCGCGATCGCGATGCCGATGCTCGCGACGAACGCGGTCCCCAGCACCAGCCACCGCAGCTCGGTCTCGGGCGAGAGCCAGCGCCCGGCGAGCGAACCGAGGACCGACCCCGCGCCCCACAGCCCGATCATCAGCCCGAACCCAGCCGAACCGGCATCGAACAGATCGACGAGCGGAACGTCGCCGACCATCGCCATCCCGATCCCGAGCACCAGGACGATCCACGCGACCGAGAGCCGTCGGAGCACCGGCTCGCGGACGAGGAACCGGAACCCCGCCCAGACCCCGTGGTGCTCGTCCGCGTCCGACCGGTCGCCCGCGAAGTCGGCACGCACCGAAACGACGAGCATCGCCGAGAGCACGAACGACGCGGCGTTGATCGCGAACACCCACGGCGCGCCGACCGCGGCGAGCAGGATCCCGCCGATCGCGGGACCGACCATGATGCCGACGTTGCGCCCGATCGCGACGAGGCTGTTCGCCCAGCTCACCTGGTCCTGCGGGACCAGGTTCGGGATCGCGGCACTCGAGGCCGGCCAGAACGGCGCCTCCGAGAGCGCCGACAGGAACGCGATGAAGACCAACGGGCCCGGAGACTCGGCGACCATCGCCATCCCTGCGAAGCAGGCCGCCGCCGTCAGATCGGACACGATCATGACCGTTCGGCGATCGAACCGGTCCCCCAGCACGCTCGAGAGTGGGCCCGACCAGCACCGGTGACGCCTTCGGTGACGATCAGCGCCGCCGCGAGCCATACGGCCGACCCGGTTTGGTCGTAGATCTCGAACATCAGCGCCGTGTAGGCCGCCGCGCTCCCGGTGACCGAGATCAACCGCGCGAGCGCCAGCCTCCGGACGGCCACGCGAGGGGCGGTCATGGCGCTGCCGAACCCTCGAGCCGTGCCGCCTCGTCCAGTGCGAGCAGCCGCCGCATCCGCATCAGCACGAGGACGGCGAGCCCCGCCGTGACCCCGCCGACGGCGTAGGCGCCCTGCGGGCCGATCCACGGCACGACGAAGGCCGCGGCGATGTACGCGAACGCGAGCATGACGTGCATCACACCCATGAACGCGGCCGTCACGCGGCTGCGGACCGCGTCGGGGGCCCGGCGCTGCCGCAGGTTGGTCTCGGCGACGAGGGTGGTGCCGTCCGCGACGCCCATGATGAAGAGCAGGACCACGATCAGGCCGAACCACGGCGAGAGACCGACCCCGATGCCGGTCGCCGCGATGATGGTTCCCGCGGTCACGAGCCACGTCCCCTCCGCACCTGTCTTCATCCGCTTGCCGATCAGCGAGCCCGACGACCGCGCCGCCGCCCCAGGCCGTGATCAGCAACCCGAACCCGAACGATCCGGCGTCGAACACCGCGGCGAGCGGCGCGTCCGCGACCATCGACATCCCCATGCCGGAGATGAACACGACCCAGGCGAGCAGCAGCGTGCGCAGGACCCGGTCCTGCCGCAGGAACCGGAACCCGGCGCGGACGCCGTGGAACTCCTCCTCCTGGTCCCGCTCGCCCGAGAACGACGCGCGGACACCGACGATGATCAGCGCGGAGACCACGAAGGACACGGCGTTCAGCGCGAACACGGCGCCGGACGACAGCACGACGAGCATCGCGCCGCCGAGAGCCGGGCCGAGCGTGATGCCCGCGCTGCGACTCGCGCCGAGCAGGCTGTTCGCCCACGTCACGTCCTCGGGGGCGACGATGTTCGGGATCGCCGCCTCCGACGCCGAGAAGAACGGCGCCTCGGCCAGTGCGGACAGGAACGCCCAGGGGAGCAGCCACGCCGGGCTCGTCCGACAGCGCCATCATCCCGAAGCAGGCGGCGCCGGCGAGCTCGGAGGCGATCATCACCTTCCGCCGGTCGAACCGATCGCCGAGCATCCCGGCCGGCGGCCCGACGAACCCGAGGACGCCGAACGTCAGCAGGAGGGACAGCGCGACCCACGAGGCCGAACCGGTCTTCTCGAAGATCGTGAAGTTCAGGGCCGCGTAGGCCGCGGCGCCGCCCGTGATCGAGATGATCCGGGCCGTGGCGAGCCGGCGGACGGCGGTTCGGGGGGCGGTCACCGGCTGAGTGTCCACCGCCCCCCGACCTCCGTCTAGCCTGCGACCCGAGCGACGACGCGCTCGTCCGCCTCGATCGGCTCCTGCCCGTCCTCGTTCTCGGCCTCGGCCGCGGACGTGACGGCCGCAGCGCGCGCCGAGGCCCGCAGGACCGGCACCAGCACCACCGCGCCGAGCAGCCCGCAGGCGCCGCCGATCGCGTACACGGCCCTCGGGCCGAGCGCCGCGACCGCGGGCCCGCCCAGGACGAACCCGATCGACAACGCGATGTCGATCATCGCCTCGGACGCGCCCACCACACGGCTCCGCACCGCGTCCGGTGTCCGGCGCTGCTGGATGCTCCGGTCCGCGATCATGATCACGGCGTCCGCGGCGCCGCACAGCACGAGCAGCGCGAGGATCGGCGGGAACCACGGCGAAAGCGCGACGCCCGCCGTGGTGGCACCCATCACGATCGTGCCGAGGATCAGCGCGCGCGCCTCGTTGCGCTCGTGCATCTTCCTGGCCGCGAGCGACCCGATCACGGACCCGGCGCCGAACGCGCCGATCATCAGCCCGTAGCCGGTCGAGCCGGAGCCGAACAGCTCCGCCAGCGGCACGTCGGCCACCATCGCGAGCCCGATCCCGAACACGAGCGCCACCCACGCGAGGACGATCGTGCGCAGCACGCGGTCGTGCGCGATGAACACGAAGCCCGCGCGGAAGCCGCGGTGCTCGTCGTCGTGCTCGGTCCGGTCCTCCGCGAACCGACCGCGGACGGTCACGATGATCGCGGCCGACACGACGAACGAGAACGCGTTCAGACCGAACACCATCCCGGGCCCGATCGCCGCGAGCAGCACGCCGCCGAGCGCGGGTCCGAGCATGATCCCGGCGTTCCCGCCGATCTGGATCAGGCCGTTCGCCCACGCAAGGTCGTCCTTGCCGACCAGGTTGGGGATCGCCGCGGCCGAGGCGGACCAGAACGGGGCCTCGACCATCGCCGCGACGAACCCCAGGGCGAGCAACAGCGCCGGCTCGTGCACGAACGCCAGCGCGAGGAAGCAGCCCGCGCCCGCGAGATCGGACGCGATCATCACGCGCTTGCGGTCGAACCGGTCGCCGAGCATCCCGCCGAGCGGCGCGAACACGCCGGACACGCCGAACGTGAGCAGCAGGGACGCGGAGAGCCACGCCGCCGAGCCTGTCCGCTCGTAGACGGTGAAGTTCAGCGCCGCGAACGCGGCCGCGCCGCCGGTGATCGAGATCAGGCGTGCGAGCGCGAGCCTTCGGACGGCGCTGCGAGGTTGTGAGTAGGTGCGCATCGGACGACTCCTGTTGCTCGGTTGGATCGAGGGACGGTGGTTCGGGGTCCCGCCGGAGAGGCGGGGGTCGCGACCGCTAGACGGCCGCGATGAAGAACGGGATGAGACCCGTCTTCCTGCTCCCGAACGACACCTGGAGTCGCCTCATAGTTGGTGGAGTGTAGCAGCGGAGGCCTTGCGAAGGAAGCAGTTGTGACGAACGTCACAAGCGAAGGACGTCATCGACCGCGGACGTCAGTCGGGGAGAACGATGGAGCGCGCGGCTCGCCCGCCGATCGCCGAGGTGATGTCGTCGATCACGTCCTGGCCAGCGGGGCTGTCGAGCGTGAGGCCCATCAACGCGGTTCCACCGCGCGAGGCTCGGCCCACGTCCATCGTGGCGATGTTGACCTCGTGCTCGCCGAGGATCGTGCCGACCTTGCCGATCACGCCGGGGCGGTCCTCGTATTCGAAGAACAGCATGTTGGTGGCCGGCGCCATCTCGATGTCGTAACCGTTCACGTGCATCACGCGCTGGTCGTTGCGCTTGCCGACGAGCGTTCCCGCGACCGAGACCTCGCCCTGGTCGGTCTCGGCGGTCACGGCGATCAGGTTCACGTAGTCGCTCGAGACCGACGAGCGCATCTCGCTGATCGCGATCCCGCGTTCGCGCGCGATGATCGGCGCGTTCACGAACGACACCGGCTCGTGGACGACGCCCCGGAGCACGCCTTTGACCACCGCGAGCGTGAGCACCCGCGTGTCCGCCTCGCCGATCCGACCGAGATACTGCGCCTGCACCGTCCGGACCGCGCCTTCGGCCAGGCCCGTCAGCAGCGCGCCGAGGCGTTCGGCGAGCGGGAGGAACGGGCGGACGAGCTCGGGGACCTCCGCCGCGGCCGAGACGTTCACCGCGTACGGGACGAACTCGCCGTTCAGCGCCAGCCGCACCATCTCCGCCACCGACGTCCCGGCCTTGTCCTGCGCCTCGGCGGTCGAGGCCCCCAGGTGCGGGGTCGTCACCACCTGCTCGAACCCGAACAGCGGCGAGTCCGTGCGGCGGCTCGTGCTCGAACACGTCGAGCGCCGCCCCGGCGACCCGCCCGTCCTCGAGCGCCTTCGACCAGGGCCTGCTCGTCGACGATCCCGCCGCGCGAGGTGTTCACGAGACGCGCGCCCTCCTTCACGAGCGCGAGCTCGCGTTCCCCGATCAGGCCCTCGGTCTCGGGCGAGCGGGGCAGGTGGATCGTGACGAAGTCCGACTGGACGAGCAGCGCCTCGAGGCTCGGCATCAGCTCGATGCCCATCTCCTTCGCGCGCTCGCGCGGCACGTACGGGTCGTAGGCGATCACGCGCATCCCGAACGCGACGCTCGCGCTGCGCGACGAGCGCGCCCACGCGCCCGAGCCCGACGATCCCGAGCGTCTTGCCCTGGAGCTCGACGCCCTGCCACTTCGCGCGGTCCCAGTGCCCCTGCTTCAGGTCCTCGTGCGCCTGCGGGATGTTCCGGGCCTGCGCGAGGAGCAGCGCGATCGTGTGCTCGGCGGCCGAGACGATGTTCGACGAGGGCGCGTTCACCACCATCACGCCGCGTCGCGTGGCGGCGTCGACGTCGACGTTGTCGAGCCCGATCCCCGCGCGCGCGACGACCTTGAGGTTGTCGCCGGCCTCGATCACGTCGGCCGTGACCTGCGTCTGCGACCGGACGACGAGCGCGTCGTACGGCGCGATGGCCTCGGCGAGCCCGCTCGGTCGCGAGCTCGGGACGCACGTCGACCTCGAAGTCCTTGCGGAGCAGATCGAGACCCGCGTCCGACAGCTTCTCGGTGACCAGGACCCGCACGCTCAGCGCCCGCTCCCCTGCGTCAGGCGCCGAACGCGTCCTGGAAGACGCCCTCGGCCGCGGCGACCGCCGCGCCGCGCTTGACCGGGTGGCCGAGCCGCTCGAGCGTCATCTCGAGCGCGGCCAGACCCCGGACGATGTCGAGCTCGCTGAAGTACCCGAAGTGCCCGATCCGGAAGACGGTCCCCTTGAGCGGCCCCTGCCCCGGCGCGATCACGCAGCCGAAGTCCGACCGCATCCGGTCGCTGATCGTGTCGGCGTCCGCGGCCTCGGGCGCGCGGATCGCGGTGACGGTCCAGTTGTCGTCCAGGCCCTCCCCGAACAGGTCGAGCCCGAACGCCTGCGCGCCGTCCTTCACCGCGCGCGAGAGCGTGCGGTGGCGTTCGCAGCGCGACGTCGACCCCGTCCTGGAAGTACAGCTCGAGCGCGGCGTGCAGGCCCTGCATCACGCTGATCGCCGGGGTCCACGGGTTCTCGGGATCCTTGCGATCGGCGAACTCCCGGTAGATCGACCAGTCGAAGTAGAACCGCGGCATGGTCGCCGTGCGGTGCATCGCCCACGCGCGCTCGGAGATCGCGACGAACGCGATCCCGGGCGACGCCGAAAGCGCCTTCTGCGAGCCGCCGACCGCGACGTCGATCCCCCACTCGTCGAACGCGAACGGCACCGCGCCCAGGCTCGAGACCACGTCGACGACCACGAGCGCGCCGGCCTCGTTCGCGACGCGGGCGAGCTCCTGGATCGGCTGGATCACGCCGGTCGAGGTCTCGGAGTGCGTGAGCAGGACGGCCTTGACGGGATGCTCGGCGAGCGCGGCCCCGACCTCCTCGGGCACGATCTTGCGACCCCACTCGTACTCGAGCTTCCGAACGACGAGGCCGTGCGCCTCCGCGAGCTTGCTCCAGCGTTCGGAGAAGAACCCGGCGAGCGGCACCAGCACCTCGTCCCCCGGCGAGAACACGTTCTGGATCGCCGACTCGAGCCCGCCGGTCCCCGATGAGGTCATGAGGAAGATGTCGGCGCTCTCGGTGCGGTAGAGCTCCTTCAGCCGGGCGGTCACGTCCCGCATCAGGCCGCCGAACCCCGGACCCCGGTGGTACACGAGCGGGCTCCCCTGCGCGAGCAGCACCTCGGGCGGGATCGGGGTCGGGCCGGGGGCCAGGATCGATCTCGGGACGGTCCATCGCGGTGTGCTCCTCGTCGCGTTCTTCGGTCGCGGTCTTCGCGGTGTTCGGTGCGGGTTCCGCGGCCCATCTCGGGCCCGCCGGCTCAGCGTATCATCGTGTGTCTCGCCGCCTGTTTCCGGCGGCGTTCGTGCTGTCATGGCGACCCTGCGCTTCCTGCTCAAGCGGTTCTTCGCCCAGCGTCTGCTGGGTCTGGCGATCGTGGTCACCCTCGGCTTCACGATCGGCGTGCTGGTCGCGGGACCGATCTACGCGGACGCCGCCCGCGAGGCGATCCTGTCCTCCGCGGTCTCGACGGCGCCGGTCACGGTGAAGAACGTGCGGTTCCTCACCTATGGCGACCCCTCCTACGACTACGAGACCGCGAACGCGACCCTGGAGGACGAGGTCTCGCGGCTCCCGGTCGGCCGGATCGTGCCGCAGGGGCGGGGCACCGTTCGGCTGGTCGGGGCCGATCCCGAACGCCCCGCTCTCGCTCACGGTGCTGTTCCGCGACGACGCCACCGACCACCTGCCCTACCGAGGCGAACCTCCGCAGGGGCCGGGCGAGATCGCGCTCCCCGGTGGCATCGCTCGCCTGCTCGGCGTCGACATCGGCGAGACCGTGACCGCGATCGGTCCGACCGGAGAACAGGCCGAGCTCACGCTCGTCGGGCGTTTCGACCCGCCGAACCGAGACGACCCCTTCTGGTTCGGCGACCAGACGCCGTTCCCGCCGCCGGACTCGACCGAGCTCTCGCCCGGGCTCATGGACCAGCGCGGGGTACCTCGAGGTCATGCCCGCGCTCGGGGTGACGAGCGAGTACGTGTGGGACGTCTTCCTCGACCTGGTGGGGGTCCCGTTCGTCCAGGCCGAGCTGATCCCGCGCGAGATCGAACGGATCTCGGACGAGCTCCGCGCGACACCCGAGTTCACCCAGCTCCAGGTGAGCACCGGGCTCGATACGCTGATCACGCTCGTCCAGCAGCGCGTCGAGGATCTCCGCGTCCCGATCTTCCTGGTCGTGTTCCAGATCGGAGCGGTCACGCTCGCGATCCTCGCGGGTGTCGGCTCGCTGGTGCTGTCGAGACAGTCGTTCGAGCTCGCCGTCCTGCGCAGCCGGGGGTTCTCCTCCGGCAAGCTGCTCGCCGCGCAGGGCGTGCAGGCGCTGTTCACGGCGATCGTCGCGTACCCGCTCGGCCTCTTGCTCGGGCATGGCCCTGGCCACGCTCGCCTCGAACGCGAACGGCCCGTCGCTGCCCGGCGTGCTGTTCCCGGTCGGGCTGTCGACCTTCGCGCTCGTCCTCGGCGCGATCGCCGCGTTGGTCGGCGCGATCACCCTGCTGCTGCTCTCGCTGCCGCACGTCCGGCGGACGATCCTGGAGGAGCGGCGCCTGCTCTCGCGCGAGGACCGTCCGCTGATCTCGCGCGTGCCCGTCGAGCTGTTCGTGCTGCCGGTCGCGCTGTTCACGTTCATCGAGCTGCGCGGGACCTCGGTGCAGTCGACGAGCGCCCGGGACCAGCTCGACCCGCTGGTGCTCCTGACGCCGACGCTGCTGATCTTCGCGCTCTCGTTCCTCGCGCTCCGGCTCCTGCTCTGGGTCCTGCGCCGGCTGGACCGGCCGGTGGCGCGGACCAGGAGCCTGCCGACGTACCTCGCGACCCGCCGGCTCAGCCGGTCCCCCGGCACGAGCTTCGCGACGTCGCTCCTGCTGGTGCTCGCGGTCGGCCTGCTGATCGTCTCGACCTCGTACCGCGCGATCGTGCTCCGCAACCACGAGGACACGGCGCACCAACAGGTCGGCGCCGACTGGAACGTGCAGATCGCGGTCCCCGAGGACCCGCTGGTGGCCGCGAACTCGGTGCCGCCGAACTCCGTCGCGGTGATCCGCAGCCAGCCCGTGTTCGAGCTCCCGGGCTCGTTCACGCTCTCGCCGTCGGTGATCGCGGTCGATCCCGAACGCTTCGCCACCGGGGGGTGGTGGCGCTCGGACTACTCGCAGACGCCGCTCGAGACCTGGCTGCAAGACATCGAGGTGCCGGACCCGGGGGTCCCCGTCTCGGGCGAGTCGTTCTCGGCGACGGTCACGGCCGGCGCGCCCGCCGAGGGGTTCCAGCTCCAGGTGACCTACGAGACCGCCGACGATCACGTGCGGACGGCCACGGCCGGCACGATCGAACAGGGGACGCAGACGTACGAGGCGAGCCTCGACGGCGTCGACGCGATCCTGTCGATCACGTTCCTCGAGGAGGGCACCGCCGAGGTCCCCGACGTGTTCGCGCTCGAGCTGCGGGACGTCACCGCGGGCGAGCCGATCGAGCTCGGGACCTGGACGCCGCTGCGGTGGCGCGGGAGCGACGGCACGGTGACCCCTGCGGCGTCGGGGATCTCGCTCCAGATCGACACCGGGGCGGGGCACGTCGTGGGCGGCATCGCGCCGCCGCTGGGGCCGCTGCCGGCGTTGATCTCGCCGGAGGTCTCGCGGTCGCAGGGGTCGTCGTTCGTCGCCACGATCGGTGGCCAGCGGCTCGAGTTCCAGCAGGCGGCGCTCGCCCAGGCGTTCCCCTCGGTGCTCGGCGACTTCGTGGTGGTCTCGACGCCGGCGCTGCTGGACGCGACCGTGCGGATCCCCGAGCCGGGGCTCGCGCTGAACGAGGTGTGGGCGATGGGCGACGAGGACCCGCGGCCGGCCCTGCGGGAGGCCGGGATGATCCCGGGCGCGACGCAGTCGGCCGGACCGATCATCGGCGCGCTCGCGCAGCTGCCACAGTCGCTCGCGGTCGGGATGAACTTCGCGACCGCCGTCGGAGGGCTGGGGCTCGTCGTGCTCGGGGTCGCGGTCGGGATCTACTTCGCGCAGCGGCGGCGCGAGTTCGAGTTCGCCTCGCTCCGCGCGATGGGGACCGAGCCCAAGCAGGTGACCCGCGTCCTGCTGCTCGAGCAGGGGCTGATGATCACGTTCGCGATCCTGGCCGGTGCGGGGATCGGGTTCGGCGTCCTCCGGTTGCTGATGCCCTACGTCGGCCGGAGCATCGGGTCAGCGTTCCCGCCCCCGATCCTGGTGTTCGACTGGCCGGCGCTCGCGATCTCGCTGAGCGCGATCATCGCCGCGTCGGCGATCGGGCTGCTCGCGGCCCTGCGAGCGCTCCTGCGCTCGTCGGTGACCTCCGTGCTGCGAGGTGAGGCCGAATGAGCCAGGCGGCGGGCGCCCCCACGGGCCGGCGGATCGAAACCGAGGTGCGGCGGAGCAGCGCCGAGCCGCCGAGCTCGTTCCGCGAGGCGCTCGTGCGGTTCCGCCACGTGTTCAAGATCTACCGGATCGCGGACACCGGTGTCGTCGCGCTCGGCGGCGTGGACTTCGACGTGGGCGAAGGCGAGTTCCTGGCCGTCGTGGGCCCGAGCGGCTCGGGCAAGTCGACGATCCTGAACATGATCGGCGGGCTGGACCGCGCGACCGCCGGCACCGTCGAGGTCGAGGGGCGCGACCTCGGGCGCCTGGACGAGGACGCGCTCACCGAGTACCGGCGCGACCGGATCGGGTTCGTCTGGCAGGGCACCGCGCGCAACCTGGTGCCGTACCTGAACGTGGTGGAGAACGTCCGGCTCCCCTCGACGGCGAGCGGCGTGAAGATCCCCGCGGCGCGCCGGACGCCGCGCGAGCTGCTCGAGGTCGTGGGGCTCCCCCACCGCGCGAACCACAAGCCCGGCCAGCTCTCGGGCGGCGAACAGCAGCGCGTCGCGGTCGCCGTCGCGCTCTCGAACCTGCCGAAGATCCTGCTCGCCGACGAGCCGACCGCGGAACTCGACAGCGAGTCCGCCGCGCTGGTGCTCGACGCGTTCGAGAGCGTGAACCGGGAGTTCGGCGTCACGATCGTGATGGTCACCCACGACCTGTTGGCCGCGAGGCGCGCGCACCGGCAACTCCGGCTCCGCGACGGCCAGCTGCTGGTCGAGGGCAAGCCGATGGAGCCGCTCGGCACCGACGGCAGGGCGCGGCTGCCCGACGAGGCGGTCGACGCGCTGAGCGGCGTGGATCTCGAGGTCGAGGTCCGCGACGGCGAGGTCCGGATCCGGCGCAAGGGTGAAGGGGGGCTCCTCGGTGAGTGATCGCTGGCGGCCGCCGGGATCCGAGGGCGGACGGGCCCCCGCGCCGCCGCGCGCGCCGGACGGGCGCGAGCCGTTGCTCTCGGCCACCGACATCGTCCGCACCTACCGTGGCGCGAACGGCGTTCAGGCGGTGCGCGGCGCATCGCTCTCGCTCGCCGCGAAGGACTTCGTCGCGCTGATGGGACCCTCGGGGTCGGGCAAGACGACGTTCCTCGGGGTGCTCTCGGGACTGGACGCGCCCGATGCGGGCGAGGTCCGCTGGAAGGACCGCCCGATCCGCGAGCTCTCGTTCGAGGAGCAGATCGCGCTCCGCCGGACCGGGATGGGGTTCGTGTTCCAGAGCTTCGGGCTGCTGCCCACGCTCTCGGCCGTCGAGAACGTCGAGCTGCCGCTGCGGGTCTCCGGCGTCCCGCTCAAGGACTCGAAGGCCCGCGCGGAGATGTGGCTCGCGCGGCTGGGGCTCGGCGACCGGATGCACAACCGCACGTTCGAGCTGTCCGCCGGGCAGCAGCAACGGGTCGCGGTCGCGCGAGCGCTGATCGGCGAGCCCGAGGTGGTGCTCGCCGACGAGCCGATCGCGGAGGTCGACACCGAGAACGCCGACCTGATCCTCGAGGCGCTGTGGGAGGTGATCCGCCGCGGGGGCGCCGTGCTCGCGGCGACGCACAACCCCGAGGCGCTGCGCTACGCGAGCCGCGTGATCCTGTTCCGCGACGGCCAGATCGAGGCCGAGGGCAGGCCCGAGGAGATCTCGGCGCGGCTCACCGTGGACTGACGCTTGACCACGGTTCGCCCGGTGCGGTCGAATCGAGGCCCGTGACCCGCGCCCGCGTCGTTCGGAACGTCCTGTCGTGCTCCCTCGCGATCGCCGTGCTCGCGGGCGGCGCCCCGGCGGCCTCGGCCGGTCAGGGTTCGGCCTTCCCCGACGTCTCGATCCGGCCGGCCGGCGTGCAACGGTTCGTCGAGCGCAGCGCCGTCGAACAGCAGGCCGGCCTCGATGTGACCTTCTTCGTGCGGGTCGAGAACACCGGGGACGCCACGGGCTCGTTCCTCGTCGAGGGCGACCACGGAGGCGCGGTCTTCACGGTCCGCTACCTCGCCGGCGGGACCGGCGAGGACCGGATCACCCAACGCGTGGTCGACGGCACCTACGCGATCGAGAACGTCCCGGCCGGCGAGACCCGCACGCTCCGGATCCGCGTGAGTCGTCGAGCCGAAGGCGCCGATCGACCGGACGGGGTCGTGGCGGCTCCTCGTGCACGCCGAGGACGCGTCGGGGCACGCCGACGTGGTGCGGGCGACCGTCCGGACGGTGACGCCGGCGTTCGCGCGGGCCGCGGGCGTGGTCCTGCGCGTGCCGGCGGCCTCGTGGCTCGGGATCACGTACCACGAGTCGCTGTTCGGGTCGGCCGCGGCGCTGCGACCGATCGGCCATCTGCTGCAGAACGACAGCGGTTCGTTCGACCCGCCGCCGAACACGATCGGGCCCGGCTACATCGTGATGGAGAGCCGCGATCGCGGGACACCGGCGATCTCGTCGTCCGACGACGTCCTCGAACGCACCGAACCCGTCCTCGCGCCGGTCACCGGGAAGGTGATCCGCGTGACCTCCTACGACCTGTACTGCGAGTGGAACGACGTCCGGGTCGCGATCCGCCCATCGGACGCGCCCGAGCGCACCGTCCAGATCTTCCACGTCGTCGACCCGCGGGTTTCGCGCGGTGATCGCGTGGTCGTCTCGCACAGCGTGATCGGGCGGGCACGGCTGTTCCCGTTCCGCTCGCAGACCCAGGACTACGGCCTGAGCGCTCGACACGTGCACCTGGAGATCGAGCGGGACGGCTCGGCGCCGCTCCCCGGCTGCGGTGTGAGCGCGCGGCCCGCAGCCGACCGGTGGGCGGACGTCTAGACCGTCTAGACCTGGAAGCCGTGGAACGCGTCTTCGGTCTCGGTGGCCGGAGGTCCTCGGCCGACAGCTCGAGCCCCGGCGCCCCGCGACGCAGGAGCCGGTCGAGCCACGAGCGCTTGCCCATCCGCCAGGCGACGGCGCGAGCCAGCGAGTCCTTGCGCGCGTCGTGCCGCTTCTGCTGCTGGTTCAGGTCGCACGGCATGTGCGTGATGTTCGGCTGCATCATGTGGCCTGCTCCTTGGGCGGGTGGAGCTGGCGCAGGTCGAACTCGGGATCGGCGAGCTGCTCCCGGTCCGGGTGCGCCTTCGCCAGGATCAGCGGCATCGAACGCCGGACGTCGAACTTCCGGTTCATCGTGAACGTCGACAGGAGCCGCGCCGTCCTTCAGCAGGAACGCCGCGAAGCTCCGGTCCTCGATGCTGCCACGCACGACGATATCGTCCCACTCGGTCGCGAAACCGGCCATCTGGATCTGCGCGTCGTACTGATCGGACCAGAACCAGTGCGCGTCGTCGAACACCGCCGGCGTGCCCAGCAGGTTCTTCGCGACGTGCTCCCCCATCTTCAGCGCGTTGTCGAAATGCTCGACCCGGATCGAGCCGAACACGGGGTGGTCGTGACGCGCGACGTCGCCGATGGCCCAGACCCCGTCGACGGCTCGTCTTCAGGGTCGCGTCCACCGGGATGCCGTTGTCGACCGGGACGCCGCCGTCGGCGACCTCGGTGACCGGCTCGACGCCGACGCCGACGACGGCGAAGTCGCCCTCGATCCGGCGCCCCTCCTTGGTGATCATCGCCTCGAACCGCCCGTCGCCCTCGAAGCGTTCGGCGCCGTCGCGGAAGATCATCTCGACGCCGTGGTCGCGGTGCAGGGACTCGATCGCGCCGCCGAGCGTCGGCCCCAGGACGCGCTCCAGCGGCGTGCCGAAGGACTCGACCACGGTGACGTCCAGGCCGAGCTGCCGGAGCGAGGCCGCGACCTCCGCGCCGATGAAGCCCATCCCGACCATGACGGCCTTCGTGCCGTGCTTCGCCGCCTGCTTGATCGCGTCGGCGTCGGGCGCGTAGCGGAGGTTGTAGACGCCGGGCAGGCCGAGCCCCTCGATCTTCGGCTTGCGGTTGCGGGCGCCGGTGGCGATCACGACCTGGTCGAACGCCACCCGCTCGCCGCCCTCGAGCTCGACGACGCGGTCGGTGACGTTCACGCGTTCGGCCTTCGCGTCGAAGCGCGCGTCGATCGCGTGCTCCTCGTACCACTCGGACGGCCGGACGAAGTGATGGTCGGACTCGCCGCGCAGGTACTCCTTGGACAGCGGCGGTCGTTCGTACGGTGGCATCGGCTCGGCGCCGATCAGGACGAGATCCCCGTCGAACCCTTCGCTCACGGAGCGTGGCGGCGGTCGTGCCGCCGCCGATCCCGGCCCCGACGACGACGAAGGTCGTCACTCGTCGGCGATGTCGTTGACGAGGACCTTCAGCTCGCCGTCCTCGACCTTGGTCTCGAACACGTCCACGGGGTCGACCGCGGGGCCGCCGATCGCCTCACCGCTGGTGACGTCGAACTGGCTGCCGTGACAGGGGCACTCGATCGTCGTCCCGTCGAGCTCGCCCTCCGCGAGCGAGCACTGCTGATGGGTGCACACGTCGTCGAACGCGTGCAGGTCGCCCTCGACGTTCGCGACGGCCACCTGGCGCTCGCCCACACCGAACGCGGTCACCTCGCCCTCGGGCACCGAGCCCGCCGAACCGACCTTCACCCACTCCCCCATGGACGCGCTCCTCCTCCTCGGGTCGCCCGTTCCGCGCGCGGTCACCCGCCCGGAACGGCTCTGCCGCAGCCTACCGTACCCCTCGCGAACCTCATCCTCGCCGGCGCGCGAGGATGTCCGGCGTCAGGTACCCGATGATCGCGACGAGGTAGAGCGCGGCCAGGATCAGGAAGCCCTCGCGGAAGATCGATCGGCGCGAGCGCGGGGATCAACGCGCCCCCGACCCACGCGAGCTGGAACAGGATCTCGTAGCGGACGAACACCCTCCCGTACGAACCGCCCGGCGCGAGCCGCTGCATCAGCGTCTGGAACGCGAGCCGCCCGAGCTCGGACGACGCTCCGACGACCGTCGCGAACAGCACCAGCACCACGAGCTCGAACGCGAAGAACGACAGCGTCGCCCCGACCCCCGCCCCGATCAGGCACCCGATCACGACGGCCTCCTCGCGCAGGTTCGCCGGCAGGCGGGGCGCGATCAGGTCGCCGAGGAAGGCGCCGGCCGTGGCCGCACCCGCGAGCACGGCGAACCACCAGGTCGGCTCGCCGCTGCGACGGAGCGCGAACGCCAGCGCGAACAGACAGGAACCCGCTCGCGGCTCGGAGCCCGGCCGCGCCGATCGCCGGCGCGGTGAGCTGCGGGATCGCGCCCCGCTTGGTGACCTCGGCCTGGCCGCCCGTCACGTGCGGGTGCGGCAGGCGGAGGTTCAACAGCGCGGCGATCCCGTACACGACCGCGGCGCCGTACAGGACGGCCTCGGCGTCCCCGAGCTCCAGCAGCAGCGAACGCGGGTCCGGCCGCCAGCACCGCGCCGCCCGTCCCGATCCGGCCCGAGACGCGCGTTCGCGCGGACGAGTCCCTCGTTCGGACCCGCGTACGCGACGGCGAGGCCGGTCTTCGTGATCGCGTGCACCTTCGACAGGACCAGCAGCAGGAACGCGCACGGGAACAGCAGCAGCGTGCCGAACCGCGGCGCCGCGTAGACGCAGACCAGGGCCCGCCCGAGCGCGGCGCCGAACGAGATCGCGCGCCGCGGCCCCGCGCGGTCGAGCAGCGGCACCAGGAACGGGCTCGGCGACCGCGAGCGGCGCGATCGTGAGCGCGAGGAACGCCGCCACCTTGACCTGGGCATCCGGGCGGCGGGATGTCGAAGAAGATCGAACCCGGCGAGCGCGATCGCCACCATCGCGTCGCCCGCCACGCTGCCGAAGTGCGCGAGCCCGTACGTGTCGAGCGGGTCGTCCGAGCGCCACATGCGCCCGAGCGGCCGGAACAGCGCCTCGACCATCGCCACGAGCCCGAGCAGGATGAGCTGCCACCAGGGGTAGCGTTTCGGCGCCCTCCGGTCGACCCTCACCGGCTGCCGGTTCAGGACCCAGACAGGCGCTGGAGGAGCAGTTCTCGGACGGCCTTCGGGTTGGCCGAGCCACCGGACTTCTTCATCACCTGACCGAGGACGGCGTTGAGCGCGCCCTCCTTGCCGCCGCGGAACTGCTCGACGGGCCCGGGGTTCTCCGCGATCGCCTCGTCCACCCACGCCTCGAGCGCCGCAGAGTCCACGACCTGGCGCAGGCCCCGGCGCTCGACGATCGCCTCGGCCGCGTCGCCGGTCTCGAACGCCTCCTCGAGCACCTGCTTCGCGCCGGTCGCCGAGATCGTGTCGTCGGCCGACCAACGCGACGAGGTCCGCGATGTGCCGCGGCGTCACCTTCGAATCGGCGATCCCGAGCTTGGCGGCGTTCAGGAGACCGGCGAGGTCCTGCGTGATCCAGTTGGCGGCAGCGCGTGGATCGGCTCCGGCGGAAACGACCTGATCGAAGAACCCCATCGTTGCCGGTGAACCCGCCAACAGGCGCGCTTGTGCACCTGCGTCAGACCCATGTCGCGCGACGTAGACCGGCTCCGCAGCGCCGCGGGCAGCATCGGCAGCGTGTCCCGAAGCGTCTCGACCCAACGCGCGGTCCGGCTCGAGCGGCGGCAGGTCGGGCTCGGGGAAGTACCGGTAGTCGAACGCCTCCTCCTTCGAGCGCAGCGTGTGCGTCGCGCCGGTCTCCTCGTCGAAGTGCCGCGTCTCCTGGACGAGCGGCTCACCGTGCTCGAGCGCGTTCCTTCTGCCGCTCCTCCTCGAAGCGCAGCGCGCGTTCGAGCGAGCGCACCGAGTTGAGGTTCTTGATCTCGACCTTGGTGCCGAGCCCGGTCTCGCCTGCGCGCCGCGTCGAGATGTTCGCGTCGCAGCGCAGCGACCCCTCCTCCATCCGGACGTCCGAGACGTCGAGCGCCTCGAGCGTCGCGCGCAGCTCGGTGAAGTAGGCGCGCGCCTCCTCGGCCGAGCGCATGTCGGGTTCGGACACGCACTCGACGAGCGGCACGCCGGCGCGGTTGTAGTCCACGAGGGCGTAGTCGGCCTGCCCGATCCGTCCCCCGGCGCCCACGTGCGAGGTCTTGCCGGTGTCCTCCTCCATGTGGACGCGCGTGATGCCGATCGTCCTGCGCGCGCCGTCCACCTCGATCTCGAGCCGCCCGCCGACGCACACGGGCAGGTCGTACTGGCTGATCTGGTAGTCCTTCGGCATGTCGGGATAGAAGTAGTTCTTCCGGTGGAACAGCGAGCCGGGCGCGATCGTCGAGCCGAGCGCGAGCCCGATCCGCACGATCGACTCGATCGCGCGTTCGTTCGGCACCGGGAGCGAGCCCGGCAGGCCGAGGCACACCGGGCACACGTTCGAGTTCGGCGGCGACCCGAACGCGTTGCGGCACCCGCAGAACATCTTCGTATCGGTCGAGAGCTCGACGTGGCACTCGAGCCCGATCACGGTCTCGTACGCGTTCGCCATGACGCGCCCAGCCTATCGGAGCCGTGCGTCGCGGCCGGTCGCGCTCGCGCGAGCGCGGTCGGGGAGGGCGTGGATCACGCGCCGTAACCGCCAAACGTCCGAACGATAGTGACACCGCCCCGGGCCGGCCGTATCGTGAACGGCATGTCCGCTCCGATCGAGCAACCGACCGCTCGAGGGAGCGGCTCCCCGGCGGCGATCTGGACCGCGCTCTCCCTCGTCTACGTGGCGTGGAGCACGACGTTCGTCGGCATCGCTGTCGTGAACGAGACGATGCCGCCGCTGCTCGGCGGTGGCCTCCGGTTCTTGATCGCGGGCGGCCTGCTGCTGCCCGTCGCGCTCCGGTTCGGCGACCGCCGCGGCGACCGGCCCCGAGCCGTGCAGTGGCGCGGCGCGGCCGTGGTGGCGGCGCTGATGATGTTCGGCGGCAACGGCGGCATCGTGTGGGCCGAACGCACGATCCCTTCGGGGATGGCCGGCCTGGCGATCGCCACGGTCCCGCTGTGGATGGCCGCGATCGACCGGGTCGTCCTCGGGCACCGGCAGCCGCGTCTGGTGGTCGTCGGGCTCGCGGTGGGGTTCGTCGGCGCGGCGCTGCTGGTCGGCGGGAACGCGCTCGAGGGCGAGATCGACATGGGCGGGCTGGTGCTCGCGCTCGGTGCGGCCGCATGTTGGGCCGCGGGTTCGATCTACCAGCGCCACGCGTCGCTCCCGAGCCGCCCGCTCGTGGCCGCGGGGATGGAGATGCTGGTCGCGGCCGGGATCTTCGTCGCGGTGGGCGGGCTCGCGGGCGAATTCGGAGACATCCACGCCGGGTCGATCTCGAGGGCGTCGTGGATCGCGCTCGGGTACCTCGTGGTCGTCGGGTCGTGGATCGGCTTCACCTGCTACCTGTGGCTGCTCCGCAACGCGCGGACGTCGCTCGTCGCGACCTACGCGTACGTGACGCCGATCGGCGCCGTGATCGTCGGCTCGCTGCTCCTGGACGAGACGTTCACGGCGAGCACGCTGCTCGCCGGCGTCATCATCGTCGTGGCGGTCGCGCTGATCGTGTCGGCCGGCGGCGCCGCGCGCGAACCCTCAGGCGGCGATCAGCGCGGGACGAGCGTCGAACCCGAGCGCAGCCTCGAGGGCGTTCGCGACCCGTAGCAGGGTGGGTTCGGCCAGGACCGGCGCGGTGAGCTGGAGGCCGACCGGCAGACCCGCGCCGTCCACGCCGCTCGGGATCGAGATCGCCGGCGTCCCGGAGAGGTTCGCCGGGATCGTGAAGACGTCGTTGAGGTACATCGCGAGCGGGTCGTCGACCTTCGCGCCGATCGGGAACGCCGTCGTGGGCGAGGTCGGCGAGACCAGCACGTCGAACGACCCGAACGCCGCCTCGTAGTCGCGGATGATCAGCGTTCGGACCTTCTGCGCCTGGCCGTAGTACGCCTCGTAGTAGCCGGCGGAGAGCGCGTACGTGCCGAGCATGATCCGACGCTTCACCTCGGCGCCGAACCCCGCGCCCCGCGTCTTCGTCATCATCTCGACCGAGTCCGATCCGTCGACGCGCAGGCCGTAGCGGACGCCGTCGTAGCGCGCGAGGTTCGACGAGGCCTCCGACGGCGCGATCAGGTAGTAGGCCGAGAGCGCGTAGTCCGCGTGCGGCAGCGACGCCTCCCCCACCTGCGCCCCGAGGTTCGCGAGCTCGTCGACCGCGTGCCGGACGCTGTCGCGGACGCCCGGCTCCACGCCCTCGCCGAACGCCTCCTTCACGACCCCCACCCGGAGACCCGAGATCTCGCCCTCGAGCCCCTCGGTGTAGTCGCGCCGCGGCTCGTCGAGGGAGGTGGCGTCCATCGGGTCCTTGCCGGCGATCGCCGAGAGCAGGACCGCGGCGTCACGGACGCTCCGGGTGAGCGTCCCCACCGTGTCGAGCGAGGACGCGAACGCGATCAGCCCGTACCGGCTGATCAGGCCGTAGGTCGGCTTGAGCCCCACCACGCCCGAGAGCGACGCGGGCTGCCGCACCGAGCCGCCGGTATCGGTGCCGAGCGCCCACACGGCCTCGCCGGCCGCGACGGCGGCGGCGCTGCCACCGCTCGAGCCGCCGGGGACCATCCGGAGGTCCCACGGGTTGTGGACGGGCCCGAACGCCGAGTTCTCGTTCGACGAGCCCATCGCGAACTCGTCGCAGTTCGTCTTGCCGACCAGCACGCCGCCGTCGGCCTTGATTCGCTCCCACGGCGTGCAGTCGTAGGGCGGGACGTAGGTCTCGAGGATCTTCGAGCCGCAGGTGGTCGTCACGCCGCGCGTCGACAGCACGTCCTTCAGCGCGAGCGGGATCCCCGCCGCGCCCGGCGCGTCACCGGCGGCGATCCGCGCGTCGGACGCCTCCGCCTGCTCGCGCGCGAGGTCGTCCGTTCGTGCGAGGAACGCGCCGACGCGCTCGTCGACCGCGTCGATCCGCGCGCGGCACGAGTCGAGGATCTCGACGGCCGAACACTCCTTCGAGCGGAGCGCGGCCGCGAGCTCGCTCCCCGAACGGTCGCACAGCTCGGTCACTCGACCTCCACGACCTTCGGGACCTTGAAGCGGTCGTCCTCGACCTCCGGGCGCGTTCGACAGGACCTCCTCGACCGTGAGCGACGGCGTGACCTCGTCCGGCCGGAGCACGTTCGAGCGCGGGATCGCGTAGGCGGTGGGCGGCACGTCGTCGGTCGCGACCTCGCTCACCTTCGCGGCGTTCTCCAGGATCACGCCGAGCTGGTCGCGCAGGCGAGCCTTCTCCTCGTCCGTGAGCTCGAGGCGCGCGAGCCGCGCGACGTGCTCGATGTCGATCTCGACCGGCATGCGCGCAGTCTAGCGGCGGCTCGGCGGTCGGGTGATCTCGAGATCGGTATCGGGCCGGGGCCGGGCTCGGCGTGAGCGCGGGCGTCAGGGTTCTGTCGCAGGGCTCGAGAGCACGGCTCGAACCCGCTCGGGCGACCCGACCGACCCTCAGCGGAACAGGCCGAACCGCGGCTCCACCTGATGGGCGATCGCCGCGGCCATCAGCGCGTTGCCCACGAGCCACACGTCGGTGATCGGCCCCACGCCGCCCGGTACCGGCGTGATCGCCTCGGCCTTGGCGGCGACCGACTCGAAGTCCAGGTCGCCCACCATCCGCGTCTTGCCGGTCTCCTCGTCCTTGACCGCGTGGATCCCGACGTCGACCGCCACCACGCCCTCCTTCACCATCGAGCCGTCGACGATCCCGCGGACGCCGGCCGCCACGATCAGGATGTCCGCCTGGCTCGTGAACGCCTCGAGCGGCTTGGTCCGGCTGTGGCAGGCGATCACGGTCGCGTTGCGCTGGAGCCCGAGCATCTGCGCCGGCTTGCCCACGCTGTTCGAACGCCCGACCACCACGAGCGTCCGGCCGGAGAAGAAGCTCTCGTGCCCGCCCCCGTGCGCGTCCGCGTAGTGATCGAGCAGGTAGAAGCACGAGGCCGGCGTCGACGGGCAGGAACCGCGGCCGGCCCTGCGCGAGCAGCCCGGTGTTCATCGGATGCACCGCCTCGATGTCCTTGCGCGGGTCGACCGCGCTGTTCATCTCGGCCTCGGGGATGTGCGGCGGCAGCGGGTGGAGCACCAGGATGCCGGTGATCCGCGGGTCGGCGTTCAGCTTGCCGAGGGTCGCGATCACGTCGGCGAGCTCGATGTCCTCGGGCAGCCGTTCGCACACGTACCGGTAGTCGAGGCTCTCGGCCAGCCGCTTGACGTGCTTCTCGTACGCCTGGGCGTCGAACGACTCCCCGATCAGCACCGTGGCCAGGCCCGGCCGGACCTCGGACAGGCGCAGCACCTGGAGCTCGTCGGCGATGCTCTGCCGGAGCTGCTCGGCGATCGCGTTCCCGTCGATCACGACGGCCGCCACGGCGCCTCCCTTCGCTCGGATGCGCGCATCGTGCCATAGGCGGGCCGGGCGTTACTTGCGGCCCAGGCGCTTGCGGAACTCCTTCTCGTCGACGATCTCGACGCCGAGCTGCTCGGCCTTCGCGGCCTTGGAGCCGGGGTCGGTCCCGACCACGACGAAATCGGTCTTCTTCGAGACGCTCGAGGCGACCCGAGCGCCGGCGACCTGCGCTGCCTCGGTCGCCTCCTCGCGGGACAGGCTCTCCAGTCCACCGGTGAGGACGATGCTCATGCCGGCGAGGGGCTGCTTGCCCTTGGGCTTCTTGACCTGGTCCTGCATCCGAACGCCGGCGGCGCGCAGCTTCTCGATCAGCCGGCGGTTGCCGCGGTCGGCGAACCAGTCGTGCACGCTCCTCGCGATCTCGGGCCCGATCTCCTCGACGTCGTCGATGTCCTCCACGGATGCGTCCAGCAGCGCGTCGATCGAGACGAACGCGTTCGCGAGCACCTGCGCGACGTGGGTGCCGACGTGGCGGATGTTGAGCGCCGTGAGCAGCCGCCACAGCGGCCGGTCCTTCGCGCGCTCGATCGACGCCAGCAGGTTCGTGATCGACTTGTCCGCGAACCCCTCGAGCTGGCCGACGTCCTCGGCCGTGAGGGTGAAGATGTCGGCCGGGTCCTTCACGATCCCGCGGTCGAGCAGCGCCATCCCCGTCATGTAGCCGAGCCCCTCGATGTCGAGCCCGCCGCGCGAGCCGAACGAGTACAGCCACTCGACGTTGCGGCTCGGGCAGTTGGGGTTCGGGCACCGGTGGTCGGCCTCGCCCGGCGGCCGGACGAGCTCGGTCCCGCACGAAGGACACCTCGTGGGGAACTTCCACCTCCGAGCGCCCTTCTTGCGCTTGGCGAGCACGGGCCCGACGATCTCGGGGATCACGTCGCCCGCCCGCCGAACGATCACCAGGTCGCCCTCGCGCACGTCCTTGCGCGCGACCTCGTCCTCGTTGTGCAGCGTGGCGTACGTGATCGTCACGCCGCCCACGACCACCGGCTCCAGCACCGCGAACGGCGTCACCTTCCCGGTCCGCCCGGTGTGGACGTCGATCTTCCGCAGCAGCGCGGTGCGCTCCTCGGGTGGGAACTTGTAGGCGATCGCCCAGCGGGGCGCGTGGCTCGTCGCGCCGAGCTCCTGCTGCAGCGCGACCTGGTCGACCTTGATCACCGCGCCGTCGACCTCCCAGTCGACGCTGTGACGGTAGGCCTCCCAGTGCTCGAGGTACGCCATCACCCCGTCGACGTCCCCCTTGACCTCGGAGGTGGGGGCCACGGGCAGCCGGGCGTCGCGGCACCAGTCCAGGAAGCCCGAGTGCGACTCGAACCGGATCCCCTCCGCGTACCCGAACGAGTGCACGAACAGCGCGAGCGGGCGGGAGGCGCGTGATCTTCGGGTCCTTCTGGCGGAGCGAGCCCGCCGCGGCGTTGCGCGGGTTCGCGAACGGCCGCTTCTCGGCGGCGACAAGCTCCTCGTTCAGGCGTTCGAACGCCTTCACCGGCAGGTAGATCTCGCCGCGGACCTCGAGGTAGGCGGGCGGGTCCTTCAGCTGCAGCCGCTGGGGGACGCTGCGCACGGTCCGGACGTTGGCGGTGATGTCCTCGCCGATCCGGCCGTCCCCGCGCGTCGCGCCCTTCGTGAGGACGCCGTCCTCGTAGGTGAGCGCGACGGCGATCCCGTCGATCTTGAGCTCGCAGGAGCAGCTCGCGCCCGACCCGATGCCCCGCTCGACCCGGGCCGACCCACGCCTCGATCTCCTCGCGGCTGAACGCGTTGTCGAGCGAGAGCATCGGCGTGCGGTGCTCCACGGGTGCGAACAGGTCCGTCGGCGTCCCACCGACACGCTGCGTGGGCGAGTCCGGCGTGACGAGCTCGGGGAACCGCTCCTCGAGCGCCCGGAGCTCCTTCAGCATGTCGTCGTACTCGGCGTCGGAGACCTCGGGGTCGTCCAGGACGTGGTACCGGTACGAGTGGAAGTTGGCCTGCTCGCGCAGCTCTTCGACGCGGAGCTTCGCCTTCGCGAAGTCCCGCTCTTCGCTCACGGTCGTCATGCCGCGAGCTCCAGACCTCCGGCCATGCCGATCCGCTCGCCGAGGAACACCACGCCGCCGATCACGCCGGGCACCTGCTTGAGATACGCCATCGCCCCCTGCAGGCCGTTCTCCTTGGGCAGGATCGCCTGCACGCCCGCGGCCGCGGCGCCGGCGAGCATGCAGGACTCGGCCAGCACCGCCAGCCCGTCCACCTCCGAACGCCTGGCCCCGTCCCCCAGGGTCATCGAGATCCCGACGCCCTCCCGATGGGCGGGGACCACGACGGCCACCGACGAGCCCGGCCGCCGAACCACCGTGAGCTTCTGCCGCCGCCGCGAACGGATCGAGTAGTCGCCGCCGCAGTTGACGGTCACCTCGCTCACCTCCCGGGCCAGGAACCGGCCGACGTGGTCGGTGACCGCGCCCTGGAGCGAGAACATCGGGCCCACCCCCGCCCGCGCGGCCGTCGAGGCGATCTCGCGCACGATCTCGGGGGCGTCGCCCGGCACCTTGACGGGGCGCTTGGACGAGCGGAACTCCGGGTTGCGGATCGAGTAGGTGTGGAGGATCTCCCAGAACGACAGGGCCGCGGCCCGCGACTCCTCGTCCACGTCGGTCGCCGCCTGGATGTGCAGGGTCATCTCCTGCACCTGGATCTCGAACGTGCGCGACTTGCGCTTGAGCAGCCTCACGGCCTGCGATCCTCCACCGGGCGATGATATCCGGGCCCGCCGACCGCCCCGAGCTCATCCGGTGACCGGACGCGCTCGGTTCGGCTCAGCGGAGCACGTCGACGATGCGAGCGCCGCCGAGCAGCTCGTCGCCCCGATACACGACCGCGCTCTGCCCGGGCGCGACGCCTCGCTGCGGCGTCCGGAACTCGATCCGGACCGCATCCCCGAGCGGCTCGACGACGGCCGCCACGTCGTCGCCCCGGTACCGGATCCGAACCTCGGCCTCGAAGGGTCCCGCGGACGGCGGCTCCCCGGCAACCCAGAGACGCGATCGGCGATCGCGCCCGACCGCGCCAGCAGCTCCCCAGGCCCGACGATCACCCGGTTGGCCGCCGGGTCGATCTCGAGCACGTAGGAGGGCTCGGGGCCCGAGACCCCGAGACCACGCCGCTGCCCGACGGTGAACGCCGCCGAACCTCCGTGCTGCGCCAGCACGCGTCCGTCCGTGTCGACGACCTCGCCCTCGCGCATCAGGTGCGGCGCGACCGAGGCCAGGTACGTGCCCGCCTCGCCGCTCGGCGCGAAGCACAGCTCCTGCGAGTCGGGCTTGCTCGCGACCGGGAGACCGAAGCGCTCGGCAGCCGCGCGCGTGTCGGACTTCGGCATCCCGCCGACCGGGAAGAGCGACCTCGACAGCTCGCGCTGGCCGAGCATGTGCAGCATGTAGGACTGGTCCTTGGCGCGGTCGGCGCCGCGGAGCAGCCGGAGACGGCCGTCGCGCCGATCGGTCCGCACGTAGTGCCCGGTCGCCACGGCGTCGATCCCGAGCTCGTCCGCCCGCCGCAGGAACGCGCCGAACTTGATCTCGCCGTTGCAGCGCGCGCACGGGTTCGGCGTGCGGCCGGCTTCGTGCTCGGCCACGAAGTCGCCGATCACGGTCCGCTCGAACTCGTCGGATAGG
This sequence comes from uncultured Actinomycetes bacterium, assembly GCA_963744515.1. Taxonomy (GTDB): domain Bacteria; phylum Actinomycetota; class UBA4738; order UBA4738; family HRBIN12; genus DASSJM01. The sequence continues at coordinate 214,131 of CAVUTN010000006.1, read as the reverse complement.
TCGCAGATCTCGAACGGGAACCCCGCGATCCGGGCGACCTCCGCGGCATCGCTCCGCGCGGCGGGGCCGCAGCAACCGTGCTCCACCCCATCGAGGTGGACGAGCCGCATGTGCGAGCCCACGACCTCGTAGCCCTGCTCGAGCAGCAGGCACGCGGCGACCGACGAGTCGACGCCGCCGGACATCGCGACGAGCACGGATCCCTTCGAGGACATGCCGAGATGCTACGAGGTGCATGCACCATCGTCGCCGCGGGTATCCTCGGGCCCAGCGAGCGGCCCCAACGAGTGACCTCAACGAGTGCCCCAACGAGTGACCGAGGAGCAGAGGATCCCGTGAACATCGTCGTCCTCGTCAAGTACGTCCCCGAACCGCAGGGGACGCCCACGCTCGGGGAGGACCACCTCCTCGTTCGCGAAGGGGTCGACGGCGCCCTGGACCCCGGTGACGAGTTCGCGGTCGAGGCCGCCCTCCAGCTCGTCGAGGCGCACGGTGGCGAGGTGACGCTCGTCTCGATGGGGCCCGAGGTCGCGACGTCCGCGCTCCGCAGGGGGTTCTCGATGGGCGCGAGCGGTGGGGTGCTCGTGACCGACCCCGCGCTCCGGGGCGCCGACGCGCTCGCGACCGCGAGGGTCCTCGCCGCCGCCGTCGGAAGGACGCCCTTCGACCTGGTCCTCGCCGGCGTCGAGTCGACCGACGGCTCCACCGGGACGCTCCCGATGACCGTGGCCGAGCTCCTCGGCGTGCCGAGCGCGACCTTCGCTCGGAAGGTCGAGGTCGCCGACGGCGCGCTCCGCGTGGAACGGCAGACCGAGGCCGGCTACGACGTCGTCACGAGCCCGTTGCCCGCGCTCGTGACCGTGACGGGGAGCGGCGCCGAACCTCGCTATCCCACCCTGAAAGGCATCATGGCCGCGAAGTCCAAGCCGCTCGAACAGCTGTCGCTCGCCGACCTCGGTCTGACCGAAGCCGGCGTGGCCCCCGCGCAACGCGTCACCTCGGTCTCGGAGGCGCCCGAGAAGTCGGCCGGCGTCGTCATCCAGGCCGGTGACGACGCCGCAGCCAAGATCGCCGAGCTGCTGGCCGAGGCGAAGGCGATCTGAGGTGACGAAGGTCTGGGTCTACGCGGAGGTCACGCCCGATGGCCCGAGCTCGTCGGTACTCGAGCTGCTGACCAAGGCCCGGTCGATCGGCGACGAGGTGGCCGCGGTCGCGCTCGGCCCGGGGGCCACGGCCGCCGCGCCGGCGCTCGGCGAGCACGGCGCCGCCCGGGTGTTCGCGAGTGACGACCCCGTGTACGCGGACACGCTCGGCCGGCCCGCGGCGCACACGCTCCACGCGCTGATCCAGGAACACCGGCCCGACCTCGTCCTGTTCTCGTCGAGCTACGACGCGCGCGACGTCGCCGGGCGGCTGCAGGCCAAGCTCGGGACGACGTTGATGAGCAACGCGACCGAGGTGACGAGCACCGACACGGCGCAGACGCAGATCTTCGGCGGGAGCCGGGTCGTGGACGTCGCGCTCGAAGGCGCCGCGCCGCGCCTCGTGCTCGTGCGCCCGAAGTCGTTCGCACCCGAGCCGAGCGGGGGCACCGCCGAGGTCGTGCCGGTCGACACGCCGATCCCCGACGAGCTGACGACGGTCCGCCGCGTCGAACGCCACGAGGAGACCGCCGCCGGGCCGCGGCTCGAGGACGCGAAGGTCGTGATCGCCGGCGGTCGCGGGCTCCAGGACCCATCGAACTTCAAGCTGCTCGACGACCTCGCCACCGCGATCGGCGACGCGGCGGTCGGGGCGAGCCGGGCCGTGGTCGACGCGGGGTGGGTGCCCTACTCGTACCAGGTGGGGCAGACCGGCAAGACCGTCAAGCCCGAGGTCTACATCGCCGTCGGGATCAGCGGCGCGACGCAGCACGTCGTCGGGATGAAGGGCGCCAAGCGGATCATCGCGATCAACAAGGACGGGGATGCGCCGATCTTCCGCCTCGCCGATCTCGGCATCGTCGGCGACGCGCTCGCGGTCGTCCCGAAGGTGATCGAGGAGATCCGAGCTCGCAGGAGCTGAGGGAGCCCTGACGTGATCGAGGCGCGCTTCGACGACCTGGTGGCCGGCGCCGAGCGGGCGTTCCGGCTCGTCGAGCCCGTCGGGGTGATCGAGGCCCGGCGCCCCAGCGAGGTCGCCGGCGCGATCGACGCCGCCGAGTCCGCGGCGGCCAGGGGGCTGTGGGCGGCGGGGTTCGTCGCGTACGAGGCGGCGCCCGGCCTCGACCCCGAGCTCTCGGTGCACGTCCGAGCCCCGGACGATCCGTTCGCGGAGCTCCCGCTCGCGTGGTTCGCGCTGTTCGAACGCAAGGAGGACCTCCCGCCGCTCGAACCCGGGACAGCTCGACCCCTCCGGATCGGCGGGTTCGCCGTGGCGCCCGAGCGTCGATCGCGCGACCTACGACGCGACCGTCGAACGGATCCGGGAGCTGATCGCCGCCGGGCACACCTACCAGGTGAACCACACGATCCGGCTCCGGGCGATGATCCACGGCGACGAGCGCGGGTTCTACCGTGACCTATGCCTCGCGCAGCGCGGCGGGTTCGCGGCGTTCCTGGACCTCGGGCGCTACCGCGTGCTCTCGGCGTCGCCGGAGCTGTTCTTCCGGGTCGACGACCGGCGGATCACGACGCGACCGATGAAGGGCACCGCACCGCGCGGACGCTGGCTTGCCGAGGACGAGGAGATCGCGGCCCGCCTCGTCGCCTCGTCGAAGGACCGCGCCGAGAACGCGATGATCGTGGACCTGCTCCGCAACGACCTGGGCCGGATCTGCCGGACGGGTTCGGTCGAGGTGGAACGGATGCTCGAGCCCGAGCGCTACGAGACCGTGTGGCAGCTCACCTCGACGATCGAGGGCGACCTGCGCCCCGAGATCACGCTGCTCGACACGTTCCGCGCCCTGTTCCCGAGCGGATCGGTCACCGGCGCGCCGAAGGTGCGCACGACCAGGATCATCGCCGACCTCGAGGACTCGGCGCGCGGGCCGTACTGCGGCGCGATCGGCTACCTCGCGCCGCCGAGCGCCGGCGAGCCGCGCGCGAACTTCAACGTCGCGATCCGAACGGTGGTCCTGGACGGCCAGACCCGCACGGCCGAGTACGGCGTCGGCGGCGGCATCACCCACGACTCGTCGGCGTCGGGCGAGTACGAGGAGATCCTGGCGAAGGCGCGGGTACTGACCGAGGTGCGACCGGCGTTCGAGCTGTTCGAGAGCCTGGCGCACCTACCGGCCGAGGGGTTCCGGCACCTGGACGAGCACCTCGAGCGGCTCGCCGCGTCCGCGCGGTACTTCGGCTTCCGGTTCGAGCCCGAGGCCGCCGCCGCGGCGCTCAAGCGCTCGGTCGACGAGGTCGCGACCCCGAGCGTCGTGCGGCTGACGCTCGCGCGCGACGGGGGGCTGTCGACCGAGGCTCGGGACCTGTCGCCGGCGGATGGATCGGTCCGCGTCGCGCTCGACGACGAGCCCGTCGACCCGTCGGACGTGTGGCTCTTCCACAAGACGACCCGCCGCGCGCCCTACGAGCGGCGCCGCGAGCGGCGGCCCGACGTCGACGACGTCCTGCTCGTCAACGTCCGGGGCGAGGTGACCGAGTCGACGATCGCGAACCTCGCCGTCCGCCTGGAGGGCGCGTGGGTGACGCCGCCGACCGACGCCGGCCTGCTCCCCGGCACCTACCGGACCGTGCTGCTCCGCGAGGGCCGGCTCACCGAGCGACCCGTCACGCCGGACGAGCTCCGCGGCGCCGAGGAGCTCGCGCTCGTCAGCTCGGTCCGCGGGTGGCGAACCGCGGTGCTGGTGCCGTGATCGACGACGTCCACACCGTCCACCTCGGCGCCTTCACCCACGACCACGCCGAGGCGATCGCGGGCGAGCTCGAGAAGGCCGGCATCGTGTGGTGGTACAAGAACCCCGGGTTCTTCAGCCAGATCTGGGAGCGGAGCGTCCGCCTGTTCGTCGATCGTGAGCGGCTCGAGGAGGCGCAGGCGATCGCCGACCGGGTCCTCGCCTCGGGTCAGCCCGAGGGCGAGGGTTCCTCGTCGGGCCAGACGTAGGGGCGCATCCGGTCCTCGTCGAGGGGACAGGCGCACAGGGGGCACCGCGGCGGGGTCTCGTAGACGAGCACCTCGCGCTCGCAGTAGGGGCATCGCGCCTCGTGCATCTCGGGGGTACCCACGTCGGGTGGCATGCAGGTCCGCTGCTTCCTGTCGGGAGGGGGTTCTGAAGGGATTGTCGGGACCGTCTCCGAGGCCCTTGATGAGACGTTGTCCCTAGGCCGGAAGCCCCCCCGCATCGGCGGGAGGGCTTCCGTAGGGAAGGCGCGTACGGGGGGCTTACGCGGCCTCCATCTCCTTGCGGCTCCTGCGCTTGCCGCGAGAGATGTACGTATGGACGGGCTCGTGCTGCCAGCACAGGTCCCATCGGTTGTAGATGGACAACTTCGTGCTGCACCCCTCGGCTGCGCAGACCCGACCTCCGGGGTACGTACGGTTGGCCCGAGGGAGCTCGCGGATGCGGGCTCCGCGGTATGCCGAGTCGGACATCGATCCTCTCCTCGCCTCGGTTCGAACGCGCCTCGGGTCTCCCGAGGCTTCGACCGTTCATTCGAACCAATCGGCGGCCCGGTTCGTTCCCGAGCACCCCCGATCTGGGCGAGTTCCGTGCCTGTCAGCGGCGCTCGAGACGCTCCAGCAGGCCTTTGGTGGGGCTCGTGAGCTGGACGACCCGCGCGGTGAACCCCAGGTCCTCCCAGAACTCCATGGCGCCCCGGTTGGGGGCGAAGGTCTTGAGCTCGACCCAGCGCACCCCCCGGTCGGCCGCGAACCGGGCGGCCTCGTGGACCAGCTCCCGGCCCACGCCCCGGCCGCGGTAGCCGGCTCGCACGACCACGCCGGAGAGCTCGAGGGCTCGCTCGTCCGAGAACCGGGAAGGGGTCCGGGCCTCGCCGTACGCCATCCCGACCACCTCGCCGTCCTCGTCCTCGACCACCAGGACGACCGTGTCGGGGTCGGCCAGGGCCTCGTTGTACTTGGTACCGACCTCGTCGTAGAAGCCCGGCCGGGGCGTGAACACCCGCCAGTCCGCCTGCATCCGGTCGAGCTCCTGGAACAGGGCGACCAGGACCGGGACGTCCTCCACCGTGGCCTGCCGAACGCGCACGCTACCTCCCCTCGAACCTCGGCTCGCGCTTCTCGAGGAACGCGCGCATGCCCTCCTCCTGATCCCGGGTCGCGAACAGCGCCACGAACGCCTCGCGCTCGACCTGGAGACCCTCCTCGAGCGGGCGGTCGGCGGCCGCGAGCGCACGCTTGGCCGCCGCGTAGGCGAGCGCGGGTCCCTCGGCGTAGGTTCGGGCCTGATCGACGGCGACCCCGTAGACCTCGTTCGCCGCCGCCACACGGTCGACGAGCCCGATCGTCGAGCGCCTCGGCGGCGTCCACCTGCCTGCCCGTGTAGATCAGGTCGCGGGCCATCGCGAGGCCGACCAGGCGGGGGAGCCGCTGGGTCCCTCCCGAGCCCGGGATGATCCCCAGCTTGATCTCGGGCAGACCGAGCCGCGCGTCCTGCGCCGCGAACCGGAAGTCGCACGCGAGCGCGACCTCCAGGCCACCGCCGAGCGCGAACCCGTTGATCGCGGCGATCGTGACCTTCGGGATCGCTTCCAGGTCGCGGCAGGCCTGCTCGAGAGCGCCGACGTCGGTCGCGATCTCGTCCGGCCCGTAGTCCGACCATCGCCTTGATGTCGGCGCCGGCCGCGAAGATCCTCTCGCCTCCCCAGACCACGACCGCACGAACGGCCTCGTCGCGGGTCACGGTCCCCGCGGCATCGGAGAGCTCGACCGAGACGGCGCGGGCGAGCGCGTTCGCGGGCGGCCGGTCGATGCGGATCGTCGCGACCCCGCCCTCGGTGTCGATGCGGACGAACTCCCCCATGGACGGCCTATCCTCGCAGACCGTCGCCCGCGAGACCGCGCCGAGGGCATCCGTTGCACCTGCAACTCACTGCTACACTCGGCCACATGAGCCAGGCGGCCGCCCAGCCCTCGAACGTCGACGTGATCTCGGCCCTGCGCGAGCGCGGGCTGCGGATGACCCCGCAGCGGCGGGCGATCGTGGCCGAGATCATGCGCACGCAGGGCCACATCTCCCCGACGGCCCTGGCCCGCAAGGTCCAGGGGGACATGCCGGGCGTGAACGCCTCGACGATCTACCGGACGCTGGCCCTGCTCGAGGAGATGGGGGTGCTCGCCCACGCGCACCTGGAGAGCGGGGCCGAGTACCACCGGACCGAAGAGGCCGGCCACGTCCACCTCACCTGCTCGAACTGCGGGGACGAGGACGACCTGTCGATCGAGCGAGGCCGACGCGCTTGATCCGCCTGATCGAGCAGCACCACGGGTTCGAGCCCGATCTGACGCACTTCGCGATCGGCGGACTGTGCGCCGACTGCAAGAGCGCGCGCGGCGCCGCCGGCTGAGGCCCTACCCGCCGAACAACGCGGGCAGCACGGCGCCCTTCCCGAGCAGGAACAGGGTCCCGATGATGAGGCTCGCGGATGCCGTCAGGACCGCCACCGTGACGTACAGGGTCCAGTTCTTCGACGCCGTCACGAAGCCGAACGCCGAGCCGAACGTGATCAGGGTGTTCGACACCAGCAGCCCGACGAGGAACACGACCAGGATCGCGATCCCGGCGAGCGCTCCGCCCGCGCCCGCCGCCGTGAGGAAGATGACGACCTGGGTCGGGGTCTCGGCGCCGACGCCGTGGAGCATCCCCACGCCGAACGCCGTCCCGCGCCCGTAGTTCATGAAGGCGTCGTCGCCCGGCTCCGGGTGCTTGTGGTGATGGTGGCCCGGACGCCCGTGGTGGCCGTGGTGCCATTCGGACACGGGGATGTCCTCGGCGACCGCGACCGATATCGACGCATCCTGCTCGGTGTGCCGGTGCACGGGCTCGAGTTCGTGGGCCTCGCGCCGGCGCCCTCCGCGGACCTTGCGGACCGCGCCCTGAACGCCGCTGAAGATCAGCATCCAGCGGCTCCGCATCCGGAACTCGCGCCCGTGCCGCACGAGCGCCGTGAAGACGTAGACGCCGAGCGCGATCAGCGTGATGCCGACGACCCGCTCCATGACAGCGTCGACGCCGTCGGGGAGCTTGGCCCCCAGGACGATCGCCAGGACCCCGATCGCGAACACGACGAGCGCGTGACCGAGCGCGTAGATCGTGCCGTATTCGATGGCCCGGCCCCGCTCCTCCTGCGAGCTCGTGATGTCCGTGATGGCCGCGATGTGGTCCCAGTCGATGCCGTGCCGGAACCCGAACAGGAAGGCCGACACGACGACGCCGACACCGAGGGCCTCCGAAGCAGCGAGCATGATCCTCCTGGTCCTTCCCCGAAACCGAAGACTTCATGAAAGCACGCTGCCGCACCCTCTGGCAACTGCGTGCACTTGCAACTAGCCTTGCCCCTGGCGCGGAGCTCAGAACCGGGGCGTCTCCGTGTATGAGCCGAACACCGTGCGCAGCGCCTCGACGATCTCGCCCTCGGTGCACAGGGCCCGGGCGCAGTCCACGAGGGGCTCGACGAGGTTGGCGTCGGTGCGCCGCGAGCTCCGTGAGGCGGTCCAGCGCCGCCCGGGTCGGCCGCCGCATCTCGGCGCTCGCGGACCTCGCGCAGCCGCTCGACCTGGTCGGTCTCCACGCCGCCGGAGATCTCGAGGATCTCGATCGGCTGCTCCCCCGCCTCGACGAAGTCGGTCACGCCGACCTTGACCAGGTCGCCGCGCTCGAACCGCTCCTGCTCGCGGAACGCGGACTCCGCGATCGCCTGCTGGAAGACGCCACGCTCGATACCCGTGAGGACCCCCTCGAGCATCGAGCCCTCGCCCATCGCGAGGATGCGCGCGAACTCGGCCTCGGCCAGCTCCTCCATCCGGTCCGTCAGCGTCTCGAGGAAGTACGAGCCGCCCAGGGGGTCGATCACGTCGGGGACGCCCGTCTCGTGCGCGATGATCTGTTGGGTCCGGAGCGCGAGCTTCGCCGCCTCCTCGGTCGGCAGCGCCAGGACCTCGTCGAGCGCGTTCGTGTGCAGCGACTGGGTGCCGCCCAGGACGGCGGCCATGGCCTCGATCGCCGTCCGCACGACGTTGTTCATCGGCTGCTGAGCGGTGAGCGAGACCCCCGCCGTCTGCGTGTGGAACCGCAGCCGCATCGAGGACTCGTCCTTCGCGCCGTAGCGCTCCTTGAGCCACCTCGCCCAGATCCGGCGCGCGGCGCGGTACTTCGCGATCTCCTCGAAGAAGTCGACGTGCGCGTTGAAGAAGAAGGACAGGCCCGGCGCGAACCGATCGACGTCGAGCCCGCGGTCCTGCCCGAGCTCGACGTACGCGAACCCGTCGGCCAGCGTGTACGCGAGCTCCTGCCACGCGTTCGCCCCGGCCTCGCGGATGTGGTACCCGGAGACGCTGATCGGGTGCCAGCGCGGGACCCGTTCGAGGCAGAACGCCATCAGGTCGCCGATCAGCCGGAGGTGCGGCCGTGGCGGGAAGTTCCACTCCTTCTGGGCGATGTACTCCTTGAGGATGTCGGTCTGCAGGGTCCCGTCCAAGCGGTCCCACGGGACGCCCTGGCGCTCGGCCGCGGCGAGGAAGTAGGCGAACACGACCACCGCCGGGCCGCTGATCGTCATCGACGTCGAGATGTCGCCGAGCGGGATCCCGTCGAACAGCGCGTCGAAGTCCTCGAGCGTGTCGGTCGCCACGCCGCACCGGCCCACCTCACCCTCGGCCAGCGGGTCGTCCGAGTCGCGGCCCATCAGCGTCGGCATGTCGAACGCGACCGACAGGCCGCCCTGCCCGCGTTCGAGCAGGAAGCGGTAGCGCGCGTTGGTCTCGGCCGGCCGAACCGAACCCCGCGAACTGCCGCATCGTCCACAGCCGGCCGCGGTACATCGTGGGGTAGACGCCGCGGGTGAACGGGTACGCGCCCGGCCGTCCGAGCTTCGCCTCGGGGTCGAACCCCACCAGGTCCTCGGGGCCGTAGAGAGGCTCGAGCGGCTCGCCCGAGAGCGTCAGCGCCTCGGACGGCTGGGCGTCCGCGGCGGGTCTGCGTTCGCGCTGCTCGACCATCGGCCTCCTCGGGGTTCCGGGTGCCGGTGGATGCCGGGCGCCCGGGCCGCAGGGTCACGGACCTCCGGTGATCCGTTCCTCCAGGATAGCGGCGGTCCGGTAGGGATCGGTCCGCCGCTCGGTCAGGTCGGCGGCGAGCGATCCGTCGTCGGCGAGGAGGTCGCGCGCGCGGCCGCGGAGCTTCTCGAGCGACAGGCTCTCGACCTCGCGCAGCAGCCGGTCGCGGCGTCCGCGTTCGAGCTCGCCGGAGGCCTCCAGGTGCGCCCGGTGGGACTCGAGCGCGGACCACAAGGCTTCGATGCCGGCGCCCTCGGTCGCGGTGGTCGGCACCACGGGCGGCGTCCACGGGAGCTCGGGACCCATCCGCAGCATCTGTTCGAGGTCGCGTGCCGCCACCTCGGAGCCCTCCCGATCGGCCTTGTTCACCACGAAGACGTCGGCGATCTCGAGGATCCCGGCCTTCGCGACCTGGACCGCGTCGCCCCAGCCCGGCGAGACGACGACCACCGTCGTGTCGGTCGCCGCCGCGACGTCGACCTCGGCCTGCCCGACCCCCACGGTCTCGACGATCACCAGGTCGTGACCCGCCGCGTCCAACACCCGGATCGCCTCGGGCGCGGCGAGCGCCATCCCGCCGAGGTGCCCGCGTGTCGCCATCGAGCGGATGAACACGCCCGGATCCGTCGCGTGGGTCTGCATCCGCAGGCGGTCGCCGAGCAGCGCGCCGCCCGACAGCGGCGAGGTCGGGTCGATCGCCAGCACGGCGACCGAACGACCCTGCGCCCTCGCGGCGCGGACGAGCTCGCCCACGATCGTCGACTTCCCGACCCCCGGCGAGCCCGTGAGCCCGACCGTGGTCGCACGTCCGGTCCGCGGGAACAGTTCGGCCGAGAGCGCCTCGAGACCCTCCGCCCCGTCCTCGACCATGGAGATCGCTCGGGCGACCGCTCGGGGGTCGCCCGCGAGGACGTCGTCGGTCAGGCTCACGGCCGAAGCCTACCCGCGGCTCTCGGCCGCAACGGTTACCTCGAGATCTGGAGGCAGACGGCGCCCGCGAGCGCGACGTAGATGCCGAGCCCGACCGCGCCGATCACGTCGCTCAGCGAACCCCCGGCCTGATCGATCGAGCGGTACAGGTTGAGCGAGAACCCGAGGATCAGCGCGAGCCCGATGCTGCCGATGACCCGTCGGAACCGGGCGGAGCGCGGCACGAACGCGAGCGCCGCGCCGACGCCGCCGAGCGCGAACAGCACGTAGCCGAGCTTCACCCCGCTGTCGCCGGCCTCGAGGTTCCAGACCGCCTCGAGCGGGATGTCGACCGCCGAGACGCCCGGGCCGCCGGAGATCCACGGCAAGAACGCCGACACCACCAACACGAGACCCCCCGTCAGCGCGAGCGGCCTGAACGGCGCGAGCCCACGAACGGTGGCCGAGCCGGGGGCCGCGGGTTCGGGAGCCACGGGTGGTGGTGGGAGGCCACCGGGCGACGCGGGTGGCGCGTCGAGGGGCGCGGTGGTCGCCGCCGGCGACTCGTGCAGCACGGTCTCGCCGGTGCCGAGCGCCTGGCCGCAGTTCCGGCAGAACCGTTCGCCCTCGCGCCGTTCGAGCCCGCAGCGCGGGCAGTACCGGGTGACGGCCACGCGCGAACGCTACGTCCGGGGCCTCGTGCGGCGCAAACGCGGGGGCGCGGTCAGCCCTCGCGACGGGTCCCCGCGAGCGCCGCGTCTTCTTCCATCCGGCGTGGCGCGATCAGCCCTCGCGACGGGTCCCCGCGAGCGCCGCGCCTGGCATCGACAGCAGCGCGTCGCGGAGCGAGGCGCAGAGCGCGCGCTGGCGCACCAGCTCGGGATCGTCGTCGGACGCGGCCCGCGTGCGGACCATCGCCAGGTTGACTTGCTCCTTCTGCAGGCGTTTCAGCAGGCGTTCGGCGGCCTCGCCGGCGCGGGCCCGCATCTCGCGCCGCGATCGGCGCCGGACGCTCGGGTCGAGCAGCACCCGGAGCTCGACCTCGGAGAGCCAGGGGGTGTCGACCTCCGAGCGCAGGGCGGTCTCGAGCCACATGCGCTCGCGCCGGCGGGCGAGGCGGACCATCACGACCACGAACAGCAGTAGCGGCGCGCCCTTGACGGCCGCCGCGAACGGGATCTGGACCCAGTCACCGAGCGTGTTCACGCTGGAGGGGAAGAAGTTCAGGAACGGCGAGTTCCACAGGAAATGTGCCCCGACGGCCGCGCCGAACAGCCCGAGCGCGACCGCGAGCCGCCGCCCGAACGCCACCTCGCCGCGCCGGGAGACGAAGTACGCGACCCCCATGCCCGCCAGCCCCGTGTACAGCACGTGCCCGTAGAAGCCGCTCGAGACCACGCGCACGTAGAAGCCGGCGAGCACCCCGCCGGGCGACCCGCCGAAGATCGCGATGAAGTAGAAGACGTCCTCGATCAGCGTGAACCCGAGCCCGACCATCGCGCCGTAGATGAACCCGTCCATCATGTCGTCCATCTCGTCGCGAGCGATCAGGTAGATCAGGATCACGCCGGCGACCTTCAGCGTCTCCTCGACGAACGGCGCCGTCAGGGCGGCCGTCCACTCGGCCGCGAACACCGGTCCCCCGAGGCGCGCGACGACCAGCCCCCACCCCTCGTTCGCGATGCCCGAGAGCACCGTGGCCGCCACCGCACCCCAGACCAGCGCGCCGAGCACGAGCGACATCGGCTCGCGCTCGTAGAGGTCGAGCAGGTAGATCGCGAGGAACAGCGGCAGCCCGTAGAGCAGCAGGAGCCCCCACGACAGCGCCCACCCCGACGGCGACAGTCTCTGGAACAGCTGCTGCTGCGAGATCGTGTACAGCGCGGTGACGACCACGATCACCGCGTACAGCCAGAACGCGGGCTGCCGCCACTGGAACAGCGACGTCTGGCGACCCCAGGTGCGCGGCATCCGGACGAACTGCGGTTCGGTCGCGAGCCGACCCTCGCGTCGTTCGCTCATCAGGCGATCTCCGCGCGTTCGATCATCGCGTCGATCTCGTCGATCTCGAACTGGAGCTGCCCGGCGGGCGCCCACCCGTCGAAGATCACGCCCTGGCCCGAGGGCGACACGACCGCGGTCACCTCGCCCTCGATCGGCGCCTGCACGTCGCCGAACAGCCCGACGTACGCGATCCGCGATCCGGTGAGTCCGGAGGCGAGGCGGACGGGTTCAACCTCCTCGGAGACGCGGAACTGCTCGGCGTCGGGTTCAAGGATGTTGTCGATGTACTGCCGGAGCAGGTCGATGTCGGTCCCGTCGAAGGGCAGGGCGGCGACGTCGAGGCTGGTGCTGCCGCTCGTCAGCCGGATCCGGTCTGGCTCGCTCGAGCGACCCGCGAGCTCCCACCCGGGGAACGGCGTGACCCGGACCGACGCGTTCACGGCGACGGCCCCGCCCTGGATCTCGGCCGAGCGCGTCCGAGGTGAGATAGCCGCCCGACGTCACGGCGGCGATCACGGCGGCCAGCGCGACCACCGGGATCCATCGGCGGTGCCGGAGCGGCGGTGCCGGCAGCGGGACCGGGTCGATCGCCGCGCTCACGAGACCACCGACAGCAACCGGGTGAACCTCGAGAGTCGGATCGGGTGGCGGACCATGCCCGATACTCGCACGTCGCGGCGCGCGATCCGCCGCAGGATCGATCGCCCACGGGCATCCAGGATGTCCGGGAACCCGAATCGCAGCGGGGTCGTGGAGAGCTCGAGCAGGTCGTCCGCGCCGGCCACGACCCGGAGGTCCGGCGTCCGTTCCCCCGGCGCGTTCGAGATCTCGACCCCGCCAACGGACAGGACGACGGTCGCGGCGGTGTCGGCGTCGGAGGCGACGAGCTCGACCACCGACGGGCGAAGGAGGGTCCGGCGATCCGGCTGGCGCTCGAGGTTCGTCTCGATCAGCCGGCCGAGGAGGTCGGCGAGGCCGTTCGGCTCGGCGTCGGCGAACCTGACCGTCACGGTCCGACCGAGACCGGCACCGTCACGGCTCCAGGAGGACCTTCGTCGCCTGCTTGGTGTCGAACAGCTCGTAGCCCTTCGGGGCCTCCTCGAGCTGCAACCGGTGCGAGACGATCGGGCGGGGGTCGAGCCGACCCGCTAGCACCTCGGCCATCGCTCGCTCCCACCAGGTGTGGACCGGCGTGGTGCCGGCGAACCGGAGCTGCAGCGCCCGGATCCACCACACGCCGATCTGCGCCTGGACGATCTCGCTGGTGTACACGCCCATCACGACGACGGTGCCGCCTCGACGCACGATGTCGAGCGAGCGTTCGAATGCCGCGGGCGTCCCGACGGCCTCGATCACGATGTCCGCGCCGCGTCCGTCCGTGTGCTCGAACACCGCGGTCTGGGCGTTGCGCGCCGCGACGTCGATCGGGATCGTCCCCGTGCGTTCGGCGAGCGCGAGCCTCGCCGGGTCGAGATCGAGCGCGAGCACCGAGGCCGCGTTCGGGAGCGCCGCCTGCGCGCAGAAGAAGCCGACCGGTCCGGCCCCGACGACGGCGACCGTGTCGCCCTCTTCGATCCCGGCCAGCCCGGCGGCGTAGACGCCGGTGGTCAGCGCGTCGCCGACGAAGAGCGCGCGGTCGTCCTCGAGCCCTTCGGGCACGGCAAGGAGGTTGACGTCGGCCACCGGGACGCGGAGCAGCTCGGCCTGCGCGCCGCCGAGGCTCCCGCCGAACATCCCGTAGCCGAGGAACCCGAAGTCCTCGCAGAGCTGCGTCTGCCCCTTGCGGCAGAACCAGCACGCGCCGCACGCGATATCGAACGAGACGACCACCCGCTGACCGAGCGCGAACCGCGTCACCGCCGGCCCGACCTGTTCGATCACCCCGATCGCCTCGTGGCCGATCGTGTCGCCGGGCTCGAGCGGGGCCTTGCCGTGGTACAGGTGGAGATCGGACCCGCAGATCGCCGTCAGCCCGACGCGCACGATCGCGTCGCCGGGCTCCTCGATGACCGGATCGGGGACGTCGGCGACCTCGACGCGTTCGACGCCGCGGTACACGACGGCCCGCATCGATCAGGCGCTGCCGAGGAACTCGGTCGGCACGAGCGTCGTGAGATGCACGAGCTCCTTGGCCGCACGCACGTGCCGAACGATGTTGGCGAGGTCGCCCCGGAGCTTGAGCTTGCCCTGCACCATCGCCTTGACGGGTTCGAGATCGCCGAGGAGCACCTCGCGCCAGCGCGAGTACGGCGCTCGGATCCCGTACGCCGACGTCTCCCCCTCCTCGGCGGTGATCATCCGCGCGCCGCGGCACTCGCCGTGCCACAGGTCGAGCCACGCCACGAGATCCTCGGGCACGCCGCGATCGGGCTCGGCCTCCAGGAAGAAGGCGACGTCGCCCTCCCAGTCCTCCGCGGCCTCGCCGTACTCCTGGGAACCGTTGATGAGCTCCCGGTACTGCGCCAGCCACTCGTCGCTCGGGAACAGCGCCATCGGCCCTCCTTACCGCAACCCGAAGATCAGCACGATGCCGATCACGTTGAACGTCATGTGGGCGGCGATCGGGACGACGATCGTCCCGCGCCGTTCGTAGACGAAGCACAGCGCCAGGCCCGGTGAAGAACATCACGATCATCAGCAGGGCCGCGTCGACCGCCGAACCCGGGATGAAGTGGATCAGCCCGAACCCGATCGACGAGCCGACGGCCCCAACCCAGAACCCGTGGCGATCGCGCAACGAGCGGAACAGGACGCCCCGGAAGAACAGCTCCTCCCCGATCGGCGCGATCACGATCGCGTAGACGATCGTCAGCGCGGACCCGATCGCGGGGAGGTGCTCGCCGACCTGTTCGGGCGCCTGGACGTGCTCGCCGCTGATCGCCTGCAGGAGGACGGTGAGCAGGCCACCCGACGACGAACACCATCACCGGGTACAGCCCGAGGCCGAACAGGACCCCCGAACCGATCTGCTTGCCCCAGGTCCCGGGTTCGGGCAGTCGCATCACCCGGAGCCATCCCGGGTGCTTGACCTGGAGCCACAGGAGCAGGACGGCGAGGATCACGATCGCCGCGACGACGGTCAGGACGATGTTCGTGAGATCGGTCTCCGGCTCCATCACCCGGATCAGCGGGAGCGTCGCGAGCCCGGCGAGCAGGAACGCGAGGAAGTAGACGACGAGCGCCTCGTACCAGCTCCAGGTCGCCTTGGGCAGCAGGTCGTCGGTCGCGTCGAGGGCGTCGGGGCGCGGCGGCATCGCCGGGACCGGGTGGAGACCGTCGGGGCGCGGGGGGATCTGCTGCTGGCTGCTCACGGCTCCCCCATCTTCCCGGCTTCGGACAGGAGCGACACGCCCAGGAGCCCGCCCAGGCCCAGCCCGAACGCGAACCCGGCCGCCGCGGCCCCGAGTCGTTCACGACGTACGCGACGACGCCGGCCAGCAGCGTGACGAGGATCGCGTCCCTCCACGCGGGGCTGCGCTCCAGGCTCGGGCGCAGCGCGGCCGGCGGCCGGAGCACCGCCGCGATCGCCATCGGCAGGCCGAGCACCGGGATCAGCGCGAACGGGTTCCGCGCGATCAGGTCGAACCCGACCTGGAGCCGGTCCCCGAACGTCTCGAGCACACCGCCGAGCCCGCCCGCCTGCTCCTCGAACCTCGTCACGTGCGTCTCGAACGGCGAGATCGCGTGGGCCACGAGGATCAGGGCCGTCCCGAGCAGGGTCACGCCGACGAACACCCCGAGGCCCTTCCAGACGCCGAGCCGTTCGCGTTCGCGGATCGCGACCCATAGCCCGGCCGCCGCGAACAGCGACACGCCCCCGCCGAGGTTCGCGCCGAGGTAGGGCAGCCCGGCGAACAGCGCGACGACGACCAGGAGCGCGAAGCCGGCGACGGTTCGGAGCCGCTGCGCGATCCACAGGCACGCGCCGATCAGCAGGCCGATGAAGACGTTCGGCAGTCCGTAGAAGCGGCCCCCGTCGAGCTCGGAGCCGCCGACGAACGGCGTGAGCGCGGCCGTCCACTCCAGGATCGCCTCGATCGCGAAGAACGCGAGGACGGCGATCCCGATCCCGGCCGGGATCAGCAGCACGTCGCGATGCTCGAGCGGGGCGAACGCCAGCGTGCCGAACACCGTCACCAGCGCGACGAACGGGACCACGGTGGCGTACGTGAGATCGGGCAGGTGTCCGGCAGCGAGCAGCGCCGTCGCGAGCGCCGCGACCGAAAGGCAACCCCATCCGAAGATCCTTCGAACCGCGAGCGGGACCCGGCTCCCGAGCGCGAGCGCCGCGATCCCGCCGAGCCCCGCGATCGCGAGGTAGATCCCTCCGGCCGTCCCGATCGGCACGTACATGCGCCGCTGCGCGAAGTAGCGCTCGTGGAGCTCGAACGGAGGCGGGCCCGGGATGATCTCGATGGGTGAGCCGACGCTCACGCCTCCGCGGAGCGGCGCTCGCCCGATGTAGTCGGAGACCGTGGACCGGATGTCACCATCGGTCACGACGCCGTCTCGTCGAGTCGAATCGCTGACGTCAGCGAGCCGGCCGTCCCCGGTTCCGGGAATAGCTCGTCCGGGGCGCCCACGCGCCATGACGATCGGATGCAATTCGTCCTTCGCCGATCGCATCCCCGCTGACCGCTCGAGACTCGTCACAACGACGAGGAGTCGGTCCTGCGGCGAGTCCTGCACGATCCGAGCGATCTCGTCCGCCACCCCATCCACGCCGCCGAACGCGTCCGGCGGAACGAAGAATTCCTGGAACGGTCCGCTCGGCGTCGAGGATCCCGCGGACCCCTCCGAGTCGTGCGGGCAGCGAAGCCTGGTACGACGAGGAGTCCGGCACCCCCCGCGCGAGCGAGCGACGCGATCGTCAGGGGTCGCCAGCAGCTCCTCGAACGAGACTCCGGGCACACGGAACGAGCATCGCCACCGGATCGCTCGGTGTCGACGGCGGCGCTCGCGGGCGAACAGAGGATCAACGACGCGAGCAGAACGGCGAGCGCGCCGAGACGCGCGCGGGTCACTGGAGGGCGGGTGAGCGTTCGCGCTCGCGGCGGACGACGGCGCCGAGCGCCGTCAGCTTGGTCTCGAGGTCCTGGTAGCCGCGGTCGACGTGGTACATGTCCTCGATCTCGGTCACGCCGTCGGCCATCAGGGCCGCGATCACCATCGCGGCGCCGGCGCGGATGTCGAGCGCCCGCACGGGCGCCGACGACAGGCGTTCGACGCCGCGGATCACGGCGTGGTGGCCCTCGGTGCGGATGTCCGCACCCATCCGGTTCAGCTCGTCCACGAACATGAACCGGCCCTCGAACACGTTCTCGGTCACGATGCTCGTCCCCTCCGCCGACGCGAGGAGCGCCATCATCTGCGGCTGGAGGTCGGTCGGGAACCCCGGGTACGGGAGCGTCACCAGATCGACACACCGCGCGCGCGAACCCATCGTGATCGCCACACCGCCGTCGGTCGCGAGCACGTCGGCGCCGGCGTCGGCGAGCTTGGAGAGCACCAGGTCCATGTGGTCACCCCGGGCGCCCGAGAGCACGAGACGACCGCCGGTCGAGCAGACCGCGATCGCGTAGGTCCCGGCCTCGACCCGGTCCGGGATCACCGTGTGGTCGACCGGCGCGAACCCCTCGACGCCCTGGATCTCGATCGTCGGCGTACCGACGCCGTCGATCCGCGCGCCCATCCCGCTCAGGAAGTCCGCGAGGTCGACGAGCTCGGGCTCGCGCGCGGCGTTCTCGATCACGGTGGTCCCCCGCGCCGCCACGGCGGCCATCAGGACGTTCTCGGTGGCGCCGACGCTCGGGAAGTCGAGGTTGACCACCGCGCCGCGCAGGCCGGACGTCTCGCCGACGAGGAACCCGTGCTCGGACGAGAACCGGGCGCCCATCTTCTCGAGCCCGCGGATGTGGAGGTCGATCGCGCGCGACCCGATGTTGCACCCGCCCGGCATCGCGACCCTCGCGTTCCCGAACCGCGCGAGCAGCGGCCCGAGCACCAGGATCGAGGCCCGCATCCGGCTGACGAGCTCGTACGGCGTCTCGATCGATCGGACGTCCCTCGTGTCCAGGATCAGCGCGTCGCCCTTCCACGCGCAGCCGACGCCGAGGTGCTCGAGCACCTCGACCATCGTGATGCAGTCCTGGATCCGGGGGACGTTCCGCACGGTGGAGCGGCCGTCGGACAGCACGACCGCGGCCATCAGCTTCAGCGCGGAGTTCTTCGCGCCGGCGATCTCGACGGTCCCGTCGAGCGGCGTCCCTCCGGTGACGAGCAGGCGATCCATCACGCGAGGCTACCCGTCGAAGTTCGTGCGAGCCAGCGCCTTCGCGAGTTCGGCGCGCGCGCCCGCGTCGTCGCCCTGGGCGAGCCGTGCCTGCGCCTGCTCGGCGCGTGCCCGGGCGGCGTCGCGGTCGATCTCGTCGGACAGCTCGGCGTAGGAGGCCAGCACGTCGACCCGCGTCGAGTCCTCGGCGCTCGTGACGTGGAGGAACCCGCCGTCGACGACCGCGGCCACCCACCGGCCGTCCTCGAGCTGGATCCGGATCGGCGCGATCGAGAGCCGGATCAGCAGCGGCGCGTGACCGGCCAGGATCCCGACCATCCCGTCGGTGCCGTGCGCGATCACCATCTCGGCCGGACCGGCCCAGACCTCGCGTTCGGGCGTGACGAGATGGACGTCGAGCGCCATCTACGCGGCCTGCTCCATCTTCTTGGCCGCCTCGACGGCCTCCTCGATCCCGCCGACGAGCAGGAACGCCTGCTCGGGCAGGTGGTCGTACTCGCCCTCGCACAGGCCCTTGAACGACGTGATCGTCTCGTCGACCGGCGTGTACTTGCCCGGGATCCCGGTGAACTGCTCGGCCACGAAGAACGGCTGCGACAGGAACAGCTGGATCCGGCGCGCGCGCGCCACGATGACCTTGTCCTCCTCGGACAGCTCGTCGACGCCGAGGATCGCGATGATGTCCTGCAGGTCCTTGTAGCGCTGCAGGATCTCCTGCACGCGCCGCGCGGTGTCGTAGTGCTCCTGCCCGACGTAGCGCGCGTCGAGGATCCGGCTCGTCGAGTCGAGCGGGTCGACCGCCGGGTAGATCCCGAGCGACGCGATGTCGCGCGAGAGCACCGTGGTCGCGTCCAGGTGCGCGAACGCCGTGTGCGGCGCCGGGTCGGTGATGTCGTCGGCCGGCACGTAGATCGCCTGCAGCGACGTGATCGAACGGCCCTTCGTCGACGTGATCCGCTCCTGCAGGTCGCCCATCTCGTCGGCGAGCGTCGGCTGGTAGCCGACCGCGCTCGGCATCCGCCCGAGCAGCGTCGAGACCTCCGACCCCGCCTGCGTGAACCGGAAGATGTTGTCGACGAACAGCAGCACGTCCTTGCGCTCGACGTCGCGGAAGTACTCGGCCATCGTGAGCGCCGAGAGCGCGACCCGGAGCCGGACGCCCGGCGGCTCGTCCATCTGGCCGAACACCAGCGCCGTGTTCTTGATGACGCCGGACTCGGTCATCTCCAGGAACAGGTCGTTGCCCTCGCGCGTGCGCTCGCCCACGCCGGCGAACACCGACACGCCGCCGTGCTGCTGCGCCTGGCGGCGGATCATCTCCTGGATGATCACGGTCTTGCCCACGCCGGCGCCGCCGAACATCCCGATCTTGCCGCCCTGCACGTAGGGCTCGAGCAGGTCGATGACCTTGATGCCGGTCTCGAGCATCACCTGCTTGGGCTCGAGCTCCTCGAACGGCGGCGGCTGGCGGTGGATCGGCCAGCGGTCGGCCGCGTGGATCTGGTCCGGCCGAGGTGTCGAGCGGCTCGCCGAGCACGTTGTAGACGTGGCCGAGGACGCCCTCGCCCACCGGCACGCTGATCGGGGACCCGGTGTTCTGGACGGGCGCGCCGCGGACCATGCCGTCGGTCGGCTTGAGCGCGATCGCCCGGACCATCCCGTCGCCGATGTGCTGGGCGACCTCGCAGGTGATCGTCTGCGTCTCGCCCTCCAGGTCGACGTCGATCCGGAGCGCGGTGTTGATCTCGGGCAGCCCGTCGGGTGGGAACTCGACGTCGACCACCGGTCCGATCACCCGGGCCACGCGTCCGTGCGCGAGCGTCGTCGTCAGCCATCTCTCACTCCTCCGAGACCGAGGCCAGGGCCTCGGCCCCGCCCACGATCTCCATGATCTCGGTCGTGATCTCGTCCTGGCGGGCGCGGTTGGCCTGCCGGGTGAGCACCTTGATGAGCTCGTCCGCGTTGTCGGTCGCGGCCGCCATCGCCCGCTGGCGGGCGGCGTTCTCCGAGGCGGCGGACTCGAGCAGCGCGAAGTAGATCTTCGTGATGACGTACTGCGGCAGCAGGTCGTCCAGGATCTCGGCGGGCTCGGGCTCGAAGATGTACTCCGGGCTCGGCACGCCCGAGGCGTCGGCCACGACCTCCTCCGGCGCGATCGGCAGGAACCGCTTGTCCGTGGCTCGGAACGTGAACGACGAGCGGAAGTCCGTGTAGACCGTGTGCAGCTCGTCGATGCGACCGGAGCCGAAGTCCTCGATCATCCGCGCGCCGATCTCCTCGGCGGCGTCGTACCGCGGCACCTCGGAGAACCCGAACCACGACGCCTCGGGCGTCACGCCTCGGAACCGGAAGTAGCCGATCGCCTTCTTGCCGGTGAGGTACAGGACGGGTTCGAGCCCGCGGGCCGCGCACCCGGCGCAGCAGGTCCTCCGAGCGCTTGAGCAGGTTCGCGTTGAACGAGCCCGCCAGCCCGCGGTCGCTGGTCATGACGAGGACGCCGGCGCGCGACGGGGTCTCGCGCTCCTCGAGCAGCGGGTGGACCATCGAACCCGTCTGCCGGGCCACGTCCTCCATCGCCGCGGTGAGCAGGTCGGCGTACGGGCGCGCCTCCATCACCCGCTGCTGCGCCTTGACGATGCGAGACGCCGCGATGAGCTCCATCGCGCGGGTGATCTTCATCGTCGACTGGACCGAACGGATCCGCCGGCGGACGACGCGGAGCTGCGCGCCCACGGCTGCGCTAGCCGCCCGAGCCCGGGGGCTCGTCCTCGTCGTCCACGTCGTCGGCCGAGGACAGGCGGTCCCAGCCGACGTCCTCCCTGACCGTGTCCCGCGGCGCGCCCTGGCCGACGCCGGCCTCGCTCCCGGCGCCGGCGTCCGACGGCACGAACGTCTGCCGGAAGTCCTCGAGCGCCTGCTTGAGCGTGGCCTCGGCCTCGTCGGAGAGCTCGCCCGTGTTCCGGATCGAGTCCAGGACGTCGGTCCGGGCCGCGATGTGCTCGATGAACTCGTCCACGAACCGCTTGGCGTCCTCGACGGGCAGGGCGTCCAGGTACCCGCCCGTGCCCGACCCAGATCGCGACGACCTGCCGCTCGACCGGCACCGGCCGGTACTGCGGCTGCTTGAGGATCTCGACCACGCGGGCGCCGCGCGCGAGCTGCTTCTGCGACTCCTTGTCCAGCTCGGAGCCGAACTGCGCGAACGCCTCGAGCGCCCGGTACTGCGCCATCGCGATGCGCAGCGTCCCGGCGATCTTCTTCATCGCCTTGATCTGCGCGTTGCCGCCCACGCGCGACACCGACGTGCCGACGTTGATCGCGGGGCGGACCCCGGCGAAGAACAGGTCGGGCTCGAGATAGATCTGACCGTCGGTGATCGAGATCACGTTGGTCGGGATGTACGCCGAGATGTCGTTGCCCTTGGTCTCGACGATCGGCAGGGCCGTGAGCGACCCGGCGCCCAGCCGGTCGGAGAGCTTGGCCGCGCGCTCGAGCAGCCGGGAGTGGAGGTAGAACACGTCGCCGGGGTACGCCTCCCGGCCGGGCGGACGGCGGAGCAGCAGGGACAGCGTCCGGTAGGCGGTCGCCTGCTTCGACAGGTCGTCGTACACCGCGAGGGCGTGCTTGCCCTCGTACATCCAGTACGCGCCCAGGGCCGCGCCCGAGTACGGGGCGATGTACTGGAAGGGGGTCGGGTCCGACGCCGACGCGTTCACGACCACCGTGTACTCGAGGGCGCCGTTGTCGTTCAGGGTCTCGACCACCTCGGCCACGGTCGAGGCCTTCTGCCCCACCGCGACGTAGATGCAGCGGACCTGCCGCTTGGGGTCGCCGCTCGTCCAGTTGTCGCGCTGGGCGATGATCGCGTCGATCGCCACCGCGGTCTTGCCGGTCTGGCGGTCGCCGATGATCAGCTCGCGCTGACCGCGTCCGATCGGCGTCATCGCGTCGATCGCCGTGATACCGGTCTGCAGCGGCTCCTTCACCGGCTGGCGATCGACGACGTTGGGAGCCTGGAGCTCGAGCACCCTCGTGTCCTCGGCCTGGATCGGGCCCTTGCCGTCCAGCGGGACACCGAGTGGGTCGATCACGCGGCCCAGGAACCCGTCGCCCACCGGGATCGACAGGATCTTGCCGGTCTGCTTGACGAGATGGCCCTCCTCGATCTGGGAGGACTCGCCCAGGATGATGCAGCCGATCTCGTCCTCGTCCAGGTTGAACGCGAGGCCGAGCACCCCGCCGGGGAACTCGAGCAGCTCGTTGGCCATCGCGCCGGGCAAACCCTTCACGCGCGCGATGCCGTCTCCGGCCTCGACGACGCGGCCGACCTCCTCGCGCTCGACCGAGGGCGTGAAGCTCTCGACGTTCTTGCGGAGGGCCTCGGCGATCTCCTTCGGATCGAAGTTCAGCTCGTCCACTGCCATGGGTTCACCCGCTCCTTGTGGTCGTTCCGGTCAGCTGCGCCCGCGCCTCCTGCAAGCGTGTGCGCACCGACCCGTCGAAGATCTCGTCGCCGACCCTGGCCACCACGCCACCCAGCACGTCGGGGTCGACGATGACCCTGATCTCGATCGGGCGACCCGCGGCCTTGGAGAGCGCGTCGGCCAGCCTCGTGGCCCTTGCCTCGTCGAGCGGCATCGCCGTGCGGACCTCGGCGACGGCGCGTTCGCGCGTGGCCGCCACGACGTCGGCGAGCGCCTCGACGATCCGCCCGACCTCTCGGGCACGTCCGAGTTCGATGACGAACCCGAGCAGGTTGACGGCGAGGGAGTTGGCGCGTTCGCCGAGGGTGTCCGCGATCAGCTTCTTCTTGTTCTCCGGCGGCAACGCCGGGTCCGTGAGCGCGTCCCGCACGCGCGTCTCGCGCTCGAGCAGCGCGGCGAACGCGAACAGCTGTCGCTCCACCGCGTCGAGTTCGCCCTCGGCCTCGGCCAGGCGGAACAGCGCCTCCGCGTAGCTGCGAACGAGCGCGTCCTTGTCGACCACGTCAGTGCTTCCCGTTCCCCGAGGCGCCCGAGGCCACCTGGTCGATGTACTCGTCGATCAGCCGCTGATGCGCCTTGGCATCGAGCGCCGCGCCGACGACGCGCTCCGCGAGCTCGACGGCGATCTCGCCGATCTCGCCGCGGAGCTCCTGGAAGACCCGGTCCCGTTCGGCCCGGATCTCCTCCTGGGCCTTCGCGACGGTGGCGGCCGCCTCGCGTTCCGCGCGCGCCTGGATGTCGGCGCGCAGCTGCTCGGCGGTCTTCCTGGCCTCCTCGATGATGCCGTTGGACTCCTGGCGCGCGTTCGCGAGCTGCTGCCGGTAGTCGGCGAGCTCCTGCTCCGCCTGCTTGCGGGTCTCCTCCGCGCTCTCCAGGTCGCCCTGGATCTTCTCGCGCCGCTCCTCCAGCAGGGCGCTCACCCGCGGAAGCACCCACTTCCACACGAAGAAGAACAGGACCGCGAACGCGAGCGCCCCGACGAGGAGCTCCTCCCAGTGCGGGTAGAGGTCCTTCGCGTCGTTGACGGGCTCGGCCTCGCCCTCGGCCTGCGCCAGGAGCCAGACGATCGTTGCGACCACGTCGGCTCCCTCCCTAGATGATGAACGAGAACGCGATGCCGAACAGCGCGAGCGCCTCGATCAGTCCGATGCCGATGAACATCGTCGCCCGCACCTGTCCGGCGTACTCGGGCTGACGGGCCATCGCCTCGACGGACTTGCCCGATCAGCACCCCCAGACCGATGCCGGGGCCGATCGCGGCGAGCCCGATGACGAGCCCCCGGCCGATCGTCTCCAGGCCCGTCCCGACGTCACCCGTCGTCTGCGCCAACAGTCCCAACACCGCAGCCTCCTTGTCTAATGCTCTTCGGCCATCGCGCCGCCGATGTACGAGGCGGTGAGGATGGTGAAGATGAACGCCTGCAAGAGCGAAACGAAGATCTCGAACCCGACCAGCGCCACGCCGATCGCGAACGACAGCGGCGCGATCGCGTACAGGATGCCCCCCGACTCGAGCATCGCGATCGTGCCGAGGAAGAACACGGCGAGCAGGAAGTGGCCCGCCAGGAAGTTGGCCCAGAGTCGGACGGACAGCGTGATCGGCCGGACGATGATCTGGGTGATGAACTCGATCGGCACCAGGAGCGGGTACAGCCAGATCGGGGCTCCCGGCGGGAACAGGACGTGCTTCATGTAGCCGCCGAACCCGTGCTTGGCGATCCCGACCGCGTTGTAGGTGATCCACGCGATGATCGCCATCACCAAGGGGAACGCGATCCGGCTGTTGGACGAGAAGTTGATCCCCGGGGCGACCTCCCAGATGTTCCAGAAGAAGATCGCGAAGAACAGCGTCGCGAGCAGCGGCATGAACCGGTCCCCCTCCGGCCCGATCATCTGCAGCGCGATGTTCTCGCGCACGAACTGGATCCCGAGCTCGGCGGTGCTCTGCAGCTTGCCCGGGACCACCCGCGGCTTGCGGAGCGCGAAGTAGAAGAACCCGAGCATCGCCAGGAAGCCGAGCAGGACGAGGAACGTGATGAAGTTCATGCACAGCTCGAGCCCGCCCACCCGCAGCGACGGCCCCCAGCAGCCCCAGACGAAGTCCTTGGTCGACGGGGGTTCGAACGCCGCGAGGATCGCCCCGATCACGGCGCCACCTCGCGCCGGGCGTTCGGGTCCACCCACAGGTCCGCCTGCATCCGGCCCGAGAGCAACTTCATCTCGACCACGAGCAACGCGACCGTGGCCGGGATCAGGGCCGCGATGAACGCGACGATCGAGAACCACTCGGTCTGCTGCAGCAGCGCGATCACCAGGACGATGACCCCCAGGCGCACGATGAAGCCGCCGAGCCCGACCGCGTAGAGCACCGTCGGCGAGATCGTGGCCGCGAGCGCCAACGAGGAGCCGTGCGCGACGAAGTTCACGTAGACCACGACGATCGCGATGGCGGCGGACCACCCGGCATCGGTGCCGTCCACCAGGGTCCCGAGCAGCGAACGCGGCGATCGCGACGGGGATCGCGAACGGCGAGATGCGCCGGATCATCTCTCGCTCAGGCGCCACCGCGGTTCCCTTCCCCTTTGCCGAATCGCAGATACACGAGGTAGATCGCCAAACCGGCTCCGAGCACGATCCCCACCGCGGTGAGGATGCGCGGGTTGAGCCCGAGCAGCCGGTCGGCCAGGTAGCCGAGGCTCCCCCACACGAGGATCCCCCCCACCAGCGTCGCGGTGACCGCCCAACCGATCCCCATGCCGGCCCAAGCGCCGTCGCGTCCGGAACCCGCCATGGGCGCGGCAGTATATCCGCGCCCCGTCGGGGGCGTCAAACCTCGCAGATCCCGTTTCCGCAGGTAGATGGCCTGATTTCGTTCCGATGGCCCGAGCTTGTGAAAGATTTCACGAACTCGGCCGCAGAACCCGATCGGCGAGGCTCAGGTCTTGCGACGCTGTCCCAGGGCCAGGAGCATCGCCACCGTCGCGCCGGTCAGGAAGATGATCGTGGCGAAGGCGAACACGTGCGGTGGGATCCCGACCCGGGTCGCCCCGAACACCCACGTGGGGAACATCGTGAACGGCCCCTGCGTGAACTGACTGATCACGAAGTCGTCCATCGACAGGGCGAACGCGAGCAGGAACCCGGCGAGGATGCCCGGGAACAGCAACGGCAGCGTGATCTTGAAGAACGTCGTGACCGGGTTCGCCCCCAGGTCCATGGCGGCCGACTCGAGAGCTCGGTCCAGGCCCGACGCCCTCGCCCGGACGGTGACCGTGACGAACGCGACGCTGAACATCGTGTGCGCCAGGAACAGCGTGAACGAGCCCTCGCGAGAACCCGAGGGCGACGAAGAACGACGCCAGCGCGGCACCGAGGACGATCTCCGGGGACGAGATGGACAGGAAGATCAGGAAGTCCGAGCCCCCTCGGCCTCGGAAGCGGTACCTCGCGAGGGCCAGACCCAGCAGGGTCCCGAGCGCGGTCGCCGCGAACGCGCTCAGCAACCCGATCGTGAGCGAGTGACGGAGGGCGGCGGTGAGGTCGGGGAGCTCGAACAGGCGCCCGTACCACTCGGTCGTGAAGCCGATCCACGTGGTCTTCACCCTCGGGGACGTGCCGAAACCACCCCGGGTCTGATTGAAGCTGAACAGGATGATGACGAAGATCGGGAACGACAGGTACAGGATGAAGGCGGCGACGTAGGACGGGAGGAGGAAGCGGGTCCATCGCCGCCTCGGACGACGCGCCAGGGGTTCGGGCGCCAGCTCTCGACGGGTCTCGGTCGCGACGGCGCTCATGCCTCGGTGATCCGTTCGCGGTCCCCAGCAGGCGCGCGTAGATGACCGCCCCCACCAACATGATCGCCATGAGGACGAATGCGAGCGCCGTCGCCTCGGGATAGTTCCGATCGCGGAGGAACTCGGACTGGATCACGTTGCCGATCATGGCCGTGCCCGGGCCCCCGAGGACCGAGGCGTTGATGTAGTCACCGATCGCGGGGATGGACGTGAGCAGCACGGCGGCGAACACGCCCGGCATGGAGAGCGGGAGCACGACCTTGGTGAAGGCCTCGAACCTGCTCGGCGTACAGGTCCTTCGACGCCTCGATCAGCCGGGGGTCGATCTGCTCCAGCGAGACGTACAGCGGGAGGATCGTGAACGGCAGGAGGTTGTAGGTGATCCCCGCGACGACCGGCGACGCGTCGTGCCGAGCACCCGGTAGCTCTCGGGCAACAGACCGATGTCCTTCAGCGTCCCGAAGATGATGCCGTTGTCGGACAGGATGAAGCTCCACGCGACCGTTCGGATCACGAACGAGATGAAGAACGGGAGCAGGAGCAGGAACAGGACGACGGACTTGAAGCGGCCGGCGTAGAACGCGATCCAGTACGCGACCGGGTACGCGAGCACAGAGCGCGATGCACGTCACGACCGCCGCGTTGCGGAGCGAGCGGATGAGGAACTCTCCGTTCTGCGACAGCGCATCGCTGAAGTTCGCGAACCGGAACGTCTGGCGGAACCCCTCCAGGCTGTTCCCCGTCCTGCAGGGAGAGGCTCGCCATCGCGAGCATCGGGACGACGAACAGCACGAGCAGCCACAGCAGCGCTGGCGTCGCCAACCCGTAGGGGGCGCGGGATCGCCTCGGCCGGCGCTCGGGAGCGGCTACGCCAGGAAGATCGGGTTGAACAGGTCGTTCCACGTCTGGACCTCGTCCCCCTCCAACACGCGGTAGTTGTTCAGCTTGGTCTCCATCTCGGGGGTCGGGAACACGTAGGGGCTGCTCGCGATCGTCTGCAGGACCTCCTTGTCGGCACCCTTGGCGGCGTCGGCGTCCGCCTGCACGATCTCGCCGCCCGCGGGGACCGGGCTGACGTACGCGTTCCACTCGGTCAGCATCGCCGCGTAGACCGGGTCGTAGTACCAGTCCATGAGCATCATCGCGCCGACCGGGTTCGCCGCCTTGTTGGGGATGCAGCAGTTGTCGACGAAGATCATCCCGCCGGCGTCGGGGACGGCGAACTCGAAGGTGGCGAACTCGGGGAAGTAGAGCTTGTCGTTGAGGATGTCGCCCGACCACGCCATCGTGACCCACAGGTCCTCGTTCTCGATCGCCGTCAGGTACGCCTGGTCCATCCAGCCACGCAGTTGTCCGCTGGCGTCGTTGAACTGCTGGAGGTAGTCGGCCGCCTGCTGCCAGTCGTCGGGCGTCGAGGTCTCCGGAGTGATGCCGAGCTCGAGCATGGCCAGCCCCGCGGAGTCCGCGGCGTTGTTGAACATCGCGACGTGGCCCGCGTACTTGGGGTTCAGCAGATCGTTCAGGCTCGTGATCGGCTCGTCCACGTACTTCGTGTTCCAGCCGATGCCCGGTCGCGCCGGACTGCCACGCCATCGTGTACTTGTTGCCCGGGTCGTAGGCGGGGTCCTTGAAGTTCGGGCCGACGTTCGCGTCGAAGTTGGGCCTGAGCTCGGGGTCGAGCTCGATCAGGTACCCGAGCTGGATCATCTCGGTGAGCTCCTGGAAGTTCGACATCACGATGATGTCGTGGCCCGTGTCCTGCCCGCTCTCGAGCGCGGGACGGATCGTCGCGTAGAAGTCCGCGTTGTCGTTGATGTCGGCGCGGTAGGTGACGTCGATCCCGGTCTCCTGCGTGAACGCGAACAGGGACGGCCGGCTCCCCGCCCCGTCGACCGAGAAGTCACGGTCGATGTACGCGGGCCAGTTCGTGAAGTTGAGGTGGTCGCCCGGACCCTGGGCCTTCATGTCCGCCCACCACTCGGCCGAACCCTCGGCGCCGGCCGTCGGGCCGGTCGTCTGCGCCTCCCCGCTCACGCCGCAGGCGGCCAGGATCGAGGACAGGCCGAGGGCGCCCGCGCCCGCTCCCGCGTACCGGAACAGGTCGCGCCGGGACATCCGGCGCTGGGTCATCCCTCGGATCCACGCGGGATCCATCCGGGGTGTCGGCTCCTTGCTCATTCGCCCTCCTCAGGCTCGGTCTCCGATCGTTCGACCACGAAGGTGTGCTCGGGCAGCCACTCGAGCCGGACCTGGTCGCCCGCGTTGGGGTGCGATCCCGCCGCGCCGAGGTTCTGCACGTAGACGCGGAGCATCGTGCCGCCCGGACCTTCCACGTCGTACTGGTAGTTCACGCCGATGTACGTCGACACGCGGATCACGCCCGACACGTGGTTCCGATCGGGCGACGGATCCCCGTCCTGGTGGACGAGCGTGATCTTCTCGGGCCGAACCCCCACCTGGACGGTGCCGAAGAGCCCCGGCGGGATCGAGCCGGTCGTCGGCGCGGACGACGTCGCCCCCCTCGGTCACGATCGAGGTGGTGCCGTTCGACTCGGCCTTCATCTCGCCCAGGAGCAGGTTGCTGGCGCCGAGGAAGCTCGCCACGAACGGCGTGGCGGGATGCTCGTACACCTCCTCGGGACCACCCGTCTGCTCGATCCGACCGTGCCGCATCACCGCGAGGCGGTCGGACATCGTCATCGCCTCTTCCTGGTCGTGCGTGACGTAGATGAAGGTGATCCCGACCTCCTGCTGGATCCGCTTCAGCTCCAGCTGCATCTGTTTGCGCAGCTTGAGGTCCAGGGCGCCGAGCGGCTCGTCGAGCAGGAGCACCTTGGGCCGGTTGACCAGGGCTCGTGCGAGGGCCACGCGCTGCTGCTGGCCCCCGGACATCTGCCCCGGCTTGCGGGTCTCGAACCCCGACATCTCGACCAGACGCAGGGCCTCGTCCACGCGGGACCTGACCTCGTCCCTGGGGACCTTCTTCCTGCGCAACCCGAAGGCCACGTTCTCGAACACGTCCAGGTGCGGGAACAACGCGTAGGACTGGAACACCGTGTTGACGTCGCGCTTGTACGACGGGAGATCGGTCACGTCTCGGCCGCCCAGGTACACGGTCCCGCGCGAGGGGTCTTCGAACCCGCCGATCATCCGCAGCGTCGTGGTCTTCCCGCACCCGGAGGGACCCAGCATGCTGAAGAACTCCCCCTCCGAGATGTCGAGCGAGAGGTCGTCGACCGCCACGGCGTCGCCGAAGGCCTTCGTGACCCGTTCGAGGCGAACGTCGATGTCCGGCACGCAACCTCCTGTCCCATCGAGGAGTACGAGGCGATGTTCGTGGGACGCCTTCGAAGCCGGGATTATGCCCCAGGAGGTGCGAAGCGGGCACCTCGGCGAGCCGCGCGGCCGTCAGGCCGTGTCGCGCGTCCTCGACGTCGCCTTCGTGTCGGAGAGCGCCGGGGTCGACTCCGAACGCAACGGCACGCCGTCGACCGTCGCGGGCGCCCCGGCCTCGTCCGTGACGCCCACGGGGGCTTCGGAGGGTCCGCCGCCGTCCGATCCGGCCCCCCGCCGATGCCTTCCGGCACGACGGCCCGAACGGGCGACGGGGGGCGGGCGGTCGCTCCCGCGCGGGGTTCGGTCACGGATCAAGCGGGGCAGGACGGTCGCGACCACGACGGCCGAGATGAGGATCGCGCCGACCAGGAACCTGCCGTCCACGTAGGCGACCACCAGCGCGGCGCCGGCGATCAGCGCGCTCCACAGGTACATCAGCAGGACGGCCTGCCGGTGGGAGTGGCCGATGTCCATCAGCCGGTGGTGGATGTGCTCCTTGTCGGCGTGGGCGATCCCGATCCCCTTGCGCATCCTGCGCACGATCGCGAGCACGACGTCGAGCAACGGGACGGCCAGGACGAGCAGCGGGATCGCGATCGGGATCGCGATCGCGGCGAGGTCGCCGCCGCTCGGACCCTCGAGGTTCTGCCCGACCCCCGAGATCGTGGCGACCGCCATCAGCAGCCCGAGCAGGAGCGCCCCCGAGTCGCCCATGAAGATCTTCGCCGGGTGGAAGTTCCACGGGAGGAAGCCGAGGGCCACCCCGGCGACGATCGTCGACATCAGGGCGGCCACGCTGGCCTGGTCGACGCCGCCGTCCGGCGTCCGGAAGTACGCGAAGAACGCGATCGCCGCGATCGCGACCATCCCGGCGGCGAGGCCGTCGAGCCCGTCGACGAGGTTCACCGCGTTCATCAGCGCGACGATCCACAGCACGGTGAGCGGCACGGCGAGGTCCGGCGAGAGCGACAGCACACCCTGACCCGGGAAGTAGAAGTAGAGGAGTTGGACGCCGAGGAGCACGACGATCCCGGCGGCGAGCACCTGGCCCGCGAGCTTCCCGATCGCCGAGACGCCGCGCGTGTCGTCCACCAGCCCGAGCACGACGACGATGGTCGCGGCGACGAACGCGGCGTCGAGCTCGGAGGACGTCTGGTGCAGACCGGACAGGAACGGGATCACGCGCGCCGCGAGGAGCCCGGCCGCGACGCCCAGGTACATCGCGAGCCCGCCCGCGGTGGGCGTCGGCTTCGGATGGACCTTCGCGGTCGGAGGGTTGGTCGATCCAGCCGAGCCGCAACGAGAGCCGTCGCACGACGGGCGTGACCGCGAAGGTCACACCGGCACGACGCCGCGAACACCAGGAGATACGGACGCACGCTGTGAGGCGATGCTACCCGGTGGCGCGCGGCCCTCGACGGTGCGACGAGCCGAGGCGTCAGCGCGGGTAGGCCGGGAAGCGGGCCACCAGCTCGGCCACGCGTGCGCGGCTCGCGGCCGCGACCGGCTCGTCGCCGGGGTGGCGGAGCGCCTCGCCGATGATGCTCGCGACCTCCTTCATCTCGGGCTCGTCCATCCCGAGCGTCGCCGGCCCCGGCGTGCCCACCCGGATCCCCGAGGGGTCGAGCGGCGGCTGCGGGTCGAACGGGATCCCGTTCTTGTTGATCGCGATCCCGATCTCGTCGCAGACGGCCTCGGCCTGCTTGCCGCCGATCCCGAGCGGTCGCAGGTCGCACAGCGCCAGGTGCGAGTCCGTCCCGCCCGAGACGATCCGAACGCCCTCGTCCGCCAGACCCTGCGCGAGCGCTCGGGACGTTCGGACGACCCGCGCGGCGTAGTCGGCGAACGACGGGTCCATCGCCTCCTTCAGACAGACGGCCTTGGCGGCGATCACGTGTTCGAGCGGCCCGCCCTGCATCATCGGGAAGACGGCCTTGTCGATCGCCTTCGCGTGCTGCTCGCGGCTGAGGATGATCGCGCCACGCGGGCCGCGCAGGGTCTTGTGGGTGGTGAAGGTCACGACGTCGGCGAACGGGACCGGGCTGGGGTACGCGCCGCCGGCGCACAGCCCGATGAAGTGGGACGCGTCGACCCACAGGATCGCGCCGACCTCGTCGGCGATGCTCCGGAACGCGGCCCAGTCGATCAGCCGCGGGTACGCGGTGAAGCCGGCGAGCACGACCTTGGGTCGATGCTCCCTGGCCAGCTCGCGGATCCGGTCGTAGTCGAGCTGCTCGGTCTCTCGGTCGACCTCGTAGCCGACGAACGTGAACCACTTGCCCGACACGTTGACGGGTGACCCGTGCGTGAGGTGACCGCCGTGGGCGAGCACCAGCCCGAGCACCTTGTCCTCGGACCGCGGCTCGAGGAACGCGCCGAACACCGCCAGGTTCGCCTGCGCACCGGCGTGCGGCTGGACGTTGGCGTGGTCGGCGCCGAACAGCTCCTTCGCGCGATCGATCGCGAGCTGCTCGGTGACGTCGACGAACCGGCAGCCGCCGTAGTAGCGGTGACCCGGGTACCCCTCGGCGTACTTGTTGTTCATCGTCGAGGCCTGCGCGGCCAGCACCGCGGGGCTCGCGTAGTTCTCCGAGGCGATCAGCCGCAGCGTGCTCCGTTCGCGTTGGAGCTCGCCCGCGATCGCATCGGCGACCTCCGGGTCGGTGGCGCGCAGCGCGTCCCAGTCCGCGACGAACCCGTCGCTCGTGTCGGCGTGGTCGGGCATCTCAGCGTTCTCCTCGTTCGATCTCGGCGACCTGTTGCAGCCGTCGCTCGTGCCGCCCGCCCTCGAACGGCGTGTCGAGCCACAGCTGGAGGATCTCCTGGGCGAGCTGGACGGCGACGATCCGGCCGCCCATCGCGAGCACGTTCGCGTCGTTGTGCCGGCGGGACAGCTCCGCGAGGTGCAGATCGTTGCAGAGCGCGGCCCGCGCGCCCTTCACCTTGTTGGCGGCGAGCTGCTCGCCCTGCCCCGAACCACCGAGCACGATCCCGCGGTCGGCACGGCCGTCCACGACCGCGCGCGCGGCGGCCGCGCAGAAGTCGGGGTAGTCCACCATCTCCTCCGAATCGGTCCCGACGTCGAGCACCTCGTGCCCTCGCTCGGTCAGATACGCCTTCAGGGCTTCCTTGAGCGGATACCCCGCGTGGTCGCATCCCATCGAGATCCTCACGTCGAGGACCCCGCAGATCCGACGCGTCCCGCGACATCGAGGGAGCCGACGAGGACGGTCGGCGAGTCGCGCGCACCACTCCTCGATCTCGTCCGCCACGACGCGGAACGCTCGAGAGCGGAGCCCGAGGGGATCCGCGATGCCCTCGTCATGGGGGTCGCCGGCGAACCCGGCGCGTCGGAGCTCGTCTGCCGCCTCGACCCGGGCCGCGATCGGGTCGGCAGCGTCCACCTCCGTCCCGGGGGCCGCCTCCAACAGACGAACGAGTTCCTTGAGCGTGAAGGTCCGCGATCGAGCCGACGGAGCGGCCGAGGTGATCGCATCGACGTGCTCGTTCGCCATCGCCAGGATCAAGGTCGATTCGGCGATGTCCGCGCGATCGAGGACCCGCGCACGATGGCCCGAGATGTCGATCCCGTGCTCGGCGGCCGCCTGGATCGAGTTGGGTCGGCGCCTGAACCCGTCCATCCCATCGTCCCCGCGGACGCCACCTGCGGCGACGCCGACCCCATCCGCGTCCACGAACGCGGCTCGCAGGAACGCCTCCGCGACCGGCGACCGACACACGTTGCCCGTGCAGACCACCAGGACCCTTGCCATGGGGCCGCGAGTCTATCCACCGGCCCCTCGGTTCGGCCACCCGGTTGGCCGGATCGTCGCGCAGGGCCTCGGCGATCGGCTCGCTCCGAGCACGGCGCCGGCGCGTACCACACGGCTCCGCCGTTGCTCGCGAGATCGACCACGGTGGAAGGCCGAGCCGACGAGCGGTTCCGAGTGCGCAGAGGTACACCTCCACCGCGCCGCCGAACGCGTCCTCGACCTCGTCGCACGTCGAGGGCGTGGGCTCGCCGCTGCGGTTCGCGCTGCGTCACCGCGAGCGGTCCCGTGCGCGCGAGCACCGCGAGCGCGAGTGGGTCGATGCGGCATCCGGACGCCGATCGTGTCTCGGGTCGCCGCCGAGTTCCCAGCCCGGGCTCGTCGGCGTCGCGGCAGCACGATCGTGAGCGGGTCCGGCCCAGAAGCGGAGCGCGAGCGCCTCGGCGCGCTCGTCGAAGCTGGCGATCCCCCGGGCGGCGTCCTTCGAGGGCACGAGCACCGGCAGCTCGAGGTCGCGCGGGCGCCCCTTGGCCTCGAAGAGCCGGGTCGTCGCGCGCGGGATCGTCGGGCCGGGTCCCGATGCCGTAGACCGTGTCCGTGGGCAGCACGACGAGCGAGCCGGCCCGAGCGCCGCGCGCGCGGCGGCCTCGATCAGGCCGCAACGGAGGGTCACGGCGCCCGCGCGACGACCACGCGATCGCGGCCCGCGAGGTCGCGTTCGACCCTGACGTCGGCGAACCGCTCCGAGAGCACGCGCACCACCTCGTCGCCCATCCTCGCGTCGATCTCGACCGCGAGGACGCCGCCGTCGCGGAGCCAGCGGGCGGCCTGTGCGCCCAGCCGCTCGTAGACGTCGATCCCCCCGGCCAGCGCGAGCGCCGGGTCGGCTCGCACCTCGGCCGGGAGGTCCTCGAGGTCCTCCGCCGGGACGTAGGGCGGGTTGCTCACGACGACGTCCACCCAACCGCGGAGGTCGGGCGGCAGCGGTTCGAGGAGGTCGCCCGGCAGGACGGTCACGGCGAGCCCCAGACGGTGGGCGTTCGCGCCGGCGAGCTCGACGGCCTCGGCGGATAGGTCGGTCGCGAACACGGTCGCGTCGGGGCGTTCGTCCTTGATGGCGAGCGCGATCGCGCCGGTCCCCGTGCCCGCGTCGACGACCACCGGGTCCTCGCGGTCGCCGACCTCCGCGAGGACGTGCTCGACCAGCAGCTCGGTCTCGGGCCGGGGGACGAACACGCCCGGCCGGACCTCGAGCGTGATCCTGCGGAACGGTTGGTCGCCCGTCAGGTGCTGCACCGGCGTGCCGGCGCACCGCTGGCAGATCGCGCGCCCGAACATCCGGGCCTCGCGCGTGTCCAGGCCCTCCGAGCGCGCGTACAGCCCCGCCCGGTCGGTGCCGAGCACGTGCAACAGGAGGATCTCGGCCGTCGCGTCGGGGCTCTCGACCCCGTGCCGGTCCAGGTAGCCGCTCGCGCGCCGCAGGACCTCGGTGGGTCGCATCCTCAACGCTCCCGTTCGGCGTCGCCCTCGTCGTCCCCGCGCGCGAGCTGGTCCGCGCGTTCGGCCGCGTGCAGGGCCTCGACGAACGCATCCAGGTCCCCTTCGAGCACGTCGGGCAGGCGATGGACGGTCAGCTTGACGCGGTGATCGGTGACGCGGTTCTCGGGGAAGTTGTAGGTGCGGATCTTCTCGGCGCGCTCGCCGGTCCCGACCTGCGACCTGCGGGCGGCCGACTCCTTGTCCGCCGCCTCCTGCTGCGCGGCCTGGAGCAGGCGGGCGCGGAGGTACCGCATCGCCTTCTCCCGGTTCTGCAGCTGGGACCGCTCCTCCTGGCTCCCGACCACGATCCCCGTGGGCAGGTGCGTGATCCGAACGGCCGAGTCCGTCGTGTTCACCGACTGGCCGCCCGGCCCGGACGAGCGGAACACGTCGGTCTTCAGGTCCTCGGGCCGGATGTCGACCTCGACGTCCTCGGCCGCAGGCAGCACCGCCACCGTCGCCGTCGAGGTGTGGATCCGCCCGGAGGACTCGGTCACCGGGACGCGCTGGACACGGTGGACACCCGACTCGTGCTTCAGTCGCGAGTACGCGTCCTTGCCCTTGACCTCGAGCACGACCTCCTTGAACCCGCCGAGGTCCGAGGGCGATGCCGAGAGCACCTCGGTCTTCCACCGCTGACGCTCCGCCTCGTGCTGGTACATCTCGTAGAGCGTCCCGGCCCACAGGGCCGCCTCGTCGCCGCCGGCCCCGGCGCGGATCTCGAGGACCACGTCCTTGCCGTCGTTCGGATCCTTGGGGACCAGGAGCGCCTCCAGCCGGGCGCGGAGCTCGGCGGCCCGTGCCTCGGCGGTCTCGGCCTCGCCGCGCAGGTACGCCGCCATCTCCGGGTCGGTCTCGTCCTTGGCGAGGGTGGCCGCCTCCTCCGCCTGCTCGAGCGCGGCGCGGTACTCACGGAACGGCGCGACGATCTCGCCGAGCTCGGACAGGTCCTTGCCCAGCCGGCGGAGACGGTCGGGGTCCTTCGCGACGTCGGGCGACGCCATCTCGCCCTGGAGGCGCTCGTAGCGCTGCTCGATGTCCGCGAGTCGCTCGGAGAGTTCCATGCCTGGATTATCCAGGCATGCGGCGCGGCCTACGACGCGACGAGCGGACGGCTCAGGCGTAGGGACCGGCTCCGTCGCCCTCGTCGAGGTCGCCCCAGTCGAGGTCGAGCGCGGGGATGTCGAGCTTCATCGCGTCGGTCCCCTCCCACAGCTCCTCGTACGTGGGGTCGAGGATGCTCGGGCCGTCGTCGTCCGCGATGTCTTCGGCCTCACCCACGCACGATCGTCGGTTCGCGAACGGCGGATGCCTCGGGCTCGGCCTCGAGCGTACCGGCGCCGATCGGCGACCTCGCGCTCTCGTCCGGCGCGATCGGCGTCGTCCTGCGCCGATCCCTCGAACGCCGTCTCGGCCGCGGTCGTCGGATCGTCCTCGCCCGCGCTCGAACCATCGCGCTCGGCGGACTCCTCGCGCAGGTCCTTGATCGAGGCGAAGTCCGGGATCGTGACCTGCACGTCCATCGCGCTCTCGAGATCGCGGGCGACGCCGATCAGCCGCTCCTGCATCGAGGCGAGCTGGTCCACGAGCGCGTCGCGTCGGGTGGACAGACCTGCGATCGTCCGGTCGGCCTCCTCGCGCGCGGCCCGCACGGCGGTTTCGGCCTGCGAGCGCGCGTCCTCGGCCTTCGCCTGCGCATCGGTCCGGATCCTGTCCGCCTCGGCGCGCGCGTCGCGCGTCACCAGTTCGGCGTCGCGGTGCGCCTCGGTCTTGATCGTCTCGGCGACCTGGTCGGCCTCGCGGATCACGCTCGCGACCCGCTCCCCGAGCTGCTGGTAGGGATCGTGGCGCGGCTGCGCGGTCGTGCGTCGGAGGGCGGTCTGGGCCTCGGCCTGCGCGTCGCGGAGCAGCACGCGCATGAGCTCGACCTGATCGGCGAGCTGCTCGAGGTAGCCCGCGCACCTGATCGGGGTCGTACCCGCGCCTGATCGTCACGAACTCCCGTCGGCGGATCTGCTCGGCGGAGATCAGGACGGGGAGGTCGAGGTTCGTCGTGGACATGGGGAAGCCTCCTCGAACGCTCGGTGGGTTCCGGAGGCTACACCCGTGGGCACGCGATGCAAGCATCTCGGGCGAACCGCGATGTGTGAGGGTTTCGACGTCCCTAGGTGCCCGGCGTCAGCTCCGACTCGCGGCGCAGCACCTCGTTGAACGACGCGATCGCGACCTCGATCTGGCCACGATCGGGGGGCTTCGTGGTGATCTTCTGCAGCCACAGCCCCGGCACCATCAGCGCGTGGATCACCTTCGAGCGCGGGAACCTGGCGCCGAGCCGCAACAGCTCGAACGCGATCCCCGCGATGATCGGGATCGCCACGATCCGCGACAGGATCCGCCACCACAGGCCGGGGTTGCCGAACAGCGCGAACACGAAGATCGTGATCGACCATCACGAGCAGGAGGAAGTTCGTCCCGCACCGCACGTGCAGCGTCGAGTAGCCGTCGACGCGCTCGGGGACCAGTGGCTCCTCGTGCTCGTACGCGGCGATCGTCTTGTGCTCGGCGCCGTGGTACTGGAAGACGCGGCGGATGTCCTTGGTCCGGCCGATCAGCAACAGGTAGCCGAGGAACAAGCGCCACGCGGAACACGCCCTCGAGCGCGTTCACCAGGATGCTCGAGTCGACGCTCTTGCCGACCCATCGGAACGCGACGGCGGGCAGGACGATGAACAGCCCGATGAAGATCACCGCGGCGATCGCCATCGACAGCCCCATCTGGCGCGACGACAGGCGCTCCTCCTCGGGCACCGACTCCCGCGCCGAAACCGAGAGCGCGCGGAACCCGATCCCCAGGGCCTGCCCGAGCGCGATCACGCCACGGATGAACGGCTTCGCGAGGATCGGATGCCGCTTGGCCACCGAGTCGATGTCGTGCGACTCGATGTGCAGGTCGCCGGCGGGCCGGCGCACGGCGACCGCCCACACGTCGCGGCCGCGCATCATCACCCCTTCGACGACGGCCTGACCGCCGTAGAAGTGGGCCGGTGGGGTGGCTTCCTCGGCCATCGCGGCCGTGTCAGCCCTGGTCGGTCTCGGCGGGCGCGGCCTCGGCCGGCTGCTCGGGGAGCGGAGATGACGGGCTTGCGCGACGCCTCTCGCTCCTTGACCGCCGCGGCCTGCTCGGCCTGCTGCTTCGCGTAGCGACGCTGGAACCGCTCGACCCGCCCGCCCGTGTCGACCAGCTTCTGCTTGCCCGTGTAGAACGGGTGGCAGTTCGAGCAGATCTCCACGCGCAGCTCGGACCTGGTGCTCCGGGTCGTGAACGTGTTCCCGCAGGAACAGTGCACGGTCGCGACCACGTACTCGGGATGGATGCCCTGCTTCATGTTCGGTGCCTCTCCTTCGTCTTCCGATGCGTTCGACGGCCCTCGTCCACCGGGGACCGGCGGCACCCAGCTTACGAGGCCGGCGCCTTCGCGATCTCCCGCAGGAACTGCTCGTTGGACTTGGTGGCCCGGATCTTGTCGGTGAGCAGCTCGAGCGCGGCACCCGGCTCGAGTGCGTGAAGCACCCGGCGCAGGCGCCAGACCAGCGCGAGCTCCTCGGTCGGCATCAGCAGCTCCTCCTTGCGGGTGCTGCTCGCCTCGACGTTGATCGCGGGGAACAGCCGCTTCTCGGCGAGCTGGCGATCCAGTCGGAGCTCCATGTTGCCGGTGCCCTTGAACTCCTCGAAGATCCCCTCGTCCATCCGCGATCCGGTCTCGACGAGGGCGCTCGCGATGATGGTAACGCTGCCCCCCTCCTCGATGTTCCGGGCCGCCCCGAAGAACCGCCGGGGCGGGTACAGGGCCGTCGAGTCGATCCCGCCCGACAGGATCTTGCCCGAGGCCGGCGCGGCGAGGTTGTACGCGCGCGCGAGCCGGGTGATCGAGTCGAGGATGATCGCGACGTCCTGCCCCATCTCGGCCAGGCGCTTGGCCCGCTCCAGCACGAGCTCGGTCACCTGGATGTGCTGGTCCGGCGGCTTGTCGAAGGTCGAGTAGACGACCTCGGCCGCCTGCACCGTCCGCTGCCAGTCCGTGACCTCCTCGGGCCGCTCGTCCACGAGCAGCACCATCACGTGGGTGTCGGGGCTGGACTGGATGATGCCGCTCGCGATGTTCTTCAGGACGGTCGTCTTCCCGGCCTTCGGCGGCGAGACGACCATGCCGCGCTGCCCCTTCCCGATCGGCGCGACCATGTCCATGATCCGTCCGGTCACGTCGGTCGGGCCCGTCTCCAGGTGGAACCGGTCGTTGGGGAACAGCGGCGTCAGCTTGTCGAAGTTCGGCCGCTGCTTCGCCTCCTCGGGGTCCATGCCGTTGACCGAGTCGATCTGCAGCAGCGCGAAGTACTTCTCGCTGTCCTTGGGCTGCCGCACCTTGCCGGTGACGGTGTCGCCCTTGCGCAGCATGAACCGCCGGACCTGCGAGAGCGAGACGTAGATGTCCTGCTGCCCCGGCAGGTAGCCGGACGTCCGCAGGAACCCGTAGCCCTCGGGCAGGACGTCGAGCAGCCCGGTCGCCGTCGGGGCGGTGGCGAGCTCCTCCTTCTGCATCTCGATATCGCGCTGGCGGCGCTCCTCGCGCTGGCGACGGCGCTCTTCGCGGGACGGACGCCGGCGAGGGCCGCCCTCGCGGTCCCGCTGCTGCTGCCCGCCCTCCGAACGCCCGCCGTCCGAACGCCCGCCGTCGGGTCGTCCGCCCTGTCGTTCGCCTTGTCGTTCGCCTTCTGGGCGGCCGCCGTCGCGATCGTCGCGGCGTTCGACCCGCTCGGGCCGCGGCGGACGGGTGTCCGTCGTCGTGCCCGCGTTCGCGCCGTCGCCCGACGAGCCGTTGCCGTCGACCGCGTCCGCGGCCGACGAGCGCTCGGGCGCCTGAAATGCGGGCGACGCCCCGGCGGCCGTACCGCCGTTCGTGTGCGCCACGATCGCGTCGACCAGCTCGGCCTTCTTCAATCCCTTGTGCCCTTCGATACCGAGGTCGGTCGCGATCTGATGAAGCTCAGCCGCGACCTTTCCCTCCAGGGCGCTCTTATCCGTGGTGGCCACTCATGCTCCTTTCTCGAGTTCCTGCTTGAGGGCCTTCCAGTCCCCGAGGAACTTCTCCAAACCTGCGTCGGTGAGCGGGTGCTTCACCAGCTGCTTGAACACCGCGAACGGCATCGTCGCGATGTCGGCGCCCGCGAGCGCCGACTCGACGATGTGCATCGGGTGCCGCAGCGAGGCGGCGAGCACCAGCGTGTCGTACCCCTGGATCTCGTAGATGTCGCAGATCTTGCGCAGCGCGTCCATCCCGTCGCGACGCGACGTCGTCCAGTCGCCCCAGGAACGGCGACACGATGTACGCCCCGATCTCGGCGGCCAGGATCGCCTGGGCCGGCGAGAACACGAGCGTGACGTTGATCTTGATCCCCTCGTCGGTGAGGCGCTTGCCGACGCCGAGCCCCTCGGGCGTCATCGGGACCTTCACGACGGCGTTCGGCGCCATCTGCGCCAGGTCCAGACCCTGCCGGTACATCGCCTCGGGCTCGAGCTCGGTCGTCTCGAGCGAGATCGGGCCCTCGACCTCCGTCAGGATCTCCTTCCAGACCCGCTCGGGGTCGTCGGCCTCCTTGGCCACCAACGAGGGGTTGGTGGTCACGCCTCCGAGGACGCCCCAGCGATTGATCTCGCGGATCTCCTCGATGTTGGCCGTGTCCAGGAACAGCTTCACGTTCTGCCTCCTTCGTTCGCCGCCGCCGCCCGAGCGGGGGCGCGACCGCTCGCGGCGCCCGCCGGGACGCGGGCCGACGCGGTGCGTTCGGTCGCTCGCTCCATGACGAGATCGATGATCGCGGCCAGGGCGCGATCGAAGCTGTAGTTGGCGATCACGGGGACGCCGTGCGACAGCGCCTGGCTCTTGATGTACCGCTGCACCCGCCGGATGTCGTCGAACCGGTCGAGGTAGCGCTCCGCGGGTCGCCCGGTGTGTTCGGACGCCCGGGCCGCGAAGTGGCTGCGGTGCACCTCGTCCTCCTCGATCGTGACCACGACCGGGACGGCCAGGATGCGTTCGCGCCAGGGCTCGAGGTCCAGGAAGCCCGGCACCACGTGCGCGCCCTCGATGATCAGGTGCGTCCCCTCCATCGCGGCGCGCTCGACGAGCGCCTGCACGCCCACCGCGACCGCCGCCGTCTGCTCGCGGAACCCGACGACCACCTCGTCCTTCGACGGGGGCTCGCGCAGGACCGAGCCCGCCTCGAACGACGACGCGTGCAGCGTCGGCATGAGCTCGTGGGAGAACAACGCGCGCATCACCTCTCGGATCGCGTCGGTCGCGACCACCCGGACGATCCCGAGCCGCGTCGCGAGCTGGGTCGCGAGCGTGGACTTGCCCACACCCGTCGCCCCGCCGATCAGCACCACGAGCGGGACCTGCAGCGCCTCGATCTCGCGCCAGCGCTGGAAGTTCCGCGCGTACCGCTCGCCGGCGAGGTCCTCGAGCACCGCCGAGGGCGAGCTCGCCGAGCTCCTCGTTCGAGATCGACGGCACGCCGCGCTCACGCAGGCGCTCCTCGATCGCCTCGGCGACCTGGTACGCGCGAACGGGCGACAGCCCGGTCACCATGACCTGGGACGCCATCAGGCCCTTCGAATACGGCAGGCCCGAGTCGCGATCCGAGATCAGGATCTGAGGGTTCTTGGGGTCGTTCGTCATCTCTGGTCGTTCTTCGGTCGTTTCTTTCTTCGTTCCGTTGGGCGCTTCGCTCTCCGGCGAGGCCGATCGTCTCCCTCAATGCGGTCGGAAGGTCCGTGTCGCCCTCCACCGCGACGGCGCGGTTGTCCACGAAGACCACCTCGGCGCCCCGAGCCATCGCCCGGTCGCACGCGACGTCGACCGCCGCGGCTTTGAGCTCCGACAGGAGCACCTCGTAGGCCTCCGCACCGTCCAGGTCCTGCGCCAGACCGGCCCGATCGGCGAGCCTGGCACTCCACCCGACCACTCGGCATCCGTGGGTCCGCTCGAGGGCTTCCGCTTGTCGTGCGGCCACCGCCCCCGGCGCCGTGGTGGTGAAGAACACGTCCCTGCCCCGCACGTCGCCGAGTGGCTGTGGTTCGAAGTCCGTCACGATGAGCCGGGCATCAGCGTTCAGCCGTTCGGCGTGGGACCTGAGGGTAGGGATGTTCTGCAGCCCGGCTGGGCTACGCGCCATGGTAACAACGACAAGATCCGATAGCAACAGCCGCAGCGGGCCG
Organism: uncultured Actinomycetes bacterium; assembly: GCA_963744515.1. GTDB lineage: Bacteria > Actinomycetota > UBA4738 > UBA4738 > HRBIN12 > DASSJM01. Next base: position 171,496 of record CAVUTN010000006.1, on the reverse strand, counting down.
AGGTAGCCCCCCAGGTACTCGGGCGGGGCGGTGGCCGGGACCACCAGGATCCCGGCGTCCCACGGGAACGGGGGCATCGACGCCCCGCTGCCGTCGACGATCACGGTCCCCGCACCGAGCCCGACCGCGACCTCGGCGGCCGCACGCACGTTGGTCGACGAGGAGCGGCCCGCGAGGCCCCCGCCCGCGCGCCGGGCGCCCACCGTCGTGACCCCGCTCGTCGCCGCGATCTCCAGGTAGTCCGACGCGGCGTGGCGGCCTCGGCGGGCGAGCTCGAGCAGCGCGTCGAGCGTCACCGTCCCGGCCTCGGCGATCTCGGGTTCGGGCGGACCCCCGCGGCCCATCGCGACGACGACCGGATCGAAGCCGTGCGCCGCGGCCACCCGCGCGGTCTCGCCCGCGACGGCCGTCTTGCCGGTCCGCTTGCCGATGCCCAGCACCGCGACCGTCGCGACGGGGAGCGGGTCCTGGTCGATCGGCGGGTCGAGCCGGAAGTCGGGACCGAGGTAGGCGGTGCCTCTGGCCAGCGCCACGGCCGCGACCTCCATCCGCTCGCGGTAGCCGAGGACGGGCTCGTCCGACAGGTCGTAGATCGCGTCGGGGGCGAGCTCGTCGATCGCGGCGCCGAGCGCCGACGCCACCGAACGCTCCGGCACCGAACCTCGCAGGGGGATCCCGAGGTCGAGCACCACGGAAGGGTCGAGCTTCTCGCCGCCTCCCACGAACAGCGCCGCGATCGGCTCCAACCCTCGCCCGCGCAGCTCGTCGATCGCCCAGCGCGTGACGGACGGGTAGTGCTCACCGTCGACGAGGACGACGACCTTCATCCGATGGGCTCCTTCGAGATGGTGCGGTTCGGAGCTAGGACTCCCCCTGGTGAGCCGCGGGGAGGCGGCGCTGCTGCACCGGCGGCTCGAGCTCGCGATGGTACTGCTCCCCGGTGGAGAGCCGGAAGTGCGCGATCACGCTGCCCCCGCCGAACGGGTACTTGCGCGTGATCTTCACCTCGCCGTCCTCGAACTCGAGGACGTTGTAGCAGGGCTTGGTGTACCCGCGGAGCCGGAGCGAGGCGACCGTGCCGGCGTTGGCGACGTAGAGGTCCTCGAGGCGCCACACGTACGGGACGTGCTTGTGGCCCGAGAGCACGATGTTCACCCCGGACTGGATCAGCTCCTCCAGCAGGTCGCCCGCGTCCATCACGGTGCTCCGCTCGCGCCCGGTGCCCGGGATCGGCAGCAGGTGGTGGTGCAGGACGAAGACCTTCAGGTCCGCCGGGACCTCGAACCGCTCGTGGATCCACGTGTAGCGCTCGCGCCCGACCTGACCCTCGTTGATGTCGGGCTCGCTGGAGTCCACGCCGACGAGGCGGACGCCCTTGACGTCGGCGCTCCAGTGGCGCGGGCCCACGAGCTCCTCGAAGTGGAGGTACCCGACGTTGCGGGCGTCGTGGTTGCCGGGGACGGTGTACATCGGCGCGCGGATCCGGTCGGCGTAGGCGGCCCAGTTCTTGTACTCCTGCCGGTACCCCTCGTTGGTGAGGTCGCCGCTGCAGATCACGACGTCGGGCTCGAGCTCGTTCAGCTCGACGATCACCCGGTTCATCAGGTTCGGAACGAAGTAGGGCGAGCCGACGTGTGGATCGGAGATGTGCGCGATCGTGACCACGTTCGTTGCAGTGTAGCGGCGCCGCCCCGGCCGGGGACCACCCACGCACCGTGGGACGATACGGCTGCGTGAACGCCCTCGACCTGCTCCTGCTCGTGCTCGTCGCGCTCGTCCGGCGTCGCCGGCTACCGCCGCGGCTTCACGCTGCAGGCCTTCGGGTTCGGCGGGCTGCTCATCGGGCTGGTCGCGGGCGCCCTGCTCGCGCCGCTCATCGGCGGCGTGGCCGACGGCCCGAACGCCCGAGCGGGGATCGCGCTGCTGGTCCTGCTCGTCGTCGGCGCGCTCGGCAACGCGGCCGGGTGGTTCGTCGGCGTTCGCGCACGCGACCGGGCGTCGTCGAAGTTCGGGAAGGCCGACTCGGTCGCGGGTTCGGCGGTCGCCGTCGTCGCGTCGCTGCTGGCGATCTGGTTCCTCGCGCTGAACCTCGTGAACGGCCCGTTCCCGGCGGTCGCGAGCGAGATCCGGGGCTCGGCGGTCGTGCGGACGCTCGACGCCGCGCTGCCGCAGCCGCCGTCGCTGCTCGCGCAGGTCCGTCGCCTGTTCAACCGGTTCGGGTTCCCCGACGTGTTCTCCGGCATCCCGCCCCTTCCGGCCGAACCCGTGTCGCCGCCGACCCAGGAAGAGGCCCGGGCCGCGGGGGAGGCGGCCGCCTCGAGCACCGTCCAGGTGATCGGCCCTGCGTGCGACGTGATCCAGGAGGGCTCGGGGTTCGTCGCCGCCGACGGCTACGTCGTGACGAACGCGCACGTCGTCGCCGGCATGGACGACCCCGAGGTGCGTTCGGCGGTCGGGGGCTCGACGGATGCGACGACGGTGCTGTTCGACCCCGACCTGGACCTGGCGATCCTCTCGGTCCCCGACGCGCCCGGACCCCCGCTCCCGCTCGTCACCGAGACGCCCGACCGCGGCGCACCGGGCGCCGTCCTCGGGTACCCGCAGGGCGGCCCGCTCGACGTCCGTCGCGCCGCCGTCCGGCGGACGATCGACGCGCGATCGGGCGAGACATCTACGGGCACGGCCAGGTCGAACGTCTCGTGCTCGAGCTGCAGACGCTGGTCCGGCCGGGCAACTCGGGCGGGCCGTTCGTGCTGCCGGACGGTCGGGTCGCCGGGGTCGTGTTCGCGGCGTCGTCCAGCGACGAGGACGTCGGCTACGCGATCGCCGCCACCGAGGTGGACGACCCCCTGCGGTCCGCGATCGGACGGACGACGCCGGTCGACACCGGGCCCTGCATCGGCTGACGGCGACCGGCGGCGCGGGAGCGACGCCCTCGCCTACTCCTCCATCACGACGCGCAGGTCGCCCTCGCGCGACAGGAGCGAGAACGAGGTGATCTCGCCCTCGCGGCGGAACACCATGCTCACCGTGCTCTCGCCGACCCGCAGGTTGCGCACCTCGACGGTGTTCAGCCACGTCGGCAGGTGCGGGAGGTTGATCGTGAGCAGGTTCTCGTGGGCCCGGGCCGACAGACCCGAGCATCGCCTGCAGCATCAGGTACGGCGAGCCGGCCGCCCACGCCTGGGGCGAGCACGCGATCGGATAGCTCACGGGGCGGTTCGGGGACCGGCGGGTGAACCCGCAGAACAGCTCGGGCAGCCGGAGGTAGTCGGCCGAGACCGCCGCGTCGAACAGCGCGGTCGCGACGCGGTTGGTCGCCCGGGCGAACCGGTACCGCTTCAGCCCCGCCGCGATCAACGCGTTGTCGTGCGGCCAGACCGAACCGTTGTGGTAGCTCATCGGGTTGTAGGAGGCCGCGGACCGGCTCATCGTCCGGACGCCCCAGCCCGAGAACATGTCCGGCGCCAGCAGCCGCTTCGCGAGCGGCAGCGCCTTGTCCTCGTCCACGATCCCGCTGTACAGGCAGTGGCCGGGGTTGGACATGAGCGTTCGGAGCTGCTGCTTGTCGGCGTCGAGCGCGGCCGCGAAGTACCGCTCGTCCTCCATCCAGAACGCCTCGTTGAAGCGGACCTTCAGGCGTTCCGCCTCGTCCTCCAGGCGCGTCGCGTCCTCGGGCCGGCCGAGCGCGCGGTAGACGTCGGCCATCCGCGTCTTCGCGAGGTAGACGTACCCCTGCACCTCCGAGAGCGCGATCGGGGGTTCGGCGAGCCGCCCGTCGGCGTGGACCATCGAGTCGTGCGAGTCCTTCCACCCCTGGTTGCGGATCCCGCGGGGCGAGCGGCACAGGTACTCGACGAACCCGTCGCCGTCCAGGTCGCCGTACCGGTCGATCCATGCGAGCGCGGCCTCCGCGTTGGGCAGGAGCTTGCGGGCGAACCCGACGTCGCCGGTCCACCGCAGGTGCTGGGCGTACACGATCAGGAACCACGGCGTCGAGTCCACCGACCCGTAGTAGGGCGAGTGCGGCATGATCCCCGCGCGCGCGAGCTCGCCGTCGCGCACCTCGTGCAGGATCTTGCCCGGCTGCTCGTCGCGCCAGTCGTTGTCCTCCGTGCCCTGGCGCGCCGCCAGGAGCTCGAGGGCATCGCGCGCCGGCCGGGTGTTCACCGTCAGCAGCTGGTGCGAGGCGATCAGCGAGTCGCGGCCGAAGATCGTCACGTACCACGGGATCCCGGCGGCGAGGATCGCCCCGTCCCCCACCCGCGTGTACAGGGCGCGCAGGTCGCGCAGGCTGCGGTCCAGGAGCTGGTTGAACACCTCGTTGTCGGTGACGATCTGCGTCGACTCCCGCTCCCACTCCTCGTACGAGCGACGGAGCTCGTGGACCGCGTGGTCGAAGTCCGGGGCCGCGTTCGTCGGTTCGGTCCCCAGGATCGGTTCGATCGCGACCGCGACGAGCCGCGTCTGGTACGGGTCGAGGTGGAGCCGGAAGACCGCCGTGGCGAGCGCCCCGTCGACGTCGATGCGCTCCGGCTCGACGCCGAAGCGGATCCTCGTGATCCGCCGGACGTGATCGCGCCCCTCGTGCACGAACTCGATCGTCGAGTCCTTCACCGTGGGCGGGTGGGACCCGCCCGAGTGGCGATGCGTCATCCCGCGCACGTCGAAGATGTCGGCGAAGTCCGCGCCGAACGTCAGCCGGACCTCCAGGGTGACGTCGAACGGGTTGTAGTTCTTGATCCGGATGCGCTCGAACAGGTCGCCGTAGATCGCTCGGACGCGGCGGACGTTGATCGTCTGCTGGGGCGCGCACAGCACGTCGCCCTCGAACAGGTCGGGGTTCGTCAGGTCGATGTGGGACAGGTAGCCGCGTTCGGCCGAGGAGGAGAGCAACACGAGATCGCGCTCGTTCACGCTCAGACGGAAGTGCGACAGGAACCGCGTGTCGTGCGAGTACAGCCCGAGACCGTCCTGCCCGCCGTGGTCGAGGTTCCCCTCGAGGTCCGAGTACAGGAAGGTCTCCCCCTCCTTGACGGCCAGGGTCTTGCTCGCGAGATCGGTGACCAGGACCGGGGTCGCTCCCTGCTCGGACGGGGAGGCGGGTGCGACGACGCTGAGCGAGGGGTTCGTCGCCGGGTCGGGCGCGGGCCCCGGGTCGGGCCGGGCTTCGGGTTCGGTCATCGTTCCACCATCGTCGCAGGTGATACGCGCCTTCAGCCTTCGCGGATGTCGACCCCGGCCGCGCGCACCGGCACGCGCACGATCCGCCACCCGTCGCCCGGCTCCGGCGTGACGACGTCGTGCCGCTCGAACGCGAGCAGCGTCGGGCCCGAACCCGAGACGCACACCGCCAGCCCGGCGCCGCGCAGGCGGTCGAAGACCTCCCGCACCTCGCGGAACGAGCCCGAGCCGGACGTCCTCGTGCAGGCGATCGCGCATCGCCGCCGGGAGCAGGTCGGGTTCGTGCAGGAGCGCGACCGCCACGAGCGCCGCGTGTCCCGCGTTCGCGACGGCGTCCGCGCGAGGGACGGCGTCCGGGAGCGCGCGACGCGCCGCGTCGGTCGAGATCGCGAGGTCCGAGGGCACGAACAGCGCCGGCCGGAGCTCCGGGTCGGGGTCGAAACGGGCCACGACGCCCTCGTCCACCACGATCGTGAACCCGCCGAACACGGCGGCGGCCGCGTTGTCCGGATGACCCTCCAGGCCGGCCGAGACCTCCAGGATCGCGGTCCGGTCCAGACCGAGACCGAGCGCCGCGTCGGCGAGGGCGACGCCGGCCACGGCCGCGGCGGCCGAGGACCCCAGACCGCGTTCGAGCGGGATGCGGCTGCGGCCGTGGATCGCGGCCGCCGGCGGCGTGCGGCCGAAGCGCAGAGCGGTCTCGGCGATGGCGCGGGACACCAGGTCGGTCCCGTCCGTCGGCAGCTCCGCCGCGCCCTCGCCCTCCCACGTGACGCCGGGCTCCGCGTCGGTATCCAGCGTCACCTCGTTGCACAGGTCGAGCGCGAGCCCGAAGCAGTCGAACCCCGGCCCCAGGTTCGCCGAGGACGCCGGGACGGTCGCGGTGACGCGCACGGCTACAGCCCGAGCTCGGCCGCGACGGCGTCGGCCTCGGCGGGGACCGCGATCGGGGCGGCTCCCCCGCTGGTCGCCCACTCGGGGTCCTTCAGCCCGTGACCGGTGAGCACGCAGACCACGGTCCCTCCGCGCGGGAGCCTGCCGTCGTTCGCGAGCCGGAGCAGCCCGGCGACGCTCGCGGCCGAGGCGGGCTCCGCGAACAGACCCTCGCGCGCGACCCGCCGGTAGGCGTCGAGGATGTCATCGTCGGTCACCGCCAAGATCGCGCCCTCGGACTCCGACGCGGCCGCGATCGCGAGGTCCCACGACGCCGGGTTCCCGATCCGGATCGCGCTCGCGATCGTCTGCGGGTCCTCCACCGGATGACCCAGGACGAGCGGCGCCGCCCCGCTCGCCTGGAACCCGAACAGCCGTGGCGGCTCGTGGATCGTGCCGTCCGCCAGGTACTCGGCGTAGCCCATCCAGTGGCTCGAGATGTTCCCGGCGTTGCCGACCGGCACGCAATGGACGTCGGGCGCGCGACCGAGCGCGTCGGCGATCTCGAACGCGCACGTCTTCTGTCCCTGCAGGCGGTAGGGGTTGACCGAGTTCACCAAGGTGACCGGGTAGCGTTCGGCGAGCCCGCGCGCGAGCTCGAACGACGCGTCGAAGTTGCCCTCCACCTCGAGCACGCGCGCACCGTGCACGAGCGTCGCGGCCATCTTCCCGGGCGCGATCTTGCCCCTGGGGACGAGCACGGCGCACGTGAGGCCGGCCTTGCTCGCGTAGGCGGCGGCGCTCGCGCTCGTGTTGCCGGTGGAGGCGCACACGACGGCCTTCGCGCCCTCCTCGACCGCCTTGCTGATCGCGACGGTCATCCCGCGGTCCTTGAACGAGCCGGTGGGGTTCGCGCCCTCGAACTTGAGGAAGACCTCGCACCCGGTCTCGGCCGAGAGCGGCCTCCGAACGCACGAGCGGCGTGCCGCCCTCCTCGAGCGTCACGACGGGCGTCGCCGGACCGACCGGCAACCGCTCGCGGTACTCCTCGATCACGCCGCGCCACGGACGGGCCATCGTCACTCCTCCGCCTCGACCCGCAGGACGCTGCGGATCTCCTCGACCCCCGGGAGGTCGCGGAGCACGCCGATCGCTCTCCTGGAACGCGCCCTCGCGGGCGCGGTGCGTGATGAACACCAGCTGCGCGTCGTCGCCGAACCCCTCCTGCCACACGCTCTTGATCGAGACCTCGCTGCGGCCGAACACGCTCGCGATCTCGGCGAGGACGCCGGGGCGATCCTCCACGCGGAGCAGGATGTAGTACTGGCCGGTCATCTCGTCCATCGGGCGGATCGTCCGCTCGTAGAAGCACGTGCAGCCCAAGCCCCGGGCACCCGCGAGCAGGTTCCGCGCGACGCTGACGAGGTCGCCCACGACGGCGGTCGCCGTTGCCTCCCCGCCGGCGCCGCGGCCGTAGAACATCAGCTCGCCGACGCTCGGGCCCTCGACGAAGACCGCGTTGTAGGCGTCGCGCACCGACGCCAGCGGGTGCGACGCGGGGATCATCGCGGCGTGCACCCGGGCGGCGATCCGCTCGTCCTCACCGATCTCGGCGATCGCGAGCAGCTTCACCACGTAGCCGAGGCGCCGAGCGAACTCGATGTCCTCGAGGGTCACGTTCGCGATGCCCTCGCGATACACGTCGCTCGCGACCACCCGCGCGTTGAACGCGATCGACGCGAGGATCGCGCACTTGGCCGCCGCGTCGTGCCCGTCCACGTCCGCGCTCGGGTCGGCCTCGGCGTAGCCGAGCCGCTTCGCGTCCGCGAGCACGTCGGCGAACCCCCGACCCTCCTCGGACATCTTCGTCAGGATGAAGTTGGTCGTGCCGTTGACGATCCCCATCACCCGGCGGAGCCGCTCGCCGGTCAGCGACTCCTTCAGCGGCCGGATCAGCGGGATCCCGCCGCCCACCGCGGCCTCGAAATACAGGTCGAGGCCCTTGGCGTCCGACGCGTCGAAGAGCTCGCGTCCGCGCGTCGCGAGCAGCTCCTTGTTGGCCGTGACGACGGGCTTGTCGCGTTCGAACGCGGCCAGGACCAGCGACCCGGCGGGTTCGAGCCCGCCGATCAGCTCGCAGACGATGTCGACGTCCGGATCGTCGACCACGGCCATCGGGTCCTCGACGAACGCCGACGGCGGGAGCCCGACGTCCCGGGGCTTCGAGGCGTCGCGGACGGCCACCCTGCGCACCTCGAGCCGGCATCCCGCGCGGCGCTCGATGTCGTCGCGATGGCGTTCGAGCAGCCGGATGACCGCGGCGCCGACGGTGCCGCAGCCCAGCATCCCGACCCGCAGGACCCGCTCGCTCATGCTCACCCCTTGCTCCTCGCTCGCCTCAGTATGTCGCCCGGCGCGGGGCGCGAACCTCACGTGACATCGGACCGCTCCATCGACTCGGGCGCGGACACGCCGAGCAGGCTCGAGCAGGTTCGCGATCGTCTGCTTGGTCCCTCGACACAGCCACAGGCGGGCCTGCGTCAGCTCCGCGTCGTCCGACAGGACCGGGCACTCCGTGTAGAAGCGGTGGAACCGCGCCGCGAGGTCCTGCGCGGCATGGGTGAGCCGGTGCGGCGCCCGAAGCTCGGCGGCGGTCGCGATCTGGGCGGGGGCGTCGGCGACGGCGCGCAGCACGTCGAGCTCCGCCTCGTGCTCGAGCCGGTCCAGGTCGGTCCCCTCGATCGGCCGGGTCTCGATCCCGCGTTCGGTGCCTTGCGCAGGATCGACGCGATGCGGGCGTGCCCGTACTGGACGTAGTAGACGGGGTTCTCGAGCGTCTGCCGCTTCACCGCCTCGATGTCGAACTTCATCGTCACGTCGTTGCTGAACATCAGCAGGTGGAACCGCGCCGCGTCGGTGCCGACCTCGTCGATCAGCTCGTCGAGGCTGACGAAGTTCCCGGCGCGCTTGCTCATCGGGACCGGCACCCCCTCGCGCAGGAACGAGACCCATTGGTAGATCACGATCTCGAGCCGCTCGGCGTCGTACCCGAGCGCCTGGGCTGCCCCGCGCACCCGCGCGACGTCGCCGTGGTGGTCCGCGCCCCAGACGTACACGAGGTGGTCGAACCCGCGCTCGAACTTGTCGATCAGGTACGCGCAGTCGGCGCCGAAGTACGTGTGCGTCCCGTTCGAACGCACGAGCGGCCGATCCTTGTCGTCGCCGAACGCGGTCGAGCGGAACCAGACCGCCCCCTCCGCGTCGTACGCGTACCCGGCGTCCCGCAGACGCTGGACGGCCGCGTCGATCAGACCCTTCTCCTCCAGCACGCGTTCGTGCATGAAGCTGTCGAAGCGCACCCCGAACCGCTCGAGCGTCCCGTCGATCTGATCGAGCACCAGGCGGGCGGCCTCCTGCTGGAGCCGTGCGACCCGCTCCTCGCGGTGGCAGGTCGGCCGGGCCCGGACCTTCCGTCTCGAGGATCCGGCGCGCGAGGTCGATCACGTAGTCGCCGTGGTATCCGTCCTCGGGCACCTCGGCCTCGCGGCCCAGGAGCCGGAGGTACCTCGCCTCGACCGACGCGCCGAACCGATCCATCTGTCCGCCGGTGTCGTTGAAGTAGTACTCCCGTTCGACCGACCACCCCGCCGCCTCGAGCACGCGGGCGAGCGCGTCGCCGAGCGCGGCGTTGCGCGCGTGGCCGATGTGGAGCGGTCCGGTCGGGTTCGCGCTCACGAACTCGACCTGCGTGCGCCGGCCGTTCGGATCGGCGCGGCCGAACGCCTCCCCCCGCGCCGCGACGTCCCGGAGCGCGCCGGTGAGCCAGTCCGTCGTGAGCCGGAAGTTGATGAACCCCGGGCCCGCCACCTCGGCCGAGCGGACGAACGATGCCGGGGGCAGGTGCCGCACGAGGAGCTCGGCGACGTCGCGGGGCGATCGCCCGACCCGCGGCGCGAGGACGAGGGCCACGTTGGTCGCGAAGTCGCCGTGCTCCTTCTGGCGGGGCTTGGTGAGCTCCACCTCGGGCAGATCGCCCTCCAGCCCGAGCTCGCGCGGCGACCTCGGCCAGGGCCTCGGTGACCAGCGCGATCAGACGTTCCTCGATCATCGGGCTCGAAGCGTAGCCGACCGACCCGTGGGCACGGCCCTCGTGCGGCTTGGGCGAACCATCGCGTTGCTAGACTCGGGCCGCCGAGCCCTCGTAGCTCAGCGGATAGAGCACCGGCCTCCGGAGCCGGGGGCGCAGGTTCGAGTCCTGCCGAGGGCACCGATCCCTGGACCGACCGGCCCGCATGACCGCCGACCGCGACGCTACGCTCGGGTCGATGCACCGACTCCTGCTGCTCCGGCACGCGAAATCGAGCTGGGACGACCCGTCGCTCGCGGATCGCGACCGGCCGCTCGCGCCGAGGGGGCACCGCGCCGCCGAGCGGATGGCCGACCATCTGCGCTCGGGCGTCCCGCACCCGGACCTCGTCCTGTGCTCCCCGGCACTCCGGACCCGGGAGACGCTCGACCGGATGTCGAACGCGTTCGGCGACGCCGAGGTGGTCGTGGACGACGAGCTGTACGGCGCGGGTGGCGACGAGCTCCTCGAACGGCTCCGCGCCCTGGACGACCGCTTCGAGACGGTGGCGGTGATCGGCCACAACCCCGGGATCCATGACCTCGCGATCGCCCTGGCCGGGAGCGGGGCCGAGCGGGATCGGATGGAGGCGAAGTTCCCGACCGGCGCGCTCGCGGTGCTCGCGTTCGACGGCCCGTGGCGGGACGTCTCGCCCGGCGGCGGCCGGCTCGAGGCGTTCGTGACGCCGAGGGATCTCGGGTGAGCGACGCCCCGCCCTCCCGTCCGGCCGGGCTGACCGGGCCGTAGCGACTCCGCCGAACGGCCCACGGTCGGCCGCTCGGCGCACGCGGTATCGTTCGGCCCCATGCACGCCGACGAGCTCCGCGCCGCGATCGCCGAGTGGCAGCCGCGTGCCGTCGAGGAGCTGTCGAACCTCGTCCGCATCCCGTCGATCGCGTTCCCCGGGTACGACGACAAGCCCGTGCGCGAGTCGGCCGAGGCGACCGCCGAGACGCTCGAGGCGGCGGGGTACGGCGGCGTCCGGCTGATCGAGCTCCCCGACGTCGACCACCCGGCCGTGTTCGGCGAGGTCGCGGGTCCCGCCGGCGCGCCGACGATCCTGCTCTACGCGCACCACGACGTGCAGCCCGAGGGACCGCTCGAGGAGTGGACGAGCCCGCCGTTCGAACCCGAGGTGCGCGACGGCCGCCTGTACGGGCGCGGCACGTCCGACGACAAGTGCGGCATCGTCATGCACGCTGCCGCGATGCGGGCATGGGAAGGCGAGCCGCCGGTCACCGTCAAGGTCCTGGTCGAGGGCGAGGAGGAGGCGAGCGCCGAGCACCTCCCGTTCCTGATCGGCGGGCACAGGGAGCTCCTCGTGGCCGACGTGATCGGCGTGGCCGACGGTGGGAACTGGCGAGCCGGCATCCCCACGCTCGAGACGAGCATCCGCGGCGTCGTCGACTGCATCGTCACGGTGCGGGCGCTCGACCTGGCGGTGCACAGCGGGGCGTACGGCGGACCCGCGATCGACGCGATCTCGGCGCTCGCGCGGATCCTGGCAACCCTCCACGACGATGACGGACAGGTCGCGATCGAGGGCCTGACCCACGGGCCGTGGGAGGGCCTGCAAGCTCACCGAGGAGGAGTTCCGGCAGGAGACGCCGCTGCGACCCAGCGTCAGCTTGGTCGGCTCGGGATCGATCTCCGAGCGCCTGTGGTCGAAGCCGGCCGTGGCCGTGCTCGGCCTCGATGCCCCGCGCGTGGTCGAGGCCTCGAACCAGCTCGTCCCGGTCGCCTCGGCCAAGGTGAGCCTCCGACTCGCCCCCGAGGAGGACGCCACACGGGCGATGGACCTGCTCACCGAGCATCTGGCGCAGGTCGCGCCATGGGGCGTCGAGGTCGACGTCGCGCCCGGCACGTCCGGCCAGGGCATGCGCGTGCGGACCGACGGACCCGGGTTCGCCGCCATGGACCGGGCGATGCAGGCCGCGTTCGGGCGTCCGGTCGTGCAGAGCGGGAGCGGCGGCTCCGTGCCCCTGGTGCCCGAGCTCTCGGCGGCGTTGCCGGACGCCGAGATCCTGCTGTACGGCGCCTCGGACGAGAAGAGCCAGTACCACTCGATCGACGAGAGCGTCGACCTCGGCGAGCTCGAGCGCTCCTGCCTGGCCGAGGCCCTGCTGTTCGGCGAGCTCGCGCAGGCCTGAGGCCGCTGGGGCGACTTCCGCCCACCGTTGCTAGTCTCGACAGCGATGGAAGTCTGCCCCGACCCCCGACCTGCCCCAGGCGCCGGCGACACCGCGGTCGACGAGCGACAGCGGCGGCCAGGAGCGAGCGCGAAGTCGATCACGCAACCCGCGAAGCTCTTGCGGATCGCGACGCATGGTCCGCGAGCTGCTGGAGGACACGCGTCAGGCGTCGCTCGACGAGCCCGGGCGCATCCGGCTCCGGCAGATCTACGAGCGTTCGATCGACGAGCTCGAGGACGTGCTGTCGCGACGACCTGCAGGAGGAGCTCTCCTCGCTCGCCCCGCCGATGGAGGGTGTGCCCACCGACGCCGAGATCCGCGTCGCCCAGGCCCAGCTCGTCGGGTGGCTCGAGGGACTGTTCCACGGGATCCAGGCGGCGCTGTTCTCCCAGCAGATGGCCGCACGCGCTCAGTTCGAGGAGCTGCGGCGCCGAGGGCTCCCCGGGGGCACCGAGCCGCCCGGCACCGGCACGGATCCGTCGCGCGGTCAGTACCTGTAGCGGCCCTCGGCTCAGGGTTCGGCGACGGCGCGACCACGTGCCGTCTCGGACGGCCCTCCCGCCATCCGCTGCGCGATGTACACCGGGATGAACATCACGAGGATCACCGCGACCGCCACGACGTTGACGACGGGGCGGTTCCGGGGCAGCCGGACGTTGTTGTAGATGAACTTCGGGATCGTGAGCGTGCTCCCGGCGGTGAAGTTCGTCACCACGATCTCGTCGAACGACAGCGCGAACGCGAGCAGCGCGCCCGCGACGACGGCCGTTCGGATCGACGGGAAGGTCACGTACCGGAAGGTCTGCCAGCCGTCCGCGCCGAGGTCCATCGACGCCTCGACCAGCGAGGTGGGCGTTCGTCGGAGCCGGGCGAGGACGTTGTTGTAGACGACCACGATGCAGAACGTCGCGTGGCCGATCACGATCGTGAGGACGCCGAACGGGATCTGGAAGTTGTTGATCGTGGTGTTGAGCGCGATCGCGGTCACGATGCCGGGCAGCGCGATCGGCAGGATCAGCAGGAACGAGACCGTGTTCCGGCCGAAGAACCGGAAGCGGTGCACGGCGAACGCCGCCGCGCTCCCCAGCACGAGCGCGAACAGCGTGGCGATGACCGCCACCTGGAGCGAGTTGGCGAGCGCCTCGCGCACCTCGCGGGTTGCGCCAGGCGATCCCGAACCACTTCGTCGTGTACTCCTGGATCGGCCAGGCCTGGGCGACGCTGTCGTTGAACGCGTAGAGCACCACGATCGAGAGCGGCACGTACAGGAAGACCAGCGTCAGGGCGACGCTCACCTTGACGAGGATCTTGAACCCGCGGGACTCCATCGCTACAGCGCCTCGAACGCGCCCAGGCGCTTGGCCACGTAGAGGTAGATGGCCATGATCGCGAGCGGGACCATCGCGTACGCCGCGGCGAGCGGGATGTTCCCGGCCACGCCGACGTTGTCGAAGATCACGTTGCCGATGAACTGCGTGTTGCCGACGAGCTCCGGCGCGATGTAGTCACCCAGCGTGAGCGAGAACGCGAAGATCGATCCCGCCACGATGCCCGGCAGGATCAACGGGAACATCACGCTCCGGAAGGTCGTCCATCCTCGAGCGCCGAGATCGGACGACGCCTCGAGGAACGAGTTCGGCACGCGCTCGAGCGCGGCGTAGATCGGCAGCAGCGTGAACGGCAGCCACAGGTAGACGAACGTGATCCACACGGACCAGTTCGACCGCCCGAGCTGGAGCGAGCCGAGCCCCGTGAGCTCGACCAGCCAGTTCACGAAGCCGTTGGGCGTGAGCATGATCTTCCACGCGAATATCCGGACCAGGTAGTTCGCCCACAGCGGCAGGACGACCAGGATCAGGATCGTGTTCCGCATCCTCGGCGTCGCGAGCCTGGCGGCGTAGTAGGCCAGTGGGAACGAGAGCGCGATGTCCGCGATCGTGACGGCCGCCGCGATCCCCACCGTGCGGATCGTGATCGTCCGGTAGACCGGCTCCTGCAGGAGCGTCTGGAAGTTCTCGAGCGAGAAGTCCCGAACGATCTCGGAGGTGAGGACGTCCAGGCTCCAGAACGAGTTCGCGAGCAGGAAGACGAGGGAACCGAGGTAGACGACCAGGAACCACGTGAGCGGAGCCCCGAGCGACAGCCCGAGCTTCACGCCCGTGTGGCGGTACCCGAACGCGGACAGCCGGCGGCCGAGGCCCTCCCGTTGCCCTTGTCGTGAGCCCGTCGCCACCTGCGATCCTCCCTCGGGAGCGGCTACGGAACGGGACCCCGGGTCGATCCCCGGGGTCCCGTTCGAGGATCGTCCTATGCGCCCCGGATCTCCGTCCAGGCCTGCGTCCACTCCGAGTAGTCGATGCACACGTCGCCTCGGTCGTCGCCGCAGTCGGGCAGCGGCGTCTTCCACAGGAACAGCGAGTCCAGGAACTCGGCGTCGCCGCAGTTGCCGTACCGGACCGTGTCGACGGCCGCGTCGGCTCCCTCGCCGTAGAACTCGACGAGCAGGTCGCGTGTCGCATCGCACGACAACGTGTTGCTGCCCGCGGCTCCGTACCAGACGGCCACCTCCGCCTGCACGTCAGGACGCATCGAGTACTCCATCCACGACAGCATGCAGTTGGGGTGCGGCGCGTTGGCCGAGATCATCCACGTGTCGGCCCAGCCGGTCATCCCCTCCGAGGGAACCACCTGGTCGACGGGAGCGTCCAGCTCCGCGAGACTCAGGTTGATCGGCCACGCGGTCCCGGCGACCATGGAACCGTCGACGAACCCATCGATCTCGTCCGTGTACAACGCCCAGTAGCTGCTGATCATCTCGTTCTGCTGCTTCAGCAGCTCCACCGCCGCGTCGAACTGCTCCTGCGTCAGCTCGTACGGGTCGGTGATCCCCAGGTCGGGGTTGTGCGCCATCAGGTACATCGCCGCATCGGCGATGAAGATCGGCGAGTCGTACGCGGTGATCTGACCCGCATACGGCGAATCTGCTTCGAACGTGACGTCCCAGCTGGTCGGGGCGGGCGACACTTCCTCGGTGTTGTACATCAGGAAGTTCGGGCCGTACATGTACGGGGTCCCGTACACGTTCCCGTCCACGACGTAGTGGTCCGAGTTCGTCCCGCCGTCCGGGTTCAGCGGGGCGATCACGTCGGCGAACGCCGTGAACATGGCCGGGTCGACGGCCCCGACGTCGCCGCCGGCGATCAGCCGGTTGCTCGAGTCGCCCGACGCCGAGACGCCGTCGTAGACCGAACCGCCGCCCTGGCGCATCAACGTCACCATCTCGTCCGAGCTGTCGGCGTACGTCACGTTCACGTCGCACCCGGTCTCTTCCTCGAACGGCGTGATCCAGTCGAAGTCCTCACCGCCTTCGCTCGTGCCGTCCTCCGTGTAGCCGTGCCACGCGATGAGCTCGAGCTCACCCTCGGTCTGACCGATCGAGCTGTACACCTTCGCCGGCTCGATCGTCCCGGTGTCGCCGCTCGGGGTCTCGTCATCGCCGCACGCGGCGGCCACGACGGCCAGCGCCGCGAGCACGACGAACCATGTTCGGAACGCGCGCTTCATGAAGCCTCCTCCTCTGGGTCTGCCGACCCGTCCACCGAACCGCCGGCCGCGTCGACCGGACGGTTGTTCCTGCGATCCCAGACCAGGCGCACGGCCTTGCCGCGCACCTGGAGGGCTTCCATCGACGACGTCGCGAGGTTCTGCTGCATCACGACGAGCTCGCCCCCGACGTCGAGCGTGACGATGTAGCGGGTCAGCGCGCCGAGGTAGACGACCTCGCGGACGCTGACCGTCGCCGTGCAGGCGCCGTCGGGAACCTCGGCGTCCGGCTCCACCATCGCGATCTTCTCGGGACGGATCGTGAACGCGTGCGGGTCGCCGGCGATCGCCTTCGCCGCCTCGCCCTCCAGGACGTTCGACGTCCCCACGAACCCCGCCACGAAGCCCGTCGCCGGCCGTTCGTAGACCTCGGCCGGGGTGCCGACCTGCTCGACCCGGCCGCGGCTGAAGACCGCGAGGCGGTCGCTCATCGTGAGCGCCTCCTCCTGGTCGTGCGTGACGTAGATGAACGTCAGGCCGACCTGCTGCTGGATCTCCTTGAGCTCGATCTGCATCGCCTGGCGAAGCTTGAGGTCCAGCGCGCCGAGCGGCTCGTCGAGCAGGAGGACCTTCGGGCGGTTCACCAGGGCGCGGGCCAGCGCGACCCGCTGCCGCTGACCGCCGGAGAGCTGGCTCGGCTTGCGGTCGCCGAACGCGGACAGCTGCACCATCGCGAGCGCATCGGCCGCGCGCTCGCGGCGATCGGACGCGGGGACCTTCTTGACCTTGAGCCCGTACTCGACGTTCTCCTCCACCGTCATGTGCGGGAAGAGCGCGTAGTCCTGGAAGACCGTGTTCACGTCGCGCTCGTACGGCGCGAGGCGGGAGACGTCCTCGCCGCCGAGCAGCACCCTGCCGGAGGTCGGGGCCTCGAACCCCGCGATCATCCGCAGGCAGGTCGTCTTCCCGGACCCGGAGGGACCGAGCATCGAGAAGAACTCGCCCTCGCGGACCTCGAGATCGACGCCGTCGACGGCGACCACGTCGCCGAACCGCTTGACGACCGACTCGAGGGTGACCGCGGACGAGGTCGGCGCCCCTGCGGGTGCCTGATCCGCCCTCGTTGCACGCTGCGCCAAACCCACCTCCGGGTGTTCGGTTCCGTTCGGAATCGCGTCATCTTGAACGGGAACCGGGTCCTGGGCAAGCCACACCGCGTTTCGGCTCAGCCGGTCCCCACGAGCGCGGAGAGTTCGATCCGGCGGCTCCGGAGCGCCTCCGCCAGCCCCGTCGTGAGCTCCCCCACGACCCCCGGACCTCCGAAGACGAGCCCCGTGTACACCTGCACCGTGGTCGCCCCCGCCTCGATCGCCTCGAACGCGTCCGCCGGCGTGAGGATCCCCCCGCTCGCGTTGATCGGCACCCCCGGCCCCATCGCCTCGCGGACCGCGCGGACGCAGGCCAGCGTCCCCTCGCGCACGGCGCGGCCCGAGAGCCCGCCACGCCCGACGGACAGGTGCGCGTCCAGGACCGGGAGGGTGTTCGACACCGTCAGGGCGTCGGCGCCCTCCTGCCGCGCGATCGCGGCGAGCGCGAGCACCACCTCGCGCTCCACCTCGGTGCGGAACGGCGGGAGCTTGACGAACAACGGACGCGTCCGGCGGGTGCCGAGCTCGCGCACCAGGTTCGCGAGGTGGGTCTCGTTGTCGCGGTCGCGGCCCCACGCGACGTTCGGGCAGCTCGCGTTCAGCTCGATCGCGTCGACGAACGGCTCCAGGAGCGCGTGGGTCTCGAGCACGTCGGGCAGGTCCTGGTCGGCGATGCTCGCCACCCGAGGGCCTCGCGGCGTCGTCCGGCCGAGGGCTCGGGCGGCGGCCTCCGCACCGGGGTTCGGCAGCCCCATGGCGTTGACCATCGAGCCCCGCTCCGGGTACCGGACGATCCTCGGCTTGTCGTTGCCACGACGGGGACGGCGCGTGAACGTCCCGCACACCACGTAGCCGAACCCGAGCCGTCCGAGCGCGTCCACGTGCCGCCCGGTCTTGTCGAAACCGGCGGCCAGGCCGACGGGGTTCGCGAGCGGGATCCCGGCGAGCGTGAGCCGGAGCGCGGGGTCGCGGTCGGCGCCACCCAGCCGCTCCCACGGGAGCGGCAGACCGAGGAGCCGCTGCGCGAGACGGTGCGCGGCCTCGGGCGGGATCGAGAACAGGAGCGGCCGGGCCACCGATCGGTACCAGTTCGACCTTGGCTCGGACCTCGGCTCCTGCTCGCCTCCTGGGCGCGACCCATCGGGAGCCTATGCTACGCGCCATGCCCGGCGACCTCGCGGAGCGACTGATCGCGGCCTCGGAGCTCCACGGCGACTTCGTGCTGTCCTCCGGACGCCGCTCGAACGTGTACTTCGACAAGTTCCGCTTCCTCACCGACCCGGACCTGTTGCGGGACACCGCGAAGGCCGTGGCCGACCTGTTGCCGGAGGGGATCACCCACCTCGCGGCGCCCGAGGGCGCGGCCACGCTGCTCGTGGCGGCCGTCGCGCTCGAGACCGGTCTGCCGATCGCGGTCGTCCGCAAGGAGCCGAAGGCCTACGGGACGATGTCGCAGCTCGAGGGTCACGCGCCCGCCGGTGCGGAGGTCGCGCTCGTCGAGGACGTGTCGACGACGGGGACGCAGGTCCGTTCGGCCGCCGACGGTGCTCGAGGAGGCCGGCTGCAAGGTCGGCATCATCGTGCTCGCGATCGACCGCGGCGGCGCGGAGCACCTGCGCGAGGCGGGCTACTGGGTGAAGTCGGTCGTGGAGGTCCGCCCGGGCGGCTGAGCCGGCGAGGTCGCGCTACAGGGACACGGTGAGGCGGCCGTCCTCGGGCATCTCGCAGCGCCACACCTGCAGACGCCACAGCATCCGGCTCCCCTTGGTGCGGAGGTCGACGATGCCCTCCTTCATCATCTGCGCGACGGCCTTGGACCTGGCCACGACCTCGGGGAGCGGGAACTCCCGCGACAGCAGCGACTGCAGGTTCGCGGCGCCGAAGATGCGGCGGGCGACATCGAGGATCTTGGATTCGGCCTGGATCGTGCCGGTCGGCAGGTACAGATGCCCGCCGGGGGCGAGGCACTCGTTCTCGCGGATGCTCTCGAGCATCGCGGCCGGGAGCTCCGCGCCGGTCGGACCGCCGGCGCGACCGTCCGGGAACCAGCCCGCGAGCCTGCCGATCTCGTCGGGGATCCCCGACACGTCGCCGATGATCACGTCGGCCTGCTCGCCGCGCACGGGGTCGAGCAGGTTCCCGCTGCGGAACTCCACCTCGTCCTGCAGACCCAGGCGGACGGCGTTCTGCTTCGCGACCTCGATCGCGTCCTCGGACAGGTCGGTCCCGATCACCCGCTTGGCGCCCAGCCTCGCGGCGACGAACGAGAGCACGCCGCTGCCGCAGCCGACGTCGATGACGGTGTCGCCGGGTTCGATCTCCAGCGCCTCGGCGATCGTGCGGCTGGTGTGCGTGGGGTGGAACACGCCCTGCCCCAGCGAGACGGTGAAGGGGCCGGTCCGGCCCTTCCACTCCAGCATGGTTTCGGTCGTCTCGTCGCTCACCCACACTATGGTGGCGGCTGCGCCTAGGGGCAGTCAACCGTCGCGGCGGGACTCACACGTGCGGAGGCACGAACACGGCGTCCTCGCCGGGGGTCACCTCGCCCGTTTCGACCCCGGCCGCGAGCGCGTCGGCGGCGTCCGCGACGCGGATCGTCTCCACCCCGTGGTGGCCCGAGGGGTACGCACGGATCCGTCCCGATGCTCGCCGGAGCAACCGGATCGCGCCGTGCGCGTTGCCCCGGAGCAGGTGGACGTAGCCGGCGCCGAGCTGCGACAGGCCCTTGAAGAACTCCGCGTCGGTCGTGTCCCGCGACTGCTTCCACGCCGTCTCCCACGCCTCGTGCGCGGGGAAGAAGCGGCCGGCGTTGAGGTGCTCGCGACCCAGTCGATGGTTCTCCTCGACCGTCAGCGCGTCGAAGTCCTCGAGCTCGAGCGCGTTCTCCGCGTCCCACGGCTGCGGCCGCCCGAGCAGGTCACGAGGCCGTCGCGCCTTGTTCCGCGTCTCGGTCGGCTTCCCGGTCTTGCCCACGGCGTCCTCCGGCATGCCTCCATCGTAGCGGCCCGACCCTCACCGCCCGGCCGTCAGCACCGCCGCCTGATGCTGGCGCCCGCACACGACGGCCGATACGCTGCCCGGATGGATCCGGCCGCCGCGCAGGAACCGCCGGCCGAACCGGAGGCCGCCGGAACACCCGAACCCACCCTCACCGACGCCCAGACGCGCGGCGCGGAGGAGGTCGGCCGCCCGCCGACCGACGCCACGACGTTGCCCCCGTGGATCCCGCGGTTGCTCCTCGCGGTGGTCATCACGGTGTTCGCCTCGTACGCGGCGTTCAGCCTGATCAGGCGACTCTCGCACCTGCTCCTGTGGCTCGTCGCGGCCCTGTTCCTGTCCTTCGCCCTCGAGCCCGCGGTGAACTGGCTGGTGGCGCCGCGGGTGGAAACGAGGCGTCGCGGCGGCCTGCGTGCTGCTCGGGCTCGGCCTGCTCGGGCTGCTCAGCCTCGCGCTGATGGTCCCGCTCGTGATCGACCAGGTGCAGGAGCTGATCGCCCGCGTGTCCCGGCTGGCTCGACCAGGCGAGCGTGTACACGCAACGGTGGTTCGACACGAGGCTGACGAGCGCGGCGATCCTGCGGCAGATCGCGAACGCGCAGGCGGACGTTCAGGGCATCGCGGCGAACGTCGCCTCGGTGGGCGCGTTCCTGCTCGGGCTGGTCTTCCAGGTGCTCACGATCGGGCTGTTCACGTTCTACCTCGTGGCCGACGGCCCGAGGTTCCGACGCGGCGTGTGCTCGCTCCTGCCGCCCCGCATCCAGCGCGACCTCCTCGCGGCCTGGGAGGTCGCGATCGACAAGACCGGCGGGTACCTGTACTCGAGGCTCCTGCTCGCCATCCTCAACGCGGGGTTCTCGTTCATCGTGCTGCAGGCGCTCGGGATCCCGTTCGCGGCGCCGCTCGCCCTGTGGCAGGGGTTCGTCTCGCAGTTCATCCCGGTGGTGGGCACCTACATCGCCGCGGCGGTCCCGCTGCTCGTCGCGTTGCTCGAGGACCCGTGGAAGGCGCTCTGGTTCCTGATCTTCGTGATCATCTACCAGCAGATCGAGAACTACCTGCTCGCCCCGCGGATCACGGCCAAGACGATGCAGCTGCACCCCGCGGTGGCGTTCGGGGCGGCGCTCGCCGGGGGCTCGATCAGCGGGCTGCTCGGAGCGTTCATGGCGCTGCCCGCGGCGGCGGTGATCCAGTCCACGATCTCCACGTACCTCAAGCGACACGAGGTCGTCGAGACCGAGCTGACGCGCGAGGACGCCGCGGTCATCGAGGAGCGGGAGTCGGCGGCGGACGACGACGGGTCGAACGAGGACGGGATCTTCGGCGCCTGTCCGCCCGATGGCGGCGGTCGGACGCCTGAGCGTCAGTCCTCGCGACGATCGATCCCGCCTCGTGCGAACCCGCGACACCGCCACCGCCACGACCGTGACCAGGTACAGCTGGCCGGACAGGCCCTCGATCGCGGCGAGCATCCGCGGCATCGGGTTCGCGGCCGTGAAGTCGCCGTACCCGACGGTCGCGAGCGTCACGAAGCTGAAGTACGTGAAGTCCACCGGCTGGGCGTGGTCGGTCTGGACGAAGAACGGCTCGCCGCTCACGACCGCGATCACGATGAACGTCGCGGCGAACGTCATGCCGATCAGCAGGTACACGGACAGGAGCCCGAGGACGGTCCTGCCGCTCACGTACGGCTCCATCACGATCCGACGGCCCAGGACGACGATCGCGCGCGGCGGGCAGGACCAGGTTCACGCTCGCGGCCACGACCTCGGCGGGCTTCGAATCGCCGAACCGTCCGGCGATCCCCGAGATCACGGCGAGCGGCACCAGGACGATCGCGACCCTCCATGCACGGCGTCGGGGCCCGAGCGACGAGGAACGCGAACAGGACGACGCAGCCTTGCGCGAGGACCGCCGCGATCTTCAGCCACTTCGTGTTCGCGGCCGTCAGCAGGAGCGCGACGAGGATGAGCAGGAACAGCATCCCGTAGCGCTCGGCCCAGCGCGCCTCCTCGGCCGTGACCGCCTCGTCCGCCCGTTCGTGTTCGCCCGCCACGCGCGAACCGTACTACGGCATCGTCGGCCCTCGGAGGAGCCCGCGGGTTCGACAGGGCCACCGCCGCCGACGCACAATCGCGAGACCGTCGGACCGACGAACAGGAGCCTCCGATGAGCAGCGTCGCCATCTCCGACCCCGACCGACTCGCGATCGCGACGATCGCGAGGGCGCGGTTGGCCGCACGGGCGGCGGATAGGTCTCGCCGCATGACCCCGCCCGACGACCTGTCCGAGCAGGACCGAACGACGAAGGACCGCCTGGACATCCTGACGCAGGCCGTCCGGCGGCTCCGCGGACGTCAGTGGCGCGTCGTCCCCCATCCCGGCCCGATCGGCGGCGAGCAACACGTGGCCGGCGGCAAGTCGGGCGCGCTCCGGGCGGCGATCTTCGGCGTCAACGACGGCCTGGTCTCCAACCTGTCGCTGATCTTCGGCGTGTCGGGCGCGGGGGTCGACAACTCCTTCGTGATCGTGGCCGGCGTCGCGGGTCTGCTCGCGGGCGCCTTCTCGATGGCCGCGGGCGAGTACATCTCGGTCCGGGTGCAGCGCGAGGTCTACGAGCGGCTGATCCACCTCGAGGCCCACGAGATCGGCTCGGACCCCGAGGCCGAACGCCAGGAGCTCGCCGAGCTCTACGTGCGCAAGGGCCTGCCGAGGGACCTCTCGGACCGGCTCGCGACCGAGCTCATGAAGGACCCCGAGGTCGCGCTCGAGACCCACGCCCGCGAGGAGCTCGGGCTCGACCCGCGCGAGGGCCTCGGGTCGCCGTTCGCGGCGGCGGGCTCGTCGTTCGTGACGTTCTCGCTGGGCGCGTTCGTCCCGCTGCTGCCGTTCCTCGTGTCGTCGGGACACACCGGCGGTCGTCGCGTCGGCGATCCTGTCCGGCATCGCGCTGTTCGGCGTCGGCGCCGCGATGTCGTACCTCACCGGCCGTCCCTGGCTGCTGTCGGGATCTCGGATGCTCGCCGTCGGCGCGGCCGCGGCCGGCGTCACCTACCTCGTCGGCAGGGCGCTCGACGTCGGGGTGCTCAGCTAGGCGCGACCTCGGCCGCCGCGGCGGCGTCCGCCACCACGAGCTGTTCGGCGGTCGCGACCCGGCCGGCGGGGATCGAACGCGTCCCCGGCCAGCAGCCTCGGCACCATCGGCGCCTTGTCGTCACCGTCGATCAACCAGAGAACCCGACGCGAACGGTCCAGGACGCGGTAGGTGAGGGTCATCCGCCGTAGCCCTCGGTACTCGCCGGTCACCGCGACGTCGCGATCGGTCACGTCCAGCACCGGGTCGTCCGGCACGAGCGACGCCGTGTGGCCGTCGTCCCCCATCCCGAGATGCACGAGGTCGAACACGTTCGGGAGCGACCCCGCGTACCGGGCGGCCGCCGCGTCCAGATCGGCCTCGGTCACCGGCATCGGGTCGCAGGTCGGCCTCGGACGGGATCATCGGGCAGGAGGCTCGTCAGGTTCCGGTCGGCGTCGCCGTCGGGGGCCACCCGCTCGTCCACCTGCCAGATGCCGACCTTGCTCCCACGGCACGTCCTCGTCCGCGAGGTCTCGGAACATCGCCCACGGCGTTCGGCCGCCGCTCACGGCGAAGGTGAAGCGGCCGCGCGCGCTCGATCGCCTCGCGCGCCGACGCGGCGACGACGTCCGCCGCCCGCCGGGCGACGGCGTCCTCGTCCGGACAACACCTCGAGGACGCTGGTTCGGCGCGGCGCTCATGCCTCCTCGAGCCCCTCTCCCCCGCCCACGAGGAGCTCGAGCGAGTCCCGGAGCGCCTCGTACCGGCGCTCGCCGAGCTCGCGCCGCGCGCGTGCCTCCACCGCCGCCACGGCGCGGCGCGCCTCCGCCACGAACCGTCGCCCGCGGGCGGTGAGCCGGACCATCTTCGCGCGCGAGTCGTCGGCGTCGGGGACGCGTCGCACGTACCCACGCGTCTCGAGATCGTCCACGAGCAGCATCATCCCCTGTTTGGTCATCCGCGCGCGGCGCGCGAGATCGGTCAGGCGCGTCCCCCACCGCCGGTCGATGTGCATGAACAGCGCCGCGTGGCCCGGGCGGGCGTCGGGGAACCCACGTTCCTGCAGGCCCACGACGATCTCGGCGCCGAGCACCCGGGACGCCTCGAGCAGCAGTCGGGACAGGTCCGGTTCGCCCATGCGTCGCATCGTCGCCCGCGGTCCGGCGAACGTCAACTTCCTTGACCTCTGGCTCCTTGACCTCTCGCTCCTTGACCGACGAGCGGCGGTACGCTCGCACGATGACGGTCGAGGTTCGTCCGGCGCAGCCGGAGGAGTACGAGGAGGCGGGCCGTGTGACGGCGCTCGCGTACCGCGAGTTCGCCGACGGCGAGTCGTGGGACCGCTACCTCGACCTGATCGCGGACGTCGGCGCTCGAGCGCACGTGGGCGTCGTCCTGATCGCGGTGGAGGACGGCCGCATCCTCGGCAGCGCCACGCTCGAGCTCGACGAGCGGATCGAGGACGACGACGACCCCCTGCCACCGGACCAGGCCGAGATCCGGATGCTCGGCGTCGACCCCGACCAGCGCGGACGCGGGGTCGCCCGGGCGCATCATGGACGCGTGCTTCGCGTGGGCCGCGAAGGCCGGCAAGACGCGGATGCTGCTCCACACCACGCAACGCATGAAGGCCGCGCAGGCGATGTACGAGGCCATGGGGTTCGAACGGCTGCCCGACCGGGTCTTCCCCGATGGGTTCGTGCTGCTGACGTACGAGCGGGCGATCCCTCCCGAGGCGGCCCGGACCTAGCCGCTCCCCGTCCGAACGACCTCGCCCGTCGCCATGATCACGCCGTCCTCGGTCACGGCTTCGACCAGGCCGCCCCGGAACTGCTGCTCGTACAGGCGTGCGTAGACGCCGCCGCGCCGCAGGAGCTCGGCGTGCGTCCCACGCTCGACGATACGGCCCCGGTCGACCACGAAGATCACGTCCGCCGACAGGATCGTCGAGAGCCGGTGCGCGATCGCGATCGTGGTTCGGCCGTGCATGAGCGGCACCAGCGCCGCCTGCACCAGCCGCTCCGAGGTGGTGTCGAGCGACGAGGTCGCCTCGTCCAGGATCAGGATCCGAGGGTCCTTCAGGATGACCCGGGCGATCGCGAGCCGTTGCTTCTCGCCGCCCGAGAGCTTGTAGCCGCGCTCGCCCACGATCGTGTCGTAGCCCTCCGGCAGCTCGGCGATCCGGTCGTAGATGTTCGCGGCGCGCGCGGCGGCCTCGAGCTCCTCCTCGGTCGCGTCGGGCCTCCCGTACAGCAGGTTCCGCCGGATCGTCGTGTGGAACAGGTAGGTCTCCTGCGTGACCACGCCGATCAGGTCGCCGAGCGACTCGAGCTTGAGGTTGCGCACGTCCACGTCGTCGATCTCACCGCGCCTCGCTGGACGTCGTACAGGCGCGGGACCAGGTACGTCATCGTCGTCTTGCCGGCACCGGACGGCCCGACCAGCGCCGCGAGCTGCCCGGGCTCGATCGTCAGCGAGACGTCCTCGAGCGTCCACTCTCGAGGCGCCTCGTTCGCGAGATCCAGATCGCTGGGTGAGACCGGTCCGGCGCGCGCTTCCTCCGGGGTGTCGTACCGGAACCACACGCCGTCCAATCGGACCCGGCCCAGGACGTGGTCGGGTGGGATCGCCACCGCGTCGGGCGCGTCCTCGATCTCGGGATCGAGGTCCAGGTACTCGAAGATCCGATCGAACAACGCCATCGACGAGTGGATCTCGGTGGAGACCTGCAGCATCGACCCGATCGGGAAGAACAGGCGCGACTGGAGCGTCGTGAAGGCGACGATCGTCCCCGCGGTGATGGTGCTCGCGGTCGGGTCTCGCGCTCATCACCCAGCCCGCGACCAGGTAGACGAGCGCCGGCGTGATCGAGAAGAACGTGCCCACGATCGCGAAGAACGACCGGCCGATCATCGTCTGCCGCATCTGCAGACCGGTCAGGCGCTCGTTCTCGTCCTGGAAGCGGCCGATCTCGTGCCGCTGGCGCCCGAAGGACTTCGACAGCAAGATCCCCGAGACCGACAGGGTCTCCTCGGTGACCGCGGTCAGGTCGGCGTACGTCTTGGCCGTGCTCGTGGCCACCTCGCGGCGCGCGCGACCCACCTTCACGGTGAGCCAGAGGAAGAACGGCAGCATGAACAGCGACAGCACCGTGAGCTGCCAGGACAGGAGCAGCATCGCGACCAGCGTGCTCACGATCACGACGATGTTCGACAGGATGTTCGACACCGTGTCGGTGAACACCGCCTGGACGCCGCCGACGTCGTTCGCGATGCGCGACTGGATCTCGCCGGTACGCGTGGTGGTGAAGAACCGCAGGGGCATGAACTGCAGGTGGGAGTAGAGCGAGTTGCGGAGGTCCTGCATCACCCGCAGGCCCACCCAGTTCGCGAGGTAGGTCTGTCCCACGCCGATCACGCCCGTGACGATCGGGATCGACGATCATCAGCGCGACGCCGACGTACACGATGTCCAACTGGGGACAGGACTGCCCCGAGCAGACACCGGCGGGGTCGCCGAACAGGCCGTTGTCGAAGATCCACTTGATCAGCAGGGGGTTCACGACACCCAGGCCGGACGTCACGACGATCGCCAGCCCGACCCACGCCACCTTCCGGCGGTAGGGCTTGAACGTCCCGATCACCCGTCGGACGGTCTTGGCCCGGATCGGACGGTCGTCGTCCTGAGCCGGGGCGCGCATGTATCGGCCGTGCATCCCCATGGCCTCCAGGATAAGACCGCGCTCGCGACGTGGTATTCCCCGCCACGTACGGCAGGGCTACCCTTGGCGGTCATGGACCTCCCGGCGCAGGCCACCCTGATCGGGCGGATCGCGCTCGGCGCGTTCCTCGGCTACGTCATCGGGTTCGAGCGGGAGTACCGGGGCAAGTCGGCCGGCGAGCGGACGTTCGGCCTGCTGGCGCTCGGGGCGGCGGCGGTCACCGGGGTCGGGGTGCTGTTCTTCCCCGCATCCGCCGAGAAGGTGATCGCCGGCGTCGTCACGGGCGTGGGCTTCCTCGGCGCCGGGCCTGATCTTCCGCGAACACGACACCAGCGGCCAGGGCCAGGTCCTCGGGCTGACGACCGCGGCGTCGTCGTGGGCCGCCGCGGCGGTCGGGATCCTCGCCGGCGCGGGCCTCTACCTCTCCGCCGTCGTGGCGTGCGCGTTCGTGCTCGTGATCCTCGAGATCAACCGCCTCCCGCTCTACCGCAGGTTCGACCCCGGCAAGGCCCAGCGGGACGAGGCGACCGGCGGGTACGACCCGAGGTTCGGCACGACGGCGTTCCCGGCCACGCCCGGTGACGAACCGTCCTCGGCCGACGACTGATCAGCCGGCGAGCGCGACCGCGCGCTCGAACACGCCGTCGAGCATCTCGCGGCGTGAGCTTGCCGGTGAACGTGTTCTGCTGGCTCGGGTGGAAGCAACCGAGCAGCGCGAACGGCCCCACCGTCACCTCGTTCGCGTGGCCGAACACCGGACGAGGCTTCACCGTGTGGCCGCGCGCCGTGAGGGCGCGCAGGACACCGTCCCAGGCGAACGCCCCGAGCGCGACGACCACCGAGAGCCGCTCCAGCGCGGCGATCTCGCGCTCGAGGAAGGGGAGGCAGGCGTCGCGTTCGAGGGGTGTCGGCTTGTTGTTCGGCGGCGCGCATCGGTTCACGGCGGACAGGTACGCGCCGGTGAGCCGCAACCCGTCGTCCTTCGAGACCGAGGTGGGCTGGTTCGCCAGACCGGCGCGATGCAACGAGGCGTACAGGAAGTCGCCCGAACGGTCGCCCGTGAAGATCCGGCCGGTCCGGTTGCCCCCGTGCGCGGCGGGCGCGAGCCCGACGATGAGGATGCGCGCGGCCGGGTCCCCGAACCCCGGGACCGGCCGGCCCCAGTACGTCTGATCGGCGAAACGGGCGGTCTTCTCGCGCGCGACCCGCTCGCGCCACTCGACCAACCGAGGGCAGGCGCGGCAGGCGACGACCTCGGCGGCGATCGCTTCCAGGTCCCGAGCGCTCATGCACCCAGCTCGCGGAGGCGCGCCGCCGCCCCCTCGAACGCGTCGAGCGGCGCGAGCAGGTCGCCGATCAGGCCGATCAACCCCTCGAAGCCCGCCGGGTGCGCGCCCTCGGTCCGGACCCGGTCGGCGAGCGCGAGCGACTCGTCCAGACCGCGCGAGCATGCGTCCCATTCCGGCTCGAGGTCCGGCGAACGCCACGCGTCCATCCCCTCGCGCACCTCGCGGAGCCCGTCCTCGAACTCCGACAGCGTCTCGGCGAGCGGGCGACCCGGCAGACGCGTCCCGGGCACCGACTCGGTGAGCACCGCCCTGGCGCGCTCCAGCGCAGGCAGCAGGTCGTCGAACGCCCTCGCCGGCGCCTCGAGATGCTCGGGCAACCGCCGACGCCGCGGGCTCACGAACCTCGGTGCTCGGCGAGCACGGCGAGCGCCATCTCGGGGTCGTTGGACGCGACGGCGTCGAACCCACGGTCGAGCAGCATCCCGAAGGTCTCGGGGTCGTCCACCGTCCACGTCCCCAGCCGCAGGCCCGCGGCGTGCACCTCGCCGACGAACGACGGTCCCGCCGGGATCGAGGCCCGCGTGCCGGGCAGGATCATGTCGTGACCGGCGGACACCGCGTAGGCGAGCGCCTCCCGCGGTTCCACCAGATCCGTCGTCAGGAAGCCGGTCGGGACGTCGG
The DNA here is from genome assembly GCA_963744515.1 of uncultured Actinomycetes bacterium. GTDB lineage: Bacteria > Actinomycetota > UBA4738 > UBA4738 > HRBIN12 > DASSJM01. Next base: position 142,666 of record CAVUTN010000006.1, on the reverse strand, counting down.
GAGCGACCGCCTTCGAGGCGGCGATCGAGGACGGGTTGAACGAGACGACGAGGACCGCGCCCTCGAACCCCTGGCGTTCGAGCTCGGCGTGGACGGCCTCCACGATCGGCTCGTGGGTCGGCTCGAACGCCGGCTCGCCGGGGATGTTCTTGATCTCCACCGCGATCGCGGCGCGTCCGCTCGCGCACCGCAGGACCTCGGCGAGCGTCGGCAGTGGGGTGGGCTCGGCCTCGGTGCCGGCGTTGAGCGAGGAGAGCTCGTCCGCGGTGAGCTCGTGGACCAGGCCCGTGCCGTCCGTCGTCCGGTCGACCGCGGCGTCGTGGATCACGACCGGCACGCCGTCGCTCGAGAGCCGGACGTCGAACTCGACGATGCCCGCCCCCAGCCGGATCGCCTCCTCGAACGACGGGATCGTGTTCTCGGGCCGGGTCGACGAGGCGCCTCGGTGCGCGACGACGAGCGGGAACGCGTCGTCGGCGAAGCGATGCGGCTGCCCCATTCAGACGAGGCTCGACGGGCAGAGGTGGTTCACGGGACAGATCTCGCACTTCGGCTTGCGCGCCACACAGATCGCCCGGCCATGGTCGATCAGGACGTAGGTGAAGTCGAACCACCGCTCCCGCGGGATCAGGCGCATCAGGTCCTGCTCGATCTTGTCGGGATCGGACTCCTGGCTGAACCCGAGCCGGTTCGCGAGCCGCTTCACGTGGGTGTCCACGGCGATCCCCTCGACCGTGCCGAACGCGTTGCCCAACACGATGTTCCCCGTCTTGCGCGCCACCCCCCGGAGCGTGATCAGGTCCTCCATCGTGTCGGGTACCTGACCGCCGTACACCTCGACGATCCTGCGGCACGCCTCGCGGATCGACGTGGCCTTCTGGTTGTAGAAGCCGGTGGGCTTGATGTCGGCCTTGAGCTCGTCCTCGGGGACCTTCAGATAGTCCTCCGCCGTCCGGTACTTCTCGAACAGCGTCGCCGTCACCTCGTTGACCTTCTCGTCCGTGCATTGCGCCGACAGGATCGTGGCGACGAGCATCTCGAGCGCGTTCGAGAAGTGCAGGGCGACCTTCGCGTCGGGGTAGGACTCGGACAGGATCCGGATGATCTCGGGCGCACGCTCCTCGATCGGCGCGTCGCGCCCGAGTGCCTTCGGAGGCTTTCGAGCGCTCACGCCGGATCGTCGGCGAGCGGCAGCGGGAGCTCGATCACGTCGCCCTCCGCGTACCGCGCCCACTCGCCGTCCCGCATCACGTGGATCTTGGACCGGCCGATGACCTCCCAGCTACGTCCGTCGCCCACCATCGCGGTGTCCTCGTCCAACCCGATGAACGTGTCACCGGGCTCGACCGAGCCCGCGATGAAGTCCGTGGCGCCGGGGATCCACGTGTCGACGATGTCCCAGTGCGGGCCGAACAGCGTGTCCCGCACGTACCCGATGCCCGGCGCCCAGATCGAGTCGACATCCTGGCTGTCCGAGTCGAACGTCTTCTCGGTGAGGCAGGCGACGCCGGCGCTGCACCCCGCGTACGGCAGGCCGGCGCGGATCGCGGCCTGCAACGCGCTCCAGAACGGCGTCCCGGTCACCACCTGCGCGAGCCGGGCCGGGTTCCCACCCGAGAAGAAGATGGCCGAGGCGTCGTCGAGCTTCGCGACCACCTCGTCGCGGTGCGCGTCCTCCCGGGTCTTGAGCGGGAGGACCTCGGCCGCGATCCCGAGCGTGCCGTAGTGCTCCAGACCCTTGTTCGCCCAGCCGTCGTAGGTCTCGTCACCCTCGTGCGCGGACGCGGTCGCGCAGACGAGCACGCGCCCCTGCGGCAAGCGCGAGCGCGCGAGCAGCCACCGCTCGACCGGCTCGGACCAGGGGTCGAACTCACCGGAGCCGAGGAACCCGAGCGAGATCTCGCTCACGTCCGCTCCTCCCCCGGACGGAACGCCTCGATGGACATCTGCTTCCACCACAGCTGCGGCCCGACGGCCTCGAGGATCGCCTCGACCTGACTCACGTGGGCGTTGATCGCGTCCACCTTGGTCGCCAGGACCTCCTCGGGCAGTTCGTAGTAGACGGCGAGCTCGTCCCGGGGGGTGATCGGCGGGGTCCCGGGCCGGAAGACCTCGAACGGCTCCCAGACCGGCAGGATCTCCGCCGCGAACTCCGGCGTGACCGTCGCGTACACCACCTTCGAGCCCGGCTTGCCGGCCTCGCGGAGCGCCGTGGTCGCCCAGGCCGAGACGTCCTTGTGCGCGGCGTGGCCGGTCATCCCGTCGGGATCCGAACGTGAGGATCGTGTCCGGCTTGACGTCGGCGACGATCTCGCGGATCCGGTCGTAGCCCTCGTCGGGCAGCCCGGTGTCCATGTCGATGTCGCGCATGTCGAGCCAGACGTGCTCGTCGACACCCAGGATCCGCAGGCTCCGTTCGAGCTCCTCGGTCCGGACCTCGCCCATGGACTCGGGCGGCCACTTCTCCTCGTCCATCGAACCGCCCTCGCCGCGGGTCGCCGTCACGCAGACCACGCGCGAACCGTTGCGGACGGCGCGAGCCATGAGGCCGGCTGCGAGGTAGGCCTCGTCGTCGGGGTGCGCCCACACGCCGAGGATGTTCCCGAGCTCGTCCAATCACCCCTCCTCGCCTCACGGCACTCGGCCGGTCCGGTCGCGGGCCCACCGATCCCGGCGATGCATCCTAGCGTCGCGGGCCGCAAGCCCGGAGAAAGCAAGCAGGAGATGGATGCAGGAGAACGGCCCGGGAACCGGGCCGTTCTCCGATCCCACGCGAGGGAGGGTGCGCGGGATACCTCGAACGACCGCGCGCTAGGCGCGGTCGTTCCGCAGACGTTTGCCGCGGTAGTTCGGGAAGACGACGTCGGCGTGCTGCCAGCAGAAGTCGCCCTCGTTGTAGACCGAGAGCGTCGTGCGGCACCCCTCGTGCGCGCAGACCCGTCCGGGCTCGAGCGCCCTGGAGGGGGCGGGCAGGTTGCCGGGTCGCGATCCCTTGGTCATGTTCCCGATTCGACGCCCGCGCGAGGGGGGTTCGGTCCGCAGGTTCCCGGCGGCTCGGCCGACCGGGACGGGGGCTAGGCGGGGTGCGCGTGGGGCGGGTCGAGCAGCGTCCGGAGGCGGTCGACGAGCTCGGGCGGTACCTCGTCGCACCCGCACTTGGACCGAAGGAGCTCCTTGAGCCGTCGCTGGAACGCGGCGTGCCCGCTGCAGGGGTCGCAGCCGCCCAGGTGCTGCTCGATCTCGAGGCGCATGGAAGCGACGAGCTCCCCGTCGAGGTAGAGCTCGATCTGCTTCAGCACGTGTTCGCAGTCAGTCGGTGACAAGGCCTCGCTCCCGTACCGTTTCCCACAACGCCTTCTGCAGGGCTTTCCTTCCCCGGTGCAGACGGGACATCACGGTCCCGATCGGGACGTCCATGATCTCGGCGATCTCCTTGTAGCTGAACCCCTCGATGTCCGCGAGCAGCACGGCCATCCGGAACGCCTCGGGCAGGTCCTCCAGCGCCCGCTGGACGTCCTCGTCGGGGATCTTCTCGAGCACCTCGGACTCCGCCGAGGCCTCCACGTTCGAGGCGCCGAGCTTGTCGTACAGGTACCAGTCCGACGTGTCGTCGTCGGGCACGGTGACCGGCTCGCGCTGCTTCTTGCGGTAGGAGTTGATGAACGTGTTGGTCAGGATCCGGTAGACCCAGGCGCGCAGGTTCGTGCCCTCGCGGAAACCGGAGAACCCGCGGTAGGCGCGGAGGTAGGTCTCCTGCACGAGGTCCTCGGCGTCCTGGGGGTTGCGGGTCATCCGCAGGGCGGCCCCGTACAGGTTGGGCAGCAGCGGGAGGACCTCGCGCTCGAACCGCTCGCGCAGGGCGGGGTCCTCCGGGGGCGCCACCGGGCTCCGCGCCACCACCGACCCTCCTTTCCGCCTCGTTGGCCGCTCTCTCTGGCCCGCACTCTTGGCCGCGTCTGCGTCCCACCCGCTCGAGCGCCGAGCGAACCCTCAGTATCCCGCATCGACCGCGACCTCCAACCCCGCATGTCGTTCGGCGAACTTCGATGGGAAGATGGGAGGCCAGTGGCGAACAACGACGGCAAACGCGGACGCTGGCAGGGGTTCGACCTGGGAGGAGCGCCGAGCGGACCCCGCCGGATGCGCTCGTCGCCCTGGGTCTGGGCCGTCGTCTTCGTCCTGATCCTGATCACGTTCCAGTTCCTGACCTCGCCCCGCCCGAACACGATCGACTACTCGAACTTCCTCGAACGGGTCAAGGACGGCCAGATCGTCGGGACGCTCGAGATCACCCAGACCACGGTGTCGGGCCGATACGAGGACTCGACCGGCGAGGTCGACTTCAACACCACGATCCCTCCGATCCTGCAGGGGACGTCGACGCTGACCGATCAGCTCGACGCCGCCGGGATCAACTACACCGGCGTGACGCCGAACGGCCTCCAGACCTTCCTGGTGGGGTGGGTGGTTCCGCTCCTGCTGTTCGGGTTCCTGTGGTTCTTCCTCGTACGGCGCATGAGCGGCGCGCAGGCGGGCGCGGCGCTGAACCTCGGCCGCAACAAGGTCAAGATCTACGACCGCAAGGAGCTGAAGACGACGTTCGCCGACGTCGCCGGCGTGGACGAGGCGAAGGAGGAGCTCAAGGAGATCGTCGAGTTCCTGAGCAACCCGAAGAAGTACCAGCGGCTGGGCGGCCGGATCCCCAAGGGCGTGCTGCTGCTCGGACCGCCGGGGTGCGGCAAGACCCTGCTCGCCAGGGCGGTGGCCGGTGAGGCGAACGTGCCGTTCTTCTTCATGTCCGGCTCCGAGTTCGTCGAGATGTTCGTCGGCCTGGGGGCCGCGCGCGTCCGCGAGCTGTTCCAACAGGCCAAGGAGAAGGCGCCCGCGCTCGTGTTCCTCGACGAGATCGACACGATCGGCAAGGGACGCGGGGGTGCGCTCGGCGCCGGCTTCGGCGGGCACGACGAGCGCGAGCAGACGCTGAACCAGCTGCTGGTCGAGATGGACGGGTTCGACTCGCAGAAGGGCGTGATCATCATGGCGGCCACCAACCGCCCCGACGTGCTCGACCCCGCGCTGGTGCGTCCGGGCCGGTTCGACCGCCAGGTCGTGGTCGACCAACCCGACCTCCGGGGCCGGGAGGAGATCCTCAAGGTCCACGTCCGCGGCGTCGCGCTGGACCCGCAGGTGGACCTCCGCGTGCTCGCCTCGCGGACGCCGGGGTTCACGGGCGCCGACCTCGCCAACGTCGTGAACGAGGCCGCGCTGCTCGCCGCCCGCCGGGAGCGGGACGCGGTCACGATGTCCGAGCTCGAGGAGGCGATCGACCGCACCGTCGCGGGCCTGGAACGCAAGAGCCGCGTGATGTCCGTGAAGGACAAGGAGCGGGTGGCGATCCACGAGATGGGCCACGCGATCGTCGCGCTCACCGCGCCGACCGCCGACCCGGTGCACCGCGTCTCGATCATCCCGCGCGGGGCTGCGGCGCTCGGGATGACGATGCAACGACCGCTCGAGGACCGATACCTGCTCACCGAGCCCGAGCTCAAGGACCGCCTCGCGGTGCTGCTCGGCGGCCGCACGGCGGAGGAGATCCTGTTCGACATGGTGGTCTCGACCGGCGCGCAGAACGACCTGGAGCGCGCCACCGAGATCTCGCGCGCGATGGTGACCGAGTACGGCATGAGCCCGAAGATCGGACCGGTGTCGTTCGGACACGACGGGTTCCGCGGGGGCGCGGCGTTCCTGTACCCGGGGAGCTCGCCCGAGCTCTCGGACGATCTGGCCGCGCTGATCGACGAGGAGACCGCCCGGCTCGTGAACGAGGCGCACGACCGCGCCACCGAGGTGCTCACGCGCCACCGGGGGCTCCTCGATCAGCTCTCGAAGATCCTGATCGTCGACGAGGTGATCGACGGCCCCGACCTGCAGGCGTACTTCGACGGGAGCAAGCCGATCCCCACGCCCGAGGAGCTCGAGGCCCACGCGCGGCGCAACAGCGACGACGGCGAGCCGCGTCGGGCTCCAGCGGTACCGGACATCGTGCTGCAGCCCGGCCAGTCCTAGACGTCGGTCGGAGGCTCCACGAGCAGGTCGTAGCGGTCCCGGAACCGTTCGAGGAACCGGTAGAAGTTGCGCTTGGAGAGCCGGTCGCGTTCGGCCTCGGGCGTGGCGTGGTACATCCGATGCTCGTGCTTGGTCACCGGCACGTCGACCCGGAGGGCCCGCATGCCCGGCGTCCTTGATCCGGAACGAGCACTCGATGTCCGCCGTCCGGTACCAGCGGAACTTCTCGTCGAACAGCCCGACGTCGCGGATCACGTCCCGGCGGAACGCCATCAGGTACCCCTCGATCGCGTCCACCTCCGGCCCGTCGCTGTCGTGGAACTCGCGCAGGTCCTCGGTCGAGATGCCGAACGGCCCGGTGACACCCACGCTCGGATCGCCGAGCGCGGCCTCGAGCGGCCCGAACACGTCCCCCGTGGGTTCGACCGACCCGTCCATCACCAGGACGATCCGACCCCGCGAACGCTTGAGCCCCGCGTTCCGCGCGGCGCCCCAGCCCGTCCCGGTCTCCAGCTGCGAGGACCTCGACGCCGTCGCCGTAGGTCGCGGGGTCCGTCTCGGTGACGTCGGCGACGACGTACTGGACGTCGCGGCCTCCCTCGTTCGCGCGGAAGCCGGCGAGCGCTCGCGCCACGTCCTCGGGCCATCCCTCGACCACCCAGTGCACGCTCACGTCCGCGGTCGGCGGTTCGTCGAGCACGCTCTCGACGTCATGCGGGGCGATGCGACGGGGTTCGGCGGTGGCGAGCGGCTCGAACGACGGTCCCTCGGGCCCGTCGATCACCGCGAAGCCGAGCTCCTCGATGCGGTCGCGGAGCGAGTCGGCGGCGGCGAAGTCCTTGACCCGGCGGCGTTCGTCACGCTCGGCCGCGAGCGCGCGGACCTCGTCCGGGACCTCGGTCATGGCCACCGCCAGTGCGGCGGGACTAGACGGCCTCCTTGGTGACCGAACGCAGGCGCCCGGCCACGGCCTCGAGCGTCTTCAGCGCGATCGTCGGGTGCTCCATCAGCAGGCCCCGGAAGACCCAGCCGGTGATGCCGACGAGGCGGACCTCCGAGAGCGCCGTCACGGTCGCGGTCCGGGGACCGCCGTCGAGCAGCGCGACCTCACCGAAGAAGTCGCCGGCACCAAGGCGCGCCTTGGTCTTGCCGCCGATCGTGACCTTGCACTGCCCGTCGAGGATCAGGAACAGGCCGATGCCGCGCTCGCCCTCCCGGGCGATCACGGTGCCCTCCTTGTGCGTGACCTCCTTCGAGGCCCGGGCGATGATCCCGAGCTCCCGCTTGGAGCAGCCGGAGAAGATCGGCACGTTGGCGAGGTTGTTCGCGACGCTCGGGGCTGCCACCTGGAGCTCCTCCTCGGTTCCCGGCTCGCGTTCCTCGGTGCCCGCGCCCGAGCGGTTCGCCCGGCGGGCACGCGATCCTATCGCGATCCGATCGAGGGGCGCGAACCGCTAGGATGCCTGCGTGACCGACCAGCGGCGGTTCGCGGCGATCGTCGTCCTGTTCCTGATCGGGTTCGGGCTGATCGGGTTGGCCAACGCCGTGGACTCGAGCTGGCCGCTCTTCGTCACGGTGATCCCGTACTCGATCATCCCGTGGCTCGTGGTCCACGCCGACGACGCGCCGGCCCCGCCCACCGAGGCCTAGGAACGCCGAAGGGGGCGTCCTGGCGGCGCTCCACCGCGAGTCGCGAACCCCTATGGGACTCGCGAGGCGATGAGTCCTTCGTGCGTCGGCGGTCGTGCCCGTCCAAACCCGTCAGAGCCGGAGGAGGACGTCTGATGCGCAGCGTGACCTATTCGATGACTGTTTCGATCTTGTCGGCTTCATCCTCGCGCCGGACGGTCGGCTTCGACTGGCCGGGGTTCGACGAGGAGGTCTTTCGCTTCTGGATCGACGAGATCGAGGGGTCGGCGTCCACCTGTTGGGACGACGGCTGTACGAGACGATGCTGTCTGGGAGACCGCCGACCGGTCGTCGCTCGGCGACTCGGAGCTCGAGCGCGAGCCGCGCTCGAGGAAGCCGCGCGCGAGACGTTCGTGTTCGCCACCGACGCTGATCGGCGGTGCACGTGCGATGACGCGTCCTGCTCCGGCGGCCTGGCGGAGGGATCGTCGGTGCGAGCCGAGCCCGGAGAGGGCGACATCGCGATCGGAGGCGCGGTCTCGCCGCCGAGGCGGCCGCGCTGGGTCCGATCGACAGTACCGGATGATGGAGCGCGATCCTGGTTGGCGGTGGCGTCCGTTCTTCGAGCAGATCCGCGAGCTCCGAGACGTCGCGGACGTCGCCCGACACGCCGACCTTCGCTGCGAGTGCTACGCCGCTACACGCGAGGGCGCTAGCCAGCTCGGTGGATGCGCAGCACCCTCCATCGGCGTTGGTCAGGCGGATGAGATCAGGCGATGAAAAGGAGCCGGCCTACCTGGCAGCCGATCGGACCTGCCCTTCCTCTCGTCGCGGGGACGGGATTTGAACCCGTGACCTCTGGGTTATGAGCCCAGCGAGCTACCGGACTGCTCCACCCCGCAGCACGATGATACCGACGCCTCGGGGAGCCGCCAAACCGCAGGCCCTTCAGACGACCTCGATCGTCCCGCGCATGCCGTACACGTAGTGGCCCGGCAGGTGGCACCCGAACAACAGGTCGCGCTCGCCGAACGTGAACGTCGTGCTGACCGTCTCGCCCGCCGGGATCGTGATCTCCCCCGGCCGCGGCGGGTGGAACGCCTCGGTCCCGAGCTCGTGCGCGACCTGCACGGCCTGGTCCCCGATGATGAACTCGTGATCGATCGGGTCCGTGTTCGTGACGACGAACCTCACGGTCTCGCCCGGCTCGACGTCGATCGTGTCGAGCGAGAACGCCGAGTAGTGGATCCCGATCGCCACGGTCCGCACGGACGGCGACGCGGACGCGGGCGCGCACGCGGCGAGCGCCACGAGCGCGACCGCCGACAGACCTCGCCGCATCGCGGGCCTCAGACCGCCGGGCGTCCGGTCCGGCGACGCTCGCGACCTCCCGCCACGCCCAGCAGCACGAGCACGGCGATCGCGGTCCAGATCGCCGGTGCGAACGAGGGCGTGCCGGTGGGATCCGCGGCGGCCTCGGGACCCAGCCCCGCGGCCACGGGCGAGGGCTGGCCGGCGCCGCTCGCATCGATCGCGAGGTCGTAGTCGAGGTCGCCCGCGTTGGCGTCGACGCGCAGATAGCTGAGCCACATGCCGCTCGAGGGCAGCCAGTCCATCCCCTTGTCGTTGCGGAGGTCGGTCAGCAGGGAGCGAGACGCCGCCTCGCTGCGTTCGAGCACGAGGCCGGGACGAACGCCCTCGGGGAGCCGGGCGGCGAGGCCGGGGCTGAGCGCCGCCGGCAGCGTCGCGGGCTCGAGGTCGGTGAGCAGGTACACGTCGGCCTCGACGGGCGCCTCGGCGCCCGCGCCGAGCCCGAGGATCCGCAGCGGGACCCACGGGTTCGTGGTCGGGATCACGACGTGGACGGGGGTGCCGTCGCCGGCGCCGAGACCCTGTTCGGCGGCGCGGCTCGCGTCGAACCGCACGGTCATGAAGATCGGGCTCCGCTCGGCGTAGAAGTCGAGCACCTCGGGCGCGTCGGGGGGAAGGAAGAACCCGTGTTCGCGCGCCCAGTCCCCGACCGCCGTCCCGCCGCCTTCGAGCACGACGATGTCGAGCGCGTCGATCTCGGTCTTCAGGATCACCGTCGCCCGATCCTCGGCCGCGCCGGCCGCCGTCGCCGCGAGCGCGAACGCCTCCGGCTGCGGCTGCGTCTCCTGCACGAGGCGTTGCAGCGTCCAGTCGCCGCCGCGGATCACCTTCGTCGGCACGCCCGGCAGCGGGATGATCGAACCGAACTCCCCCTCGCCCCCGGCGAACTCGAACGACGTGACGTAGTGCTCGACCCCCTGGTGGTAGGCGGCGAGCGTCGTGGTGCGGACGAGCGTGACGCTCCCGTTCGTGTTGATGAGCCCGCCGCACGCCCACGCGGGCGCGGCGACGAGCAGCACGAACAGACCGAGGACGATCGCGAGCGGCAGACGGAGGGGTCGCATCGGAGGTGCTCCTTCCGGTCGGCGTATCGCGGTTCGACGACCGCGCCCGACCGGGTGGTTCCCCGTTCGACCGGATGGAGCCGGCCGGTCAGCCGGAGGGGCTCGGCGAAGGCGACGGGGTGACCGAGGGCGAGGGGGAACCCGTCGGCTCTGCACCGAGCAGGCTGGCGATCAGCTGCTGCGCCTGCGCGGTGGCGGCCTGGGCGGCCACGATCTCGGTCTGGTACGTGGCGAGGTCACCCGCGCGCAGCGCGGTGTCGGCCGCGGCGAAGTGCTGGGCCGCCTGGTCGAGCAGGACCTGGATCTGTTCCTCGACCGAACCCTGCGGCGGCCTGGCCTCCGTCCTCGGGAGGCACGACCTCGCCGAGCGAATCGGTCAACGCCGCGCGCAGGGACGACCCGATCCCGATCGCGGAACCGTTCGCGACCACCACGCGTTTGAGCTCGGGGATCGCGTTCTCCTGGTTGGACTGGACGTACACGGGCTGGACGTACAGCAGCGAGTCCTGGAGCGGGATCACGAGGAAGTCACCGAACACGATCGCCGATCCGCCCTGACCGAGCAGCGTCCGTTCCGCGGAGAAGCGCGCGTCCTGGTTGATCCGGGAGAAGACCTGCGTCGGCCCGTCGACGTTCACCCCCGACGGGAACTCGAAGCTCACGATGTCGCCGTAGTCCGGCCCGGGGTCCGACTTGGCCGCGAGCCAGGCCACCATGTTCTGCCGGTCGAGCGGCGTGAAGGGGAGGATCAGCACGAACGTCTCGTCCGCCTCCCCCGGCAATCGCATCAGGACGTAGTACGGCCGCATCAGGCGGCGGTCGGACGCCGTGGACACGGTCGGGTCGATCGGCAGCGCCCAGAAGTCCTGCTTGCCGTAGAACACGTTCGGATCGGTGACGTGGTAGTTCGTGTACTGGAACGCCTGGATCTGGAACAGGTTCTCCGGGTAACGGAAGTGCGAGAGCAGTTCGGGCGGCGCCTCGACGATCGGGGTGAACATGGTCGGGAACGCGAGGCTCCACGCCTGGATGATCGGGTCGTCCGGATCCGCGACGTAGTAGCGCATCGAGCCGTCGTAGGCGTCGACGACGACCTTCACGGAGTTGCGGAGGTAGTTCACGTCCCCGCCGAGCGAGGGTGCCCGCTCCTGCGTCGACGGCGACGCGACCTCGGCGAGGTCGACGAAGTCCGAATACGGGTACTCGTTCGTCGTCGTGTAGGCGTCCCAGATCCAGACGAGCCGCCCGTCCACGACGGAGGAATAGGGGTCGCCGTCGAAGCGCAGGAACGGGGCGGCCTTCGGGACCCGGGAGAGGATGTCCCGGTAGATCATGATCCGGCTGTCGCCGGTGATCAGGTCCGAGATCAACAGGTTGACGTCGCGGTAGCGCCACGCGAACAGCGCGCGCTGGAACAGGCCTCCGATCGGGATGCCGCCATCGCCGTCGTAGGAGAACGTCGCCTGCGCCTGGTCGTCGGTCGCGGTGCCCTGGTAGTCGAGTTCGTCGGTGCCCGTGTCCACGACGACGAAGGCGGCGTCGCCCGGCGCGCCCTCGCCGTAGTAGACGCGTTGCCCGTTGCCCTCGAGCGCGGGCGCCCCGACGGGCGGGATGTCGCTGAGCGTGAAGACGGGTTGGCCCTCGGTCGTCGCGGTGTTCACCTGGGAGGCCACGGCCCCGAACCCGTGCGTGTACTGCAGGTGGACGTTCTGCCACGTCTTGCCGCCCTCCGGGATCCCTGCCTGGCTCGACCTCGCGCGTCGAGACCATCAGCACGCGCCGCTGCCCGTCGATGACGTACCGGTCGACGTCCACGTCGTTGAACTCGTAGTACGAACGGAACCGCTGCAGCGAGATGTAGTTGTCGCGCAGGACGTCGGGACGCCACAGGCGGATGTTCGAGATCGTCTCGTCGTTCGCGCGCACGGCCTCGCTCGTGACCGCTTCCCCGATCGGACGCGAGCTGCTCTGGATCCCATCGAGCGAGAACGCTCGTCGCGTCGCCTCGATGTTGTCCACGATGAACGGCTCCTCGCGCTGGAACTCCTGCGGCGTGACACGGAACCGTTGGACGAACGCCGGGTACGCCGCGCCGGCGATGATCGAGACCAGCGCGAGCAGACCGACCGCGATGACGGGCAGCGCCCACCCGCGGAGCCGGATGTTGACCAGGAACAGGATCGCGCACGCGATCGCGATCACCACCAGGATCCGGAGCGCGGGCAGCTGCGCGTTCACGTCGGTGTAGGAGGCGCCGACCACGACCCCGCGGGTGGAGGTCAGCAGGTCGAACTGCCCCAGGTAGTAGCCCCACGCCTTCGTGAGCATGATCAGGCCCAGGAGCACCGACATGTGCGCCTTGACCTGCGGCGTCACCTTGTCGACGAAGCCCGGCGCCTGTGGCCGGATCCCGCCCCACAGGTAGTGCGCGAGCGCGGTCAGGAACGTCACGCCGACCAGCGCCGAGAACAGCCACCCCTGCATGAACTTCAGCCACGGCAGGGTGAACACGTAGAAGGCGGGATCGCGCCCGAACAGCGGCTCGGGGTTCCCGAACGACAACCCGGAGCCGTTGCGCCACAGCAGATACGTCTGCCACTGGGTCGTGACCCCCAGCCCGACGAAGACCGCGATCACCAGCGCGAACAGCGGCAGGAGCCAGCGGATGTACGGCTCGAACTGCATCCGGTAGCGCTCGATGATCTCCTGTTCGGGCGTCAGCGCGTGGAAGCGCGGCGTGATGCGACGGACGATCCACAGGTTCGAGAACAGGAGCACGAAGAACGTGAGCCCGAACGCCACCCCGAGCAGGACCTTGGTCCGAAGGACCGTCCAGAACACGTCGGAGAGGTTGACCTCGCGGAACCACAGGACGTCGACGAAGAACCCGGACAGCGCGGTGAAGGCGACGAGGAGGCCGGCCACCACCGCGATGACGATGATGATGAGCCGACGCCGTCCCGGCGCGGGTGTTGCGGTCGGAACGCGTACGACCATAGGTCCCTGGTGTCCGTCTTCCGCGGTCGATGGGGAAAGCGGCGCCAGCCTATCACCGGTCCTCGAAGAGGACGGATCGGGCTAGCGACCGTCGAGGTACGCGAGCGCGTCGTCGAAGGTGGCGACCGGAACGAGCTCGAGGCCGTGGCCGCCCGAGGCCCTGGCCGCCTCCATGTTGCCCTCGGGGACCAGGAAGACGGACGCGCCGGCGTCGGCCGCCGCCGTGAGCTTCTCCTCGATCCCGGCGATCGGGATCACGGTGCCGTCGAGCGCGATCTGCCCGGTGCCCGCGATCGTCCGGCCGCCCGTCAGGTCGCCGGGGGTGAGCAGGTCGTACAGACCGAGCGCCCACATCAGGCCGGCCGAGGGGCCGCCGATCTCACCGCTCGAGATCTGCACGTCGAACGGGAAGCTGTTGATCATCCGGACCCCGACCAACGGCTCCGCGCTGTCGCCGCACGGTTCGCGGACGAGGTCGACGGTCTCGGGATCGCCGTCCACCGACAGGTCGAACGTGAGCGTGGACCCCGAGGGGGCCGCCTCGATCGCCCGGCTCGCGTCGCGGTAGCTGTCGATCGGTGCCCCGTCGATCGACAGGATCCGGTCGCCGGGGAACAGCTCGCCGTCCGCGGCGCAACCCGTGACGACGCTCTCGACCAGCACGCCGTCCCCGTGGTCCTTCGGGTACCCCTCGAGGGCCCGCAGGACCACCGCCGACGCGTCGAGCTTGCTCGAGTCCATCTGCGAGATCGAGCGTTCGCGCTCCACCTGGACGTCCTCGCCGTCCGGGTACAGGACCGAACGAGCGACGACGGCGCGATCGGGGTCGAGCCAGGCCAGGAGCATGTCGAACCCGGTCAGCCGCGTGTACCTCACCGAGGTCATCACGAAGTTGCCCTGCGATTCGTACCGGGTCCGGTCCTCGAACCGGATCAGCGGCTGGACCGCGCGCGCCGGGCCCGGGCCGACCGCGTACCACGGCAGGTAGACGGTGACGGCCAGACCCGCGATCGCTCCGATCGCGACGTAGAGCACCACACGCTTCCAGCGCAGCATGCAGCGATGGTACGGGCAGGTCGCGCATACGAGGCAGGAGCGGGGGTACGCTCCCCACGCGATGCCGCTCATGTTCGTGGCCGTGCTGTCGGTGCTCGTCGGCTGCGCCGTGTACCTGGGGACGGTCCGCGGCCAGCGGTCGCCGTCGGCGACCGGGTTCGGCGAGTCGGAGCAGGACGAGGCCGTCGAGGCGATCGAGCCGGGCGCTCCGCCGCCCGGGTACGCCTACCTCCAGGTCTCGACGCAGGACCCGAGGCTCCGCGACCGGCTGCAGGGTCTCGTCGGCGTCATCGTGCTGCTCGGGGTGGGCGCCGCGGCGCTCGCGTTCGCGCTGTACGAGCTCGGCCACCTGATCAACCGGACGATCGAGGCGTTCCTCGACTGATCGGCCTGGACGACGGCCTCGCGGGCGCGTCTGCGGACGCGGTAACGGTCAGCGCTTGCGCACGAGCTGGAACGACGTCCGGTAGTCGTCGAGGTGTTCGAGCATCGCGCCGAGGCCGAGGACGACGGTCTCGAGCGGCCGTTCGGTGAGGTGCACCGGCACCTCGCACTCCTGCGACAGGAGCAGGTCGAGCCCCCGGAGCAGGCCGCCACCACCGGTGAGGAACATCCCCGCCTCGAGCACGTCGTGGGTGAGCTCGGGGGGCGCCTCGGCGATCGTCCGTCTCGCGGCCTCGACGATCTGGTGGACGGGTTCGGACATCGCCTGCCGGATCTCGTCCTCGGTCACGCGGATCTCGGTGGGTGCGCCCGTCGCGAGCGCCCGGCCCGTCACGATCGCGGCGCGCCCGCGCGGAGCGGGGAACGCCGAACCGATCGCGATCTTGATCTCCTCGGCCGACTTCTCCCCGATCGCGACGTCGTACGCGCGACGCAGGTGATCCTGGATCGCGGCGTCCAGATCGAACCCGCCCAGGCGCGTCGAGCCGCCGGACACGACCCCGCCCATCGAGGCGACCGCCATCTCGGTCATGCCGCCGCCGATGTCGACGATCAGGTTCCCGATCGGCTCGTGGATCGGGAGCCGCGCCCCCACCGCCGCGGCGAGCGGCTCCTCGACCAGCACGACGTCGCGCCCGCCGGCGAACCGCACGGCCTCGCGGACGGCCCGCCGTTCGACCTCGGAGGACTCGCTCGCCACGCAGGCCAGCACCCGGGGCTTGGGGAACCGGGAGACGCCGACGCGGCGCAGCACCACCTCGATCATCCGCTGGGTGATGTCGAACTCGGTCATCACCCCGTGACGGAGCGGACGGAGCGCGACCACGTTGCCCGAACGCCCGCCGATCATCTGCCAGGCCTCGTCGCCCATCGCCTCGACCTTGCCGGTGGACGAGTTCATCGCCACGACGGTCGGCTCGTTGAACACGATCCCCTCGCCCTGGCGGTAGACGAGCGTGTTCGCGGTCCCGAGGTCGATCGCGAGATCGCGCCCCATCAGCGGCCCGAGGTCCCGAACGTCACGGCCCCCCGGCGGGTCACGACCCCATCACCCAGCTCGAGACCCCGGTGGTGAGGTGCTCCTTCTTCCAGATCGGCACGTCCTGCTTGAGCTGCTCGATCCCGTGGCGGCACGCCTCGAACGCCTCGGCGCGGTGCGCGGACGAGCAGGCGACCACGACGGAGACGTCGCCGAGCCCGAGCTCGCCGAACCGGTGCAGGAACGCGACCTTGCGCAGCGGCCAGCGCTCGAACATCTCGTCCGCGAGCTCCTCGAGCCGTCGCTCGGCCTGGTCCACCCACGCCTCGTACGTGAGGCCGGTCACCGCGCCGGCCTCGGAGTGGTCGCGCACGGTCCCCAGGAAGACGCAGGTGCCACCCGCCGCGGGGTCGCTCACGAACCCGACCGCCTCGTCGGCGCCGATCGGGTCCGCCGTGACGCGCACGAGCAGGTCGGGTCGCACGGACCCATCGTAGCGAGGGTCCCGGCCGTCGAGGCCGACCCGGACCGCGCTCCGGCGGGCCCTTGGCCGGCCGGCGTTCCGGCCGGCTCGCCGGCCGTAGGATGACCGCATGAGCCCCACGCCCGAGGAGCAACCGTTCGGCGTCCCGCCCGGCGACGTCTGGAACGACGTCCCGCTGTTCCGCGAGATCCAGCGGGTGCTGATGTCCTCGAGCGGACCGGTGAACTGGGAGCTCGCGAGGCAGGTCGGGATCGCGTCGGCGTCCTGGGGCACCGAGGACCCCGCCCCCGGCGAGGGGGACCGTCGCGGGTTCGAGGAGGCCGTTCGGGTCGCCGAGCTCCAGGTCGCCGGGTTCACCGGCCTCGAGGCGCCCTCCGACATCCCGAAGGTCGAGGCCGTTCGGCGCGGGCAGTGGGTCCAGGCGAACATCGAGGGGCTGCGGGCCGTGCTCGAACCGGCGGCCGCGAAGATCGGCGACGCGATCGCCGCCGCGCAGCAGGACGCGATGCCGGAGCCGTCGCAGGCCGGGGTCGCGCAGGTGCTGGGGCAGCTCTCGCCGCTGCTGCTCGGCGCGCAGGTCGGCACCGTCCTCGGGACGCTCGCCCAGCAGGTGCTCGGGCAGTACGACATCGCCGTGCCGCGGCCCGACGGCTCGGGCGCGCTGCTGTTCGTCGTCCCGAACATCGCCCGCTTCGAGAAGGAGTGGAGCCTGGACCCGACCGACTTCCGGACCTGGATCGCGATCCACGAGGTGACCCACCGGTTCGAGTTCGCGCGGCCGTGGGCGCTCACGCGGTTCCGGGAGCTGATCGACGACTTCACCTCGACGCTCACGCTCGACGTCGGCGAGCTCCAGCAGCGGCTCGCGTCGCTCGATCCCTCGAACCCGGAGGGCATGCAGGAGATGCTCGCGGGAGAGGATTCGATGTTCGGCGCCGTGATGGACGACGAGCAGCGGCTCAAGCTCCGCCGGGTCCAGGCGTTCATGACCGCCGCCGAGGGCTACGGCGACCACGTGATGCACGCGCTCGGGGCGCAGATGCTGCCCTCGTACGCCCGGATCGACGAGGCGATGCGGCGCTACCGCGAGACCGAACAGGTCGACCCGGTGTTCGAGCGGCTGCTCGGGATCGAGGTCAAGCGCGAGCAGTACCGGCTGGGTCGGGCCTTCTGCGACACGGTCGTCGAGCTCACCGACGAGGCGACGCTGGCGCGGATGTGGGATTCGGCCGAGGCGCTCCCGTCGATGCCCGAGCTCGAGGAACCACGCCTGTGGCTCGCTCGCAGCGCGTGACCCGCTGACGCTCGCCCGAACGCTCGAGCGACGGCGCGTGAGCGGGCGGGTGTCGGGTATCCTCACGCGGCGATGACCGTCGGCGAGCTCGTTTCCGCCAACGTCGTGGACCTGCGGGTCTGGGACACGTACGGCGAACAGGGTCCTGCGGGCGTCTACCTGCTCGGCATGCCCGGCACGGCGCTCCCGTTCGTCGTCACCCGCGCCTGGAAGGTCGCGACGGGGACGGTGAGCGAGGAGATCCATTTCTACGGCCCCTCCGGACGTCTGGTGCACCGCTGGGGTCCGGCGGTCCGCCGGATGCTCGGTTCGATGGATCTCACCGTCGAGACGGACGCGATCTCGGACGCCCGGTTCGACGAGACCGGGACCTACGTCGTCTCGTTCGTCATCGATCACGAGATCGTCGGCGAGATCGAGGTGCCGGTCCTGGTCCAGCTCGGGTCCCCGAAGCTCCCGAAGACGATCGAGGACGGGCTCAAGCGCTCGGACGTGATCTGGGTCGGCGTCGAGGCCGGCGGGCGGCGCAAGCTGATCCCGTCGTGGTTCGTCTACCGCAACGGGAAGATCTTCGTGCTGTCCCAGCGGGAGCCCGGCCCCGAGGACCAGACCGTCCCCGGCATCCCCGGGCGCATCCGAGCTCGTGGTCGTGACGCGGCGCAAGGGCCGCGAGACCGCGGCGAGCGAGTTCCACGCGGCCTCGCGCGTGCTGCAGGGCCCCGAGTGGGAGGAGGCGGCCAAGCTCCTCGTCGACAAGCGCAAGAGCCGGGTGGGTGCCCCGAGCGAGTGGCTCGCGCGTTGGCGCGGCTCGTGCGACATCGCCGAGCTCACCCCGGTCCTCCCGGGCTAGCGGCCGGGCCCGCGCTCTCGCAGGCCCGGCCGATCATGCCGTCGCGTCGCCTAGGTCGACCCAACCGGACAGTCGTTCCCGGATCCGGGGTTCGGGTCGAAACAGTGGATGCGCGCCTGGATCGCCGGCGAGATCGGCGTGTTCGCCGTCACGTAGTCGGCGAGGACCTGGTCCATGATGTCCCGTGTCGTCGCGCGCGCGAAGAAGTTCGGGTAGCCGTCGCCGCCGCTCACCATGAAGTCGTTCTCGGCGATCTCGTACGCGGTCGACGACGTCAGGTCCACCGGGGCGCCGGTGCAGCTCCCCGTCCGGCGCTTGGCGGACGGCTCCGGTCACACGGTTCCCGGGTGAGGCCTCGATGTTGTAGGTGAAGCACAGGCCGGAGACCTGTGGGAACCGCCCGACCGCCGACGGCATCTGCGACACGCCGTTCTCGAGCATCGTCTTCAGCTCGGCTCCGTTCACCAGGAGCGTGACCACGACGTTGCCGAACGGGAGCACCGCGAGCACCTGGCCGCGCGTGATCGGGTACGGGGGCGGCGACGAGGGCGGACAGAACCCGGTCCCGCCGCCGGCCGCCGGACACGTGAGCCGGTCGCGCAGGCCACCCGAGTTGGTGATCGCGAAGTCGGCCCCGTAGGCGGCGCGCATCGCGTCGGTCGTCACGTCGCCGACGAGCGATTCGCACAGCCTGCCGTCGACCCGACCGCAGACGTCGGACCGCAGGATCTCGACCGTCGAGGAGCCGATCACCGTTCCGAGGATGGGTTGGAGTTGCGCGTTGAGGTCGTCGATCTCGGCTTGGATCGCGGGATCGGGCGTCACCCCCATCGTCCACGGCTTGTGGAAGTCGGCCGTCTTGTAGACGACCGCCTTCGTGCTGGTGTCGATCACGAGCCGGATCCGCGTGAACCGCGCGCCCTTGCTGAGGTTCTCGGTCAGGAGCACGCCGTTCGGCCGGGTCGTCAGCACCTGGACGTTGGTGTGATCGCCGATCACCGCATCGACCCCCGTGAGCCCGTCGGCGAGGTTCACGACCGGGCCCGTGGGGGCCGTGAGCGTTCCGGCGGTCGCGCCGTCATGCCCCATGACGACGATCGTGTTGACCCCGGTGCTCCTCAGGCGGTCGACCTCGGCCTGCACCGCCGGGACCCGGGATGCGACGTGGAACGGTCCGAGACCGCCGGGGAAGATCAGCTCGGGGATGTCTTCGTTCGAGAAGCCCACGAGGCCGATCTTCGTCCCGGCGAAGCCGAAGACCCGCGACGGGGACCACTCCGCGGGTGTGTTCCCCTGCGCGTCCACGATGTTCGAGGAAAGGTAGGGGAAGTCGGCGAGCGGGATCAACGTGTTCCGCAGGTACTGCTCGCCCTTGTCGAAGTTGTGATTCCCGAGTCCGTCCGCCGAGAACCCCATCAGGTTCATGATCTCGATCGTCGGCACGTCGCCGAAGAAGGCGGAGATCGGCGGTGTCGCCCCGACCGAGTCTCCCGCCGCGACCGTGATCGATCCGTTCGGCGCCTCGGACCGGTACAGGTCGAACCACGCCTTGAGGAACGCCGATCCGCCGATGGGGAAGGCCGGGTTCGCCGCGCCGCCGCCCGACAGGTTGTCGGCGGCCTCCGTGAGCGGGACGAGCTGCCCGTGGTAGTCGCTGATGTCCAGGATCGTCGCGGTCTTCCACCGGCCGGGCTGCGGGAACAACTCGGTCAGGATCCGACCTCGAGCGTTCTGCGGGCCGGGGATGCCCATCAGGAAGGAGACGGTGGGCGCGACGTCCACCGCTCGGATGCCGTCGACCGGGTCCTGCTTGCGGACCCCCGGGCCGGCGGCGACGAACGTCGCGTGCATGTTGACGTTGTGCGCGAGATCGACCAGATCCGGGAAGTACCCGTGCTGTCCGAAGAACTGCGAGAACGCGATGGTCTGACCGGGTGTCGCCGCGTCGAACTGGTAGGGCGGCCGCAGGACCACGACCACGTCGCCGCTGCGGTTCGGGTGCAGGGAGTCGCTCCCGTCGACGTCGCGGAGCTCTTCCTTCAGGAGGACATCCTCGACCACCTGGGCGCCGGGGTTGGCCGGGTCCGTCAGGGTCTCGAAGGCGGTCACGATCTGGTTCCGGACGGCGTCATACTGATCCGCCGGCACCTGTGGGTCGTTCAGGCACGGACATGCCGTTCCCGAGATCGGTGGGTTCGGATCGCGGCCGGCCAGGTTGAGGTAGATCTGCGCCGTGCCGCCCGCCCAGCACGCCTTGGCGAGGGTCGCCCCCGAAAACGCCTTCCGGCAGTTCTGGAGCAGGCCGACGGCGTTGAGCTGCTCGGTCGTCTGGAGTCCCGCGTCCTTCAGGACCTTGCTCGCGTTGACCGCGAACCACTGCGGCGCGAACCCGTGATCCGAGCTGGCGAACACGGTCGCGTTCGAGCCCATCAGCTCACGCCCGAGGGCGAGCGTGTCGTCGGCCTCCTCGTACGCCGATCGGATGTAGCCCTCGCGAGCCGCGAGCCGCCCGTCGAGGACGTCGTCGTTCGTGACGTCGTCGTAGTAGGGGTTCGGGTTGCCGTCGATATCGGTGGGCGTGACGAGCCCCATGAACTGGTGCTGGAACTCGTCGGTGGTCGGCGTCCCGAGCATGAGCAGATCGGGGTCCACGTCCAGCGTCGTCGATGATGTACGTGAGGTACGCCTGGTGGGCGTCTGCCCAGGCGAGCCCCTGCTCCACGTACGTGTCCTCGTCGACGATCCCGGCCTCGAGCGGGGCGAAGTCCGCCGCCGTCGAGCTCGGGAAGTCGTGGTTGAGCGTCTCTTCGAAGCCGAGGGCCGTGCTGCAACCCGGCGCGTACGTGCAGCCGTTGTAGGTCGCGTTGGCGCGAGCCACAGACGTGAAGTAGATGCGGAACGTCGACAGGTCCGAGGCGATGTCGATCGCCTTCAGGAAGAACCCCGCCGTCTGGCCGGCGCGAGCGCCGATCAGCGTGACCTTGACGTCGGCCCACTCGCCCTGCTCGAGATCGGCGACCGACGCGCTCCCGTTCTTGGTTGCCGAGTCCGGCACCACCAGCACGTGGTCGTAGTTGGTGGTTGTGTCGTCGGTCGAGTCGTAGATGTACAGGTCGTAGACGCGCGTGGGATTCTGGGCGCCGAAGGTCGTCGTGTTCGTGAGCTGCTCCTGCATCGCCGGGCTGAACGAGCTCGGGACGTTCGTCCACCCGACGGCGGGATCGAGATCGACACGGAAGTAGTCCACGCCGAACGCGTTCGCGCCCGCGGGCTGCCCCGGCGATGTCGTAGTTCACGAGCACCCCGCGCCGGGAGAAGAAGGAGCGGAAGTCCACGACCGGACCCTGGAGCGCGGGCACCAGGTTGCGCGAACCGACCCACTCGAGGGAGACGACGGTCTTGCCGGCGCGCTCGGCCGCCTGCTGGATCGTGTCGGCCTGCAGCAGCCCCGTCGTGGCGAAGCTCGTGGAGTTGTTGAAGTTGCCCTCACCGGTCCGGTGGAAGGTGTTGTTCGTCGATCCGTGCTCCCCCGGGTAGGCGCCGGTCGCCAGCGTGTACCAGCCCACACCGGTGTTGGGAGGGAACCCCTGGGTCAGACCGTTCGCACCCCGGACACCCTTCGCCATCAGATCCGCATAGGTCGGCATGACCCCCTCGGCCGCGTACTGCTCCATGAGGTCCGGGCGCATACCGTCGGACGCGAAGAGGATGACCTTGTCGGCGTGGGGCGTTCCGGCCGCCGGCTTGGTGTTCTTGGCGGCTCCCGCCGGGATGGCGATGACCAGCGCCAGGACGATCGCGAGCGATGCCAGGATCGAGCGGATGCGTGCGTGCACGTTCGAACTCCTTCCCCCGAGGCTGGGCTTCCCCAGCGACCGCTGTCGCTCCCGGTTGAGCGCACCACTCGGGATGGGCCGCGCTGCGGCCGCCGAGCGAACGCCCCTTGAAGCGTCCGCGAATCCCAGGAGTGCAGGCGAGTCGGAAGGAGGGGCTACGGGAACGGTCGGCCGAACGGCCTACCGAGCGTGGTTGAACGGCCGCCCCAGCGCCGCGGCGAGCTGCTCGAGCTCGCGACCGAGGTCGAGGATCTCGTCGGGCGTGAGGGCCTGCGGGCCGTCGCACAGGGCGCTCTCGGGATCGGGGTGGACGTCGATCATCACCGCGTCCGCGCCGGCGGCGAGGGCCGCGCGCGACATCGGCGCGACGAGGTGCCGCTTCCCGACCGCGTGCGACGGATCGACGATCACGGGCAGATGGGACTCGGTCTGCGCGACCGCCATCCCCGCGAGGTCGAGGGTGTTCCGCGTGGCCGGCTCGAACGTGCGGATCCCGCGCTCGCACAGGATGATCTCGGAGTTGCCGCGTTGCGCGACGTACTCGGCGGCCTGGAGCCACTCCTCGATCGTCATCGCGAGGCCGCGCTTGAGCATCACCGGGCTTGCGCGAGAGTCCGACCTCCTTGAGCAGCTCGAAGTTCTGGGCGTTCCGCGTGCCGACACGGATGCAGTCGGCCACCGCGGCGACGTGCTCCACCTGCGACACGTCGACGACCTCCACGACGATCGGCAGCCCGGTCTGGCGCCGGCACTCCTCCAGCACCTCGAGCCCTCGCTCCCCCAGCCCCTGGAACGAGTACGGCGACGTCCGCGGCTTGTAGACGTCGCCGCGCAGGATCGTCGCGCCGGCGGCCCTCGCGGCCTTGGTCGCGAGCAGCGCCTGCTCCTCGCTCTCGACCGCGCACGGCCCGGCGATCAGGGTGAACGTTCCGCGACCCACCGGCCGTCGAGCCCACGTTCACGGTGGTCGGCGCCGGGTGCAGGTCGGCGGCCACCATCTTGTAGGGCTTGCCGACCTGGATCACGTGGTCCACGCCCGGGAGCTGTCGCCACGGGATCGCCTGGAACCGCTCGGTGTCGCCGACCAGACCGATGATCGTGTGGACCGCCCCGCGCGAGACGAAGGCCTCGCCGCCGGCGGCGCGTACGCGTTCGGAGACCGCCTCGACGTCGGCCTCGGTGGCCTCGCGCTTCATGACCACGACCATCGCGTTCCTCCGTCTCCCCGGGCGGCCCACCCGCCCGGTCCCGCACGCCCTCGAACGGCCTCGGGAACGACGAAACCCCGGGCTCCCGGCCCGGGGTCGCTGTTCCCTTCGGTTCAGGCGACTAGGCCGGGCACCGCCCGCCGTAGAACCAGAAGCCGAAGGTCTCCCGCATCAGGGCGCCATCGTGGCAGCCCCGCCCAGCTCTGGCAACCCGTCGGCGACCGACGCGTCAGGTGAGCGGGGTTCGGCAACCCCCGGTAGGATGCGCGCGTGTCCGTGACCGTCGTGGACCACGCGCTCGCCGGCCACCTCCTGGCGCAGCTCCGATCGGAGGAGACGGCGCCCCCGGTGTTCCGAACGCTGGCCAAGCGCCTGGCCCTGACCCTCGCGCTCGAGGCGATCCGCGACCTCCCGACGACGGAGATCACGGTGCGGACCCCGCTCGAGGAGACGACCGGACGGCGTGCTGGACGACCTCGTCGCCGTGCCGATCCTGCGCGCGGGGCTCGGGATGCTGGAGGCGGTGACCGAGCTGTTCCCCGAGGTCGCCGTCGGGTACATCGGCCTCGAACGCGACGAGGCGTCGCTCGAGCCGCAGTCGTACTACCGCAAGCTCCCACCGGTCGAGGGCCGGCACGTCCTGGTGCTCGACCCGATGCTCGCCACGGGCGGCTCGGGTTCGGCGGCGACGTCCGCCGTCAAGGAGGGCGGGCCCGCGTCGATCCGCTTCGTCTGCGTCGTGGCCGCGCCCGAGGGGATCCGGAAGATGGAGGCCGATCACCCCGACGTGCCGATCTTCACCGCGGCGATCGACCGCCAGCTGAACGAGCGCGGGTACATCGTGCCGGGGCTCGGGGACTTCGGGGACCGGCTGTTCGGGACCGAGTACGCCCGCTAGCTCCCCCCGCCGCCCTCGTACGCCCGGCCGGCGGCCGCGGGCGGTCGCACGCGACCGACGAAGCCCGCGATCGCCACGATCGTGACGACGTACGGGATCATCCGGATGAACTGCGTCGGGGAGCAACGAGATCACGGGCGCGTCGTTCAATCGGAGCGGGATCGCGACGGCGAACCCGAACAACCACGCGAAGAACATGAGCCGGACCGGGTTCCAGTTCGACAGGATCAACGCCGCGAGCGCGATGAACCCCAGCCCGCAGCGTCTGGCCCTCCCGCCAGCTGCCGATCACCTCGGCCGCCAGGAAGGCGCCCGACAGCCCGGCGAACGCCCCCGACAGCAACACGCCCTGGTAGCGGTACCGCGGCACGCTGACCCCGAGCGACCTGGTCGCCTCGGGGTTCTCGCCGCACGAGCGCAGCCGCAGCCCCCACCGGGTGCGGTACAGCGAGTACCACACGGGGATGACCATGAGCACGCGGCGACGAGCACCATCGGCGATAAGCCCTCGAACGCCCGTCCGAGACCGCCCGGCAGGGCCGACAGCCCGGGGATGTCCAGCCGCGCCAGGTGCGGGCCGCCCGGGTCCGACTGCGTCGACTGCCCGTTGAAGAACGCGTAGGACAGGAACCGCGCCAGCCCGATCGCGACCAGGTTGATCACCACCCCGGACACGATGTGGTCCACCCGGAACGTGATCGTCGCGACCGCGTGGATGCTGGCGAAGATCGCGCCGCACAACGCCCCGAACAGCAGCCCGAGGATCGGACCCCACACGCGCTATCCCAGCCCGACCGTGTCGGTGAAGAAGCGCGCGCCGAACGCGCCGGTCACGGTCCCGATGATCATCAGCCCCTCCAGGCCGATGTTCACGATGCCCGAGCGCTCGCTGAACAGGCCGCCGAGACCGGTCAGGTAGATGATCGTGAAGTACGTGAACGAGATCTGGACCGCGACGGCGATGTCGGTGAACGGCATCAGCGATCCTCTTCCTCGGGCTCGAACGCCTCGGGCCCGATGTCCTCGGGGCCGCGCGGTCCGAGCTCTCGTCCGGCGCGTCCGAGTCGTCCAGCTCGCCGGCCATGCCCGCGCGTTGGAGCTGGCGGGCGGCCAGCCGGCGCTTGGCGATCTGGTACGTGATCACGACGGTCAGGATCAGCAGCCCCTGCAGGATGATGATGAACTCGCGCGGCACCTCGCTCGAGATCTGCAGCGCCACCTCGCCGCGCGACAGGATCGCCCCACAGGATCGCGGCGAAGATGATGCCGATCGGGTTGTTCTGGCCCAGGAAGGCCACGGCGATCCCCGTGAACCCGAGACCGACGACGTAGTTGAGGGGCAGGTAGCCCGCGATCGGCCAGGATCATGCTGCATCCCGATCAGGCCCGGCCAGCGCCCCCGAGATCAGGAACAGGCGCAGCTGCGTCGCCGCCGATCGACACACCCCCCGCCTTGGCCGATCCCGGCGACGAGCCGACCGCGCGGGCCTCGTAGCCCGAGACGCGTTCGCCGGATCAGGAACCACACGACGATCGCGGCCCCGATCGCGAGGAACAGCAGCCACGACAGGTGCGCCCCCGGCGTGACGCCGAACATCGCGCCCAGATCGCCGGCCAGGCCCTTGGCGGGGAAGACGTTGGACCGCAGGTCGACGAAGGCTCCCTCGGGCGCGTCGTTGTAGTGGAGCGGTCCGTTGAGCGCCCACCCGACGAGGCTGATCGGCGATCCCGTTCATCATGATCGTCGTGACCACCTCGTGCGCCCCGGTCCTGACCTTCAGGATGCCCGGGACGGCGGCCCAGATCATCCCGCCGAGCATGGCGGCGAGCAGCACGGCGGGGATCAGCAGCGGGCCGGGGAGGAAGTCCAGGTTGAGCTCGGCCACCGCTGCCGTGATCATCGCGACGAGGTACTGGCCCTCGACGCCGATGTTGAACAGCCCGCCCTTGAAGCAGACGGACACGGCGAGGGCGGCGAAGATCAGCGGGGTCGCGATCGCCAGGACGTACCCGATGCCGTCGGCCGATCCGAGCGAGGCATCGAAGATCGACGCGTACACGTCGATCGGGTTCTCGCCGTACGCGAGGATCAGGAGCGACCCCGCGAGCAGGGCGATGCCCGAACGAGGCGAGCAACGCGAGGAACTGGCCGGCGAAGCTCTCCAGCCACGCCGGGCGGGTGCGGGTCGGCGCCGATCGGGGCCGCGAGTCCCTCGGCGGACACTACGCCGCCTCCTCGGGCGCCCGGCCGAGCATGCCGATCCCGATCTGCTCGGGCGGGGCGTCGGGCGGGAACTCGCCGGTGATCTTGCCCTCGTACAAGGTCACGATCCGGTCCGAGAGCGCGTAGATCTCGTCGAGCTCGGCCGAGATGAGCAGCACGCCCCTGCCGGCGGCCTTCTGGTCGAGGATCTGCTTCCAGACGAACTCGATCGCCCCGACGTCCAGGCCGCGGGTCGGCTGCGCCGCGATGAGGAGCTTCGGATCGGTCTCGAGCTCCCTCGCGAGGATGAGCTTCTGCTGGTTGCCGCCCGACAGCGTCGAGGCCGCCACGTCGACGCTGCGCGCCCGGACGTCGAACAGCTCGATCAGCCGAGCGGTCAGCTCCTTGACCTTCTTGATGAACAGGACGCCGAGGGTCCCCGAGAACTCGGCGTCGTCCTGACGCCCGAGCAGCGCGTTCTCCCACAACGTCATGTTGAGCACCAGCCCCTGCTCGTGCCGGTCCTCGGGGATGTACGCGACCCCGGCGTTGCGGATGTCGAACACGCCTCGCCCCGCGATCGACGATCCCTCGAGCTCGATCGTGCCGGATGCGGGGGTCCGCAGGCCGATCAGCGACTCCGCCAGCTCGCGCTGTCCGTTGCCCTCGACGCCGGCGACCCCCAGGATCTCCCCGGCGCGTACCTCCAGGCTCACGCCGTTCAGCTTGCCGTCGCCGGTGAGGTCCTGGACCCGGAGCACCGGCTCCCCGATCTGGACCGTCGGCTTCTCGAGACGGAACAGCACGGGACGGCCCACCATCATCTCGGCGAGCTTGGCCTTCGAGGTCTCGGCCGGACGGGTCTCGCCGACCACGCGCCCGCGCCGAAGGACCGTGATGCGGTCGGCGATCTCCATCACCTCGTCCAGCTTGTGGCTGATGAACACGATCGTCCGGCCGGCCTCGCGGAGCTTCCGGAGGTTGCCGAACAGGTCCTTGGTCTCGCTGGGCGTGAGCACCGCCGTCGGCTCGTCCAGGATGAGGATCTCCACGCCGCGGTACAGCGCCTTGAGGATCTCGACGCGCTGCTCCTCGCCGACCGACAGCTCCTCCACGACCGCCCCGGGATCCACGCGGAACCCGTAGGAGTCCGCGAGCTCGGCGATGCGCTGCTGCGCCGCGACGACGTCGAGTCGCTCCCCGCCCTCCTCGCCGAGGATGATGTTCTCGGTGACGGTGAACGGGTCCACCAGGACGAAGTGCTGGTGGACCATCCCGATCCCGTTCGCGATCGCGTCGCGCGGGGATCCGATCTTGACCTCCTGCCCCCGCACGAGGATCCGCCCCCCGTCGGCCGGATACATCCCGTAGAGGACGCGCATCAGGGTGGACTTGCCCGCGCCGTTCTCGCCGATCAGCGCATGGACCTCGCCGGCGCGCAGCTCCAGGTCGACCTCGTCGTTGGCCAGGACACCGGGGAAGCGCTTGGTGATGTGTTCGAGCGCGACGAGGGGCGGGGAGCCGTTGCCCCCCGCCCCTGCACCGATCGTCACGGTGTCCTCGCCGGGCCCTAGGCGCCTTCCGGCGTGTCGGGCACGACGATGGTGCCGTCGATGATCTGCTGCTTGAACTCGTCCAGCTGCTCGGTGATGTCGGCCGTCAGCTCGGTCGGGTTCGAGGTCGCGTAGTCGACCCCGTCCTCCGCCATCCCGAACACCTGGCTGCCGCCGAACGTGCCCTCCCCCTGCGCCTGGATCGCGTTGTAGACCGCGACGTCCACGCGCTTGAGCATCGAGGTCAGGATCAGCGGCTGCTGCTCGGGGCTCGCCGTGAGGTACTGGTCCGAGTCCACGCCGATCGCTTCCTTCTGGGCCTCGACGGCCGCGTTGAACAGTCCGGCACCCGACGCGCCCGACGCGTGGTAGACGATCTCGGCGCCCTCGTCGTACATCTTCGTCGAGAGCTGCTGGCCCTTGACGGGGTCGTTGAACGCCTCGGTGCTGTCGCCGATGTACTCGACGAGGACCTCGACGTTCGGGTCGATCTGATGCGCACCCGCCTCGTACCCGGCCTGGAACTTCTCGATCAGGCCGGTGCCCTGCTGGCCACCGAGGAACCCGATCGTCTCGCACTCGCACTTCAGCACGGCCGCCGCACCCACCAGGAACGAACCCTCCTGCTCCTTGAAGGTGTAGTCGGCGACGTTCGGGATCGCTTCGGCGTCGTTGGTCAGCCCGCACGCGGTGCCGCAGGTGGCGAAGCCGTCCACGATCATGAAGTTCACGTCCGGGTAGTCGGGGGCGATCGTGTTGATCCCCGGCGAGAACGAGAACCCGACCCCGATCACGATGTTCATGCCGGCGTCGGCCAAGGCCTGGACGTTCTGGTCCCGGTCCGAGCCGGTCGAGTTCGCTTCGTTGAGGATGGCATTGTCCTCGCACACGAGGCCGTCGGCGATCGCCTGTTGCAGCCCGGCGTTCGCGGAGTCGTTGAACGACTTGTCACCCAAGCCTCCGATGTCGAAGGCCACCCCGACCTTCAGGTCCGCGTTGCATTCGGCGGCGCCACCGCCCGTCGCGGTACCGCCGGCCCCGCCCGTCTCACCGCCGTCGTCATCCCCGCCGCACGCCGCAGCGACGAGGGACAGTACGCCGATGAGGACCAGCGCCTTCGCTCGCCATGAGCGCATGCTTCCCCCTCCCATCCGATGATGCCCCGAACACGGGGCACGGCCGTAGATTCTCCGCTCGCCGGGTCGAACCCGTCAAACGAGGTCTGCGCACCCACCCCAGGTACGTCGGGGAGCGCACGATCGGATGGGCGGGGCCCGAACGGGGTGGCGCGAACCCCATCCTCAGTAGTCGACGTCGATCTCCTGCATCTCCTTCGCGAGCTCGGACAGGGCCCCCTGGAGCTGCATCAGGAGCATCATGCTGCCGTTGATGCGGATCTTCCCGGTCATGAAGGCCGAGACGGGGTTCAGCTCGCTCTTGGCGAGCGCGACCGCCGTGGCGTAGTCCTGTTCGATCGTGGCGTCGGCCTTCTCCGCGTCCCCGGCCTCGAGCTTGACCGAGCCCCCCTCGAACCGCATCCAGTAGCGCTTGGGACCGTCCGGGGTCTCGATCACGTTCTGGATCGTCACGTTCGCGGCGGACGCGGCGGCCCGGAACGCGTCGCTCGCGTTCAGGCGCTTCTCGAGCTCCTCGGTCCATTCGGGGGAAAGGAACTGGACGGGCATGTCGGCCTCCTGTTGGTCCGTCGTTCGGGCTGCGGTTGACGCGCGGAGTCTAGGACCCCAACGCCTCAGGCGTCCGCGAACAGGTGGGGGTCGGTCAGATGGAGCGCGTCGTTGAGGAACCGGACGCGGCGGTGCTCGCCGTCGACGACGATCGAGTTGAGCGAGGTGTTCTCGGGCACGAAGAACATCTCGTGATCCACCCCGAGCAGCGGCGCGATGTACGCGTTGATCACCCCGCCGTGGCAGAACACGAGGACGTTGCCCTCCGGGTGGCGCCGCCAGCAGCCGTTCGACGGCGGCGCCGACCCGCGCCCGGAACGGCCCGAGCTCCTCGACGAACGGGGCATGGCGCCAGATCGGCTCCTGGTTGCGGACCCGGTGCAGCATCTGCTCGTCGGTCGAGAGGATCTCCTCGAACGACTTGCCCTCCCACTCGCCCAGGTGGGCCTCGGCGAGATCGGCGTCGACGAGCACGTCGAGGCCGGCGGGCTCCGCGTACGCCGACGCGGTCTCGCGCGCTCGCCGGAGCGGCGAGGAGGCGACCACCGCGGGCTCGGGCATCGCGCGGAGCCGGGCGGCGAGGTGCGCCGCCTGCTCCCGCCCGCGTTCGCCGAGCGGCGGGTCCCACTGCTCGCCCCTGGGGCCCGGCGTCGTCCGCGTGGAGTCGAAGTCGGACTCGCCGTGGCGGACCAGGTACAGGATCCGTTCGGTCACCGGGCGATCCTGCGGCCCTTGCGCCGGAGGCGGTCGCGGCCGAAGGCCTCGACGTCCTCGCGCCGCCAGACGCGGCCGGACGCGAGCGCGGCGATCGGTTCCGGGAACGCGCCACGGCTCACGTACGTCGCCACGCGTCGGCGATCCCATCCGAGGATCGTCGCGGCCTCGCTCACGCCGACGACGTCGGGGGTGATCTCGATCCACAGCGACGCGTCGTCGCCCGCGAGCTTGCGCAGACCGTTCAGGCATCCCTCGCGGGTGCGCCGCCGGATCTCGCGACCGTGGACCGTGCCCACCCAGACCGGTGGCTCGTGATGCATCGACGCCCGCACGGGTGGTGGCGGCACGGGCCGATGATAGCCGCGGCGCGGGGACGTTCAGCCGCCCGAACGGCGGCCGCGCGTCCGGTTGAGCTCGATCTGCCAGCAGCGCTCGTGCCAGTGGCGCCGTTCCTCGGCGACGGCCGGGACGACGACGAAGTGCCACGTCCCCGGGTCGGATCTCGAGATCGCAGCCGGGGCATCGGTAGGGCTTGTCGCTGGTCAGCCGCCGCACCTCGACGCCGGGAACGCTCGCCCATGCGGGCGCCGCCGACTGCGGCATCCGTGCGGCCTGCGGCGCGTCGTCCGGGGCTCGACGGTTCCGGCGGGGCATCAGCGCTCCCCGGCGACCCGGCGGACGAACGGCGCCGCCGTCCCGGCCAGCGCGGCGCCGATCTCGCGATCGTCCGCCTTGACGCCGCGGATCCGGAACGAGTGATCGCCGCCCTCGACGGGTTCGAGCACGGCCCGGTCGCCGAGCTTCGCGATCACCGTGGCCAACAGCTCGGGGTTCGCGAACGGATCCCTGGTCCCCTGCAGGAACAGCATCGGGACCTCGATCCGCTCGAGGTGGTCCGCGCGCGGCTTGTCGGTCTTGCCCGGCGCGTGCAGCGGGTAGCCGAGGAACACGAGCCCGGCCGCCGGCATCCCGTCGGCCGCGCACATCGAGGCGATGCGGCCGCCGAGCGACTTGCCCCCCGCGAGGACGGCCCGGCCTTCGGCGCGTTCGGACGCCGCGTCGAAGGCCGCCAGCCAGGTCTCGCGCAGGACGCGTTCGGGATCGGGTGCGCGGCGCCCGCGCTCGATGTAGGGGAAGTTGAAGCGCATCGTCGCCACGCGCGCCTCCCCCATCGCACGACAGAAACCGACCAGGAACGGGTGGTCCATGCCCGCACCGGCGCCGTGGGCGACGACCAGGGTCGCCGCGGCGTCCTTCGGGCGGATCCACGCCGCACCGACCTCGCCGGACGTGGGCAGCTGGATGCGGCTTCGGCTCTCGGGCGTGGCCATGCCAGAATCCTGTCAGATGGCCGGCACCCTCTACCTCGGCACCTCCGGGTTCTCCTACGACCAGTGGAAGCACGGCGTCTTCTACCCCGAGGGGTTGAAGAACCGCGAGATGCTCTCGTACTACGCGAGCCGGTTCCCCTCGGTCGAGATCAACTACACGTTCCGGCGCTTCCCGACCCAGAAGTCGCTCGAGACCTGGAAGGCCGAGACCCCCGAGGGCTTCCGGTTCACGCTCAAGGCCAACCAACGGATCACGCACTGGAAGCGGCTGGCCGACGTGGACCAGGACGTCCGGGACTTCCTGGAGCTCGGGCGGCTGTTGGGCGATCGGCTCGGGACCGTGCTGTACCAGTGCCCGCCCACGCTCACCTACGACCGTGCCCTGATCGAGTCGTTCGTCGGCTACCTGCCTCCCACGCCGAGATCGGCGATGGAGTTCCGACACCCCTCGTGGGTGGAGGCGCGCGACCTGTTGCTCGACCAGGGCGTGGCCTGGTGCGTGGCCGAGACCGACGAGCACGACCCGGGCCCCGACGACCTGTCGTGGGAGCCGTTCGGGTTCCTGCGCCTGCGCAAGAACGAGTACACGGACGACGAGCTGCGGGGGTGGGCCGAACGCATCCGACCGGCCCTCGATGCCGGCAGCGACGTCTACTGCTACTTCAAGCACGAGGACGAGGGAGCGAGCACGAGGATGGCCGATCGTCTCCGGACGATGGTGTGACGACGCCAGCGCGTCGGTTCGGGCCGGATCCGGGCTCGCCGATCAGCGCTCGATGCGGGACCGGAGCGCGTGTCCCAGCTCCGTCACGATCTCGGGATCGTCCACCCTGCGACCGAGCTCGTCGCGGACGTAGAAGGCGTCGACGACGCGCCCGCCGAACGTCGCCACCTTCGCGAGGTGCACGTCGAGCTGGAGCTCGGCGAACGTTCGGGTGATGTCGAACAGCAGCCCCAGGCGGTCGGGCGCGCCCACCTCGATCACGGTGAAGAAGTCCGACGCCTCGTTGTCGACCTCGACCCGCACCGGCACGCCGGTCGGCGGCTCGGGGTAGGAGCGCCGCTTCTCGCGGACTCGGTGGTCGAGCGAGAGCCGGCCCTCGATCGCCTTGCGCAGCGTCGTACGGAACTCGCGCCAACGCTCCTCGCCGACCTCGGGCTCGAACACCCCCTCGATCTCGAACAGGTCGACGGCGACGCCGTCGTCCGTCGTGAACACCTGGGCGGTGAGGATCGACAGCCCCGCGAGCGAGAGGGCCCCCGCGATCATCGAGAGCAGCCCGGGCCGGTCCGCGGCGACGACCGCGAGCTCGTAGGCGTCCGCGCGCGAGCCTTCGGTGGCGTGGGTGCGCACCTCGTGCGAGCCCACGGCCGGGGCGAGCAGGCGGTGATGGATCGGCACGCGGTCGATCGGAACCGTCAGGACGTAGCCGCGCGGCATCCGCAGCAGGAAGCGTTCGACCGCCTCGGCGTCCTCGTCCGCCAGCGCCGCCCGGATCTCCTCCGCCCGTGCCGTCAGCCGTTCGGCGGTACCCGAACCCACGTCGTCGCGTTCGAGGACGTGGCGGACCTTGGCGACGAGCTCGCGGACCAGGCTCGCGCGCCACGGCGTCCACGCGAGCGGACCCGTCGCCTCGGCGTCGGCGATCGTCAGGAGGTACAGCGACCCCAGACGACCCTGGTCGCCGACGCGGTCGGCCACGTCGACGATCAACCGCTCGTCGTCGAGGTCGCGACGGGTCGCCGTGTCCGACAGGAGCAGGTGCTCCGCGACGAGGAACAGCACGAGGTCGGCGGTCGGGCCGGACGCGCCCGCGTGCTCGAGCGTCTCGCGGGCGACGCTCGTCCCGGTCTCGACGTGGTGCCCCTGCCCGGTCTTGCCGATGTCGTGCAGGAGCGCGCCGAGCCGCAGCGCGTCGGCGTCCGGGACCGCCCGGACCGCGAGCGCCACGGACGGGTCGTCGCCCGGTGTCCTCCAGCAGTCGGGCGACGCCGGCGAGCGTCGCCAGCAGGTGCACGTCGACCGAGGACCGGTGGTAGGGGTCACGCTGCGGGCGACATCGGACCGGCCCCCACGCGGGCACGTAGCGTTCGAGCAGGCCGATGCGATCGAGGGTCTCGAGCGCGTCGACCGCCGCGGGTCCGCACCGTAGGAGCTCGAGGAACGCCGATCGGGTCGGTTCGGTCCACGGTCGGTCGGCGTCGATCGACACCGCCGCCATCGCGTCGAGCGAGGCGGCCGGCATCACGTGCCCGTCGCGCGCGCCCGACGCGAACGCACGCAGGATCCCCTCGGGGGTGGCGTCGAGCGGTGCCGGCGGCGAGGTCCCGCGCAGGAACCGGTCGAACACCGAGGCCGTGACGTGCTCGACCTGGCGCGCCTGCTCGAACACCGAACGCATCAGCCCGTCGACCGCCGGGAGTCCGGGCTCGTCCGCGAAGCCCATCGCCGCCGCGATCGAGGGCTGCTGCTCGGCGAGGAGCCGGTCCGAACCCCGGCCCGTCTCCAGGTGGAGCGCGCTCCGGACCCGCGTGAGGAACTCCTCGGCGCCGTCGACCGAACGATGTTCCGCCTCGCGCAGGATGCCCGCCTCCTCGAGCGGGCGGCCGATCGCGGCCCGGACCCACGCGAGCGCGTGGACGTCGCGGAGCCCACCGACGCCCTCCTTGAGCTCGGGTTCGAGCAGGGACGAGACGGAGCCGAACCGCTCGCGCCGGGCGTCGCGATCGGCCACCAGGCGTTGGGCGAACGCGCGCGGATCGCCGCGGACGGGCGCGAGCACCGCCGAACGGACGTCGTCCCATCCCGACGCGGATCCCGCGAGGAGCCGGCCGTCGAGCATCGCCGTCGTCGCATCGAGCCGTTCGGCCGCGATCTCGACGCAGACCTCCGGCGTTCGGACCGCGTGACCGACGCGCAGGCCGGCGTCCCACAGCGGGTACAGCAGGGTCTCGGCGAGCGCCGCGACCGCGTCCGCCGACCTCCCCTCGTGCAGGATCAGCAGGTCGAGATCGGAGCCGGGCGCGAGCGTCCCGCGTCCGTACCCACCGAGCGCGACGAGCGCGACGTCCTCGGGCATCCCGGCGGCGGTCGCGAGATCGCGGAGGCAGCCATCGACGAGCTCGGCGCGGCGACGCCCGGACCACCGGCCGTGATGGCCCGCCGAGTACGCGCGGTCGAGCGAACCGAGGTCCTGCAGGAGCCGGCCGACCGGCGCGGGCCGCTCGCTCACGCTAGAGGGCGTCGGGACCCATCTCGCCGGTCCGGATCCGCAGGACCTGCTCGACGGGCGTCACCCAGATCTTGCCGTCGCCGATCTTGCCGGTGCGAGCGGCCTTCGCGAGCGCATCGACGATCCCGCTCACCTGCTCGTCCTCGCACAGCACCTCGACCTTGATCTTCGGGACGAAGTCGACCTGGTACTCGGCGCCCCGGTAGATCTCGGTGTGCCCACGCTGGCGGCCGAACCCCTCGACGTCGGTGGTGGTGAGCCCGTGCACGCCGACGTCCTGGAGCGCCTCCTTCACTTCGTCGAGCCGATGTGGTTTGACGATCGCGACGACGAGCTTCACGGCGCTCCCGAGGGCCTGGACGGGGCCAGCCTAGCCCGCGAGCCGCAGGCTCGTGCCGAGCCAGGTCACCGGCGTCCTACTCGCCCGACGCCTTCTTGCGTGGCGCGGCCTTCTTCGTCGCGGTCGCGCGCTTGGCCGCGGTCTTCTTGGCCGCTGGTCGCTTCGCGCTGCTCCGCTTGGCGCCGCCCGCCGACGGCGTCTTGTCCTTGGCCGCCGCGACCGAGGCCTTCAGGGCCTCCATCAGGTCCACGACGCGCGCGGGGGCCTCTTCGGTCGGCGCCTCGATCGGCTCGCCGGCGAGCTTCTTCTCGACGATCTCGAGCATCGCCTCCCGGTACGCGTCGGTGAACGCCTCGGGGTTCCACGGCTCGGTGAGGCTCTCGATCAGCGAACGGGCCATGTCGACCTCGTTCTCGCGCACCTTCTCGTCGGCGGGCACGGTGTCGAACTCGGCGGCGCGGACCTCGTCCGGCCAGTACATCGTCTCCAGGACGAACACGTCGTCCTTGAACCGGAGCGCGGACAGGTGCTCCTTGTCGCGGAAGCTGACCTTCGCGATCCCGACCTTGCGCTCGTCCGAGAGCGCCTTGCGCAGCAGCGCGTAGGCCTTGGCACCGGTCTCGTCCGGGACGAGGTAGTAGGACTTCTTGAACAGGATCGGGTCGATCTCCTCGAGGTCGACGAACTGCTGGATGTCGATCGCGCGGCTCGACTCCACCGGCACGGCGTCGAAGTCCTCGTCGGTCAGGACGACGTACTTGTCCTTCTCGACCTCGAACCCCTTGACGATGTGGTCGAACTCGACCTCCTCGCCGTCGACCGAGCACACGCGCTTGTACCGGATCCGGCCCATGTCCTCGTCGTGGAGCTGGTTGAACTTCAGCGACTTCTCCTCGGTGGCCGGGTAGACGGCGACCGGGATCGTGACGAGGCCGAACGAGATGGCCCCTTTCCACATCGCTCTGGGTGGCATGCGCGCTCCCTCGTGCCTGGGCGTCCCGCTCGACGCTCGGGACCGCGATTCTAGTCGCCGCCGCGGACAAATCCGCCCACCCGCCGGCCGGGGTTGGGGCCCCGCAGCAGGCTTGACCCGGCCCGCTGCCTCGGGTACGAACCTTCCGTGCGTATCGCCCGCAGGGTCGTCCCCGCCGTGTTCGTGATCGTGCTCCTCGGCGCCTGCTCCACCGGCGAGACGGAGGTCCAGGGCGGCGGGACGTCGCCGACCGGCCCCACGGCGACCGGGCCGACCGCGACGCGGGCCGACCGGCGAGACACCCGCCGGGGGCAACTTCGACGGCCCCGTTTCGCTGGACCTGACGAGCGAGCAGAACCCCACCGGGGCCGCGATGTACTCCTGCGACGGCCTCGAGGGGACGTGGATCTACGAACCCGGCGAGCTGCCCGTTCAGGGCGTCGAGATCACGATCGATGCGTCGCAGGTGGACATGGCGGGAGGCAACGGAACCCTCGTGATCACGGGGGAGGTCACGATCCCCGGGTCGGGCGGCGCGGGATTCACGGACACGGTCAAGCTGAGCATCACCGGCACCGCCGACGCGCCCGCGATGGAGGCGGCCGGGGTCAAGGTCGAAGCCACCGGGGCACTCCAGGGCGTCCCGATCGACCTCGCGCAGTTCTTCCCGGACAAGGTCGCGCTCCCGATCGTCGCCGGCGCCGCGCAGTGCTGACCGCAGCCTGACGGCTACCCTGGCGCGATGTCCCCGCGCAAGAAGGCCACCGGCGGCCGCGCGTTCACGGTCGAGTTCCCGACGCCGCTCCCGGTCGAGCAACGCGGCGACGCGTGGTGGATGGAGGCCGAGGGGCGCGAGCTCCGCCTCTCGAACCTCGACAAGGTCTTCTGGCCCGTCGAGGGCTACACGAAGGGCGACCTCCTCGCCTACTACTTCAACGTCGCCGAGCTGATCCTGCCGTACCTGCGCGAGCGCCCGCTCACGATGAAGCGGATGCCCGACGGGATCGAGGGACCCTTCTTCTACGAGAAGACGGCGCCGTCGCACACGCCGGAGTGGATCGCCCGCTGCCCCGTCCTGTCCGACGACAGCAAGGACGGCGTGATCGGCTACCTGATGGTGAACGACCTCCCCACGCTCCTGTTCGTCGCGAACCTCGGCTGCATCGAGATGCACCCGCTCCACTCGCGGTGCGCGACGGTCGAGACGCCGGACTACTTCTTCTTCGACCTCGACCCGATGGGCGCGAGCTTCGAGGACGTCCTGATCGTCTCGCGCCACGTCCGAGCCGCGCTCGGGGCGCTCGGGCTCACGGGGTACCCGAAGACCTCGGGCGCGACCGGGATCCAGATCTACGTGCCGGTCGAACCCGGCTGGTCCTACGACCAGGTGCGCGACTTCGTCGGCACGCTCGGCCGGACGATCGAACGCGCCGACCGCGAGCACGTGACGATGGCGTGGCAGATCGACAAGCGCACCGGCAAGGTCTTCATCGACCACAACATGAACCGCCGGGGCGCGAACATCTCCGCCGTGTACTCGATGCGTCCCGAGGCCGGCGCGACGGTCTCGACGCCGTTGCGGTGGGAGGAGGTCGACGAGGGCGTCACGCCGCAGGACTTCCGGATCGACAACGTCTTCGAACGGTTCGAGAAGCTGGGCGACCTGTTCGAGGGCGTGCGGACCTCACCCCAGGAGCTCGGACCCGCGCTCGAGGCGGTGGGACTGCCGTCGACGAAGGCGATCGAGGTGGGCGGGACGCGGCGCCGCCGGACCTCGGAGGAGGTGATCGCCGCCTCCAAGGATCCCGACCTGGCGGAGTATCTGCGCAAGCGGTCGTTCGGGCCCGAGGGCACGACCGAGCCGCCCCCGGGCGGCGCCGAGGGCGAGGGCAACTCGTTCGTGATCCACAAGCACCGCGCGACGCGCCTGCACTACGACGTCCGGCTCGAACGTGACGGCGCGCTCCCCTCGTGGGCCGTGCCGAGGGGACTGCCGACCCAGTCCGGCGACAAGCGCCTGGCCGTGCGCACCGAGGACCACCCGCTCGAGTACGGGTCGTTCCAGGGCAGCGATCCCCGAGGGCCACTACGGCGCGGGCGAGGTGCGGATCTTCGACGACGGCTGGTACGAGCCGGTCGAGTGGACCGACTCGAAGGTGAGCTTCCGCCTGCACGGGCGCCGGTACCCGGGGCTCGAGTTCCACTTCGTGAAGACGCGGACCGACTGGCTCGCCTTCCTCGCCTCCCACCAGGAGGCTCCGCTGATCCCCTCGCCGCCCGCGCTCCCGCCGATGCTCGCCGAGGGCGGCTGGAAGGCGTTCGACGACGACGCGTGGTGGTTCGAGCCGAAGTTCGACGGGATCCGGTCGATCACGCCGATCGCGACCGACGCCACGCACCTGGTGACGCGCAACGGGCGCGACGTCACGGACAAGTACCCGGAGCTGAAGATGATCCACGAGCTCGTCGACCAGGTGAACGCGGTGCTCGACGCCGAGATCGTGGCGTTCGACGAGGACGGGAAGAACTCGTTCGAGGCGCTCCAGCAGCGGATGAACCTGTCGAACGAGCGCGAGATCAAGCGGATCTCGAGCAAGATCCCGGTCGCGCTGGTCGCGTTCGACCTGCTGTGGCTCGACGGCCACGAGCTGACCGGTCTGGGGCTCGAGGAGCGGCGCGAGCTGCTCGAGACGATCGTCGAGCAGGACCACCGGCTCCAGGTGATCACCCACGTCGAGGGCGGGGGGAAGGCGTTCGTCGAGGTCGCCCGCGAGCTCGGGCTCGAGGGCGTGGTCGCCAAGCGCACCGGCTCCACGTACCAACCCGGCCGGCGCTCGCCCGACTGGCGCAAGATCAAGCTCACCAACACGCAGGACTGCGTGATCCTGGGTTGGACGCCGGGTCAGGGCGGCAGGTCGGGGACGTTCGGCGCGCTGCTGGTGGGCGCCTACGACGACGGCGAGCTGCTCTGGATCGGGCAGGTCGGGACCGGGTTCACCCGCGACAAGCTGGACCAGCATCCTCGAGGCGCTCGAGCCACTCAAGCGCCCGACCCCGCCGATCGGCGATCCCGAGCTCGCCAAGGTCAAGGGCGCGACCTTCGTCGAGCCCGAGCTCGTGTGCGAGGTCGAGTACCTGGAGATCACCAAGAGCACGAAGAAGATGCGCGCGCCCTCGTTCAAGGGCCTGCGCGACGACAAGTCGCCGGAGGAGTGCGTGCTCGAGCGCCCTCGCGGGCGCTGAACGCCAAGAACGGCAGGCGTCAGAAGGGTTCGAACCCCGCTCGCACGAGCATCGCGCGGACCTCGCGCTCGTCCAGGCCGCGGTCGACGAGCTCCTTGTAGACGCGGACCGCCGCGAACGACCGGCCGCATCGCGGGCAGAACCGGAAGTGAGCCTCGGCGGGCGTCTCGCACCAGGGGCACCGCGTGACCTCGACGCGGTTGTCGGGCTCGAGCCCCGTGTCCGCGAGCGCGTCCACGTAGCCCTTGCCGTAGTCCCACTGGATGTACTCCTCCTCGCGGACCTCGAACGCGGGCTCGTGCATCTGGGACTCGCCCGTCTGGAGCATGTGCTCGAGGTTCTCGAGCAGCAGGTCCCACTCGTAGTAGTGGTTCTCCTCGCAGCGCTCGCAGACGATCACCACGCCCTTGACGCCCTGGGCCTGGAACGTCCGCCGCATCCCCTCGAGGTCCTCGAGGTCGGCGCGGATGTTCTGCGCCTCCTCGGGTTCGAGCCCGAAGGTCTCGCGTTCGTCGTCGTCGAGAGGCTCTTCCATCACACCGGCTCCGTCACGTCCATGGTCCTCGTCGCGCAGGTCGAACGTCTTGAACCCCTCCGCGTACTCGAACCCACCCTCCTCGCCGAGCTCGCGGGCGCGCTCGCGGACCCAGTCCATCGCGTCCTCCACGCCCTGCGACTCGTGCGCGCGCAGGGACTCGATCTTGGTCTCCAGCGTCTTCGAGATGTCGACGTAGGTATCGGCATCCTCGGAGGCGAGCCAGAGGTTGGGCACCTCGAAAGGCTCCAGGCCCTCGTCGAGCAGCTCGGGGAACTGCGGGCGGCTCGGCGCGTCCGGCATCACCGCGCACAGCGCGAGCGTCCCCGCCTGCTTGTGGTCCCAGTGGTTGATGTACCGGTTCCCGAACCACAGCCGCGAGGGGTCCGGCGCGACGAGCACCTCCGGGCGGACCCGGCGCACGACCCGCGTGACGGCCCTGCGCGTGTCCAGGTCGACCTGCAGCTCGCCGTCGACGAACCCGAGGAAGGACACGCTCCGAACGCCGAGCACGTCCGCCGCCGCCCGCTGCTCGCGCTCGCGGATCGGCCGCATCGCCTCGCGCGTCATGCCCGGCTCGTTCGAGCCGGCCGAGCCGTCGGTGACCACGCAGTAGTGGACGTCGGTGCCTTCGTTCACCCAGGCCGCGACGGTCCCGCCACACATGAACTCGGCGTCGTCGGGGTGGGCGAAGATCACGAGCGCGCTGGCGAACCCCACTCGGGACAGCGTACCGGCTGCCATCGCGGATGCGAGGCGCTTGCGGGTCGGTGGGCGGCGGGGTTCGATAGCGGTCGTGGACCAGCCGCCCGAACGCGACCGCCGGATCCGCGAGCTCGAACGCCGCTTCCGGAGCGCGGGGCTGCCCCTGCTGGCCGAGGACTACTCGGCCACCGAGGACGTCTTCAACCGGGCGATCCCGCTGCTCGCGGTGGTGTTCGTGCTCGAGATCCTCGGCGCGATCAACCTGGACTGGCCGCCGGCCCTGAACGTCCTCGCGCTGCTCGGCGGCGTCGCCCTGGTGCTCGTGGCGTTCGGGCTGCTGAACGTCTCGCGCGGCCGCCGGTTCTTCTCGGTCCCGAACAAGCTCGGCGTCCCCGAGCTGACGGCGTTCGTCCTGCTCCCGGTGGTGCTCCCGCTCGTGTTCGGCGGGCAGCTCACGAGCGCGCTCGTCACCGGGCTCGGCAACCTGCTGCTGCTCGGCGTGATCTGGCTCGTCGTCGGGTTCGGGGTGTTCTCGATCCTGCGGTGGATCGCCGCGCGGTTCGTGCAGCTGCTGGGCGCGTCGCTCACGCTGCTGGTCCGCGCGCTCCCGCTCCTGCTGTTCTTCTCGCTCGTGACGTTCTTCACCAACGAGTACTGGCAGCTGTTCGGCGAGGCGAGCAACGTGACCTTCTACGCGGGCGCCGGGCTGTTCGCGCTGATCACCGCGATCTTCCTGATCGTCCGGCTCCCGGGGAGCGTCCGCGATCTCGAGCGCGCCAGCTCGCTCGCGGTCCCGCTCCGCCGACGGCAGCGCGTGAACGTCGGGCTCGTGATCTTCCTCGCGCAGGCGCTGCAGATCGTGTTCGTCGGCGTCGCGATCTGGGTCTTCTTCATGGTCTTCGGGGCGCTGCTCGTCACCCCCGCGATCCGCGTGAGCTGGATCGGCACCTCGGGGACCGAGCTGTTCACGATCCCGTTCTTCGGCGAGCAGCTCGAGATCACCAAGCAGCTCGTCCGGACGGCGGCAGGGGTCGCGTCGTTCTCGGCGCTGTACTACGCCGTGGCGTCCGCCGTGGACTCGACCTACCGGGACGAGTTCATCGAGCGCCTCACGCAGCAGCTGCAGGAGACGTTCCGCGAGCGGGGCGAGTACCTCGAGCTGCTCGCCGAGCTCGGGACCGGGCCGCCCCCTCGCGCGTGGGCTAGGACCCGTCGGTCCGTCGGCGCGAGCGCGAGCATCGGCAGCCCGCCTCGCGCGGACGCAGGGTGATGACGGCCTGCAGGTCCGGCTCGCGGTCGCTCCGGCTCGCGAACCGCCATCGGCGCGCGATCGTCGCGAGGAGCATCGCCGCCTCCAGCCTCGCGAACGGCTCGCCGATGCACACGCGCGGACCGCCGCCGAACGGGATGAACGCGGACCGAGGTCGCTCGGGGTCGTCGGCGAGCCAACGCTCGGGGCGGAACGTCTCGGGCTCGGGCCACCAGCGCGGGTCGTGGTGGAGCAGCCACGGCGAGACCACGACGGTCGAACCCTCGGCGATCGGGTAGCCGTTCGCCCGATGGTCCGGCGAGGCGGTCCTGCCCATCGCCCAGGCCGGCGGCCGGAGCCGGATCGACTCCGAGATCACCGCCTGCGTGTACGGGAGGTTCGGCAGATCCCCGACCGACGGCTCGCGGTCAGGGAGCACGGTGTCGAGCTCGGCGTGCAGGCGCGTCTCCGCGTCGGGGTTCCGCGCGAGGAGCCACCACGTCCAGGTGAGCGCGATCGCCGTGGTCTCGTGACCCGCCAGGAACAGCGTGAGCGCCTCGTCCCGCACCTGCTCGTCGGTCATGCCCTCGCCGTCCTCGCGCGCCCGGAGCAGGAGCGACAGCAGATCGTCCCCGGAGGCGCCGGCGGCGCGACGCTCGGCGACCATCTCGGCGATCACCCGGTTCAGGTCGGATTCGACGCGGTGGAAGCGGCGCATCGTGGGCGAGGGCAGCCGCACGAGCAATCGGAACAGCGGCGAGTACACCCGGTCGAACATCCCGAGCGTGTCGGTGAGCGCTCGCCTGACGGTTGCGCTCCGCTCCGCGTCGACGTCGGTCCCGAACAGCGTCTCGCCCACCACCGCGAGCGTGAGCGCCGACATCTCGGCCTGCAGGTCGAGCTCGTCGCCGTCGCTCCAGCGTTCGGCGGCCCGCTCGGCTAACCGGACCATCGACGCCGCGTACGTCGCGATCCGCTCGTGGTGGAACATCGGCTGGATCAGGCGCCGCCGGCGCAGGTGGGTCTCGTCCTCGCTCGTGAGCAACGACTCGCCGAGCAGCATCTTCGCGGCGCGGATCGTCGGTCCCTTGTGGAAGGAGCCGGTGCTCGGTGACGAGCACGTCCTTGACGAGGTCGGGATGGT
Source organism: uncultured Actinomycetes bacterium (assembly GCA_963744515.1). GTDB lineage: Bacteria > Actinomycetota > UBA4738 > UBA4738 > HRBIN12 > DASSJM01. The sequence continues at coordinate 99,579 of CAVUTN010000006.1, read as the reverse complement.
TCAGCAGGAACGCGGCCGAACCCGGGACGTCGACGCGGACCACGTCGCCGTACGTGGCCAGCCGCTCGAGGAGCGCGATCGGATCGTTCCGGAACGCGCGGAGCGCGGCGAGCTTGGACAGATCCGGACCCGGCGGCCGCAGCTCCGTCTCCATGGAGGCATCATCGGCGACGGGCGCCCGACCGCAACCCGTAGGCTCCTCGGATGCGCTCGCTCCCCGACGGCTACGCGATCCGGCCCGCATCCTTCGACGACCTCGACGGGGTCGCCGAGATGCTGCTGGCCGACGATCTGGCCGATACGGGCCAGTCCGATTTCGACGCCGACTTCCTCCGCGATCAGTGGTCCGTCCCGGGCCTCGACCTGTCCGACGACGCCTGGATCGTGACGGACCCGAGGTCGACGATCGTCGGCCATGCGAACGTCGCTCCGGACGGCGACGGGAAGATCAGGTCCTGGGGCCTCGTGCATCCGGATCACCGGGGGCGCGGGCTCGGTTCGGTGCTGCTCGAGCGGATCGAGGGACGCGCGACCGAGCGCCTCGCACCGGGGTCCGGATCCGTGTTCACGGCCGTCACCGACGTCGACGAGGCCGGCGCTTCGTTGGTGGGCTCCCGTGGGTTCGGGCGCGTCCGATCGTTCCGGCACCTCCAGCTCGATCTCGACGGATCGCCCCTCGACCCCGGCGAGGCGCCTCCGGGCATCGAGATCCAAGGCATCGAGCCCGAACGCGATCTGGCGCGGGTCCATGCGATCTTCGTCGAGGCGTTCCGCGAGGAGTGGGGCTACCGCGTGATCCCGTTCGAGGAGTGGTCGAGCCTCGAGGTCGAGACGACCAGCTACGACCCGAGCCTGTGGCTCCTCGCCACCGACGGGGACGAGGCGGTCGGGGCGCTCTCGGGCGTCGTATGGGGCGACCGCGGCTGGGTCGGCGAGCTCGGCGTGCGGAAGCCCTGGCGCGGGCGCGGGATCGCGTCGGCGTTGCTGCGGCGCGCGTTCGCGACGTTCGCCTCACGCGAGCTGCCCCGGGTGATGCTCAACGTCGACGCCGCGAACCCCACGGGGGCCGTTCGGCTCTACGAGCGGCTGGGCATGCGCACGGTCCGCGGATGGGACGTCTACGAGAAGCGGCTCGGCTGACGCGACCGACTTTGGTTCAACTGAGCTCGGCGAGACGCTCCGCGATCACCTGAGCGTTCGGGACGCGCGCCTGTGCGCCCTCGTCGAGGAGCGCGCGGACGGAGGCGGCGAGCGCGGTCCGGAGCGACTCGGGTTCGAGCGCGCCGACGTGAGCGTCTTCGAACCGAGCGAGGGTCTCGGCGGGGAGGTCGTCGTAGCCGCGCGCCTGCACCGCGATCTCCCCTTCGCGGAGGCAGGCGAGGCTGGGACGTGTACGAGAAGCGCGTGGGCTGACGCGCAGGTTCGGAGATCCTTGACGACTCAGGTCGGCCGGTCGAACCGGATGGACCCTAGCTGCGCCTGATCGCGCGCTCGATCGCACTCCACCAGCCACGTGCCGTCCTGCCGACCCCGCGTCGTCCTCGCGCGGGAACATGAACTGGTTGGGCTTGCGGTTCACATCTGTCTCTCCCGCTCATTAGGCCGGTCCAGACGGACGTCCGCGAGTAGTCCCTCGGCCTGTTCAATCGCCGACGCGAGCCAAGCGCCATCCTGTGGCCCGCGAATGTCCTGGCGTGGGTAGGCAAACTGGTTCAACTCCTCATCCGATCCGACCTGGATGCCTTTGGTGGCGAGGTAGGTGCCGAGAGCAAACTCGAACGAGAACAAGGCCGACCCATCCTCGAACGCCTGGACCGTGTACGTCAGGTAGGGGTTCGGGTGTGCGTTCCAGACGCGGACACCGCGCGGCGTCCTGCCCGTGGCGGGTTCGAAGCCGCGCTCGCGGAGAGTCTCATCGAAGTCCATCGCATCACCTTACCGTCGGTCATGACCCGGGTAGCCCGAGCCTCGCGAGTACGAACGCGATAGCGACCGGACCACCATTGGCGGGTGGAGGGTGGGCCCATCTCAGGACCGATCGGAGCCGTCTTCGTCCTGCGCGAGGATGCGGCGCGCCTCCTCCTCGAACCTCGGTGGAACGAGCAGTTCGGCCGGACCCACCGGGACGGGGGCGTCGGCGCCCTCTCCTCTCAGTTGGACGGGGATGCTCTCCGCTTCGAGCCGACCCTTCGCGATCTCCGCCTCGACCAAAGATGAGGTCCACAGCACCGACACGAGGTCATCGCTCATGCGCTCATCATGGCACGTCGGGTCCTCGCCGGCGATTTCAGTGCTCGAGCAGAACGAACAGGGCGGCGAGCCGTGGGCTGAGTCAGGTCTGTGTCCAAGTTGTGCTCGATGAGGCTGACGGTCCCGACCGCGCGGCAGACCTGCCGGACCGGCGCTTTCAACGCTCGGGTGATGGGCTTGCATCTGGGAGGTGGGCAAACGCATGAACACTGTTGCATTAGGTCGACTGACAACCGATTCGTGTGGCGTGTTGCCGCGAAAGGGTGTATGAGATTGTTTCGAGCCACAACGGGATTCAGCCTTCCATCTGGAGGGGCATGCGCATTCGGGTGTCGTCGGAGATGGTCCCGTTGCAGCGCGTCCGATCGACCCTTCCCCGCCGCCCCTCACACGATAGGGTCCGGACCGGCGAGTCACGACATCAGGACAAGCCGGTGCGCGGGGCCGCATCGGATCATGGACAGCATGGTCGAGACGACGTGGAGCGGATCTCGCGATGATCACCGATGACGGCAGTGGCCGCGACCTTGTCGCTCGGCTCGACCGAGCGAACGAGGAGATCGACCGGCTGCACGTGCAGCTCGACCGTTCGGGGAACGTGGTGAGGTTCCGCGTGACGCGCTACTTGGAGTCGTTGGATGAGTCCGCGGCCGATCTGAACGCGCGGTCGAGGCAGATGCCGCCGGCGGACACCTACGAGCGGCGCAAGCTGGAGCGGATCTCGGCTCCTTGGAGGACCAGATCGGAGTGACGGGCGCCGTGTTCGCCTCGGCGACGGCGGAAGAGCAGGGGAACCCCCGTCAGGAGATGCGAGCCGACATCCGGCTGCTCGACGTCGAGGCGGAGGCTGACAAGAGGTGGTGGCGACGTATGTTCCGTCGAGGGCGGGGAGCATCTGCCCGATCCGAACGCGAGAGGGAGGTCGAGCCCGGCTCGACCGACGAGGGGAGGTGAGCACTTGGACGCCGGGGCGAGAGGTCTCGTCGTTGGCCGTCGACCGGCATGAAGGATCGGGTCGAGGCGCTGATCCGGCGCGCCAAGGACGTCGTGGAGAAGCAGGTGCAACTGGACATGGATGGGCTGAAGAAGGACATCGGATCGCCCTGACAGCCCGGGTCACGGATCCTTTCGGTCGGCTGACTGATGGTTCGTGGCGTTTGGCGCCAAGGGCGTTTGACGTTCTTTCGAGCGACAGCTGGATCGAGCCTTCCATCTGGAGGGGCATCCGCATCGTGCGTGTCGCCGGAGAGGGTCCCGGTGGAACGGGTCCGATCGGCCCTTCCCAGCGGTCCCCTCACGCAGTAGACCTCGGACTGGGAAGGATGACAGCAGGGCAAGCCGCGATCGCAGAGGCGATCGTGCCTGTGGACTGGAACGCCGAGGTGATGGTGCCTATGGATGCGTGCAGCTCGCCAGGATAGGCGATCGATCGATGCTTTTAGGAAGGAGTTGCCATGATGGCGCTATCAGATCGTTTGGGGGAGCTGGCGCGTCGGGCCAAGGAGGCCGAGGATCATGCCCGCGCCGCCAAGAGTGCTGCCAGGGAAGAGTTGCGATCGGAGGTCGAGCAGGCGTCCAAGGCCGCACAGCACAAGGCTGATGAGCTCCAGCAGCGTGGCCAGGCCGCACAGGCCAAGGCGTCGGACCGGTGGACAGAGGTCCAGTCGGATTGGGCCAGGCACATCGAGACCACGCGAGAGCACATCGCGGCCAAGAAGGCCAAGGCCGACGCCAAGTCGGCTCAGCTCGACGCGAACATCGCCGAGGCCGATGCCGAGGCGGCGATCGACTTCGCGTTCGCGGCAGTCGAGGAGGCCGAATACGCGGTCCTGGACGCAACCCTTGCGCAGATGAACGCTGACGACATGGCGACCAGCTGATGGGCGATCGCGAGTCGCTGACGCAGGGCTCGCCGTCAGATCGTTCAGCCTTGGTACGCGGCTGAGGAGGTGGGCGCGCGGGAGCAGCGGTCGACACCCACACGTCGAGGCCGGTCCAACCACGGTCCGGAATCGACGAGTAGCGGATCAGCCTCTTGCGCGTCCATCGCCCGCGCTCCTCGATCCACGGTCGAGGTCCCTTTGATCCACGGGGCCATACGAAGGAGGTTGCGGTGGAAGACACGCGCAGCGAGCGGATCGCCAAGGCGGAGGAAGGCCTGGCGGAGATGCAGACGGTGCTGGATCATGCCAAGCGCGCGGTCGAAGCGGCCGATCGAGCGGAGCGCGCCGCCCACCAGGCTGCCCAGCACGCTCGTTCGTTCGCGAAAGCGATCGCGTTCGTCGCCGGCGCCCTGGCGGTCGCGGCGCTGATCGCAGCCGCTACCAGGCGACATCGCTAGTCAACGCACGTTGATTTCGGAAGAGGGGAGGCGGCCATGCTGGCAGATGAGCGCAGCATCGTTCGAGAAGAGTCACGCCACTGGTGGGTCTTGCTGGTGTCGGGGATCGCGTGGGTGCTGATCGCGTGGATCGTGCTGCGCCTGAATCAGACCTCGATCACGACGGTGGGCGTGTTGCTCGGGGTGGTGTTCATCGTCGCCGGCGCGAACGAGGTGACCGTGGCCACCCTGGTGCCCGGTGGGTGGAAGGTCTGGCACTACGTGATGGCGTTCATCTTCTTCCTCGGCGGGCTGTGGGGGCTGATCGAGCCCGTCGAGACCTTCTTCGCGCTCGCCTCCGTGCTCGGCCTGATCTTGATCATCTACGGCACGTTCGAGATCGTGCGCGCGGTCGCCTCCCGCACCCTGAACCCCTACTGGTGGGTGGGCCTGATCACCGGGGTCCTGCTCATCCTGCTGGCCTTTTGGGTGTCCGGGTCCGACCGCGTCTACGCGCTCGCCCAGAGCTCGTACCTCATCCTGTTCTGGGTGGGCTTCTTCGCTCTGTTCAAGGGCATCATGCAGATCGTGCTCGCATTCGGCGTCCGTCGCGCGGGCAAGGAGGTAGACGCCGCCTCCGCGATGGCGTAGGCGAACAGCCCGAGCCTCCTCCGCCCGGCCGGCCGTCGGGGACGGAGGAGGACGGGCGATTAACAGATCGGGCTGGCGAGCACTGCCTGCCTCGATCAATTTGACGAACCGCGTCGCGTAATGGGTGAACCCCCCGGCCATGTCTCTGAATGGGCTGAAGCTCTGCGAATCGCAGGAAATCAAGCGGCTCAAGACGTTGGACCTACTCTCCACCACGCGCCCCTCGGGTGGGACTCTGCCTGCACCTTCGACCGCCGGGCCCACTGACCGGGATCTCCCACACCAACGCGCCGACGACCTACTCGAGCTTCACCTACACCCTCGATCCGGTGGGGCAACCCGACCCGGATCGTGACACCGCCCATTTGGAACGCAGCTTGCCGTCTCGCGCACCGCGCGGCGGACACTGCTTGAGGTCGCTCCTTGTGGGCGCGCGAAGATGCTGCGACGCTGGGGATCGATGGGCTCCGCGCCCGATCCAGAGCCGCCCGAGTCCCGTCCGGTCCGCGCCGGATTGCTCCGCGGCCGGCTGGTCTCGCTCGCCGTCGCAGCTGTCGGCCTCTACCTCGTATGGCCGGCCCTGCTGGAGACCCTGCATGCCTGGCCCCATCTGTCGACGATCAAGGTCCCATGGTTCGTCGGGATGGTCCTGCTCGAGGCCAGCAGCTTCGCTTGCGTCTGGCTCGTGCTCGCGATCTCCTTGAGGAGCCGCCGGTGGTTCCTGATCGCGACGTCGCAGCTCGCGAGCAACGCCGCGAGCAGGGTGATCCCAGGCGGGGCGGCGACCGGTGGGGTAGTGCAGTACCGAATGCTCACGCAGGCGGGGCTCGACGTCGCGACGGTGGCCACGGGACTGACTGCGGCCTCGGTGATGATGAACGCGGTGCTGTTCGCGATGCCCCTGTTCACGATCCCTGCGATCCTCGGTGGAGCGCGGGTCGCCGAGGGGCTCGTGCGGGCGATGTGGATCGGGCTCGGGGTGTTCGCCGTCCTGGCGATCGGGACCGCCTGGCTGATCGCATCCGACCGACCGCTCGGCGCGATCGGCGGCGTCGTCGACCGCGTTCGGAACTGGTACCGCCGGCGGCGTGGACGGCCCGAGACCCACGATCTCCCGGACCGCCTCCGCCGGGAACGTGAGCTCATGCTCCGCACGCTCGGCTCGCGATGGTGGCAAGTGCTGCTCGGCTCCGTGGGGAAGTGGGTCCTCGACTACCTCGCGCTGCTCACCGCGCTCGCCGCGGTGGGCGCGCATCCCAGGCCGTCGCTCGTCCTGCTCGCGTACCTGTCGGGCGCGATCCTCGGGATGGTGCCGATCACGCCGGGCGGGCTCGGTTTCGTCGAGGCGGGGCTGACGGCCATGCTCGTGCTCGCGGGGGTCCCGGCGGGCGACGCGAGCCTCGCCGTCCTCGCGTACCGGCTCGTGTCCTACTGGCTGCCGCTCGTCGCAGGAGCGCCCGCGACCCTCGCCTACCGACGGCGGTTCGCTTGATCGACTCGGCCCCACCGAGGGTATCGCTCCCAGGCCGCCCGGTCCCGAGAGTCCCCGAGATGCTGTCATCGGCGCCGTCATGATCATCCCCGCCCCAACATCCTGCATGACACCATGGAGCCGGATCGCCGCGACCCGATGACCCCGTAAAGGCAGAGGAGTACGGTGCACTCCTGCTCCGAGATAGGGGACGAGACCGTGGGCAGACGTCGATCGCGAGGGCTGACGCATGAATAGCTATCCCCTGATCTCCGAGCATGGCCTCATCGGCGACCTGCAGACCGCGGCGCTCGTCTCCACGGGAGGAACCGTCGACTGGCTGTGCCTGCCCCGTTCGACTCACCGAGCGTGTTCGCTTCCCTGTTGGATGCCGATCGCGGCGGGCGGTTCCGGATCGCGCCCGAGGGCACGAACTACGTCGCCAAGCAGCTGTACTTTCCGGACACCGCCGTGCTGATCACGCGCTTCATGTCACCCGACGGCGTCGGCGAGGTCGCGGACTTCATGCCGGTCGACGATCCCCACCACGCCTCGGTTCGTCACCAGCTTATCCGGGTCCTGCGCGTCGTCCGCGGACAGATGACGTTCATCCTCGAGTGCCAACCGCGCTTCGACTACGGGAGGGCCGAGCACCGACTCCGTGCGGTGGGGGACGGCTTCATCTTCGAGACCGACGAGATGGACCTCGCACTGCGCGCCACGGTCGAGCTCCAGCCGGACGGGAGCGACGTGCGCGCGCGATGGACGATGCGAGCCGGCGACGTCGGCGGCGCGATCCTCGAATCGGGAGCCGACAGAGAGGCCGCGGCACCGATCGACGCCGAGCGCGTCCTCTCCCGGTTCAACGAGACGGTCCGGTTCTGGCGCGGCTGGCTCGGTCGCTCGACGTATACCGGTCGGTGGCGTGAGGCGATCAGCCGCTCCGCGATGACGCTCAAGCTGATGACGTACGCGCCGACGGGCGCGCTCGTGGCCGCTCCAACGACGAGCCTGCCCGAGCAGGTCGGCGGCGAGCGCAACTGGGACTACCGGTTCACGTGGGTGCGCGACGCGTCGTTTTCCGTTTACGCGCTGCTCGGTCTCGGCTACACGGACGAGGCGTTGGCCTTCCTCCGCTGGTTGCGGGATCGGTGGGCGAGAGGGCCGGGCAGGCCTCGGGGCCACTCAAGATCATGTACCGGATCGACGGATCGTCCGACCTTCACGAGGAGACGCTGGATCATTTCGAGGGATATCGGGGATCGGCGCCTGTGCACGTTGGGAACGGTGCATCGGATCAGCTACAGCTCGACATCTACGGCGAGGCGATGAATTCCCTGTACAGCGCGAGTCGGCAAGTGGGGACGCTCGGTCACGATGCATGGCTGGACATCTCCATGATGATGGATTGGCTGGCCGAGCACTGGGACGAGCCAGAGGAGGGGATCTGGGAGACGCGCGGCGGGCGCAAGAACTTCACCTACGGCCGTCTGATGTCCTGGGTCGCGATGGACCGGTCGATCCGGATGGCTCAGGAGCTCGGTCGCCCCGCCGACGTGGCACGGTGGACGAAGGAACGCGATCGGATCTACCGCCAGATCATGGACCGAGGGTGGAACAAGGAACGCGGCGCGTTTGTGCAGCACTACGACTCGAGCGTCCTCGACGCGTCGAATCTGCTCATGCCGCTCGTGGGCTTTGTCTCCCCGACCGACCCGATGTGGCTATCCACGCTCGATGCGATGAACGACGAGCTGGTCTCGGACAGTCTGGTGTACCGCTACGATCCCGCCGCGTCCCCGGACGGCCTGGCCGGCTCCGAAGGAACGTTCTCGATCTGCACGTTCTGGTACGTCGACGCCCTGGCTCGCTCGGGCCGGCTCGAAGAGGCTCGGTTGACGTTCGAGAAGATGCTGACATACGCCAACCACGTGGGGCTGTTCTCCGAGGAGATCGGGCCGACGGGAGAGCAGCTGGGGAACTTCCCCCAGGCCTTCACGCACCTGTCGCTGATCAACGCCGCAATGAACCTCGATTTCCAGCTCGACCACGGGCCGGGATGGGTCGATCTGGCGCCAGGGGCGCTCAGAGGAGCAGCAGGGACGAACGCCTCCATTGGGTGACCCCCGTCGTGACCAGGAGGGGCTGGCCGCCGGCGTGTTGGTTTGTCCAAGGTGATGAAGTCGTAGCCCGCGATCCCGGTGGTCTGGCTCCGCAGGAAGTCTCGCCAGTGCTCGGACGCCCGCCGCGGCGCGGCGGCGCAACCTGCTCGCCGAAGCACCTGCGAGCGGAAAGGTCGATTCTCCGTCACGGCCCCTCGGCCCCCGCCTCCGCTGCAGGGGGCGACTTGATCTCGTCAGAGCGGGCACCTGCACCCCGCGCTGTCGGCGAACGCTGGGTCCCACTTCCCGTGAGCGCGCAAGGGATCGACTCAGGCGAAGGCCGGACCCGGAGGCGGCACATGTCCCAACGGGGAGACGCCTTGATGGTGCGGAGGGATCCTCACACGCAGCGCCGCCGGCCGGATCACGAACTCCAGGGGCGGGGTCAGGTCGACCGCCTCGCCATCGATTCCTGCATGTAACTCCCTCGGGGCATCCACCTCCAGACGCGGAGTACTCCACGCCTGTCCACGAGGAGGGCGCTCACGCCGCGGTGCATCGAGGACGATGACGCCGAGACGGCCGCCGTCGAGCGTCGGACGCATGCCGGGCGCAACCGGCCGATCCAGGCCGTACGGGTTGTTCGAGACCACCACGACGATGGGATGGATGTGCTCGTGGCCGAGATCGTCAACCAGGCGCAGCTCGGGCGCCTCTGCGCTCGGACCGAGCACCTCGTCCGCGGTCTCCAGCAACGTTCGCACTTTCGCACCGCGGTATTCGATCGGCGAACCGCATCGCCGTAGATCCCGAGTTAGACGTTTTCAGGAAGTGTACGGCCGTTCACCTCCGCGACATCGATCCGGCGCTCGACGCCGTCGATGAGCGCGTCGAGCGCGCCGGTCAGGTCGTGTCGATCGATCCGTAGATCACGTGCGAAGTGATTCCTCGTGCCGGCGGGAACGCAGGTGAACGGAAGCCCGTGCGTCGAGGCAGCCGCCGCGACGACCGCGAGCGATCCGTCACCGCCGGCTACCGCCAGCGCATCCGCGCCCCGCGCCACGGCTTCCCGGACCAGCGCGCCGGATCCCGATCCGAGCTGAGGACGATGACCTCGATCCCCCGCTCTCGCGCTCGATCGGCAACATGCGCGCGTGTCGCCTTGCCGTCACCGGACAACGGGTTGATGAACAGCACCGGCCGTCGCGGCGTGTCGGCAGGTGCCTCAGTCTGGTCCGACGGCTGCCGCATAGATGGCCATCGTACGCGTTGGCGCACCGGCGATCGTGGAACATCGCCTCACTCCACGGCTGACTCAGAGTGGTGAAGACGCGTCAAACCCGGGTACGCGACGGCACTCCCCCGCGTCGCATCGCGCTTCGATCGATCGCTGAAGCGACCATAGCAGCGATCCCCGACCCCACGATGGAACCCACCGCGACGTCGGCCGGGTAATGCACGCCGAGGTGGACCCGTGAGTACGCGACGGCTCCGGCGAGCAGCCGGATCGGGATCGCGAGGATACCGTAGGTGACGTCCTACCGCGTAGGAGAAGGCGAAGGCTGATGCCGCGTGGCCGGAGGGGAACGACGAGGAAGCCGGCATCTCGATCTCGCGTGTGTCGAAGCGCACGGGATCGGCCCGTTCGGGCCTCGGCCTCGTCGCGATCGACTTCGCCAAGAGGTTGACGCTCGCGGAAGTGACGCCGATGGCGACGACTCCCTCGAGGGCGGCGCTTCGACCTCGCTTTCCGCCGAAGATCGCCACCGCGGCGGCGATCGCGAGCCAGAGCCGCGAGCCGTTCGCGGCGTTCGAGAGCCGTCGAACAGGAAGATCGAGCGAAGGTGTCGGCGTCCGAGCGACGGCTTCGTACGCAGCTCGATCGAGAGCTCCAAGCTCTCGCATCGCGATCGACAATCGCGATGCCTGCCCACGCTGTTCGGCGATGCGATGCGCAGCCGCTTCAACCAGACTTCGATCCGGCGGGCGCCTCGCGGAGGACATGCGCGGATTGTAGGACGACCTCAGGAAGCTCCGCCAATGAAGAGTTCCACGATCGACCTCGCCGCGAAATCCATAGGCCACAGTGTGGGATGGGAAGAGGAGAAGCGGGTTCACATCTCGCGCTGCACCGGCTCATCCGATCGAGATCGCTTCGGCGCCGCCGGGGCGCCGTCCTCGAGCTTCTGCACCGTGTAGGTCAGGAACGGGTTCGGTTCGGCCGGTGAGCACCTGCACGCCCTTGGGCGTCCGTCCCGTGGCGGGGTGGAACCCCAGCGTCGCGAGCGTCTCCTCGAACTCCATCGGGCGCAGCGTACCCGCGCGTGCTACGGGACGGCCTTCAGCACACCCTCGATCAGCTCGGGGTCGGGTCTCGGCCGCGACGGCCGCCGCCGTCCGGCCGCGCGCGATCGAGCCGCGCGCCTTGCCCAGACCCGAGCGGAGCTCGTCGACGCCGTTCGAGACCATCGTGGCGGCGCGGGCGACCTTGTTCTCCAGGACGAGCTGCATGGCGTCGAGCACCGACACGACCTCCTCGAGCGCCGAACGCGCGTCGTCGGCGTCGCCGAACCGATGCGCGAGGCTGTACAGGAACAGGAGCACCGGCAGCGCCGTCGAGTACGGCACGATCACGACGCCGCGCGAGAACGCGTCGGCGTGGGCCCGTCGCAGCACCTCGTACGCGGCATCGGGAACCGCCGCGACCGCGACCGGCGCGGTGAGCGAGGGGTCGAGGTACTGCGCCACCTCCCGCGCCCGGAGCGCGACCTGCCGCTCGACCTCGCGCGCGAGCGTCTCGCGCTCGATCGGGTCGTCGGCCGCCTCGAGCGCCTCGAGCTCGGCCACCGCGGACCACTTCGAGTCCACCGGCAGACGACGGCCGTCCGGCGAGCAGCAGCCCGAACTCGACCACGCGGCCGTTCACGCGCAGGTCCGTGACGAGCATCCCGGGCGGGAGCTGCGCGAGATGCTCGCGCAGCACGTTCTCGCCGGCGCGGCCCTTCGAGGCGCTCCCGACCAGCACGGTCGAGAGCCGGCGGACGATCTCCCACGATTCGGCGTCGCGTTCGCGCCGCTCGTCCTCGCGCAGGGCGAGGGCCTCGAGCACCCGTCGGGCACCCGCGAACTCCGAGCGCAGGTGCTCCGCCGAGCCCTCGCGCGCGGCCGACGCGTCGGCGAGACGCCGCAGCTCCGCCGCCTGCACCTCGAGCCGAGCCTCCACCCGGGTCGAGGGCGTCGCGGCCGAGCGCCGCCACGTCCCGAACACCACCGCGCCGAGCGCCGCGCCGAGCACGAGTCCGAGCACCGCGTAGCCGAGCTGGGTCATCGACTCCTCCTTGGTTCCGAGCAGCGTAGGGACCGGGAGTGACAAAACCTGTGGCGACGACCTCGGTGCGTGCCTAGGAGGCGGAGCCGGCCACGATCTCGCCGCCCTTGAGCACGAGGGCGGGTTCGAGCACCGCCTTGATGTCCTCGAGCGGGTTCGCGCCGAACAGCACCAGGTCCGCGGCCGCGCCCTCGGCCACCACACCGACGTCGTCGAGCCGTAGCAGCGCGGCCGCGTTCGACGTGGCCGATGCGCATCGCCTGGAGCGGCGTCATCCCCCACTCGACCATGCGGACGATCTCGAACAGCGTGTTGCCGTGCGGGTTGAACGGCGTCCCGGCGTCGGTCCCGCACGCGATCCTGCACGCCGCCGCGGAGCGAACGCCGGAACCCCTCGCGCGCGAGCTCGACGAGCGCCGTCGCCTTCTCGACCGCGTACGCCGGCACCTCGTCCGCATGGTCGACGATGCCGCGGATCGCCGAGATCGTCGGCACGTGGAACGTCGCCGCGCTCCTTCATCAGCCGGGCTCCCTCGGCCGAGAGCATCGAGCCGTGCTCGATCGAGTCGACCCCGGCGCGGACCGCCCGGATGATGCCCTCGGGCCCGATCGCGTGCGCGCCGACGACGCGGCCCCACGAGTGCGCCTCGTCGACCGCGGCGTCGAGCTCCTCCTGCGTGAACGCCGTGAAGTCGTGGGTGATCCCGGGCGTCAGCACGCCGCCGGTCGCGACCAGCTTGATCGCGGTCGCGCCGGCGCGGATCTCCTCGCGGACGGCGCGCCGGAGCGCGTCGGGTCCGTCGACCTCGCGGGCGAACCCGACGCTGTGCCCGTGGCCGCCCGTGATCGTGAGCGCGTGGCCGGCCGCCAGGATCCTCGGCCCGGCGATGAGACCGTCGCTCGACGCCGAGCGCCCACCTGGATCACCGAGTCGCCGCGCCCGCCCAGGTCCCGCACCGTCGTCACGCCGTGATCGAGCGTTCGCGCGGCGTTGCGGACGGCCTTGACCGTGGCGACGGCATCGGACGTCATCTCGCGCGACTCGCCGGCGAAGTCGGCGCCCCCGTCGAAGCACAGGTGCACGTGGCAGTCGATCAGTCCCGGCGTCAGGGTCCTGCCGCGCCCGTCGATCTCATCGGCGTCGCGCGCCGAACGCGGCGCTCGCGCATGCGCGCCCACCCACGCGACGCGGCCCTCGTCGACGCAACACGCCCGCGCGCTGCTTGACGGTCCGGCCGTCGAACAGCGTGACGTTCGAGACGTAGGTCGGCACCCTCACCCCTCGGTCTCCCTCGTTCGCCGGCCTCGACCGCCGGGAACCCGGCGCCGCATCTTCCCAGACGGCGCCCGCACCTCCGAACGCGACCTCCGGCACGCCGGGGTAGGCTGTCCCCGCAGCACTCGTTGCCCTTCCTGGAGGTCCGATCGGATGCTCGACGTCGCGAAGCAGGCCGTCGAGGCGGCCAGAGCCGCCGGAGCCGACTATGCCGACGCGCGCGTCGTGGCCGACGACTCCGAGTCGATCACCGTCCGGAACCAGGAGATGGAGGGGATCGACCGTTCGAGCTCCGAGGGTCTCGGGATCCGCGTGCTCGTGAACGGGTACTGGGGGTTCGCCGCCACCGCCCGCCGGGAGCCCGAGGAGATCGAGCGCACCGCCAAGCTCGCGGTCGAGATCGCCGAGGCTGCCGCCCGCCTGCCGATGGAACCCGTCGTCCTGGCCCCGGTCGAACCCGTGACCGGCACCTGGCACTCCCCGATGCAGGTGGACCCGTTCAACGTCCCGCTCGAGGAGAAGGTCGCGATGCTGATGGAGGCGACCCGGCGGATGCAGTCGATCGACGGGCTGGCGTTCGGCGAGGGCGGGATCGACCTGTTCCGCCGGAGAACGTTCCTCGCCACGAGCGAGGGCACCGCGATCGAGCAGACGACCGTCCAGTCCGGCGCCGGGATCGAGGCCACGGCGCTCGGTGACGGCGAGCTCCAGCGCCGCTCGTTCCCGAACTCGTTCCGCGGCCACATCTCGGCCGCGGGCTGGGAGCACATCCAGAAGCTCGGCCTGATCGAGGAGGCCGAGCGGACCGCGACCGAGGCCGTCGAGCTGCTCTCGGCCGAGGAGTGCCCGAGCGAGGTCACGACGCTCGTGCTCGACTCGGGGCAGGTGGAGCTCCAGATCCACGAGTCGATCGGGCACCCGGTCGAGCTCGACCGCGTGCTCGGGATGGAGGAGGCGTACGCGGGGTCCTCGTTCGTCCGGCCCGAGGACCGCGGCTCGCTCCGCTACGCGAGCCCGCTCGTCTCGATCACGGCGGACGCGTCGCTCCCCGGTGGGCTCGGGTCGTTCGGGTGGGACGACGAGGGCGTCCCGGCGCAGCGCGTGCCGATCCTGGTCGACGGGGTGTTCGAGAACTTCATCTCGAGCCGCGAGACCGCGAGCGTCCTCGGGCTCACGTCGTCCGGGGCGATGCGCGCGGACGGGTGGGCGCACTACCCGCTGATCCGCATGACGAACATCTCGATCGAGCCGCGCGAGGGCTCGCTCGCCGACATCATCGGCGACACCGACGACGGGGTGTTCATGTCGACGAACACGTCGTGGTCGATCGACGACCACCGCGTGAACTTCCAGTTCGGGTGCGAGATCGCCTGGCGGATCGAGAAGGGCCGGCTGACGACGATGTACCGCAACCCGAACTACACGGGCATCACGACCGAGTTCTGGGGTTCGTGCGACGCGGTGGGCGGTCGCGAGGAGTGGACGCTGTGGGGCACGCCGAACTGCGGCAAGGGGCAGCCCGGCCAGGTCGCCCGCGTCGGCCACGGCGCCTCGCCCTCGAGGTTCCGGAACGTGCAGCTCGGGGTGCGCGGCTGATGCGGCGGAGACGGGGCGAGGGAGGCGATGACGGGTCTCATCGGACCGGACGAGGTCCGCCGCGTCGCGGACGCGGCCCTGAACCTGCCGCGCGCGGACGGCGTCGAGGTCCTGTTCATGCACGAGTGGGGCGGGCTCACGCGGTTCGCCTCGAGCTCGATCCACCAGAGCACCTACCGCGAGGACACGGGGATCCGCGTCCGCGTCGTCTCCGAGGGCCGCATCGGCGTCACGGCGTCGAACGACTTCTCCCCCGAGGGCGCGCTGCGGGCGGCCGAGAGCGCGCTCGAGATGGCGACCGTCGTCGCGCCCGACCCGCTGTTCCCGGGGCTCGCGCCGCCGGCGCCGACGCCCGAGCACCACGCGTTCGACGAGTCGGCGGCCCAGTCCACGCCCTCCGAACGCGCCGAGTCCGTCGCGCAGCTCGTCGCGATGTGCCCGGAGGGCTTCACGGCGGCCGGCGCGTACGAGACGCTCGCGAGCGAGGTCGCGATCGCCAACACCGAGGGCCAGTTCTGCTGGGCGCCGTCGTCGCAGGCCTCCGTGACGACGGTCGTGACCGGCCCGGACGGCGGCAGCGGCTTCGCGGAGGTGTTCGCGGCCGGACGGGACGAGCTCGACCCCGCGGCCGTCGGCAAACGAGCCGCGGACAAGGCGATCGCCTCGCGATCGCCGCGCGACATCGACCCCGGCCGATACACGGTCGTCCTGGAGCCGTCGGCCGTCTCGACCCTCGTCGGGTTCCTGGCGTGGATCGGGTTCGGCGGGCGGTCGCTGCACGAGGGGCGCTCGTGCTTCTCGGGCAAGCAGGGACAGCAGGTGGCGCGCCCCGATCGTGACGATCTACGACGACGCCCTGTCCGAGGGGACGCTCGGTCTGCCGTTCGACTTCGAGGGCGTGCCACGATCCGCGTGTGGATCTGATCGACGACGGGGTGTTCCTCTCGGGCGTGTACGACCTGCGAACGGCCAAGCAGGCCGGGACCACGACGACCGGCCACGCCCTCCCGCCGCCGAACCCCGAGGGCCCGTTCCCCCTCAACCTGTTCATGGCGCCGGGCGAGGCCGGCCTGCAGGACATGATCGCGTCGACCGAACGCGGGCTGCTCGTGACGCGGTTCCACTACACGAACATCGTCCACCCGGTCGAGTCGACGATCACCGGCATGACGCGCGACGGGACGTTCCTGATCGAAGACGGCGAGATCGCCCACCCGGTCAAGAACCTGCGGTTCACCCAGTCGATCATCGAGGCGCTCCAGGGCACCGAGATGGTGGGTCGCGACACCGAGCTCGCGAGCGAGTTCTTCTTCTCGGCCAGCCGCGTCCCCGCCCTCAAGGTCTCGTCGTTCAACTTCAGCGGGCGTTCGGACCACTGAGGGCCTGACCGGCGGTCCGGGCTGCCCGGGCGGTTCGAACGGGCACGCGCTAGGCTGTGTCCCCCCGACCGGAGGTAGCCGCCATGCAGGTCCGCGACATCATGCACACCGACGTGAAGACGACCTCGCCCTCGGACACGTTCGAGCAGGTGGCCACCGTGCTCCGCGAGCACGGGATCTCCTCGGTCATCGTCATGGAGGGCGACACCCTCGCCGGCATCGTGACCGAACGCGACCTGGTCAACCTGGTGGCCGAGGGTGGCGACCCGAAGACGACCACGGTGTCCGAACGCATGTCCACCGACCTGGACACGGTCGACCCGAAGACGGACATCGCCGAGGCCGCCGACCACATGGCCCGGCTGAAGATCCGTCACCTCCCCGTCGTGCAGGACGGCGCGCTCGCGGGCATCATCTCGATCCGCGACCTGACCAACTGGGCCGTGCACGAGCTCACCTCGGGTCACGAGCTCCCCGACCTCGAGCGGAGCCACTCGGCGCTCTCGGCCGCCGCCGAGGTCAATCGCGTCGGTCCGTAGGGCGCGTCCCCGCGGCGCGTTCGAACGGCTCGCGCGGGTGCTCCAGCGAGCCGAGCTGCGCGAGATCGCGGGGGAACAGCAGCGCGACCGTCCAGTCGGTGGCGATCTTGACCTTACGGCCGAGCGTCGGCATCGCGTACAGGTGGTACGAGCGGTGCGCGAACCACGCCGGGAACCCGCGGAGCCGGACTCCCCGGATGATCGCCACCCCCTTGTAGCGGCCGAGCGAGGCGACCGCCCCGATCGCCCGGTACTCGAACGGCTCGGGCCGGCGCCCCTGCAGGACGGCCAGGACGTTGTTCCCCAGGCGCTTGCCCTGCCGCATCCCGTGCTGCGCGGTCGGGGGCATCACGCCGCCGACGAGCAGATCGGGCACCGCGGCCGCGTCGCCCGCGGCCCACGCGTCCTCGAGGCCCTCGACCCGCAGGTACGCGTCCGTCCGGATCCGTCCCGCATCGTCGACCGGGAACCCGGACTCGGCGGCGAGCGGCGACGGCTTCACGCCGGCGGTCCACACGAGCGTCTCGGCCGGGAACACCTGGCCGTCGGACAGGCGGAGCACGCCGCCCTACCGCCGACTCGAGCTTCGTGTCGAGCAGGACCTCGATCCGGCGTGCGCGCAGACGTTCGATCGCGTAGTCGGCAAGCTCCGAGCCGATCTCGGGCAGGATCGAACCGGTCGCCTCGACGAGGATCCACCGCATCTGTTCGGGTCGCAGGTTCGGGTAGCTCTCGCATCGCGTCGCGAGCGAGGTCCTCGAGCTCGCCGAGCGCCTCCACCCCCGCGTACCCGCCCCCGACGAACGCGAACGTGAGCGCGGCCCGTCGGCGTTCGGGGTCGTCGGTGGCCGAGGCGACGTCGAGCCGCGACAGCACGTGGTTGCGCAGCCAGATCGCCTCCTGCACCGTCTTGAACCCGACCCCGTGCTCGGCCAGGCCGGGGATCGGCAGCACGCGCGCCCACGAGCCGGGGGCGAGGACGACCGCGTCGTAGCCGAGCGCGATCTCGCGGCCGTCCGCGAGGCGGACGTGCGCGTTCCGCTCGCCGTGATCGACGCGTTCGATCTCGCCGATCACGACGTCGCAGTGACGCAGCACCCGTCGGAGCGGCACGACCACGGCGCGAGGGTCGATCGTGCCCGGACGCGACCTCCGGCAGGAACGGGTGGTAGAGCATGAAGTTCTCGGGGTTGACCACCGTCACGCGGTGACCGAGCTCGACCGCCCGGCGCAGCCGCATCGCCGCGTAGAGCCCGGCGAACCCGGCGCCGACGACGAGGATCCGCTTGCCGGCCACGGGCCGATGCTACGGGGTAGGCGCCGCCGGCGATCCGCGGAGCGCCGCGGCGCGCAGCGCGACGAACGCGTCCGGGTCGCAGAGCGTGCTCCCCAGACGCACGGGGTCGTAGCGGGTCCCGTGGCAATCCGAGCCGCCGGTCGCGATCAGGCCGAGCCGCTCGGCCAGCGACCGGTAGCGTTCGCGAGCCTCCGGGGTGTGGTCGGGGTGGTCGACCTCGAGGCCCCGCATGCCGGCGGCCGCCATGCGCTCGATCAGCTCGTCCGGGACCGAGCTCTGGTCGCCCCACATCCCCGGGTGCGCGAGCGCGCACACGCCGCCCGCGCCGTCGATCAACGCCACGGCGTCGACGGGGTCGAGCGCGTGCTTGGCGACGTGCGCCGGCCTGCCGTCGCCGATGTAGCGCTCGAACGCCTCCTTCTCGGTGGCCACGACGCCGGCCTCGACCATCGCCTGCGCGATGTGCGGGCGGACGATCGTCGCGTCGCCGGCGATCTCGCGGACGCGTTCGAACGAGACCGGCAGCCCGAGGGCGCCGAGCCGCTCGACCATCAGCTCGCCGCGCCGGTAGCGGTCCTCGCGCAGCCGCCGGAGCTCGAGCTGCAGGGCGGCGTCCTCCGGGTCCATCCAGTAGCACAGGACGTGCACGCTCGTGCCGAGGTACTCGGCCGAGAACTCGACCCCGGGGACGACCTCGACGCCGGCCTCGAGCCCGGTCGCGAGCGCCTCGGGCAGGCCGTCCGTCGTGTCGTGGTCGGTCAGCGCGACGACGTCCAGGTCGCGTTCGGCGGCCAGGCGGATCACCTCGGCCGGGGTGAAGGTCCCGTCGGAGCGGTTCGAGTGCGTGTGCAGGTCGATGCGCGGCATGCGGACGCTCATGCTGGCAGACGAGCGGCGAACGCCGTCACGCACGCTCGACGTGGGCCTCCGTGATGTCCTCGACCGACCGCGTGCCGGCCAGCACCATCGTGTTCTCGAGCTCCGCCCGCAGGATGCGGAGCACGTCCACCACGCCGTCCTCGCCCGCGGCCGCGAGCCCCCAGCACGTGGGGCGCCCCACCAGCACCGCGGCCGCGCCGAGCGCGAGCGCCTTGAAGATGTCCGTCCCCCGGCGGAACCCGCCGTCCACGAGCACCGGGACCCGCCCCTCGACGGCCTCGACGATCTCGGGCAGGACGGTGATCGGGGCGTGGACCGAATCGAGCTGCCGCCCCCCGTGGTTCGAGACGACGATCGCGTCGACGCCGGCCTCGACGGCGAGCCGCGCGTCCTCGGCCGTCATACAGACCCTTGACGAGCAACGGCGCGGGGGCGGCCTCGCGCATCCACGCGAGGTCGTCCCACGTGAGGTCGGGCGCGAACGTGTGCTCGTCCGACGGCAGGCCGATCGGGATCTGGAACCCGCTGCGGGTGTCGCGATGGCGCAGCCCGCTGTCGGGGAAGTCCACGGTGAGGCAGACCGCGCCGAACCCCGCGGCGTGGACGCGGTGCAACAGGTCGACGGTCAGCTCGCGGTCGGTGAACACGTACAGCTGCCACCATTTCGGCGCTCCGGAGGCGGCCGCGACGTCCTCCAGATCCTCGAACGCGGTGCTCGAGACCACCATGACCGTCCCTGCCCGAGCGGCGGCGCGCGCGGTGGCGAGTTCGCCGTCGGGATGCGCGTGCTTCTGGTACGCCCACGGTGCCACGAGCACCGGGAACGCGATCTCGGTGCCCGGCACGGACGTCGACGGGTCGACGGGCCACGCGCCGGTCAGCATCCGCGGGCGGATCACCCAATCCTCGAACGCGCGGCGGTTCTCCGCCAGGGTCCACTCGTCCCCCGCACCCCCGGCGTAGTAGTCGAAGACGTCGGCCGGCAAGGCCTCCCTCGCCAGCGGCTCGTAGTCGTCGACCGTGACGATCTTCGGCGTGTCCACGGTCCGCAGCCTAGCCAGTCACAGCTGCGAGGGCGGGACCGCGGTGATGACCACCGTCTCCGAATCGACCACGCGGAAGAACGAGTCCACGAACGCGATCGACTGCCGGAGGTAGCTCGCGGGACAGCAGACGGGTTCGGCGTTCGGGTATTGCGCCGAGTACTCCTGGATCGTTCCCCCGGACACGATCACCGAGCCCTTGGGCGCGGGCTCGGGATGGGCGAGCACCTCGGGCACGGCGTTCTCCGAATACCCGACGATGTCGTACTCGAGCGTCTGGTCCTCGCCGATCGAGCGGAACCCCACCAGCAGCTCCTGGACGCCGTCGCCCGTCAGGTCGGCCGCGACCACGTTCACGTCCGACCAGCGTTCGCCGGCGGGGTCGGACGCCTGGAGCCACACGACCCACCCGTTCTCGTCCGGGACGAACGTCGAGATCCTGACCGAGAACGCGGCCGCCCCGGTCGGGGTGGCCACCCGTTCGACGACCCACACGACGCGTTGGTCGGCGACGATCGCCTCGCCGCAGTCGCCGAGCGTTCCCGGGGTGATCAGCGCCGCGCACGTCGCGCTGGTGGGGGCGGCGGTCACCGCCCGGTCGCCCTCCCGGAGCACCTGCCCCCGGCTCGAGATCGCGGGCGCCTCACCCGGCGTAGGGCGTGACCACCTCGGTGGGTCCCGTTGCGGTCGTGGTGGCCTCCGGGCTCGGCGTCGGGATCGCGAGCTCCTCGTCGTTGCCCGATCGGCCCAGCAGGAACCCGAACAGCACGCCGACCACGAACAGCACCGCCGCACCCACGATCAGCGTCGTCCTCGTCCGGCGATCCACACGCCGACGCTACACCGAGCGACGCCGCCGACGTGGCCGTTCTCGGCCAGGTGCGCTGCTACGATGCCGACGAAGCCGTGACCACCGCCGCCGACCTCCGTGCCGCAGCGTTCCTCAAGGTCGTGACGTGGGCTCGGGTGGCGCTCGTCCCGGTGATCCTGGCGCTGATCCTCGCCGGACCCGACGACGACACGGCCTTCACGATCGCCGCGGTGCTGTTCGCGGTCGCCGCGCTCACCGATTTCTTCGACGGGCTGCTGGCCCGGCGCTGGGCGCAGACGAGCGTGTTCGGCAACTTCCTGGATACGACGGCCGACAAGCTGCTCGTGGCGGGCGCCCTGATCGGCCTGCTGGTCGTCGGACGGGTCTCGCCCTGGATCGCCGTGATCATCATCGGCCGCGAGATCTTGATCATCGGCCTGAAGGGCGCGGTCGCCTCGACCGGCGACCTCGTGCAACCATCCGTCTGGGGCAAGGCGAAGGCCAACGTGCAGTTCCTCGCGATCTTCCTCGCGATCCTGCGCCCCGGCGAGCCGATCGGACCGCTGTACCTCGATCAGTGGGCGATGATCGCGGCCGCCGTGATCACCGTGCTCTCGGGGCTCGAGTACGTCCTGCGGTTCCGCGGCGCGATCACGACCGGGCGCGACCCGGCCGCGTGACCGAACCGGTCCTGGTCACCGGCGGGACCGGCGTCGTCGGCCGGGCCGTCCTGCGACGCCTCGTCGCCGACGGCCGCGCCGTGCGCGCGCTGGCCCGGTCCAAGGACTCCGAGGACGCGGTCGCCGCGCTCGGGGCGGAGGCGGTCCGGGGCGACGCGCTGGATCTCGGGTCGCTGACCGAGGCGATGCGCGGGTGCTCCACCGTCTTCCACGTCGCCGGCGTGAACGCCCTGTGCCTTCGGGATCCGAGCGAGATGATCCGCACCAACGTCGAGGGCTCGTCCAACGCGATCCGGGCCGCCGCCGACGCCCGGGTCGGACGCGTCGTCTACACCTCCTCCTCGTCGACGATCGGCGAACCACGGCACACGGTCGGACGGGAGGACTCGCCGCACCGAGGCTCGTACCTGTCCGACTACGAGCGTTCCAAGCACCTGGCCGAACGGCGGGTGTTCGAGCTCGCGAGGACCCTGGCCGTCGACGTCGTGTCCGTGAACCCCTCGTCGGTGCAGGGACCGGGGCGGGCGACCGGCTCGGCGCGCCTCCTGCTCGAGGTCGTGAACGGGCGGCTCCCGGTCCTGGTGGACACGTCGATCTCGCTGATCGACATCGAGGACTGCGCGAGGGGCCACGTCCTGGCCGAGACCCGCGGGACGCCGGGCGAGCGGTACCTGCTCTCGGGCGCGAGCCTGACCACGCGCGAGGCGGTCGACCTGCTCGAGCGGATCTGGGGGCTGCCACGCCGGGTGCGGTTCGCGCCGGGTTGGGTCGCGATGGCGGGCGGCGAGCTCGCCGGGGCGGTAGCGAGGGTGCTCCGTCGCGACGCGACCCTGTGCCCCGAGGCCGTTCGGACGCTGCTCCACGGTCACCGGTACGACGGCTCGAAGGCAGCCCGAGAGCTCGGCCTGCGCTACGCGCCGGTGGAAACGACGCTCCGGCGGACGCTGGAGTGGTGCGAGGAACGAGGCCTGGTCCCGCCCGCGCGCGAGCGGCGAACGCGCACGTAGGATGGCCAACAGGTCCCCAGAGAACCGAACAGACGACCGCACGGATCGAGAGGATCGCGCGATGGAAGAGCGTCCGGACCGCAACATCGCGCTGGAGCTCGTCCGGGTCACCGAGGCCGCCGCGCTCGCGGCGGGCCGATGGGTGGGCCGGGGCGACAAGCTGGCGGCCGATCAGGCCGCGGTCGACGCGATGCGCCTGATGATCGACTCGGTCTCGATGGACGGCGTGGTCGTGATCGGCGAGGGCGAGAAGGACGAGGCGCCGATGCTCTACAACGGCGAGTCCGTCGGGACCGGCGAGGGCCCGGCGTGCGACGTCGCCGTCGACCCGATCGACGGGACCCGCCTGACCGCCCTCGGACAGCCGAACGCGCTCTCGGTGATCGCGCTCGCCGAACGCGGCTCGATGTTCTTCCCCGGCGCGGCCGTCTACATGGAGAAGGTCGCGACCGGCCCGGAGGCGGCGGACGCGATCGACATCACCGCGTCGCCCGAGGAGAACGTGCGCCTGGTCGCCAAGGCCAAGGGCATCAGGCCGGAAGAGATCGGCGTCGTGATCTTGGACCGCGAGCGCCATGCCGACATGATCGCGCGCGTCCGCGAGGTCGGCGCGCGCGTCCACCTGATCACCGACGGGGACGTCGCGGGCGCGATCGCGGCCGCCACCACCCGCACCTCGGGGCTCGACCTCCTGCTGGGGATCGGCGGGACGCCCGAGGGTGTCGTCGCCGCCGCCGCGCTGAAGTGCCTCGGCGGCGCGATGCAGGGCCGCCTGTTCCCGCGCGACGACGGCGAACGACAGCAGCTGCTCGACGCGGGCTACGACATCGAACGCGTCCTGACCACCGACGACCTCGTCGCCGGGCAGGACGTGTTCTTCGCGGCCACCGGGATCACCGACGGCTCGCTGCTGCGCGGCGTGAAGTACTGGCCCGACGGCGCGACGACGTTCTCGATGGTGATGCGCAACCGCTCGGGCACGGTCCGGTTGATCGAGGCCGAGCACCGGTTCGAGAAGCTCGAACGGTTCTCGCGGATCGCCTACCGCCGGTAGGATCGACGTCTTCCGGCGCAGGGTCCGCCACGCGAGCGGCAGGAGGCCGGCCGCCGCGAGCAGCTTGATCGTGTCGCCGACCACGAACGGCGCCAGCCCGACCTCGAGCGCCCGCGCCAGCGAGACGTCGAGCGCCTGCATCAGCCACGGGATCGCGACCGCGTACAGGACCACCTCGCCGAGGAACATCTCGCCGATCGAGCTGCGGACCGACCGGTCCCACTTCCGACCGGCGAGCGCGCCGACCACCGCGGCCGACAGCACGAACCCCCACAGGTACCCGCCGGTGACCGACGTACAACGTGAGGAAGTCCGTCCCCGAGCCGCCGCCGGAGAAGAACGGCAACCCGACGGCACCCTGCAGCAGGTACAGCGCCATCGACACGGCGCCCAACCCGGCCCCGAGCGACGCGCCGACGAGCAGGACGCCGAGCGTCTGGCCGGTGATCGGCACGGGGGTGAAGGGCAGACGGATCTCGATCTGGGCGAGCGCGGCCACCAGCCAGCTCCCCGCGAACGCGAGCAGGACCCGCCACGCGACCCGCGACCGCACGCCCGGGGGCGACGCGACGAGCGCGAGCGTCGTCGAGCTCATCGGTCGGACGAGACCGCCGCGTACACGCCGGTCCCCCGCTTCTCGAGCACGCCCGATCG
Organism: uncultured Actinomycetes bacterium; assembly: GCA_963744515.1. Lineage (GTDB taxonomy): Bacteria > Actinomycetota > UBA4738 > UBA4738 > HRBIN12 > DASSJM01. Next base: position 75,242 of record CAVUTN010000006.1, on the reverse strand, counting down.
TACGCCGTCGGCGAGCGCGGAGAGCAGCGCCTTGCGCACGTCGGCGATCTCGAACGGGTCGAGGTAGCCGCGGCGCAGCGCCAGGTCCTGGATCTTCGTCCAGTGCAGGGGCTGCTCCTCTTCCCTGAGCACCGCGACCGCCGCCTCGAGCGGCTCCATCAGAGTTCCTTCGCGGCCGGCAGGACGCGTTCGGCGAGCAGATCGAGCATCGAGGGGTCGGGCAGCGCGAACCACACCGGCGCGGGCCCCACGACGAGCTCGCTCACGCCGAGCTCGGCGAACCGTTCGAGCCGTTCGAGCACGTCGTCGGGCGTGCCGACCAGACCGTCCCGGCGCAGCTCCTCGAGCGGCGCCGCGTCGACGACACCTGCCGGCAGCCGTTCGCGCATCAGCTCGTAGCGACGCGACCAGGTCCGCCTCGTCCTCGCCGAGCACCGTGAACAGGCCCAACGAGAGCCGGAGCGTCGCGGGGTCGCGGCCGACGCGCTCGCAGGCCTCGCGGGCGGCGGCCGCCCGCTCCGCGTAGGCCTCGGGCGTCCACCGCCAGACCGTGTTCCAGCCGTCGGCGAACCGCGCCGCGAGCCGCAGCAGCCGCGGGCCGCCCTTGCCGCCCACGAGCAGCGGCGGCCGCGGCTCCTGCACCGGCCGCGGGCGGTTGTAGGCCTCGCGCAACGCGAACCGAGGCCCCCCGAACGACGCCGGCTCGTCCCCGAACACCGCGTCGAGGTACCCCATCGTCTCCTCGAGCAGCGCGAACCGCTCCCCGACCGACCCGAACCCGTAGCCGAACCCCTCGAACTCGTCGGCGAACCAACCCGCGCCGAGCCCGAGCTCGACGCGCCCGCCGACAGACGGTCGATCGCCGTGACGGTCTTCGCGACGATCGCGGGATGGCGGAACGCCGCCGACAGCACCAGCGTCCCGAGCCGGACCCGCTCCGTCAGCGGCGCCAGCGCCGCGAGCGTCGAGAGCGGTTCGAGCGACCCGTAGCGCTCGTCGCCGCCGCCGTAGCGGCCGAGCGTCGCGAACAGGTGATCGGACATCCACACGCTGTCGAACCCCAGCCGCTCGGCGCGCACCGCCACCTCGGCGAGCGCCTCGAACCGGATCGGCGACACCCCGGGGATCGAGAAGTCGTAGTGCGGGAGCGCCAGGCCGATCCGCATCCGGTCAGGCCCGCACCGCTAGAGGTGGTTGAGCACGTCCGCGGGCCCGGCGAGCTCGGTGCCGGCGGGGACGCTGATCCCGAACGGGAGCCGCAGCCGCGGGTAGACGGCCACCTCGTCCGCCAGATGCACCCCCGGGTAGACGATGACCTCGTCGCCGAGCGCCACGAAGCGCTCGATCGACGTGGGGTTGAAGGGCTCGGACCGGACCTCCGACATCGAGCCGACGACCGCCTCGAACAGGCGGGCGGAGGGCCCGATCACCGCGCCGTCGCGGATCTGCGAACGCTCGATCGACGCGTCGCGCTGCACCTCGATGTCGTCGTCGAGGTTCGACTCGCGGATCCGGACGCCGGGGTGGATCTCGCAGAACCTGCCGATCCGAACCGCCGGACCGATCTGCACGGCGCCGCTCGCGATCTTCTCGGCCAGCGTCGTGCCGCTGGTCGAGTCGCGCATCGCGAGCGACTCCGGCGCGATCCAGACGTTGCGCTCGGCGTCGAACGGCGGCCCCAGGAGCCGGTCGACCGCCTTGAACTCCCCCCGGAGCACGTCGATCATCGTCTCGAGGAAGTCCCGCACGTTCCCCAGATCGCCGATCCGGCGCACCGGGAACGCGTACACCGGGTACCCGTTGCCGACGAGCCAGGGCAACAGGTCCTTGCCGAAATCCAGCCGCGTCCGACGGAGCCGTTCGATCTCCGCGTTGCCGATCAGGCCCCGGATCACCTCGGTGTCCAGCAGGTAGAACCCGGCGTTGGTCATCAGCGGCAGCTGCCGGAAGTCCTCGTCGGTCTCCGCGTGGAAGTGCTCGCGCAGCTCGCCGAGCGTCGGCTTCTCGACGAACTCGGTGACCCGACCGTCGCCGTCGGTGAGCATGACGCCGTACTTCTCCGCCACCTCGTCCGGCTCCCGCATCATCGCGGCGATCGTGGCCACCGCGCCGCGCCCGACGTGCGTCTCCACCATCGGCGCGAGGTCGAAGTCGATCACGGAGTCGGTCGGGAACACGAGCGCGGGTTGCGAGATGTCCCAGTACTCCATCAGCCGCAGCGCCGAGTCGGCGCTGCCGGTGGACAACGCGTCGTACTTGACCGGCGAGTACTTGACGTCGACGCCGAACCCTTCCCCGTACCCGATCATCACCTTGATCTGGTAGCGGTTCTCCTTCCCGTGCGCGATGACGTAGTAGTCCTTGATGCCCTCGCTCGACAGGATCGTCATCACCCAGCGGATCAGACGGCGCCCGAGGAACGACATCGCCGCCTTCGAACGCAGGTACCCGGGCGCCTTCAGCGTGAGCGGGCGGGCGCGCATCCCCTGCCCACCCGCGAGGCCGATCCCGACGACGTCGGACACCTCGGGCATGTGCGGCCATGATAGGAGGGTTCCGTTGCCCGCACACCCGACCGAAGGAGCCGACACGTGCAACCGTGGAGCCGCGAGTTCACCGGCAGGATCGACGAGCTGCAGATCGAGAGCGAGGCCCTGCGGGACAACGCGCTGGGCGACCCGAACGTCCGGCCGCTCTGGGTCTACGTGCCGCCCGGGTACGACGACGACCCCGATCGCCGGTTCCCCTGCGTGTACGTGATCCAGGGACTGACCGGCCAGCTCGACATGTGGCGGAACCGGGAGGCGTTCCGCCCCAGCTACCTGGAGAGCGTCGACGCGCTGTTCGCGTCGGGCGAGGCGCCGCCGACGCTGGTCGCGTTCGTCGACTGCTGGACCTCGCTCGGGGGCAGCCAGTTCCTCAACTCGCCGGGGACCGGTCGCTACCAGGACTTCCTGTGCGACGAGGTCGTCGCGTTCGTCGACGCCGGGTACCGGACGATCGCCGACCGGGACCACCGCGGCATCCAGGGCAAGTCGAGCGGCGGCTACGGCGCGCTCGTGACCCCGATGCTGCGGCCCGACGTCTTCTCGGCGCTCGCGTCGCACGCGGGAGATGCCCTGTTCGAGGCCTGCTACCTCCCCGAGTTCCCGAAGAGCGTTCGGGCGCTGCGGGACGAGTACGAGGGCTCGTACGACCGCTTCTGGGAGGACTTCCGTTCGCGGCCGGCCTTCTCGAAGGACTCCGACGCCGTGCTCCTCAACGACTGGTGCATGGCCGCGTGCTACTCGGCCGACGAGGACGGGGTCGTCCACCTGCCCTTCGACGTCACCACGGGCAGACTGATCGACGACGTGTGGCAGCGATGGCTGGACAAGGACCCCGTCAGGATGATCCCGAAGCACGCCGACGAGCTGCGCTCGATGCGCGCGATCTGGGTGGACGGCGGCACCAAGGACGAGTGGTTCCTGGACAACGGAGCCGTCGCGGTATCGAAGGAGCTCGAGGCGATCGGCGTGGAGCACACGCTCGAGCTGTTCGCCGCCGGACACATGTCGATCGGCTACCGGTACCCGCGGTCGCTCGCGTTCCTCGCAACGGCGCTCGCCGAGTGAACCGGTCCCATGTGGGAGGATGAGAGACCATCTCCCGCGCAGGAAGGAACCCTCGATGAGCCAGGCCGCACCCCCGCAGGTCCCGATGCCCGCTCCGCCGACCGATCCCGAACCCGAGCCGCCCAAGCGCCGCCGAGGCGTGATCGCCGCGGCGATCGCCGTCGTGCTGATCATCGTTGCCGGCCTGGCGGCGTTGGCGATCACCCGCAGCGACACGGCGGAGGCGCAACCGCTCGCCTTGTCGTTCACCCAGGGCGAGGAGCGGACCTACGACGTCCACCAGACGATGGACGCGAAGGTCTCCTCACCCCTGTTCGGCGAGGAGCCCCTGTCGATGGACGTCTCGCAGGTGGTCGGCTGGAAGGTGGTTTCGGTGGACGACGCCGGGACGGCCACGATCGAGGTCACGGTCTCGGACATGAGCGGGACGCTGAACGGGAGCGAGGTGCCGTCCACGCCGGCACCCCCGATCCAGATCCAGATCGCGTCCGACGGCCGCGTGCTCTCCGCGGGAGGGCTGTCGCTCGGCGGCGCGGCCCAGACCCAGGGGTTCGGGTTCCCGGGCATGGGACAGCTCACGCCGATCCTGCCGGACGACGGCGACGCGGTCTCGGTGGGTGACACGTGGGACAAGGAGTTCTCGCAGGACTTCCCGTTCGGCGACGGGACGATCGAGTTCTCGGCGACGAGCACGTACGTCCGCAACGAGACCGTGAACGGTCGCGAGGCGGCCGTGATCCAGACGCGGATGACCGTCCCGATCGACGTGACGCTCGACCTGGCCACGCTGCTCGACGCGCTCGGCCCCGAGATCACGGGCGCGACGGGCGCGGCCGGGCTCGACGCGCTGGGCGAAGGGTCGATCGACTACGTCGGGCAGGGCACGTTCACGCAGACCAGCTTCGTCGACCTCGCTGCCGCCGAGATGCTGAAGACGCAGAGCGACGGCGACTTCGACATCTCGATGCGCTTCGAGGGGATCCCGGGCCTGGCGGACGCACCGGTGGAGATGAGCTTCGCGGGCTCGTTCAGCCAGGAGCTCGAGCTCCGCTGACCGCGACCGGCTAGTTCGACTGGTCGACCGTGCCGGTGAGGACGAGCCGGCCGGCCGGGTCTACCACGTTGACGGTCGTGAAGCCGCCGAGCCCCTGCGTCCGGAACTGGTGGTAGACCTCGGCGCCGCCGTTCGCGTCGAGCGTGTGGATGCGCCCTGCGCGCAGGACCCTGCCCCGGTCGTTCACGAGCTCCACCCGCAGCGGCAGCACGGACGGGTCGTCGAGCCCGTTCACGATCACCATCACGAAGTCCAAGATCCGCGGCGACACGAGCTGCAGGGCGAACCCTCCGCCCGACCCCGCGGCGACCGGGGCGAGCTGACCGATGTGCGTCTCGTTATCGGACAGGGATCCCCCCGGGATCACGTTGCCGAGCACCTGCTGGAAATGCTCGATCGCGGTCGCCTGCTCGCGTTGGGCCTGCGCGGCCCGGTCGGCGAACCGTTCGGCGCGGCCCGCCATCACGGCGCCCCAGCCCAGGCTCGCGAACACGAGCGCGGCGGCGACCAGGGCGACCGTCGCCGTTCGGGCCCGGCGCCGGGTGCCGGGCGCGCCGGCCGCGCGTCGCACCCGAGCCACGACCCGATCGCCCAAGCTCTCGGGCACCGGGACCGGCGCGAGCGCGAACGCCAGCGTCGAGGCCGCCTGCCCGAGGTCCCCCGCCTCCTTGCGGCACCCGGCGCACGTCTGCAGGTGACGCTGGATGCGTTCGTGCTCGAGCTCGCCGAGGACGCCGATCGCGTGTTCGGGCAAGAGCTCGCGCACCTCGAGACAGGTCACGGCCGCTCCTTGTCCTGGTTCGCGCGCCGGACCTTGATGAGCGCCGTCCGGAGCCGCGTCTTGACCGTGCCGAGCGGGATCCCGTCGGCCTCGGCGATCTCGCGCGCCGTGAGGCCGCCGAAGTACGCGCGCGCGAGGAGCCGCTTCTCGGCGTCCGAGAGCGACTCGAGGGCGCGGATCGCCGCGTCGCGTTCGATCAGCGGCTCCTCCTCGTCCACCCACTCGAGCTCGGGGACCTCGTCGACCAGGACCAGGTGCGGGCGCGTGACGCCGGTCTCGCGCCGCAGTCGGTCCACGGCGAGGTTGTGGGCGATCGTCATGAGCCAAGTCGACAGGCGCCCGCGAGCGGGATCGAAACGCGCGGCCTTGCGCCACGCCGCGAGGAAGACGTCCTGCGTCAACTCCTCGGCCGCCTCCGCGCTCCCCAGCAGCCGCAACCCGAGCGTGAAGATCGGACGTGCGAACCGCGCGTAGAGCGCACGCACCGCGTCCTCGTTCCCGGCAAGGAGTCCCTCCACGAGTTGTTGCTCCTCACGGGCGAGGAGCGGACCATCGGGCCGAGTGCTCACCCGAACTCCTTCCAGGTATACGCCCGCCGCACCGCCGCGAGCTTGACGGTGGGGCTTCGTCATCATGCCATGCGAGGTGGCATTCGACGCCGGGTGGGCCGTCGGCTCGTTCGGGCCGGCAGAGCCGGTCCCCCGTCGGGCCTACGTCACCGCCCGTTCGCCGAGAAGTGCTGGTAGTCCCTGGCGGAGGTCCAGCGCCCTCCCCAGCCCCAGCCGATCCGCCGGAAGACCCGGACGACGACCTCGTGCGGGACGATCATCCCCGGCCGGACATCGGTCCGGTCAAGTACCGGCGACCCCGGCCCGGCGAGACGTGCGAGCCCTCGACGTACGGGTTCTCGACCGGATTGATGTCGATCGCGCGGCCGTAGGCGTGCTGGGACCAGGTCGTGGTGCCCGCGACGTACCGGCAGTTGAACGCGGAGGTGTTGTCGTGCCGCATCGACGCGCGATCGTCCGCGTCGAAGCGATCCACCAGCCGCACCCGCCGGATCGGGAACCCGCTCCGGTACAGGCGGCGGAAGACCGCCAGGATCTCGTCCGCCCACCGTCGGTGCACCGCGAGCCGCCCGCGGTGCGGCGCCCCGTCGAACCCTCGGTAGGTCACCCGCACGATCCGAAGGTCCCGGAGCGGCGTGGGACACCCGCGTGCCAGGACGAGCCGACCATGAGCCGCCGCGTGTCCCGGTCGATCCTGGAAACCGAACCCGTGAACGGCTCGTCGCCCTCGCCGCCGGCGGCCGGCGATGCCGACCACGCGATCGCCCAGACGCACGCGAACGCGACGACGGCCCTCACGCCGAGCAGGGTAGCGCGCCTTCCGTTCGCGCCGGTGCGATGATGAAGGTGGTGACGTGATGACCCTCCGACGCGCAGCGGTGCTCGCCTCCCTGGCGGCGGCGTGCGTGTCGATCGGAGCCCACGGCGCGCTCGCGCAGTCCGGCTCCCCCGAGGTCGTCGAGCTGCGGATCGACGGCGTCGTCGATCCCTTCGTCGCCGACCACGTGGAGGGCGGCATCGCCGACGCTGCCGACGCGGGCGCCGCCGCCGTGCTGCTGACGCTCGATACGCCCGGCGGGCTCGACTCGTCGATGCGGCAGATCACGCCAGGCCGATCCTGAACGCGAAGGTCCCGGTGATCGGCTACGTCTCGCCGTCGGGGGCCCGAGCGGCCTCCGCCGGCACGTTCATCCTGCTGTCGACGAACGTCGCGGCGATGGCGCCGGCGACCAACGTCGGCGCGGCCCAGCCGGTGGGACTGTCCGGCGCCGTCGCCTCGGAGAAGGCCGTGAACGACGCGGCGGAGTACATCGTGGGCATCGCCGAGGCTCGCGGGCGCAACGCCGTCTGGGCGGAGTCGGCGGTCCGGGACGCCGAGAGCGTCTCGGCCGAGGAGGCGCTGCAGCTCGGGGTGATCGACCTGATCGCCCCGGACGTGCCCACGCTCCTCGCGGACGTGAACGGCATGACGGTCCAGGTGTCGGGCGAACCCGTCACGCTCGACGTGGCGGGCGCCACCGTGACCGAGGACACGATGGGCTTCTTCGCCGGCTTCTTCCACTCGCTCCTGGACCCGAACCTCGCCTTCGTCTTCTTCTGGCTCGGGCTCGCGTTCATCGTCGCCGAGTTCTTCATCCCCGGCGGCGTCGTCGGGACGCTCGGCGCGCTGATGTTCGTGGCGTCGCTCGTGGCGCTCGGGATGCTTCCCGTCCAGCTGATCGGGGTCGTCCTGCTCGTCGCCTCGCTCGTGTTCTTCGTCCTCGAGTTGCTGCACCCGGGCCTCGGCCTGCCGGCGATCGCCGGCGTGGTGTGCCTGGTGCTCGGCGGCCTGTTCCTGTTCGACACCTCGGTACCGGGCGTGTCGGTCTCGCCGCTCGTGATCGTCCCGGTCGCGATCTTCGCCGCGGTCTTCTTCCTGGTCGTCGTCCGAGCCGCGATGCGGCTGCGGCACCGTACGTCGACGACCCGGGACGAGCAGCTGATCGGGCTGGAGGGCATCGTCCTGCAGGACCTCCATCCGACCGGGGTCGTCCAGGTCGCCTCGGAACACTGGACGGCGGAGTCGATCCGCGGCACCCCCCGCAAGGGCGACCACGTCCGGGTCGTCGAGATGGAAGGATTGAAGCTCAAGGTCGAACCCACGGAGGCGCCGGCCACGGCGGCCACCGAAGGGCAACGAGGAGGGAGACAACCGTGATCCCCTTGGCGATCGGCGTCGGGGTCGTCCTGCTGCTGCTCATCCTGCTCGTCCCCGTGGCGGTCAAGATCGTCCGCGAGTACCAGCGGCTGATGGTGTTCCGCCTCGGGCGGGCGATCGGCGCGAAGGGACCCGGGCTCGTCCTGCTGATCCCGTTCGTGGACAAGGGCGTCTGGGTCGACCTGCGCGAGCTCTACCTGGAGATCCCGCACCAGGCCGCGATCACCGAGGACAACGCGACGATCTCGATCGACTTCATCGTCTTCTATCGGGTCGTGGACGCCCGGATGTCGGTGATCGAGGTGGGCAACTTCGCCGGGGCGGCGCAGAACATCGCCGCCACGACCCTGCGATCGGTGGTCGGCGACATGTCGCTCGACGACGTGCTCGCCAAGCGCGAGGCGATGAACGAGATCCTGCGCGTCAAGCTCGACGAGGTGACGGAGCGCTGGGGCGTCAAGGTCACCAACGTCGAGATCCGCGAGATCATCCCGCCGCCGCAGGTCCAGGACGCGATGACGCGTCAGATGTCGGCCGAGCGCACCCGACGCGCCGTCGTGACCGAGGCCGAGGGAGCCAAGCAGGCCGCGATCACCGTGGCCGAGGGCAACAAGCAGTCGGCGATCCTGAACGCCGAGGGCGACCGGCAGGCGGCGATCCTGCGCGCCGAGGGGTTCGCGCTCGCGCTGACGAGGATCTTCGAATCGGCGCAGGGCGTCGACGCGAAGACGATGAGCCTGCAGTACCTGGAGGCGCTCAAGCAGATCGGCCAGTCGCCCTCGACGAAGTTCGTGATCCCCATGGAGTTCACGAAGCTGCTCTCGGGGATCACGGACTTCGCCGAGCAGACGTTCGGCAACGGGAAGGCCGGCGCGTAGCGACGCGACCCGCGGAACCGGCGGCATCCCCCCGGTGTAGACCGGGATGACCGACCGAGTGGAGGGCCGTCCACTGGAGGACGTCGAGCTCGCACGGCTCGCGCGCGACGGTGACGTTCAGGCCTTCGGCGAGCTCGTGGAGCGATACCGGGAGGTGGCGTTCCGCACCGCATGGCTGATCACGCGAAGCTCCGCCGAGGCCGAGGACGCGGCACAGGAGGCCTTCGTCAAGGCCTTCTACGCGCTCGACCGATTCCGGGCCGGGGAGGCGTTCCGCCCGTGGGTCCTTCGGATCGTGTCGAACGAGGCGAAGAACCGGCGGCGGTCGGTGGGCCGGCGCGAGCGTCTCACCGTTCGGCTCGCGCAGGACCGCGGCTCGGGGGACGCGGCCCCGTCCCCCGAGACCGCGGCCCTGGGGCGCGAGGAACGCGAGGCGCTGCTCGGGGCGATCGAGCGCCTCTCCGAGCCCGAGCGGTTGGTCGTCACCTACCGCTACCTGCTCGAGCTCTCGGAGGCCGAGACGGCCCGGGCCCTGGCGATCCGCCCGGGGACCGTCAAGTCGCGGCTGTCGCGAGGGCCTGAGCAAGCTGCGCGACCACCTGGAGGGGTCCCCGTGAAGGCTGGGATGGGTGACCGACCGATGACGAACGAGCAGGTGGCGGCGGCGCTGACGGCGCTCGGACCCGAGCTCGCGTACCCCCCGACCCCGTCGCTGCGCAACGCCGTCCTCGCACGGCTCGAGACCGAGCGCGCGTCCGGCGCCCGCCCGGTGCTCCCGCGGCGTGCCCTGTGGAGCCGCCGGCGGGTGCTCGTGCTCGCGACGATCGGCCTGCTCGCCGCGCTCGCCCTCGCCGCCGCGGCCCGGTTCGCGATCGGCTCGATCGAGATCCGCGTCCAGCCCGGCGTCACGCCCTCGGCCTCGCTGCCGCCGGTGACGCCGCGCGCGCTCGGCGACCCGGTGCCGGCCGAGGAGGCCGTCGCGCTCGCGGGGTTCGAGCCGTCCCTGCCCTCGGGACCGCCACCCGACGAGGTCTACGTGATCGACAGCCCCTTCGGCGACCCCGGGCTGGTCTACGCGTGGCGGCCGAGCGCGACCTACCCCGCCCTGCCGGGCACCGAGTGGGGGCTCGTCCTGATCGCGTTCCAGGGCGACGACGAGACCGTGGTCAAGACCGTCCAGGCGTTCGAGGACGTGCACGATGCCTCGGTCGACGGCGGGCGGGCGGCGTGGATCCCGGTCCCCCACGTGCTCACGGTCGACACCGAGGATGGCACCGAGACCTTCTCGGTCCGAGGCAACGTCCTGATCTGGGAGGTGGACGGCATCACCTACCGGCTCGAGACCTCGCTCGACCGGGCGTCGGCGCTCGAGATCGCCCGATCGATGGCCTGAGGGCGCCACGGGGCGGAACCGGATCCGCATCCGCGGTGTAGACGGTTCCGAGACCCCCGCGAGAGGAGACGCCCATGGCTCGCCGCAGCGCGATCGTGATCGCCGCCGCCGTCCTCACCGTCCTGATCGTCCCCGCGATCCCCGCCGCCGCCGGCGGCGGCTGCCACGCCGGCGCGACCCAGGGCACGGGGGACACGGTGGAGCTGGTGGACATGTGCTTCACCCCGAGCACCCTGCAGGTCCAGCCCGGCGACACGGTGACGTTCGTGAACGAGGATCCCTTCGTCCACAACGTGGGCGGCAACCTGTGGGGCCACTACGACGACCTGAACCCCGGCGACGCGTTCACGGCCACCTTCGACGAGGACGGGATCTACCCGTTCGCCTGCAGCTACCACCCGGGCATGACCGGGGCGATCGTCGTGGGCGACGGGGCCGGCGACGGCAACGGCGCGGTCGTCGACGTCTCCTCGTTCTCGCAGCCCGAACCCTCTCCGGTGGTCGAGGTCCGCACCGTCACGCGGCAGGCGAGCTCCGCGCCCGCCGTGGCGGGATGGGTGATCGGACCCCTGCTCGGGATCGGGATCGGCCTGGGGATCGCCGCGCTGATCCGCCGGCGGCCGCGCCCGGCCGCCTGACGGGTTAGCTCGGGAGCTCGATCCTGGCCTGCTGGAGCTGCAGCGTGAAGTCGTGGGGGTTCGAGGAGGCGGACAGTGCGGCCTCGACCGTGACCTTCTCGTCCTTGACGAGCTGGAGCAGGCTCTGGTCGAACGTGCACATGCCGTAGTACCCGCCCTCCGCGATCACGTCGTGGATCTCGGCCGTCTTGTCGGCGTCGGAGATCCGTTCGGAGACGCGCCCGGTGTTCACGAGCACCTCGTGGCACGGCACCATCCCGCCGTCGCGAGACGGGACCAGCCGCTGGCAGATGATCCCCTTGAGCGCGCCCGCGAGCGTGAGCCGGATCTGGCCCTGCTGCTCGGGCGGGAAGAAGTCGACCACGCGGTTCACGGTCTCGGTCGCGTCCACGGTGTGGAGCGTCGACAGGACCAGGTGGCCGGTCTCGGCCGCCTGCAGCGACGTCCGCACGGTCTCGGTGTCCCGCATCTCGCCGATCAGGATCACGTCGGGGTCCTGCCGCAGGGCGGCCCGGAGCGCCGAGAGGAAGCTCTCGGTGTCGTTGCCGACCTCGCGCTGGTTGATCGACGCGACGTCGTCGCGGAACAGGACCTCGATCGGGTCCTCGATCGTCACGATGTGGCTCTGCCGGGTGTGGTTCAGGTGCTCGATCATCGCGGCCAGGGTCGTGGTCTTGCCCGAGCCCGTCGGGCCGGTCACCAGGACCAGACCGCGCTGCTCGTCGGCGAGCTGACGGATCACCTCGGGCAGGCCCATCTCGTCGAAGCTCGGGCCGCCGAACCGCAGCTTCCGCAGCACCGCCGAGACCGAGCCCCGCTGGCGGAACACGTTGACGCGGAAGCGTCCGACGCCGGGGAGCGAGTACGCGAAGTCGACCTCGCCCGCGGTCTCGAACCGTTCGACCCGCTCGGGCGGGATCATGGCCTTCCCGATCGCCTCCATCTCGTCGTGGGACAGGGGCTCGCGATCGAGCGGGAGCAGGGCGCCGGACTGACGCATCTTCGGCGGCGTGCCGACCTTGACGTGCAGGTCCGAGCCGTTGCGTTCGACCAGCAGCGCGAGCCAGCCGTTGAACTCGTCCACGATCCCGCCCCGGCCGTCGGCCGTGGCGAGGTGGACGGGGCGTTCGCCGTCGGTGTCGCCGGCCGGCGGGCCGGCGGCCTCGTGCTGCTCGGGCTCGATCACCTGATGACCTCCTGAAGGTAGGCGGGCATAGTCCTTTCGGACTATCGGTCGGTGTCGGCCATCGCCTGAGCCCTCGGCCTAAGGTCGCGGTTCCCGCACCTCCACCCGGCAGATCGCGCGCTCGGTGAGCGGCGTGAACGCCTCCAGGGACAGCGGCGGCTCGAGCGCCCCGAGCATCCCCTCGACCAACCCCTGGTGGATCGAGCACACGAGGTCGCGGTGGTCGTCGAGCAGCTCCCGGAAGGGGCAGTCGCGCAGGGTGACCTCGACGGTCCCGTCGCTCGCCCTTCGGAAACGCGGGTCGAACCCGGCCGAGGCCATCGCCTCCTGCAGGACGGCGAGGTTGTGCCGGGCCGACGCGCGGGTGCCCGGTTTCGGGACGCCGCGCGCCGCGAGGTACCGGCCCCATTCGCGGGCGCGCTCGGTGGCGCGGGTCCGGGCCCGCGTGCCCGAGGCGAGGCCGGCCAGGATCTCGGCGAGGAGCCGGAAGTCGCGGTTCTCGCGCTCGATCTGCTCGATCGCGACGTACATCGTCTGCGGGCGTCCCACGGTCGCGCCCTTGCGGATCTCGCGGCGGACCAGGCCGGCCTCCTCGAGCCGGCGCAGATGCGGCCGGAGCGTGTTCGGGTGCAGGGACAGGCGGGTCGAGAGCTCGCGGATCGAGACCGGCCTGCCCGAGAGCCCCAGGTAGCGGTAGAGCCGGAAGCGCGTGTCGTCGGCGAGCGCCTTGTGGATCTCGAGCGGGGTGGGCTCACGGGCGGGCACGGGTCGCTCCTCGCGATCGACGGGACCGGCGCGCGTCGACGCCCGCGAGCGCCGGACGTACCATGGGAGAAAGCACGGTTCGCACCGTGCCGACCAGGATAATCCGAGCCCGATCGATCCGAGCACGGACGCACGGCGGAGTCCGAGCCAGCAGGAACCAGCCAGAGAACCAGGAGGTCACCCCGTGGTCACGCAGGACCAGGTCCGAGAAGCGCTGCGAAGCGTCAACGACCCCGAGATCGGCCGGCCGATCGAGGACATCGGCATGCTCCGGGACATCGAGGTGCTGGACGGCGGCCTGGTCCGTGTCCACGTCCTGATCACGATCGAGGGCTGCCCGCTCAAGGACCGGATCACGAGCGACGTGACCGAGGCGCTCGCGCCGCTCGAGGGCGTGGAGCGCGTGGACGTCTCCCTGTCCCCGATGAGCGAGGAGCAACGCGCCTCGCTGGTCTCCACCCTGCGGGGCGGCGCGGCCCCCAGCAGCAGCAGCCGACCTTCTTCGCGGGCTCCGACACCACGGTGATCGCCGTGGCGTCGGGCAAGGGCGGCGTCGGCAAGTCCAGCGTCACCGTGAACCTCGCCTGCGCCCTGGCCGCCGAGGGGCACCGCGTCGGCATCCTCGACGCCGACGTCTGGGGATTCAGCGTGCCCCGCATGATGGGCGTGACCGGCAAGCCCGTCGGGTTCAACGACATGATCCTGCCGATGGAGTCCTACGGCGTGAAGGTGATCTCGATGGGCTTCTTCGTGCCCGAGGAGACGCCGGTGATCTGGCGGGGCCCGATGCTGCACAAGGCGATCGAGCAGTTCCTCGGCGACGTGTACTGGGGCGACCTCGACTTCCTGCTGTGCGACCTGCCGCCGGGGACCGGCGACGTCTCGATCAGCCTCGCGTCGTTCCTGCCGGGGGCGTCGATGCTCGTCGTGACCACGCCGCAGGAGGCCGCGCGCAAGGTCGCGGAGCGGGCGGGCAAGATGGCGGAGCGGACCAACCTGCGCCCGATCGGCGTGATCGAGAACATGTCGTGGTTCGTCTGTCCGCACTGCGGCGAGCCCACGCCGATCTTCGGTCAGGGCGGCGGGAACGAGGCCGCCGAGACCCTGGGCGTCCCGCTGTTCGCGCAGGTGCCGCTCGAACCCGCGCTGCGCGAGGGCGGCGACGACGGGGCACCGATCGTCGTGACCGACCCGGACTCACCCGCGGGCGAGGCGCTCCGGCGCGCCGCGCGGGAGCTCGCGCACACCACCCGCTCGAAGGTCGGCAAGCCGCTCCCGATCATGGCGGTGCCCGGCGCCCCCGTGACGGCGGGCGGCCATCACGGCCACGCGCACTAGCCCGTCAGGGAACCGTTCGGTCCGCCTCGTCCTCGTCGCCGGTGGTCGTTCGATCGTCCGCTCGCGGTGACGAACGCGCAGCGACGGCCCACGCGATCAACGTGACGATGCAGACGATCGAGACCGTGAGCCCGGTCCACTGGCTCCCGGTCAGCCCGAACACCCGCTTGTCGACGCGCAGGGAGTCCTCGAGCACCCGCGTCGCCCCGTAGACCGCGCCGAACACGAGCGTGAGCACCCCGAGCCGGCGTGGCGCCCTCGAGAGCCCGTACAGGATGAGGAACAGGCAGGTCGCGAAGAACATGTCGTACAGGGCCGTCTGATGGACCCCGACGCCCTCGGCGAGGAGCCGGCCGGCCGGGGTGGTGAGCCGGGCCGCCTCGTGCGTGATCGTGAGCACCTGACCGCCCTCGAGCGTCGCCCGGCACGTGCCCGCCGCGCAGGCGAAGCCCGAGAGGTTGCCGCCCTCGTACTGGAACGCGAGCAGCCAGCTGGTCGGCTTGCCCAGGTGGTCGCCGATGATCAGGTCGCCGATCCGGCCGAACGCGATCCCGAACGCGAGACCGATCACCGCGCCATCCATCACCTGGAAGAACGAGTAGTGGTACTTGCGGAACAGCGGGATGTTGATCAAGATCGCGCCCGCGATCCCGCCGAGCAGCGTGAGCCCCCCGTTCCACAGCGCGAGCATGTCGCCCACGCCGTCGAACTCGGAGAAGTGGCCGATCACGAAGAACAGCCGGGCGCCGATGATCGTGCCGATCAGCGCCCAGAACACCATCGTGTTGATGTGCTCGACGGTCACGCCGCGCTTGGGCCCCTCGTGCTGCAGGATCCACGCGCCGAACAGGAAGCCCACGGCGATCCCGATGCCGTGCGGGCTGATCGCGAAGTCGCCGAACAGGTGGATGCGATCGAGGACCGGCCAGCCGATCGAGGCGAGCACGTGGCGAGTCTATCGGCGGTCGTCGTCGAACGCGGCGGCCACGCTCTTGCCGAGCAGGATCCCGCCGGCCACGTCCGACGGGAAGTGCACGCCCACGTACACCCGCGACGTCCCGATCGTGGCCGCCAGCCCGTCCAGCGCCGCCCGCGCGATCGGTCCGGCGCCGAGGTCCTTCGACGTCACGGTGAGGAACGAGAGCAGGACGGCGGGATGGCTGCTCGGCCACGAGGTGCCGTTCGGGCGTTCGATGCGCAGGTGCATCCGGTCGAGGCCGGCGTCGTAGGGCCGGGGACGGCCGAACACGCGCTTCAGCCCTTGCCCCGCGACCCAGGTGATCGAGGCCGCGGCCAGCCCTCGGGCCGCCGCCCGGCGGTGGCCGGTCGCCGCCAGCACCGCGGCCGCACCCACCGAGGCCCAGATCGAGCCGAGCTCGGTCACGCCGCGGAAGAATCGGTCCGCGCCGAGACCCCGGTCGCGGTTGCCCTCGCGGAACGCCTCGAGATCGCGCTCGCGGCCTGGGCCGGACGAGCTCCACGCCCCGATGGCCAGCGCGGCGCCGCCCAGGGCCGCGGCTCGAAGGACCGAACGTGCTCTCACGTCGAGGATGATGGAGGATGATCGGCAACGCCGTCACGGAGGGTTCGATGCGACGGGAAGGCGACGACTACGGCCCACCGAACGATCCCGGCGGCGGTCGCAGCCAGCCGTTGCCGCCGCCGCGCTCGGGGATCTCGTTCCGTCAGGTGGTCATCGTGATCCTCGCGGTCATCCTGATCGCGTTCGGCGTCGCGAACTTCGACACGGTGCGGGTCAACTTCCTCCTGTTCGACACGCAGGCGCGGCTCGTCACGGTGATCGTGGTCGCGGCGGGGCTGGGCTTCGTGATCGGGTACTTCGTGGGGCGGCCGGGGCGGCTGCAGCGCAAGTACCTGAAGCAGCTCGACGACGAACGCGACTAGTCGCCCTCGTTCGCCCTGCTCTCCTGGAAGCGCAGTTCGATGTCCCGAACCTGCGCGAGCGTCCCGTGCCGGAGCGCGAGGTGCGCGCCACCCACGCGCGCGAGGCTCCGTGCCGCGACCTCGCCCAGCGGGCCGCCCCGGAACCGGTAGTCGACGATGTGTTCGAGCAGGCTCCGGTCGCCGGCGAGCGGCTCGATCGTCGAGGTGACCGTCGCGTCCAGCAGCCCGGTGAGCCGGATCTTCGAACGGTGCGGCGGGTCCCATTCGAGGACCTGGCCGTCGATCGTGCTGCGGAACGCGAAGAACCGCATCTCGGTCGTGTAGCGCATGCCCTCGCGGAGCCCGTCCGCCGGGATCCCCTCGACGCGGACGATGTGCCGGTCCCAGTGGGGCAGCCGCCGCGGATCCGAGACCACCTCCCAGACCGCCTCGGGCGGTGCCTCGACGACCACGTCGAACTCGACCTTCGTCACGCGGGGCTCACCGTCCCCGACGTCCACCCGCGCCACCAGACGACGGTCGCCGGACGGATACCCACCAGGGCGGCGTCCGATGGCTCGACGCCCGCCAGCTCCGCGATCCGGGTGACCGAACCGGCCCCCGAGGTGAGCTCGGCGACCACCGCGACCTGGCCGTGTCCCCGGATCATGGCTCCCATCATCGCCCGGGCGCGCCACGACGAGGGCAGGTCGACCTGCAACGCGACGGCCGGGGCGCGGGACGGTGCGGCGAGGGCGAGCGTCTCCGACAGGACCACCGCGTAGGCTCGCCCGCCGTCGTTGGCCCAGCGCACCGGGAGCACGACCGGTCCCTCGTCGGTAGCGAGCGCGAGCGCGCCGTCCCCGCTCGTCCCGAAGCCGTCTCGGATCGTCTCGGGCAGGCCGGCCAACGGCGGCGTCTCGGCGTTCGAGGCTCGGAAGCGTTCCACGCCCTCGATCGTGTCGCCCCACTCCCCCCACGCGCTCGTCAAACGTCCCGAGTCCACGATCGCCGAGCTCTCGAGCCGGATCTCGGCGAACACGCGTCCCGGCGGCGTCCACGCGAGCGGGACCTGGTGCGCGTCCACCGCGTAGCCGGCGAAGAACCGGGCGTTCTTCTGGGTGAAGCGGAACCCCGCGAGCGCGAGCACCGGACCCTGCGACAGGGAGCGACCCCACGTGTCCGTGTCGAGCAGGTCGTAGGTCGTCACGGTCCCGGTGAACGCCGCGGCCCGATCGCCGGATCGGACCAGCCCCGCGACCCTCGGGTCGCGCCGCCACGCGCGTGCCTTCACCGAACCTCTCGACGTGGTCACCCACACGCGTCCGGCGGCCGAGGCGAACACCATCGGCGTCACGTGCGGACCGGTCGGCGTGAGCGAGGCGACGTGGCAGAACGCGCCGTCGTCGAGGATCCGTCGGACGGGCGCGGGGACGACGTCGCTCACGTCGTCGATTCGGCGGGGACGTGCAGCACCGGGAACGCGACCATCAACCCCGTCCACACGACGTGGCAGGCGAGGCTCGCGAGCACCCCGCCCGTCCACCACGCCAACGCGACCCAGGCCGCGCCGCCCACCACCGCGCCGGCCGCGATCGCGAGGTTCGCGCTGGGCAGGTTCGCCAGCACGAACGCGAGCCACGCGAGCACCGCCGCGAGCTCGGTCTTGCCGTCGAGCGAGGACTCGAGCTGGCCCTGGAAGAACCCGCGCCAGAACAGCTCCTCGCCCGGCACCGAGAGCGCGATCGAGAGCAGCAGCGCGAGCCCCAGCGAGAGCCCGCCCTGCTTGCGGTACATCTCGAGCGAGTGCCGCCGGAAGGTCCCCCACCGCGACATGATCACCATCGCGATGCGCGTGGCCACGTACAGGAGCACGCCAAGACCGAGCCCCACCGCGAGCGAGACCCCGGGCGCCACGTCGGGCGACCACTCGATCGGACCGACCACCAGCGCGACCACGCCCATCGTGGCGAGCACCGGCGTCATCGTGGTCCACACGTTCCGCCCGCGAGCGACCAGCGACCAGGCGATGACCTCCGCGACGAACCCGAGGACCATCACGGCGATATCCATGGCTAGGACAGGAACGTTACCTTGGCGGCGAACTCGGCGGTCAACGCGGTGATCACGGCGAGGTAGAAGAAGCCGGTCGCGGACTGCACGGCCGACGCCCTCGTGCCCCTCAGCGTGGCCCGGATCATCACGGCGATGAGTCCGGTCGCCGCGACCATCCCGAGCGCGATCCACGAGGCGAGGCCCGCCGACGTGAGGAGCGGGTTGAACTCGGACGAGGCCTCGGTCGGTCCGAACCCTCCGAGCAGCAGGGCCGCGGCCTCGAGCCCCACCCCGACGAACAACAGGACGGTCATCCGGTTGATCGGCTTGCGGGTGAGCCCGCGGTCGGTGAGGTACCAGTGCCCGAGCAGGAGCCCGTCGATCACGGCGCCGAGGAACGCCGCGCCGGCCAGCAGCTGGAGGAACGCCACGGCCCAGGTCCCCTCCGCCGTTCCGGCCATCGCGCCGAGCACCGCGATCGAGATCGGGACGGAGACGATGCCGATCACGCGAGCCGCCGCGTGTCGCTTCGCGAACATCAGGCCGACCCAGACGAGGTTCACGAACGCGAGCGCGGCCGACAGCCGAACCGACCAGACGCCGGCCTCGCTCCCCGGCACCCGGGCGGCCGCCGCGGCGCCCCAGGTCGCGAACGACAGCGCCAGGAGCACGCTCCCGGTCAACGTGAAGAAGCCCCGCTTGACCTCGCCCCACAGCGGCGTGAGGAACAGCAGGACGAGCCCGCCCGCGACGGTCTCGGCCAGGACGAGCGCGGTGACACCCGCGGGCCCGGACACGGCGAGAGCGTACCCGCGGGACGAACGTGGCCCGCCGGACGGCCGAACCCGCCCCGCCGAACGCGGGGAACGCCGGTAGGCTGGACCGCCATGGACGACTGGCGCTCCTACGACAGCGTCGCCGAGACGTACGCGCGGATCCACGCGCCGCGGCTCGCCGAGCCCGCTCACGACCTCGTCGAGCTCACGGGGATCGAGGCCGGGTGGCGCGTGCTCGACGTCGGGACCGGGACCGGCGTCGCGGCGTTCGCCGCGGCCGGGACGGGCGCGAACGTGGTCGGGATCGACGAGGCCCCGGGGATGCTCAGGATCGCGAGGTCGGCCAACGGCGCGCTCCCGGTGGCGACCGCGATCGCGATCGATCTCCCGTTCCGCGACGGGACGTTCGACGCGCTGGTCGCGAACTTCGTGCTCGCGCACTTCACCAAGTACAAGACGGCGCTGTTCGACATGAAGCGGGTGCTCCGCCCCGGCGGACGCCTGGGTCTCACGGCGTGGGCCGACGCCCAGGACGACCTGGCCAGGGCGTGGCTCGAGCTCGTGCGGTCGGTCGTCCCGCCGGAGGTCCTGCAGGCCGCGATGGACGAGCGCCTGCCCTGGCGGGAGCGCTTCCGCCAGCGGCTGCCGCTGGAGGAGGCGCTCATGGAGGCGGGGATCCGCCACGTCCGCACCGAGGTGCGCCGCTACCGGTTCCAGTACTCGCTCGACGACTACGTGGAGGGCTTGTCGACGTGGGCGACCGGACGGTTCGTCCGTTCGATGCTGGGCGAGGCGGCGTTCGCGGACTTCATGCGGCGAGCCAGGGCGGAGTTCGGTGAGCGCTTCGCCGACCCCGTGAACGACTTCCGCGAGGTCTTGTTCGCGACGGGGACCAAGCCCTAGGGGACGATCCCAGGCGAGGCGCGGTCCTGCTAGGCCTTGGCGCCGCTACGCCTTCGACAGGACGTAGCGCACGAGCGCGCGGACGGGGCTGCCGGTCGCGCCCTTGGGCCAGTAGTCGCCCTGGCGTTCGGAGAACGCGGGGCCCGCGATGTCCAGGTGCACCCACGGCACGTCGCCGACGAACTCGCGCAGGAACATCGCCGCGGTGATCGCGCCGCCGTAGCGCTTGCCGATGTTCTTGATGTCCGCGATGTCCGAGTCGATCAGCTTGCGGTACGGCTCGTGCATCGGGAGCTCCCATCCCGGCTCGCCGGCGGCGTCGCCGGCGGCCAGCACGTCCCGGATCAGGTCGCGGTCGTTGCCCATCGCGCCCCACAGGTCGGTCCCGAGCGCGATCATGCACGCGCCGGTCAGCGTCGCGGTGTCGATGATCACCCGCGGCTTCTTCTCGGCCAGGAACGCGAGCGAGTCGGCCAGGACCAGCCGTCCCTCGGCGTCGGTGTTCAGCACCTCGGACGTGGTACCGCCGCGGTGCTTCAGCACGTCGCCGGGCCGGATCGCGGAGCCGCTCGGCATGTTCTCGGCCGAGGGGATCGCGGCGATCACGTTCACCTTGGGCTTGAGCAACGCGATCGCGCGCATCGTCGCGAGGATCGAGGCGGCGCCGCCCATGTCGGACTTCATCCACTCCATCCCGGTCGCGTCCTTGATCGACAGGCCGCCCGAGTCGAACGCGATGCCCTTGCCGGTCAGCGCGATCGGGGAACCCTTCCCACCCCCGGAGTACTTCAGCTCGATCAGCCTCGGCGGCCGAACGCTCCCCTGCCCCACCCCGAGCACGCCGCCGAACCCGCCCTTCTTGAGCTCGGCCTCGGTCCAGACCTTGCAGGTGATCCCGACCTCCTTGGCCATCGCCTGCGCTTCCTTCGCGAGCCCGGCGGGCGGGAGGTCGAGCGCGGGGGTGTTCACGAGGTCGCGCGCCCACATCTGCGACTCCGCGATCACCTCGCCTCGACGGATCGACTCCTTGGCGCCCTTCGCGTCGGTCTTGCCGGTTCCGAGGATCGTGACCTTGGCCAGGCGCCGGGCCGCACCGTCCGCCTTGGACTTGTAACGATCGAACCGGTACGAGCCCAGCAGCACGCCCTCCACGGTCGCCTGGACGGCCTCGAGCTGGTCCTTCGCGCCGACGATCTGCGGGAGCGTGGTCGCGACCGTCTTGCGCCGCCCGAGCTGTCTGGCGACCCGGCCGATCGCCCGCCGGCAGGCGTCGGGGCTCGCCGCGGCCTTCGGGCCGACGCCGACCAGCAGGACGGCCCTGGCCGCGAGCGCCTTGTCCCCGGTGTTCGGCACCAGCAGGGACTCGCCGCGCTTGCCCTTGGCGCCGGAGGCCTCGAACTGCTCGAGGAGGTCGACCCCCTTCACGTCCTTCACGCCGGGCCCGGCCTCGGGACCCTCGAAGACGGGCAGGACGAGGACGTCGACGGCCTGGTCCGTGGGGCGGTCGGTCGAGAAGGCGAAGGTCGGCACGATGGGCTCCTTGAAGGGTCGGGGACGAACAGCGCGAAGTCTACCGATGGCGGCCGAGCGCGGCCCGGCGAGGTCGGAGGGCGGCGGTGTCGGAGCGCGGCCGATAGGCTGGGCCGCCGTGGACGCCAAGGACCTTCGCGATCTGGTGCGGTTCGACGAGAACGGGCCGCGTCACGAGCAGCTGTTCGAGTCCGAGCACCTGTGGTCCGAGATCGTCTGCCTCGAACGCAACCAGGCGCTCGGGACGATCGAGGACCGGGACTCGGACGCGCTCGTGCTGGTGGTGACCGGACGCGTCATCGTCCAGGTGAACCGGGGCCGCAAGAGGCTCGGGCAGTGGGAGACGACGCTGGTCCCCGCCGGGTCCGAGCTCACGATCACGAACGCGACCGGCGACCCCGCCGTGGTCCTGCTCGTCGCCGCACCCCCGCCGCCCAAGCGCGCGGTCACCGAGTAGCCCGCGCTACCCGCCCGGTAGGATGCGCGCGTGATCCCGCGCGACGAGGCCGTCCGGCTCCTGGAGGAGCAGCACGCCGAGGTCGCGGCGCTGTTCGCCGAGCTCGACGAGGATGCGTTCGCGCTCCGCGGGACGATGGGCGGCGGCGAGTGGTCGGCCAAGGATCTCGCCGCGCACCTGGGGCTCTGGGAGGAGTTCGCGCTCGCGACGATCGAAGAGTTCGGGCGTGGCGAGCGGCCCTCGATCGAAGAGCGCTACGAGTCCCAGACGGGCGACCAGCTGAACGATGAGGGTGTCGAACGGTTCCTCCACGCGTCGACGCCGGACGTGATGACGCGCTTCGACGACCTGCACCGGCGCCTGGTCTCCGCGATCGGATCGACGAGCGACGACGCGTGGAGCGCCGAGTACCCGTTCGACCCGGACGACGCGACGCTCGGCGAGCGGATCGGCTCGCTGCTCGGTTCGGACGAGGGCGGGTTCACGCACGCGTCCGCCCACCTGGACGACCTCCGCGCCTACGTCGACGCGACCACGCGCTGAAGGTTCGCGAGGCTGCCGCGCATCAGGCGGCGCAGGAACGGCCGGTACACGAGCAGGGCGAGCTCGCCGAGCAGCGGGATCGGCAACGAGAGCACCTCGGTCCACGTGAACCTCGTCGCGCCGTCCACGGGTTCGAGCGACCAGGTCCCGGTGCCGCGGACGAAGCTCCGGTGCGCCATCACCATCCGGCGCGGCGGCTCCCACCCGACGACCTCGAGCTGCTCGGTGAACAGCGGGACGTGCAGGACGCGGTTCAGGACCTTGACCCGGGTGCCCACGCCGGCGCGTTCGGGCGTGAGGACGCGCACCCACACGGCGTCGCGGATCCACCGCGACTGGTCCTCCCAGCGTTCGAGCGAGGACCAGACGCGTTCGGGCGGCGCGGGCAGGTCCCGGGTCGCCTCGACGCGCATCGCTAGAGCCCCGTCCCCTCGCTCGGGCGGCGCGCGTGCATCGTCTCGCGGATCGAGAGCACGAGCCCGAGCGCGACGACCGCCGGGATCGCGTTGATCGCGAACGACGCGCGGAACCCGTACTCCTGCGCCGACCACCCGGCGACCAGCGGTCCGATCACGAACCCGAGGTCGCCCACGAACCGGAACACCGCGACCGCCGAACCCTTGAGCTCCTCCGGGGTCACGTCCGAGAGCATCGGCGCGGGGGGGACGCCCGCGTACCCGCTCGCGACGCCGAGCATCGCCCATCGCGATCATGAAGCCATCGAGCGCCGTGGACACGAACCCGAACGCGGCCGTGATCAGCGCGAGGCCCGCGAGCGCCGGGATCAGCACGGCGCGCCGTCCCCGGCGATCGGTCGCGTGGCCCGCCGGGTACAGCACCGCGAGCTCGGTCGCCGTGGCGATCGCGAGCCCGATCCCCACGCCGCCGATCGTGAGCCCGACCAGATCGCTCGTCCCGAACAGCGGGACCAGCGTGCTGAAGATCGCGCCGATCATCCACAGGTAGACGCCGTTCACGACGAGCACGGTCACGAACGTTCGGTTCCACGGCAGCCGGCGGATGCCGCCGCGTCGGACCTCGGACTCGTGGCGTTCGGGGTTGCGGATCGTCCGCCAGAACAGCACGGCCGCGACGAAGCACGCGCCCGCGTAGATGTAGAGCGGGCTCGCCAGGCCGAACCACTTCGCCATCAGGCCGCCGAGCGGGCCGCCCGCGATGAAGCCGATGTTGAACGACGCGTAGTACACGCTCATCACGCGTCCGGTCTGCCGTGACGGGATCGACCGCAGCAGGAACGAGAGCAGCGACGCGAAGAACAGCGCCGAGCCCACGCCGCCGAGCGCTCGGAACAGCACGAGCAGCGGGAACGTCGGGGCGAGCGCCGCCGCGAACGACGACACGCCGACCCACGCGGCGCCGAGCGTCGACATCGCGCGTTCGCCGTACCGGTCGATGTAGCGGCCGACGAACGGATCGGCGACCAACCGCGCGAACGCGAACGACGAGATCAGCAGGCCGATCGCGTCGTAGCCGACGCCGAGGCTCCTGGCGTAGTTCGGCAGGACCGGCGAGAGGATGCCGTACCCGAGCATGACCACGAACGTCCCGAGCATCGCGGCTCGGATCTCGGGGATGCGGAGCACGTCCTGGATCCGGAACCGCTCCGCCTCGCTCATGGCGGCACAGTCTACGGAGGGGGTTCGGGGGCTCATGGAGCGAGCGCGAACGCGCGAGCGGTAGACCCCGAGGAGGCTTGCACCCACCCCTCGCTGCTCTTTCATGACGTCGTGCCCAACCACGCGCGCGGCGCGATCGCCGCGACCAGCCTCGCCACGCCGTCGCCGGACTACGCCACGGTCCGCGGCGACGGACCCTGGCCGACCGAGTCCGCCGAGCAGGCGGTCGCCTGGGACGAGGGCGTCATCACGTACGTCGGCCCGGCCGACGGGCTCACGGGTGTCGAGCCCGAATGGTTCGAGGGCTGCACGATCGCGCCGGGGTTCGTCGACTGCCACACGCACCTGCCGTTCGCGGGGTGGCGCGCGGACGAGTTCGAGGCGCGGCTGTCGGGGGTCTCGTACCGAGAGCTCCACGGCGAAGGAGGGATCTACCGGAGCGCGCGGATGCTCGCCGAGGCGAGCGACGACGAGGTGCTCGCGTTCTCCCGCTCGCTCGTGCAGGAGATGGCCGACCACGGGACGACGGCCCTCGAGCTCAAGACGGGCTACGGCCTCTCGGTCGAGGCCGAGCTCCGGCAGGCCCGCCTCGCCCGCCGGCTCGCGCGGGAGGCGCCGCAGACCTGTTCGGTCACGCTGCTCGCGTGCCACGCGGTGCCCGAAGGGATGGAGCGCGCCGACTGGGTCCGAACGGTGTGCGACGAGCTGATCCCGGCGGCCGCGAACGAGGGCCTCGTCGACGCGGTCGACGTCTACGTCGAGGACATCGCGTTCACGGTCGACGACCTGGCCGAGGTCGCGCGATGCGCCTCGGAGGCCGGGCTGCCCGCTCCGCTGCCACGCCGACCAGCTCGGGCCCTCGGGCGCGGCCGAGGCCGCCGTCGCGCTCGGCGCGAGGAGCGCGGACCACCTGAACCACGTCTCGGCGACGGGGATCGCGGCGCTCGGCGCGGCGGGCGGGACCGTCGCCGTGCTGCTGCCGACCTCGACGCTGTTCCTGGGCTCGTCGCCGCCGGACGTCCGGGGCCTGCTCGACGCCGGCGCGGCGGTGGCGATCGCGAGCGACTTCAACCCGGGGACCTCGCCGGTGGTCTCGATGCCCGAGGTGATCGCGACCGCGTGTTCGCTCTACGGGCTCCGGCCGCTCGAGGCGCTCGCCGCGGCGACGCGTGAACGCGGCGGCGGCGCTCGGTCTCGCGGAGCGCGGTACCCTTGCGCCCGGCAGGCCCGCCGACCTCGTGGTCCTCGACGGCGACGCCTTCCGGATGGTGCCGTACCGGCCCGGACACAACCCGGTGGTGCGGACGTTCGTCGACGGCGAAAGGGTGGGAGGACGTTGAAGAGGTTCGCCGCGCTGCTTGCCGTGGTTGCCGTCGTGCTGCTCCTCGCGGCTCCGGCGTCCGCGCAGACGACGCTGACGCTGTCGGCCGACGCCGGGAAGATCGAGTTCGGTCAAGGGGTTTCGCTCTCCGGAACCGCGTCCGGCGCCGCGGCGGGCACGACGATCGACATCAGGAACGGCGCGGGTGCTTCGATCGCCTCAGCCACCACCGACGCGGCCGGGGCGTTCTCGGCCGAGATCCACCCCCAGGGATCCGACACCTACGTCGCGGTGCTCGGCGACGCGTCGAGCGAACCCGTGACGGTCCAGGTCCGCGCCGTGCTCTCCGCCCGGATGGGGCAGGTCCGGCTGTTCGATCACGTCGTGGTCCGCGGCACCGTCGGTCCCGCGCGGCCGGGTTCGCGCGTCGTGGTCGAGCTGCTCAAGGGCGGCAAGACCGTCGAACGCCACCGCGCGACGATGGGCGCCGCCGGCGGGTTCCGCGAGCGGTTCACGATCGAGACGCCCGGCACGTACCGAGCGAGGGCCTCCTTCTCGGCGTCGGACCTGCTCGAAGGCGACGCGAGGACCGGCGCCGACGCCACGCCGCTCCCCCACCTCTCGTCGGGCTCGACGGGTGGGTTCGTGAAGCTGCTCGAGGGCCGGCTCGTCGACCTCCACTACCGGCTCGCCGGGACGAAGGACGGCCGGTACGACTTCCGAACCGCCGACGCGGTCGTCGCGTTCCACAAGGTGCAGGGGATGGCGCGTTCGTTCTCGGTGAGCGAGGCCACGTGGCGCAGGCTCGCCGACCCGAGGATGCCGCACGCCGTGCACGACTGGCACGGGTTCCACTTCGAGGTCGATCAGACGCGGCAGGTCCTGTACACGGTCGAGGACGGCGACATCACGAACGTGCTCCACGTTTCGACGGGCGCCGGCGGGGCGACGCACGACGGCACCTTCCGCGTGTTCAGCAAGCTCGCGGGCTTCAGCCCGCACCGCCTGTACTACCCGAGCTTCTTCGACGGCGAGCGGGCGCTCCACGGCTGGACCGAGGTCCCGACGTACGACGGCGAGCCACGGCTGCGTTCGGATCCCGTACTGGAACGCCAAGTGGGTCTACGCGCTCGCCGACTACGGCGTTCGCGTCGTGATCTATCACTGACCGTCCCCGAACGCGGTCAGATCAGCGAGCGCGTGGGACCCTTCCACCGACTCGAGCAACGCACCACTGCGAACGAGCTCGACGGTCGCAGCGATGTCCGGCCCAAGCTCCCGGTCCGAATCCAGGAACGCCACCCGCGCTCGGATCGCATCGCGAGCCGCGCCCGTCGCCGCGGCGGGTTCGAGCGGCGCGCGGAGGTCGAGCGCCTGGGCCGCGACGAGCGCCTCGAGCGCGATCACGACCTCGGCGTTCGAGACCACCTCGCGCGCGTGGCGCGCCGCCGTCATCCCCATGCTCACGTGGTCCTCCTGCCCCGCGCTCGAGCCGATCGAGTCGACCGAGGCGGGGTGCGCGAGCGACTTGCACTCGGACACGAGCGAGGCCGCCGTGTACTGCACGAGCATGAAGCCCGAGTTCAGGCCGCTGTCGGCGACCAGGAACGCCGGCAGCCCGTTGTTGCGCGTGGGGTCGAGCAACCGGTAGAGCCGGCGTTCGGCGATGCTCGCGAGCGGCACGAGCGCGGTCGCGAGCGCGTCGAGCGCGACCGCGACCGGCTGGCCGTGGAAGTTCCCGCCCGAGAGCACCTCGTCGTCGTCGGGGAACACGATCGGGTTGTCCGAGACCGCGTTCGCCTCGACCTCGAGGACGCCGCGGACGAACCGGAGCACCTCGCGCGTCGCGCCGTTCACCTGCGGCGAGCAGCGGAGCGAGTACGCGTCCTGCACCAGGTGCGTGCTGTCGCGGTGCGACGCGACGATCGGGCTCCCCTCGAGCAGCCGTCGCAGGTTCGATGCCGGACGCGACCACGCCCGGGTGCGGCCGGAGCGCCGTCAGCCGCTCGTCGAACACCCGGTCCGAGCCGAGCGCCGCCTCGACGCTCATCGCGGCCGTGACGTCGGCCGTCCGGACGAGCCGTTCGGCGCGCGAGACCGCGAGGATCCCGATCGCGAGCATCCCCTGGGTCCCGTTGACGAGCGCGAGCCCCTCCTTCGCCTTGAGCTCGAGCGGCTCGAGCCCGGCCGAACGCAGGACGTCGCCCGCGGGCTTCGGCTCAGCCGTCCACGAGCAGCTCGCCGCGGCCGACGAGCGGGAGCGCGAGGTTCGCGAGCGGCGCCAGGTCGCCGGACGCGCCGAGCGAGCCCTGTTCGGGCACGACGGGGATCAGGTCGCGGTTCAGCATCTCGACCATCCGCTCGACGACCTCGGCTCGAACGCCCGAGTGCCCGAGCGCCAGCACGTGCGCGCGGAGCAGCAGCATCGCGCGAGCCTCCTCGCGCGAGAGGGGCGGTCCGACGGCCGTCGCGTGCGAGCGGACGATCCCGAGCTGGAGCGCGTCGGCCTGGTCGGGTTCGATCCGCTGGTTCGCGAGCGAGCCGAACCCGGTCGTCACGCCGTAGACGGTCTCGTTGGAGGCGACGGCGCGTTCGATCACGTCGCGCGCGGCGCCGATCCTGCTCGAGGCGCGCCGAACCGAGCTCGACCTCGGCGCCGAGGGCCACCTCGACGACGTCCTCGAGCGCGAGCGGCTCCCCGACCCGGATCGGCACGGCGCAAGGCTACGGAGGGCGCCCACCGGCGGCAAGCCGCGACCCGGTCGTACGCTGGGCGCAGATGTCGAGCCCGTGGGACGACCTCGAGCCGAGCGCGACGCCGGGGCGCGCCGAGACCCCGCCGGGCCACCCCGGCCCCGGAGCATCGAACGCCGGGCGGGTTCACCGTCTTCCTGCGCGGAGCCACCAAGCGCTGTCCCCGGTGCGGCTCCGGGAAGCTCTTCAAGAGCTGGTTCAAGATCCGCGAACGGTGCCCCCGGTGCGGCCTGCGGCTCGAACGCGAGGAGGGCGGGTTCCTCGGCGCGATGACGCTGAACTACCTGTTCACGGCGGTCGTCTGGCTCGTCGTGCTCGTGGTGTGGCTCGCCATGGATCTCCCCGACCTGCACGTGCCGGCGCTCACGATCACCTCGATCGCGATCGCGGCGCTCGTGCCCCTGCTGTTCTGGCCGTTCTCGAAGACGATCTGGGCGAGCGTCGACTTCCTGATCTACCGGACGAGCCCCGACTACGGATCACGGGAGGCCGCCGACCACGCCAGCGGCAACGGCGGCCGTCACTGACCTACTCGCGCCAGGGCAGCCGGACGCCGCGATCGGAGGCGACCGCGAGCGCCTCCTCGTAGCCCGCGTCCGCGTGGCGCATCACGCCGGTCCCGGGGTCGGTCGTCAGGACGCGTTCGAGCCGCGCGGCGGCGTTCTCGCTGCCGTCGGCCACGACGACCATCCCGGCGTGGATCGAGTACCCGATCCCGACGCCGCCGCCGTGGTGCACGCTCACCCAGTGCGCGCCGGCGGCGGTGTTCACGAGCGCGTTCAGGATCGGCCAGTCCGCGATCGCGTCCGAACCGTCCTTCATCGCCTCGGTCTCGCGGTACGGGCTCGCGACGCTGCCGCTGTCGAGGTGGTCGCGCCCGATCACGATCGGCGCCGAGAGCTCGCCGCTCGCGACCATCTCGTTGAACCGCAGACCCGCCTTCGCGCGCTCGCCGTAGCCGAGCCAGCAGATCCGCGCCGGCAGCCCCTGGAACGCGACGCGCTCCTCGGCCATCTGCGAGCCAACGGTGCAGCCGTTCGTCGTCGGGGAAGAGCTCGGCGACCGCGCGATCGGTCTTCGCGATGTCCTCGGGGTCGCCCGAGAGCGCCGCCCAGCGGAACGGGCCCTTGCCCTCGCAGAACATCGGGCGGACGAACGCCGGCACGAACCCCGGGTACGCGTACGCGCGCTCGTGCGCGAGCCCGCCGGTCTCGGCGCCCGCCCGGAGGTTGTTGCCGTAGTCGAACACCACCGCGCCGCGCGTCCAGGAACCCGACCATCGCCTCGACGTGCCGCGCCATCGACGCGAACGAACGCCGCTCGTACTCGGCGGGATCGTCCTCGCGCAGCCGCGCGGCCTCCTCGGGCGTCAGCCCCGCCGGCACGTAGCCGCCGAGCGGGTCGTGCGCGCTCGTCTGATCGGTCACGAGGTCGGGCGCGAACCCGCGCGCGAGCAGCTCGGGCAGGACCTCGGCGCAGTTGCCGACGAGCCCGATCGAGACCGCCTCGCGTGCCGAACGCGCCTCGTCCACCCACCGCAGCGCCTCCTCGAGGTCGTCGCTCTCGCGGTCGAGGTACCGCGTCTTGATGCGCCGCTCGATCCGCGCCGGGTCGACCTCGACGCACAGCGCGACGCCCCCGTTCATCGTGACGGCGAGCGGCTGCGCGCCGCCCATCCCGCCGAGCCCGCCGGTGAGCGTCACGGTCCCCGCGAGCGACCCGCCGAACCGCTGCGTCGCGGCCTCGGCGAACGTCTCGTACGTCCCCTGCAGGATCCCCTGGGTCCCGATGTAGATCCACGAGCCCGCCGTCATCTGCCCGTACATCGTGAGCCCGGCGTGCTCGAGCTCGCGGAACGTGTCCCACGTCGCCCACTTCGGCACGAGCATCGAGTTCGAGATCAGGACGCGCGGCGCCATCTCGTGCGTTCGGAAGACGCCGACCGGCTTGCCCGACTGCACGAGCATCGTCTCGTCGTCGGCGAGGGTCCGGAGCGTCCGCACGATCGCGTCGAACGCCTCCCACGACCGCGCCGCCTTGCCCGTCCCGCCGTAGACGACGAGGTCCTCGGGACGTTCGGCGACGTCGGGGTCGAGGTTGTTCATGAGCATCCGCATCGCGGCCTCCTGCGGCCACGACCGGCACGAGAGCTCGGTGCCGCGGGGTGCTCGGATCTCGCGCGCGCTCACGCTCGCGATGATAGGACGGGACGCTCGGCGGTGGCTCAGGCCGGCTGCTTGGTGGTCCTCGGCCGCGCCAGGACCTCGCCGATGCGCGCGACGAGCCCGGGCGTGTCGAACGGCTTGATCACGTAGTCGTCGGCGCCGACCGCGAACCCCTCGAGCCGGTCGGCCGAGAGCCCCCGGGCGGTGAGCAGGATCACCTTGGCGCCGGCGGTGCGCTCGTCCATCCGCACCTGCCGCGTGAGCTCGAAGCCGTCCATGTTCGGCATCATCACGTCGGCCAGGATCAGGTCCGGGCAGCGCTCGTAGGCGAGCTCGAGGGCCCGGTCGCCGCTCCCGGCCGTGCGGACGTCGTAGCCGGCCGCCGAGAGCTCGATCTCGAGCAGGCGGGCGATGAACGCGTCGTCGTCGACGACGAGCAGGGAGATCCCCGCCGGCGCGCGGAACGGTGCCTGGAGCGCCTCGGTGTCCATCACCCAGGAATCGGCACGTCGGGCGTCCGGGTGAAGGTCCCGTGGGACCTTTCGGGGCGGCGCCTCGGGAGAACGGGTGGGGCCGTTCGTGGGAGGATGAAGCGACGCGAGGCTCGGAGGGTGGCCGGAGAAGGATGGACGTACTCGACACGGTGCTCGACGCGGTCGGCGACACGCCGCTCGTCCGCCTCGACAAGGTCGCCCGGAGCGTGGAGCCGACCGTCCTCGCCAAGCTCGAGATGCTCAACCCGGGCGGCAGCGTCAAGGATCGCATCGGCCTTCGGATGATCGAGGCGGCCGAACGCGAGGGCCTCCTGAAGCCCGGCGGCACGATCGTCGAACCGACCTCCGGCAACACGGGTCACGGGCTCGCGATCGCGGCCGCGCTCCGCGGCTACCGCTGCATCTTCGTGATGCCGGACAAGATGAGCCAGGAGAAGATCTCGCTCCTGCGGGCCTACGGCGCCGAGGTCGTCATCTGCCCGACCGCCGTCCCGCCCGAGTCCCCCGAGTCCTACTACCGCGTCGCGGACCGCCTGGCCGAGGAGATCCCGGGCGCCTTCCAGCCGAACCAGTACTTCAACCCCGAGAACCCGGCCGCCCACTACGAGACGACCGGCCCCGAGATCTGGCGCCAGACCGACGGCTCGATCGACGTCCTGGTCGCCGGGGTGGGCACCGGCGGGACGATCACCGGCACCGCCCGGTACCTGAAGGAGCAGAAGCCGGACCTGCTCGTGGTCGGCGCGGACCCCGAGGGCTCGATCTACTCGGGCGACGTCCACCCGTACCTGACCGAGGGCATCGGCGAGGACTTCTGGCCGACGACGTTCGACCCGTCGCTCGTCGACCGCTACGTGCGCGTGTCGGACCGCGACGCGTTCCGGATGGCGCGCAGGATCACGCGGGAGGAGGGGATCCTGGTCGGCTCGTCCTCGGGGACCGCGGTCGTCGCGGCGCTCACGGTCGCCGCCGAGCTCCCCGCCGGGACCACGGTGGTCGTGATCCTGCCCGACACCGGCCGCAACTACCTCTCGAAGGCGTACTCGGACACCTGGCTGCTCCAGTACGGGCTGATGGAACGGCCCGAGATCGTCCGCGTCGAGGAGGTCCTGTCCGCCAAGCACGGGCACGTCCCGCCGCTCGTCACCGTCAACGCGCACGAGAAGGTCCGCCAGGCGATCGACGTCCTGCACGAGTTCAACATCTCGCAGGCGCCCGTCGTCCGCGAGGAGGGGGTCGACGTCGCGCAGTTCGTCGGCGGCGTCCACGAGAACGCGCTCCTCGACCGGATCTTCCGCGACCCGGACGCGCTGCAGGCCGACGTCGCCGAGGTCATGGGGCCGCCGATCGGCCTGGTCGAGTTCGACGCGCCGATCGAGCTCGCGTTCGAGACGCTCCAGCACGGTCCCGCGGTCCTGGTCGAGAAGGCGGGCCAGGTGCTCGGCGTCCTCACCCGCAGCGACCTCCTCGAGTTCCTCGCGCACCGCTCCCGCGTCTGACGTGCGCGCGCTGGGGATCGACGTCGGGGTTCGCAAGGGGCTCGACCTCGTCCTGCTCGACGGCGACCGGGCGGTCCTGGACACCGCGCGGCACGTCGACGTGGACGACCTGCACAAGCTCGTGCCCGACTTCGGTCCCGACGTCGTGGCGATCGACGCGCCCCCGGCCTGGGCCTCGTCCGGCCGCTCCCGCCTCACCGAGCGCGAGCTCCGGTGGTTCGGGATCCAGTGCTTCAACACGCCGTCGGATCCGAAGATGGCCGACCACCCCTTCTACGAGTGGATGACGATCGGCTTCCAGGCGTTCCGCGCGATCGAGGACGCCTTCCCGCGGTACCGCAGCGGTTCCGTGAAGGGGTCGGCGATCGAGGTCTTCCCGCACGCGACGGCGGTGGTGCTGTCGGGGTTCCTGCCGCCGAAGGGCATGAGCCCGCACGCGTGGCGGCGGACGATGCTGCTCGCGCAGTCGGTCGACGCCTGGCCGCTCCGTTCGGCCGACCAGGTGGACGCCGCGCTCGCGGCGCTCACCGGCCTGTTCGCGCTCGAGCGCCGGTTCAGCGCCCCCGGCGATCCGAAGGAGGGCAAGATCGTCCTTCCCGCCGCGACGCTCCCCGCGCGTCCGTACCGACGGGCCACCGCCCCCACCCGCGAGCGCGAACAGCCCTCGCTCCCGGGGCTCGCGGCGTGCGCATGCGGGGACCCCTCGTGCACCGCGCTCACCGGTCGCGAGTTCGCGCCCGGGCACGACGCCAAGCGCAAGTCCGCGCTGTGGGCGCGCGCCCGGCAGGGGCAGGACGCGGTGGACGAGCTGCAACGGCGCGGATGGGCGGTGCCACCCGAGATGCGATGAGACGAAGGTATCCACGGTGAGCGACGACGCGATGCGGTTCGAGACGCGGGCGATCCACGTCGGGCAGGACCCCGATGCCGAGTACGGCTCGGTGAACGTCCCGATCTACCAGACCTCGACCTACGCGCAGCCCGCGGTCGGCAAGCCGAAGGCGTGGGACTACGCGCGCGCCGGCAACCCGACGCGCGAGGCGCTGCAGCAGGTGCTCGCGTCGCTCGAGAGTGGTTCGAAGGGTCTCTGCTTCTCGAGCGGGCTCGGGCGCGACGACGACGCTGCTGCTCACGCTGAAGCCCGGCGACCACGTGCTGATCTCGGACGACGTGTACGGGGGCACCTACCGGCTGCTCGCCCGCGTGATGGAACGAGTGGGGTCTGGCGTTCGACACGGTTGACATGACCGACCTCGTCGCATGTCGTTCGGTCGTGCGGGAGAACACGGCGATCGTGTGGGTCGAGTCCCCCACC
Source organism: uncultured Actinomycetes bacterium (assembly GCA_963744515.1). Classification (GTDB taxonomy): domain Bacteria; phylum Actinomycetota; class UBA4738; order UBA4738; family HRBIN12; genus DASSJM01. The sequence goes on along the minus strand of CAVUTN010000006.1, from coordinate 41,496 downwards.
AACCCCTTCCTGAAGGTGGTCGACATCGCCGCCGTGGCGGACCTCGCGCACCGGGCGGGCGCGCGGTGCGTCGTGGACAACACGTTCGCGACGCCGTACCTGCAGCGGCCGCTCGAGCTCGGCGCCGACGTGGTGTTGCACTCGATGACGAAGTACCTCGGCGGGCATTCGGATCTGATCGGCGGCGCGCTCGTGACGAGTGACGAGGAGCTGACCGAACGCCTGGCGTTCCTCGTCAACGCGGCGGGCGCCGTCCCCGGCCCGATGGACTGCTACCTCGCGCTCCGAGGCGTGAAGACGCTCGCGCTGCGGATGGAGGCGCATTGCCGCGGCGCGAAGCGGATCGCCGAGTTCCTCCAGGCCCATCCGAAGGTCACGCGCGTGCACTACCCCGGGCTGCCCGGCCATCCGGGGTTCGAGGTCGCGGTCCGGCAGATGAAGGACTTCGGCGGGATGGTGAGCTTCGAGGTCGAGCACCCGCGACGAGGCGATCCGGGTGGCCGAGTCGACGAAGCTGTTCTTCCTCGCCGAGTCGCTCGGCGGCGTCGAATCGCTGATCGAGCTGCCCGGCCCGATGACGCACGCGAGCGTCTCGGGCTCGCCGATCGAGGTCCCCGACACGCTGATCCGGCTCTCGGTCGGGATCGAGCACCCGGACGACCTGGTCGCCGATCTGGCCCAGGCGCTCGGCTAGGAAGCCGCTCCCGTCCTTGCAACGCACGCCTCGAGGTGCAGGTCCGGTCAGGAACGCTGGACAGACACTTGCGCAGCCGATTCGCGGACGGCGACGACGTCGAAGGCCGTGACCGGCCGCTGGAACCCCTTGAGGGTAAACGCGCCGACCGATTTCACCTCGACGTCGCCCTCGACCTCGGCAAAGAGGCGCTGCTCGATCAAGATCTGGCCGGCGGACGCTTCATCGGCGAGCCGGGCTGCGAGGTTCGTCACCGTGCCGATCGCCGCATAGTCCGAGCGGCCCTCGAAACCGACCTCGCCACAGGTCGCGTAACCCAGCGCGATCCCGGCGCCGAAGTCGAGCTCGTATCCTCGCTTCCGCCACCGCGTCGTCAGCTCCACCATCCGCTCGCGGAGCGCGCAACCCAATCGCACCGCACGCATAGCGGCGTCGGGAACCTCCTTGGGGTCGTTGAAGAAGAGCTGGACCCCATCGCCCTCGAGGAAGCCGACCGTTGCATCGAACTCCCGCACGAGTTCACCGATCGTCGCGTGGAACTCGCCAAGAACCTGCATCAGCTCCTCCGGTTCGACGGCGTCGACGAAGCCCGTCCATCCGCGGAGGTCGGCGAAAAACATCGCGACCTTCCGACGGTGGCTGCGCAGGATCGAGTCGTCACCCGATGAGACGATGGCGTCGGCGAGTTGCGGTGAGAGGAACCGCCGCAGCTTCCGCAACCGCTCGAGCTCCAGGACCTGTTCCCGCACGCGCTCCTCGAGCGTTCGATTCAGCTCGAGGAGCTCCGCGGCCTGCGCCTTGATCGTGTCCTGGTACCGCTTGATCCGAAGGAGGGAACGGACTCGGATCAGCAGCTCGTCGTGGCTGAACGGCTTCTCGATGAGATCGTCCGCACCGGCCTGGATCGCCTTGGTCCTCTCCGTCCCGCTCGATGTGACGATGATCACCGGCAGGACGGCGGTCTCGTCGCGCTCGCGGAGTCGCCGGCAGACGGCATAGCCGTCCAGCTGCGGCATCATGACGTCGAGGAGCACGAGATCGGGCTTCGCGGACTCCACGAGCTCGAGGGCGACCACGCCGTCGCCGGCAGAGACGACGTCGTAGCCCCGCGGTTCGAGGATGGCCTCGAGCAGCCGCACGTTCTGGGGCACGTCGTCCACGACGAGGATCCTGGCGTCGCCGGTCATCCGGCACGTCCGTCGCAGTGCTCGCCGGACGGTGCCGATGAGCTCGCGGACGTTCACCGGCTTCGAGAGGTATCCGTCGAAGCCCTCCGCCAGGAAGTGCTCGCGGTCTCCCTGCATCGCCTGCGCGGTCACCGCGAGCACCGGGATGGCGGCCGTGCGCTCGTCGGCACGCAGCCGGCGAAGAGCCTCGACGCCGTCGACGCCAGGCATCTGGATATCCATGAGCACGAGATCGGGCGCGTGTTCCGTCGCCAGCTCGACAGCCTCGCCGCCGGTCGTGGCCTCGAGCGTTCGATATCCCGTCGCGCTCAGGACGTCGCGGAACAGCTTCATGTTCTTCTCGTTGTCCTCGACCACGAGGATCCGCTCACCGGTCATGGCGATACCGCTCTCGCGGGCAGCGTGAAGACGAAGGTGCTTCCCTTCCCGAGCTCGCTCTCGAGCCAGATCCGTCCACCGTGGAGTTCGACGAGCCGTTTCGAGAGCGCGAGTCCGAGCCCGGTCCCCTCGAGCTGCTCGAGCCCGGCGTCGGTCTGCTGGAACTCCTCGAAGATCCGCTCGTGATCCCCGGAGGCGATGCCCGGACCGGTGTCGGCGACGGACACCCTCACCTCGCCGTTGACCCGTATCGCGCTCACGTCGACCTCCCCGCCTGTCGGTGTGAACTTCACGGCGTTGGAGAGCAGGTTGAAGATGACCTGCTTGATCCGCCGCTCGTCGCCCTCGACGACGTCGACCTCCGGTACCGCCGACAGCTCGACCTGGACCCCCTCCTCGGTGGCCTGCTCGCGCACCATCACGACGCCGCGCTCGAGCGCCTCGCGCAGCGAGAACGGCCCGACCTCCAGCTCGACCTGCCCGGCCTCGACCTTGGACAGATCCAGGACGTCGTTGATCAGCGAGAGGAGATGGTTCCCCGACGAGATGATGTCGTCCAGATACTCGGCCTGCTTCTCGTTCACCGGGCCGAACATCTCCTCGCGCAGCACCTCCGAGAAGCCGATGATCGCGTTCAGCGGCGTCCGCAGCTCGTGCGACATGCTGGCCAGGAACTCCGACTTGTGCCGACTGGTCTCCTCGAGCTGCGTGTACAGCCGCCGGAGCTCGTCGTTCATCCGGTTGACGTTGGCGGCCAGCCCCCCCAGCTCGTCGCGGTTCTCGACGTCCACGTGCCCCGAGAAGTCGCCCGACGCGATCCCGGCCAGCCGAGCGTCGATCCGCTGGATCGGACCGACCACCGACCACGCGAGGACGAACCCGAGCAAGAGCGCGAGGACGATCGCGCCGACCGCGACGCCGATGACCAGGTTCCGCGAGTTCTGGAAGGAGCTCGCGTTCCGGGCGATCAGGTCGCTCGGTCTTCGCCGTCGTGGCCATTCGTCGAGCTCCACCCGCTGGCTGAGGTCAGCAGCCAGGCCCCTCGCCTGCTCACGCCGGCGAACTCGTTCACGATCTTCTCGTCAGCTCGACCATCGGCGATCGATCAGGTCGAGAGGCTCACCTCGCGGATCGAGCGGAGCGCGTTCGCGTCCTCGGCAGGAGGCGCGAAGCCGAGCCGATCGGCGTTCGCCATCGCGACCGCGGCGACCGGCGTCGCGTCCGCCTTGTCCACGGCGACGGGGTCCGCTGGTGCGCCCGGGCTCGCCCCGGGCCACACCGCGTAGAAATCGTCGTCCCTGGAGTTCTGGGAGAGGAGGGCCCGAACGTTCCAGGCATCGCGCTGCAGTTGCCGTAGGCGAAGGCGCGTTCCTGGAGCGCCCCGAGGCTCCTCACCCGATCGTTCGATTGGCCGAGCACGCGCTGGCCGAGCAGCCCGACCGCGACGAGCAGCAGGGAGGTTCCCACGAACGCGATGAGCAGCTTCGTCGAGACCTTGGCCGGAAGGCGGCCGACGGCGCGGACGAGCGGATCGTCGCCTCGGCTCAGCGGCCGCCGGTTCTCGGCGACGGCCGGGCCCCCCCGTTTCTCTGCACCTGCGTCGGACAAGGTCTCAGGGGGCCAGTGTGGTCGATCCCGCAACGAAGTTGGTGATCAGCCAGCGTCCGTCGATCCGCGCAACGTCCAGGTCTGCGACCGTGACCAGCGCCAACTTCTCGGTGTCGTAGTCGACGTAGTGGCACTCGAAGTGCAGGGTGCCCCGGTCCCCGGTCGAGGGTGATCTCGAGCTTGTACGCGGGGTGGTCCGAGACCCAGTGCGTCACCGGCATGAACGCGGCCGACTTCTCGAGCCAGAACGACCGGATCTCATCGATGTCCGGCCGCGGTCTGCCCGGGACCCGCGGTCAGGGTGGCGTTCGGGGCCCACAGGCTCAACATCAGGTCGATGTCCTTCGTCGTCGTGGACTTGTGGAAGTCCTTCTCGATCTGGTCGATCTCCCACATGTCGGCCTTCGCTGCTGGGCCCGCTCCGTCGCGGAACTCGTACCCGAGCTCGTGCATGCAGCAAGGCAGACGACCATGACCCCGATCGCGCACCGGCGATCATGAGCTTCCGCATTGAGTCTCCCTCCGCTCAGGCTCGCCCTTGGCTTGTCGGTGCCGAGGATGCTTCCACCGCAGCAAGCATCCGTCTAGAGGCAGACGCTAGAGAGCGCTCTCCGTGCCTACCGTGGTAGCACGGCATCCCGGCCCGTGGCTCCGGTTACCCTCCGGCGCAATAGAAACGCACCTGTTCCGGGAACGTGCCGACGCGGATCGGCTTTGCGAGCCACCCTGCGAAGCCGGCGGCCTCGAGCCATTCGCCGTTTCCTCCAGCGGCATCACGCTCATCGCGACCACCGGGATCCGAGACGTTCGCTCGTTCTCACCGAGACGCCGCGCCGCCTGTGCGCCGTCTATGTCCGGCAGGCGGAGATCCATCAGGATGACATCGGGTACGTGCTCGATCGCGAGCGCGATCGCCTCGGCGCCCGTTGCCGCCTCGAGCGTCTCGAATCCGTCCGCGCGAAGCACCACCCGAGCGAGCTTCCGGTTGGCATCGCTGTCGTCGATGATCAGGGCAACGGGCACCGGCGTATCCTCCGGGCATGTCGATCCGGGTCGTCCTCGCCGAGGATCACCCGATCGTCCGCGAGGGCATTCGGCGGCTGCTCGAGACGCAGCACGAGGTCGAGGTCGCGGCGGCGTGCGGCGACCTGGACTCCCTGCTCGCGGCGGTCGACGCCGAGAAACCCAACGTGGTCCTCACGGACATCCGCATGCCGCCCAGCAACACCGACGAGGGCATCCAGGCGGCCGAAGCGATTGCGTGAGACGCATCCCGACGTGGGCGTCGTCGTGCTCAGCCAGTACGCCACTCCCAGCTTCGCCCTGGCCCTGCTCGAGGGCGGCAGCGCCGGTCGCTCCTACCTCCTGAAGGAGCGCGTCCAGGACGTCGAGCAGCTCGTGTCGGCCATCCGTACCGTCGCGGAGGGCGGCTCGGTGATCGACCCGAAGGTCGTCGAGGCGTTGGTCGCCGAGAACGCCCGGGGCGAGGAGTCGCGGCTCGACCAGCTGACGCCGCGCGAGCGAGACGTCCTGCGCGAGATGGCGGCGGGAAAGAGCAACGCGGCGATCGGCGAATCCCTCTTCCTCGCCGAGCGATCGGTCGAGAGTGTGATCCACTCGATCTTCCTCAAGCTCGGCCTGTCCTGGGAGACATCCGTCCACAAGCGCGTCAAGGCCGTGATCCTGTACCTCGGGGAGAGCGACTAGCCTCATCCCGAGAGCGGCAACGAGCCGATCACCCGCGTCCGGTGACCGGACTCCGACTCGATCGCGCATCGGCCTCCGAGAGCCTCGATGCGATCGCCGAGAAGGGAGCGGTCCGCGTGGAGGTCGCCGTCCACGACGATGTCGAACGCGAGCGCTCCCCCTCGCTCCGAGCCGTGATCGCCACCGTCGAGCCGGCCGAGACGTTCTCGAGCAGGTCGCGGCAGCAGAAGTACATCGCCCCCGCGACCTCGGGCGGATAGGTCTGGTCGCGTGCGATCTCGATCCGCGCAGGGACGTTCGCATCCGCCGCCGCCGAACGCAGCGCCACAACCAGGCCCCCCACCTCGAGCTGCGGGGGATAGATCCGGTCCGCGAGCTTGCGCGTCTGATCCATCGCGTCCCGGATGTCGCGGGCCATCTCCGCGAACAGCTCCTTCGCGGCCGCAGGGTCGGCGTCCACCGAACCCGCCGCGAGTTCGAGGTTGGCGGCGAGCCCCACCAGTTGCTGTTGCACGCCGTCGTGCAACGAACGCTCGAGGCCGCGGCGCTCGGCGTCGGCGGCCAGGGCGAGTCGCTTGCGCGAGGCACGCAGGTCGTCGGACTCGACACGCAACCCATCGAGCGCTCGCATATCGTCGGCTTGCCGATCCCCCAGGGCGATCGACCCCCTCCGCATCGATCACCGGCAATTGACCGCTATCGGCCCCGCTCGCGTCAAGCGGCAGCACCGTGCTGGCACGGGGGGGAGCACCTCGCGAAGTTGCCCGGGGGCCACCGTAGTTCCGGCGCAACGCCCCTCCTAGCCTCGCTCGGTGACGATCGTCGCTCACGCGAGCGGCGAGAAGGGAGGGATCATGCAGCGCACGCACGTGTTGCGCAGGGCGATGCCGCCGACGGCGGTGCTGCTCGTGTGCTTCGTGTCCGCGACGTTGATCGGCGTCGCGGGGGTCACACCGTCCGCGCGGGGACAGACCACCGAGAACGAGGCGATCCGTTGGAACGCGATCGCCTCCACCGCGATCCTGGCGGCGGCCCCGGCGGGCGCCGGGCAGGCCCCTCAGGCCGGCGTGCTCAGCCTGGCGATGGTGCAGGGCGCGGTCTACGACGCCGTGAACGCGATCGACGGCGGCTACCAGCCGTACCTCGTCGCGCCGCCGGCGGATCCGGGCGACTCGAAGGAGGCGGCGGCGGCGACCGCCGCGTTCCGCGTGCTCGTCGGCTTCCCCGCCAACACGCCCCCGCTGACGGGGCTGGTGCCCGGGCAGCTGTCGACGCTCCAGCCGCTCTACGACGCCTCGCTGGCGGTGGTACCGGACGGGCCCGCCAAGGATGGCGGGATCGAGGTCGGCGAGGCCGCCGCGGCCGCGATGCTCACCGACCGGCAGAACGACGGCCGTTTCGGAAGCTTCACGTTCGCCGAGGGCACCGATCCCGGCCAGTGGCGGCTCGCTCCTCCGGCAGGTCCGGCCGGGATCGTGGCCCGCGACCCAACGCCCTGGGTCGGCTTCGTTCGGCCGTTCCTGGTCCCGAACGTCGACATGCTGCGGACCGACGGCCCGAACGCGCTCACGAGCGCCCACTACACGGCCGACTTCAACGAGGTCAAGGAGGTCGGCTCTCTGACGAGCACCAAGCGCACCGCGGATCAGACGGCGGCGTCCATCTTCTGGCAGGACAACGGGATCGCGATCTGGAACCGGGTCTACCGCTCGCTCGCGCTCGGCAAAGGGCTGGACATCGTGGACAGCGCTCGCCTGTTCGCGATGACCAACCTCGCTGGGGCCGACGCCTCCATCGGATGCTGGAACGACAAGGCCTACCACAGCTTCTGGAGGCCGATCACGGCGATCCGGGAGGCGGCGAACGACGGGAACAAGGCCACGAAGCCTGACGCGTCATGGGTTCCGCTCTTCGACCCGACCGTCGCGGTTTCGGGCGCCCCCCTGGTCACTCCGGGGTTCCCCGATCACCCGTCGGGCCACGCCTGCATCAGCAGCGCGGTCGTGAACACGCTGAAGGAGTTCTTCGGAACCGACAAGGTCCCCTTCACGGCGATCAGCAACAAGTGCCTTCCCGCGCCGTGTCCGGGCAGGACCTTCGATCGCTTCTCGCTCGCGCTCAAGGAGGTCATCGACGCCCGGGTGTGGAGCGGCATCCACTTCCGCACCGCGGACGTCCAGGGAGCCGTGCTCGGTAAGAAGGTCGAACACTACATGGAGAAGCACTTCTTCGAGCCGGTGAGCTGAACGCTCGCGCTTCGAGGCGAGGGCCTCGCGCGTCCGCGCGAGGCCCTCGCCTACTCGATCACGATCTCCCGATCAGAGGTCGCGACGCCGACCCGCCGGAGGCCCGGCTCGCCCTCGATCACCCGGATCGGCAGCTCCTCGCCGCCGAGCCACTCGCGGAGGCGCTCGGCGTCGCCGCCGGCCTCGACCCACGCGATCCCCTCCGCCCGGATCCCGTGGCCGGCCCGAGCGCGACCCGGATGCAGCTCCACCGGGATGTCCCAGGCGAGGAAGAACGGCATCCATGGCTCGCGCCTCGGATCGTCGAGCCCGGCCATCCGCCAACGCAGCGACCTCGCCGTCCGGTCGCGTCCGCGACCCGGTGCCGACGTCTCCAGCCCGAGCCGCGCGGCGACCGCGTCGATGTCCTCGGCGGTTGCCGCGACCGTGAACCACCCCCCGCCGATCGGGGCGCGCTCGAGCACACCGCGCCCGAACCCGGTCCGCGCTCGCCCTGGTCTCGTCCACCGCGGCCACCAGCTCCAGGTACTGGTCGCCGAGCGGCACGATCCGGTTCGCGGTCCCCCAGCGCTCGTGCCGCCCGCCCTCGGTCGAGTCCAGCCCGAACCTCTCGCGGAACCGGACCGCCGCCTCGTCCAGATCGGAGACGGCGAACACGACGTGGTCGAGCCGGAGCATCCGCCACCCTAGCCGAACGTCCCACCTACACTCGGGACGTGATCCGCAAGCTGCTGCCCCTGGTCGTCCTCGTCCTCGCGCTCGTCCCGTCGATCGCACTCGCGCGCGAGGTGCGGCACCCGATCGGCCTCGCCGTGTCCATCGCTTCCGCGCGCGAGACGGCCTCGAGCGCGCTCCACGGGCGGTCGGGCCAGATCGACAGCGTCTCCCCGTCGCCGTCCGTGCGGCCGAAGGAGGAGGAGCCCCAGGGCGGGGTCGTGACGATCGGCGGGATCCTCATCGCCGGCGTGCTGATCGGCGGCCTGCTCCTGATGCGGAGCCGCCTGCTCCGACGCTAGGCCTTCGGGCGCTTCATGTAGGCGACGGTCGACTGACCGCCCATCGGGTTCTGGATCTGCGCCACCGACACGAGCTCCCACCCGTCGTCCCCGAACGTGTTGAGGATCTCGCCGGGGTTGTGTTCGAGCAGCGGCGCCACGAAGTACTCCCACTTCTGCATTCAGGATCCTCTCTCGAGTCTCTGTTCCTGTTTCTTGATGCACACGCCCATGACGACCGTCATGCCGGCGTCCTCGCCGATCCGGCGCGCATCGTCGTTCGCGATGCCCTCCTGCAGCCAGAGCACCTTCGCGCCGCGCGCCACCGCCTGCTCGGCGACCTCGGGCGTGTGCTCCGCCCGGCGGAACACGTCGACGACGTCGATCGCGATCTCCCCGGGGACCTCGAGCAGCGACGTATAGGCGGGCTCGCCGAGCACCTCGGTCGCGTTCGGGTTGACCGGCACGATCCGGTAGCCCTTCGACTGCAGGAACTCGGCGACCTCGTACGACGGGCGCTCGGGGTTCGAGGACAGTCCGACCACGGCGATCGTCCGTGCGTCACCCAGGATCGAACGGAGCTCCTGGTCGCTCGGCACGTACGTGCCGTCGTCGCCCGTCACGCTCGGCTCCCGAGCCGTTCGAGCAGCTGGTGCAGGATCCCGGCCGTGGCACCCCAGACCGTGTTCCCGTCGCGCATCGGGTACGCGAACCCGCGGTAGACGTGCCCGTCCTTCGGCCACTCCACCGTGGTCTCCGCCGCGGTGAGCTCGTCGAGCGGGTAGGCGAGGACCTCCGCGATCTCGGCCTCGCTGGGCTCGAACACCGGGTCTCCCGAGACCATCCCGACGAACGGCACGATCAGGATCGCGGACACGAACGTGTGGACCGGCGCGAGCGCCCCGAGCACCTCGACCTCCTCCGGCGCGAGCCCGAGCTCCTCCTGCGTCTCGCGCAGGGCCGTCGCTGCGAGGTCCGTGTCCTCGTCGTGCGCGAGACCGCCGGGGAACGAGATCTCGCCCGGGTGGCGCGACAGGTGTTCGGTCCGGCGCGTGAGGACCAGGCGATCCTCGACCAGCGGGAGCAGCACCGCGGCCAGACGGTCGCCGGGGCCCGCCGTGGGTGAGGGGCTTCGGTCAAGGCTGCCCTCGAGGCGCGTGCGCACGTCGCTCCGGTACATTCGCCGCCATGGTAAGTGAGGCGGTCTCCGCCGTCGTCGAGCGGGTGGACCCGGACGAGGTCCTGGGGTTCGCGCGCAGGCTCATCACCACGCCGAGCGAGAACCCGGGCGGCACCGAGGACGCCGTCGCCGCCGTCGCGGTGGAGATCCTCGAGGAGTTCGGCGGGAAGCCCGAGATCGTCCGCGGCGACGAGGGACGCCCGAGCGTCGTCGCGCGGTTCGGGAACGGCGACCGGCCGGCGCTCGCGTGGAACGGCCACCTCGACGTCGTCCCGGCCGGCGACCCCTCGGCGTGGCGGCATCCACCGTTCGGCGCAGAGGTCGTCGACGGCGCGCTGATCGGTCGGGGCGCGGCGGACATGAAGGGCGGCATCGCGAGCGCGCTGGCCGCGGTCTCGGCGATCCGTCGCTCGGGCGTCGAGCTCGCGGGTCGGCTCGATCTCCACCTCGCGGCCGACGAGGAGCTCGCCGGCCTGCACGGGACCAAGGTCCTGTTCGAACGCGGCTACCTCGATCAGGACGCGGCCATCGTCGGCGAGGCGACGGACCTGAACCTGGCCCTGGCCGAACGCGGCGGCGCGTGGATCACCGCCACCGCTCGCGGCAAGGCCGCGCACGGCTCCACCCCGCAGCTCGGCGTGAGCGCGATCACCTCGATGGCGCGGTTCCTGCTCCGGATCGAGGAGGTCCTGCCCGACCTCGAGCATCCGCTCGTCGGGCGACCGACGGTGAACGCGGCGATCATCCAGGGCGGCAGCGCCCCCAACGTCGTGGCCGACCGCTGCGTCGTTGAGATCGACCGCCGGATCATCCCGGGCGAAACGGAGCCCGAGGAGGTGCTCGAGCCGTTCGACCGGCTCGCGGACGCGATCCGGACCGAGCACCCGGACGTCGACCTGTCGTTCGCGCTCAGGCAGTGGACCGACGCGGCCGAGGTCAGCGGGGACCCGGCGATCGCGGATCTCTGCCGGACCGCCGTGCGGGAGGAGACCGGACGCGCGCCGCTCGACACGGGGTTCACCGGCATCACCGACGCACGCTTCTACCTGAACGAGCGGAGCATCCCGACGATCATCCTCGGACCGGGCTCCCTCGGTGTGGCCCACACCGCGAACGAGTCGGTCGAGATCGCCCAGCTCGTGGCCGCGGCACGCATCTATGCGCGGGTGTTCACGCGGTTCCTCGACGGTTCGTGATGGAGCGGTTCGACGTCTTCGTGATCGGCGGCGGCGGGACCGGTTCCGAGCTCGCCTTCCAGATCGCGCAGCGGTCGGACCTCCGCGTCGCGATCGCCGAGCGCGACAAGCTCGGCGGCGAATGCAGCCACTACGGCTGCATCCCGACCAAGGTGATGCTCCGGAGCGCCAAGATCGCCCGGCTCGCGAGGGACGCCTCGAGGTTCGGCCTGCGCATCCCCTCGGTCGAGGTCGACCTGCCGGCGATCCAGCGCCGAGCCCACGAGGTGATCGACGCCAGCTCCGGCGAGGGCGCGAGGCCGTTCGAGGACGTGGGGATCTCGGTGTTCCTCCAGCAGGCGCACCTGGCCGCCGAGCGCCGGATCGAGCTCGAGGACGGGACGGAGCTCGAGGCCGACCGGATCGTCTTCACCACCGGCACCGAGACCGCCCTGCCGCCGATCCCGGGACTGGCCGACGGGCCGTACTGGACGAACCGGGAGGCGATCTGGGGACCGGACGCCCCGCCGGCCTCACTCGCGGTGATCGGCACCGGCGCGATCGGCATCGAGTTCGCGCAGATCTACGCGCGGTTCGGCACGGCGGTCACCGCGATCGAGGTGCTCCCGCAGATCCTGCCCCACGAGGACGAGGACACCGCCGCGGCGCTCGCTCCCGCGTTCGAGGAGGAGGGGATCCGGCTCCTGCCGGCGAGCACGATCGAACGGGCCGAGCACGACGGCCGCGGATGGACGATCTCGCTCGCCGGTGGAACGACCCTGCAGACCGAGGCGCTCCTGGTCGCCGCGGGTCGGCGGCCGGTGTTCGACGGCCACGACCTCGATGCGGTCGGCATGGAGCTCGACGATCGCGGGCGGCCGGTGCTGTCCGAGACCCTGCGCACCACGGCCCCGAACGTGTGGGCGGCGGGCGACGCGACCGGGGAGCTCCTGTTCACCCACGTCGGCTCGTACGAGGCCGAGATCGTGATCGACGACATCCTCGGCACGCCGCGCGCGCGCGACTACCGCGTGGTCCCGCGCGTCACGTTCTGCGATCCGGAGGTCGCGAGCGTCGGGCTGACCGAGCGCGCCGCGCGCGACGCCGGCCGCGAGGTCCGCACCGCGGTCAGCAGGTTCGCCGACAACGAGCGTTCGGACATCGACGGGAGCGCGTTCGGGCTGGTGAAGCTGGTGGCCGACGCGCGCTCGGGCGAGCTCCTCGGGGGTCACATCGTGGGTGAGGAGGCCGGGGCCATGATCCACGAGGTCGTCGCGGCGATGTCCGGCCGTGTACCCACGTCGGCGGTCGGGGATGCGATCCACGCATACCCCACGCTGTCCGAGAGCGTGAAGGGCGCCTTCCTTGGCCTCGCCGAGCGTCCGTGACCCGAGCGCGGGGTATCCTGGAGGTCATGGAACAGACCGCCACGGTGATCACGGTGACAGATCGGGCCGCCGGCAAGATCCGGCAGCTCGCCGCCAAGGAGGGACGGACCGACCCGGTGCTCCGCGTCCGGGTGGTCGCCGGTGGGTGCTCCGGCTTCTCCTACGAGCTCTCCTTCGCGGACGCCCCCGAAGGGGAGGACCACGTGATCCCTGCGGCGGATGGCGTTCGGGTGCTGGTGGACCGCCGGAGCGCGCCGATCGTCGAGGGTTCGACCCTCGAGTTCAACGACGCGCTCCTCGGTGGCGGCCTCAAGATGCTGAACCCCCGCGCCACGCACGAGTGCGCCTGCGGCGACTCGTTCTCGGTTTGAACTCCGTCTGACGCGGGTCCGCCCGCTACGAGACCTCGATCTGTCCCGTCATCTGCGGATGGATGTTGCAGTGGAAGCCGGTGGCCGCGGACACGTCGACCGTCACGGTCACCGTCGCGCCGGGCTCGACCGTCTCGTCCACGCTGCCGTCGTCGAGCGTGAACGTATGGGTCGCGCTGTCCTCGTTCGTGACCGTGACCTCGGTCGGGCCGGACACGGTGATCGTGTCCGGATCGAACGCGAACCCGGCGATCGTGATGGTCGTCCCGCCGCCGCCGCCGCCGGTCGAACCGGTCGCCGCGGTGCTGCCGGTCGCGCCCCCGGTCGTCGCGGTCGTGCCGCCGCCGTCGTCGTCGCTGCTGCACGCGGCCACGACGAGCGAGAGCACGAAGAGCCCGGCCACCAGCCGGACCCACTTCGCCTTCGTCATCCTCCACCTCCGTCCTCGACGTCCGTCGGCCAGCCTAGCCCACACCGCCCCGAAAGGTGGCCGGGCCTATCGACCGGGCTCTCGGACGTCTGCTCCTATACTTCGGTCGGATGCCGAGCAGCGCCGACAAGACCCAGTGGCGCGACCTCTACAACGAGGTCGTCCTCACGGGGCTGTGCACCGGATGCACCGCGTGCATCGTGGCGTGTCCGTTCCACGTCCTCGGCTACGAGGACGACGTCCCCGTCCAGCTCCAGGAGGACGGTCCGGACGCGTGCGCCCACGGCGACCGAGGATGCTCGCTCTGCACCCTGGCGTGCCCCCGCTTCCGAGAATGGGAGTCCGAGATCGACCAGCTCCTGTTCGGCCAGACCCGCAAGCCGGAGGAGGTGATCGGCCAGTACCAGGACATCGTCCTGGCGCGCGGCACGCTGCCCGAGGCGCTTATGCACGGCCAGGACGGCGGTGTCGTGTCGGCGCTGCTGATCTGGGGTCTGCGTACGGGCGAGATCGACGGCGCCCTCACCTCGAAGCTCTCGGACGAACGGGAGTGGGACGCCGAGCCCACGGTCGTCACCGACGCGGAGGGGGTGCTCGCGACGGCCGGGTCCCGCTACACCTATTCGGCGAACCCGCTCGCCCTCATCAAGGCCGCCGAGATGGGGCTCTCGAAGGTGGCGCTCGTCGGGATGTCGTGCCAGGCGAGCGTGACGGGCTCGATGGCGGCCCGACGGGTCAACAAGTGGGCGAAGAAGATCAACTGGACGTTCGGACTCCTGTGCTCGAAGAGCTTCACGTACGACGGCCTGATGGTCGAGATCGCGCAGAACCGGCTGGGGCTCGAGCTCGACGACCTCGTCCGGGTGAACGTGAAGGGCAAGCTGCTCTTCTATACGCAGGACGGCGAGGAGGTCACCTACTCGCTGAAGCAGGCCCACGAGTTCACACGCCCGGGCTGCCTGCGGTGCCCGGACTTCGCGGCCGAGCACGCGGACATCTCGTTCGGCGGGCTCGGGCAGAGCGACGGCTGGACGCTGACGATCATCCGCACCGACAAAGGCCGCGACCTGTGGGATCGCGCCGTAGCGGACGGCGTCGTCGAGTGGCGACCGGGGTCGGAGGACCCCGCCGCGATCTCGCTGATGTCGAAGCTGGCCGCGAAGTCGAGGGCTCGTTGGGGCGAAACCCCCTGGGGTGCCCCGGGCGAGATCCCCGCCCCGACCGCCTCGAGAGCACGTAGGCACCCTGTTCGGCGGTTCCTCAACGCCGAGCGGTTGCGCGACCGATAATCGGAACAGGCGACGGCGACCCGGCACGCCCGGGAGGCCCCACAGGCCCGGAGGCTCTGAGGGATGGACACGGCGAAGGCGTCATCGGAGGCCGCGGTCCGGCGCGACGAGATGCTCGAGGCGCTGGCCTTCGCCGCTCAGCGGTTCCTCGAACAACCCTCGTGGGTCCAGAGCATCGACGAGATCCTCGGGCGGCTGGGCGAGGCCGTCGGCGTCTCGCGCGCCTACGTGCTCGAAAACCGGACCGGCGAGCCGCCGACGACCGTCCTGCGATCGTTCTGGCTGGCGCCCGGCGTCGCGAGCTCGTTCCAGGTCGGCGACGAGCTCGGGTTCGAGGACCTCGAACGGTGGGTGGAGATCCTCTCCCGCGGGGAGGTCGTCGGGGGACCCGTGCGGGCATTCCCGCCTTCCGAACGCCGCCGGCTCGAGCCCCACGGGATCCGTTCGGTGCTGCTCGTCCCCGTCGTGGTCTCGGGCACCTGGTGGGGGTACATCGGGTTCGACGACTGCGTGAACGAACGGGAGTGGCCGCAGGTCGAGATCGACGTCCTGCGAGCCGCGGGCGGGACCCTCGCGGCGGCGATCGACCGCGAGCGAGCGGAGGCCAAGCTCCGCGAGGCCGAGGCCACCTACCGGTCGATCGTGGAGACCACGCCGGCGATCACGTACCAGGAACACATCTCCAAGGGGTACGACGTGAGTGGCTCGGTCCTGTACGTGAGCCCCCAGGTGGAACGCATCCTCGGGCTACTCGGCGCGCGACTGGGCGGAGATCCCGGGGTTCTGGGCCGGGATCGTGCACCCGGACGATCGCGACGCCGTCGTGCGCGAGAGCGAGCGCACGAACCGCTCGGGCGAGCCGTACCGGCAGGAGTACCGGATGATCGCCTCGGACGGCCGCGTGGTCTGGTTCCGGGACGAGTCCGTACTGATCAACGACGAACGCGGCGAACCCAAGATGTGGCAGGGCGTGATGGTCGACATCACCGAGGCCAAGATGGCCGAGGCGCGCCTGCGGGAGGCCGAGGAGCAGTTCCGAGCCCTCGTCGAGCACCTGCCGGCCGTGACCTACCGCGAGGCGCTCGTGGCCACGCCCGAGGACTTCTACATCAGCCCGCAGGTCACCGAGGTCTTCGGCTACTCGCCGGAGGAATGGACCTGGACGCCTCGGTTCTGGAGCGACCGGGTGCATCCCGGACGACCGGGAACGCGTCCTCGCGGTCGACCAGGAAACCAACCGTACGGGGTTGCCCTTCGTCGCGGAGTACCGCTTCCTCAAGGCCGACGGCACCTACCTCTGGATCCACGACGAGTCCACGCTCGTCCGGCGGCCCGACGGCTCGGGCTTCTGGCAAGGGTTCATGCTCGACATCACCGAACGCAAGGAAGCCGAGAACCGCCTCGCCGAGACCGAGGAGCGCTACCGGCTGCTCGTCGAACGCAGCCCGCTCCTGATCTACGTGCAGGAGATCGACCCGGCCACCGGCGAGTCGGTGACCACGTACCTGTCCCCCGCCAACGAGGCTCTGATCGGCTACACCGCCGAGGAGGTCCAGGCCGACCCCGCCCTGTGGACGCGGCTGATCCACCCGGACGACCGGGAACGGGTTCGTGGGGCCGATCGCGACACCAACGTGAGCGGCGACGACTTCTCGCTCGAGTACCGGATGCTCCACCGGGACGGCCGGACGGTCTGGGTCCAAGACGTCGCGACGCTGATCGAGTCCGAGGATCGTCGCTACTGGCAGGGCTTCATGCTGGACATCACCGAACGCAAGGAGGCCGAGCAGAAGGTCGCGCGGGC
The DNA here is from genome assembly GCA_963744515.1 of uncultured Actinomycetes bacterium. Taxonomy (GTDB): domain Bacteria; phylum Actinomycetota; class UBA4738; order UBA4738; family HRBIN12; genus DASSJM01. Next base: position 25,044 of record CAVUTN010000006.1, on the reverse strand, counting down.
CCTCACCGTCGAACGCGACGCCACGCAGCGACTCCGGGCCGTCGACGAGATGAAGAACACCTTCCTGCAGGCGGTCTCCCACGACCTGCGGACCCCGCTCGCCGCGATCCTCGGCCTCGCGATCACGCTCGAACGCGGCGACATCGGTCTCGAGTCGGAGGAGATCCACGAGCTCGCGTCCCGGATCGCCACGAACGCGCGCAAGCTCGACCGGCTGGTCACCGACCTCTTGGATCTGGACCGCCTCGCGCGGGGCATCGTCGAGCCCAAGCTGCACCCGACGGAGGTGAGCGAGCTCGTCGGGCGGGTGGTCGCCGAATCGGACCTCGCCGCCGCGGGTCGGGTGCGCCTGGATCTGCAGCCGGTGAACGCGAACGTCGACGCGCGCGAAGGTCGAGCGGATCGTCGAGAACCTGCTCGCGAACGCGTCGCGGTACACGCCGGAGGGTTCGACGGTCTGGGTGCGGGTCCGGCCGGAGGACGGCGGCGTGACGATCGTCGTCGACGACGAGGGGCCCGGGATCGCCGAGGGGATGCGCGAAGCCGTGTTCGAACCCTTCCGTCAGGGGCCGGGCGCCCCCGAGCACGCCCCGGGCGTCGGGGTCGGCCTCGCGCTCGTGGCCCGGTTCGCCGAGCTCATGGGCGGACGCGCCTGGGTCGAGACCGAGCCCGGCGGGGGGTGCGTCGTTCCGCGTCTACCTCGCCGATGGCCCTCGGACCTCCGCCGAGGTCGGGACCGCGGGGTAGGACTCAGCCGAACGTCGGGGAGCCTCGCGTTGGGTCAGCCGACGGCGGGCCAGGCGGCGACCACCGGATGGTCCACGTTGCTCGGGCCGACCTGGGCGGCTCCGCCCGGCGACCCGATCCCGCTGATCGTGTCGTTGAACCACTCGGCGTTGATCGGGGTGAACTGCTTCCACTCCGCCGGGACGTCGTCTTCGTAGAAGATCGCCGTCACCGGACACACCGGCTCGCACGCGCCGCAGTCCACGCACTCGTCCGGGTGGATGTAGAGCATCCGAGGTCCCTCGTAGATGCAGTCGACCGGGCACTCGTCGACGCAGGCCTTGTCCTTGATGTCGATGCACGATTCGCAGATCGTGTAGGTCATGACCTGGTCCCTTCTCCGAGCTCCGGTTCCCTGAGCTTCCCGGTTTTCCCCGTTTCCACGGTGCCGACCTTGTAAACCTAGTCTACGGCCTTCGGGCTCGTGCGCAAGTCGTGCGTGGGATCTCAACCCGGGGCGAGCGCCCGCAGCGTGGTCTGGATCGAGGCGGCGGGGTCCGCGGTCGCCACCGGGTAGACGATCGGGAGGTCGGCCCCCGCCTCGCGGAACGCCTCGAGACGGTCCCGCGCCCCGTCACCCACGACGCAGACGGCCCTGACCAGCACCTCGGGCACGTCCTCCGGTCGCCCGGCACGGTGCGCCTGCCCGGCGACCGCGGCCTGCGGCCCCAGACCCACCTCGTCGAACTGGCGCCGGTAGGCCCGGTACGACGCGTACCGACCCGCCATCGCCCGGAGCGCGGACATCGCTTCGGTCTCGTCAGAACCGACCCACGCCCGCACGTACACCGCCACCGTGACCGAGCGCCGGATCGCGCTCGGCCGCCTCGGCGCCCTCGGCGATACGCGCGCGTGCGAACGGCACCCGCTCCGGCGGACACCAGTTGAGGATGACGCCGTCGGCGATCTCGCCGGCGAGCCGCATCGCCTTGGGCCCGAGCGCCGAGATCCAGATCGGCACCTCGCGCCCGGGCGGCAGCGAGAGACGGCGCCGGTCCTCATCGTCTTCGAGGTCCTCGCCGCGGAGCAGGCGCCGAACCCTCCCGACGGTCTCGCGGAGCTCGTCGAGCGCGCCCGGCCCGACGTCGCCGGTTCCCAGACCGAGGATCAGGCGGCCATCCGACCGCTCCTGCACCGCGGCGGCGCCCATCGCGGTCAACAGCGGGGTCCGGGACCGGATGGGGAGCACGCCGGTCCCCAGGAGCAGGCGGCGCGTCTCCCCCGCGAACATCCCGAGCGTCAGGAGCGCGTCGCGGCCCGTGATCTCGGGCAGGAACACCGCCGTGTAGCCCGCGGGCTCGGCGGCGCGCACGATCGGGGAGAGCTCCTTCCAAGGCAGCGCGTCGCGCAGGGCGAAGCCGGTTCCGCTCGGTTGTCGTCGCGACGTCACGCCTGGCATCGTCCCACGCATGGAGCCCGTGCGGTTCGGGACCGAGGACGGCGTGTCCCTCGAGGGCGAGCTGCGGCACCCCGAGACGCCGGCGGTCGGCTCGGCCGTGATCTGCCACGCGCACCCGCGTCATGGCGGGAGCAAGGACCACCCGATCCTGTGGGCATTGCGCAACGAGCTCGCGTCACGCGGAACCGTCGTGCTCGCGTTCAACTTCCGGGGGACGATGCGCAGCGCCGGCACCTACGGGGCCGGTCACACCGAGGTCAAGGACGTGGCGGCGGCGATCGGGCGTGCCCGGGAGGAGGCCGACGGCCCGACGATCGTCTGCGGGTGGTCGTTCGGGGCGAACGTGGCGCTACGCGAGGCCCTGACCGACGAGCGGGTGGGCGCGCTCGCGCTCATCGGGCTGCCGCTCGAACCCGCCGACATCGAGATCCCGCCGACGCCGGGACGGTCCGGGCTCCGGGGCTTCGCGCGTCCCACCCTCCTGCTCGCCGGCGAGGGCGACGTCTACTGCCCGCGTCCGCGGCTGGAGGCGCTCGGCGCGACGATGTCGAACGCCGAGGTAGTGATCGTGCCGGGCACCGACCACTTCCTGTGGCGCCGCGAGAAGGAGGTCGCCGAGACCGTCGGGTCGTTCGCGGAACGCGTGCTGTTCGGGGGGTCCGGCGCGGACTAGCCGCGCCGGTCCCGGCGCCCCCGCCCGACGCTGCGCATGACGATGAACGGGAAGAACACGAACGTGAACCCGAGGAGCCGGGGGAACGCGAACACCCCGAGGAGCACGAACGCCATCGACAACCCGATCCACAGCCCCGGCATCCCCCACCACGGCCGCTCCGGCTCGAGGGTCCGCTGCCGCCGATAGGTCAGCACGATCGCGACCACCGCCACGAACGCGCACGCGGGGAGCAGGATCAGCGCGAGGGTGCCCATCTCGACACCAAGGGTACGGCTCGGCCGCGTCAGGCGAGCAGCTCGCCCGAGAACCCGACGCCCTCGCGCTCGAGATCCGCGACGAACGCCGCCGGGTCGAACGCCGTCTCGGGCGGGTGCACACCCGCCGGCACCCGGCCCTCGGCCAGCCAGCGCACGGTGGTCGCGATCGGGATCGCGGTCCCGAACGCACCCGCCGACAGACCCTCGGGGGACGGCTCGAAGCTCGCGAGCGAGCGGTACGTCGCCGGGGCGCCGCCCGAGGTGCCCACGACCCGCACGTCGATCACCTCACGGTCCGACGGCTCGCCGTCGGCGGCCGAGAGCCGGTTCAGGACGGCCGCGAGCGCCTCGCGCGGGACGACCGGACCGCTCGAGGTCATCACGGGGTCGCGCGACGCGAGCCCCGCCCGGACGAGGAAGACGAACCCCTCGTGGACCGGCCGCGGCAGCGCGAGCCGCCACCGCACGTCGCGCACGCCGGGGATCGTCCGCGGCAACGTGGCCGGCTCCGAGTGCAACGTGTACATCGCGGGCTGCGTGCCGATCGGCTCGGGGAACGCCCAGTCGATCACGCCCGACCCGGCCTCCACCTCGCGCAGCTCGCCGTCCTCGAACACGACCGCCGGCAGGGTGAACTCGTCCAGGATCGTCTCGGCCGAGTAGGGCACGCCGAACGCGCCGCCGCCCTCGGACAGGTCGATCGCCCCGTTCACCAGGTCGATCGACCGGACCGAACCCTCGTCGAGCCGGTCGGCGCCCAGACGCGCGAGGACGTTGGTGATGCCGGGGGCCGACCCGATCCCCATCACCGCGGACAGGCCCGCCTCGCGGAACCGAGGGTCGAGCTCCCACTGCTTGAGGGTGACGTGGTACAGGCCCCCGAGGTCCGCGTAGTGGCACCCGGCGCCGAGCGCGGCCTCCATGACCTCGAGGTTCAACCGGTAGGGCAGGCACGCGGCGACGGCCGAGACGCCCTTCAGGGCCGACGCGAGCTCGCCGCCGTGGGCGTCGAACCCTCGGCCCTCGGCGCCCGCCCGCTCCGCGACCCGCGCCGCGCGTCCCGCGTCGACGTCGAGCACCAGCAGGTCGACGTCGTCGTGACGGGCGAGCAGCATCGCGGCGGCGCTGCCCATCGCGCCCGCGCCGAGGACCGCGATCCGGCTCAACCGGCCACGCTCAAAGCGGGACGTGCGACAGGACCATGATCCGCGGCTCGGTCATCTCCTCCATCGCGTACCGGAGCCCCTCACGTCCGAACCCGGAGTCCTTCGAACCGCCGTACGGCATCTGGTCGGCTCGGAACGCCGAGACGTCGTTCACGATCACGCCGCCGACGTCGATGTCGCGATGGGCCTGGAACGCCCGGTTGATGTCGTTGGTGAACACGCCCGCCTGCAGCCCGTACCGCGAGTCGTTCACGACCGCGATCGCGTCCTCGAAGGTCTGGTACGGGCTGATCGTCACGACCGGGCCGAAGATCTCCTCGCGGCAGACCTTCATCTCGGGCCGGACGTCCCCGATCAGCGTGGGGTAGTAGAAGGGCTCCTCGCGCCTTGCCACCGGTGAGCACGGTCGCGCCCTGCGTGACCGCCTCCTGCACCCACTCGTCGATCCGCCCGACCTCGCTCTTCTGGATCACGGGGCCGACGTCGACCGTCGGGTCCATCGGGTCGCCCACCTTCAGGCTCTCGACCTGCTTCACGAGCCGCGCCGCGAAGTCCTCGTACACCTCGGACTGGACCATCACGCGCTGCACGCTGATGCAGCTCTGCCCCGCCTGGTAGTAGCCGCCGAACGCGACCCGCTGCGCCGCCAGGTCCAGGTCCGCGTCCGAATGCACGATCACGCCCGCGTTCCCGCCGAGCTCGAGCGTGACGCGCTTCTTCGGGTCCAGACCCTTCAGGTACCAGCCGATGTCGCTCGAGCCCGTGAAGGAGATCTTGCGGAACCGCTCGTCCCGGGCCATCCCGTCGGCCACCTTCGAGGAGACCGGCAGCACCTGGAACATCCCGTGCGGCAGGTCCGTCTCGTCGAACAGCTCCGCGAGGCGGAGCGACCCGAGCGGCGTCGCCGACGCCGGCTTGACGACGATCGGCGCGCCGACCGCGAGCGAGGGCGCGACCTTGTGCGCCACCAGGTTCAGCGGGAAGTTGAACGGCGTGATCCCGAGCACGGGCCCGTAGGGGAACCGCCGGATCAGCCCCACGCGCGAACCGAGCGAGGCCTCGGTGTCCAGCCGGATCAGCTCGTCGTCGCCCCGCCGGAGGATCTCGCTGGCCCAGCGGAACGTCGAGACCGCGCGGGTCGCCTCCACCTTCGCCCACTTGAGCGGCTTGCCGCCCTCCTTGGCGATCAGCTCGGCGTTCTGGTCGATCGACTCGCCCAGGCGGCGCGAGATGTGGTCGAGCGCGTCCGCGCGGGCGTGGACGGGGAGGTTCCGCGACGCCTCGAACGTCTCGGCGGCCGTCGCGACCGCCTCCTCCACGTCCTCGGCGGTCGGCACGCCGATCTCGGCGACCACGGCGTCGTCGTAGGGGCTGTGGACCTCGAACGTGCCCTCGCCGGTCCGCCACTCCCCGTTCACCAGGAACGGTCGAACGCTCATCGTCGGGTCACTTCCTTCCTTTGGGCCTTGTCTGCGCCTAGTCGAGCGACGCCATCACGTGCTTGAGGTTCGTGTACTCCTCGATCGAGTAGATCGACATGTCCTTGCCGTACCCGCTCTGCTTGTAGCCGCCGTGCGGCATCTCGGGCGTGAGCGGGATGTGCGTGTTGATCCACACCGTGCCGAACTGCAGTTTGCGCGACATCCGGAGCGCCCGGCCGACGTCCCGCGTCCAGACCGAGGCCGCGAGGCCGTAGTCGACGCCGTTCGCCCACGCGAGCGCGGTGTCCTCGTCCGAGAACCGCTGCACCGTCACGACCGGACCGAACACCTCGTTCTGGACGATCTCGGAGTCCTGGCGCGACGTCGGTCACGACCGTGGGCGCGTACCAGGAGCCCGGCTGGTCGATCACCTCGCCGCCGATGTTGATCGTGGCGCCGCCCTCGCGCGCGCGGTCGACGAAGCCCGCGGATCCGGTCGAGCTGCACGTCGGAGACCACCGAGCCCATCGCGGCCTCGTCGTCGAAGATGTCGCCGACCTTCATCTCCGAGACCTTCGAGACGACCTCGGACACCAGGTTCTCGTACACCTTCGGGCCCGCGATCACGCGGGTCGCCGCGGTGCAGTCCTGCCCCGAGTTGAAGTAGCCCGCGATCTGGATCCACTCGGCCGCGGCCGACGACGTCCGCGTCGTCGAACACGATCACCGGCGCCTTGCCGCCGAGCTCGAGGTGGACGCGCTTGAGCGTGTCGGCCGCGTTCTTGGCGATCAGCTTGCCGGTCGAGCTCTCCCCCGTGAGCGAGACGATGCCCGACGTCCTTGTTCTTGACGATCGCGTCGCCGGCCGGGACGCCGTCGCCCGTCACGACGTTGAAGACGCCGGGCGGGAAGATCTCGGCCTCGGCGACCAGCTGCGCGAACCGCAGCAGCGTGAGCGGCGTGTTCTCGGCCGGCTTGATCACGATGGTGTTCCCGGCGGCGAGCGCCGGCCCCATCTTCCACGCCGACATGTACAGCGGGTAGTTCCACGGGGCGATCAGCCCGGCGACGCCGATCGGCTCGCGACGCAGGATGCTCGTGAACCCCTTCATGTACTCGCCGGAGGCGAGCCCGCTCAGGACCCGGGCGCCCGCGGCGAAGAACCGGAACTGGTCGGCGATGACCGGGATCTCCTCGGACATCGTGAGCGCGAGGACCTTGCCCACGTTCTCCGACTCGAGTCGCCCGAGCTCGTCCCCGTGCTCCTCGACCAGGTCGGCCATCCGCAGCAGAGCCCGGCTCCGCTCCCCCGGCGTGGCGTCGCACCAGGTCTCGTCGTAGGTCTTCCTGGCGGCGGCGACCGCTCGGTCGACGTCCGCCGCGGACGCCTCCGGGACCTCGGCGATCACGTCGCCGTTGGCGGGGCTGACGATCTTGCGGGTCTGGCCGTCCGTGGCGTCCGCCCACTCGCCGCCGATGTACATCTTGTAGGTCTTCGCGTCGCCCATCCGGACCTCACCTTCCTGCGCCGGGACCCCGAGGGGTCTGAGGGTCGTGCCCAGCCAAAGTATGCCGAAACAGGCAGGTCGAAGGCCACTCGGGCGTGACCATCGCCGGTCCGACGCGGATTCCGCTCCGAGGCATGCCAGACGTAGGGAGTCCTTGGCGGATGCCTCGGCCGGCACGCCGCGAGACACCTCCGCGTGCGAGAGCCGAGCCAACAGCCGAGGAGGTTCGAGCGTGGACATCCCGCAAGAGCGCAAGGTCGTCACCGAGATCCCGGGGCCGAGGTCGCGCGAGTGGTTCGAGCGCCGCGCCACGGCCGTCCCGCAAGGCGTGTTCAACACCCATCCGATCGTCACGGCCCGGGCGTCGGGCGCGATCATCGAGGACGTCGACGGCAACCGGCTGATCGACTTCGCCACCGGCATCTCGGTTCTGAACGTCGGCCACACCTCGCCCGAGGTCGTCGCGGCGGCGCAGCGGCAGTTCGAGCTCGACACCCATACGTGCTTCCACGTGACCGCGAACGAGCCCTACATCGAGCTGGCCGAACGGCTGAACGCGCTCGCGCCCGGCGACGCGCCGAAGAAGACGATGTTCGCGAACTCGGGCGCCGAGGCCGTCGAGAACGCCGTGAAGATCGCGCGCAAGGCGACCGGCCGCCAGGCGATCGTGACGTTCGACCACGCGTTCCACGGCCGCACGCTGCTCGCGATGTCGCTCACCGCGAAGGTGATGCCCTACAAGCAGGGCATGGGCCCGTTCGCGCCCGAGATCTACCGGCTGCCGTTCGCCTACCCGTACCGCTGGCCCGGCGGCCCCGAGCGGTGCGCCGAGGAGGCGCTCGACTACGCGCGCGAGGAGATCCACAAGCACATCGGCGAGGAGAACGTCGCCGCGGTGATCCTCGAGCCGATCCAGGGCGAGGGCGGGTTCATCGTCCCGGCGCCGGGCTTCGTGAAGGGCCTGGCCGAGTTCTGCTCGGAGCACGGGATCGTGTTCATCGCCGACGAGGTCCAGAGCGGCATGGGCCGCGCCGGCCGCTGGTTCGCGATCGAGGACGAGGGCGTCGTGCCCGACCTCATCACGAGCGCGAAGTCGCTCGGCGGCGGTTTGCCGATCAGCGCGGTCACCGGCCGGGCCGACCTGATGGACGCCGTCCACGTCGGCGGGCTCGGCGGCACGTACGGCGGCAACCCGGTCGCGGCGGCGGCGGCGCTCGCGGTCCTCGACCAGATCGAGAAGCGAGGGCCTGCTCGAACGCTCGCGCACGCTCGGCGAGAAGGTGCTCGGGCGGCTGCGCGAGATGCGTGACCGGCACGACGTGATCGGTGACGTTCGGGGCCGCGGGATGATGAACGCGATCGAGCTGGTGACGGACCGCGGAGACGAAGGAACCGCTCGAGCGGGCCGAGCGGCAACGCGATCGTGAAGCGGTGCCTCGAGGAGGGCGTCGTCATCCTGAAGGCCGGAACGTACGACAACGTGATCCGGCTGCTACCTCCGCTCACGATCGACGAGGCGCTGCTCGAGGACGGGCTCGGCATCCTGGACGAGGCGATCGGCGCCGGCACCGGGTAGCGGCCGGATCGGCCGGCTCCGTTGCTACCTTCGACCGCATGAGCGACGAGCCGGACCCAACACGGACGTCGCGGATCGGGGGGTTCGCCCGGCGGATCGCGGTGGACGTCACGCCGCTCCGCGCGTCGCGCGACTTCCGGCGGCTGTGGCTCGGGCTGGCGGCGTCCACGTTCGGGTCGCAGTTCACGATCGTCGCGACGTTCCTGCAGGTGTACAGCCTGACCCAGTCGACCGTGGCCGTGGGGCTGATCGGCCTGGTCGGGTTCCTCGCGCTCGTGGTGGGAACGCTGGCGGGCGGAACGTTCCTGGACGCGTTCGACCGGCGGAAGATCCTGATCACCGCGCAGGTCGGGTACCTCGCGTCCTCGGGCCTGCTCTTCGCGGGGGCCGTCCACGGCGACCCGCCGCTCGCGCTGATCTACGTCGCGGTGGCCGGCATCGCCGCGACGAGCGCGATCGACAGCCCCACCCGCAGCGCGATGACCCCCCGCCTGCTCGACAAGACCCAGCTGCCCGCCGCCGCCGCGCTCAACCAGATCATCTGGAACGGCGCCGGCCTGATCGGGCCCGCGCTCGCGGGGATCGTCGTCGCGGGCTTCGGGTTCTCGTGGGCGTATGCGATCGACCTGATCTCGATCGGCCTGTTGCTGCTCGCCTCGATCTCGATCCGCCCGATGCCGCCTTCGCAAGGCGAACGAGCGGCGGTCGGGTGGCGGGCGGTGAAGGAGGGGTTCGCGTTCCTGCGCGGCCGCCAGGTGCTCCAGTCGACGTTCGTGATCGACATCATCGCGATGGTGTTCGGGATGCCCCGGGCGCTGTTCCCGGTGCTCGCGCTCACGCAGTTCCATCGGGGCGCGACCGTGGCCGGGCTCCTGTTCGCGGCGCCCGCGGTGGGCGCGTTCGTTGGTGCCGCGACGAGCGGTTGGGTGGGCCGGATCCGTCACCAGGGGCTGGCGGTGATCTGGGCGGTCGTCGTGTGGGGCGCCGGCATCGCCGCGTTCGGGCTGGTGGGGGCCCACCTGTGGCTCGGGATCCTGTTCCTGGCGATCGCGGGGGCGGCCGACGTGATCTCGGCCGTGTTCCGCAACACGATCCTGCAGGTCACGGTCCCCGAACACCTCCGCGGGCGGCTGTTCGGCATCCACATCCTGGTGGTGACCGGCGGGCCGAGGCTCGGCGACCTCGAGGCCGGCCTCGTGGCGGCGGCCTTCTCGCCGATGGCGTCGGTGGTCTCGGGCGGGCTCCTGTGCATCGCCGGCGCCGCCGCCGTCGCGTGGCGAGCCCCGGCGTTCCGCCGGTATCACGCGGGCGACCCCGGCTGACTAAGCTCGCGCCCGTGGCACCATCGCGCGCCGACCTCGTCGAGCTCCGCGTGCTCGACGGTCCGAACCTGTACTTCCCGCGCCCCGCGGTCAAGCTCACGATCGCGGTCGGGGGCTGGATCGAGATCCCAGAAGAACGCCTGGCCTCGGCGCTCGAACGGGCTGGCGCGACCGGTCGCCCCGGTCGTCCCGGATCGGACCAGCGACGGCGGACCGTCGCGCGGCTCGCCGCGCGGCTGACGTGGCGGCTCGCGACCGCGAGCCGGGTTCGGCTCGCGGTCCGCAGCCGCCCGGGTCCCGAACCCGACCAGGTCGTCGTCGCGTTCCCGTGGCGGCGGCGCGGCGCGGCCGAGGCGCTCGGGCTCGAGGTGGCGCCGCTCCTGCACGAGGTGGGCGGTCGGCGTTCGGTCGAGCGACTGCTCGCCGAGGCGGCCGCTCGGGTCGCGGAGGTCGAGCCGGGCGACGAGCCCGAGGTCACCGACCCCGACATCCCGGTCGTCTCGGTCACCGGGACCAACGGCAAGACGACCACCGTTCGGCTGTTGGCCCACATCGTGCGGTCGGCCGGCAGGACCGTCGCGTATTCCTCCACGGACGGGGTCTACCGCGGCGACGGCGAACTGATCGAGGAGGGCGACTACTCGGGGTTCGGCGGCGCGGCTCGAGCGCTGGCCGAGCACCCCGACGTCGCGGTCTTGGAGACCGCGCGCGGCGGCATCCTGCTCCGCGGGATCGGCGTGCTCCACAACGACGTCGCGGTCGTGACGAACGTGTCGGAGGACCACCTGGGGCTCCACGGCATCCAGACGATCGACCAGCTCGCGGAGGTGAAGGCGACGGTCACGAGGATCACGCGGCCGGACGGGTGGGACGTGCTGAACGCGGACGACCCGCGGGTGCTCTCGATGCGCCGGCTCGCGACGGGCAGACCCTGGCTCTGCTCGCTCGACCCCTGGCACCCCGCGATCCGCGACACCCTGGCCGACGGCGGCCGCGCGACGGTGCCGCTCGACGGCTGGCTGACGGTGCTCGACGGGTCGTCGTCGCGACCCTCGATGGAGCTGATCGACATCCCCGTCACGATCGCCGGCATCTCGCGCCACAACGTGATGAACGCGATGCAGGCCGCGTCCGCCGCGCTCGCGATCGGGCTGCCCGAGCGCGCGGTCGTGAAGGGGCTGACGACGTTCGTGACCGACCCCGAACGCAATCCGGGCCGCGCGAACCTGTTCGGGCTCGACGGGCGGGTGCTCGTGCTCGACTACGCGCACAACGAGGCCGGCATGCGTGGCCTCACCGAGATGTGCAACGGGCTGCGCAGGCCCGGCCGCGAGATCTGGCTCGTGATCTGCACCGCCGGGGACCGGACCGACCAGATCCTGCACGACTTCGCGTACGCCGCCGCTCGGGGGGCCGACCACGTCGCCGTCGCCGAGCTCCTGCGCTACCTCCGCGGCCGAGACCGTCTCGACGTCATCGAACGGCTCATCGCGGGCGCGCGCGATGGCGGCGCCACGGAGGTCGACGCCTACGCCGACGAGCTCGCGGGGCTCCGCGGGCGTGCTCGGGCGTTCCAAGCGCGGCGACGTGATCGGCGTGACCGCGCTCGGGATGCGGAACGAGGTCTTCGGGTGGCTCGAGGCCGCCGGCGCGAAGCGGCTCACGCCCGCGCGGGTTCGCCAGCTCGTGAAGCGGGCCGCCTCCTAGAGCCGAATCGCTCCACGGCGAGCGCGTACGATGACCGCCTCCTGTCGAACCCTTCTGGGGGACGTCCTGAACGAGCCACATCCACCGATCACGCAGACGTCTGCACGGTCGGTGACGAACGCCGCGCCGGCGACCGGAGGTGGCGCCGGGACCCGCGGCGCCGGAGCCGCCCGCGCCGCCCGCGAAGCCGGCCGGCCGCACGGTGCGGATCTTCGGACGCACCTACCCGTTCGTCGCGCCGAACATCCGCGACCCGCGGCTCCACCTCGCGGCGGTGATCATCTCGATCCACGTCCTCGGCCAGGTCGCGCTCGGGTTCCGCGTGTCGGTCCCCCAGATCCTGGTGGCGATCCTCGTCTGCGCCGTCATCGAGGTCGGGTGGACCCTCTCCAAGACGGGCACGCTCGTCTGGCCGGCGAGCGCGATGCTCACCGGGCAGCGGCGTGGCGCTGATCCTGCGTCTGAGCGACATGCAGAGCAACGACCACTGGACCTGGCGGGGCTGGTACGTGTTCGCGCTCGTGGCGGGGCTGTCGCTGCTCACGAAGTACCTGATCCGCTACCGCGGCTCGCACATCTTCAACCCGTCGAACGTGGGTCTGGTCGCGGCCTTCCTGCTGCTCGGCAGCACCCGGATCGAACCGCTCGACTTCTGGTGGGCGCCGTTCGACGGCTGGATGGTCGCGGCCTACCTGATCATCCTCGTGGGCGGCCTGCTGATCACGGCTCGCCTGCACCTGCTCGGGATGTCGGCGGCGTTCTGGCTCACGCTCGCGGTCGGCATCGGCGTGTTGGCCGCTTCGGGCCACTGCATGACCGCGCGGTGGTCGTTCGAGCCCGTGTGCGGGGCGCACTTCTGGTGGGTGATCGTGTTCTCGCCCGAGATCCTGATCTTCCTGTTCTTCATGATCACCGACCCGAAGACGACGCCGGCCGGGCGGGTCGCGCGGGTCGTGTTCGGGATCGGCGTCGCGATGGTGTGCACGTTGTTGATCGCGCCCCAGACGACCGAGTTCGGCGCCAAGGTGGCGCTGCTGTCGGGCCTGGTCGTGCTCTGCGTGGCGCGCCTGTTTCTTCGAGCGGTTCCTGCCCGCTCCGGGCTCCGAGCGCGACCGGCTCGCCGCGTTCGCGCGCGCGGCGGGCGGAGAGCGGTACCTGACGCCGGGCCGTGCCCTTGGGCGCGGAGCGATCGTCGGCGCGACGGTCGTGGTGGTGGGCGCGACGGTGGTCGCGGCGGGAGCGCCGGCCCGGGAGTCGTTCGTCGCGGCGAGCGCCGCGGTGTCGTCCGACCCGGCCGTCCAACCGCAGCTCGACGTGCACGTGGATCCCTCGACGCTCCCGCCGGTCACCGTCGATCCCGACGTCACCGATCGCGGCGACCTGTCGCAGGCCGACGCGCAGGCGATCGCGGTGACCCTCGCCGAGAACCTGGAGGTCGAGGCGCAGGCTCTGCGAAGCGGCGAGAAGAGCCTCCTTCCGTCGGTCGACGACGGTCAGCGCCTGACCACGCTGCAGGGCCGGGTCGACGACGTGATCGAGACCGGGCGCGCCGTGGTCCCCCACTACACGTTCGATGCGCTCCACGTCGTCCTCGTCCACTCGGAAGGCCAGTCCGGGCTGAGCTTGGGGTTCGAGGCGCGGGGCACCGTCGAGGAGGTCGCCTACGGGGTCGACGGGTCAGAGCGGTCGCGAACGACCTCGCCCTTCGCGAGAACGTTCGTGCTCAGCCGCCCGACCGGCGCGCGCTGGTTGCTGGTGGACACGCAGCCGAACACCTGATCGGCATCGGGTCAGTGCAGGTCGGCCAGGTCCTTCTGCGTCACCTCTCCGGGCAGCTTGCCCAGGATGATCATGGCGAGGACCTCGTCCGTCGTGACGTCGGTCTTGTTCGACCGTCCCGACCAGCTTGCCCTGGAGCATCACGCTGATCCGGTCGGACAGGTCGAACACGTCGTGGATGTCGTGGCTGATCAGGAAGATCCCGAGACCTTCCTCCCGCAGCTGCTTGATGAGGTCGCCGACCTGCTTGGTCTCGGCCGGCCCGAGCGCGGCGGTCGGCTCGTCCATGATGAGGATCCGCGCGTTGAAGTGCACCGCCCGCGCGATCGCGACCGACTGGCGCTGCCCGCCGGAGAGCGAGGCGACCGGCACGACGAAGTTCTGGAACTTCGGGTTGAGTCGCCCCATCAGCTTCCGGGTGGCGTCCTCCATCGCGCTGTCGTCGAGGTTGCCGAACCGCGTCGTGAGCTCGCGGCCGAGGAACACGTTGCCCGGCGCGTCGATGTTGTCCGCCAGCGCGAGGGCCTGGTAGATGGTCTCGACCCCGAGCGCCTTCGCGTCCCGCGGATGCGAGATCGTCACGGGCTCGCCGTCGATCAGGATCTGGCCCGAGTCCGCCGGGTGCGCCCCAGACAGCGTTCGGATCAGGGTGGTCTTTCCGGCGCCGTTGCCGCCGACCAGCCCGACCACCTCGCCGGGATACAGGTCGACCGTCACGCCGTCCACGGCGTGGACGCCGCCGAACGCGACGCGGATGTCGCGCAGCTCGACGAGCGGCGTGCCGGAGCGGTCGGTCACCGGGCAGCCCTCCTGCGCACGATCGTGTCGAGGGTCACGGCCAGCACGAGAACGATGCCGACCACGATGTCCTGCAGCGGCGCCTCGATGCCCATCAGCACCATGCCCGACACGAGCGACTGCATGACGAGCGCGCCGAGCAGCGCGCCGACGATCGTCCCGATGCCACCGCTGAACGACGTCCCGCCGATCACGGCGGCGGCGATCACGTTGAGCTCCATCCCGGTCCCGAGGCTGCTCACCGCCGCGTTGAGCCGGGCGATCTGGACCGCGGCGGCCAGGCCGACCAGCAGGCCCATCAGGGTGAACGTCTTGACGATCGTCCCCCTGGTCTTGATGCCGGCGAGCTCGGCCGCCTCGGGGTTCCCGCCGATCCCGTAGACGTAGCGGCCGAAGCGCCGCCGCGTCGCGATGAACGTCATCACGATGCCGACGCCGATCGCGATGAGCACCGGGTAGGCCAGGCCGAGCGAGATGTTCTGCCCTGCCTTGCCGGCCTGCGCGGCGAGCGCCGGCGGCAGGTAGTAACGGTTCAGGAACCCCACCGACACGAGGATCGCGGCGCACACGATGACGACGATCCCGACCTCCGCCCACATCGGGCGCAGCCGGAACCCGTACCGGTCCCGCTGGCGCCGCTTGGTGAACTGCAGGAGCACGACCCCCACGCACGCCGCGATGCCGAGGATCCAGCTCCACGTGCCGCCCACGGTCCCCGTGGAGCCGCCCCCCAGCTTGCGGAAGAGCGTGTCCATCGGCGCGATCGTCTGGCCGCTCGCCATCCACCAGGCGACACCCCGCCACACGAGGAACCCGCCGAGGGTCACGATGAACGACGGCACGCCGACGTAGGCGATGATCGTCCCCTGGAACGCTCCGATCGCCGCGCCGAGCGCCAGGCCGACCGCGACGGCGATCACCCAGGTCAGCGGGTGATCGAACCCGATCCATTCGGGCAGCCAGTCGTGCTGGACGATGGCCATGGCCATGCCGACGGCGGCCATCACCGCACCGACGGACAGGTCGATGTTGCGGGTGACGATGATCAGGACCATCCCCGTCGCCATGATCGCCACGACCGCGGTCTGGACCGACAGGTTCCACAGGTTCCGGGGCGTGAGGAACGTGTGGTTCGGCGTGATGACGGCGAAGATGATCCAGATGATGGCCAGGCCGCCGAGCAACCCGACGAGCCGCCTATCGACCTCGGCCGCGCGGAACAGATCGCGGAGCGACCGTTTCCCTTGCCCCTCGGGCGACGCCGCCTGCGCCTCCGGCTCTCGTTCGGCCGCGGAAACCTTGGTCTCAGCCACCGTGCGAATCCTATGCCAAGAGGGGCGCTCGCCTCACCCTGACGGGTGAGGCGAGCGCCTCCGGTCCAACGCGTATCAGCCTTCGTGCGCTAGCCGCACGCATCCACCGTGCCGGGATCGACGCCCTGGCACAGGTCCTCCTGCGAGATCCAGCCCGCGTCGAGCGGGATGTTGAGGTTGTCCTGCGTGATCGCCTGGGGCGTCAGGAAGATCGAGGTCATGTCGTTCCCGCCCGGCGAGTCGAACTGCTGCGTGTTGGCGACGTCCTGGAGCGCCGTGCCCTGCGCCAACGCGCACGCCGACTCGCCCGCGGCCTTGCCGAGCTCCCGGGCGTCCTTCAAGACGTCGACGGTCTGCGTCCCGAGGGCGACGCGGTTCAGCCCGGCGACGTCGCCGTCCTGACCGGACACCGCGACATCGCCCGCAAGGCCCTGGGCCTCGAGCGCGGCCACGACGCCGCCGGCCATCCCGTCGTTCTCCGCGAGGACGGCGTCGACGTCGTTGTTGTTGTCGGTCAGGAACTGCTCCATGTTCGTCTGGGCGATCGCCGGGTCCCAGTTGTCGGTGTAGGACTCGCCGACGTTCTGGATGTCACCCGAGTCGAGCGCCTCCTGGAGGACCTCCTGCTGGCCTTCCCGAAGGAAATCGGCGTTCGCGTCGGCCGAGTTCCCCTTGATGAAGACGTAGTTCCCCTCGGGGACCTGCTCGAGCACCGTCTGCGCCTGCAGGCGCCCGATCTCGACGTTGTCGAACGTGACGTACAGCGAGCCCGGGTTCTCGATCAGCCGGTCGTACGCGACGACCGGGATGCCCTGGTCGAGCGCGCTCTGCACCGCCGGGAGGATCGCCTCACCGTCCTGCGCCAGGATGATGATCGCGTTCGCGCCCTGCGCGATCAGGTTCTCCACGTCGGCCAGCTGCTGCTCGGCGGACGACCCGGCGTCGGTTGAGATGTACTCCGCGCCGCAGGCCTGCAGGGCCTGCTGGATCGCGGGCTCGTCGTGCAAGGCCCACCGTTCCTCGTTGTAGTTGTTCCACGAGACCCCGACGGTGAGCTCCTCGCCGCCGCCGGTCGCGTCGCCGGTCGCTCCCCCGCCATCATCGTCGCCGCAGGCAGCGAGCAGGATCGCGGAAAGCGCGAGGAAGACCCACAAGCGCCGTCTCAACAACACGTGCACCCCCTCCTTCTGGACGGAACGTCTAGGTGACGCACCGGCCCTCCCGTTCTACGAACCGGATGGCCCTTGCGGCTTCGCGGGTACGCGTGACCACCGTCCTGACGAGGGATCGGGCGCACTCGGTCGCGCTGTGCCTGGGCCGCGCGCCAACATGGCATATTCGGGCACGGCGCGCAATCCGCTCGTCCTGCTACCGGCGGCGCGCGCATGCCACCTGTTGCGCCCGCACCAGGCGCTCGATAGCCTGCGTCCCCGCGCGACGTCCCGCCTCGAGCGCACGATCCGGGACGCGATCGCGCGACCACTCATCGGGCAGGGAAGGATGCAGCAGGCTGGTTCCGCGACCGACACGGGCGCCGATTCGGGCGACGGCGGGCCCCTCGAGTCCAGACCGAACGCCGGGCGGCCCGATCGAGGTCGGGCCACGGCGCTGTGGCTGGCGCTGGGCGCCGTCGGCGGCGCGCTGGTGGCGTTCGCCGCCGTCCTCGCGGTCAGCCTGTGGATCTCGCGGGCCGGCACATCCGGTGCCTCGGCGCCCCGGTTCGTCGAGGAGGCGCAGGCCGCCGGCGTCCACCACGTCTACGACGGCGAGTTCCGCTACTTCGTGGGCGGCGGCGTCGCGACGTTCGACTGCGACGACGACCGCAGGCCCGACCTCTACCTTGCGGGCGGCTCGAACCCGGCCGCGCTGTACCGCAACGAGAGCCCGGTCGGGGGCGCGTTGCGGTTCGCGAAGGTCCCCGACCCCGTCACCGACCTCACGAGCGTCACCGGCGCCTACCCGATCGACGTCGACGGCGACGGACTGACCGACCTCGCGGTCCTTCGCAACGGCGGCAACGTGTTGCTGCGCGGCCTCGGCGACTGCCGCTTCGAACGCGCGAACGAGACATGGGGCTACGACGGCGGGGACGCGTGGACGGCCGCGTTCAGCGCGACGTGGGAGGGTTCGGCTGCCCTGCCGACGCTCGCGTTCGGCAACTACCTCGACCTCGCGAAAGCCGAGGACCGGTCCGCGTGCGCCGACAGCGAGCTCGTGCGGCCGGCGCCGGGCGGCGGGACGTATGCGACGCCGGTCCCGCTCGCGCCCGGCTACTGCACCTTGTCCATCCTGTTCAGCGACTGGGACCGCTCGGGCCACACCGACCTGCGGATGGCGAACGACCGCCACTACTACCTCGACGGCGAGGAGCAGCTGTGGCGCATCCAGCCCGGCGAACCCCCACTGCTCTACACGCGGGACGACGGGTGGCGGCGCCTGGTGATCTGGGGCATGGGCATCGCGAGCTACGACGTCACCGGCGACGGCCTGCCCGAGGTGTACCTGACGAGCCAGGGCGACAACAAGCTGCAGACGCTGGCGGACGCATCCGGCAGGCCGACCTACGGGACATCGCGATCGACGAAGGCGTGGCCGCGACGCGGCCGTACACGGGCGGCGATCCCGCTCCCCTCCACGGCATGGCATCCGGAGTTCCAGGACGTGAACAACGACGGGCTCGTCGACCTGTTCGTCTCCAAGGGCAACGTCGAGGCCCAGCAGGACTTCGCCGCGAAGGACCCGAGCAACCTGCTGATCGGACAGGCCGACGGGACGTTCGTCGAGGAGGGCCTCGCCGCGGGCATCGCGAGCTTCGTCAAGGGACGCGGCGCGGCCGTCGTCGACCTCAACCTCGACGGCATGCTCGACATCGTGCAGGTGAACCGCCGCGTGAACGTGAGCCTGTTCCGCAACGTGGGTTCGGGCACCGCCGCCGAACCCCAGCCGATGGGCAACTGGATCGCGGTGCGCCCCGAGCAGACCGGCCCGAACCGCGACGCGATCGGCTCGTGGATCCAGGTGCGGTTCGGTGACCACACCGTCGAGCGGGAGCTCACGATCGGCGGGGGCCACGCGAGCGGCGAGCTCGGGTGGGTCCACGTCGGGCTCGGCGACGCCGACTCGGCCGAGGTCCGGATCCGGTGGCCCGACGGCGAGGTCGGCCCCTGGCAGGAGGTCGCCGCGAACGCGTTCGTCACGATCCCGCGAGACGGCGAACCGACCGCGTGGAGCCCGTCCGGGGCGGCGTCGACGCGATGACCGGCGCCCGGCTCACCGAGATCGACCTGCCCGAGTTCGGCATGCCCGAGGCCGTCGCCGGAGATCCCGGCCGGCCGTCTATGCCGACCGGCTGGAACGGCTCCGGGCGCGCGCGGCCGAGGACGGGTACGACGCGCTCGTGATCTACGCCGATCGCGAGCACAGCGCGAACCTCGCGTACCTGACGGGGTTCGATCCGCGGTTCGAGGAGGCCATGCTGGTCGTCGGCTCGTCGGGCGAGCCCGCCGTCCTGGTCGGCAACGAGTGCTTCGGCGTCGCCGGGGCGGCGCCCCTGCCGATGCGGCGACACCTCTTCCAGGACTTCAGCCTGCCGAGCCAGCCGCGCGACCGCTCGCGACCGCTCACCGAGATCCTGGCCGAGGAGGGCATCGGCGCCGACACGCAAGGTCGGCGTGATCGGCTGGAAGACGTTCGCCGACCGCGGCACGATCGAGGTGCCCGCCTACATCGCGGACGAGCTCCGCCGCATGACGCCGTCGGGGTCGGTCGAGAACGCCGCGCACCTGCTGATCGACGCCGCCGACGGCCTGCGCGTGCTGAACGAGGTCGAGCAGCTGGCGGCGTTCGAGGCCGCGGCGTGCCGGACCTCGAGCGGCGTCCGCCGGCTCCTCCACGAGCTGCGACCGGGGATGCGCGAGGACGACGCGGTCGCGCTCCTCGGGTGGAACGGCAGCCCGCTCTCCTGCCACCTGATGCTCTCGAGCGGCGACCGGGCGACCTTCGGCCTGCTCAGCCCCACCGACCGGACGATCGAGCGCGGCGACCGGTTCACGGTCGCGTTCGGGATCTGGGGTGCCCTGAACTGCCGCGCGGGGTTCGTCGTCGAGGACGCCGCCGAGCTCCCGGCGGCGATCAGCGACTACGTCGACAAGCTGGTCGGGCCCTACTTCGAGGCGATCGCGGAGTGGTACGGCGCCCTTCGGATCGGCCAGACGGGCGGCGTGTTGCACGAGATCGTGCAGCGGCGGCTCGGCGACCCGTTCTTCGGCATCTTCCTGAACCCCGGGCACCAGATCCACCTGGACGAGTGGGTCAACTCGCCGATCACGCCGGGATCGACGATCGAGCTGCGTTCGGGCATGGCGTTCCAGGTCGACGTGATCCCCGCGACGGGGACCGAGTACTTCACGACGAACATCGAGGACGGCCTCGCGCTCGCCGACGAGTCGCTGCGGTCCGAGTTCGCGACGCGGTACCCCGACGCGTGGTCGCGGATCCGAGCCCGGCGGGCCTTCATGGCCGACGCCCTCGGGATCGAGCTGCATCCCGACGTGCTGCCGTTCTCGAACATCCCCGCGTGGCTCCCGCCCTTCCTCCTGCGACCGGAGCGGGCCATGGCCCTGGCCGGCTAGGAACGCCGTGCGCGCGGCGGAGTAGCCTGACCCGCAGAACCCTCGAGGGAGGTCACGAGATGACGTACGAACCCGAGACCGGAGCACCGCTTCTCGTTCGGGCTGTGGACCGTCGGCAACATCGGCATCGACCCGTTCGGCGAGCCCGTCCGGGAGGTGCTGTCCCCGGTCCAGCTCGTCGAGCTGCTTGGCCGAGGTCGGGGCGTGGGGCGTGAACCTGCACGACAACGACCTGGTGCCGATCGACGCGAGCGCGCACGAGCGCGACCAGATCGTCTCGGACTTCCGCAAGGCGCTCGACGCCACCGGCCTGATCGTGCCGATGGCGACGACGAACCTGTTCCGGGACCCGATCTTCCGCGACGGCGCGTTCACGGCCAACGATCCGCGGGTCCGCGCGTACGCGCTCCAGAAGACGATGCGCGCGATCGACCTCGGCGTGGAGCTCGGCGCCACGACCTACGTCTTCTGGGGCGGGCGCGAGGGCGTCGAGACCGACTCCTCGAAGGACCCGGTGGTCGCGCTGCGGCGCTACCGGGAGTCGATGGACTTCCTGTGCGCCTACGTCAAGGACCAGGGCTACGACCTGCGCTTCGCGCTCGAGTCCAAGCCGAACGAACCTCGCGGCGACATCTACCTGTCCACCACCGGCGCGATGCTCGCCTTCATCCAGACGCTCGAGCACTCGGAGATGGTCGGCGTGAACCCGGAGGTCGCGCACGAGCACATGGCGGGCCTGAACTTCACCCACCACGTCGCCCAGGCCTGGTCGATGGGCAAGCTGTTCCACATCGACCTGAACGACCAGATCCCCGGCCGCTACGACCAGGACCTGCGGTTCGGCTCGGCCAACCCGAAGGCGGCGTTCTTCCTGGTGAAGCTCCTCGAGGACGTCGGCTACGAGGGCAGCCGTCACTTCGACGCTCATGCCTACCGGACGTCCGACTACGAGGACGTGAAGGCGTTCGCGCGCGGGTGCATGCGCACGTACCTGATCCTGCGGGAGAAGGCCGAGCGCTGGAACGCCGACCCCGAGATCCAGGCCCTGGTCGCGCAGATCAACGCCGACGACGGCACGGTGACGCCCCACCTCGGGCCGTACACGCCGGAACGCGCCGAGGGACTCAAGGGCCTCGACATCGACCGTCGGGCGGTCGCCGCGCGCGGTCAGCCCTACGAGCGGCTCGACCAGCTGACGGTCGACCTCCTGCTCGGCGCTCGGTGATCCGGGAGGGCGCCTCGTACTCGGGACGACGAGGGTGACCCTCCGTGGGGGTTCGTCGTGAGCCTCGTGCTGGGGCT
The DNA here is from genome assembly GCA_963744515.1 of uncultured Actinomycetes bacterium. Classification (GTDB taxonomy): domain Bacteria; phylum Actinomycetota; class UBA4738; order UBA4738; family HRBIN12; genus DASSJM01. The sequence goes on along the minus strand of CAVUTN010000006.1, from coordinate 3,403 downwards.
GGACGTCTCCACCACCGCGACCAAGGCGGTCCTCCAGGACGCCGAAGGCATCGTGCGCGCGGTGGGAACGTCCGCGTACGCCTACGAGACGCCGCGACCCCCTGTGGAGCGAGCAGGACCCCGGCCTGTGGTGGGACGCGACCCGGATCGCGGTGCGGACGGCGCTCGACGCGGCGGGCACCGAGCCTCGGCCGTGCAGGCCATCGGTCTGACCGGCCAGATGCACGGCTTGGTCGCGCTCGACGACCGAGACGAGGTCCTGCGGCCGGCGATCCTGTGGAACGACCAGCGCACCGGCGGCCGAGTGCGACGCGATCCGCGAGCTCGTCGGTCGCCGAGCGCCTGATCGCGATCACCGGCAACGACGCCCTGCCCGGGTTCACGGCACCGAAGCTCGCTCTGGCTGCGACGCCACGAGCCCGAGGTCTGGGCCGCGATCGCGCACGTGCTCCTGCCCAAGGACTTCGTGCGCCTCCGGCTCACCGGCGAGCACGCCGTGGACCGCGCCGACGGTTCCGGGACGATGCTGTTCGACCTCGCGGCGCGCGACTGGTCCCCCGAGGTCGTCGACGAGCTCGAGATCGAGCCCCGGTGGTTGCCGCCGACCTTCGAGGGACCGAGGTCACGGGAGCGATCACCGAGGCCGCGGCCGCGGCGACCGGGCTGCGAGCGGGGACCCCGGTGATCGCCGGCGGCGGCGACCAGGCCGCCGCCGCGGTCGGCGTCGGCTCGGTCGGTGCCGGGCGTCTCATCGCTGTCGCTCGGCACCTCCGGCGTGCTGTTCGCGACGACCGAGGCGCCCGCCGATCGAGTCCGAGGGCCGGCTCCACGCCTTCTGCCACGCCCTCCCCGGCCGGTGGCACCTCATGGGCGTGATGCTCTCGGCGGCGGGCAGCCTGCGTTGGTTCCGCGATGCCCTCGCGCCCGGGGTCGCGTTCGAGGAGCTCGTCGAGGAGGCGGCGTCGGTCCCCGCCGGGAGCGATGGCCTCCTGTTCCTTCCCTACCTCACCGGGGAGCGCACCCCGTACGCCGACCCCCTCGCCCGGGGCGCGTTCGTGGGTCTGACGGTCCACCACGGCCGGGCTCATCTGACGCGTGCGGTGCTGGAGGGTGTGGCGTTCGGTCTGCGGGACTCGCTCGAACTGATGCGGGCGGCCGGGGTTCCGACCCGCGAACCAGATCAGGGCGACGGGCGGGGGGAGCAGGAGCGACCTGTGGCGACGGATCCTCGCCGACGTGCTGGGCGCGGCGATCGTGACGACCTCCACCGCCGAAGGCGCCGCGCAGGGCGCCGCGACCCTCGCCGCCGTGGGCGCCGGGTGGTTCGACACGGTGCAGGACGCTGTCGAGGCTCGTGCGGATCGGCGAGTCCACCGAGCCCTCGGGTGAGGCGGACGCCTACGCCGCCGCGTACGCACGGTACCGCGACCTCTACCCCGCGCTCGCCCCGACCTTCCACTCCCTCGGTCCGGCGGCGGGCTGAGCTCCTGCTCGGAGGTTCAGCCGGAGCGGAACAGCTCCTCGATCACCCGAAGGTTGCCGACGGCGTCCGAAGGCGGGATCGGCACCTGGCCGCCGTCCAGCACCGCCGCCGCGAAGCGCTCCGCCTGGATCGTGTACTCGTTGGCCGGGTCGAACGTGAGCACCTCGGTATCGGGTCGAACCGGTGGATCGCCGCCGGCGGTGACGAACACCCGCGTCGGCCGGTCCGGCGGGATGTTGAACGGGATCTCGAGCGAGATCCGGCCCTCGGTGCCGTAGACGTGGACGCGTTGATCGGGTTCGGCACGGGTCGAGCACGTGAAGGTCGCCATGCCGTCGTCGAAGTCCAAGATCGCCGATGTCAGGACGTCGATCCCCATGACGGGGTCGCGCACCACCGATCCCCGGACCCGTTCCGGCTCGGCGCCGAACAGCATCCGGGACAGGTTCACGCAGTAGCAGCCGATGTCGTACAGGGCGCCGCCCCCCGTCTCGACGAGGTTGCGGATGTTGCCCGGGTCGTCGTTGAAGTACGAGAACCAGCTCTGCACCGTCCTCAGCTCGCCGATGCGGCCCGAGGCCACCGACCTCACCACGGCCTCCCACGTCGGATGGAGGCGGTACATGAACGCCTCCATCAGCAGCACGCCCTCGGCCTCGCAGGCCTGGATCATCCGTTCGGCATCCGCCGCGGTCGTCGCCAGGGGCTTCTCGCACAGGACGTGCTTGCCGGCCCGGGCCGCCGCGATCGTCCACTCGGCGTGCAGATGGTTGGGCAGCGGGTTGTAGACGGCGTCGACGTCCGGATCGGCCAGCAGGTCCTCGTACGAACCGAACGCGCGCGCGATGCCGAGCTCGGTCGCGGCGGCCCGGGCACGGCCCAGTCACGCGAGGCGATCGCGACGACCTCGCACCGCGCGGCCGCCGCCGTGGCCGGTATGACCTTCTCGATCCCGATCTTGGCGGTCGACAGCATGCCCCACCGCACCACGTCGCCGCTCACCCCCACGAGTCCTCCGTCACCGGCCGGAACGCCATCTCCAAGATCCGGTGGTTCCGCGGACGCGTCAGCACGAACAGCACGGCCTCGGCGACGTCCTCCGCGGACATCATCCCGGCGAGCTCGGGCATCTCGGGCGTTCGACCCCGGCCCATCGCGAACTCGGTCGCCACACCTCCGGGGCAGACGTTCGCGCACCGGATGCCCTGCGGTCGGAGCTCGTGGTCCAGGGCGCGCGTGAACCCGACCTGCGCGAACTTCGACGCGCAGTAGACCGCCTCGAACGGCAGGCCGCGACGCCCCGCCTCGGACGCGATCGTGACGATGTCGGCGCCGTCGCTCTCCAGCAGGTGCGGCAGCGCGGCGCGGATCGTGTAGATCGTGCCCTTCACGTTGGTGTCGATCATCTCCTCGAGGTGGCCCGGGTCGAGCTCGAGGAACGGGCCGTACGCCCCGACGCCCGCGTTGGCGATCACGAGGTCGAGCTGCCCGAACCCGCCGACCACCCGCTCGACGAACGCCTCGACCGCCGCCGCGTCCCGGACGTCGCACGCGGTGGCGATCGACCCGTCGATCCCCAGGTCGGCGCCGCTGCGTGACGCGAGTCCCAGTCGGACACCCTGGTCCGCGAGCGACCTGGCCACGGCGGCCCCGATCCCGCCGCTCGCCCCCGTCACGAGTGCGACCCTTCCGCTCAGTCCGTTCATCCCGCCGCCCCTTCCCGCCCGTTCGATCGCCGCGCATCCTCCGTCGACGCCTCAACGTACCGGAGCCGCCGATGCCGCGTGACGGACGATCCCGTGGCAAGCTCCGCGGATGAAGGCCGTTCGGATCGAAGGTCCGCGCAGGGTCGCCACGCTCGACGTGCCCGAGCCCGAGGCGGCACCCGGCGAGGTGATCGTTCGGGTCCGCGCAGCGGCG
>CAVUTN010000005.1:0-83384 GCA_963744515.1 uncultured Actinomycetes bacterium | reverse complement strand
GTCGGACCGCGGACCCCTCCGCCTGCTGATCCGCCGCGACCGCGGACGAGCCTTGCCTGCCAACGGTGTTTGGGCGTATCCACGAGTGGGTAATTCCGCTTTTTCGCTGCCAGCGGCCGCCCCGAGCGGCGCCGAAAGGGGGGTGCAGGCCATGGCTGCGATGTCACGGCTCTGCGACATCGACCACGTGCGGCCGGCCATGGGGTCGATCCAGGTCATCCGACCGGGTCAACCTCCCGAGACCCTTTACCTGTGCGAGGAGCACCTGGCCGAGCGCCGACGGATGGGATCCGGCCTCGGCTCGGGCTTCGGCGGGCTGGGGATGTTCGACGACTTCTTCTCCCGCTTCTTCTCCGACTCGGCCGCCGGTGCCGGGGCTCGGGCGGAGGCGGCGCCACCGGGGCGCCCCAGCGCGACGCGGCGTCGAGCAGATCGACGTCACCGAGCGCTTCAGCGACGCGACGCGGGAGCTCCTGCAGCGGGCCGCCCAGACGGCCGCGACGTGGGGGAGCCTCGATCTCGACACCGATCACCTCCTGATCGGAGCCCTTGGCGACGAGGTGGTGATGCACCTGCTCGATCAGGCGGGGGCGGATCCCAAGTCGATCGCCGCGGAGATCGAGGACGCGGCCGAGAAGGGTCAGCCGCTCGACGTGGCGCCCTCGCTCGCGCCGGACGCCAAGCGCGCGATCCTCGGGGCGTACGAGGAGGCGATGGAGCTTGGCGCGTCGTACATCGGCCCGGAGCACGTCCTGCTGTCACTCGCGCGGGACGAGGACGCCGAGGCCGGCGCGACCCTTCGGAAGTTCGGCCTTTCGCACACCAAGCTGCGGGGCCTGGTGGTCCGCGGCGTCGATCGCGAGGGACAGGCGAAGGAGCGGAGCACCACCAAGACGGTCGACGAGTACAGCCGCGACCTGACCGAGCTCGCTCGCGAGGGCAAGCTCGACCCGGTGATCGGGCGGGCCGACGAGATCGAGCAGACCGTCGAGATCCTGTCGCGGCGCACGAAGAACAACCCGGTGCTCATCGGTGATCCCGGCGTCGGCAAGACCGCGATCGTCGAAGGCATCGCACAGCGGATCGTGAACGACGAGGTTCCCGAGACCCTCGCCGGGCGCCGTCTCGTCGCGCTGGACCTGGCGGGCATGATCGCCGGCACGAAGTACCGCGGCGAGTTCGAGGAGCGCCTGAAGTCCGTGATCGACGAGATCCGCGACAACAGCGACCAGATGATCGTCTTCATCGACGAGATGCACACGGTGGTCGGGGCCGGCGCGGCCGAGGGCGCGATGGACGCCTCGAACATGCTGAAGCCCGCGCTCGCGCGGGGCGAGCTCCACGTGATCGGCGCGACGACGATCGACGAGTACCGCAAGAACATCGAGAAGGACCCGGCGCTCGAGCGCCGCTTCCAGCCGGTGCTGGTCCGCGAGCCAACGGTTGACGAGACGATCATGGTCCTGCGAGGGCTGAAGGATCGGTACGAGGCCTTCCACCGGGTGCGGATCCCCGACGAGGCGATCGTCGCGGCCGCCGAGCTCTCCGACCGCTACATCGGCGACCGGTTCCTGCCGGACAAGGCGATCGACCTCATCGACCAGGCCTCGGCGCGCGTCCGCCTGCGCGCCAAGACCAAGCCGGTCGACACGAAGGCGATGGAGGAAGAGATCGGCCGCCTCGAGCGTGAACGCGATCAGGCGGTCGGTGCAGAGGACTACGCCAAGGCGAACGAGCTGAAGACGACCCTGCAAGAGAAGCAGGACGCGCTGTCCGGGCAGAAGCACCCGCGCCAGCGGGCGCCGGAGGTCACCGTCGAGGACGTCGCGGAGGTGGTCTCGCGAGCCACCGGTATCCCCGTCTCGCAGCTCACCCAGGAGGAGCGCGACCGGCTCCTGAAGCTGGAGGAGCGGCTCCACGAGCGGGTGGTCGGTCAGGACGAGGCCGTGGAGGCCGTCGCCGAAGCCGTTCGCCGTGGGCGGGCCGGTCTCGGGGACCCGAAGCGTCCCGTAGGGAGCTTCCTGTTCCTCGGGCCGACCGGCGTCGGGAAGACGGAGCTCGCGAGGACGCTCGCCGAGGTCCTGTTCGGCGACGACGACCTGATGATCCGGTTCGACATGAGCGAGTTCCAGGAGCGGCACACCGTCAGCCGGCTCGTCGGGGCGCCGCCCGGGTACGTCGGCTACGAGGAGGCCGGGCAGCTCACCGAGGCGGTCCGGCGCAAGCCCTACTCCGTGGTCCTGCTCGACGAGATCGAGAAGGCGCATCCCGACGTGTTCAACCTCCTGCTGCAGATCCTGGACGACGGACGCCTCACCGACGCCCAGGGCCGCACCGTGGACTTCAAGAACACCGTCGTGATCATGACGAGCAACCTCGGCGCCGAACGGATCCAGGCGCACGCCCGCCGCAAGGAGGACTTCGAGGAGCTGAAGGAGGACCTGATGCAGCTCCTGCGGTCCCACTTCCGGCCCGAGTTCCTCAACCGGATCGACGAGATCATCGTGTTCCGGGCGCTCACCAAGGAGCAGGTCATCCAGATCACCGAGCTGCTCCTGGACCGGGTCCGGCGGCGCCTGCGCGCGCAGCGGATCGAGCTGACGTTCACGCCGGAGGCCGAGGCCTTCCTCGCCGACCGCGGGTACGACCCCGAGTTCGGGGCCCGCCCGCTGCAGCGGACGATCCAGCGGCTCGTGGAGAACCCGCTGTCCAGGATGCTGCTGGACGGCGCCTTCGCGGAGGGCGACGCCGTCACGGTCGGCGTGGTCGACGGAGGGCTGGACTTCGACGTGCGGAGGCCCGCCGGGTCGGACGCGAAGGGGAAGAAGACGAAGGACTCGGAGCGGGAGGAAGCCTCGGCGACGTCTTAGGCTACCCCGACCCGCTCGCGGGCCGCCTCGCCGCGGTCGTATTGACGGCCCAAACGGGCCGATGGGACACTGGCGAACCGGCGATGCGCCGGAGAGGAACGACCAGTGGACGACGAACCGAACGGAGGAGTCCTGGCAGATCTCGAGGTCGGCGCGGTCATCGACGGGACCGTCAGCCGCATCACCCCGTACGGCGCCTTCCTGACCCTGGAGGGCGGGAAGATGGGACTCGTCCACATCTCCGAGATCGACAGGAACTACGTCAAGGACGTTCACGAGCACCTCCGTGAGAACGACGTCGTCCAGGCGAAGGTCATCGCGATCAAGGAGGACGGCAAGATCGACCTCTCGATCAAGGCGCTGCAGGACCCCGCGCCCACGCGTCAGCGCCGCGGCTCCGACCCGGACTTCGAGGCCCGCCTGAAGAAGTTCATGCGCCAGAGCGAGGAGCGCCAGGTGGACTTCAAGCGCTCCGTCGAGCACAAGCGCAAGTAGCGCCCGGCTTGGGCGAGCTCCGCGGGAGCGACCTCCGGATCGTCGCCGAACAGCTCGGCCGCCCACCCACCGTCCCGTTCACCGTCGTCGCGCGATGTCCGGGCGGGCATCCCGCTCGTCATCCGCAACGCGCCCGTGGACGAGCACGGCGATCCGTTCCCCACGACGTTCTGGCTGACGTGCCCCGACGCGGTTCGAGCGGTCTCGCGGGTGGAGGCGGAGGGTTGGATCTCGAGGCTGAACGAGCGGATCGAGCACGATCCCGGGTTCGCGGACGCGGTCGCTGCGCGCCCACGCCGAGTACGCCCGCGAGCGGGCACGCGACGACCCGGCCGCCGAGCGGCACGGCGGGGTCGGCGGGACGAGGAAGGGTCTGAAGTGCCTCCACGCGCACTACGCCCACCACCTCGCCGGCGGCGACGACGAGGTCGGCGCGTGGGTGGCGACGGACGGTGGAGCCGATCCACGACGAGCGTCCGGGCCGCGTCGCCGCGGTGGACCAGGGGACGAACTCGACCCGCCTGCTCGTGGCCGAGCCGGAGGAGGGCGGCGGTTTCGAGGAGCTCGCACGCGACATGGTCATCACCCGGCTCGGCCAGGGCGTCGACGGGACCGGCAGGCTCGCCCCCGACGCGCTCGAGCGCACGCTCGAGGTGATCGCCCGGTACGTGCGGCGGGCGCGGGCGCTCCACGTCGAACGGATCCGCGTCGGCGCGACGGCGGCGGTGCGGGACGCCGCGAACGCCGACGCGTTCCTACGTCCGGTGCGCGAGCTGGCCGGATCCGCGCCCGAGATCGTCAGCGGGGACGAGGAGGCGCGGCTCTCGTTCCTCGGCGCCACGCGGGGGCTGGACGCCCCGGCGCCCTTCCTGGTGCTCGACATCGGGGGCGGCTCGACCGAGTTCGTCCTGGGGTCGGAGCGTCCGACCGCCGCGATCTCGACGCAGATGGGGAGCGTCCGCCTGACCGAACGCTTCGTCCGCGGCGACCCGCCGGCGGCGGCCGACCTTAAGCGGATGCGGGCGGCCGTCGGGGAGCTGCTGGACGACGTCGAGCGCGCGATCCCGGTCGCCGACGCGCGAACGTTCGTCGCGGTGGCCGGGACGTCCACGACCGTGCAGGCGATCGCGCTCGGGCTCGGGTCCTACGACCCCGAACGGATCCACCGCACCCGCCTGTCGCGGGCCGACGCCGCGCAGGTCGCCTCGCAACTGCGCGGGATGACGACGGACGAACGGGCGGCGCTCCCCGTGATGGCGCCGGGCCGCGCCGAGGTGATCGTCGCGGGCGCGGTGATCCTCGTGCGAGGTCATGGAGCGGTTCGGGTTCGACGAGGCGCTGGTGTCCGAGACCGACATCCTCGACGGGCTCGTGCTCGAGATGCTCGAGCCGGCCTGACATCCCTTCGGGGGGAGCCTCGAGGGTCCATCCGTGCCTGGAGCCCGGGAAATACCGCCTTTCGGTCCCTGGCATGGTGACCCCGGTAGGCCTACGGTGAGGCCGGATGGAAGCAGAGGGTTCCCGGGGCACCAGTGCTGCGGCAAGGGAGGTCCGATGGCGATCGGGGAGTCGAGATTCCCGCCTATCGCGTGACGGCGACGACGCAGGTCCGCTCGAGGACCTGGGTCTGTCTGACTCCGGGTTCGAGACGGTGCGGCGCGGGTTCGCGCCCGAGCAGGTCGCCGACTACCTCAAGCGAGTGGCCACACAGGTCTTGAGCCTCGAGGCGACGACTCAGCGAAACGAGGTCTGAACTCCTCGAGACGAGGCGCGAACGTGACGACGCGCGAGCCGCCCTCGATGCCCCGGCCGGCCGCGATCAGTACGAGAGCGTCTCCGATCGAGCTGACCGGGTTGATGCGAACGTTCGACGCTCAGATGAGCGGGCTGCTCCGCGACGCCGAGGCCGAGGCCGAGCACGTCCGTACCGAGGTGGGGATGGAATCACGGCGCATCCTCGAGCACGCGCGGGAGGAGGCCGAGCGCCTCGTCGTGGAGGCGAAGATGGAGGCCGATCGCATCGCGTGCAGACGCGCGGTTGGAGGAGGAGGAGTCCCGGAGGCGTGCCGGGCGACTGATCTTCGAGGCGCGGCAGGAGGCCGACCGGGCCGAGAGCGATCTCGCGATGGTGCGGGGCTCGATGCTCGACACGTTCCGAGACATCCGTGAGCGGACGCTGACGGCACTGGGCGAGGTCGAGGCCGTGATCGAGAGCGGAGCCACGTCCGATCGGGTGGTGATCGTCGACGATGCCGCCCCACACGTCGGTGGTCGTCGACGATGCTCCCCGAGCCGGCGCCGGTGAGCGTCCCGACATCCCGAGGCCGGATCTCTGATCGGACCCTCGACAGGGGGTCGCCGGTACGATCGCGGGTCGTTCGGTAACCTGTGCCGCCGTGCCGAAGAACAGGACCCGCAACCGACAGCTCGCGAGGCAACACGAGCGTCGCCAGGCCGAGCGCCTGCAGCAGCAGCGCAAGCGCCAGGTGACGACGATCGTGGTCGCCCTCGTGATCGCGCTCGTGGGTGGGGGCATCGCCTACGCCACGTTCTTGGGCGGCGACGACACCCAGGCCGCGGCCTCGGGTGCCACGGGGTCGACGGACCAGCCGACCACCGGGCCCACGGGCGCGACGTCGAGCCCGAACACCGTCAAGCCCACACCCGGACCCGCGGAGGTCGCCTGCGGCGGCACCGAACCCAAGTCGGCCACGAAGCCGAAGCCGCAGTTCTCGGAGCCCAAGCAGGTCGTGAAGCAGGGGACGACCTACACGGCGGAGATGCAGACCTCGTGCGGCACGATCGTGATCGAGCTCCTCGCCGACCAGGCGCCGCAGACGGTGAACTCGTTCGTGTTCCTCGCGCAGCAGGGCTACTTCGACGGGCAGCGGTTCCACCGGCTCGACACGTCGATCGACGTGCTCCAGGGCGGCGACCCGACGGGGACCGGCACCGGCGGCCCGGGCTACTCGATCCCCGACGAGCTCACCGGCAACGAGTCCTACGGCCCCGGCACCCTCGCGATGGCCAACGCCGGCCCCGACTCCGGCGGCAGCCAGTTCTTCCTCATCACGGGCGACGCCGGCCACAACCTGGACGCGAACCCCGCGTACACGATCTTCGGGACGGTCGTCGATGGCCTCGACGTCGCCAAGCGGATCCAGGAGCTGCCGATCCAAGACCCTCCGCGGGCATCTCGGGTCAGCAGCCCCAGCAGTCCGTCTACATCGAGAAGGTCACGATCCGCGAGAGCAGGTAGCGGTAGGCTGCCGGTCGCCCGGGTGCCGGAACTGGCAGACGGATGCGCCTTAAAAGCGCTGGTCCCGAGAGGGACGTGTGGGTTCGAATCCCACCCCGGGCACGCGTGACGCCGGCGGCCTTCGAGCTACTGCGGGACCCCGTCCACGAGCTCGATCGTCTTGCTGCGGTCGCTGCGGCAGCCGGGCGAACGACCCACCTTGGCGTAGAAGAACCCGTCCCGGAAGCCGGTGTTGCCGACCGACCACTCGCCGTGATCGCCCTGCACGTCCGAGGTGTCCGAGGCGATCCGGTCGTCGGTGCTCGGGGACTGCTCGTCCCCCAGCTGCTGGAAGACCACGACGGGCGGTCGCCCAGGCAGGAGTCGCTCGTGCTGATGACCCTGCCCTGGAAGTCACCGTTCGGGCCGCGGATCGTGAGCCTGGTCGCGACGGAACCCCCCGCTGCGGCGACGCCGGCGAACGCGACGCTGCACGCCACCACTCCGACCACCAGGAACCTGAGTCTCGATCTCATCTGGACAACCCCTTCCCTCGGACGGTCGAACGCGGGTCCTTCCCTCGGCGCGATCCGACTCGATCCCGCTCGACCACGGAGCGCGATGATGACACGCTCGGCCGGTCGTGGGCGAGATCGCTCGCTCAAGAGCCGTTGAGGAGCCTGCGACCGCGTCGCCTCTATCCCCAGCGCTTGGGGTTGCGGCCCTCGACCCGGACGTTGGCGTGGCGACCTCGTCCGTGACCGGCGCCAGAGGTGACGCCGTTCCATTCCCCCTCACCCGGCAGGAACCCGGTGACCACGATCGGCCCCTTCTTGTCCGCGAAGTCGAAGACGGCCCGGAACAGCACCCTGTCCCGGCCTGGTCGTCGGGATCTCCTCGATCGTGACGGACCCCAGGTCATCGTCGCCAGGTTCGAAGTCGCCGGTTTCCAGCCGCACGTCCTCGTCGCCGAACACGCGCTGACCGGGTTCGGCCTCCGCGAGGTCCCTGCCGGCGTTCACGCGGTGGTCGCTCAGCACCGGGTAGTCGAAGATCGGCACCTGCGCCTGCTCTGCCATCCTGGCCTCCTCCCTCGGAGGGCCAAGCCTAGCCCGTCCGGCCGAGGCGAGCCTCGCCTGACCTAGACTCCGCTCATGCCGGTCTGCGCGTCGTGCGGCCAGGGCAACCCCTCGCGCGCTCGGTTCTGCATGTCGTGCGCGGCTCCGCTCGGCGTCGACGAACCGGCCCCACACGACGCCCGCAAGACCGTGACCGTGGTGTTCTGCGATGTGGAGGGATCCACATCGCTCGCCGAGCGCCTCGACCCCGAATCGGTCCGCGAGGTCATGTCGGGCTTCTACCGCGCCATGCGCATGGCGCTCGAGCGTCACGGCGGCACGGTCGAGAAGTTCATCGGCGACGCCGTGATGGCGGTGTTCGGCGTGCCGTTGCTGCACGAGGACGACGCGTTCCGCGCGGTTCGTGCGGCACAGGCGATGCGCGAGGCGATCGAGGGGCTGAACGTCGGCCTCGATCGCCGGTACCGCGTCCGGTTACGGACGCGGATCGGTGTCAACACGGGCGAGGTGGTCGTGGGGGATGCCGCCTCCGGCCAGTCGCTCGTCGTCGGCGACGCCGTCAACCTCGCCGCGCGGCTGGAACAGGCGGCCGCCGCCGACGAGATCCTGCTCGGACCCGCCGACGTACGCGCTGGTGCGCGATCACGTGGTCACCGACCCGACGGAGCCGCTCGAGCTCAAGGGCCTCGCCGGTCGAGTGGTGGCGCAGCGGCTCGTCGCGATGGGAGAGGGCCCCGACGCACCCGGCGCCCGGCCCGATCCGCCGCTCGTGGGGCGCGAACCCGAGCTCGCGACCTTGCGGACGGCGTTCGATCGAGCCGTCCGCGAGCGCTCGTGCGAGCTCGTGACGGTGCTGGGGTCCGCGGGGGTGGGCAAGTCGCGACTGGCCAAGGAGTTCCTGCTGTCGACCGGGCCCGCCGCGTTGATCGCCCGTGCCCGCTGTTTGCCGTACGGCGACGGCATCACGTTCTGGCCGGTCGCGGAGCTCGTGAAACAGCTGAGCGATGTCCGCGACGACGAGGATCGCGACGAGGCGATCGCGAAGATCGAACGTTCGCTCACCGGTTGCGAGGACGCCGCCCTGATCACCGAGCGTGTCGCCGCCGTGACCGGGTTCACGACCTCGACGGCCGGTCTGCAGGAGACCTTCTGGGCGATCCGCAGGTTCCTCGAGTGGACCGGGCGCGACCGGCCGATGGTCGTGATCCTCGACGACCTCCAGTGGGCCGAGCCGACCTTCCTCGATCTGATCGAGTACCTCGCCGGGTGGAGCCGCGGGGTGGCGATGCTGCTCCTGTGCCTCGGGCGGCCCGACCTGATGGACCTCCGTCCCACGTGGGGGAGCGGCGTTGCGAACGCGAGCGTCCTGCCGCTCGGACCGCTCGGCGAGCTCGAGAGCGCGCGCCTGGTTTCGAGCTCCTCGGTGGGGCGACGCTCGACGATCGGATGTTCGCTCGGATCGCCGAGTCGGCCGGGGGGAACCCGCTCTTCCTGGAAGAGATGCTCCGGATGCTGGAGGACGATGGGCTCGTGCGGCGGGACGGCGCCGGGCTGGTCGCCGATGTCGAGCTCGATCTCGTCCGGGTCCCCGACTCGATCCACGCCCTGCTCAGCGCCCGGCTCGACCGCCTCTCGCAGGAGGAGCGGTTGGTGATCCGGTCGGCCTCCGTGGTCGGCAAGGTCTTCTGGTGGGGCGCGGTCGAGCAGCTCGCGCCCGAGACCGAACGCGCCCACGTCGGCAGCGCGCTGCAGACGCTCGTCCGCAAGGATCTGATCCGGCCCGAGCCGTCAACGTTCGCCGGAGAGGACGCCTTCCGCTTCCATCACATCCTGATCCAGGAGGCGGCCTACCGCAGCACGCCCAAGGAGGTCCGCGCCGACCTGCACGAGGCGTTCGCGGTCTGGGTCGAGGGGGTCGCGGGCGATCGCGCAGGCGAGGTCGAGGAGGTGATCGGGTACCACCTCGAGCAGGCCCACCGGTACCGGTCTGAGCTCGCGCCGCTCGGAGAGGCCGAGGGCGACCTGGCGCTCCGGGCCGGGCTCCGGCTGCATGCCGCCGGCGTCCGGGCGTTCGAGCGACGCGACGTTCCTGCGGCCGCCGACCTGCTCGGTCGGGCCGCGGCCCTGCTTCCCGCCGACCATCCGGAGCGGCGAACGACGCTGCTCGCCCTGGGCGAGGTGCTCGCCGAGGGCGGCGAGCTCGGGCCCGCCCAGGCGGCCCTGGACGAGGCGGTCATGCTCGGGACCCAGGCGGACGACGCGGCGACCGCAGCCAACGCGGGGATCCTCCGGCTCTTCCTCCTCGAGTCGACCGACCCGAAACTGCTGGATCGCGATGCGGTCGCCGAGGCCGAACGGTTGATCGCGGTGCTCGAGGGGCTGGGCGACGAGCTGGGTCTGGCTCGGGCGTGGCGGCTGATGGGCGACCTCTACTGGACGCAGGCGCGGTACGGAGCGGCCGATGCCGCGCTCGCGCGAGCGATCGAGCACGCGAGGCGCGCCGGCGCGGCTCGTGAGGAGTCGGACGCGCTCGGCCGTTACACGGGCTCGGGCACCTACGGTCCGGCGCCCGCGGATGAGATCGAGCGTCGTTGCGACGAGCTCATGGCGAGCACCGCCGGGACCGGGTACGAGGCGCCCGCGCTGCGGGCGCTCGCATGGGTCCGTGCCATGCAGGGCCGGTTCGAGGACGCGCGCGATCTCGTCCGGCGTGCACGTGCGATCTTCGAGGAGCTGGGTCTCCGGCTCCGTTCGCTGTTCGTGTCCGAGACCGCCGGGGCGATCGAGATGCTCGCCGGCGACCCCGTGGCGGCCGAGCGCGAGTGGCGCGCGGGTTTCGAGGCGGCCGTCGAGATGGGGGAGCAGGGTTTCCAGTCCACGGTCGCGGCGCTGATCGCGCACGCGCTCGTCGAACAGGGTCGTCCGGCCGAGGCCGAGGAGATGGTCTCCGTGAGCGAGGTCGCCGGAGCGGAGGACGACGTGAGCACCCAGGTGATGTGGCGCAGCGCGCGAGCTCGGATCTTGGCGATGGGCGGCCGGGCGGCCGAGGCCGAGGCGCTGGCCCGCGAAGCGGTTGCGCGTTCGGCGGCGACCGACGACCTGAACATGCGAGCCGACACGCTGGTCGACCTCGCCGAGGTCCTGCGGATCGCCGGCGACGCCGGGGGCGCCGAGGGGGCGGAACGGGAAGCGCTGCAGCTCTACGGAACGAAGGGCAACGCCGTCGCGGCCGCGTCGGTGCGCCGGCGGCTCGGCGCGTCCCGCATCTGATCATCCGGGGGTCGGCCGGCCTTCACGGTGCCGAGCCTCCGGCGACCGCCTCGATGAGGTTCGCGGCCCGCACCGTGCCCTCGGTGGACCGGATCTGGTGCCCGAGCGCTTCCGCCCGCGAACGGAGGTCGGGGTCGGCGACCAGCCGGTCGACCGCTCGTCGCAGCTCGTCGTCCTCGAACGCGTACGTGTCGAGCCTGACCCCCAGGCCGAGCTCGTCGACGCGCTGTGCGTTGTCGTACTGATCCCAGAACAGCGGCAGCACGATCATCGGCTTGCCGAAGTGGAACGACTCGGTCGTCGTGTTGTTGCCCCCGTGCGTGATCACCAGGTCGCAGTGGGGGATCACGTTGGTCTGGGGCACGCGTGCCTCGCCCCACATGTTGTCGGGCAGCTCGAACTCGTCCGCGCGCGGACCCTTCGACACGACGTAGCGGTGGGGCGTGTCCGCGAGCACCCCGACGAGCCGGCGCATCAGCTCCACGTCCGCGGAGCCGAGCGAGCCGAGCGAGAGGTACACGAGCGCGCCCTCACCCGCGAGCCCCTCGGGGACGTCCCACGCGTCCTCCGTCTGTCGCACGGAGGACTCCAGCCGGTGCCACGTGGGGGCGGGTGCGCGCGACCGCGCGTAGTCGGCCGCCTCGGGGAAGACGTACAGGTTCAGGCGCTCCGACTCGTGGATGAACTCGAGATGGGGGAGCGGGGGCGCGCCGCTGTCCACCATGAACGCGTTGAACCGCTCCCAGGTGTCGCGGTGGGTGCGTTCGACCTCCGCGCCGAACTCCCCCCATCCGGTCCGGTCGCCCGTGGCGTACCCGCTGAACGTCGGAGGGAGGGCGGGATCCTTCAGCTCGAGCGGGTTGCAGGACATGATCCGCACCCACGGCGCCCCGTGGGTCATCAGCGCCGGGAAGCCGTTGACGTTGTCCTCGACGATCACGTCGGGTTCGGCCCGGTCCAGGATCGAGCCGAGCTGCTCGTGGCAGTACATCGCCCCGTCGATCAGCGAGGACCAGACGGGTTCGATGAACGTCGCGAGCTGCTCGATCGTGGGCTTTCGGAACTCGGGCGCGGTCTCGGCGACGAAGTCGATCCAGAACTGGCCGGCATCCTGGTCACCCTCGGCCGGGGGTGACAGGTCCACCAGGTCCTCCTCGAACCCGAGGGGCTCGAGCTTCCCCTTCCACGACGCCTCCGCCGCGAACACGACGCGGTGCCCCCGGCGTTCGAGCACCTTGCCGATGCCGATGCAGTTGTTCGTCGGCCCGTAGGCGCTCTCGGGCATGAACACGATCGTGCGTCGTTGGCCCTGCATGGCGTCGCACCCTACCCCAGCGACACGCGCTCCCCCCAACTCATCGAACCACCGATGCGATCCTCAGCTCGTGACGGTGATCCTCGCCGTCATCCCGCTATGGATCGTGCAGTGGTACCGGAAGGTCCCGGTCCGTCCGAAACGGCGGCGGAAGGTGTCACCCGGCGACAGGGTCTCGTTCCACGCGCCCGTGTTCGAGGTCGTGGTGTGGGTCCGGTCGCCGCGGTTCACCCACCGGACGACGGTGCCCCGGGCGATCGTGAGGCCCTGCGGCCTGAACGCGTTGTCGATGATCCGTACGCGGACGACCTGCGTCGCCCCGTTCGGTCCGTCCCCCGCTCTCGCGCACCGACCGCCGGTGCCAGCACGACGAGGACGAGGGCGACGGCTAGGCATCGGATCGCTGCACGCATCAGGGCTCCTCTCGATCGCGGGGCGCGGGTCGGCGCCGGGCCATCGTACGGCAGGGTCGTTGAAACGGGGCACGGGCTGGCCTACGGTCCGTGCGTCCGCAACATCGTCGCACCTTGGAGGCGATCGAGATCCAGGTGGACCATCGCGAGGCCGTCGAGCCGGCCGAGGACACGTCGGATCGCACCTGGTACGGGATCGACGGCCCGCGCCGCCGGCCCCGAAGCCAGGACTCGGCTCCTCCGTCCGCCCCCGCGATCGAGCCGCCGCGCGTGGAAGCCGAGCCGGTCGTCGTGGTGCCGGAGGCCGCGCCGGCGCCGAGCACCGTCCCCCTTCCGGGACCCACGATCGTCCGGGATCTCTGGCGCGAGGAAGCGAAGGAGCGCTCGCGCGAGCTCGCGACCGAACGTCCGATCACGCGGGAGCCTCCCGACGACGGCGCAGCGTCCCGCGAACTCGAAGAACGGTTCGACATGCTGCGCGTCGCGATGTCGACCGAGCTCGGGCGTCGGATCGACGCGTCGCTGGCGCGGATGGAGGGGACCTTCGAGCGCGAGATCGAGGCGCTCCGGACCGCGAACCGGGAGGAGGCCAAGCGCCTCCGCAGCGCGAACGGCGAGGCCTTCGTCCGGATCCGCGCCGCCGACACCCAGGAGCTCGAACGCATCCGGCGCGCGATCGACGAGGGTATCGAACGCCTGTGCAGCGTCCTCGAGGGTCAGCTCGATCGGGTGTGGGGCGCGAACGACGTCGAGCTCGAACGGATCCGTTCCGCCGGCGCCGACCGGCTGGCGGAGGTGCACGACCTGTTGCTCCACGAGCTCGACCAAGTGCGCGAGCTCGACCGAGCGCGCGAGCTCGAAGCGAGGCGCGAGCAGGCGCCCGTCGCTGCGCGCCCCTGGTACCGCCGGAAGGGACGTTCGGCGGCCGACTGATCGATCGCGCCGCAGATCATCCTCCTCGTCATGCGGAGATGGCCTCGAGCGGCGGGCCCGGACCGGCCGCGTAGCCTGTGCCGTCCGGGCGGGACCATCGGACGGTCCCGTGCGGGCCGCGTTCGACGACCCAGCGATACTCGTGCACCAACTTGTGATGGAAGGTGCACACGAGCAGGAGGTTGTCGAGGTCGGTCGAACCGCCACGTTCCCACCAGACGATGTGGTGGGCCTGCGTGAAGCGGCGCGCTCCACACCCCGGGAAGCGGCATTCGTGATCGCGATAGCGGAGCTGGCGCATCATCCAGGCGGAGGGTTCGCGGGACATCCGACCCACCTCGAGCGGCTGCTCCCTCCCGTCCTCGATCACGGCCTGCACCCTGGCGTTGCAGAGGAGGCGCCTCGCCGTCTCGTTGTGGATGACCGGCCCGTCCTCGATCTCCGATCCGCCACGCCCCGAGAGCAACCGGTCGAGCTCCGCATGCACGATCACCGTTGCGCGATCGGGATCGGGGTCGTCGGCGATGCGGGTGGACGCGAGGGCGACCAATGCATCGGCCCTCCGTGCATCTGCGTGATGCGCACCCCGCTCGCCGGGCATGCGTGGGATCTCGTCGGCGATCCGGTCCAGGGCTCGTGCGACCGCCGCGCCCTCGGCCGCGGGAAGCTCCGCCTGTAACCCGAACCGCAGGCCATCGTCGAAGAACCACCACGAGACCGAGCGGGCGCGGTCCGCCTCAACGGCGTCGTCGATCGGTCCCGCCGACTCGAGGTCCGCCCTGCGACGGATCGCGGCGCAGGAGACGTTCTTGGCCCACTCCACCAGCCGGGTCTCGGTCGCGGCCGTCGCGAAGCGCGTCAGCTCGGCGACCTTGTCGATCCCGAGCTCGCCCTCGGAGAAGGCACCGGCCGTACGGGGGAGACGCTCCAGCGCGTGGCCGGCGGCGATCCATCTCCGCGCCTTCCATTGGGAGATCCCGTGACGCATCGCGAGCCAATGTGGGAGGTCGCGCGCGCCCGATGCGAGCCACACCTTCCGCCGGTCGGCTTCCGCGATCAGAGCCAGCAACCGGCGCTGTGCCGCGCAGATCTCGGCGTGCGCGGCATCGAGATCCTCGACGACCCCTCGCGTGCTGCGGTCGTTCACCATGTTCCGCCCATCCGCATGGCCATCGCCCATATCGCCCGTCCTCGGCCCGCTACGACGAGTCGAGCGTACCCGAACACGTGTTCGACAGGCTGTGAACCACGTCACGATACGACGAAGTTTCGGGGCCTTCCGCTGCT
Source organism: uncultured Actinomycetes bacterium (assembly GCA_963744515.1). Lineage (GTDB taxonomy): Bacteria > Actinomycetota > UBA4738 > UBA4738 > HRBIN12 > DASSJM01. The sequence goes on along the minus strand of CAVUTN010000005.1, from coordinate 68,484 downwards.
GGAGACCCTCGACCTCACCGGGCGGCGCGAACGGCGCGCGTCCGTCTCAGAAGGGCAGCGAGCCGGACGCGCAGACGATGAGCAGGAACCCGTGCGGGTCGACCGCCGCGCCGTTCCCCGGATGCCACTCGAAGTGGTCGTGCGGACCGCCCGCGTTGCCGGTCGCGCCGACGTAGCCGATCACGTCGCCCGCCTGCACCGTCCCGAGCTGTCCGAACCGCGACAGGTGCGCGTTGTAGACGTAGCCGAAGTCGCCGAACACCTTGACCGCGAGACCACCGACGTGGTTCGTCGCCGTGACGGCCACGCCGTCGAACGGCGCGACGATCGGGACGCCCATCGCGGCGTAGATGTCGTTGCCTTGATGGATGTGGTTGCCGCCCTGGTTCTTCGGGTGGTGGACCATGATCCCGAAGTCGTCGGCGATCGCGTGCGGTCCGGCGAGCGGGCAGACGGAGAAGGGCCGGATCTTCGAGATCTCGTACTGGATCTGCTCGACGCGGTCGCGCAGCCCGGCGACGAGGCGCTTCGACTGCGCCATGGTCTTGCGGAGCTCCTGTTGGTCCAGTTCGAGGCGCCGCTTCGTGAGCTCGATCACCTGACGTGCGCGGACCACCTCGGCCTCGCTCCGCGCCAGCCGGTCCGAGGCCTCGTGCACCTTGCCCGCCAGGACCGCGTCCCGACGGTTCATCTCGGTCAGGAACGACATCCGCGACGCGGCCTCGGCCGCCGAGGTGGCGGTCAGCAGATACAGCACCGGCGCCCCGCCGAACATGTACGCCTCGCGGTTGCGCTCGTCGAGCTTGGCCTGCAGCAGGGAGGCGCGGACCCGCAGGATCGTCATCTCGCGCTCGAGCTTGTCGATGCGCGCCTCCGCGGCGACGATGTCCGACTGGCTCTTGGAGATCCGGGTGGCGAGGCCGTTCATCCGCCGCTGCAGCTTCCGGATCTTCCTCAGCTGGTTCCGGACCTTGTCCTTGGTCGCGTGCAGCTCCTGCTTGGACTCCTTGAGCTGGTCGTCCGCGGATGCGAAACCCGTCAACGCGACCCCCGGCAGGCACGCGAGGACCAACGCGGCGACGGAGGTTGCCACGATGCGGCGGGCGCGCGAAGTCCCGGTTCGAGTGGTGCGCGGGCTGGACATCTCGATGGTTCGAACGTACCCGTGCGTACGCCCGTGACTACCGCGCTAGGTCCTAGGCCGCGCCGAGCACGACGACCCCATCCGGGGGCGGCTCGGCCCACACACGCCCGACATGCTTGTCTCGCGCAGGGCGAAGGCTAGACTCCACCTCCCCATGGGGCGCCTTCCCCGTCTTCGCCTCCTCTCGGGCGGCCGTGTCCGCACGGGCTCGCTCGTCGCGTTGGTCGTGCTGTTCCCCGCCGCGACCCTGGCGATGTCCGGCCTCAACCGGGACCGTCAGGGGGCCGAGGCTCGGGCCGCCGCCCCCTCACCCGCCGCCCCCTCCCCGAGCGCGCACGAGGGGCCGCAGGGGATCTTCAAGCTCGACCACCTGATCTTCATCGTCCAGGAGAACCGCTCGTTCGATCACTACTTCGGGACGTACCCGGGCGCCGACGGGTTCGAGATGGTCGGGGGCAAGCCGACGAACTGCGTCCCCGACCCGGTGCTGGGCGGGGAGTCGTGCGTGTACCACACCTCGATGGACGTGTTCAAAGGTGGCCCGCACAGCCGGCCGGCGGCGCTCGCCGACATCAACGGCGGGGCGATGAACGGCTTCATCGACGCGCTGCCGCCCACCCCGCGGTGGTGCGTGGACCGCGCGGCGTCCGAGTGCGACGGCTTCGTGGGCCCGGAGGGTCAACCGGACGTGATGAGCTACCTCACCCGGCAGGACATCCCGAACTACTGGGCGTACGCCGACGCGTTCGTCCTGCAGGACCGGATGTTCGCGCCGACCGACGGCTGGACCCTGCCGGCGCACCTGTTCCTGGTCTCGGGCTGGTCCGCGTACTGCTACGACCCGAACGATCCGATGTCGTGCATCTCCGACGTCGATCTCAAGGAGGAGCACCAGCGGTTCGAGTACGGCGAGGACCCGATCTACGCGTGGACCGACATCACCTGGCTGCTGGATCGCGAGGACGTCTCGTGGGGCTACTACGTCGCTCCCGGGACCTGTTCGTTCCCGCCGTGCCACGGCCAGGCGATCGACGGTGCCGAAGGGTCGACCACGGCGACGAGGAACCCCCTGCCCGGGTTCACGGACCTGTACGAGACGGGCCAGCAGGACCACATCCGCGACTACCGGACCTTCGAGCGCGCCGCCGAGCGCGGGACGCTCCCCTCGGTCTCGTGGGTCGTGCCGGGCGACGGCGTGAGCGAGCACCCGCAGTCCAGCCGCGGCGTCGCCGCCGGCATGGCGCACGTCACCCGCATCGTGAACTCGGTGATGCGCGGGCCGGACTGGGAGCAGCTCGGCGATCTTCATCACCTGGGACGACTGGGGCGGCTTCTACGACCACGTGAACCCGCCGCTCGCCGACGAGAACGGGTACGGGCTGCGGGTCCCCGGGCTCCTGATCAGCCCGTACGCCCGGCGCGGGTTCATCGACCATCAGACGCTGACGTTCGACGCGTACCTCAAGCTGATCGAGGATCGGTTCCTGGGCGGTCAGCGGCTCGATCCGGCCACGGACGGACGCCCGGATTCGCGACCCGTCGTGCGCGAGACCCTGGCGCTCCTCGGCGACCTCGCCCTCGCGTTCGACTTCGACCGGCCGCCGCGTCCGCCGCTGATCCTGGACCCGACGCCGAGGTGACGAGCCGCGAACCCGACAAGTCGGGCATCCGGGCGAGGGTCCATCCCCCCCGACGGGGGACGATGAACTAGGACGCCCCCGCCCGGAGAAGGGTCCGGGTGGCCCCTGCACGAACCCCACGGAACCGCCGAAGACTGAAGACATGAGCGCGTGGCGTCCAACGTCCAGGTTCGGCCTCCTCGCCGCCCTCCTGTTGGTTCCGGCAGTGGTCGGCACGGTCGTCCAGTTCTCGCCGGGTCAGGCCGGCGCCGTCGAACCACCTCCGAACATCGTGCTGATCCTCACGGACGACCAGCGCGCCGACACGCTCCAGTACATGCCGATCGTGCAGAAGACGCTCGGGCAAGCATGGCGTGACGTTCACGAACGCCTACGTCTCGAACCCCGTCTGCTGCCCGAGCCGCTCCACGATCATGACGGGCCTCTACTCGCACTCGACGGGTGTGTACACGAACGACGAGCTGTACGGCGGGTTCGCCGCGTTCGAGGACGACTCGACGATCGCCACGTGGCTGCACGACGCCGGGTACCGCACCGGCCTGTTCGGGAAGTACCTGAACGGGTACGACAGCGACTACACCCCGCCGGGGTGGGACCGGTGGTTCGCGACGCACGAGAGCGGCGACTACTACGACTACTCGGCGACGTCGGACGGCACGATCGTCGAGTACGGGGGGAACCCCGCCGACTACGGGACGTCGGTGGTCGGCGACCAGACGATCTCGTTCATCCGCGACACCCCGGCCGAGCAACCGCTCTTCGCCTACATGAGCCTCCCGGCGCCGCACGAACCGGCGATCCCCGCGCCGGGCGACGAGGACGGCTTCGGCAAGCTCGAGCCCTGGCGACCCCCCAGCTACAACGAAAGCGATGTGAAGGACAAGCCGAAGTACATCCGGAACAACCCGTGGATGAAGGCCGACCGTCGTCGCGAGCTCGACCGCGTCCGGGTCAGGGAGCTCCGAACGCTCCCGGCGGTCGACCGGCTCGTCGGGGACATCGTCGATGCCCTGAAGGAGACGGGGCGCCTCCGGAACACGATCGTGGTCTTCACCTCGGACAACGGGGTGCTGTGGGGCGAGCACCGGTGGGATTCGAAGGACGTGCCGTACGAGGAGAGCATCGCGGTCCCGCTGATCGTCCGGTACGACGCGGTGATCCCGGAGGCCCGGACGGACGCGAACCTGATCACGAACCTGGACTTCGCGCCGACGTTCGCGGAGGCCGCCGGGGCGACGACGCCCTTCGTGGAGGGGGCGAGCTTCCTCCCGCTGCTGCTCGACCCCGCGCTCACGTGGCGGACCGGCTTCCTGATCGAGCACGCGGCCTCACGCGGGGGCAACGCCGTCCCCTCCTACTGCGGCTTCCACACGAAGCGCTACGTCCTCGTCCGGTACAGCGCAGGAGAGGGCGAGCTCTACGACCTGCGTCGCGATCCCTGGCAACGCGACAACCTCTTCGGATCGCCCGACTACGCGGCGGTGCAGGCGTCGCTGAACGAGCAGCTCCTCGCCGCGTGCGTGCCCAAGCCGCCCGGCCTCACGCTCGTCGACTGATCGCGGAGCCTCGTCGAGGAGGTGTTACCCTCGGCGCGGTGTTCGAGGCTCCAACGATCCGCGCGCTCCGAGCAACCCTGGACCCGCCTCCGACGTTCCAATGGGTAGCTGACTGATGGTCATCAGGGTTCCCGACCAGCGCAAGACGCCGGGCGGCTATGCCGCCCTGGACGACCGACTCCTGGTTCTGGACTTCCAGGCGGGGAACCCGCAGGCCTTCGTCGAGATCCACCGTCGCTACGGGGCGCTCGCGCGGCACGTGTGCCAGCGCTTCCTCCCCCAGCAGGCGGACGTCGACGAGGCCTTCCAGGAGACGATGATCCGGGTCTTCCAGGGCCTGTACCGCTTCAACGGCCGGTACGCGCTCCAGCCCTGGATCGCGAGGATCGCCAAGAACGTCTCGCTCGACATCCTGCGCGGCCAGGCCCGGAGGCCGCATGACGGACGGCTCGGCGCCGGCGAGCGACGAGCTGCCGGTCCCGGGCGACGAGGCGGACGAGATCGTCGAGCGGCTGGTCCAGCGCGACACCGTGCTGTCGGTCATGGCCGATCTCCCCGAGACCCACCGGCGCGCCCTCATGCTCCGAGAGTTCGAGGGGCGCTCGCACCGGGAGGTCGCCCAGGAGCTGGAGATCTCGACCTCGCAGGCGAAGGCGCTGATCCACCGCGCGAAGGGGAGCTTCCGGCGACTGTGGCTCGAGAAGGTCGCCGACCGCGGCGGGCTGATGGGGTTCGCGCTCCTGCCGCTCCTGTGGCTGGCGCACGCGGCCAACGGCCTCCGTCGCGTCGCGGATCGGGTCGGCTTCGCCGCGCAGACCGCCCAGGTGGCGGCGCCCGAGGCCTTGACGTCGACGGTCACCAGCACGGCGGCACCGGCGGCCGAGCGGCGTCACCGAGCGCCTGGTCGCGGCGGGGATGACGCTGCTCCTCGCCGGGGGCGTCACGGTCGGGGCCGCCAAGATCGTGAACGACCGAGCCGAGCCGGATCCCGCTCCCCGCGCCGAGGTCGTCGGCTCGCCGCCGCTCCCTCGGTCGCGGACGAGCGCGTCGCTCCCGCCGGTCGACGACGATCCTCGCCTGAAGGCGATCGGGCGGCGACGACCAGATCAAGGCGGAGCCGCCGATCATCGTCCCCGAGCCCGAGCCCCGAGCCGTCGAGCCCGAACCGGCCGTGGAGACCCCGCCCGAGCCGAGCCCGGAGCCGTCACCGACCGAGCCTCCCGGAACCCACACCCGCCCCCGCGCCCGCCTGGTCGTTCGACTTCACGTCGTCGACGACCTCCGTCGAGATCCTGCTCTGCTCGCCGGACGCCGAGCTGATCGGATCCAAGGTCGACGAGCGGGAGGACGGCTTCGATTTCTCGCAGACGATCCGCGGAGGCGCCCGGGACGCGGCGGGGGACCTGACCTGGCCGTTCTCCCTCCAGCAATGGGGGCAGGTCGACGCCGACGACGGGCAGCTCGAGTTCCGGCTCACGCTGTCCTCGGGCGCCGGGAACTACCTCTACGGTGGGATCGGCCGCCCTGGCCGAGGTGAGCGCAGCTGGATGACGGCGCCGTGATGTATCGCTTCGAGGGCACGTTCGACCTCACGGAACGCCCCTCAGCCGGTGGCCGGGCTCCCCTGGAGGGGGTTCGTGAGCGCCACGATCCGCGTCTGGCCGGACGGGACGGTCTACGCCGGCTCCCTCGCGCTCCAAGACGCTCCCAGCCTGATCCCCCCGAGCAGCAACCTTTCGGCCTCATCGGTCGTTATCTAGCCAGGTGGACCAGCAGATATCGACGTGATGGAAGGAGGGGGGAGGTTCGCTCCCGGCGCTGAGGCGGAGAAGCCGGGAGAGTCGGAACGGCGGTCGGATGTTGACTGGCAGTCGCCAGGGGCATAGCATCCGGCCGTCTTCCCTGCAGGGCGCTTGTCTGACCCTGCATGGCATAGGTCTTGTAGGACGGAGGAGAGAAAGGAGCTCATATGAGCCTCCGTAAAGGAGTACGGCGCCGGGGGAGGGTAGGAGCGGCTCTGACAACCGTCGGAGCGCTCGTGGCCTTCCAGGCGCTGGCGATCGTGGGAGCGGGGATGGCGTTCGCCGTCGGCGACGTGCACGTACAACCCCGCGACCGACACGATCAACATCACGATCGACGCCGGCACGACGCGGCGGTCGCGGTCGAGGGCAGCGGCCGACCTCGACCCGGCGGCGGCTCGGGATCGATCCTGTTCGACCGACGGTCGCCGGGTCGTCTGGCGTGCGGCAGCGCCGTCGAACACGAACACCGTGGCGATCGTCGTCCTCGGTCAGCCGAGCAGCAACGAGGACGTTCACTCATCGACGAGAGCACAGCCGGCGATCCCGTTCAACACGGCGATCGCGTGGTCGCATCGACCTCGGGACCGGCGCGGCGACCTGCTGACGTTCGACCTCAACGACGACCAGGACAACACGCGTCGTCCTGACGAACACGTCGTTCAACCTGAACGGCGCCGTCGGCGAGGTCCTCGGCGTCGGAGCGAGTGCGACGTCGACGGCGGCGACGGCGACGACGTGCTCGACGCAGCGCCGCGACGCTTCGAGTCACGCGACCTCGTCGACGGCGGCGACGGCGACGACGTCATCTCGCCGGGCACGGCCGACCGGTGACTTCGACTCGACGGTGGCGGCGGCGTCGACACGCTCAGCTACGCCACCCGCACGACCTCCACGGTCGTCGTCGAACGGCGAGCTGGCCGCGCGGGACTCGACGCCAACGGCGACGGCGACAGCGACGACGTCGGGCGACGAGGCGGACACCTCATCGACTGCTTCGAGGTCGTCCAGACCGGGCTCGGGCAACGACACGATCGACGACGATCGGATGCGGCGCGACCACGATGATCCCGGGTGACGGCGACGACTTCGTCGACGGCAACGTCGGCGACGACATCGATCGACTGGTCGAGCTCGACCGCCGGCATGGTCGATCGACATCCCGAACGAGTCGGCGACCGGTCAGGGCACCGACACGTGGGACGGCATGACGAGTTCGTCGGCTCGCCGTTCGACGACACCATGCTCGTCGACGACGACGCGCCGGGTACCGGGCGTGTCCGAGTTCTTCGGGCGGCGACGGGGTCGACACGGTGGACGGCAGTGCCGCCACCGCTGGTGTCGACATCAACCTGGACATCCTGGACCCGTCGGAGGCTGACGGCGACGACCTGGAGAACGTGGTCGGAAGCGCGTTCAACGACGAGCTCGACGGGAACGACATCAACAACTCGATCATCGCGGGTGCTGGCAACGACTTCCTGGACGGCCAGCCAGGCGACGACACGCTGAACGGTGGCCCCGGGAACAACACCTACTTCGGCGATTCGGGGCGCGACACCGTGACCTTCGCTGACACCCCGGCAGGGCCGAATGGCAAGGTTGGGGTCGTGGTCGATCTCAGCCAACTCTTCGCGACCCACAACGATGGTAGCGACTCGTTCGTGGACCCGATCGAGACGATCATCGGGTCGGCGTTCAACGACACCATCACCGGCGGCCCGAACCTCGCTGGCGGGACCCTCAACTACACCTTCAAGGGCACGGCCGGGAACGACACCCTGACCGGCTTCAGCGGGAACGACACGCTGAATGGTGCTGGCGGCAAGGACACCGTCCGCGGCGTTGGCGGAGACGACACCCTGAAGGGCGGTGCGCAGAACGACACCCTCTCCGGTGGCGGCGGATTCGACATCGGCAAGGGTGGCAAGGGCAAGGACGTCTGCTCGAGCGTTGAGCAGAAGTCCAGCTGCGGGAAGAAGGGCAACCCCGCAGCTCCGCAGACCGGGATCGCGGGCAAGCTCAGCTAGAGCCGACCGCAGTTCCGAGGTACGAAGGGACCGGCCCCCGCGAGGGGGCCGGTCTCGTTTCTCTTGCGTTGTCGGCCGATTCGGGGAACCGATCGTATCCGCCGTCAGTCGATTGAATGGCGCCGATCGCCCCTATAGGGTTGCCTCGGCTCTGCTATCGGTGCCTTAGCCGAGGGGAGGTCCGAAGATGCGAGGTTCCATGCAGTCCCGCACGCGCGACCGTCGGAGGATGCCGATCACGCGGATCGTGGTTGCTGCGACGGCGCTGTTGCTGCCTCTGCTGGTCCTGCTTCCGCCCGCGTCTCGCGGCGGTTACCTGCACGTGGCTGGCGGGGCGACCGCTGACGTCACCCTGGGCGCGCGGGACTCCGTCACGATCGCGATGGACGCAGCGGGTGACATCACGCGTCGACCCGAGTGTGGACGGCGACGACTGCACGGCCACGACGACACGGACGTCACGCTGATCGACGTCAACGGCGGACACCGGCGACGAGATCAGTCACGATCGACGAACGGTGCGGGCGCAGCCTTCAACGCCGACGACGACTTCGACATCGACCTCGTCGAGCGGGACACGACTCGCTCACGATCACGGGTCAGGCGGGCGCCGACACGATCACGTTCACGCCCTTCGTCGTGAACGGTGCCGACGTGACGGCGGCGGATATCGAGAACTTCACGGTGAACTCCGCTGGGCGGAGCCGACAGCGTGAACGGCGGGACGTTCGCGTCCGCGCTCACCCTGAACGGCGGCGACGCGGCCGACACCGTGACCGGTGGGAACGGCAACGACACGATCAACGGTGGCACCGACACGAGCAACGACATCGTGAACGGCGGGCCGGGCACCGACACCCTCGTGTACACCGGGGTCACGCGGAGCCCTGACCGTCAGCCTGGCAGTGACGACGGCGCAGAACGACCGGTGGCCGCCGGCAGCGACACGATCACGAACTTCGAGAACCTCACCGGCGGTTCGGGCGCCGACACGCTGACCGGCTCCTCCGGCGCGAACACGATCAACGGCGCCGCGGGCGACGACATCGATCAACGGCGGCGACGGTGACGACATCCTGAACGGCGACGACGGCAACGACACGCTCAGGGGCGAGGGTGGCAACGACACGATCAACGGCGGCGCCGGAACCGACACCGCCAGCTACTCCACGACCTCCGCGGCCGTCACGGTGAGCCTGGCGCTCGCGACGGCGCAGAACACCGTGGGCGCCGGCACCGACACGATCGCCGCCGGGTACGGAGAACCTGACGGGTGGCAGCGGCGCGGACACGCTCACCGGCAGCACCGGCAACAACGTCATCTCGGGCGGGACCGGCGACGACGCCATCAACGGCGGCGACGGCAACGACACGCTGAACGGGGACGACGGCAACGACTCGCTCTCCGGCGGCAACGGCGACGACGCCCTCAACGGCGGCAACGGGACCGATACGGCGAACTACGGTGCGGCGGCGGCCGCCGTCACGGTGAACCTGCGGCACGAGCTCGGCGACGGGCGAGGGGACCGACGCGCTGTCGACGGTCGAGAACGCGACCGGATCCGGCGTTCGACGACAACCTCACCGGCGGAGCCGACGCGAACGAGCTCCGCGGTGGGAACGGGAACGACGCCATCGCCGGAGGAGGCGGAGGCGACACCCTCAAGGGCGGCAGCGGGGTCGACTCGATCAACGGCCAGGCCGACGCCGACACCGTGGCCGGCGGAGCCGACGACGACGACCTCAAGGGCGGCGGCGGCAACGACACCGTCAAGGGCGGCGGCGGCGCCGACGACGCGGCCGGCGGCGGCGGCAACGACGGCGTCCTCGGCGGGAACGGCAACGACGACCTGACCGGCGGGGCCGGCAACGACCAGATCAAGGGCGGCGCCGGCAGCGACCAGTGCAGCGGCGGGAACGGCAACGACTCGATCTCGGGCTGCGAGTAGGAGCGAGCTCGGGTTCGACGCGGAGCGGCCCCCGGTCACCCGGGGGCCGCTCCGTTCGTTCCCTGCGACCCGGGGGCCCGTGCTACGCTCGCGCTGCCTCGGCGAGCGGACATCGAACGCTTCCGTCGCGTCGCGCCTTCGGAGCGGAGGACCTGGTGCTGGCCGCACGACCATCTGATCGACCGAGCGCGATCCGTCGGCTCGTGAGCGACGTTCTACCGTGCTGGTGCTCGCCGCCTTCATCGTCGGCCTGAGCGCGATCCCCGCGTCCGCGGCAACGTGCTCGGGCGACGCCACGATGACGATCGATCTCGCGAGCGGGGAGGCGGTCACGCTCTCGCTGAGCGGCGCCGACGATCCTCGTTCGATCGAGGTGACGCCGGACGATCCGAGCTGCGCGGGCTTCAACACCGTCGACCGTGACGACGATCCAGGTCAACGGCGCCGACGGGGACGAGAGCGTCACGATCGATCAGGCCGGGAGCGTCCCGTTCCCGCACCAGAACACGATCTCGATCGATCCTCGCGCTCGGCGGCGGCACGGACGCGCTCGTCATCATCGGGCAGACCACGGCCGACGCGATCGGGTTCGGGACCAACGGCATCAGCCTGGACGCCGGCGACACCCCGGACGTCACCGGTGTCGGCACGGCCGAGAACTCGACGATCCATGCCGGCGGAGGCGACGACGCGGTCTCGGGCAAGGAGGGCGGCGGGCTGGGCGGCGCGTTCCCGACGGCGCTCACGATCGACGGCGAGGCAGGCAACGACGCCCTCACGGGCGGGGACGGCAACGACGCCATCGGCGGAGGGAGCGGGAACGACACGGTCAAGGGCGGCGCCGGTGGCTGACACGGTCGACGGCGGCGACGGTGACGACGTCGTGTCGGGGGGCGCCGCGAGCGACGTGGTGACGGGCGGCGCCGGACGGCGACCGGCTCAAGGGCGGCGCGGACGCCGACACGATCGACGGCGGCGACGGCGCGGACACGCTGACCGGCGGGGGAGGCCCCGACACCGCTCAACGGCGGCGAGGGCAACGACCGTCTCGAGGGCGGCGGCGGCGACGACCGATCGAAGGGCGAGCGACCGGCAAGGATCAGCTCTCCGGGGGTCCCGGAGAGGACTTCGCCTCGGCGGCCCCGACCCCGACTCGATCACCGGCTGCGAGCACGGACGCCCCTGAGCTGAGAGCAAGGTCTGAGGTTCGTCGTGTCGTAGTCGAGTGCTAGTGTCGCTGTCGTGGAAGCCGTCGCCTGGACCGCGATCGCACTATTGGCCACGACCTTGCTCGGCAGCCTCTTCTACCTGGGACCCGCATCGACTCGCTGGGCGCACTCGGGGCCGCATCGACGCGCAGGGCGCCGACCTCGGCCGGCCGCATCGACGCGCAGGGCGCCGACCTCGGTCGTCGCATCGAATCGCCTGAGCGGCCGCATCGAGACGCAGGGCACCAACCTCGGTGGCCGTATCGACTGCCCTGAGCGCCCGCATCGACGCGCTCAGCGGCCGGATGGACCACGCACCTCGAACGCCACGCCGGCTGAGCCCGGCTACTCGCCCGGGTCGGGGCCGGGAAGGACCAAGATCGCGTTCGTGATGTGCCGCTCGTGCCCGTCCGAGGGCCGGTTCACGACCTCGCCGTCGACGACCATCTCCGACGAGCCCCCGCCGTCGAGGTTCAGGGCGTCGACCGCGCCGAGGTCGCTGCAGGATGCTCCTGAGCTCGCCGAGCGTCGCGCCCCGGGACCATCGCGGCCGGCGACCGTCGATCACGACGAGGAGGATCTTGCCGTCGGCCGTCACGCCCAGACCGGTCCGCGGTTGGCGGGCGCACGAGGAGCAGATGGAGGTCGGAGCGCCGTCCTGGAGCAGGATCGGGTCACCGCCGACGGCATCGAACACGTCCGGCCAACCGAGCGTCCAGTGCAGACGCATCGGCGTGCCGGGGGTGAGCGCGAGGAGCTTCTTCGCCTCCTCCGTGCCGGGCGCGGTCGAGACCACGACGCCCCCGTTGCGGACCGAGCGGCGCCTCGGAGCACGTGGCCTCGTCGACGACGTAGTCCCGGTCGACGCCGTCGGGGTCGGCGGCCCGCGGCGGGCCGTCGGGCAGCATCCGGACCGAGCACGAGAACGGCGGCGGCGCCGCGAGCGTGCCTCCCAGCGGCGAGAACCCGATGATCTCGCCCGGCTCCGGCGCGCGCTGGTTCCATCGGTCCAGGGTGAAGACGCGGTCGCTCGAGCGATCGGTCACGGTGACCCTGAGCTTGGGGTTCCCGAGGAAGGTGCGCGTCTCGTCGCGGCTGACGGCGAACATCTCGGCGCCCGGGCCGGCGGTATGCAGGAGGTCGCCGTCCTGCGCGAACGGGTGCACGGTGTTGCCGAGCCCCTCACCCGGGTCGCCGTTCACGCCGGCGAGCGCCCCGTGGTTCCGGACGATCCGCGACAGCTCGCGTCGCGACGGCAAGGCATCGTCCGCGATCGTCGTGTCGAGCGTGATGGCCTTCGTCAGATCGATCTTGAGGACGAACGTCCGGAGCGGGATCTGGCGCCGCACGATCCGGATGAAGGTGAGGCCCGGGGCGATCTTCCTGGTCTTCACGATCGGGGCGCGAGGCTCGGGGGACGTCCGATCGGCACCCGCCTCCTGCGGGAGGATGATCGCGAGCGCCAGGAGCACGGCCGCGGCCAGGGGGACCAGATGGCGGATGGTAGGGTGCACGGGTTTCACGTCGGGACATCCTAGAGGGGGCCGTGCGCACAGTCAGCCTTTTCGCCGATCGCGCTCGTCGTGCTCATCGGGCTCGGCGCGACCGAGGCGAGCGCCCAGTCGTCCGCGTGGGGCTCGAGCAACGGGGTGCTCGTGCTTCCGCTCGGATCGGGACGGCGAGCCCGATCTGTTCACCGTCGACGCCTCGGGCGTCCGGCGACCGAGAACCTCACGCCCGGCTCCGGCGCGGCCGAGCTGCAGCCGGCGTGGTCACCCGCGGGCGACCGGATCGCGTACGTGCGGCGAGCCGGCATCACGGGCCGCGCGGACCTGTTCGTGATGAACGCGTCGGGGGGCGGACGCACCCGGCTGACCTCGACCCCGGTTCCCGAGCGCGATCCCTCGTGGTCGCCGAACGGAACGCAGATCGTCTACTCGGCCCGAACGGCGGCCGGGCGAGCCCTTCCGGATCTTCGTCGCCAAGGCCGACGGCTCGGGTCGCGAACAGCTGACGACGCAGTCGGCGGGCTCCGCCGACCGTTCGCCGGTCTGGTCGCCCGACGGGACCCGCATCGCGTTCGTCTCGAACCGCGACGGCGGGTTCCCCGAGCTCTACCTGATGTTCGCCGACGGGACGGGTGTCGTGCGGCTGACGACCAACTCGCTGATCGACGCGAACCCGTCCTGGTCTCCCGACGGCGGCAGGCTCGTGTTCGAGCGCTGCTGCGAGAACGGCACGTCGGATCTGTTCACGATCGACGTCGCGACACGGGCCGAGGCGAGCCTCACCGCCTCGACGACGCAGCAGGACTTCGACCCGGTGTGGTCGCCCGACGGGACGCGGATCGCCTTCGTCTCGTTCGCGGTCGGCCAGGGCAACCTCGACATCTGGGTCATGAACGCCGACGGCTCGACCCCGGTCCGGCTCACGCAGGAGGCGGGACCCGATCTGTCACCCGACTGGCAACCCGTGCCGGTGTGCACGGTCGGCGGGCACGGACCAGGCCGACGACCTCACGGGGACCGACGGGAACGACGTGATCTGCGCGCTCGGCGGCGACGATCACGTCAGCGGCGCTCGACGGCGACGACCTGATCCTGGGCGCGAAGGGGAACGACGCCCTCGAGGGTCAGGAGGGCGCGGACATGGTGCTCGGCGAGGGCGGGAACGACACGCTCGAGGGCGGGCCCGGATACGACGTCCTCGACGGTGGCGCAGGGACCGACACCTGCAACCGCGGAGCCGACGGCGCGCTCCTCCGCCTCTGCGAGCTCTGACGCCGGTTCGGGGACGGCCGGCGCCTCAGTCCGAGATCTCGACCCGCTCCAGCACGATGTCGGTGGCCGGCCGGTCCTGGCCCTTCGTCGGGGCCTGCGAGATGGCCTCGACGACGTCGTAGCCCTCGGTGACCTCGCCGAAGATCGTGTGCTTGCCGGTCAGCCAGTCGGTCGGGACGACCGTGACGAAGAACTGGCAGCCGTTCGTGTTGGGTCCGGCGTTCGCCATCGCGAGCAGCCCGGGACGGTCGAACCGCGGCCCGTCGGCGGGGACCTCGTCCTCGAACGTGTAGCCCGGGCCGCCGGTGCCGGTCCCGGCCGGGTCGCCCCCCTGGATCATGAAGTTGCCGATCACGCGATGGAAGATCGGTCCCGTCGTAGAGCGGATCGGACGAGCGGCTCCCGTCGCGCGGGTCGGTCCACTCCTTGGAGCCCTTCGCGAGCTCGACGAAGTTGGCGACGGTCGACGGCGCGTGCTCGGGCATCAACCGGACCGTGAACGAACCCATGGACGTGACGAACGTGGCGTCGGTCATGCTGCGGGCCTCCCCCAGGCGTACGGAGCGGGCAGTCTACCCGCCGATGCGGGACCGTCGGAGCCAGGGGAGCGCGGACGGCACGAAGTGGACGTCGTCGTAGCGATCCGACGACCAGGGCGCGAGGGGCGCCATCGAGAGCTTCGCCAGCTGGACCAGAGCGCGGTCGTAGTTGACGCGCCAGCCGGCGAAGTCCCGCCAGCACTGGTCGCGGTCCCGTCGGACCGGGACGCCCGAAGCCTGCAACCGATCGGCCGCGGCGTCGAACTCCTCGCGCGTGATCGAGATCGGGTCGTCCGGCCGCGGATCGTGGTCGACCGGGATGTTGAAGAACTCGGCGAGGTGCCGCAGGCACAGGTAGCCCGACCGGATCATGAACTCGGGTTCGGGCTGGCGGGGGGTGTCCACCGTCGAGGCGAACAGGGACGCCCCGTCCAAGATCGCGCCGGCCGCCGTGATCCAGGACTGATCGGGGTGGGTGGAGCGGAAGAACACGAGCGCGGGGAACGAGCTGTGGCTCTCGTCCACGTCGGTGAACCAGTCCTCCCACTCGGCCCAGAGCGAGCGGAGGTTCTCCAGGCGCCCGACCGTCCAGGCGAGCTCGATCAGGTAGACGCCGGTCGGCGGCTGACCGGCGCGGACCTCGAGCTTGGCGACGCCTCGCTCGCGTCGCTGGAACGCGCCGTACAGGCTCGGGAGGTAGGTGATGAACAGGGCGAGGAGCACCAGGCCGAGCCCGGCGGCCGTGACCCCCAGGAAGACGCCGGCGTCGGTGGGTGGGTGCGCGAACCCCAACGTCAGCATCGACGACCCCGCCAGCGTGAAGGCCTCGACGGGCTGGCCTCGCCGAGGGCGAAGAACATCGCGGAGTAGCCGAGCAGGAGGAACGAGAACCAGACCGCGAGCAAGATGAGCAGGGACACCGGGGCGTACAACGCCATCACCCGGTCCCGCATCGCGTAGTCGTGCCGCTCGCTCGCCCGCAGACGGAACACGCGCCGGACGAGCACGAACACCGCTCGGGACAGGTGGGCCTGGAGCGCCCGGGGGACCAAGAAGGTCCGCACCATCGAGCGGATCATCAGCAGGACCAGGGCCAGGCCTGCGGCGAACAGGAGCACCCGGAGGACGATCACGTTCGGGCGAGCCTACCCCGCGGGGTCGGCCGCGGCGGGGATGCGGCGGCCTGGTCAGCGCGTGGCGGCGGGTGGTGCGGGGTACCGGGTCCGCCGTGCGCGGCGTGTTCGCACGTGCCGGGGACGGATCGCCTGCCGGAGCTCGGCGGCGCGCGCGGTGCTCAGCTCGGTTCCGATCATGGCGTGCATCAGGCCACCTCCTCTGCCGCGGCGCGGAAACGTTCCAGCGTCGCGATCCACCCCGCGGCGTAGCCGCCCTTGAGCTGCGTCGACCTCGGGACCGAGCCGCTCCCAGCCGCGGTGCTCGAGCTCGACGAGGGTCCCGTCCCCGCTCGGCATGAACCGGACCTCGACCTCGGTGGGGGGTCGTTCGGAGAACGTCGGGTGCCAGGCGAGTACGAAACGCCGGGGTGGATCCCATGCCAGGACGTCGGCCCAGGGGAGGGTTCTGCCCGTTGCTCAGGTGCTCGAGCACCTGGCCGCCCGCCCGAGTCTGGAACTCCACGCGCTCGACCTTCACGTCCTCGCCCTCGAAGTCGCTCGCTGCGCGCGAATAGCGCCTCGACCGGCCACCAGGACCCGATCTCCTCGGTGAAGATGCGGAACGCCTGCTCGACGTCGCGCCGGACGGTGACCGAGCGCGTGATCGGTTCGACGCTCATCCCTTCGCTCCTTCCTCGTTCTCCTTGGCCGTTGCCCTCTTGTGGCCTCGCCCTCCGCGGCGTCCTTGAAGGCCACCAGGGCGGTGTCCCAGAACCCCTCGAGGTAGCGACGGAGCTCCTGCCAGACCGCGGGGTCGACGCTGTACAGGCGGCGGGTCCCCTCCTTCCGGTCGCGCACCAGACCCGCCTCCTTCAGGACGTGGAGGTGCTGGGAGACGGCGGGCCGGCTCACGGGGAGCTCGGCGGCGATCGCCCCCACCGGGCGGGCCCCGCCCCGGATCAGCTCGAGCACGGCCCGGCGGGTGGGATCGCCCAGCGCGTCCAGCACCTTCGCGGTCGCTTGGTCATCCATGACTTACCGTAAGTTACTACTTACCGCTACGAGCCGTCAAGACCGCCGGCGACGGCGACCTGCGCCGCGAGCTCGGCGGGGTCCGTGACGGGGAGCTTGCACACGAAGCGCTCGCAGACGTACGCGGTGGGTCGGCCATCACGCTGCGGCCGGTCGCGCAGGAGCGCGACCGCGGCGGCGGACGCGGCATCGCCGGGAGACGCCACGGCGAGGACGTGGTTCGGGAGGAAGCGCTTCGCGGTGATCTCGGCGACGAGGGCGCGGGTCTGCTCCGAGGCGGGGTCGCCGACGATCGCCACCTCCTTGACCGCGGACAGGTAGGCCTCGAGCGCCCCGAGCGCGTGCCCGAACCCGGTCGGCGCCCCCGCCATCGCGTCCCGCACCAGCCGGAGGGCGTCGACGCCCGCCCGCTCGTACGCGGGCTCGCCCGTCAGGTGCGCGAGGCGCAGCAGGACCTCGGCCGCGGCGGAGTTGCCGCTCGGCACGGCGTTGTCCGACAGGTCCTTCGGCCTGACGACCAGCGCCTCCGCGTCGTCGCCCGTCTGGAAGAAGCCGCCGCGTTCCGGGTCGCGGAACCGGCGCACGAGCTCGTCCGCCAGCGACCGCGCGTGCTCGAACCACCGGAGCTCGAAGGTCGTCTCGTACAGGACCAGGCACGCATCCGCCATCGACGCGTGGTCGTCGGCGAACGCGGGCCGCCCCGCCCGGCCGTCGCGCCACGAACGCAGGAGCCGCCCCGAGCCGTCGCGCAGGTGCTCGAGGACGAACTCGGCCGCCCGGACCGCGGCCTCGACGTACCGCGGCCTCGCCGAACGCCCGCCCGGCCTCGGCGAGCGCGGCGATCGCCATCCCGTTCCAGGCCGCGAGCACCTTGTCGTCGGTCGCGGGGTGGACCCGTGCCTCGCGGAGCTCGAACAGCCTCGACCTCGCCGTCTCCAGGTCGCGCTCGAGCTCGTCCGGCGTCGAGCTCGAGCTCGGCGGCCACCGCGTCGAGCGGCAGCGGGCGCCACAGCACGTTGGTCCCCTCCCAGTTCCCGCTCGGGGTCGCGCCGAACGCCGTCGCGACCGCCTCGCCGCCCACCTCCACGAGCTCGTCCCACGACCAGACGAAGAACCGGCCCTCGACGCCCTCGCTGTCGGCGTCCTGGGACGAGAAGAACCCGCCCTCGGGATGCCGGAGCTCGCGGAGCAGGTAGTCGCAGGTCTGGGTGGCGACGGTGCGGTAGCGCTCGTTCCCCGTGACCTGCCACGCGTGCACGTACAGGCGGATCAGGAGCGCGTTGTCGTAGAGCATCTTCTCGAAGTGCGGGACGAGCCATCGCTCGTCGGTCGAGTAGCGGTGGAACCCGCCACCGAGCTGGTCGTACATCCCGCCGCCGGCCATCCGGTCGAGCGTCGTCGTGACGAGCTCGAGCGCGTCCGGCGCGCCCCGCAGGTGCATCCGCAGGCAGAACTCCAGCGTCATCGGCTGCGGGAACTTCGGCGCCCGGCCGAACCCTCCCCAGCGCGGGTCGAACGCCGCGCGCAGCCCGTCGAACGCGGCGCGCAGGACCTCCTCGGTGAGCGGCTCCGCCGACGCCCCGAGGCGCCCCGTCCGCTCGATCGCCTCGGTCACCTTCGCGCTCTGCGTCTCGGCCTCGGCGCGACGGTGCTCCCACACGTCCGCGATGGCCGCCAGGACCTTGCGGAACGACGGGAGGCCGTGGCGGTCCTCGTCCGGGAAGTAGGTGCCGGCGAAGAAGGGCCGGCCGTCGGTCGTCAGGAACGCGGTCAGCGGCCAGCCGCCGCTCCCGGTCATCGCCTGGACGGCGTCCATGTAGATCGCGTCCAGATCGGGGCGCTCCTCGCGGTCGACCTTGATCGAGACGAAGCGCTCGTTCATCAGGGCCGCGGTCTCCGGGTCCTCGAACGACTCGCGCTCCATCACGTGGCACCAGTGGCAGGCCGCGTAGCCGATCGACAGCAGGATCGGCTTGTCCTCGGTCCGGGCGCGTTCGAGCGCCTCCTCGCCCCAGGGGAACCAGTCCACGGGGTTCGAGGCGTGCTGGAGCAGGTACGGGCTCGTCTCGTGCTGGAGGCGGTTCACGGGGGGTCCGGTTCGGGTCGGAACTCACGTCGCCAGGCCGCTGATCCTCGATCCCCGAACACCAGGACCTAGGTGTTGCGCCGCAAGGGTTCCGAAGTCACGGCCGGTCGTGAACGTCTCGACCCGGCAGCGACCCGGACAGAGGCAGGCGCATGGGGAGTGCTAGGGCGTGCACTGCGGTCCAGGCGTGCCGCGGTCACGTCCTGGCCACCTCCCGGCGCCAACCGTCCCCGAACGGGCCGCGGCGGATAGACCTTCGGACCGCTCAAATCCTGGGCCCGAACGGCCGATGGAGAGATGAGGCAGATGGCACAGCCCCTAGATCTCACACGCGTCCTCGTGGTCGACGACCACGCGGTCTTCTCCGAAGCGCTCGAGCTGCTGCTCGGGCGCCAGCCGGACGTCCGCCTGGTCGGGCTCGGCACGCGATGCCGACGAGGCGATGGGCATGCTCGGCGACGCGCCCGACGTCGTGCTGATGGATCTCGACATGCCGGGGATCGACGGTATCGAGGCCACGCGCCGGATCCGGGCGGTCGTGCCCGACGCGAAGGTCGTCCTGCTCACGGCGATCCAGAGCCCCGAGGTGATCGCGGACGCCCTCGCGGCGGGCGCGTGCGGCTACGTGCCCAAGACGCGGGCCGTCGACGAGCTGATGGACGTCGTGCGTCGCGCCGCCGCCGGCGAGATCGTGATGCCCGAACGCGACCTCGCCGCCGTCCTGGAGCAGCTCCGCGGTCCGCGCGGCCAGGTCGGGCGAGCAGGCGCTCGACCGGCTGACGCCCCGCGAGACCGAGATCCTGCGTGCCCTGGCCGCCGGCGAGACGGCGACCGAGATCGCCGAGGAGCTCGGCATCAGCGCGCTGACGGTCCAGAGCCACGTCAAGAGCATCCTGGCCAAGCTCGGGGTGCATTCGAAGATCGAGGCCGTCACGCTCGCGTGGCGGCACGGCATGGCGCCGATGAGCGGGACGGCCTGATGTCGACGGTCCTGTCGCCCGTTCCCGCGACCGAAGCCGGGCCGCGGTCGCGGCCGCGCCGAGCGGCCGACGGCGGTCACCCGCGTGCTCGTGGTCGAGGACCATCCGCTCCTGCGCACCGTGATCAAGGTGGCGTGCGAGCAGGCGGCTTCGCTCGAGGTCGTCGCGGACATGGAGGACGCCGAGTCCGCGCTCGAGGCGTGCCGGCAGGATGGCGCCCGACGTGATCGTGCTCGATCTCTCGCTCGCGGGCGAGATGCAGGGGCTCGAGCTCGCGCGCGCGATCCGCGCCGAGGGCCTCCCGATCCGCATCCTCGTCCTGACCGCCCGGACGGACGACGAGGCGGTGTTCGAGAGCGTGACGATCGGCGTCGACGGCTACCTCGAGAAGACCGCGGGCGTTCGCGTGATCGCCGAGGCGCTGGAGCGGGTCGCGCGCGGCGAACGGGTCTTCACGTCGGCGCAGATGCGGGGCGCGATCTCGGAGCTCGGCAAGCGGGCCAGGTACGCGCGTGAGGCGTCCGGCGCCAAGGCGAGCCTGTCCGAACGCGAGCTGGAGGTCCTGCAGCGGGCCGCCCTCGGGCTGACCGTCGGGCAGGTGGCCCGGCGGCTCGGGATCTCGCCGCGGACCGTCGAGACGCACCTCACCAACGCCTACCGCAAGCTGGGAGCCCGCAACCGGGTCCAGGCCCTGTCGCGGGCCTCGGAGCTCGGCCTGGTCGAGCTCGCCTGAGCGACCGGACGGTTCAGGGGGTCGTGCGGGCAACCGATACACCTGGAGACCTGACCACCTCCCGGCCGAGGGATCGCGATGGCGAGCCTCTCCACATCGAGGAAGCCCGAGCCCGGCGCGTTCCGAGAGCGCCGCGCCGTGATCGTGGTCGACCCGCTCCCGGTCGTCCGGGCCGGGCTGTCGATGCTGCTCGCGAGCAGGCCGGGGTTCGAGGTCGTCGCGGGGGTCGGGACGGCGGCCGACGCGCTCGCGGCGCTGGACGGCGTCCCGTCCGCGTGCGTCCTGGTCGGGCTCGGCCTCGAGGGGCCGAACGACGCCTACTGGCTCACCGAGACGATCCGCGACCGCTTCCCGAACGCGACCGTGATCGCGCTCGGTTCGCGCTCGGACACGATGACGATCTCCCGCGCGCTCCTGAGCGGCGCGGGCGCGTTCGTCGACAAGACCGTCGAACCCGACGAGTTCCTCGATTCGATGGACCTGGCGGTCGCCGGCGAGATGGTGCTGGCGGGCCCCCCGAGCGAGTGGGTCGGCGCGATCGCCGGGGCGCTCGACCAGGGGAATCGGCCCGGACGGCCCGCTCACGTTCCGCGAGCGTCAGGTGCTGTCGGTCGCGTCGGAGGGCCTCACCTCTCGCCAGATCGCCGACCGCCTCGGCGTGCGCGAACGCACGGTGACGACCCACCTCAGCAGGATCTACGGGAAGCTCGGCGTCCGGTCTCGGGTCGCGGCGCTGCGCGCCGCCACCACGGCCGGTCTGATCTCCGGTCTCGATCCCGAGTGACTCAGCCCGACCCCGAGCGTCGGAACACCGCCCCGGTCTCGTCCTCGTAGACGCAGCACCCAGCCCGGGTCGTCCTCGATCGCGGGAGCAGCGGCCCCTGCTGATCTCGCGCGAGGGCGACCACGTCGAACCCGCGATCGTCCAGGATCGCCTGCCAGCCCGGGCGGCCCGACCGACACCGCGTCGTAGTCCTCGCCACGCGCGTTCCGGGATCAGTTCGAAGCGCGAGTCGACGAAGACGGGGTGGTCCGGGAGCGCGAACTCGAACCACGACCCCCACCTCTGCGCGTTGAAGAACGCCTCGCCCGGCTCGCAGGACACCCGACGAGCGCCCGCGTGATGCCGGGCGGCGCGTCGGTGAGCAGACCCTCGGGGACGGCGGCGTCCCGGTAGGGGACCCACCGCAGCAGCGGGACGAGCGCGATCGCGCAGAAGACGCCGACGAGGACGGCGTTCACGCTCCCTCGAGGATCCGCGCGCTCGGTGCGTTCGGAGGTTCGCGGGCCGATGCTCGCGACCAGGACGGGCGCGGCCAGGTACCACCACACGCCGCCACGGATCGACAGCGATCCCGATGGCGAGGAACAGACCCAGCCCCACCAGGACGGGCCACCGCACCTCGCGACCGGTGGACGGCCGACGAACCAGGCGACCGCGACCACCGAGGCGAGGAACAGGACCCCGGTCAGGTGTCCGGGGTCGGCGGGCGCCACTCGGCCACCGTGCTCCTGATCCGCTCGTCCGTCGCGACGGACACGACGTACCCCCACACGCGGAACCCGAACGGGTTGAGCAGGGTGAGGGGGATCGTGGCGAGCCCGACCGCCAGGGTCCGGGGCGCGGTCCGGCGCCGGGCGTCCAGGTCCTGCGCCCAGGCGATCGCGAACAGGACCGGGGCCAGGAAGAAGCTCCCGTGCGTGTTCGCCCACACGACGGCGATCGGCAACGCCCACAGGACGCCGTTCGGATGCCGGTCCCTGCGCGAGAGCAGCCACTGCGTGAGCGGCGAACCAGAGGATCCCGAAGAGCTGGGGCCGGACGAGGAAGCCGCCCGCCAGCATGATCCCCGCCGCGAGGGTGAGCCCGGCGGACCACCGGCGCGACGCTCCGACGTTGCGGCACGACGCGTAGAGCAGCCCGGTGACGGTCGCCGCGACCGCCGCACGGAGCGTCGGCGAGCGCGAGCCACCCGCCGACGTCGAAGAGGCCTCCGAGGACGACCTGCGCGCCCCATTGCTGGTTCAGCCACGGCGCACCGAGCGGCCGAGCTCGTGAACACGTCGCGGCGCAGGATGCTGCCGGCGTCCAGCATGAGGTCGCCGGCGCGGAGGTGGTACGCGAGGTCGACGGCCGCGAGCGGGATCGACGCGGCGATCGCCGTCGGCACGGCGATCGCGGCGACGATCCACACCGTCGTGAGCCTGGTGTCCGCGAACCTGCTCGCGAGCCGTCGGTCCGCGACCGCGGCTGATCGGATCGGCCATCGCTGCATCGTAGGAGAGTTCCGCCGCGCGATCAGGGAGGCTCGGCGTCGCGGTACGTCGAACTACGTAACGGCCATCCGTGGAACACGGAATAGTTCCGCGCGCGCTCGCACCGTACCGTGACACCAGTTCGAAAACGGTACGTGGAACGGACGCAGCACCGCACAACGAAGGAGGTGAACATGCTGCTCCTCGCGTACGCGAAGGCCAAGACCCTCGGGTGGAGCCTACGCGAGCGGATCGCGGACGACTCCGGCGCTGTGTCGACGGAGTACGGCCTCCTTCTGGTGCTGATCGCCCTGGCGATCATCGCCGCTGCGACGGCCCTGGGTCTCGCGATCGCCGGCGTCTTCGACCGTGGCTCGACCGCCTTGAACCCGGTGGCACCGAGCTGACCTCGCATCTCGCCGCAACGGCCATCTGGGTCGTTCGAGGTGACGACAGAAACGCCCAAGTGTGGGAAGGAGGTGAACATGTTTCTCCTCATGTACGCGAAGGCCAAGACCCTCGGCTGGAGCCTGCGCGAGCGGGTGACGGACGAGTCCGGAGCCGTGTCGACGGAGTACGGCCTCCTTCTGGTGCTGATCGCCCTGGCGATCATCGCCGCGGCGACGGCCCTGGGTCTCGCGATCGCGGGCGTCTTCAGCCGCGGTTCGACGGCACTCAACCCGGTGGCCCCGAGCTAACCCGAACCATGCACGAGCGGCCTCGTCGGCCGCTCGATCCTCCCCCGAGAGCGGGGGGAGCGAGGGGCCGACGAACCGATCAGCCGGCGCCGAAGCGACGGATCCGAACGGGAAGAGGACGACATATGACGAGGCTCAGAAGGCGCGCCGCGGGCGATCGCGGCGCCGTGGCCGTTGAATTCGCTCTGATCCTGCCCGTGCTGCTGCTCATCGTGGTCGGCACGATCGAGTTCGGCCGCGTCTACAGCCAGGTCCAGGTCTACAACGGGGCGGCCCGCGAGGGCGCCCGGTGTGCGGCCGTGATGGCGACAGTCCTTCGCCACGTGCCGATCGCTCGGCGGACGTCCAGCAGCGCATCAACGACGCCTCGGACCCGTACGCTGGACCCGCCCGCCGCCGTCATCGCGACGGGTGGGGTCGCGGGGACCGGCTGCACCGACACGACGATCGGTCAGACGGTCAGCGTGTCCTGGAACCAACCGCTCCGACTCGACATCCCGTTCTGGGGCCACGTGACCGTGACCCCCACGATCAAAGCGAGCTTCCGATGCGAGTGAACCCGATGAGCCGAACGCTGCACCGACTTCACCGCGACGAGTCCGGCGCGGTCCTCATGGTCGTCGCCGTCACGCTCCTCGTGCTGATCGGCATGCTGGTGCTGACCGTCGACCTCGGTCGCGCGGTCGCCGTCAAGCGCGAGATGGTCTCGGGAACGGACGCGGCCGTGCTCGCCGCCGCCCACGAGTGCGCGATCGGTCACACCTACGACCAGGCCAACGCCGCCGCGAACGCGATCCTGGCCGCAGAACAAGTCCGGCGCGGTGCAGAACGGGGTGCTCTCGGCGCCCGGACTGCGGTCTGAAGCCCACCGAGCCCCAGCTCGTCACGTCGACACGAAGGTCCAGATGGACTACTTCTTCGCGGGGATCTTCGGCTTCAACTCCGGTGAGGTGGTCGCGCAGGCCGTCGCGCGAGTGGGGTGTGGTGGCGAGCGGGCTCGGAGCGCCCGATCACGGTGGACCACGACCAGCTCGCGAACTGCGCGATCCCGACCGACGACCCGCCCACGACGCAGGTCAGACTGCGAGCTCGAGTACCCGAAGGACAGCTCACCAACCCGCGCTGGGGCGCCCTGGACCTCTACGAAGTGGGGCGACCCGAACGCCGCCCCGTGCTCACGTCTCGGCCAGCGAGTCTGATCGGCATCATCGAGAACGGCGGCAGCGTTCGAGCCCCTGCCGACCCCGAACTACGACTGCTTCGATAACGGCTTGTCGCGACTCGGTGTGGGAGTCGCTCGAGGGCAAGATCCTGCTCTTCCCGGTGAACGACCTGGATATGTCGACCGGGACGATCAAGCCGGGGCAACGGCCGACTGCACGGGAGCCGACATCCCGGCGCTCCAGGCTCAGGGCATACGACTGCCAGATCGACACCGCCTACATCGTGGGCTGGATCCAGCTGGGGTGACCGACGTGTCGCAAGCACGGGCCGGACATCTCCGTGACGTGGACTACCTGGGTCTCTCGACCGGCGGCGGCATCCCGGGCGCCGGAACCGAGGACTGCGGAGCCCGAGCCGTTCGGCTGGTCACGTAGCCGTTCGCCGAGCACGGAACGACATCCCCTGGGGCTAAAGGTCTCAGTGGTGAACGACCGAAGACTGTGGGTGAAGGGACCAACGACCGAGGACGAAGGAACGAGCCTCAGATAGCGATGGACATGGTGACAAAGGGGGATCGAAGATGAAGTCACGAGGAGTGGTCGTCGTTCTGGCGCTCATCCTTGCCACGATCGCGACGGCGGGTGTGTTCCTGTACTCGCAGGGCGTGAAGCAGGATGCGATCAAGGGTGGAGACCTGCGGGACGTGATCGTCTCGAAGGTCGACATCGCCGCCAACACCGAGACTGGACGAGCTGATCGCCGCCGGCCAGTTCGAGCTGCTGCAGGTCCCGGTCGACGCGGTCGTCGACGGCGCCGTCACCGACCTCGCGCAGCTGCGCGGGCAGCGCAACACGGCCTTCATCCTCGCCGGCGAGCAGATCCCGATCTCCCGGGTCGAGATCGGGCGAGATCCCCGGCGGCGTCCTCGGCATCCCCGAGGGACACCAGGCCATCAGCGTCTCGCTGGACGGCGCCGCGAGCGATCGCCGGCGCGCTGGCGGGCGGCGACAACGTCACGATCTACGCGACGTTCACGGAAGTGAAGATCAACCTCGTGCAGAAGGACTTCCTCAAGTCGCTGCAGGCGGCAACGTGGCGGCCTCACCTCGCAGGGCGAGCTGCCGTCGTTCGACACGACCGTGGTCCTGGCCCCCGAGGTCGAGGTGCTCCGCGTGACGCGGCACGACCGACCCCGCGGCCGAGGAGGAGCAGTCCGAGCAGCAGGCCGCGCAAGGGCCCGTGACGGTGACCCTGGCGTTCCTGCCCGACGAGGCGCAGCGGTTCGTCTTCGCGATGGAGCTCGGACAGGTGTACCTCTCGCTGCTGGCCCCCGATGAGGCCGGCACGGAGCTCGAGCCCCTGACGTTCGCCCGGGTCTTCCTGCCCGAGAAGACGAAGTAGCCGTGCAGAGCTCAGTCATCGCCGTCGGAACGCCGCAATCGTTCCGGACCACGCTGGCCCGCGCGCTCGAGTGCGAGCCCGAGGACCTCGGCTGGGTCCAGTCCGTCACGGCCGCCGAAGAGCTGCTGGTCGAGGGCCGAAGCCCGATCGACGTGCTGGTGCTCTCGCCCGAGGTCAAGGACCCCGACGCGCTCGGCCTGGCCGAGTTCGTCGGGCGGACGGCGCCGATGATCGCGATCGTCGTCGTCCGCGACAAGGGCTGGAACGGGCTGCTGCCGGCGGCGATGCGGGCCGGCATCCGCGACGTCGTCGACATGTCGCAGGGGAGCGAGGAGCTCCGGGATGCCGTCGAGCGGGCGATCACGTGGGCCGACAACCTGCGCCATCAGCGCGGCGTCGACCCGAGCACGCCGAGCCAGCGCGGGGTCGTCATCTCCGTGTTCTCCTCCAAGGGAGGCGCCGGCAAGACGTTCCTGACGACGAACCTCGCGACGGCGATCTCGCAGCTGTCGGGACGCGACACCGCGGTCGTGGACATGGACGTCGACATGGGCGACGTGTTCAGCTACTTCGGGCTCGAGCCCAACAAGCAGGTGCTCGGACCTGATCGGCCTGGGCGAGGGCGCGACCACCGACGAGGTGTTCGCGAACTCGATCCAGCTCGACGAGCACCTGTTCGGGTTCGGCGCGGTCCCGGACCCGGCGATGGAGTCGCCCGGTGGGGAGGCCGTCGGCAAGTACCTGCGGGTCCTCCGCAACAACTTCGCGTACGTCGTGGTGGACGCGTCCAACGACTACACGGACCTCGCGCTCGCGTGCTTCGACCTGTCGGACGCGATCTGCCTGGTCACCGGGTCTGGACGTCGTCGGCGTCAAGCACCTGTCGAAGGCGCTCGACACGCTGATCTCGATCGGCCTGCCGCGCGAGCGGTTCCGCATCGTGCTGAACCGGGCGGACAGCAAGGTCGGGTCTCGATGCGCGTGACGTCGAACGCGTGATGAAGATCGAGGTCGACACGATGATCCCGTCGAGCCGCCTGGTGCCGACCTCGCTGAACAAGGGTCGGCCCGTGTACCTGGACGAGCCCAACTGCGACGTGTCGCAGAGCATCCGCCAGCTCGCCAAGCGCTTCACCGGGCTGCAGGCGGATCACTTCGACGGGGTGGATGCCGAACTCGTGGGCGCGAACGGGAAGCGCCGGGGTGGCATGTTCCGGCGCGAAGTAGCCCGAAGCGCCGTTAGGAGGGATCGATGACGCTCGCTGACCGACTCGCCAAGACCCATCAGCGCGACCGGATCGCCGAGATCCGAACGCGCATCCAGGAACGCCTGGTGGAGACCCTCGGGCCCGAGCCTGTACGACGCCTCGATGTCGGACACCGAGCTCGAGGGCCTGGTCCACACGCGCCTGCGCGAGCTCCTGGACGAGGAGGAAGTCGGGGCTCTCCGCGCAGGAGAAGCTGCTGATCGTCCGTCAGATCGGCGACAGCGTGATGGGCCTCGGCCCGCTCGAGCCGTTCGTCAAGGACCCCGAGGTCACCGAGATCATGGTCAACGGGTGGGACGCGATCTACGTGGAGCGAGCGGGACGGCTCTACTGGACCGGCGTGAAGTTCCACGACGAGGGCCAGCTCCGTCGGACGATCGACAAGATCGTCGCGAAGGTCGGCCGGCGCATCGACGAGTCGTCCCGTACTGCGACGCGCGCCTGCCCGACGGTTCCCGTGTGAACGCGATCATCCCTCCGCTCGCGATCGACGGGCCGGCGCTCACGATCCGGAAGTTCGCCGCCGACCCGTACCAGGCTTCGGACCTCGTCTCGTTCGGCACGATGAACCCTCAGGTCGTCGAGCTGCTGGACGCCTGCGTCAAGGGCCGCCTGAACATCCTGGTCTCGGGTGGAACCGGCGCCGGCAAGACGACCACCCTGAACGTGCTCTCGTCGTTCCTGCCCGAGGACGAGCGCATCGTCACGATCGAGGACGCGGCCGAGCTCCGGCTGCAGCAGCCGCACGTCGTCCGGCTGGAGTCCCGCCCGCCGAACATCGAGGGCCGCGGAGAGGTCTCGATCCGCGACCTGGTCCGCAACGCCCTGCGCATGCGTCCCGACCGCATCGTCGTCGGTGAGGTCCGAGGCGGCGAGGCGCTGGACATGATGCAGGCGATGAACACGGGCCACGACGGCTCGATCAGCACGATCCACTGCAACTCGCCCCGCGACGCGCTCGCGAGGCTCGAGACCATGGTGATGATGTCCGGGATGGACTTCGGCGTGCGGGCGATCCGCGAGCAGATCTCGTCCGCCCTCCAGCTGATCGTGCACCAGTCCAGGCTCAAGGACGGCTCGCGCAGGATCACCCACGTGACCGAGATCGTGGGGATGGAGGGCGACATCATCACGCTGCAGGACGTGTTCCTGTTCGACTACAGCGCCGGGATCGACGAGGACGGCCGGTTCCTCGGCAGCCTGAAGTCGACCGGGCTCCGCCCGCGGTTCGTCGACAAGATCGCGGAGCGCGGCGTGTCGGTTCCTCCGGAGATCTTCGCCCTGAACGGGGGTCGGGCGGCGTGAACGCGGCGTCGAGCTTCGGATCGAGCACCGCGCTGCTGGTCGCGCTCGCGGCGGTCTTCGTCGCCGTGTTCGTCATCGCCGTGTTCCTGTTCGGCGCTCGCGCGCGGCACGAAGCGGCGCAGGGCGCTCGCGCATCGTCTCGGACGGCCACGGCGGCGGCCGCTCGGAGGAGACCGCCGAACTACGACGCAGTGGGTGCCCGGAGTCGCTCGCGCAGGCCGGTCACCGGTTCGCCGAGGCGACCGGGTTCAGCGCGACGCCTCGACGAGCGGCTGGAGCAGGCCGGTCTGCCGGTGCTGGCCGGGGAGTTCGTCGCGATCACCGTGCTCTGCGTGCTGATCGGCGGCGTGATCGCCGCCATCTTCCTCCAGAACATCCTGTTCATCCTGCTGATCGCCGGCGTCGCCGCGCCTCATCCCGTACTTCTGGATGGTCCGCGCGCTCAAGAAGCGCCAGCAGGCCCTGATCGACCAGCTCGCGGACACGCTGTCGATCCTGGCGACCTCGCTCCGCGCCGGGCTACTCGTTCCTGCAGGCCCTCGACACCGTCTCGAAGGAGATCGGCGAGCCCTCGGCGAGCGAGTTCCAGCGCGTGGTCGCCGAGATCCGGCTGGGCCGCCCGATCGACGACGCGCTCATCGCGATGGCGCACCGCGTGCACAGCGACGACCTCAAGTGGGCGGTGATCGCGATCAACGTCCAGCGCCAGGTCGGCGGCAACCTCGCCGAGGTGCTCGACATCGTGTCCGGGACCGTCCGCGAGCGCGCGTACATCCGCCGCCAGGTGCAGGTCCTGTCCGCCGAGGGGCGCATCTCGGTCGCGATCCTGGCGTGCCTGCCGATCGGCGTGATGCTCTACATCTCGGTCGTGAACGGCGAGTACATCAAGCCGCTGTTCACGACCACGCCCGGCCTGATCCTGCTCGTCGGGGGAGGACTCTGGATGGCGCTGGGCATCTTCATCATGACGAGGATGGTGAAGATCGATGTCTAACCTGTGGCTGATGCTCGCGCTCGCCGGCACGTTCATGTCGATGCATGCTGGTCTTCGTGGTCGCCGACATGCGCCAGACGCGAACGCAACCGGCCGGTGGCCCTGCTGCAATCGCAGGTCGGGCCCGTCGAGGGTTCGTTCGACCTGCGGCAGCAGATCGAGGGGTCGGCGTTCCAGCCGGGTCGTGATGCCCGGTGCCAAGAAGGTCGGGCGTGGCATCGCACGGGTCACGCCGTTCGATCTGGCCGCGCGGCTCAACCGGCAGCTCGTGCTCGCCGGCAACCCCGAGGGCCTGGACGCCGAGCGCGTCGTGGCGATGAAGATCATCGGCGGCATCGCGGGTCTGGTCGGTGGCCTGTTCGTCATGGCCTTCCTGCCGGTCCCGTCGTTCCTCAAGCTCGCCGTCGTCGTGATCTTCACGATGCTCGGCTACACGATCCCGAGCGCGCAGGTGAGCGCCCTCGCCGGCAAGCGCCAGAAGATGATCCGCAAGCAGCTCGCCGACGTGATGGACCTGCTGACGATCAGCGTCGAGGCGGGTCTCGGGTTCGACGCGGCGCTCGCCCAGGTCGTCAAGAACGTCCCCGGACCGCTCGCCGAGGAGATGTCCCGGCTGCTCCAGGAGATCCAGATCGGCGTCTCGCGGGCCGACGCGTTCCGTCACCTCGGCGAACGCACGACCGTCCAGGAGCTCGAGGGCTTCGTCCTGTCGATGATCCAGGCGGACCTGTTCGGCGTCTCGATCGCCAACGTGCTCCGAGCGCAGTCCAAGGAGCTCCGGCTCAAGCGGCGCCAGCGCGCCGAGGAGCTCGCGCAGAAGATCCCGGTGAAGCTGCTGTTCCCGATGATCTTCATGGTGCTGCCGGCGCTGTTCATCATCGTGCTGGGCCCGGCGCGATCCAGATCTACGACCAGTTCTTCGCGTAGACGACGGTTCCGGCCCCGGATCAGACCCGCTGCTAGGCTTCGGCGCATGTCGAAGGTCGCCTACCAGGGCGAACCGGGCGCCTACAGCGAACGCGCGGTCGCAGGTCCTGTTCCCGGACGCCGAGATGCTCCCGTGCGAGACGATCCGGCTCACGTTCTCGCGCGTGACGAGCGGCGAGGCGGACTTCGGCGTCGTCCCGGTCGAGAACTCGCAGGCGGGCTCGGTGAACGAGACCTACGACCTGCTCCTGCGTTCGAGCCTGGTCAAGGTGGTGGGCGAGGTGGTCCTGCGCGTGGATCACGCCCTGCTCGGTCCGCCGGGGGCGCGGCTCGAGGGCGTCCGGCGGGCGTACTCGCACTGGCAGGCGCTCGCGCAGTGCGAGGAGTTCCTGACGACGCACCACATCGACCCGGTCCCGGTCCACGACACGGCGGGCGGCGCCCGGCTGGTCGCCGAGCGCGGGGCCCGGACGAGGCCGCGATCGCGAGCGTGGACGCCGGCGCGAACCTCGGCCTGATCGTCCTGGCCGAGCACATCCAGACCTACCCCGACAACTTCACGAAGTTCGGCGTGATCGGGACCCGCGACGCCGGACTCGGGCCCGGCGAACAAGACCTCCCTGGTGATGGCGGGCGACGACCGGCCCGGCTCGCTGTTCCGCTCCCTCCAGCCGCTCGCCGACCGGGGCGTGAACCTCACCAAGCTCGAGTCGCGCCCCCGGCGCGGCGCGCCGTTCGAGTACGTCTTCTACATCGACCTCGACGGCTCCGTGGAGGACGAGCACGTCGTCGGCGGCGCTCGACGAGGTCAAGGTCCACACGTCGATGCTGAAGGTGCTGGGTTCGTACCCCGCCTCCAAGGGACCGGTCTAGACCCGATCCGCCGCCGTGGGATGATGCGCCGGATGTCCCAGCGCCGCCGGGCTCGGCACGCGGCCCGTCCGCGCATCCCGTTCGTCCTGGCCGCCGCGATCCTCGTGGTGGCGGTGGGTGGCATCCTCGCCTGGCGACTGGAGCTGTGGCCGCGCGCCGTCCGAGGACGCGGTCGCCGCGCCGTCACCGAGCGTGACGATCCCGAGCCCGACGCCGGCCGCCCGCCACGACCTCCGCACCACCGACGACCGACCGCGGCGCCGAGCCCCGAACCGGCGAACACGGCGTTCGAGGGCATCACGACGTTCCGGGGCAACCAGACCCGCACCTACTACGGGTCCGGGCCGGTGCCGATGCACCCGAGGATCGTCTGGCGCTACCCCGCGGAGGGGAGCCTGTGCTCGACCTCGACGGACCAGGACGGCGCCCGCGAATGGTGCGGGACCGGCTGGACCGGCCAGCCCAACGTGATCGTCGGCCGGCAGGGGAAGATCGAGGTCCGGATCAACGCCTACGACGGCGCGTACCACTTCCTGAACGGGAAGACCGGCGAGCCGGTGCGGCCGGCCCTGCAGACGGGCGACCTGGCCAAGGGGTCGGCGAGCAGCGATCCCGACGGGTTCCCGCTGTACTACGCGGGGTCGCGCGACAACCTGTTCCGGGTGATCGCGCTCGATCGACCCGAGCCGACCGTCCTGTGGGACCTGAACGCCGAGACGAGCGTCCCGAACCCCGTCTGGAACGACGACTGGGACGGCGCCCCGCTGGTGATCGGCGACTACCTGCTCGAGGGGGGCGAGAACTCCTGGTTCTACGTGATCAGGTTGCACCGGGGCTACGACGACCAGGGCCTGGTCACGGTCCGCCCGAAGGTCGTCCTGACGGTGCCGGGGTTCGACGACGAGCTGCTCGCGGCCCTGCCCGACTCGAACGTCTCGATCGAGAGCTCGGTCGCGTTCCGCGACGGGGTCGTGTACTTCGCGAACTCCGGCGGGCTCGTCCAGGGATGGGACATCTCCCGCGTGCTCCGACGGCGGGTCCAAGGCCGAACGGGTCTTCCGGTTCTGGACCGGCGAGGACACGGACGCGAGCGTCGTGATCGACGAGGGCGGGTTCCTGTACGTGGCGAGCGAGCTCGAGCGGTTCACGGCCCGGGCCCGGGAGGTCGGGCAGCTGATGAAGCTCGACCCCCGGCACCCGAACGATCCCCTCGTGTGGTCGTTCGCGATCCCCGAGCGCGGAGCCGAGGGCGCCGGCGGGGTCTGGGCCACCCCGGCGCTGTACGGCAGGATGATCTACGTCGCCACCAACTACGGGGACCTGATCGGGCTCGAGCGCCGGACGGGTGAGCGAACGCTGGCGGATCCACCTGGCGGGCCCGACGTGGTCCTCGCCGGTCCCGATCGACGACGTGCTGCTGCAGGGCGACTGCGGGGGCACCCTGCACGCGTTCGACATCTCGAAGCCGTTGCGCGAACCGCCCGAGCTCTGGTCGCTCTCGCTCGGCTCGTGCATCGAATCGACGCCCTCGGTGCTCGAGGACATGATCTGGGTGGGGACGCGCGGGCGGCGGGATCTACGGGATCGCGGACCGCAAGGGCTGAGCGGCTCGGTCAGCTGAAGAAGGCGAACACCTGCGCGACGGCCTGTTCGAACCCCGGCAGCGCCCGCAGATCGGCGGTCCTCCACACGACGACGGCGACCCCGAGCGCGGCGAGCGCGGCGACGCCGGCGAACCGCACGACCGCGCCTTGGCGCGCGGGACCCGAGCGGTCCGCCAGGGAGCCCAGCGCCAGCCCGGCGACCAGGCCGCCCACGTGGGCGCGCCAGTCGATCGAGTTGTACGCGACGGCGATCAGCGCGTTCAGCACGATCACGGTCAGCGCCATCCGCAGGTTGGCCGCGTTCGCGGCGCTCTCCCGGCGCCGGTAGTTGTAGGCGATGAAGGCGCCGAACACCGCGGCGATCGCCCCGGACGCCCCCACCGCGAGCGTCGTGACCGGTCCGAACGCGTACGAGGCGACGCTCGCGAGGAACCCCCCGACCAGGTAGATCAGCAGCATCCAGGTCTTCCCGTAGACCGACTCGACCATGCGGCCGAACAGGTAGAAGAAGTAGGCGTTCAGCGCTACGTGCAGCAGGCCGGCGTGCAGGAACATCGCCGTGAACAACCGCCAGAACTGACCGCCCGCGACCGCGATCGGCTGCATCGCCCCGAGGTCGAACAGCAGCGCGCCGCTCGGCCTGAACAACGCCTGCGGGCCGCCGAGCACGACCTCGATCACGAAGGGGATCGCGATCGCGACGAGCAGGGCCTTCGTGACGCTGATCCCCCCGCGCAGCGGCCGTCCGGGCCCCTTGCGGAACTCGCGCCTGGCCTCCTCGACGCACTCGGGGCACTGGAAGCCGACCGGCGCGGGGATCATGCAGTCCGGGCAGATCGGGCGCTCGCACCGCGTGCAGTGGACGCGCGTCGGGACGTCCGGATGGCGGTAGCACACCTCGATCGTGGGCGCGGGAGGGGAGGGCAGGTGGTCCTCGGCCATGGAACTCATCCTACGGGTGCTTCGGCCGTACGACCGTACCGGTTCGGAGGGCGGCCGGGCTATCCGCTGCATCGGCGGGAGCGCCTCGAGCTCGGTCTCGACCTCGGCCTCGCTCCACATCGAGCTCCAGCGGTCCGTGATCGTGCCGTCCGCCCCGATCAGGAACAGCCACGGCTCGGTGAGGTCGCCGCTCGGCATCTGCAGCCAGTCCAGCGCGGCCTGGTTCAGGACCTGCTGGTCGTAGTCCTTCCAGATCTCGACGTGGATGAACACCGCCCGGTCGTCGTACCGGCGGGAGAGGTCCTCGACCATCTCGGTCACCGGGCCGCAGAACCTGCTGATGCAGAACACGGGCGTCGCGAACACCACGAGCGCCGGCCGGCCCTGCGCGATCGCCCGGGCGATCGTCCACTCGTGGAGCTCGGGATCGGGGATCGAGCCCTCCGTCGCCGCACGGGAATCGATCGCCGCGAGCGGGACACCCTTCGAATCCACGGTGAGGTTCTCGGTCGGCTGCGCTCGGTCGCCGGGGGCCGGCAGCGAGGGATGCTCCTGCACCGCGAACGAGGCCTGTGCCGTCTGCGGGCCGAGCCCCTGGACGTCGGCGGTGACCTCCGCCACCCAGACCCCGGCCGTGTCGAACACCACGTCGGTCGCCTCGTAGACGCCGCGGCCCTCGTTCGGCTGGGTCACGACGGGCCCGTCCGAGCGTTCGGGCGTCCCGAACGTCGGGACGAAGGTCGCGGTGGCCGTCGGGCCCGGCTCCGTCTGCGCCTCGTTCCCGACCAGCGAGAACGCGACGTCCACGGTCCCGAAGCTCACGAAGCGGTTGTCGGGCATCACGAGGCCCAGGTCCACCCGCTGCGGGTCCTTCGTGTACAGGTCGACGCTCGCGGCGACGGCGACCATGCCCGAGCTGTTCCCGCTCGGGCCCGTGGGCGGCGGCGGGTCGTCGCCGGAGCAGGCCGCGGTCAGCAGGCCGAGCGACAGCAGGGCGGCGAGCGTTCGGATCGGTGTCACGCCGACCATCTTCCCCTGTGATCGCGGGAAGCGTCAGGCGTTCGCGTCGCCGAGACCGGCCTGAGCGCCGCCGCCGGCGTTCGAGCCGATCCGGAGGTCCTCGAACACCGGGAGCACGTCGAACGACGTCATCGAGCGTTCGGGGTCCTCGCCGACCTGCACGACCTGCTCGAGATCGGACTGGCCGAGGAACCGCCCGGCCTCGCTCACGTGCCAGATCCCGGCGGGATCCAGGCCCATCACGAGCGCCGCGGTCGAGTCGGTCGCCACGGGATCGGTCCCGAAGACCAGCACGCCGGCCCGCACGGGGGTCCCGTCGATCGGGCCGTTGCCCTCCATCCCGACGATCCCGTCGACGATCTGCAGCTCGGGGCGCACGGCCGAGGCCACGTCGACGATCGCCTCCTGGAGGCCCGCCCAGTGCAGCACGTTCTTCGGCCAGCCGTAGATCCGGCCCGGTACGCAGCCGAAGCAGTTCTTCATCGACAGCGTGGCGCCCGCCCAGTGGTGCGTCTTCATCTTCGGCATCGAGATCACGACGTCGGCCTCGACGACCGGCGCGGGCAGCCACAGCTCGCCGAGCTCGGTGTACCGCGAGTGCAGCGGCACGCGGGTCACGGGCGCGAGGTTCAGGTCGACGAACCGCGCGCCGACCTCGCCCAGGCGTTCGCCCAGACCGGACGCCGAGACCACGAACGGGGTGTCGCGCCGGTGCCCCGGCCCCTCGGCCACGAGCACCGAGGACGCGCCGAGTCGCCGCACGGCCAGCACCGTCGCCGCGACGAGCCTCGGGTCGGTGTTGATGACGGTGCCGGGGTCGTACTCGACGAGGTTGGGCTTGAGCAGCACCGAGCGGCCGGCGAGGGACGCGCCCACCTCGCGCAGACCGTCCTCGACCGTGGTCTCCAGGTCGCCGTCGTAGGAAGTCGACCCGCGCGACGAGGACCTTCGGCCGGCCGGGCGGCGCGAACGCGTCGTCGTCCCACGGACGGTGGAACCGGTGGAGCAGGTTCGGGATCGCGGCGCCGGCGCCCAGGCCCACGGCGGCCGAGCCCGCGACGACGATGCCGGTCCGCCGCAGGAACGTTCGCCGGTCCATCGGCCTCATGCCGCCACCGCCAGCTCCGAGAGCCCCGGTCCCGAAGCCAACGCGATCCACGCGAGCGCGATCACGTCGGGCGCCGGCCCGTCCAGCGTGCGTTCGAGCGCGCCCTCGAGCTCGTCGGCGTCGGGGAGCTCGAGCAGCCGGAACGCGGCGAGCGACATCGCGAGGGTGAGCGGCCCGCCCTCGAGCGGCCACAGGCGCCGGAGCGCGTCGATCCCTCGGAGCACGAGCCCGTCGTTCGATGCCGGGGCGTGCAGCCCGATCAGCCCCGCGGCGGTCGTCTGCCCGAACGGTGCCAGGTCGACGTCGTAGACGGACCGGTTGCCGAAGTTCCATCCGCCGCCGACGCACTCGCGGTCGGCGAGGAACCCGACCGCGCCCTCGATCTGGGCCGTGGCATCGGGCCGCAGCCGGCGGAACGCGAGCAGGGCTCGGGCCGTGGGCTCGACCCACCCGGCGGTGCCGAGCGCCCATCCCCAGCCGGGGACGTTCGGGTCGTGCGGGACCACCGGGTCCGAGGGCAGCGTCCGCGCCGGCGTGGCGACGAGGTGGTCGAGCGCGCGCTCGCGTTCGGCGCCGGGCGGCAGGGCGAGCGCGGCGAGCCCGGTGGCGGCGTCGTTGTGGACCGGCCCCGCGGTCAGGCCGAAGGAACCGTCCGGGCGTTGCGCCCCGGCCAGCCAGCGGCGCGCGCCGTCGTCGTCCAGGGCGATCGCGGCCAGCGCCGTGGGTTCGGGCTCGGGCTCGGCCCCCGCCGTGGGACCGAAGGCGTCCCCGCTCCTGGCGCGATCCAGGGTCTCGGCCGAACGTTCGAAGAGCGGGCTCACCGGAGGAGTATCGGCGCCTCCGGGGCCTCGCCAAAGGACCTAGGGCTGCGCGAGCGCACCCTCCAGGTCCAGCAGGAACTCCTTGCGCCACTCCTGCCCGCCGTACTTGCCGACCCCGCCGCCCGAGGGCACCACGCGGTGGCACGGCACGACGATGGGGATCGGGTTGTCGTGCAGCGCGTTGCCCGCCGCCCGGGCCGCGCGGGGGCTCCCCGCGCGCTTGGCCACGTCCCCGTACGTCGAGACCGAGCCGAACGGGATCGCCGCCGTCGCCTCGAGCACACGCTTGGAGAACCCCGGCGGCGTGAGCGACCAGTCGACCGGGGTCCGGAACCGCTGGACCCGCCCCTCGAAGTACGCCTCGAGCTGCCGACGGGCGGCGTCGGTGCGCTTGGGGTCCTCGAGCAGCCGGGGCGACAGCGTCTCGGCGAGCTCCTCCAGCACGTGGTCGAACGGTTCCTCCGGGAACGCGAGCCGGACCAGTCCCTTGCCCGTGCTCGCCACGAACAGCGTGCCGACCGGCGTGTCGACGGTCGTGTACCCGATGTCGACGAGCCCGCGCCGCCGGGCCACCTCCAGGGTGGTCGCGGCCGCCCGGCGCGACGCCTCCTCGAACCCCTCGTCCCACCCTTCATGCCCTCTGGCGGCCGTGGCTTCATGCGGTGACCTCCTGCATCGATCGGAGCTTCCGTCGGCCCTCGTACGCGTTCGCCCTCGCGGCGTCCTCGGAGATCCCGAGCGCGTCCGCGATCTCGGCGTACGAGAGGTCGAGCACGTACCGGTGGATCACCGCCGCGCGCTGCATCGGCGGCAGCGTCCCGACCGCCGTCCAGAGCTCCGGGTCGCCGTCGGGCGGTTCGGGCGCGGCCCGTTCGGGCAGCCGCTCGACGGGGATCGGTCGTCGCCGCTCGCCCCGCCAGTGATCCAACGTCTTGCGGGTCGCGATCGTGAACAGCCATCCCGCGGAGGTTGCTCGCGTCGCGCAGGCGCGGGTACGCGCGCAGCGCCGACAGGAACGTCTCCTGGAAGCAGTCGTCCGCGGCCTGCCGGCCGACGGCGGCCACCAGGAACCGGTAGACGTCGGTCCGGTGCTCGTCGAGCAGCCGCTGGAACGGTGGCAGCGTCATCCCGGCGAACAACGGACCAGACGCGAACCGCGTGAGACGGGAGCCGCCCGGAGCCTCACACGACCGGCCACGGGTACGGGCGCCCGGGACCGGGTTCGGGGAACCTGCCCGAGCGAAGGAGGTCCGCCCACGCGGCGAGCGGTGGCGTCGATCTCGGCGGGCGTCAGCAGGGTCTGGAGTCGTTCGCGGAACGGCCC
Organism: uncultured Actinomycetes bacterium; assembly: GCA_963744515.1. Lineage (GTDB taxonomy): Bacteria > Actinomycetota > UBA4738 > UBA4738 > HRBIN12 > DASSJM01. The sequence continues at coordinate 30,185 of CAVUTN010000005.1, read as the reverse complement.
GGCCGCCAGGTTCGGCTCGAGCCCCCGCAGGTCCTCGAGCAGCGGTTCGGCGATCGGCTCGTCCACGAAGTCCCAGATCACCGTCCGGAGCTTGGGCTCGACGTGGAAGGTCACGCCGTGGTCGACGACGAAGATCCTCCCGTCCTCGGCGAGCAGGCAGTGGCCGGACTTGCGGTCGGCGTTGTTCGCGACGACGTCGAACAGCGCGATCCTGCGGAACTCGTCCGCGTGGTCGCGCTGCATCGTGAGGAAGTGCTGGCTCGGGTCGAAGGCCACGAACCGCTGCACGGAACCCGGTCCCTGCGGGCCCTCGCGCAGGACGGTCGGGGGCACCCACGGCCACCCGAGCCCCTCCGCGACCACGTAGGCGGCGACCTCCCGCGCGGCGAGCGTGCCCTCCTCGAAGTCCCACAGCGGCGCCTCGCCCGACCGGGGCTTGTAGACCGCGAGCATCTGATCCCGGTCGTCGCGCACGCGGGCGAGGAAGGTGAAGTTCGAGGCGCGGGGGAGCAGGCCGAGGACCTCGAGCGAGCCCCGCTCCAGGAGCGCGATCGCCTCCGCGTCGTCGCGGTCCCGCAAGGCGTCGGCGTCCTCGCTCCGCCGCTCCGACGGCTGCCGCTCGGGCTCGCCCGGGGTCACCGGCCCGCGCTCTCCCGATGGCCGTTCATCGCCGGACACATGTGCCCCTGCGGATCGATCGGGTTGCCGCAGTAGCGGCACTTCGGCCGGCCGCGCTCCGCGACCGCGGCGCCGTGGCGCGCGAGCGCTAGCATCTGCTCGCGGGTCGCCCAGAGCCGGACGCGCCCGGGTTCGAGCCCCTCGTCCTCGGGCGAGCCCTGTCCTTCCGCCTCGTCGCTCTCGTCCGGTTCGTCCTCCGGCTCGTCCTCTGGCTCGACGAGCTCCTCGATCTCGAGCAGCATCAGGTCGCGCTCCTCCGCGTACCCGATCGACAGGCGTCCCGCGCGCCAGAGCGGTTCGAGCGGCGGCTCCAGGCCGAGTTCGTCGCTCGGCGGACCCTCGCCGGTCTCGCGTCCGACGGTGGCGAGGATCTCCAGGATCGACGTCCCCAGGAGCTCGACCTGCTCCTTCTCGACCAGGATCGTGACGGTGCGGTCTCCCTCGCGCGCCTGCAGGAAGAACGTGCGCTCGCCCGGCTCGCCGACGGCGCCCGCCGTGATCCGGTCGACGCGTTCGAGATCCACGAACCTATCCTCCCACCTTCCTCGGGCGCGACCCGAGTCCGGCGAGGTCGCCCGTGTCGTTCACCTTCAGGAGCCGGGGCACCGCGTCATCGAGCGCGACGGCCGTGATCGAGCAGGTGTCGACGACCAGGCGGTGGAGGTGGTCCACGTCGGCGCCGGCCACCTGGGCGATCACCAGGCGGATCGGATCCGCGTGCGACACCACCACCACGACCCCCTTGGGGTGGTCCCGGGCGATCCGGTTGACCTCGTCGACGGCTCGCGCCTGCACCTCGAGCAGGCTCTCTCCGCCGGGGAACCGCATCGCCGAGGGCACCCGTTCCACGGTTCGCCAGAGCTTGGTCTTCCGCAGCTGGGCGATCGACCGTCCGGTCCACTCGCCGTACCCCGTCTCGATGAGGCGGCGACGGACGTGCACGCTCAGCCGACGTGCCTTCGCGAGCGGCGCGGCGGTCTCGCGGCAGCGTTCGAGAGGACTGGAGTAGATCGCGTCGACGCGGACCCCGTCGAGCCGCTCGACCAGGTGCTCGGCATCTGCACGGCCCCGCTCGTTCAGGTGCACCCCCGGCTGCCATCCGGTCAGCCGCTTGCCCGCCGCGTCGGTGTGACCGTGCCGAACGAGGAGCAACGTGGTCATCGACCTAGCGTACAGGCGGCATCTGCGCCCTCGGTCGTGCGGTGGCGATCAGCGTTCGACGGGCAGGCGGACCTCGAACCGCGTGCCCTGCCCGAGCTCGCTCTGGACCTCGACCCGTCCCCCGTGGTTCTCGACGACGTGCCGAACGATCGACAGGCCGAGACCGGTGCCACCCGTCTCACGGGAGCGCGCTCGGTCGACGCGGTAGAAGCGCTCGAAGATCCGAGGGAGGTCCCGAGCCGGTATCCCGAGCCCGGTGTCGTCGACGGTGAGGATCACCTGCCCTCCGTGCTGGCCGAGCCCGACGTCGACCCGGCCACCCGGTCGCGTGTAGCGGATCGCGTTGTCGACGAGGTTGCGGACCAACAGGACGAGGTCGCGCCCGGATCCCTTCACGCGCGGGACGCGCTCGGCCGAGATCGAGAGGGCGACACCCGCCTCGGACGCCGACTCCTCGAAGCGCTCACCCTCATCGCGGATGATCGTGTCGAGCGCGACCTGTTCGTCGAGCTGGCTCCCGGATTCGAGGCGGGACAGGTCGAGCAGATCGGAGACGATGCGGGACAAGCGGCCCGATTCGCGTTCGAGCTGTGCCGCGAAGCGCGGGATCACCGAGGGGTCCTCGAGCGCGGCGGTTCGGATCGTCTCGGCCGCCGCCTGGATCGAGGCCGCGGGTGTCTTCAGCTCGTGCGAGGCGTTGGCCACGAAGTCCCGACGCACCTGGTCGAGCCGTCTCGTCTCGGTCACGTCGCGGATCACCACGACCACCGACCCGTCCTCGGTCGGCACGGCGGATCCGCGCAGCACGCGCGAGGGGCTCCCCGTCTCGGCTTCGGTGACGAGGCTCTCTCGGGCCTCGAGCGAGCGTCGGACCAGTTGCTGCAGGCCGAACGGCAGGAGCCCCTCGATCGCCCCGGGCCGTGTTCCCAGATGCAGCTCGGCCGCGGCGTTCGCGAGCCGCGTTCGCCCGTCGGGTCCGAACAGCAGCACACCCTCTTCCATGGAGGCCAGGACCGTCGTGGCCGATCCTCGCTCGGCCTCGGACGCATCGAGTCGACCTCGCAGGTCCTCGATCGCCTCGTTCCGGGCGCTCCGGAGCTCGCGCGCCGTGCGGCGCTCCCGCGTGGCAGCGACCACCGCGGCGATCGCGACGGCGGCCGACACCGCCGTCACCACGAGCGGCAGGGTGTCCATCGGCACGAGTGTAGAAGCGATGGACGGTGGCCGGTTCACCCGTTGTTCACTCGCGCACGTCCGTTCACGCGGGGTTCATATCGGCGCCGGGAGTCGTTCATCAACGGCAGGTAGCGTCCCGGCGACCGGCGTACGACCGACGGACGAAGGGGGAGTCGGATGCGGAACAGGACCAGGTGGCTGATGATGCTCGCCGCTGTGGCGGCGCTGTCGCTCGTGGCGGCAGCGTGCAGCGACGACGACGGCGGCGAAACCGGAACCACGGGAGCCACCGGTGAGACCAGTGCGGAGGTGACCGGGTCACTCAACATCTCGGGCTCGTCCACGGTGGAGCCCATCACCTCGCTCGTCGCGGAGCAGTTCCAGGGGCTGAACCCGGGCGTCACGGTCGCGGTGGACGGACCCGGCACCAGCGACGGGTTCGAGCTGTTCTGCAACGGTGAGACGGACATCAGCGACGCGTCGCGCCAGATCGAGGAGGAGGAGGTCACCGCCTGCGCGGACAACGGCATCGAGCCGATCGAGATCGAGGTCGGGCTCGACGCCCTCACCGTGATCGGTCACACGGGGAACCCGGTCGCGTGCATGAACAACGGTGACCTGTACGCACTGTTCGGCCCGGAGTCCGAGGGGATCGACACCTGGAACGGGGCCGACTCGTTGGCCGAGCAGGTCGGCGGCAACGGCGGCTTCCCCGACGAGGCGCTGACGATCGTGGCGCCGGGTGAGGAGTCCGGCACCTACGACTCGTTCATCGATCTCGCCGGTATCGAGGACATCGCCCTGGAGCAGGGCGTTCCGGAAGACCAGGCGGCGACCCTGCGTACCGACTACCAGAGCTCGGGGGACGACAACGTGATCGTCGACAACGCCGCCGGGACCGAGGGGCGCCTCGGGTTCGTCGGCTTCTCGTTCGCGGTGAACGCCGGCGACTCGGTCAAGCTGTTCCAGATCGACGGCGGCGAGGGCTGCGTGGCGCCGGGCCCGGACACCGTCACCGACGGGACCTACCCGCTCGCTCGCTCGCTGTACATCTACGTGAACCCGAACAAGATCGCGGAGAACCCCGCACTGGCGCCGTTCGTCGACTACTACCTGTCCGACGAGGGGATCGCCTCGGTCGACGGCGGTCCAGTACGTGGCGCTGCCGACCGACCGGCTCGAAGCCGCTCGAGCGGCGTGGGAGTCCGCCTCCGCTTGACGCGCGGCATCACGACACGCCCGTCGTAGACGTGACCGACAGGAGGGCCGGGGTAGGCCCGGCCCTCCTCCGTCGGATGGCCGTCGCGGGCGACCGGAGCGGGCGACGGGGAAGCCTGATACAAACGTGAACGCGGCGACGCAGGCGAGGTAGGTCAGATGGCGCAGACGGCGGCTCCGACCCCGAGGCTCACGCTCACCGATCTCGAAGGGGCGCGTGCCCGGCACCGACGCGAGCGGATGATGCGCGGCCTGTTCTTCTCCGCCGCCTTCCTCGCCGTCGTGATCAGCGTGGCGATCGTCGCGTCGCTCGCGGGCGGCGCATGCAGTTCCTGAGCAAGGTGGACCTCGGCGCCCTGTGGTCACGGGGCTGGTTCCCGCGCCGGAACCTGTTCGACGTGAAGACGATCTTCGTCGGGACGCTGATGGTCTCGATCATCGCGATCATCGTCGCCGCGCCGCTCGGCCTGGGCGCCGCCCTCTACCTGTCCGAGTACGCCAGCAGACGGTCCCGACGCTTCCTGAAGCCGATCCTGGAGACCCTGGCCTCGGTCCCGAGCGTCGTCATGGCGTTCTTCGCGCTGCGGTTCATCAGCCCGGAGGTCGTGCAGCGCCTCTTCGGCACGGACGTCCCCATCTTCAACATCACCGCGGCGGGCGTGGCGGTCGGGCTGCTGGTCACGCCGCTCGTGGCCTCGGTGGCCGAGGACGCGATGTACGCGGTGCCGAACTCGCTCCGGGAGGCCTCCGTCGGTCTCGGTGCCCGACGCCGGACGACCAGCATCCGCGTGGTGATGCCCGCCGCGGTGTCGGGGATCACCGCCGCGCTGATCCTCGGCATCTCGCGCGCGATCGGGGAGACGATGATCGTGGCGATCGTGGCCGGCGGCACCGGTGGCTCGCTCTTCTCGCTCGATCCGCTCCAGGGCGGCCAGACGATGACCGCCGCCATCACGGCGCTCGCCACGGGTTCGGACCAGGTGCGGGGTCCGGACCCGCCTACCGACAGCCTCTTCTTCGTGGGACTGCTCCTGTTCCTGCTCACGCTGGGCCTGAACCTGGGGGCCGAGCGGTTCGTGCGGCGCGTGCGGAGCCAGTACTGATGGCGGCCGTCCGCGTCGAGACCGCGAGCAGTGCGGCGACCGAGCAGGTTCGGCGGGCGCTCTCGGGTCGCAGGGCCGACGTCGTGGGGGTTCGTGTTCCAGCTCCTCCTGCTGTTCACGCTCGTGCTCGCGCTGTCGATCCTGGTCGTCCTGCTGGTGCGACGTCGCACGACGGCGATCCCGTACCTGCGCGACGCGGCGGTGGCGTCTTCGATTCGGGCTACTCATCGCTGCCCGGCGAACGCCGGGATGAAGACCGGGCTCATCGGCACGTCTATCCTGGTCGGTCTTCGTGCTCGTGCTGGCGCTCCCGCTCGGCGTCGTGCGCCGCGATCTACATGGAGGAGTACGCGAAGGACACCAAGCTCACGAGGTTCATCAATACGAACATCCGGAACCTCGCCGGCGTGCCCGCCATCGTGTACGGCATCCTCGGTCTGGCGATCTTCGTCGAGCTGCTGAAGCCGGTCACGGGACCCGGCTCGGTGGAGGCCGGAGCCTGCTCGCCGGAGGCCTGACGATCGCGCTGATGGTCCTGCCGATCGTGATCATCACCACGCAGGAGGCGCTGCGGGCGGTCCCGAAGAGCATCCGCGAGGCGGGGTTCGGGGTGGGGGCGACCCGATGGGAGGTCATCCGGAGCCACGTGCTCCCGTACGCGGCCCCCGGCGTCCTGACCGGCTCGGTGCTCGCGATGGCGCGCGCCCTCGGTGAGACCGCTCCGCTCATCATGGTCGGTGCGGTCACGGGTCTTCCTCGCCACCGAGGGGGGCGCCGTTAATGCGCTCCAGGAGCGCTTCACCGCGCTGCCCACGCTGGTGTTCACGTACGTGAAGAAGCCCCAGGAGGAGTTCCAGCAGCTCGCAGCGGCTACCATCCTCGTGCTGATCGTCTTCATCTTCTTCGTGAACCTGACGGCCATCCTGCTGAGGAACCGATATGAGCGAAAGTGGTGACCGGATGGACACGACCAACGTGACGCGAATCTGCGGAGCACGCCGAGCCGACGCCGCACGACAAGGAGGGCGATCGCGTCACCGTGCGGTTCGACCGAGAACCGCGTCCCGAGGCGCAGAGACGGCGAGGAGGTCGTCTTCGAAGCCCAGGACGTGTCCGTCTACTACGGCGACTTCCGGGCGATCCGGAACGTCGACCTCCCCATCTACCGGAACCAGATCACCGCGCTCATCGGCCCCTCCGGCTGTGGCAAGACCACGTTCATCCGGTGCCTGAATCGGATGAACGACCTGATCGAGGGCGCGCGCGTGGAGGGGGTCCTGCTGTACCACGGCGTCGACCTGTACGACGCGAAGGTCGACCCGGTCGAGGTGCGGCGGCGGATCGGCATGGTGTTCCAGAAGCCGAACCCGTTCCCCAAGTCGATCTACGACAACATCGCGTTCGGCCCGAAGATCGCGGGCTTCAAGGGCAACATGGACGAGCTGGTCGAGGAGTCGCTTGCACCGAGCGGCCCTGTGGGACGAGGTGAAGGACAAGCTCAAGGAGTCCGGACTCGCGCTCTCGGGCGGGCAGCAGCAGCGTCTGTGTATCGCACGGGCGATCGCGACCAGACCCGACGTCATCCTGATGGACGAGCCGTGCTCGGCGCTCGACCCGATCGCGACCCAGCGGATCGAGGACCTGATGCAGGAGCTCGTCTCCGACTACACGATCGTGATCGTGACGCACAACATGCAGCAGGCCGCACGCGTCTCGGATCGCACCGCCTTCTTCACCGTCGAGGTGCTGGAGGAGACCGGCCAGCGAACCGGGCAAGATCGTCGAGTACGACCAGACCGAGACGATCTTCACCAACCCGAGCGACCCTCGCACCGAGGACTACGTCACGGGGAGGTTCGGATGACGCGACCGCACTTCCACGAGGAGCTCGAGAAGATGGAGCTGCGGCTGCTCGCCCTCGGCGAGCTCGCCGGCAACGCCGTCCAGCGATCCGTGGACGCCATCCTCGAACACGCCGACGATGTGGCCGAGGGGGTGATCGCGGGCGACGACGAGATCGACGCCATCTACCTCGAGCTCGACCAGGGCATGCTCCCGCTGCTTGCCCTCCAGGCGCCGGTCGCGGCCGATCTTCGGTTGGTGTCGGTCATCATGCACTCGAGCCTGCATCTGGAGCGGATCGGCGATCAGGCCGTGAACGTCGCGAAGATGTACCTGATGACGAAGGACCTCCCCGCGCAAGCCACGATCGTCCAGCAGATCGGCGAGATGGGTCACATCGTGGTCGGCATGGTCCGGGTGGCCATGGACGCCCTTCGACGTCGCGACCTGGAGCTGAGCATCAGCCTTCCCAAGTTGGACGATCCGGTCGATCGGCTCAATCGCAACATGCACTTCGAGGTCGCCAAGCTCGCCGACGACCCCAAGGCGCTCGAGTGGGGGATGCACATGAACCTCGCCGCCCGCGCGCTCGAACGGGTGGGCGACAACGCGGTGGACATCGGGGAGCAGGTCTCGTTCCTGGTCTCGGGCGAGTTCCGCGAGTTCACCGACGCATCTCACCCCGGAGACGCCGTGGCTCGATGCAAACTGACGGCGTTCGGATCCTGGTCGTCGAGGACGAGGAATCCCTCGCGGACTCGGTCCGGTACAACCTGGAACGCGAGGGATACGCGGTCTCGGTCGCGACCGATGGGCGGCGGGCGCTCGAACGGTTCCGGACCGACCCGCCCTCGCTCGTGATCCTGGATCTGATGCTGCCGGAGGTCTCGGGGCTCGACGTCTGTCGGACGATCAGGACGGAGTCCGACGTGCCGATCATCATGGTCACCGCGAAGGACTCGGAGGCGGACAAGGTCACGGGCCTGGAGCTCGGTGCCGACGACTACGTCACCAAGCCGTTCTCCATGCGTGAGCTGGTCTCCCGCGTCCGTGCCAACCTACGTCGGAGTCGACCGCAGGCCGTCCCGACGCCGGCGGAGGAGGTCCTCGTCGGCGGGCCGGTGCGGATGGACGTCGCTCGGCACGAGGTGTCCGTGGCGGGACGACTCGGTCTCCCTTCCCCCGAAGGAGTTCGAGCTGCTCGAAGCCTTCCTCCGGAGGAAGGGCCGCCTGTTGACCAGGGACTTCCTTATCGAGGAGGTCTGGGGCTCCGACTACTTCGGCGACACCCGGACCCTGGACGTCCACGTCAAACGGTTGCGCCGCAAGGTCGAGGACGATCCCCATCAACCCGGACACCTCGCTGACGGTCCGGGGACTCGGCTACAAGTTCGTCGACTGACCAGCGGGGCTTGGCCGGTCCGTTAGTCTGAGGGATAATCCACCGCTTCCTCCAAGGAGTCTCGATACGGACGCTTCCCCGACCGCCGATCTCGCCGACGATGCTCGGTACCTGAACCGCGAGCTGTCGTGGCTCGAGTTCAACGCCCGCGTGCTCGCGCTGGCCGAGGACGCCTCGCTGCCCGCTGCTCGAACGGCTGAAGTTCGTCGCGATCTTCGCGAACAACCTCGACGAGTTCTTCCAGGTCCGGGTCTCCGGCCTGCAGGAGCAGGTCGAGGCGGGCGTGGTCAAGCGGTCGCCCGACGGCAGGACGCCCGCCGAGCAGCTCGAGGGGATCCGCGAGCGCGCGCAGGAGCTGTCGACCCGCGCCGGCGAACGTCTTCGCCGACCGAGCTCGTGCCGGCGCTCGAGAAGGAGCGGATCCGCATCGTGCGCTCGGTCGAGGCGCTGGACCCCGCGGACCTGGCGTTCCTGGGGCAGGAGTTCGACGAGCGCATCTTCCCGGTGCTGACCCCGCTGTCGGTCGACCCCGCGCACCCGTTCCCGTACATCTCGAACCTGTCCCTCAACCTCGCGGCGTTGGTGCGCGACCCGATGACCGGCGTGCGCAGGTTCGCCCGCGTGAAGGTGCCGCCGCTGCTCCCGCGGTTCGTCCCGCTCCCCGACGGCGAGCGGTTCGTGCCGCTCGAGACCGTGATCGCCGCGCACCTGGACCGGCTGTTCCCGGGCATGGAGCTCGTCGCGCACCACACGTTCCGCCTCACGCGCGACGCCGACCTCGAGGTCGAGGAGGACGAGGCCGAGGACCTGCTCGAGGCGATCCAGAGCGTCCTCCGTCGCCGCCGGCGCGGCGCGAACCCGGTGCGGCTCGAGGTGGACGAGACGATGAGCCCCGAGATCCTCGAGCTCCTGCGACGCGAGCTCGATCTCGAGGAGCAGGAGGTCGTCGTGATGCCCGGCCTGCTGGACCTGAGTGCCCTGTGGTCGCTGGTCTCGCTGGATCGTCCCGAGCTCAAGCACGAACCCTGGGTCCCGGTGACGCAGCCGCGCCTGACCAACGGCGAGACCGCGCCCGACCTGTTCGAGGTGCTCCGGGCCGGCGACATCCTCGTCCACCACCCCTACGACTCGTTCTCCTCCTCGGTCGAGGCGTTCGTCGAGCAGGCCGCCCGCGATCCCGCGGTCCTCGCGATCAAGCAGACGATGTACCGCACCTCGACGCAGGAGAGCCCGATCATCCGCGCGTTGATCCGCGCCGCGGAGCTCGGCAAGCAGGTGGTGGCGCTGGTCGAGCTCAAGGCCAGGTTCGACGAGGAGGCCAACATCACCTACGCCCGTGAGCTCGAGCAGGCGGGCGTGCACGTCGTGCACGGGGTCGTCGGGCTGAAGACGCACGCGAAGATCTCGCTCGTCGTGCGACGCGAGGCCGGGCGGCGTCCGCCGGTACGCCCACGTCGGCACCGGCAACTACAACCCGGTCACCGCTCGGCTGTACGAGGACGTGGGGCTCCTGACGGCCGACCCCGAGATCGGGGCCGACCTCACCGACCTGTTCAACCTGCTGACCGGCTACAGCCGGCAGCGCGAGTACCGACGGCTGCTGGTCGCTCCGGAGTACCTGCGTCCGGAGATGCTGGAGCTGATCCGCGGCCAGGCCCGGGAGGGCGGCCGGATCGTGCTGAAGATGAACGCGCTCGTCGACCCCGACATGGTGGACGCGCTGTACGAGGCGTCCCAGGCGGGTGCCGAGATCGACCTGATCGTCCGCGGCATCTGCTGCCTGCGCCCGGGGATCCGCGGCCTGTCCGAGCGGATCACCGTCCGCTCGCTGGTCGGCCGGTACCTGGAGCACTCGAGGATCTTCCGGTTCGGCGAGCGGGGGGAGGCCACCCACTACATCGGTTCGGCCGACCTCATGCAGCGGAACCTCGACCGGCGGGTGGAGGCGCTCGTCCCGGTGGCCGATCCGTCGTTGGCCGCGAGGCTCGACGAGATCCTCGACGTCTTGATGCAGGACGACATGCTCTCGTGGACGCTCGGCTCCGAGGGGACGTGGACCAAGGTGCCCGCCGATCGGGGGATCGACGCGCAACAGCGCCTCCAGGAGCTGGCGGTCGAACGCGCGGGGTCGCGCGACGCGTGAGCGAGGCGGCCGCATCGACGAACCTCGAGCGCGAGACCAAGCTCGAGGCACCCGCGGGTTTCCAGATCCCCGAGCTCGGTGGCGACGGGCTGGTCGCCACCGAGGTGGAGCCGCAGCGGCTCGTCACGGTCTACGTGGACACCCCCGACCTCCGGATCGTCCGGTGGGGAAGCAGCCTGCGGCACCGGCAGGGCGAGAGGTATGGACCGTCAAGCTCCCGTCGTCGGGTAACGGGTCGCAGCTCGTCCGCACCGAGGCCAACTTCGAGGGCGGCGACGCGAGGAAGCTGCCGACGGCCGCCGCCGATCTGGTTCGGGCGCTTCGTCCGCGGGCGAGGAGCTCGCTCCCATCGCTGCGGTTGCAGACCGTCCGGCGTGGCGTCCGGATCGCCGACGAGGCGGGGACCCCGTTGGCGATCGTGACCGACGACGAGGTGTCGGTGATGGACGGGCGGCGCGTCGCGAGCCGGTTCCGTGAGCTGGAGGTCGAGCTCGATCCGGCCGCCGATGCGGGGCTCTCGGAGGTCCTCGTCGGGCGCCTCACGCGAGGCCGGTGCCGGTCCCGTCGACAACGTGCCCAAGCTCGTTCGCGCGCTCGGCCCGCGCGCCGCGGCCCCGCCCGACCTCGAGGCGCTCGAGCTCGATGAGCACGCCGACGTGACCGACGTCGTCCGACGGGAGCTCGCGACGTCGGTGGTCCGGCTGCTCCGCCACGATGCCGGGGTTCGGCTTGGGCGAGGATCCCGAACAGGTGCACCAGGCGAGGGTGGCCACGCGGCGCGTGCGCTCCGCGCTCCGGACGTTCCGCGACGTGCTCGAGCCGGAGTGGGCGGCCTCGCTGCGCGACCGGCTCCGATGGTTGGCCGACGCGCTCGGTGACGTGCGCGACACCGAGGTCCTGCGCGACCGGATCCGCTCGAGGCAGCCGCTGCTGCCCGAGGGCGACCGCAAGGGTCTCGAGGAGCTCGTGACGATGGTGCAGATGACGCGGGACGAGGGGCGCGAGCGGCTGCTCGAGGCGATCCGCGAGCCGGCGTACGTGGCGTTGCTCGACGAGCTGGTCGAGGCCGCCCGCGAACCACGGGTCCTCGAGGAGGTGGCCGCCTCGCCGGCGGCGACCGCGCTGCGACCCTGCATCGAGCGGCCGTGGAACCACCTCGAACGCGCCGTCGAGCAGGCTCGCGACGACGGGTCCGACGCCTCGCTGCACGGCGTGCGCATCCGAGCCAAACGAGCCCGGTACGCCGCCGAAGCCGTGTCTCCGGTGTTCGGCAAGCGCGCCGTGGCGTTCGCGGAGGCCGCGGCCGGCCTCCAGGACGTGCTCGGGGAGCACCAGGATTCGGTGGTGGCGAGGGCGTGGCTGCGGGGGCGGCGGCGAGCGGGGCGGACGCGTTCGTCGCGGGCGAGCTCTCCGCGATCGAGGCGCAGGCCGGCGGCGGCCGCGCGAGCCGCGTGGCCGAAGGCCTGGAAGGCGCTCTCGCGCAAGCGGCTACGCTTCTGGGCGTGAGCCAGCCCGTCCGCGCGGCCGGAGGCATCGTCCTGCGGGGCGAGGAGGGCGACCGATCGGTGGCCCTGGTGCATCGCCCGCGGTACGGCGACTGGTCCTTCCCCAAGGGCAAGCTCGAGGACGGCGAGGACGAGGCGACGGCGGCGCTCCGCGAGGTCGAGGAGGAGACCGGCCTGCGGTGCCATCTCGGCCCGATCGTAGGGGCGGTCACGTATCAAGGACCGGCGAGGTCGGCCCAAGGTCGTTCGGTACTTCCAGATGGACGCCGACGGCGGCGCGTTCGCGCCCAACCGCGAGGTCGACGAGCTCCGGTGGGTGCCGGTCGAGGACGCCGCGCGGTTGCTGAGCTACGCGCACGATCGCAGGCTGTTGCGGCGGGTCGTAGGAGGGACGCCCGGCTTCGCGCTCTACGTCGTCCGGCACGCGAAGGCCGGGGTCCGCTCGGCCTGGACGGGCCCGGACCAGGAGCGCCCGCTCACCCGGCGCGGGCGGAAGCAGGCCCATCGTCTCGTCGAGCGGTTCCAGGGCCTGGAGATCGAGCGCATCCTGTCGAGCCCGTACCTGCGCTGCGTCCAGACGGTCGAGCCCCTCGGCGAGGCTCGAGGTCTCCCGGTCGAGACCGCCCCGGAGCTGCGCGAGGGAGCGAGCGTCGACGAGCTCCTCCTTGCCGTCGCGTCGTTCAGCGACCGGCCGACCGTGGTCTGCGGTCACGGGAGGGAGATCGAGGCGATGATCGACCGGCTCGAGGGTGATGGCGCGACGATCGAGGGCGCCCGCGGGATCGCGAAGGGTTCCGTCTGGGTGCTCGACCGCGACGGTGAACGGGTCGTCGCCGCGCACTACCTGCCGGCGCCGCCCGGCTAGCCGTGGCGACCGACACGCGGTTCGCGGTGCTCGACCTCGGCAGCACGACCTTCCAGCTCCTCGTCGCCGATGCGGATGCCGACGGATCGCTCACCCCCGTGCTGCGCGACCGCGTCGTGCTGAACCTCGGGCGGGTGCTCGCCGGCGAAGGCCGGATCCCCGACGACGTCGCGGGACGCGCCGCCGAGACCGCGCGACGCCTGGCGGATCTCTCGGCGCGCATGGGGGCGGATCACGTCGTCCCGCTCGCGACGAGCGCCCTCCGCGACAGCCCCGATCGAGACGCGTTGGCGTCGCTGTTCGAGGGTGCGGTCGGGACCAAGGTGCGGTTCATCGACGGGCGCGAGGAGGCCCGCCTCACGTTCGCGGGGGTGACGGCGAGCGTCGCGCTCGGGCAGGGTCCGACGCTGTTGCTCGACCTCGGCGGCGGGAGCCTCGAGGTCGCCCTCGCGGGTCCCGAGGGTCTGCGGTGGGGGCGCAGCCTCCCGATCGGCGCCGGACGGATGACCGGCCTGCTCGTCACCCACGACCCGCCGACCCGGGACGAACGCCGGGCCGTGCGGGCGGCGGTCGAGGAGGCCGTGGCCCCGCTCGTCGAGGAGGTCGACGCCGCCGAGCCGGCGCGCTGCGTGGCGAGCGGCGGGACGGCGGGTGCCCTGGCGCGCGTGCTCGCGGCGCGCCGATGGGGGACGCCGCCCGCCTCGCTCAACCAGTACGAGGTCACGGTGTCGGAGCTCCGCGACCTGACCCGCGAGCTCGCGTCGCTCTCGCTGGCCGAGCGCCTGCGCGTGCCGGGCGTGGACGAACGACGCGCCGAGCTCCTGCCGGCCGGCGGCTGGATCCTGACGAGCGCGGCCGGCGCGCTCGGCGCCAAGCGCCTGGTGCACTCCGAGTGGGGGCTGCGCGAGGGCGCGGTGCTCGACGCCCTGGGGCTCGCGGACCGTCCCACCCCGAAGCCCGACGATCTCCGGCGCCGTTCGGTCGACCGGTTGGTCCGGGCCTGGGGCGAGGATCGGGGCCACGTCGAGGTGGTCGCCCGGATCGCCCGGCGGCTGTTCGACGACACCTCGGAGCTCCACCGCCTCGGGGTGCTCGAACGCGAGCTGCTCGGCCACGCGGCGCGACTGCACGAGATCGGCTCGCGGATCTCGCCCGCCCGGTTGCACAAGCACGGCGCCTACCTGGTCGAGAACGCCGGTCTGCGCGGGTTCACCCCCGACGAGGTCGCGGCGATCGCCTCGCTCGTCCGGTTCCACCGAGGGAAGGATCCGCGGCCGGTCTATCCGCCGTTCGAGGCGCTGTCCGACGCCGAGCGCGAGGCCGTCGTGGTCCTCGTGGGTCTGCTGCGGATCGCGCACGCGATCGCCCGCGGGCCCGAGGGCGACCGGCTCGAGATCGCGACCGCCTCGCGCGACGGCGCGCTCCACGTCCTGATCTCCGGTTCGGACAACCCGGACGCCGCCGTCGCGGAGGCGCGCTCGGCGGCGGGCCTGCTCGGGCGGACGCTGCGGCACCCGATCGAGATCGGGGTCGGCATCGCCGGTCGCCGCTGAGCGGCGACCCGCGGGCGCACGCGTCAGCGGTCGCGCGGCGCCAGCCAGCTCGCGAGGTGCGTGACGCGCTCGAACCCGATCCGGTCGTAGACGCGCACCGCGTCGCCCTCGGGTTCGGCGAGCAGGTACGTGCGGTCCGCGCCCATGGCCGCGGCCTCCGAGACGAGGCGGCGCGTGAGCGCCCCCGCGTGCCCGCGACGTCGGGCGTCGGGGAACGTGACGACGTGGTCGACGAACCCCGTGCCCTCGAGCACCAGGAGCGCCGCCAGCGCGACGCGCCGCCCTCCGTCGAGCACCGAGAACCAGCGACGGCCCGCGGGGACCAGGACGTCGCGCTCCATCGCCTGCAGCTGGTCGAGCGTGTCGTCGTCCGTGACGTCGAACAGCCGCGCCGAGTCCCGGTGCACGGACCAGAACGCGCCGTCGAACGCCGAGACCTCCTCGACCTCGCCGGTGGGCTCGACGTCCCGACCCGCCGCCACCATGACCAGGTCCCACGCGATCCGATCGCCGCGCGTGCTCGCCGCCGCGACCAGCTCCGTCTGATCCTCGGGGTGGAAGATGACGACGTGGGAGCGCTCGCTGCCGCTCGCGCGCATCGCGGGGACGAGCGCGTCCTCGATCTCCTCGAGCCGGACGGGCTGCCGGGTCTCGACCCGCGCGTAGTTCGGCTCCTGGATCGCCGGGAACCGCGCGTCCGAGACGACCGCGCCCCACCACCGGGCCTCGGTCCGCTCGAACAGGTCGTCGTGCGCGCGCCAGAAGCGCAGGAGCGATTCGAGGTCGGCCATCGCGGTCATCTTCGCAGCCGACGTGCGCGCGGGACCGTCTCGGGTGCTGGTGCGGCGGAGGGCCTGCGATAGGCTCGCCCCGCCGTGATCACCTGTCGCGTCTACCACGATGGCTCGCTGAAGGTCGAGAAGCCGTTCGACGCGCGGACCATCGACGAGGCCCGCGCGAGCGACCAGCGCGTCTGGATCGACGTCGTCGACCCCACCGACGACGAGCTCACCGAGCTCCAGGCCAAGCTCGGGCTCCACGAGCTCGCGATCGAGGACAGCCGCCGGTGGGACCAGCGCGCGAAGGTCGACTTCTACCCGCAGCACCTGTTCCTCGTCGCGCACGGCGATCGACCTGGACGAGCAGGGCGAGATCGTCGATCGGGAGGTGCACCTGTTCGCGGGCGAGGGGCTGTACGTCGCGACGGTCCGCCGCGAGCCGAGGTTCGATTTCGCCAAGGTCGGCGACCCGGCTCGAGAGCACGCCCGACCTGTCGAAGGAGGGGATCGGCTTCCTCCTGTACCTGATGCTCGACGAGATCGTCGACGGGTACCTGGACGTGATCGAGCGGTTCGAGGACGCTGGCCGACGACATCGAGGACGCCGTGGCGACCGAGGAGGACGGAGCGGAAGGCGGGTCCACGCGCTCGCTGGCGCAGCGGATCTTCCAGTTGCGCCAACAGGTCGTGCGGTTCCGGCGGCTCGCGGCGCCGATGCGCGAGGTCGTCGACCTGCTGCTCGAGACGCCGACGATCGTGACGCCACCGCTCACCCCGTACTTCCGCGACGTGATGGATCACGTGATCCGGACGACGGAGCTCAACGACAACGTCCGGGACCTGCTCACCTCGGCGCGTGAGCTCCAGCTCGCCCAGGTCGCCAACCGGCAGAACGTGGTGATGAAGCAGATCACCGCGTGGGCAGCGATCATCCTGATCCCGACGCTGATCGCCGGCATCTACGGGATGAACTTCGAGCACATGCCCGAGCTCGAGTGGGTGTACGGCTACCCGTTCGCGCTCGCGCTGATGGGCGGGGCCGCGTACCTGCTGTACCGGAGCTTCCGCAAGCGCGACTGGCTCTGACGTGTGCCGAGCCCTGAAGGTCCTGTGCGTCGCCGAGGATCCGACCGCGCTCGCCGAGCTGAAGCGCGCGACGGTGTCGGCGGAGTGGGAGCTCGCCCCCGGCGCGACCACCGAGGAGGAGGCGATCCGCCAGCTCCACGCCGAGCGTCCGCACGTCCTGGTGGCGTTCGGGTCCTTCCCGAGCCTGGTCGAACGCGCGCTGGAGGCCTACCCGTTCCTGCGCGTCGTCTCGGACCGCGCGAGCCCCGGGGCCGTGGCGGTCGCGTCGCTCGAACAGGTCCGCGCGGCCGTCAAGCCGTCGGATGGCCCCGGCGGCCCGGTTCGGACCTAGCCGCCGGGGGACCACGCCGGACTCGCCTCGGCGGACCTCCCAACCGCACCCAGAGGACCGCAACGGCCGGGACCGGTTCGCTCGGAGCCGGTCCCGGCCGTGTCGGTGTGGCTAGGCGCAGCCGGCCCACGGGCTCCACGAGCCCGCGGCGTGCGCCATCCGGATGGAGACGATGATGTTCGCTCGCCCGTTGTACACCGAGCGATCGTCCTGTCCCCACTGGTCGGCGCGTTCCGGCCAGTACCGGGTGCTCTGCTGGAACAGACCGGCGTACCCGTTCGAGCTGTAGGCGCGTGGGTTGAGGTCGGATTCGCAGTCGGCCACCGCGACCGCCTGGTCCGGCGTTCCGGGGCTGTCCCATCTGCGAGCGGCGCACTTGATGAGCTGCTTGATCTGCCAGGTCCCCGCTCGCCAGTCGAAGTTGCAGACCCGGACGGGGACGGTCTGCGCCTCCCGGGCCACCGCCGTGGAGGCCGGCGCCAACAGCGAGGCGCTCGCGAGCACCGCGACGATCGCGCGGCGCATCGTGGGTCGTCTGATCATGTGTGGTTCTCACCCCCGCGATGGACCGGGCTGGAGACCGGGTCCACGCCGTGCTCGAGCAGGCGTGCCGAGCAGGCTCGCGGTAGGTCATGGGTGCTGGATCACCTCCTCGAGTTCGAACACCGTGTGACCTATCGACACGCTCCGG
This sequence comes from uncultured Actinomycetes bacterium, assembly GCA_963744515.1. Classification (GTDB taxonomy): domain Bacteria; phylum Actinomycetota; class UBA4738; order UBA4738; family HRBIN12; genus DASSJM01. Next base: position 12,652 of record CAVUTN010000005.1, on the reverse strand, counting down.
TCGACGGGTCCCTGCTCGTCCCCCACCCCGCGCGTCAGCCATCCATGGCAGGTAGATGCACGACGAGGGGGGAGGGGAGAGGGCGGACTCGAACGTCCGTTCGTGTCCGAACGACCGTACCAGCGGCCTCCGACAACCATGTGACCGGAGGTCACATCGGCTCGTCCGACGGCCTCGTCCCGTAGCATGGGGGCGTGCCGACCAAGGTCCTGCTCGCCGCTCCCCGTGGGTACTGCGCGGGGGTCGAGCGAGCCGTCGAGGCGGTCGAGCGCGCGCTCGAGACCCACGGCCGGCCCGTGTACGTCCGCAAGCAGATCGTGCACAACGCCCACGTCGTCCGCGATCTCGAGGCCAAGGGCGCGGTGTTCGTCGAGGAGGAGACCGAGGTGCCCGAGGGCGCCGTGGTCGTCCTGTCGGCCCACGGGGTCGCGCCGGAGGTCTACGCCAACGCCGAGCGCCGGGGGCTCACGGTCCTGGACGCGACCTGCCCGCTCGTCACGAAGGTGCACCTGGAGGCGAGGCGGTTCGCCGACCACGGGCGGACGATCGTGCTGATCGGCCACGCCGGTCACGAGGAGGTCGTCGGCACCACCGGCCAGGCCCCGACCGGGACGATCCTGGTCCAGACCGTCGACGAGGCGCGCTCGGTCCAGGTGCTCGACCCCGAGAACCTCTCGTACCTCACGCAGACGACGCTGTCGGTCGACGAGACCAACGCGATCGTCGAGGCGCTCCGCGAACGGTTCCCCTCGATCCAGGGACCGCCGCGCGAGGACATCTGCTACGCGACCCAGAACCGCCAGGACGCGATCAAGGAGGTCGCACGCCGCTCCGACGTCGTGCTCGTCATCGGCTCGGACAACTCGTCGAACTCCAACCGCCTGGCCGAGGTCGCCCGCGATCTCGGCACGCCCGGCCTACCTGGTCGACGACGAGACCGAGGTCGACCCGGCGTGGATCGAGGGCGCCGAGGTGGTCGGCCTGACGAGCGGGGCCTCGGCGCCCGAGCGCCTCGTGGACCGCCTGCTCGCCTGGCTGGCGGGGCAGGGTGCGACCGAGGTCGAGGAGCTCCGCCTCACCGAGGAGCACCTGCGGTTCTCCGACGTGCGCGTCTGAGACGACGCGGACCCGATCGAACCGATCGGGTCCCTCAGCTCCAGGCCGAGAACTGGTCGCGATCCTCCTCGTCGGGTCCGGGGAACAAGATCGCGACCAGGGTCCGCGTGTCCTGGACGCCCTCGATCGGCAGGATCCGGTTCACGATGACCGGTGCCGCCTGCTCCCACGGGAAGGGGATCTCGACGATCAGGTCGTGGTCGCCCGCGATCATCGCGACGGCCGAGACCTCCTCGACCCCGGCGATCGTGTCGGCGAGCCGCGCCGCGGAACCGGGCGAGGCCTTGACGTGGACGAAGCACGCCGGTCCCGGTTCCTGCATCGGGATCGGCGTCTTGGTCCCCTCGCCCGGCAGCGCGTACACGTCGCCCGGGACGACCGGCGCGGTCATCGTCCGCTCGACGCCCTCGATCCGGTGGATCCCCCGGACGACCTCCTCCGAGATGCCGAGCAGGTCGGGACCCTGGACGGCCGCGAGCACGTCCCACGCGCCGACGACGGGGACCGCCGCGCGGACGCCGCCGACGTTCTCGAGCTGGACGACCACCTCTTCGACCTTGCCCGGCCGAACCCGCAGGTAGACGAACGCGTCCACGCTGGCAGGCTAGGTCGGCGATCCGAACAGGGCAAGGACCGGGCTCGCGCGCCTCAGGACGCGGCGGGAGCGGAGACACGGCACAGCGCGTCGAGCGCCTCGGCGCCCTCCTCGGGTCCGACGGCGATCAGCCGGTCGCCGGCCCGCAGCACGAACGGTCCGCGCGGCCGGTAGATCCACCGGGCGCCCCGCTGGACCGCGAGGACGAACATCCCGGTCTCGGTCTCGAGCCGCAGCTCCTTCAGGCTCCTGCCGTCGGCGGGCGTCCCGGGTTCGACCACGGTCTCCGCCGAGATCTCCTCGGCCTCCTCGAGCGCGAGCTGGATGACCGGGTGGAGCGGCTCGCCGTGCTCGACGTACCAGGTGAGGTCGCGCGCCGCGTCGCACATCGACTCGCTCGCGCTGCCGAGCCGCAGCAGGCCGCGCAGCTCGTCCGGGTTCCGCGCCTCCGGGCGACGCTCGGAGCACCCACGACTCGAGCTCGTCGTGCAGCGTGTCGCTGCGGGCCTCGAGCGCGCCGACCTCGGCCGCCAGCGCGCGGTTGTTGAACAGGATCGAGGAGTAGGCGAGGCCGACCGCGGCCTCGGAGAGGTCCTTCAGCTCCACCAGGATGTCGACGGCGCGGTCGAGCTCGGACAGCGGCGGCGCGTCGTCGTCGTCGGGTTCGGGCCGACCGGGGGCGCCCGCGAGCTCGCGGAGCAGCGTCACGCCCTCCTCGGGCCCGCGCACGAGCAGGACGTCGCCCTCCGAAAGCACGTCGTCGGGGCCGGGGTCGAACTGCCATTCGATCCCGCTGCGGATCGCCATGACCCACATGCCCGTCTCGGTGGGGAGCGAGAGCTCGCGGAGCGCGCGGCCGATCACCTGCGCGCCCGCGCGGACCTTGACCCGGGCGGTCATCTCGTCCGCGTGGCGGAGGTCGCGCCGGAGCGCGTCGGGGATCCCGAGCCGAGCCTCGACGACCCGCGCGATGTCGGAGGCGGCGTCCCCGATCTTCTCGATCGCGCTCGCGATCCACAGGACGCCGGCCATCGCCTCCGCGTCCTCGGGGCTGCGGGCGGCGAGCATCGCCACCTCGCGCAGGCGGCGCAGGTGGCCGGTCATCCGCTCCTCGAGACGCTCGACCTCGCTGGCGAGCTTGTCCTCGTTGAAGAACACCGCCGCGTACGCGAGGTCGACCATGAGCTCGGAGGCGTCCTTCGCCTCGACGAGCAGGTCCTTCACGCTCTTCGGTTGGTCATCCATTCGGGAGCACCCCCAATGATGTCATGACGAACAGAACGACGGCCACGCCGGTGAGGTCCATCGCGCTCGTGATGATCGGCACGCTCTGGTTGTCGGGGTCCAGGCCGAACCGGAACGTCCCGACCGCCAGGTAGTAGCCGGCGACCAGCGTGACGGGGGTGACGATGAGCCCCGACAGGACCGTCCCGGCGACCAGGGTCGGGAACGAGGGCATCCCGACGAGGTCGGTCGCCACCCCGAGCACGTAGGCCACGATCCCCACCATCGTGAACACGGCGATCGAGAGCGCGGACACGATCGAGGCGTCGACCAGCGCGGGGATCTCGGGGAGCCCGCGGGGCGTGATGACACCGATCTGGAGCTTGGATGCGGTGCGCGAGGTGAAGATGCCGCCGAGGGCGCCGGCCTGCGACACGAACGGCGGGATCAGCGCCAGCAGCACCGGCACGGCGACCAGCTGCCCCTGACGGGCCCGCAGCAGCGTGCCCGCCAGGATGTCGAGGATCGGCGTGAGCAGGATCACCGCGGTCATCTCCACGACGATCCGGCGGATCACGCGGTCGGCGACCGTGTACGAACGGACCGCCGCGTACACCGCCACCGCGATCGAGATCACCGCGGCGGGGATCGCGATCAGGTCCGAGCGCAGGAGGAAGGTCGCGAGGAACAGGCTCGGCAGCGTCGTCATGTCGCCCAGCGCCGTGACCATCGGGGTCGACACGGAATCGAGGTCCCAGCCGCGACGGTAGGACAGGACCGACAACGTCAGGGTGATCATCAGGACGAGCGCCGACCCGATCGCGCCGCCGACGATCGAGACCGTGGCCAGACGCCACAGCGAGATCGACGGCTGGCCGAACGCCGCCGAGGCCAGGACCGACAGGACCGCCAGCCACAGGGCGGACGAGAACGTCGTGACGACCGCGACGTAGACGTTGCGCTGCAGGACGCTGCCGGGCCGCAGGGTCGGTTCGAGCAGACCGGTGACGTTCGCGGTGCCGAGCCGAGCGCCGATCGCCCCGAAGATCGTCCCCTTCATCCCGACCGCGGCCGGGATCAGGACGATCAGGCCGGGCAGCTCCTCGAGGGTCCCGGTGATGTGCGCGAGCGTGAGCCCGGCGACGAACCCCGCCAGCGTGCTGAGGGCGAGCGCGACCAGACCCTGTCGCAGGGTCCGTTGCTCTGCGCGCCAGTAGGCCCACAGACGTCGCGCACGACGTGGAAGCGCCATAACGGTTCGCTCATCGGGTCTGCCTCTCGGCCTCGGCTTCTCGGCCTCGGCGTCCTGGGTTCGGCTCTCGTGTTCTTCAGCGAGCGGGGAGCTCCCTGAGCCCGAGGCAGTATGCGCTCGACGTGCCTGCGGGACAACCCCTCCGCGCGATCGAGGGCCTCGCGCGTCAGTCGACCCAGTCGCGCGTCAGGAACAGCCAGAAGGCGAGGCCCGCGTACGGCCCGTAGCGGCGGAACCGGCGCTCGATCGCGGCGTCGCTGACCTTCGCGCCGCCGGACCTTCTTCGCGTAGGTGGGCCGCGTCCACGAGTCCAGGATCAGCCGGTGGTACCGGCCGAGGGTCATCATGATGTGCGCGGCCGCGTAGGGCCCGACCCCGGGCAGCGCGAGCAGTCGCTCCTCGAGCTCCTCGTCCGGCAGCTCCTGCGTGGACGCGGTCGCGAACGCCTCCAGGTCGAGCTCGCCCCCGGCGACCGAGCGCGCGAGCTGCAGCAGGTAGGCGCCGCGATACCCGGTGCGGGCGACGTCCTTGTAGAAGGACTCGCCGGCCTCGGCCATGGCCGCGGGCGTCGGGAAGGCCCGGCCCCAGGGACCGTGCGGGTCGGCGCCGGCCGCCCGCTCTCCCAGGTGCTCGACGATCGCGTGGACCATCCGCGTGGTGGCCGACCAGGTGCAGTTGGTCGTGCAGATCGTCTTGACCACGTCCTCGAACACCGTCGGGCTCTGGACCATGCGCCCGGCCCCCGCGGTCACCCACGAGAGGTCGGGATCGGCGGACGCGGCCTCGTAGAACGCCGACAGGTCGGCATCGAGCCGCAGGACGTGACGGACCGTCGCGGCGAGCTCGGCCGTCGCGCGTTCGGACGCCGGCGGGCCGAGGATCGAGACCTTCGCGTGACCCCTGCGCCCCGACTCGATCCGGACCGTCCGCGGGCGTCCGCGACCGGCGCGCAGGGTGAGTTCGACCGAGCGGTAGTCGGCCGACGGCCGCATCGGCGGCAGGTCCACGAACCCGTGGGAGTTCAGCGTCCGGACGAGATCGACGGGTTCGCCGCCGGGACCGCGCAGACGCAGGTCGATGGACGTCACCCGTCGGCCCGCTGGCGCTCCCGCCAGGCCCGCACCTTGGCCCGGTTGCCGCAGGTCGACATCGAGCACCATCGCCCCGAGCGGTTCTTCGAGCGGTCGTAGAACACCGAGCGGCAGGTCTCGTCGGCGCAGAGCTTGAGGTGGTCGAAGCTCCCGTCGAACGCGCTCACGAACGCGATCGCGACGATCGCGCCGTAGGCCGCCGCGACGCCGGTGCCCTTGGGCTCCAGGGTGGGGGCGTGCGCGGCATGGAAGTGCGGGTGCAGCCCCGCCGCGAGCCCGATCCGGTCGAGCACCCCGGCGTCCTTCGGAGCGACCGCCTCGTCGTCACCGGCCAGGATCAGGTTGCGGATCGCGTCCCGGAGCCCGAGGTAGGTCTCACGGTCGGCATCGCTGAAGCGTTCCTGTTCCGAGAGGAGGTGCCGCTCCATGAGGAAGCCGCGGATCTGCTCGGCGGGAGGCTCGAGGTGCGTCCCCTCGGCGTCGTGGACATGCAGGTTGAGGAACCGCTGGAGCAGCTCGAGGTCGCCCGGCGCCGGGGGTGTGTCCCCGTGCGGCGAGAAGTCGTACGTCGCCATGACCCTCCAAGCGTACACCGTCGAAATCGGTTGACAAGTTACGCTAACCAATATAGGTTCTAATGAAGGTTACGCCTGTGGAGCCTCTCGGACCGGTCCCGCGACCGACCGAGAGCCGACGGGAAGGAGGTGCACGGATGCTCACACCGTCGATCTTCAGCGAGATGGGACGGATCCGAGCCGCGTCCCTGCGCGACGAGGCTGCGGGTGGCCGCGTCGGGCGACCGGGACGGCGCCGCCGGGACGCGATCCGGCATGCCGTCGGCGCTCGGCTCGTGAGTGCCGGGTTCCGCCTGCTGCGAGGGGCGGCCTGATGGGCTCGATCGGGGTCGCGCTCACGGTCCTGGTCGTGGTGTTGCTGTGGGTGGCCGCGGTCGCGTTCGGCCGCGACTCCCGCGAGGGCCCCGACCGGCGGTCCGGGCCGCGACCGCGCGACCGCTTCCTGCGGCTCTAGCCGGCGGGGCCCGGTTCGCGCCCTCGTACGATGGTCGCGTGACGCTCGAGTTCACCGACTGGGCCATCGACATCCTGCGCCGCACGCACGAGGCCGCCCGCAGGTTCAACGCGGCCGCGACGGTCCGGATCCATCGGACGGGCGACGGGGTGGCGTTCGACCTCACCGACGAGCGTGAGGACGGCGACGAGCTGGTGGCCGAGCACGGGTTCGAGCTGTGGGTCGCGCCGGGGCTCGAGGGCACCGTCGACGTCGTCGAGCCCCACGACCAGACTGATCCTGCGCCCACCCGGCGACCCCGAACGCAGCGTTCGGTCGCCGCACTGACGCGACGATCCGAGGACGAACCGCTCTCGAGGCGCTGAGCCGCGCACGCCGGGGCTACACTTCTTCGCACCGTGACCACCGTTCCCGAACCCGGACACTCCTCTCCATGACCTCGGGCGCGCCCTGGGTGGCGCCGGCCCGGTCATGCTGATCGGGGGCGCCGAGGACAAGGTTCGGGACAAGCTGATCCTGTCGCGGTTCGCGACCTTCGCCGGGGGCTCCGAGGGCCACGTCGTCGTGATCGCGACCGCCTCCTCGCTCGGCGACATCGCCAACGAGCGCTACCGGGAGCTCTTCGAGGGTCTGGGGATCGGACGGGTGACCGGGCTTCGCCCGGAGGAGCGATCCGAGGCCGAGGATCCCGAGACGGCCGCCGCCCTGAGCGACGCGACCGCGGTGTTCCTCACCGGCGGGAACCAGCTCCGCCTGTCCTCGGTCGTCGCGGGGACACGCCTGGCCGACGCGATCCACCGGGCCCACGACCGCGGCGCCGTGCTCGCCGGCACCTCCGCCGGCGCGAGCGCGATGGCGACGCACATGATGGCGTTCGGTCGCGCCGGTGAGACGCCCAAGCAGCGGATGGCGCAGCTCGCGGCCGGGCTGGGCATCCTGCAGGGCGTCGTGGTCGACCAGCACTTCGAGCAGCGCGGGCGGTTCGGGCGGCTGCTCGCCGTGATCGCGCAGTCGCCGTCGCTGCTGGGGATCGGCCTGGACGAGGACACGAGCGCGATCGTCTACGCCGACCGCTCGATGGAGGTCGTCGGCAAGGGGGCGGTGACGGTCCTCGACGGCTCCCGCGTCCAGACCGACGCCCACCAGGCCAAGGGCCACCGGCCGATCATGATCTCGGGGGCGGTGGTGCACTCGCTGCCCGACGGCTCCTGGTTCGACCTGCGCGCGCGGACGCTGCTGGCCGGGGCGCCCGGCATGGAACGAGAGGCGTCGGAGTGAGCGACAGCCGGACCCGCTCGCGAGCGGACCGCCGGCGGGCGAAGGAGGAGCCGCCCGCGGACAAGCGTCCGCTCGCGCCCGACCTGAAGGTGGTCGAGACCCAGGTGTTCCGGGGTCCGAACTACTGGTCGTACGACCCCGCGATCCGGTTGCTCGTGGATCTCGGCGCGCTGGAGGACTGGCCGTCGAACACGATCCCGGGATTCGTCGAGGGTCTGATCGAGATGCTCCCGGGGATCGCCGAGCACTCGTGCTCGCTCGGCCGTCGCGGGGGCTTCGGCGAGCGGCTGAAGGAAGGCACCTGGCTCGGGCACGTCGCCGAGCACATCGCGCTCGAGCTCCAGCGCGAGTCGGGCGCGCACGTGTACCGGGGCAAGACCCGGAGCGCGGGCGAGGCCGGGCGCTACAACGTGATCTACGGGTACTGGGAGGAGCGTGTCGGCCTCGCGGCGGGCGAGCTCGCGGTCCGCCTGGTGAACCAGCTCGTCCGGCCGGCGGAGGACTTCGACTTCCTCGCCGAGCTCGAGCGCCTGATCCTGCTCGCGGAACGCCGCGCGTTCGGCCCGTCGACCCAGGCGATCATCGACGAGGCCGCCAGCCGCGACATCCCCTGGATCCGGCTGAACGAAGCCTCGCTGGTCCAGCTCGGGTGGGGCAGGTACCAGCAACGGATCCGCGCGACGATGACGTCCAAGACGAGCGCGCTCGCGGTCGACATCGCCGGCGACAAGCACGTGACGCGCCGGCTGCTCGCCTCGGCCGGGCTGCCCGTGCCGCGGGGCGAGATCGTGCAGAGCGAGGACGAGGCCGTCGCCGCGGCCACCACGATCGGGTTCCCGGTCGTCACCAAGCCGCTCGACGGCAACCACGGGCGCGGTGTCGGGCTCGACCTCGGGACCGAGGACGACGTCCGCACGGGGTTCCGTCGGGCGCTGCCCGAGGCCCGCCGCGGGCAGGTCGTCGTCGAGAGCTTCGTCGCCGGCAACGACTACCGCGTGCTCGTGGTGGGCGGTCGCATGGTCGCGGTGGCCGAACGCGTCCCGGCCCACGTCGTGGGCGACGGCACCCACACGGTCACGGACCTGGTCGAGATCGCGAACTCGGACCCGCGCCGCGGGATCGGGCACGAGAAGGTGCTCACGCGGATCAAGGTCGACGACGCCGCGATCGAGCTGCTCCGCAAGCAGGGGTACGGCCTGGACGACGTGCCGCCCGCCGAGGCGTTCGTGAAGCTCGCGGCGACCGGCAACATGTCCACCGGCGGCAACTCGATCGACCGGACGTGGGAGGCCCACGAGGAGAACGTCGAGATCGCCGAGGAGGCCGCGCGGGTCGTCGGGCTCGACGTGGCCGGCATCGACTTCCTCGCCCCCGACATCACGCAGCCCGTCCGGGAGACCGGCGGCGCGATCGTCGAGGTGAACGCCGCGCCCGGGTTCCGGATGCACACGAACCCCACCGAGGGCGAGGCGCAGTTCGTCGCCAAGGACGTCGTCGACCTGTTGTTCCCGGCCGGCACGCCGTCGCGGATCCCGATCGTCGCCGTCACCGGTTCGAACGGCAAGACCACGACCACGCGGATGATCTCGCACATCTTCAAGGGGATGGGGCGTTCGGTCGGCATGACCACGACCGACGGCATCTACATCGACGGGCGACTGGTCAAACGCGCGGACGCGAGCGGACCCAAGTCCGCCCAGATGGTCCTGCAGAACCCGCGGATCGACTTCGCGGTGTTCGAGACGGCGCGGGGCGGGATCCTGCGCGAGGGGCTCGGGTACGGCAAGAACGACGTCGCGGTCGTCCTGAACGTCACCGGCGACCACCTGGGGCTGAAGGGGATCGACTCCCTCGAGCAGCTCGCGGCGGTCAAGCAGGTGGTGGTCGAGGCCGTCCCGAAGACCGGCTGGGCCGTCCTGAACGCCGACGACGAGCTCGTCGCGGGGATGCGCAAGGCCTGCAGCGGCTCGGTGATCCTGTTCTCGATGCAGGAGAACGACCTCGTCGACCGATGGGTGCGGCGCGGGGGCAAGGCGGTCGTGCTCGAGAAGGGTCCGCGCGGCGAGATGATGGTGATCAGGGAGGGGCGCCGGACGATGCCGATCGCCTGGGTGCACACGCTCCCCTCGACCTTCGAGGGCCGCGCCCGGATGATGGTGCAGAACGCGATGGCGGCCGCCGCCGCGGCGCATGCGGCCGGCGCCCACCTGCACGACATCCGTCAGGGGCTGCGTTCGTTCACGACCTCGATCTACCAGGCGCCGGGGCGGCTCAACGTGTTCGATCTCGACGGCGTCAAGGTGCTGATCGACTACGCGCACAACGCCGCGGGGCTCGAGACGCTCGGCGACTTCGTGGAACGCCTCACCACCGACACGCCGAACGGCGGCAGGCCGGGCCAGGCGTCGTGGAGCGCGAACCTGCGCGTCGCGGTCGTCGCGACGGCGGGGGACCGGCGCGACGAGGACATGCGCCAGCTCGGGCGTGTCGCCGCGCGGTACTTCGACGACGTGATCATCCGCGAGGATCGGAACCCGCGGGGCCGCAAGAAGGGCGAGACCGCCGCCCTGATCCTCGAGGGCGTCCGCGAGGCGATCGCCGCGGGCGCGCGCGCGGGCAACGCCGAGATCGTGGTCGACGAGATGGAGGCGGCGCGCAAGGCGCTCGACCGGTCGCGCCCCGGCGACCTGGTCGTGCTGTGCGTCGACCACGCCACGGACGTCTTCAAGGAGCTCGAGTCCCGCCGGTCGCTCGCCGCCCCGACGATCTTCGCCTCGACCGAGGGCAACGGCCACGTCGAGGAGTCCGGCGGCGACCCCGACCTGCTCGGCGTCTGAGCGCGATGGAGCCCGCACGGGTCCGGGAGGTGCTCGAACGCACCCGCGACGAGCTCCGGGCCGAGCTCGCGACGCTGACGGCGGCGCCCCGCGACCCGATGGGCGCCGTGTCGTTCGGCAAGCGCGTGGGCGAGGGGACGTCGCAGGCCGTCGAACGCATCGCGCAGGTGGACGCCGCGAAGCGGCTCGACGCGAAGCTCGGAGACGTGGAGCGTGCGCTCGAGAAGCTGGACGAGGGGACCTACGGGTCCTGCGACGCGTGCGGGTCGGCGATCGGAGCCGAGCGTCTCGAGGCGATCCCCTGGGCGGTGCGCTGCATCGACCACGCCGGCGGATCTCGCTGACGGGTCGAACCGTCAGCCGAGGGCGATCAGGCGTCGGGTGCGGGCGCTCTCCTGGGCGGCCTCGATGATCTCGAGCCCCATGACCGAGTCGTTCGGATCCACCGGCGGCGGCGCGCCCTCTCGGAGCGACGCGGCGACCCCTCGGTAGAACTCCTCGTAGGCGCCCGGTTCCGTCTCGACGGTGCGTTCGTCGTCCCCGGTGGACAGGCGCCCCCACTGCTCCGAGGGCTCGCGGCCCCAGGCCGGGGCGCCCGGTCGCGCACCCTCGCTCAGCGCCTGCTCCTGGACGTCCAGCCCGAACTTCTCGAACGCCGCGCGCAACCCGAGCAGCCGCATCCGCGGTCCCTGGATCGCCGCGAGGACGCTCATCCACAGGTGGCTGCGGACATCCCCGGCGTGCTCGAGCGCCACGAAGACGTCGTCGTCGATCTCGGCGCCGGGCCGCCGGCGGTCGACCTCGGCGTAGACGGTGCGGGGCGGGCCGAACAGACCGACCGCCTGATCGATCAGATGGGCCCCGAGGTCGAACAGGAGCCCGCCGGCCTCCTCGGGGTCGCCGCGTTCGCGCCACGCCTCCGGGCGGACCGTCGGACGCCACCGCTCGTACCGCGACTCGAACCGGACGATCGGGCCGAGCGCGTCCTCGGAGAGCAGCCGGCGGACCGTCAGGTAGTCCCCGTCCCATCGCCGGTTCTGGAAGACCGTGAGGAGCAGGTCGCGTTCGGCCGCCTCGGTCACCAGCCGCCGGCCTCCCTCGGCCGTCGGCGCCATCGGCTTGTCGATCACGACCGGCAGCCCGGCCTCGAGCGCGGCGAGCCCCAGCGGCACGTGGAACCGGTTGGGCGTGGCGACGACGACGAGGTCGTGGTCGGCCGCTCGATCCCACAGCGCCTCGGTGTCGGCGAGCAGGACGGCCTCCGGATGCTCCGAGCTCGCGCGCGCCCGCCGCTGCGGATCGCCGGTCACGATCGTCGCGAGCGACATGCCCGGGGTCGACGAGATCAGGGGACCGTGGAAGACGGCGCCGGCCAGGCCGTAGCCGATCAGCGCGACCCGGATCGGGTCGTCCGGATGCTCAGCCACGTCGCCACCTCGTCCGACGAACCATCGCTGGCGCCACCCTACGGTCTGACCACGACCCGCAGCATCCGGGGATCGGGATCGGGGTCGAGCAGGATCCGCGGCACCTCGTCGAGCGCCGCCGTCCGCGACGGCATCCGGTCGAGCGGGACCGCTCCCGAACGCGCGAGGTCGCGCGCGCGGCGGTAGTCCTTGACCGTGGAGCCCGTGCTCCCCACCAGCCGCAGGTGGCGGTAGTGCACGATGTTGGCGTCGACGGGCGCGCCGCCGGGCGTGCCCGCGAACGCGTGGACCCGGCCCCCGACGTCGACGTGGTCGATCGCCCACGAGAGCGCCTCGACGCCGGGGGCGGTCACGAGCGCCGCGCCGGGGAGGGCTCCGAGCGCCGCGGCGACGTCGTCCCCGGGTTCGAGCACCGCGTCGGCACCGAGCTCGGCCGCGAGGCGTCGTCGGGCTTCGGACCGTTGCACGACCGCCACCCGCGCACCCGCCGCCTGGAGCGCCCACATCCCGATGATCCCGAGCGTGCCCGCGCCCACCACGACCGCGAGGTCGCCATCGGCCACGTCGAGCATCCCGACGGCGTGCAGGCAGCACGCGAGCGGCTCGATCGAGGGGGCGAGCTCGAACGGGAACCCGTCGAGCGGGACGACGTGGCCCTCGGGCACGACGATCCACTCCGCCAGGCCGCCGTCGCGCTGGATCCCGATGTCCACGTGGTCGGGGCATCGGTTCTCGAGACCGAGCGCGCACGACGCGCACCGACCGCAGCCCACGTTCGGCTGCACGCCGACCGCGGTCCCGTC
>CAVUTN010000004.1:0-70340 GCA_963744515.1 uncultured Actinomycetes bacterium | reverse complement strand
CTCCTTCGAGATCTCCTCCAGAACCAGATGCAGGTCCCGCGGGTTCGGGATCGGGACCATCTTGGCCGCGATCAGGATCGCGACGTTCATCGTCAGCATCCCGAACGAGTGGAAGTACGGCAGCGGACCGAGCAGCGCTTCCTCGCCCTCCACCAGCGAGAGGTACGCGGCAGCCTGCATCGCGTTGGCCACCATGTTGCGGTGCGAGAGCATCGCGCCTTAGAGATCCCGGTCGTGCCGCCCGTGTAGATGAACCCGGCGGTGTCGGTCTCGGGTATCGATCGGCGGCGCGGCGGGCGCCGGACCCGCCGCCTCGAGCCATCCCTCCCACCATGTCACCCGGGCACCCTTCGCGCACCGGAGGCCAGGGCTTGCCCTGCTCGCGCTGCACCTTCTTGAATTTCAGCGCCGGGGCGAGCTGCTTCTTCGGGAACGACATGTAGTCGTTCAGCCGTGCGACGACGACGTGCGTCGCTGCCCCACGGTCTCGAACACGTCCGCGAAGTCCGAGTACAGCAGGTCGAGGACGACGACGACCGACGGCGAACAGTCGCGGAGCTGATGCTCCATCTCGCGGGTCGTGTAGAGCGGGTTGTTGCCGACGACGATCGCGCCCAGGCGTGCCGTCGCGTAGAACGCGATCACGTACTGGGGGCAGTTCGGCATGATGAGCGCGACCCGGTCGCCCTTGCCGACGCCCATGCCGGCGAGCGCCGCCGAGCAACGTTCGACCTCCCGCAGGAGCGCCCGCGTAGGAGATCTTCCGCCCGAACCATGCGAGCGCCGATCGCCTCCGGTGTGTGCCCGCCGACGCCTCGAGCATCCCGAACACCGACAGGTTGGGGTACGGCTCCAGGCTGTGGGGGACGCCCGAAGGGTAGGTCGCGAACCACGGCCGCTGTTCGGTCATCGCGGGCATCATTCCAGACCAGGCGAGGACGGGCTTAACCGCCCTGGTCGGGGCCCGGACGGGAGCCGATAGGCTCCGGCTCCATGGCCGACCCGCTCGAGGAGTTCCTGGGCGCCGCCCGCGCCGCCCTACCCCCGGTCGAGGGCGACCTCGAGGTCCCGGGTCTCCGAGAGCCGGTCGAGGTGCTGCGTGACCGATGGGAATCCCCTACCTGTCGGCGCCTTGACGGACGACCTGTGGTTCGCGCAGGGGTTCGTCCAGGCCTCGGAGCGGCTGTTCCAGATCGAGCTCGCGCTGCGGGCGGCGGGCGGACGCCTCTCGGGGTGGTTCTCCGATCTCACGATCGCGGCCGACCGGTTCGCGCGGACGGTCGGGTTCCACCGGATCGGCGTCCACGAGGCGCAGCGCTGGAGCGATGCGTCGCGGTCGATGATGCGGCGGTTCGTCGACGGCGCCCGGGCATGGGTGGACACCATGCCGGCCCCGCCCCTCGAGTACGCGATGCTCGCCACCGCTCCCGACCTCCCGGAGGACCTCGAGACGTGGGCGGCCGCGTTCGCGTACCTCGCGTGGGGGCTGTCGGGCAACTGGGACGACGAGCTGCTCCGGCTTCGGCTGTCCGAGCGGTTCGGCGCCGAGACCGCGGGGGCGCTCCTGCCGCCCGCGGCCGACCCGACCGGGATCGCCGCGGGATCGCTCGCCGGGCGGCTGCTGGACGGACTCCCGCGTTCGAGCGGCCAGGGTTCGAACAACTGGGTCGTGTCGGGTTCGAGGACCGCGAGCGGACGGCCGCTCCTGGCCAACGACCCGCACCTGCTCGTGCAGCAGCCGGCCGCGTGGTTCGAGCTCCATCTTCGAGCGCCCGGGTTCGAGGCCCGCGGCGTGGCGCTGCCGTTCGTGCCCGGGATCTTGATCGGGACGACGCCGCACCACGCGTGGGGTGTGACCAACGTGAGCGGCGACATCCAGGACCTGTACGTCGAGCGCCTCAACGACGAGGGGACCGCCGCCGAGTTCGACGGCGGCTGGGAACCGGTGACCGTGCACGCCGAGACGATCGAGGTGCGGGGTGGTCCCGCGGTCACGTTCGACGTGCGCGAGACCCGGCATGGGCCGATCCTGGAGACCGCTCCGGTCGGCGTGGCCGGGAACGAGTACGCGCGCGTCGATGGGACGTTCGCGCTCCGGTGGACGGCCGCCGACGGCCTCCTCGAACCCGTCGTCCTCGCCGACCTGGTTCGGGCGGCGTCGTTCGAGGAGTTCCGTGAGGCGCTGCGCGGGCTGTGGTGCCCGGGCCAGAACGTCGTGTACGCCGACGTCGAGGGCACGATCGGCTACCAGTGCACCGGCCGGTTCCCGCTCCGGCGTACCGGGGATGGTTCGGCGCCGGTCGCGGGGTGGACCTCGGACCACGAGTGGGAGGGCTACCTCCCCTACGAGGAGCTCCCGTGGTCGAAGGACCCGGGCACCGGGTTCGTCGTCACCGCGAACCACCGGATCCACGACGACCACTACCCGCACCTGATCGGCGTCGACTTCCACACCGGGTTCCGCGCGCGGCGGATCGCCGACCTGCTCGAGCCGAACCACGCCCAGACCGCGGCCGACTCCGCCGCGATCCAGGTCGACACGGTCTCGCTCCCCGCGCAACGGCTCCTCCCGCACCTCCTGGCGACCGAGGCTCGGAGCGACGCGGCCCGACGGGCGCTCGGCCTGCTGGAGGGATGGTCCGGCGACCTCGATGCCGGGTCGGCGGCCGCGGCGGTGTACGAGGTCTGGGTGGGCAGGATCGCGGTGGTCGCGTTCGGCGACGCGGGCGGGGACCGGAGCCTGATCGACGAGTACGTCGCGTGGCGCGAGGCGTTCGTCTGCGCCGCGCTGCCCGCGATGCTGGACGGGGGAACCCCGCCGCCCGGCGGTGGGTCGTGGGACGAGGTCCTCGCGGTCGCCCTGGACGAGGCGGTCGAGCTGCTGGCCGAACGGTTCGGAGACGACGAACGCGCGTGGCGGTGGGGCGCGCTGCACCGGGTCCGGTTCGCGCACCCGCTCGCGCGCCTGCCGGGGATCGGCGCGCTGTTCGTCGCGGCCGACCACGAGCTCGGCGGGGACGAGCAGACCGTCCTGCAGGGTGGGTTCGACGCGCGGCTGGGGTTCGACGCGGTGGTGGTCCCCTCGTGGCGGCTGGTCGTGGATCTGGCGGACCCCGACGGGTCGCTCGCGGTGCTCACCACCGGGCAGTCCGGCAACCCGGCGTCCCCGCACTGGAACGACCAGTCGGAGCTGTGGGCCTCGGGGAAGCACCGGGAGTGCCCCCTGACCCGGTCCGCGGTCGAGGCGGCGGCCGAGCACGCCCAGCTGCTCGTCCCCGGGTAACATCGTCGGCGCGATGCCGAAATCCCGACAGCGAGCCAAGAAGTCGACGCGCTCCTACGCCGCTCCGCCGACGAAGGCCAAACCCAAGCCCAGCCCCCGCTGGTACGGCTTCTTCGTGTTGGGCCTGATCCTGCTCGGCGTGCTCATCATCGTGCTGAACTACGCCGACTTCCTCCTGCCCGGCGGGACGCAGCAGCACTGGCTCTGGATCGGCCTCGGCATCATCGGCCTCGGGTTCATCGCCGCCACGCGCTGGCGCTAGCACCGAGGATCACATCCGTGTGATTCCCCACAGCCCTGTCCACAGGTGTGGAAGGACACGTCTGACCTCGCAGGTGTGGACAACCGCCCGAGATCTGTGGAGAACGCCGGGAGAACCTGCCCGGAACCGGGCGCTCGATGTGGACAACCGTGGGACTACGCGCCCGCGCTCGCCGGACGCTGCACGACCTCCATCCGCTCACCGCAGTGCCGGGGGATCTGGAGCTCGCCCAGCCGGGTGACCCGGAGCTCGGTCCCGCACTCGCGACAGACCAGGTAGACCTCGAGGTCGTCGACGTCCTCGGGTTCGGGACGTTGGAGGTCCACGCCGACGCCGGAGGCGGCGCGGAGCGCGGTGAGCCCGAGCCACGCGATCACCACGGCGACCGCCACCGCACCGAGCACGATCCACACGCTCATCGAGGGGAGTCTACGCACGCACGATCGAACGGACGGCGGGCCGGCCGTCGCCCGGGCGGCCTCCTTGCGGACCCGGCTCGGCTACGCTTGCCGGAACGGAACCGAACCCCCTTGGAGGCACGGATCGTGAGCACGTACGTCGACCGGCTGATGGCGGACGTCGAAGCGAAGAACCCCGGCGAGCTCGAGTTCCATCAGGCGGTCCGTGAGGTCGCCACCTCGATCGAGCTCCTCCTGGATCGCAAGCCGCTGTACCGGGACCACAAGATGCTCGAACGCATGATCGAGCCCGAACGCGTGCTGATGTTCCGCGTCCCGTGGGCCGACGACCGGGGCGAGATCCACGTGAATCGCGGCTTCCGCGTCGAGATGAGCAGCGCGATCGGCCCGTACAAGGGCGGCCTGCGGTTCCACCCGACGGTCTACCTCGGCATGCTGAAGTTCCTCGCGTTCGAGCAGGTGTTCAAGAACGCCCTCACCACGCTCCCGATGGGCGGCGGCAAGGGCGGCGCGGACTTCGACCCCAAGGGCAAGAGCGACGCCGAGGTGATGCGCTTCTGCCAGTCGTTCATGACCGAGCTCCAGCGCCACATCGGCCCGAACACCGATGTGCCGGCCGGCGACATCGGCGTCGGCGCCCGCGAGATCGGCTACCTGTTCGGGCAGTACAAGCGGATACGCAACGAGTTCACCGGGGTCCTGACCGGCAAGGGGCTCGAGTGGGGCGGCTCGCTTGATCCGTCCCGAGGCGACGGGCTACGGCGCGGTCTACTTCGCGCACGAGATGCTCCTCACGCGCGAGGACAGCCTCGAGGCGAAGACGTGCCTGGTCTCGGGCAGCGGCAACGTGGCCCAGTACACGATCGAGAAGCTCCTCGACATGGGCGCCAAGGCGGTCACGCTCTCGGACTCGACCGGGTTCGTGCACGATCCGGCCGGGATCGACAACGAGAAGCTCTCGTGGGTGATGGAGCTCAAGAACGAGCGGCGCGGACGGATCCAGGAGTACGCCGAGCACTTCGGGGGCGCGACCTTCACGCCGTTCGACCCGACGGCCGACGCCAACCCGCTGTGGAGCGTGCCCGCGGACTGCGCCTTCCCCAGCGCCACGCAGAACGAGATCAACGCGAAGGACGCGGCGAACCTGCTCGCCGGCGGCGTCTACGTCGTGAGCGAGGGGGCCAACATGCCGACCTCGCCGGAGGGCGTCGACCAGTTCGTCAGCGCCGGGATCCTGTACGGCCCGGGCAAGGCGGCGAACGCCGGCGGCGTCGCCGTCTCGGGTCTGGAGATGGCGCAGGACTCGCTTCGGATGGCGTGGCCGCGCGAGGAGGTCGACGCGCGGCTGAAGGACATCATGAAGTCGATCCACAAGCAGTGCCGGCAGACCGCGGAGGAGTACGGGACGCCGGGCAACTACGTGAACGGCGCGAACATCGCCGGGTTCGTCAAGGTCGCCGACGCGATGCTCGACCAGGGGCTGGTCTAGAGCCGCCGACACCTTGCTTGCCGCTGGAACCTCCCGATGGGGTTCCGCGTCTTCGGATGAGATGGTCCTCTCGGTGGAACGGCGGAAGCGCGCGACGGTCGAAGGCGGCCTGGACGCCCTGTACCGGGCGCACGCGGCCGAGGCCCTGCGTCTCGGCTACCTCCTGACCGGCGACCGCACCCTCGCCGAGGACCTCGTGCAGGACGCCTTCGTCAGGGTCCTCGGTCGGTTCCACGACCTGCGGAACCGAGACGCGTTCTGGTGGTACCTGCGGCGAACGATCGTGAACCTGTCGACGTCGTACTTCCGCAGGCGCGGCGTCGAACGTGCGTGGCTCGCCCGCCAGAGCCCGGAGGATGCCACGCCGGCCCGTCACGATCTCGACGAACGCGACCGGCTCCGGCAGGCGCTGATGAAGCTCCGGCCGGAGCAGCGCGCCGCGGTCGTCCTGCGCTTCTACGAGGACCTGAGCGAAGCGGACACGGCGGAGGCGCTCGGCATCCCCCTCGGGACGGTCAAGTCGACGGTCTCCCGCGCCCTCGAACGACTTCGCAACGAGCTCCCGGAGCATGAAGGGGAGGACGAGTGATGGACACGCAGCTGCGGGGCCTGCTGCACGATCTCGCGACGGAGATGCCGATCGACGTCGAGGCCGGGGCGCGTCGAACGCTGCGAAAGGCTCGGATCCGACGTGGGGTCGGCGCCGCCATCGCCGTCGTGGCCGTCATCGCGGTGGTGGCGGTGAGCGTGTCCGCGCTCCGGATCTCGGATCCGTCAACGCCGCTGACGACGGGGCCCGGACCAACTGGCCCGAGCTTGAGCGGCCTCCCGCCGGACGTCGCGACGACCGCCCAGCGGATCTACGACGGAGCCCGCGCCCGCGACTTCGATGCCCTCGCGCAACTCCTCGATCCGAACACGTTCGCCTACAACTTCGACGACGGCTCCGACCCGATCCCGGCATGGCGCCAAGACCCCTCGGTCCTGGATCTCATGGTCGCCGTGCTCGAGCTGCCGGCCGCCGCTCCCCGAGTGATCGAGGGGTACGGCACGTTCACGATCTGGCCCTACCTGATCGATAGCGACTTCGGCGCGCTCACCGAACGCGAGCGCGCCGACCTCGCCTCATTGGGGTACACCGAGGAGGACGTCCAGCTCATGATCGAAGGCGGACACGGCTACCAGGGACCGCGCCTGGGGATCGACGGAACGGGCCTCTGGCGGAACTTCACGACGATGGGCGAGTGAGCCGACGTCACGGGAGCCGAACGCAGGCGCGCAGGAACTCCAGGACCGCCGCCCACTCGCGGACCTCTTCGTCGACCACGTACGAGCTGTGGCCCTGCTCGTACGAGTACAGCTCGACGTCGCCGCCCGCCTTCTTCAGCGCCCGCACGTACCGGTAGACCTGACCCGGCACGCAGCGCGTGTCGTGCTCGCCGACCAGCACGAGCACCGGCGCCGCCACGCGATCGACGTAGGTGATCGGCGAGCGCTCCGCGATGAACTCGGGGATGTCGTGGACCACGCCGCCCGCGAGCGATCGGTCGTACGCCTGGAGCGACGGGGCGGAGTCGTCGTACGAGTCGAGGTAGTCGCCGACCGGGACGCCGGCCACCCCCGCTACGAAGCGGTCCGGGTGCATCCCCATCGCGAGCAGCGTGATGTACCCACCCCAGGACCACCCGCCGATCACGACGCGTTCGGGGTCGGCGATCCCGCGGGCGATCAGGTCGTCGGCGCCGGCGAGGACGTCCTCGACCTCGGGGAACCCGATGTTGCCGATGATGTGATCGCGCCAGGTGCGGCCGTAGCCGATCGAGCCGCGGTAGTTCACCATCGCGACCGCGAACCCCTCGTCGAGGAGCGACTGGACGTCGGCCCACCAGGTGTCGAAGTAGAGCCAGTTCGGCCCGCCGTGCACCTTCAGGTAGAGCGGGAACGATCCGTCCCCCCGTGGCGTCACCAACCACCCCTGCACCAGGTCGCCCGCAGGGTTCCGGAAGAGCCATTCGCGGTACGGCCGCCCGTCGCGGACGCCGCCGGGTGCGGGCGCCAGGATCTCGGCGCCGGCGTCGTCGAGCAGGACCGGCGCATGCCCGCCGCTCGACACCCGCAGCCACACGCGGCCGTCGGGGCGCACGCGCGCGCCGTGGATCTCGCCGACGGGGTGCGCGATCTCCGTCAGCGTGCCGCGTTCGAGCTCGTACCGGTAGAGGCGGTCCCGCCCGCGGAACACGTCGACGAGCAGGACCGATCGCGCATCCGGCCACCAGTCGACCGGGATCACGTCGCCCGGAAGGTCGATCTCGAGGTCCGAACGCTCGCCGGTCGCGGGGTTCCACACACCGGGGCGTGTCGCGTCGTCGCGCTCGCTCGTGAAGAGCATCCGCTGGTCGCCGGGGACCGGCGACCACCCGAACGCGCTCACGCCCAACCCCGGACCGTCGGCCAGGACCCCCGCCTCCTTGCCGGACCGGGGGTCGAGGACGAGCAACCGCCGGTGGATGTTGTCTCCCTCCTGCGCCGTCTCGACGCAGACCAGGGTCTCGTCCGCCGACAGCCCCACCTTGTCGAACCCTTCCAGGTGGAGGTCCGAATCCGAGAATCCGATCACGTCCGGGTGGCGGAGGATCTCGGTCGCCGGGCCGCCGCGCTCGCAGACGTGCACCGCGAACCCGTTCCGATCCGCGATCACCCCGACGGCGAGCTCCTGGCCGAGCGCGAGACCCTCGGGCCAGCCGTTCGGGGCGCCCGGGAACACGTCCTGGGGCTCCCCGCCTCCGAACGGCACCGCGAGCCACCGGCCGGATTCGTCCCCGGTGGGGTCGGAGAACCAGACGACGCTCGAACCGTCGGCGGAGATCGTCGCCGTCGTCACCCCGACGGGTTCGTCGGTGCGGCGGCTCGGTCGGTCGGCACCGAGCTCCCACGCGTACGCCTGGAACGAGCCGTCTTCGTCCGACATCATCACGAAGCGTTCGGGCGCGGCGGGACCCCAGACGGGGAGCGTTCGCGTCGGCGCGCGGAAGCGTCGTTCCCAGAGCGGTGGTTCGGGCATCGGCCGGACCCTAGCAGGGGTCCCGTCCCGCCACGCGAGCGGCCGACGCTCACGGCGGGAACAGCACGACGGGGACGCTCGCGAGCGCGGGGTCGCCGTCTCCACCGACCCCGCTCACCTCGATCGTCCCCGGTTGCCTCCGGTCGACGAAGTACGAGAGCTCGGTCGCGAACGTCCCGCGGCACCCGTCCCCGCAGCTCGCGTTGACCACGATCGCGGCGAGCTCGCCGCCGTCCTCGCCGAGGACGCGCACCGTCAGCGCGGCGTCCACCACGTCGGCCGTCCCGGTGACCGAGACCGGGGTGCCCACGTCGCCGTCCATGAACGGCGTCTCGATCGCGATCGCCGGGTCCTCGACCGCGGTCGTCACCGGACCCGTCGACTCGGGGACCGCCGGTGAGGATGTCAGCGGTTCGGTCACGTCCTCGGCCCGGTTCGTGCATCCGACCAGCAGGCACGCCACCCCAAGCACGAGCGCGACGGCGACATGGATCCTCATCCGTTCGCCCCGCAGGCATCGACCGACTCCCAACCCAAGACGCGGCCGTGCGCGATGATGGGCCGGATCGAGATGCTCATGCGAACGAACTGTAGAGGAGCCGGCATGCGGAGACGGATCGCGGTCATCGTCGGAACCTGTCTGGTGGCCCAGCTCGCGCTGGCGTCGACGCCGGCGTCGGCCGGTTCGCGGATCCGGGCGCGCGAGGTCGTGGGCGGCCTGAACCAGCCCGTCGCGTTCACGTTCGGGCCCGGCAGGAAGGTCTGGTACGTCGAGAAGTCCACGGGGCAGGTCCGGATCCACGATCTCGACACCGACGCCGACCGCCTGTTCGTCACGGTCCCGGGCGTCAACGGCGACGGCGAGCGAGGGATGCTCGGCATCGCGCTCCACCCGAACTACCCGGACAAACCGCTCGTGTACCTGTACGCGACGCGGTCGGCAGGCGGAGGGGTGCGCAACCAGATCCTGCGCTATCGCGACGACCACGGCTCCGGTGTCCATCGCACGGTGCTGCTGTCGACCGTCGCGAGTGGCAGCCCGTACCACAACGGCGGGCGGATCGCGTTCGGCCCCGACGGGATGCTGTACGCGATCGTCGGCGACGCGCACGACTCCTCGAACGCGCAGGACACCAGCGACGAGGACCGGGGCAAGATCGTTCGCATCGAACCCGACGGCGGCGTGCCGAACGACAACCCGTTCGGCGATCGCGTGTGGGCGTTCGGGATCCGCAACTCGTTCGGGTTCGCGTTCGACCCGCAGACCGACGACCTGTGGGAGACGGAGAACGGCCCGCAGTGCAACGACGAGATCAACCGGATCCGCCGCGGCCAGAACTACGGCTGGGGACCGAACGAGACCTGCAACGGCTCCTCCCCCGGCAACACGAACCAGGACGGCCCGAGCCCCGTCCTGCCCGAGCTCTTCTACGAGAACACGATCGGCATCACCGGCATCGCGTTCTGCAACGGGTGCCACCTCGGCCACAGGAGCGACGGCGCCGCGTTCACCGGAGCCGTGAACGACGGCGAGGTGACCAGGATCCTGTTCAACGACCAGCGGACGGGGGTCAACGGCCACGCCGTCGTCTACCGCCACGGCGGGGGCACCCTGTCGTTCGAGATCGGGCCGGGGGGACGGATGTACTTCAGCGACTTCGACGGGATCAACAAGCTGGTCCGCGTCTGACGGGCGCGCCGCTGGCCAGCGGCCGGTGGTCGGGAGTACGCTCGCGTCGGACCGTTCGAGGCCAAACGTTCGAGGGAGGCCCCGCGTGGACATTGGTCGGCCGCAGCGGATCATCGAGGTCGAACCCGTCTCGCTCCCTCTGCCCGAGACGGTCCCCGACCTCGAGCCGGCCACCCCCGAGCCCGCACCCGCCGAGCCCGACCGGTCGCAGACGGCCCGGTAGCCGATGGCGACGGCCCAGCTCGAGACGCCCCCGGTCACGCTCACCGAACCGATCCAGGCGTGGCGGACCTGGACGCTCACCGGCTCCCGGGACGGTTCGGACGTCCGGCTCACGCCGATCGCCGGCGACGGCCGGCCCTGGCCCCCCCGGCGGCCCGCGCAGGCCTCGTGCACACGGCACCGGTCGCACGTTCGGCCGGAGTTCGGGTGTACGTGCGGGCTCCACGCCGTCGAGCACCCCGACGAGCTCCGGCGGACGCGCGACCCGGCGGTGCTCGGCACGGTCGCGTTGTGGGGGCGGATCGTGAAGCACGAGCAGGGGTTCCGTGCGGCGCTCGCGTATCCGCAGCGGCTCCGATTGCTCTGCTACCTCTGCTTCTCGCTGTGGGGACGACACGGGCCGGGCGATTGCGAGGTCGTCGTGCGACATCGAGGCGGCAGGATGGTCCCGTTGTGCGGGCCGCATCTCGAGCTCAGCCGGCGATACGAGTACCGCATGCCAAGGATCCTGCCGGCGCGCCCGGTGGAGTCGGCGCTCCTCGCCGCCTACGCGGTCGATCCGCTGCGGGAGCTCGGCCGCCCGCACCGCGGGACGCCCGACACCCCCGTCAGCTGAGACGCTTGCGGCCCGCCGCGGCCCGCGCCAGACGCTCGCGGAGCGACAGGCCCTCCTCCTCGGGCTCGCTGACCGTCGGCTCGGGTTCGGGCGGCGGGCCCGTGGTCTCCCACGTGTGCGGAGCACCACCGTCTCCGAACGCCTCGAGCGAGGGGTACCCGTCGTCCACGTCCTCCACGTCGTCCGAGGGCTGCATCCCGTCCTCGGACGCGGTCACGTAGTCCGGGACCGCGGCGGCGTCGCCGTCGGCCTCCTTGGCCGCGGGCGCGGGTCGGGTGTGGCCCCCGCGCTCGAGCTCGCGCACGCGAGCCTCGGCCTCCTTGAGCTTGCGCATCGCGTTCGACAGCTCCACCTGCGTGTTCGCGAACGACTCCTGCGCGCGCTGGAGCGCCTCGACGTCGGCGCGGCGGGCGCTCTCGAGCTCGGCGATCCTGGCCTCGAGCTCGTTGCCGGGGAGGATCGGCCGGGGCGCGCTCACCTCCTCGAGCTGGGTGAGCGCGTCGGCGAGCTTCGCCTCCGCCTCGGCCAGCCGGCTCTGCGCGTCCGTGAAGCGCTCCTGCGAGTCCGCCAGTCGGAGCTCGGCCGTCTGCGCACGCTCCTCGAGCGCCTGGGAGGCGGCGGTCGCACCGGCAGCGTTCGCGACCTGGAGGTTCGCGACGGCGAGGTCGCGTTCGGTCGTCTCGATCCTGGCCTGCGCCTCGCCGAACGCCCGCTCGAGCTCCCCGATCTTGGCGACCAGATGATCGCGCTCGGCCTCGGTCCGCTTGAGCTCGGCCGCGATCCTGCGTTCGCCCGAGTCGCGCCGCTTCCCGCCGGTGTCCTCGCCACCGGCCGCGGCCGCATGCTGCTCGGCCTGGACGGCCCGCTGCTCGGCGTCGGCGGTCCGGCGCTCGGCCTCCGCGGCGCGCTGCTCGACCTTCGAGGCGAGCTTCTCGGCATCCGAGGCCCGCCCCTCCGCTTGCGTGACGAGCTGTGCCGTCTCGGCGAACCTGCGCTCCGCGTCGGCGGCGCGTTGCTCCGTGGCCGCGATCGTCTGTTCGGCCCGCGCGGCTCGCTGCTCGCTCGCGGCCGCGCGCTTCTCGGCCTCGGCCGCCTGGGCGGACAGGTCGCGCGCATGCTTCTCGCCTTCGGCGACGAGCTCGCGGGCCTGTCGCTCCGCCTGGGCGGCGCGCTCCCCGACCGCCTTCGCCTCCTGTTCGGCCTCGAGGGCTCGGCGTTCGGCGTCGGCGACCTTCTTCTCGGCCGACGAGCCCCGCTTGTCCACGGTGACCGCGAACTTCTGGGCGTCGGCGGCCTTCTGCTCCGCCTCCTTGAGCTGCGCCTCCATCTCGAGCATCCGCTCGGCGGTGACGCTCGCGCGCTTGGCCGCCTCCTGGGTCTTCTTGTCGGCGGCGGCGGCCTTGCGTTCGGCCGCCACGACCTTGCTCTCGGCGTCGGCGATCATCTTGTTGATCCGCTTGGTGTCGGCCCGCGAACCGGACCCGTCACGGGCCAGGGCGACGTCCGCGGTCCGCTCGGACAGGCTGTCCTGGAGCCGCAGGACGGTGGCGGCGAGCTCCTCGCGCTCGGCCTCCGATGCGCGCAGCTTGAGGTCGAGCTCCTCGAGCGCGGCCGTGGCGGTCGCGGTGCTGGGCGCGGCGGCGACGGCCGCCTCGAGCTCGCGCAGACGCTCCTTGGTCTCGCGCGCCGTGCGCTCCGCGCGATCGGCACGGGCGAGCACGTCGCGCACGTCCTGGTCCTCGGCGCGGCGACCGTGCCCGAGCCGGCGTTCGGCGGGCGTGGGGTGCTCGACGCTGGCCGGCGCCTGCCGGAGCCACCTGACGAACATGACGCCGACGCCGATCAGGAGCAGGAACACGACGACCTGCAGCGGGCGCCAGATGCGGTACGCCTGGTCGTGGATAGCCGAGTAGCGCTCGTCGATCTGGACGACGCCGTCGACCGTGCCGTCGTCCGACAGCGTGATGGGGACGAAGGTCTGGAACAGCTCCTCGTTCGGGCGCCTGAGACCGTCGTGGTACGTGCCTTCGCTCGACAGGACGCTGACGGTCTCGCCGCCCAACGCCCGCTCGATCCACTGATCGTCCTCGGCGATGACGCTCGCGTCGTCCCGCTGGGCCGTCGAGTAGATCAGGGCCCCGTCCAGACGCCAGATCCGAACGGTGGCGAACCGGTCGTCCGACAGGATCCCCGCCTGGACCCGGACCGTCAGGTCCCGGTAGGCGGTCCCGGTGATGTCCCGCGCGAGCAGGTCCGCGGTGAGGTCCTCCTCGATGACCGAGCCCGAGAGGCTCTCGGCCCGTACCTGGGCATCGGTCTCGGCGTCTCCGACGGAGGAACCGGACAGGACGAGCGACCCGAGGAGGACGAACAGGAGCAGCAGGGCGGCTCCGCCCCACAGGTAGCGGCCGTACCGGCCGAGCACCCCCGTTGTGTGTTCAGTCATGTGGCGTCCGACGGCTGCCCGCTCACGCGTCGAGCAGTCCCCACTGTTCTGTCGGCCGTGCGGCGCTCAGCCTTGAACCTCGAGGGGATCCTGCTTCCGCGAGACTGGGCGGCTGGGCCCTTCCGGAGGCGCCGCTGTGCGTGGGGTGGACACCACCGCAAGGGTGGTGGCTCCAGGGCTGGGGTCCGGCTGATGGCGGCCTAGGCTTTGCCCATGAGGCTGGCGGCGACCGCGATGATCGTGCTCGGCGTGCTCGCGGGGGCCTGCGAGCCGGACCCGGGCGCGACCGACCCTACCCGCGCGCCGGCGGCCACGGACACGGGCGCCCGCCACGTCGTCCTCGACACGGACCTGGCGTTCGACGACATCATGGCCTTGCTGTACCTGCTGCAGCGGGACGACGTCGTGATCGACGCCGTCACGATCGCCGGAACAGGCGAGGCCCATTGCGACCCCGGCGTCCGGAACGCGCTCGGGTTGCTCGCGCTCGGTGGCGAGACCGACACGCCGGTGGCGTGTGGGCGCGAGACGCCACTCCAGGGAACGAACGCCTTCCCGGACGAATGGCGCTCGGCCGTCGACGACCTCTCGATGCTGGACCTGCCGCCGGTCGATCGACGCGCCGACCCTCGAGGCGCGGCCCGGCTGCTGCTCGACACGCTCGACGGCGACGCCACCCTGATCACGCTCGGGCCGCTGACGAACGTCGCGGAGGCGCTCCGCGACGACCCGGGTTTCGCCAGCCGCGTCCCGGCGTTCGTGGCGATGGCGGGGGCGATCGACACCGGCGGCAACACGCCGAACGGGGTCGCCGAGTACAACGTGTGGGTCGATCCGCTGGCGGCCAAGGAGGTGATCGAGGGGATGGACGCGACGCTCGTCCCGCTGGATGCCACCGACGACGTGCCGTTCACCGCGTTCTTCGCGGACGCGCTCGGCGCTCACCTCGCGAGCCCGGAGGCTGAGGCCGTCGACGCGATCATCGCCGCGAACCAGGGATCTTCCTCGAGGGGGCTACTCGTTCTGGGACACGCTCGCGACGGCGCTCGTGTTCCGGCCGGAGCTCGCCACCTGGGACGCGGCACGCGTCCTGGTCACCGCGTCGCAGGACGCCGGCGCCGGCTGGATCGACCGCTGGGACGAGGGCGCGCCCGTCCGGTTCGCCACGAGCGTGCCGGACCCGCTCGCGTTCGAACGCGAGTACCTGTCGGTGCTCACGGGCGAGACGGTCACGGACGTGCGACCCGACCCGACCGTGACGATCTCGTTCGACGGAACGCGGTGCGCGATCCGACCCCGGCGACTCTCGGCCGGGGAGCAGGTCGTCGCCTACGTCGACGAGCGCGGACGAGGCGCGGAGGGCGCGATCCTGCTCCAGCTCAGCGACGGGTTCACGCACGACGATCTCCGCGACCTCATCGGCCGGGACGGGTCGATCCTGCCACGACGCACCGAACCGCCCGAGGGACTGGAGGTGCTCGCGTTCGTGGGACCGCTGGCGGAGGCGACGACGATCCCGTCGACTATCGCCGGGCTGTGCGCGAGCGGCGGGAACGACGGTTCGCCGGGTCGCGTGTGGCTCACGTCGCCGGTCGAGGTCCTGCCGTAGCGGCGTCGAACCGATCGAGTGGAGACGAGCGGACTCGAACCGCCGACCCCCTGCTTGCAAAGCAGGTGCTCTACCAACTGAGCTACGTCCCCGAGCGGGCGTGACACCCCGAGTCTAGTCGGCACGCGTCGCCTCGCAGGCGAGCGTGCTCGACTCCCTCCTCACGCGGGTTCTATCGTCCCAGTGGGACGCGGCCGCGCGATCGCCCGGGGGCCGGACGACAGGCCGCAAAGGGGAAGGGAACTCGGATATGCGCCGAACGACCCGCATCGTTACGCCGTTGCTGCTGCTGATCGGTCTGATCGTCCTGAACACCGGACTCGGGGCGGCGGCGCCGGCGCCGCGCGCGAAGTGGACGGTGATGGTCTACATGTCGGGGACAACAACCTCGAGGAATTCATCGCCAAGGATCTCGAGACCGAGCTGGCGCCCACCGGCTCCACCGCGGACGTCCAGGTGATCGCGCTGGCCGACCGTGGCCCCGGGTTCGACAGGTCACACGGCGACTGGCAGACGACCAAGCTCTTCCACGTCACGCAGGGGATGACGGCGTTGCCGGGCAGCGCGGTCGCCGACTGGGGCGAACGCAACATGGGCGACCCGCAGACCCTCGTGGACTTCGTGACCTGGTCGAAGGCCAACTACCCGGCCGACCACTACGCGCTCTACTTCTGGGGACACGGATGGTCCTGGCACCCCGGCGTCGTGATGCAGGACGACACGAACGCGGACACGCTCGACTACCACGAGATGAAGCCGATCATGAACACGCTGGGGTTCAACGACGTGGTCGGGTACGACGGCTGCAACATGGCGTCGATCGAGATCCAGAGTCTGTGGCACGGTCACGCCACCGCGCTCGCGGCCTCGCAGGAGTGGGTCGGATGGGACGGCATCGAGTACGACGTCGTGCTCGCGCAGCTCGCGGCGAACCCGACGATGACCGCCGATCAGGTCGCGATCGCAACGGCCCAGAGTGCCTCGAACGAGAAGACGTTCTCCGCGGTCGCTGTGGATGGTCGATGGGACGCCTTGCGGACCGCCGTCGACGGGTTCGGCACCGCGATGAAGAACGGCGCGGCGGCGAACCGGTCCGCGATGACGAAGGCGTTCGGCTTCACCAGGACGATGTGGCAGGCGCCGGTCGACAAGGACCTGTACGACATGGCGATGGAGATGAACAACCGCGTCAACGACGCCACGATCAAGGCGAAGGCGCAGGCGGTCATGTCGGCGATGGTCCCCATCGTGCTCTACGAGCGGCACGTGAGCCAGTACGCGGATACGCACGGGATCACGATCTTCCACATCTCGAAGGCGGCGGACAAGACGACCTCGTGGATCAACTGGTCCTACTACCCGAACACGGACTGGGCAGCCCAGACCCAGTGGGACGAGTTCCTGAACGCCTGGGCGATCTGAGGAACGGAGCCTCAGCCGGCTGAGCCGACCGAGGGCGAGGGCGACGGGGACGGGCTCGGGAGGGGCTGGTCGATCATCCCCTCATCCGGCGCGGCGTCGAGACACGTCCGCATGCAGTTCCCGCCCGTGAAGCTCGAGAGCACCGACCAGGAGTACGAGGTCCGGTTCGGCCCGATCGAGACCTCCCGCAGCGGCACCGTCAACGAGACGGCCTTCGAGCCGCCCTTCTCGGTTCGGAGCGCGGTCAGCTCGATCTCGCGCCCGTCCCGCCGCAGGCGGTACAGCGCGGCCACGAGCCGTCGGCCGTCCGACCGGACCACGGCGATGAAGTCGGCGGCCGCGTCGCCCTTCGTATCGAGCTGCACGACGAACGTGCCGCGATCCCAGATCGAGCGCACGGTCCACGACGAGAAGGTGGCCATGCGCCAGGTCGGCGCGCCCTCGTGATCGAACGCCACCTGTTCCAGGTCGAGCTTGCCGTCGGTGTCGTCGGGATCGACCTGGTCGGTGTGATGCGCCAGAGCCGGCAGCGCGAGCGCGACCACCGTGACGGCGACCATCGCGCAGATCGCGAGCGCGCGACCCCTCAACGCGCCGACCTCCTGCCGGCGAACGCGGCCGCCCCCACCCACGCGGCGAGCGCGAGCCCCGCCACCACGAGGGCCGCGGGGAGCAGGTCGGCGCCGCCCGGCTCGGCGAGCGACCCCACCTGCGACGCGTCCTTCCCCGCCGTCCACGCCACGAACGCGACCCCGGCGAGCGCGAGGTTGCGGGCGAGCAGCGCACGGTAGTCCCGGGTCGTCGAACCACCGAAGCACCGGCACTCGAGACGCCGCCCCGACCGAACACGTCCGATCACGATCGCGACGGAGAACGCCGCCAACACCAGGAGCGACGCGAACCCCGCCGTCGACGCGAGCCCGAACAGGACGAGGGCCGCGACGCCGAGCTCGACGAGGGGGACCCCGAGGGCGGCGGGCCCGACCGCCGCGGAGGGCAGGCCGGTAGATCCCCAGCGTTCGGCGCCACGCGGCTCCCCGTGCGAGCTTCGTCACCGCGGCCGCGCCGAACGTCAGCGCCAGCAGCGGCGGCCGCGAGCGCGCCGAACTCGGACGGGCCCTCGATCGTGCGGATCTCGATCACCATCGCCGCCGTGACCGCCGCGAGGGCGAGGGCGTTCGCGACCCGCCAGCGCGCCCGCGACGCCGAGCGCTCGAGGCGTTCGACGAGGGCCGCGCCGTCGCTCGGCGAGCGCACGCCGAACGCCAGCACGGGCCCCAACCCCCGGGCCAGACCGAACGGCGCCAGCACCGCCGCACCCGACGAGCGGCCGCCCGCTGGCGAACGCCGCGACCGACACGACCACGAGCGTCCCGTGGCCGAGGTAGGTCAGGAACCCGGGCCCGAGCCCGATCCCGTACAGGAGCGCCGCTACGTGCGGCGGGAAGAAGGTGCGCCACCAGTCGGGCACCTGACGCCGCAGCTGCGGCACCGGCACCGGCGCCCCGAGCTCGCGCGCGACGTACAGGGCGGCCGCCACCGCGACGAGCCCCAGACCCACAACACCCCACGGCGCGCCGAGCAGCCCGCCGGCCCCGGCCAGCAGCGCGCCGGCGACCGCGGCCGACGCGGCAGCACCGATCGCGTGCAGCACGACCGAGACCCCCCATCGGCTCCGGCTGCCCCCGTGCACGACGGGGGTGATGGTCTCCACCATCGAGAGGCCTCAGGGCCCGAACAGGCTCGAGATCCCCGCCACGACCGACGCGACGACGAGCGCGAGACCTGCGGGTTCGCTCAGCACCGGACGTTCAGCTCCCGGTACGTGATGCAGAAGACCTTGCGGCCACGCGGGCAGTAGCCGCGGACCGCGCCGTCACCGTTGATCCGTCTGTCGGAGGTCGAGCAGCAGTCCTGGATGTGCCGCACCCGGCCGTTGCAGCATCGGCTCCAGCCGCCGCCGTAGCGGGGGTTGGGGACGAACGGGTACTGCTCGGGCACGACGGTCTGACACACCTTCCGCCGCGTCTGCCGTTCCGAGAGGTAGATCGCGCCGTCGTCGTCGACCGGATACCCCAGCCGCGGGTGCACCGGGAACCCGTACGCGTCCGTCCTGGAATGCGGCGCGTACGGATGGGGACACGACTCCGTCGTGTACAGGTGGCCGCAGATGTGGTGCGCCTCGGCGCGGTCGGGGTCGAGCGCGACGGCCACCATCGAGCCCCCGGCGACCGCGACGACCGTCCGGCCGAGCCTGCCGAGGAACGAACGACGGCTCGTCCGGCGCGCGAGCTCGGTCCCGGCTCGCTCGACGGCCCCCATCAGCCGGCCCGGAGCCCCTGCGTCGTTCGGCGCCGCGCGGTGTCGACCAGACCCTCGACCTGCTCGAGCGAGTTCACGGTCCCCTTCGACCGGACGAGGCCGAGCTCGTCGAGCACGACGACGAACGGCACCCCCGGGACGCGGTACGACGACCTCGAGATCCGGATCGGACACGACCTGCAGCTCGAGCCCGCTCGCGCGGGCGGCGGCCGGCAGCGAGGGCGCGACCTGCTCGCAGATCGGGCAGGTGTCCGAGACGAACGCGACCAGCCGGCTCGCTCCCGGGACCGCCGACGACCGTGGACGAGCCGTCAGGCGTCCGTGCCGCCCGAGCCTCGGGCGCCTCCCCCAGCGGTGGGCCCTCGTCGTCGACCTCGAGCGCTCCGAGCGGGGCCAGCCGGAGCTGCAGCACGCCGATCTGGCGCGCCAGCGCGACCACCACGACCGCGAGCACGGCGAGCAGGATCCACTGGACGACGAAGGCGGCGGCCCACCAGCCCGACACGCCGGGTCAGCCTCGCTCCCGAGCCTCCGGCCCGGAGGGTTTCGGCGCATCGACGGGGACATCGTCGGTCGGCGCGAACGAGCTCGGCGCGGTCCACTCGGGTTCGCCCTTCGCGTCGAGGAACTGCATCACGGGCGTCCCGTCCGCGGTCAGACCCATGATCGCGCGGAGCTCGCCCTCCTTGTTCAACAGCCGCAGGATCGGCGAGCCCTCGGCCGCGAGCCCGATGCGGGCGCGCACCTTGCCGTCCTCGTCCTGCAGCGAGATCGTCGGCGAGCCCTGCTGCGCGAGCGAGTACACGAAGCCGAGCTGGCCGTCCTTGTTGCGGAGCGCGAGCGTGGGCGAGCCCTCGGTCCCCAGGCCGAACTTCGCGCGGACCTTCCCGTTGCGGTCGACCATCGCCATGCTCGCCGACCCGTCGGAGAACAGGCCGAACGTCGCTCGGACCTTGCCGTCGTCGTCGGCGATCGCCAGGCCGGCGGAGCCGTCGGGCTGCACGCCGAACCGCGCGCGCAGCTTGTCGTCCGCACCGTAGAACGACATGAACGGGAGATCCTCGTTCGAGACCCCGAACCGGGCGCGCACGCGCCCCTCCGAGTCCTCGATCTCGATCTCGCCCGCCCTGATGACCCGTTTGCGCATCCCGCAGCCTCTCGTCGATCGGAGTCGACTGAGTCTAGGACGAGCAGCAGCCGGCATGTGCGGCTTGCGCCATCGAACCGGTCGCGACGCGATCGAGCGGATCGAAGCTGTCGAGATCCAGGTATGGGCCCGTCGAACGACCCGAGAAAGTGAGAAACCGCCGCGACCCGAAGGTCACAGCGGTCTCTCAACGCGCACTGTATGGACGCCCTCCGGACCGGTCAACCCGGTCCGCGACGGTTTTGTCACTCTTTCTCCAGCCGCTCGATCCGCCGGGTGACGGCCTCGAGCCGCGCCGGGGTCGGGGTCGACACCGATCCCCGGGTCCGTCGGGAACCGGCAGCGTCCCGTCGGGCGCGAGGACGAGCGGCTCGGTCAGGTCCTCGGCGAAGTACCGCGAGGTCGCGCTGGTGTCTCCGGGCAACGTGAAGTTCGGCAGCGCGGCGAGCGCGAGGTTCGTCGAACGCCCGATCCCGGTCTCGAGCATCCCGCCGCACCACACGGGGACGCCGAGCTCCGCGGCGACGTCGTGCACCCGTTTGGCCTCGAGCAGCCCGCCGACGCGGCCCTGCTTGATGTTCACGATCCGGCACGAGCCGAGCTCGATCGCCGCGCGGGCGTCCGCGGACGAACGGATCGACTCGTCGAGACACAGGTCGGTCCGGATCTGCCGTTGGAGCAGCGAGTGCTCGTAGAGGTCCTCGTGGTGCAGCGGCTGCTCCACCATCAGCAGCCCGAACGCATCGAGCTCGCGGAACACCTCGACGTCGGCGAGGCGGTAGGCGGCGTTCGCGTCCACCGAGAGCAGGATCTCCGGGTTCGCCTCGCGGACCGCGCGGACGCGTTCGACGTCGGTTCCCGGTTCGATCTTGAGCTTGATGCGCCGGTACCCCTCGGCGAGGTAGCCCGACACCTGCTCGAGCAGGGTCTCGCGTGGTCGCGGCGATCCCGACCGAGACGCCGCACACGACGCGGTCGCGGTCCGCGCCGAGGTAGGCGGCCAGCGAGCGGCCCTGCGCCCGGAGCTCCGCGTCGAGCACCGCGTTCTCGAGCGTGGCCTTGGCCATCGGATGCCCCCGGACGAACGAGAAGACCGAGGCCACCTTCGAGGCCTCCACCTCCCCCTCGGCGAACAGCGCCGGCGCGAGGAAGTCCCGGATCATCAGCCAGGCCCCGTCGTTCCACTCCTCGGAGAAGTTCGGCTCGACGTCGCTCACGCACTCCCCCCACCCGAACGCGTCGTCGGTCTCGACGCGCGCGAGGATGCAGACCTTCTCCGTGGACTCGCCGAAGCTGGTCCGGAACGGCCGCACCAGCGGGATCGCGACCAGGCGCAGCTCGATCGAGCGGACCCGCGTCACCGCGGCACGTCCTCGGCGAGCGCGAACACGTAGCTCGAGGAGCCGCGCTCGAACCCCGCCGCGATCATCCCGGCCGTGAGGCAGGCCTCGATCGCCTCGCGCCGAGGCGTCGCGCCACGCCGAGGCGCGCGCCGCATCATCGGTCCGGATCTGCGCGTAGTCGCTCGGAACCGCGACGAGCGCCGCACGTCCGGACGGTGCTCGAACGTCGCTCGGCCAGCCATCGGCGTCCTCGAGCGCGGACTCGTGGGCGCCGACCTCCCTCGGGCCGGGCTCGCGCCCCAGATCCCACCGGATGGTGAACCGGTCGCTCCGCTCACCGGCGTTCACCTCGTCGACCATCGCCCCGTAGTGGTTGCGGTCGAACCGGTCGGCGACCGCGCCCAGCTTGCAGAGGTTGAAATAGCCGTTGCGCGCGACGAGCGGGTCGAACGTCCACCGGACCTCGGCGATCCCCTGCTCGAGCGCCTGCGCGCGCTGCGCGAGCTTGAGCGCGTACCCGACCCCTCGGTGCCGCCGATCGGGCAGCGCGGCGAGCATGTGCGAGTGGGTGTGCAGCCCGTCCTCGCGGATCGACGCCCGCCCACCCGAGCACGTAGCCGATCGTCGTCGTCGCCGTCGAACGCGCCGAACGGCACGTTCCCGCTGTCGGCGAGCGCGCGGAGCATCTCGCGCGGGAAGGGTTCGGGACCCGCCCACGTGGCGTTCATGACCCGGAGGATGCGATCGGCGTCCTCGAGCTCGGCGAGCGGCCGGAGCTCGATGCCGGCCGTCGCGAGCGGCCTCGAACGCCAGCTCCCACGGATCGCGCTCCACGCCGCCGGAGTCTAGCGAGCCCCGCCGGGCGGGCACCGGACGGCGGACCGTCGGTGACCCCCAACGCGAAGGGCCCGCGACGAGCGCGGGCCCTCGGCGGAAGATGCTCGGCTCGGCTACCCGCCCGCGGGGGGCGGAAGCTCCTGCCACTCGTCCTCGTCCAGATCCTTGCCGCGCCGGCGCTTGAAGACGGCCACGACCGCCGCCACGATCGCCGCGATGAACGCGATCTTCATCAGCTTGCCGAAGAAGCCGCCCTTCTTCGTTTCCTCAGTTCCTTCGGACATCGCCGCCTCCTCCTCGCCGGGTGGGCCTGGTTGGACTTGAACCAACGACCTCATCCTTATCAGGGATGCGCTCTAACCGAGCTGAGCTACAGGCCCGGGGGACGCTGCAGGGGCCTTCACCCGGCCCGTCGGCAAGCGTACGCGTGGCTCCGAAAGGGTGTCAATCGTGCGCCTGACCTGCGCGTGTTCGTGGCCGATCGCGTCGCGCTACCGGCGTTCGGAGAGCGTGACCTCGATGCCGCCGACGACGTCGGAGAGCAGGTTGTACAGGAACACGATGAAGACGTTGATGAGCGTCCACAGCACGACGAGCGCGAGCCCGATCGACAGCCCGCGGCTGAACAGCCATCCGCCGTGGATCTCGAAGGACTGGTCGGCGAACAGGTCTCGGATGAGGCGCGTGAGGGAGTCGAGCGCACCGATCGCGCCCGAGGATCGCGTACAGGATCATCATCGCGCCGAGGATCACCACCATCACGCACAGGTAGAACAGGAACGAGATCTTCAGCACCGACCACGGGCCGACCTTGCGGAGCACGACCCTGGCCTGACGCGACCGGGCGGGTGAGGAGCGCTTCGGAGCGCCCGCGCTCGGCGGGGACGGGAGCCTCCGCGGGCGCGGGCTCGGGTGGGGCGACGGTGGCCTGATCGGCGGGATCGCTCACGGGTTCGGGCCCTTTCTACGCGGCGGCAGGCCCCGCGGCAACCATGTCGGCTCGCCCCGGCGGGCCGAACACGAGCCGAGCGTGCACGGGCCCGAGCACGCCGAGCACGGCGACGCGCGACCACCCACGACGCCGCGACCGACGTCGTCCTGCACGAGGAGGCCGCCCGACCGCCACGCCGATCCCCCAGACCGTCGTGAGCGCGTACGCCGTCGGCCGGCGGCACCCGATGCCACAGGACGAAGACGGTCAGCAGGCCGAGCGCGCTCGCGCACGACGATCGTCGCGACGCCGGCTCCGGTCAGCACGATTCGATCATCCCATCGAGACGGACTGGCCCGGCGAGAGCGGCCGGTTACTCGAGCTCGACCGTTGCGATGACCGGCGCGAGCGCGACGACGGTCGCACCTTCTTCGACGCGCATCGTCCGAACGCCCTGCGACGCCCGGCCGACGCGGCGGATGTCGGCCGCCGCGACCCTGATCACGATCCCCGACGACGAGATCACGAACATGTCCTGGTCCTTGGACCCGACGAACGCGCCGGCGAGCAGGCCGGTCTTCTTCGTGAGCGTGTGGCCGATCACGCCCTTGCCGCCCGCGCCCCTTCACCGGGTAGTCCTTGAGCGGCGTCCGCTTGCCGTACCCCTGGTGCGTGACGCTGATCAGCTCCTCGCCCTGCGACGCGACGCCGAGGACGATCACCTCGTCGTCGGCCGCCAGGCGCATCCCGATCACGCCCGCGGTCTGCCGGCCCATCGGTCGCACGAGGCTCTCCTTGAACCGGATCGCCTGGCCCTTGCGGGAGACCAGGAACACGTCGTCCTTGCCGTCGGTCAGCCGCACGTCGATCAGCTCGTCGCCGGGCTTCAGGTTGATCGCGGCCAGACCGGTCCGCGGCGAGTCGTACTCGGGCAGCGCGGTCTTCTTCACCATCCCCTTGCGCGTCGCGAACAGCAGGTACCGGCCTTCCGCGTACTCCTTGAGGTCGATCACGGCCTGGACCTTCTCGTCCCCGGCTGATCGAGACCCCCGGCAGGTTGGCGGCGTAGGTGCCTCGCGCCGTCCGTCCCGACTCCGGCACCTCGTGGACCTTCACGCGGTAGACCTTCCCCTTGCTGGTGAGGAACAGCAGCCAGTTGTGCGTCGTCGTCGTGAAGACGTCGTTGACCACGTCCTCTTCCTTGAGGTTCGCGCCGCGGATCCCCTTGCCGCCCCGCCCCTGCCGGCGGAAGTTCTCGATCGGCTGGCGCTTGACGTACCCGGCGCGGGAGACCGTGATGACCACGTCCTCCTCGGCGATCAGGTCCTGCACGTCGAGGTCGCCCTCGTCGGCCTTGAGCTGCGTGCGTCGCGGGTTCGCGAACTTCTTCTTGACCTCGAGCAGCTCCTCCGTGATGACGGCGCGGATCTTCTTCGGGTCCTTGAGCAGGCCCTTCAGGTAGCGGATCCGCGCGAGCAGGTCCTTGTGCTCCTGCTCGAGCTCGGCCCTGGCCAGCCGGGTGAGCCGTCGGAGCGGCATGTCCAGGATGTGGTTCGCCTGGACCTCGCTGAGCTTGAACTGCGTCATCAGCTTGCCGCGCGCCTCCTCGGCGTCCTGCGAGCCCCGGATCACCTTGATGACCGCGTCGAGGTTGTCGAGCGCGATCAACAGGCCCTTGACGATGTGGTCGCGCTCCTCGGCCTTCTTCAGCTCGTAGCGCGTGCGCCGGGTGACGACGTCGATCTGGTGGTCGACGTAGTAGCCGATCATCTCGGCCAGGTTCAGCGTCCGGGGGACGCCGTCGACGAGCGAGAGCATGATCACGCCGAAGCTGTCCTGCAGCTGCGTGTGCTTGTAGAGCTGGTTCAGGACCACCTGCGGGTTGGCGCCGCGCTTGAGCTCGACGACCAGGCGCATGCCCTCGCGACCGCTCGAATGGTCCTTCACGTCCGCGACGTCCTTCAGGCGCCCGGCGCGGACCAGGTCCGCGATCTTCTCGGCCAGGCGGGCCTTGTTCACCTGGTACGGGAGCTCGGTGACCACGATGCGCTGGCGACCGTTCGGCGCCTCCTCGATCGAACACACGGCCCGAACCTTGATCGAGCCCCGGCCGGTCTCGTAGGCGTCCCTGAAGCCGTCTCGGCCCAGCACGATCGCGCCGGTCGGGAAGTCCGGACCCTTGACGAACTTCATCAGGTCCTTCGACTTGGACTCGGGATGCTCGATGAAGTGCACGACCGCGTCGATCACCTCGCCGAGGTTGTGGGGCGGGATGTTCGTCGCCATCCCGACGGCGATGCCTCCCGAACCGTTGACGAGCAGGTTCGGGAAGCGAGCGGGGAGCACGACCGGCTGCTGCTCGTAGCCGTCGTAGTTCGGGACGAAGTCGACCGTCTCGGCCTCGATGTCGCGGAGCAGCTCGAGCGCGATCGGCGCGAGGCGCGCCTCCGTGTAGCGCTGCGCCGCCGGCGGGTCGCCGTCGACCGACCCGAAGTTCCCGTGACCGTCGACCAGCGGTGCGCGCAGCGAGAAGTCCTGCGCCATCCGGACCAACGCGTCGTAGATCGCGAGGTCGCCGTGCGGGTGGTACTTGCTCATCACGCCGCCGACGACGTTGGCCGACTTGCGGTACGGGCGGTCCGGCCGCAGCCCCTGCTCGAACATCGACCACAGGATCCGGCGGTGGACCGGCTTCAGACCGTCGCGGACGTCGGGCAGCGCTCGCCCGACGATGACGGACATCGAGTAGTCCAGGTACGAGGTCTGGATCTGGTCCTCGAGCTGGACGTCCTCGATCCGCCCGCCGAGCATCGACTCCTGCGCCACCGAACCTCCCGATCCTCGGCCTACACGTCCAGGTTCTGCACGTCGGCCGCGTTGTCCTCGATCCACTCCTTGCGGGAGGCGACGTCCTCACCCATCAGGATCGAGAACAGCCGGTCGGCCGTGGCCGCGTCCTCGAGCGTGACCCGCAGGAGCGTGCGCTGCTCGGGGTTCATCGTGGTCTCCCACAGCTGCGACGCGTCCATCTCTCCGAGACCCTTGAACCGCTGCGGCTCGAGCTTGCGCTGGCCGTCGATGTCCTTGCGGTACGCGTCCCACTCGCGCTCCGTGTAGAAGTACAGCTCCTGCTTGCCCTCCTTCAGCAGGTACAGCGGCGGCTTGGCCAGGTACACGTAGCCCGCGTCGATCAGCTCGCGCATGTAGCGGAACAGGAACGTCAGCAGCAGCGTCTGGATGTGCGCGCCGTCCACATCGGCGTCGGCCATCAGCACGATCTTGTGGTACCGCGTCTTCCCGACGTCGAACTCCTCGTCGCCCACCCCCGTGCCGATCGCCGTGATGAGCGCCTGGATCTCGGCGTTCTCGAGGATCTTGTGCAGCCGCGACTTCTCGACGTTCAGGATCTTGCCGCGGATCGGCAGGATCGCCTGCGTCGCCGGGTCGCGGGCCTGCTTGGCCGAACCGCCCGCCGAGTCGCCCTCGACGATGAACAGCTCGGTCGAGCTCGGGTCCGTCAGCTGGCAGTCCGCGAGCTTGCCGGGCAGGCCTCCGCCCTCCAGGAACGACTTGCGCCGCGTGAGGTCGCGAGCCTGCTTGGCCGCCAGGCGCGCCTTCGCGGCCTGGCTGGACTTCGTGACGACCCGCTTGGCGTCGCCGGGGTGCTCCTCGAGCCACGTCATGAGGTGCTCGTTGACGGTGGTCTCGACGAGCGAGCGCATCGTGGTGTTGCCGAGCTTGGTCTTGGTCTGGCCCTCGAACTGCGGCTCGCGCAGCCGAACGCTCACGATCGCGATGAGCCCTTCGCGCACGTCCTCGCCGAGGAGGTTGTCCTCCTTCTCCTTGAGTAGGCCCTTGTTGCGCGCGTAGCGGTTGACGACGTTGGTGAGCGCCTTCTTCAGGCCCTCCTCGTGCATGCCGCCCTCGTGGGTGTTGATCGTGTTCGCGAACGAGTGGATCGACTCGGAGTAGCCGTTGGTCCACTGCAGCGCGACGTCGGCCTCCGAGTCGGCCTCGCGCGCCTCCATCGAGATGATCTTGGTGTGGATCGTCTCCTTGCCGGTGGCGAGATGCTTCACGAAGTCGGCGATGCCGCCCGACGCCTTGAAGACCTGCTTCTCGGGCTTGGCCCCCCGCTCGTCGATCAGTTGGATCTCGACGCCCTTGGTGAGGAACGCGTGCTCCTGCAGGCGCTCCGCCAGCATCCTGACTGTCGAACTCGACGCCCTCGACGAAGATCTCCGGGTCGGGCCAGAACGTGATGATCGTCCCGGTCTTGCGGGTCGGCTTGCCCTTGGTGAGCTTGGTGGTCGCCTTGCCGCGCGCGTAGGTCTGCGTCCAGGAGCCGCCCTCGCGCATCACCTGGACGACCAGCTTCTCCGAGAGGGCGTTCACGACGGAGACGCCCACCCCGTGGAGCCCGCCCGAGATCCGGTACCCGTCGCCGCCGAACTTGCCCCCGGCGTTCAGGGTCGTGAGGACGACCTCCACGGCCGGACGCCGGTCCTTGGCCTTGGGGATCGGCTTGATCGGGATGCCGCGGCCGTTGTCCTCGACCTCGACCCCGCCGCCCTTGAGCAGGCGGACGATGATCCGGTCGCAGTGCCCGGCCATCGCCTCGTCGATCGAGTTGTCGACCACCTCGTAGACGAGGTGGTGCAGACCCCTGCTCGACGTGGTGCCGATGTACATCCCGGGGCGGAGCCGAACGTGCGCGACGCCCTCGAGGACCTGGATATCCGCGGATCCGTACTGTCCGGGCTTGGTCGCGCCTGCCCCTTCCCCCGCCCGCTTGGTTGCCGTGCTTGCCACTCCACCTCCGTCATGGAACGCGGACGCGCCGGACTCGAGACGACGCGTCTCGGGGGCCGACGGAACCGCGGTGCTAACCCCTAGATTCTACCAACCGGAGGTGACACGGAACGCGTTTCGGGGCACCATCCGGGGCTCATCACGGTGCTCCGAACGCCTTGCGCTACAAGCCTTTCCGTGGGTCGTCGCGGACGACCACCTGCACCTTGACGACGCTCCCGGGGCCGATCGTGGTCTCGGCTCGTTCGCGGATCTGTTCGGCCAGGAACCGCACCTGCGCGCCCCAGGGTCCGGTGGTCGCGGCGACCACCAGGACACCGCGTTCGAGGCTCACCGGGGCGGACTCGGCGGCCAGCCGTGGACCCACCACCGAGGCCCAATCCGACGCCAGCTGGCCGATCGGCATGCCGCGAGCGAACGTCCGCTCGCGGAGCAACCCGTCGACGACGTCGCCGATCAGGGTCGCCTTGAGGGTCCGTTCGTCCTTGCGGTGCGCGAAGCCCTTCGAGTGCGGCATCCGATCACGCCCCCCGGGCGGCGACCGTGCCGGCCGAGACGTCGAGGACCAGCGTCGAGGGTTCGGGCACGTGGGCGTCGTCGGCGACGCTGACGAGGACCTGGCCGCGGTCCGCGAGCCGCTCCCCGACCAGTCGCTGCCGTCGCGGGTCCAGCGCCGAGAAGGGGTCGTCCAGGAGCAGGACCGGCCGTTCGCGGACCTCGTCCGCCACCGCGCTCGCGAGCCCCAGCCGCAGGCACAGCGCCGCCGCCCAGGCCTCACCGTGGCTCGCGAAGCTCCGGGCGCCGAGGTCTCGCACGGCCAGGGTCAGGTCGTCGCGATGGGGGCCGACCAGCGTGGTCCGCCGGATCAGCTCGTCGCTGCGGCGTTCGGCCAGCCTGGCTTCGAACGCCTCCTCGAGCGGCTCCCCGGTCACGTTCGGAGCGTACTCGCACGCCAGGCCGTAGCCGGCGAGGTGGCGGTACTCCTGCTCCGCGGACGGCGCGAGCCGAGCCGCGGCCTCGGCGCGGAGCCGGATCAGCGCGCTCCCGTTCTTGACGAGCTCGGCGTCCCAGGCCTCCAGCCCGGTGGGAGCGCCGCGCCCCTCCCACTCCTTGATCAGCCGGTTGCGCTGCCGCAGCGTGCGTTCGTACGCCGTCATCGCGGACTCCTTGAGCGGCCACAGCGACCGGATCGCGTCGTCGAGGAAGTCGCGCCGCTTGGAGGGATCCCCGATCACGATCACGAGGTCGTCGGGCCCGAAGTACACGGCGCGCACCTGCCGCCGCAGGTCGCGCTTGCGCCGCACCGGCGAACGGTTCACCTGGACGCGGTTGGCGCCGCGGCCCGGGGATCTCGACCTCGACCAGCACCTTGCCGGCCTCCTCGGTGACCACCTCGCCGCGCGCGTAGGCGGGCCCGTCCGCATCGCGTCGGACCACGGGTTCGGTGGAGGAGGTCCGCGGCGACTGGAGGAAGAACAGGAAGGCGATCCCCTCGAGGAGGTTGGTCTTGCCCTCGCCGTTGGGACCCGCGACCGTGATCAGGGCGTCGGGGAGCTCGTCCAGGCGCGTCTCGACGTGGTTGCGGAAGTCCCGGAGTTCGACCCACGCGAGCCGCAACGCGGCATCAACCGACCGGCGTCGGCAGCCTCACCGGCATCACCAGATACGTGAACTCGTCCGACTCGCCCCGCACGATCCCGGGCTTCAGACCGTCCCGCACCTCGAGCCGGACCGACTCGCCCGAGGCGGCGGCGAGGCCGTCCGCGAGGTAGTTCGGGTTGAACGCCGCCGTGATGTCCTCGCCCTCGTACCGGGCCTCGACCGCCTCGACCGCCTGGCCGAGATCGGGCGAGGAGGACGAGAGCTTGACGCCGAGCGCGTTGAACTCGAGCCGGACCGGCGACGTGTCACGGGCGAGCAGACCGACCCGGCGCACGGCGTCGATCAGCTGCTGCCGCGAGACCGTCAGCCGGCTCTCGTACTGCTCGGGGAGCAGCTGCCGGTAGTTCGGGAACTCGCCCTCGATCAGCCGCGACGTGAGCATCAGCGGCCCGACCTGGAACGAG
This sequence comes from uncultured Actinomycetes bacterium, assembly GCA_963744515.1. GTDB lineage: Bacteria > Actinomycetota > UBA4738 > UBA4738 > HRBIN12 > DASSJM01. The sequence continues at coordinate 40,363 of CAVUTN010000004.1, read as the reverse complement.
ACCTGGCTCTCGTCGACGAACACCTCGACCTCGCCCTTCTCGATCGTCTGGGCGGCGCGGCCGGCCTCCGACAGGGCCCGCTCGGGCACGATCGCCCGCGCCTCGCCGGCGGAGGTCGCCACGAGGTCGCGCACGGCGAGCCGGTACGAGTCGGTCGCGACCAGCGTCACGCCCTCGCGGCTCACCTCGAGCAGGATCCCCGTCAGCACGGGCCTGGCCTCGTCGCGCGAGGCGGCCCTCGCCACCTGACCGACGGCCTCCGCGAACCGCGGCGCCTCCGCCACGATCCGGGTTCCCGACGGCGGCTGGAGCGCCGGGAAGTCCTCGGCCGGCAGCAACCGGAGCGAGCCCTCGTAGGCCGCGCATCGGATGCGCGCCTGCGACTGATCGGTCTCGAACTCGACGGGCGCGTCCGACAGGCTCTTCACGGTGTCCGCGAGCAGCCGCGCCGGGACGAGCGAGATCCCCGGCTCCCCCACCTGCACGTCGATCGACAGCCGGGCCGAGACCTCCAGGTCCGTCGTCGTGAGCGTCAACGCGCCCTCGGCCGCGGCTTCGATCAGGACGCCGGTGAGGGCGGGGATCCCCGGCCTCGACGACACGCCGCGCTGGACCGTCTGCAGCGCCTCGGACAGCGCGTCACGGTCACACCGGAACTTCACGTTGTCCACCCCCTCGCTGCTTCTAGATTCATCTCTTACCTCTTTCAGTAGTAGTAGGGGCTGTGGAAAACAGGGATACCGGCCTGTTTCCCGAGCGTAGCGGGCCCGTAGGACATGTGGACCGGGTGGGGGAATCGGTGCACCCGCCGGAGGTCGCCTCGGTGGTGTCCCCGGCGCCTCCCACGTTCCCCACAGGGTCGTCCACCGGCCTCGCGAGGGCCCTCATCCGGCCCGGGCCCGGCCGCGGATGATGCGCGAGAGGTCCTGGACCTGGCGGTACGTCGCCGTCCTGGCCCGCATGTCCTTCTCGACCTTGAGGATGCCGTGGCGCGCCGTCGTGTGGTCGCGTCCGCCGAACGTCTCGCCGATCTTCACCAGGGATTGCCCGCTGCACTCACGCATCAGGTACATCGCGACGTGGCGGGCGGTCGTGAGCGGCCTCGAGCGGTTCGGCGAGATCAGGTCCTGGACGGACAGCCCGAAGTAGCGGGCGCTCTCCTCCAGGATCAGGTCGGGCGGGATCTCGGCCTCGGCCTGGGGCAGCAGGTCCTCGAGCGCCTGCTCGGCGAGCTCGCTGGTGATCGGCTGCCCGGTGAGGTCGCCCCACGCCACCACCCGGACGAGCGCCCCCTCGAGCTCGCGGATGTTCTGGTCGAACGTGTTCGCGATGAACTCGATCACGTCGTCGGGGACGTGGAGCTCGTCGCGCTGCGCCTTCAGCTGCAGGATCGCGATGCGGGTCTCGAGGTCCGGCGGCTGCACGTCGACGCACAGGCCGAGGCGGAACCGCGACTGGAGGCGCTCCTCCATCCCGAGCTCCTGCGGCGGCCGGTCCGACGCGATCACGATCTGGCGGTCCTTCTGGTGCAGCGCGTTGAACGTATGGAAGAACTCGGTCTGGGTCTCCTCGCGCTTGGCCAGGAACTGGATGTCGTCGACCAGCAGCACGTCGATGTCGCGGTAGCGCGCGGCGAACTGGTAGCCCTGGCGTTCGCGGACCGCCTTGATGAACTCGGCCATGAAGCTCTCGCTCGTCACGTACTTCACGCGCAGCCGCGGGGACAGGCCGAACATCTGATGGCCGATCGCGACGAGCAGGTGCGTCTTGCCGAGTCCCACGCCGCCGTAGATGAACAGCGGGTTGTAGGCCTTGGACGGAGGCGTGTCGGCCACCGCCATCGCCGCGGCGTGCGCGAACCGGTTCGACGGGCCCGCGACGAAGGTCTCGAAGGTGTAGTTCGGGAACGGAAGACCGGGGGCGCCGTATCCGGCCCGCTCCGCGATCGGCTTGTGTTCCGGCGGGTCCGGCGGTTCGCGTTGCGGCACAACCTCTTCGGGGGGTGTCGAACCCAGCTCGATCGTCACGGGGAGCCCGACGGCCTCGGCCGCGGCGTCCTGGATCAGCCCGACGTAGTGCTTGGCGAGCCAGTCGCGCACGTACTCGGAGGGCGCGACGACCTCGAGGACCCCGTCGTGCAGGCTCGTGGCGCGAACGCCCCCGAACCACATCGAGAACGAGCTCTCGGTCAGCTCCTCCTGGGCGCGTTCGACGACGTGCGCCCAGGTGCGTTCAGCGGCCTCCTCGAACGATGCGATCGCCATAGCTATCCACAGCGCCTTTCCACAGTTGTGGAAACTCTTGGGGGAAGAGATGACGTCGCGTGGGGAGGATCGACGCCCCCGGGGAACGAGGCCGGACTATAGCACCGCGGTTTTCCCCACCGCCCCGCCGGAGGGGCCTCTTGTCACACTTTCTCGTGCTTCAGATGTTCGCGGCCGCGGCGAGGCCGACAGGCCGGCGCCGGAACCCTCCGCTATACTGCGCGAACCGCCGAACGGGCCCCGTTCGAGCGCGACGACGAGGAAGATCCCGATGTCCAAGCGAACCTACCAACCGAACAACCGCCGCCGTCACCGCAAGCACGGCTTCCGCGTCCGGATGCGGACCCGGGCGGGCCGGTCGATCCTGGCGCGACGGCGCGCGAAGGGCCGGACGCGGCTGTCCGCGTAGGTACGTCGACGAACGCGGATCGGGTCGCCCGGACCCTGTCCTCCGGCCAGGCATTTCACGGAGAACGGGTGGTAGTGTTTGTCGCCCCCGGGGCCGGGTCGGCAGCGTTCGTTGCCGGCCGGCGGATCGGTGGCGCGGTGCTCCGCAACCGGGCCCGGCGGATCCTCCGGGCCGCGTGGCGCGAGCTCGCTGACGAGGTCGAGGACGGATCGACGTCGTCGTGGTCGCAAGGGCCGCGATCGTCGGAGCCCGGACGCAGGAACTGGTGGCGGAGGTTGCGGAGTTGCTCTCGCGCGCGCAGGTGATCCGGACGTGAACCATGTGCACCGCATCGCCTGGAAGGCGGGAGCGCCGGCGCGTCTCGCGTTGCTCGGTCTGATCCGCGTGTACCGCGTGACGCTGTCCGGGTGGCTCGGCGGCCAGTGTCGCTTCTACCCCACCTGCTCGCACTACGCCGAGGACGCGATCCGGATGCACGGAGCCCTCCGCGGAACCCTCATGGCGGCCTGGAGGATCGCGCGGTGCGGTCCGTTCACGCGCGGCGGCGTCGATCACGTCCCGGCTCCGACCCGATCCACGGGATATGACGCCGTCATACACGCGGAGCCTGGCCGATGATCGCGCTCGCCCCGTGGCAGGCGCTGCTCGACGCCCTCGGCTGGGTCGTGGCCCAGATCTACGACTTCATCCCGAACTACGGCGTCACGATCATCCTGCTGACCGTCACTGATCCGCCTGATCCTGCTGCCGCTCGGGATCAAACAGGTCCGCTCGATGCAGCACATGCAGATCGTGCAGCCGAAGATCAAGCAGATCCAGGCGAAGTTCAAGGGGAACAAGACGCGTCAGCAGGAAGAGATCATGAAGCTCTACAAGGAGTACGGGGTCAACCCGTTCTCCGGCTGCTGGCCGGTGCTGCTGCAGTTCCCGATCCTGATCGCGATGTACTCCGTGCTCCGGTGGCCGCAGCATCCGATCCACGTCCCGACCGACAGCGCTCTGTACGTGGCCGTGTCCCAGCAGATCCCCGAGACGCTTCCTCCGGGCGATCCGAACGGAGAGGCGATCACGACGCAGGCGCAGATCGACGCCCTGAACCTGCCGGGGCCGACCTCGGGCACCTCGTTCCTCGGGATGAACCTGCTGTGCTCGGCCGTGCACGCGGGCAACACCGGATGCCACGCTCGCCGCCAAGAGCCCCACCGGGCAGGACCTCTCCTACCCCGTCAACTGCGGGAGCGACGTGGTCGACCGGATCCCCTACTACGTGTTCGCGGTGCTGATGTTCGGGACCACCTTCTTCCAACAGCGCCAGATGCAGAACGCCAGCCCGCCCGGAGCCTCCTCCCAGCAGCAGGCGCTCCTGAAGGTGATGCCGCTCGTCTTCGGCGTCTTCGGCGTCTTCTTCCCCGCCGGCCTCGTCCTGTACTGGACGACCTCGAACGCGTGGCAGATCGGTCAGCAGTACTTCATGCTCAAGAGCCGGCCGACGGCCGAGCAGCTGGCCGAGAACGCGAAATCCAAGCCGCAGAAGGCCGAGAAGAAGGGCTTCATGTCCTCGATGATGGAGCGCGCGGAGCAGCAGCGAGAGCTCCGAGCCGGGGGGACCCCCAAGCCGGGTACGAAGAAGCCCGGAACCACCAAACCACCCGCGCCCAAGGGCGGGACCAACGGCACCACCGGGTCCGGCCCCACCAAGCCGGGGTCCAACCCGAAGGGATCAGGGTCCGGAGGCAACGGCCGTGGAGGAGATCCGAAGAAGCGCCCCAAGCGTTGAGGAGGCCGTCGAGGCCGCCCTCGGCGAGCTCGGTCTGACCGAGCAGGAGGCCGACGTCCAGGTCGTCCAGGAGCCTCGATCCGGCGTGTTCGGGGTCGGAGCTCAGGAGGCCATCGTGGTCGTCCGCTCGCGGGTCAAGCCAGACGGCGACGTGAGCGAGGACGATCTCGACGAGCAGGCCGAGATCGCGACCGAGTTCCTCGAGGGCATGCTCGAGCGGATGGGCATCACCGCGACCGTCGAGTCGGCGTTCGAGGACGGGACGATGTACGTCGACGTCATCGGCCCCGAACCCGACGACGAGGACATGGGCCTGCTGATCGGTCGGCACGGGCAGACGCTCGAGGCGATCCAGGAGCTGACCCGCGTCGCCATCGGCCAGCGGACCGGGCTCCCCGCCCGGGTCGTCGTCGACATCGAGGACTACCGGAAACGCCAGATCGACCGGCTGACCGCCCGCGTTCGCGAGATCGCCACTCGGGTCGCCCGGACGGGCCGCTCGGAGGCGCTCGAGCCGATGAACCCGTTCCTCCGCAAGATGGTCCACACGGCGGTGGCCGAGGTGGAGGGCGTCGAGAGCTCGAGCGAGGGCGAAGGTGCGGAGCGGCGCGTCGTCATCCAGCGGGCCAGATAGCCGCCCCTGGCGCGGCCGTCCTCCCCTCAAGGTGTCGTTTCACGTGAAACATCGATGAGCGACGACGACGCCCTCCGGGCACAGGCGGACGACCTCGGGGTGCTCCTGGACCTCCCGCAGATCTCCCAGCTGCGCCGGTTCGAGGAGCTCCTCGTCGACCGGGCGGTACCGCTCGGGGCGATCTCCCGGTCGGACTCGGCCCGGATACGGGAACGCCACACGCTGGACAGCCTCCGAGCGGTCCCGGTCGTCGAGGGCGTCGACGAGGCCGCCGATCTGGGTTCGGGGGCCGGGCTGCCGGGCGTGATCGTCGCCATCGCGCTCCCCCGTGTCCGGATGCTGCTGATCGAGCGCCGCCCCCAGCGGGCGGCGTTCCTCGAGCTCGCGGTGGAGGATCTCGGGCTGTCGAACGCCGCCGTGGTCGCGGGTCGGGTCGAGGACGTCCGCGGCGACGTGGACGTCGCCCTCGCGAGGGCGTTCGCCCCGATCGACGAGGCCTGGGCTCGGGCCCGCGGGATCCTTCGACCGGGCGGACGGCTCGTCTACTTCGCCGGGGCCGAGACGGCGACCCCCGAACCGCCGGCGGGATCCGTGATCCAGAGCGTCCTGCGCACGCCCGTGCTTGAAAGCGCAGGTGCCCTGGTTATCATGACTCGTCAGTGACGAAGCCCTCCTCTTCTCGGGCAGCTCGTTCGTCCTCCAAGCCGAAGCCCGCATCCACAGGTGCACCCAAGGCTGCAGGGACGCAACCGACTGCTGCGCAACGCCGTTCGAAGGCATCCGCACGCAAGTCGGCGGCCTCGAACGCGGTCCCACCACCCTCCGGCAGGGCCAGGATCATCGCGGTCGCCAACCAGAAGGGCGGCGTGGGCAAGAGCACCACGGCCGTGAGCCTCGGCGCCTCGCTCGCCGAGCTCGGCTACAAGGTCCTCGTCGTCGACCTCGATCCGCAGGGCAACGCCTCGACCGGGCTGGGCATCCGTCACGAGGAGCGTGAGGTCACGGTCTACGACGTGCTGGCCGATGAGGCCCCTATCGAGGGCGCGATCGTCCCGACGCCGATCGACAACCTGTTCGCGATCCCCTCGACGATCGACCTCGCCGGGGCCGAGATCGAGCTCGTGAGCCAGTTCTCGCGCGAGCTGCGGCTGAAGAAGGCCATCGAGCCGCTCAAGCAGGACGGCTACGACTTCGTGTTCCTGGATTGCCCTCCCTCGCTCGGCCTGCTGACCGTGAACGCGCTCGCCGCCGCCGAGGAGCTCCTCGTGCCGATCCAGTGCGAGTACTACGCGCTGGAGGGACTCGGGCAGCTCCTGCGCAACGTTCGGCTCGTCCAGCAGAACGTCAACACCGGGCTACGCCTGACCGGGATCGTCATGACGATGTTCGACCCGAGGACCAAGCTCTCCGAGCAGGTGGTCGCCGAGGTCCGGCGGTACTTCGGGGATCGGGTCTACCAGACGATCATCCCCAGGACCGTCCGGCTCTCCGAGGCGCCCGGGTTCGGGCAGCCCATCACCGTCTACGACCCGCACTCCAAGGGCGCCCAGAGCTACCGCGCTCTCGCGCAGGAGGTGGCGTCGCGCCTGCCCGACGAGAGCCCGCTGCCGAACGTCGACGACGTCCCGAGCGTCGTGATCCCCCCGCCCGAGGCGCAGCCCGGGAGGGCCCCGCGGCCGCTCGTCGGTCCCGAGGACGTGCCCTCCCCGAGCCGCGTGTCCGAACCGATCGTGCCCGAGGAGGCACCGGCGAGCGTAGCCGAGGCTGCAGCTTGAAGACGAACCACGGTCCGAGCCGACCGTCACCCCGGGAGACCAGGACGAGCTCGCGACCCCTGACCCTGGAGGCGAACCCGACGCCGACCTGTCCGACGAGGTGCCCGGGCTGGCCGCCGAGGCTCCGCCGGCGGACACCGGCGGGTCTGGACCCGAACCGGATGGCGAGGTCGGGCCCGGCGCCATCGGCCGCTCATCTGGCCCCCGACGCCGGTGGCGTCTCACACCCTCCCGAGGAGTCGGGCCCGACCGTCGACCATGGGTCCAGGGATGCGGGCGACGAGCTCGCCGAGCTGAACGGCGAACGGACCCAGGCTGAACCACAGGACGAGATGCAGCTGGATCGAGGGGGGTCGATCGAACCGGGCGAGAGGAAGCGCCGGCGCGGTCTCTTCCGTAGAGGAGGAACCTGATGAAACGAGGAGGTCTAGGCCGCGGGCTCTCGGCGTTGCTCCCGGGGGCGGTCGAGGAGGGGTTCGGTCTGCTCGAGATCCCGGTCGAGGCGGTCGCCCCGAACCCCCGCCAGCCCCGGACCACGTTCGAGGACGACGCGCTCGAGGCGCTCGCGATGTCGATCCGCGAGGTGGGCGTCCTGCAGCCGATCGTCGTGCGCAAGGCCGGGAACGGCTTCGAGCTGATCGCGGGGGAGCGACGCCTGCGTGCCGCCAAGCTCGCCGGCCTCGCGACCGTGCCCGCCGTGATCAGGGAGAGCGACGACGCGGAATCGCTCCGCGAGGCCCTGATCGAGAACATCCACCGCGAGGACCTCAACCCGATCGAGCTCGCCGACGCTTTCCGCGAGCTGCTCGAGGAGCTCGGTCTCAAGCAGGAGACGCTCGCGGAGCGGCTGGGCATGTCGCGCTCGCACATCGCGAACACGATCCGTCTGCTCCAGCTCCCGACCGAGGTGCAACAGCTCGTGGCCGAGGGCAGGATCCAGGCCGGCCACGGTCGCGCGTTGCTCTCGCTCGGCGACGCCGAGGCCCAACGGACGCTCGCCGTCCGCATCGCCGCGGAGGACGTATCGGTCCGCGAGGTGGAGGAGCTCGTCCGCAACTACATCGACCACCCGTCGCACGCCGAGCGTCCGGCCCAGCTCACGGCGGTGCCGGAGCCGCAGGAGAACCCGCTCGCCGAGGTGGAGGAGCTGCTCTCGGAACAGCTCGCGACGCGGGTCACGATCCAGATGAGCAAGCGGCGCGGCAAGATCGTCGTCGAGTTCGGCTCCGCGGACGACCTCGAGCGCATCGTCTCCGAGATCATCGGGTCCGGCCCGGGCCGCGCCCCGGAGTAACACGACGCCCGGAATCCGTTGTACGGCAACGTGTTCCGCGTTTGCCCGCGACCTAGGAGCCGACCTTGGGGAGGATCTCGTCGGCCAGGAGTTCGATCTGGTCGAGGTCGTCGAACAGCTCGTGGTTCAGGACGAACCGCTGCACGCCGGCGGCCGCGTACTCGTTCATCCGTTCGACCGCCTGGTCGACGGTCCCGACGATGCAGTCGCTCGAGATGTCGTCCAGGTACTCCTCGAGCGATCCCGCGGTCGGATCCATCCGCCGAGCGCGGTCGGCCCGGTCGCGCCACTCGGCGTCGGTCCGGCCGACGAACACCCACGTCATGAACGACATCGTCACGCTCGCGACGTCGCGGTCCGCGCGGTCGACCGCATCGCTCACGCGCTCGATCGACGCGCGCAGCTCGTCGGGCGTCCCGCCGACGCGGTTGAACCCATCGGCCCATCGCGCCACCAGACGGGCGAGCCTCGGTCCGCCCTTGCCCCCCAGCACGATCGGGGGGTGTGGCCGTTGGACGGGCTTGGGGAGGAACCGGCACTCCTCCAGCGCGTAGTAGCGCCCCTCGAACGAGAAGACGTCCTCCGACCACAGGCCGTGCACGATCTCGAGCTGCTCCTCGAGCATCTCGAACCGTTCGGGGTTCGGGGGGAAGGGGATCCCGTGGGTCCGGTGCTCCTGCTCCCACCACCCGGCGCCCATGCCGAGCTCGACCCGACCGCCCGAGATCCGATCCACCGTCGTCGCGGCCTTCGCCAGGACCGCCGGCAGCCGGAACGTCACCGGCGAGACCATCGTCCCGAGGCGGAGGCGCTCGGTGCTCACCGCGAGCGCGCCGAGGAGCGTCCAGGCGTCGTTCGAGCCGGGCTCCTCGGTCGTCACGACCGAGAGGTAGTGGTCGGAGGTGAGGAGCGCGTCGAACCCGAGCCGTTCGCAGGTGCGCGCGATCGCGAGCCACTGCGGCCAGGTCACGCCCTCCTGACCCTCGAGCATCAGGCTGTAGCCGAGCGACCCCACCGCCGTACGATACCCATCCGATGGAAGCCCCCTCCGACGCCGAGCTCCGGCGCGCCGGCAAGGCGCTCGCGCTGGGGTTCGCGCTCGGCCTCGTGCTCCTGCTGGTGGCCCGCCGAGCGCCCGGGTAGCGGGGCGGGGAGCGAACCCGGTGAGGGCGACGCCGATCGGTTAGGTCGAGCGCGCGAGATCGGCAGGCGCCGGTCGCGAGAAGGCGATCACGCCGTCCGCGATGGCACGTGCCACGTCGCCCGCGAAGGCCGGCTCCCCGACGCGGGAGGCGTCGCGCTCGTCGAGCGCCACGGCCGGCTCGATGCGCGCCGCCGGCATGCGGGTCTCGCGCAGGATCGCGATCGAACGGGGGTGCAGCCCGCCATCGGGCAGACCCAGCCTGTGGACGAGGGCGTGCTGGATCGACTCCGCGAGTCGGCGTCCCATGGGGGAGTGCGTGCTGGGTGTCCCGTAGTGGAAGCACGCCGACCCGCGTTCGACCTGCTCGCCCGAGCCTACGGCGATCGAGATCAGGGCGGCGGCGTTGCCGGCGTTCGCGCGCCGGATGCGTTCCTCGACGGGCGTGGGCTCGGAACCCTTGCGCAGCAAGAGTGGACGGGCACCCAGCCGCGCGAGCTCTTCCGAGAGCTCCGACGCGATCGCCAGCGCGAGGTCGAGCTGGTCCGCGTCGATCCGGTCGGGGTCGATCGCGATCGTCGAACCGGCGAGCGCCAGCCCCGGTCCGCGCGCGGCCTCGCCCTCGCGCACGACGGCGCGGCTCGGGGCGTCGACCGCCGGTCGGTAGCGGGTGATCGCGTGCACGGTGTCGAGCCCGACGATCCCGTCGACGTCGGACGCGACGTTGCGTTGGAACTCGCGGAGGCCGCGATCGGTCCGCGGCCCGAAGATCCCGTCCTCCTTGCCGGCGTCGAACCCGAGAGCGTTCAGCATCCGCTGGAGGTCGCGGACGTCGTCCCCGCGGAACGCCGGCGAGCGCAGGTACAGCGTGCGGTCGCCGAGCCGGTAGCCGGCCTCGACGAGCTGCCCCCAGGTGTCGGGTCCCACGATCCCGTCCGGTGGGAGCCCGCGGGCGCGCTGGAACTCGCGCAGCGCCTTCTCCGTCGAGACGCCGAACGACCCGTCGAGCTCGTCGGATTCGATGCGCATCCCCGCGCCGAGCAGCCGATGCTGCACGTCGCGGACGTCCTCGCCCCGTGCGCCGGTTCGGATGAGATCCACGTCCGGAGTCTCCGCGGAACGAGGCCGTCCGGCAACCGGACGGCGAGGGACCGCGCCGCGCTAGGCGGCGGGAACGTGCGGGTCGATCTCCTTCAGGAGCGCGTCCTTGCCCCGGGCGCCGACGACGCGCGCGATCTCCACGCCGTCCTTGAACAGCATCAGCGTCGGGATGCTCATCACGCCGAAGCGCCGCGTGATCTCGGGGTTGTCGTCGATGTTCAGCTTCGCGACCTGCAGCGTCTCGCCCTTGTCCTGACCGATCTCCTCGACCACGGGCGAGACCATGTGGCACGGCACGCACCATTCGGCCCAGAAGTCCACGAGCACGGGGGTCTGCGAACCGAGCACCCGCTCCTCGAAATCGGCGTCCGTCACGTCACCCATCATCGCCACGTGTCATCGTCCTTTCGGTCGCTCATCGTCGTTGAGGTCGCATCAGGTCAACCCGTTCCGTGCGCCGACTCTTCCAGGAACCGCTCCGCGTCGATCGCGGCCTTGCACCCCTGGCCCGCGGCCGTGACCGCCTGACGGTAGATCAGGTCGGTGACGTCGCCGGCCGCGAACACGCCGGGGACGCTCGTCTTCGTGGTCGGCTCCTGCACGAGGACGTAGCCGCTGTCCGTGAGCTCGAGCTGTCCCTTGACCAGGTCGGTGTTCGGGGTGTGCCCGATCGCGACGAACGCGCCGTCGGTCGGGAGCTCGCTCGTCGCATCGGTCCGCACGTTCCGCAGGCGCACGCCGGTCACCGCGCTGTCGCCGAGGATCTCCTCGACGACGGTGTCCCAGATCACCCGGATCTTCGGGTTCGAGTGCACGCGCTCCTGCATGATCTTCGAGGCGCGGAACTCGTCGCGGCGGTGCACGATCGTGACCTTGCTCGCGAACTTCGTGAGGAACGTCGCCTCCTCCATCGCGGTGTCGCCACCGCCGACCACGACGAGCTCGCGGTCGCGGAAGAAGAACCCGTCGCACGTGGCGCAGGCGCTGACGCCGCGCCCGCGGAGCTGCTCCTCGCCGGGGACGCCCAGCCATCGCGCGCTCGCGCCGGTCGCCAGGATCAGCGTTCGGGCCCGCCACTCGAGGTCGCCGGCCCACACACCGAAGGGGTAGTCCGACAGGTCCACCCGCGTGACCGATTGCGCCACGATCTCGGTCTCGAACCGGGCCGCCTGCTTCTCGAACGCGTCCATCATCTCGGGTCCGAGGATGCCGTCGGGGAACCCCGGGTAGTTCTCGACGTCCGTGGTCAGCATCAGCTGTCCGCCGGCCTCGAGCCCCTTCACCAGGAGGGGTCGCAGGTTCGCCCGGGCAGCGTAGAGCGCGGCCGTGTACCCGGCCGGCCCCGAACCCAAGATGACGGTGGTGCGCTCGTCGACCATGTGAACCTGCTCCTCCACCGAGGATAACCGCAGCCTATTCCCGTTCAGTCCCGCGGCAACGCAGCACGTCGAAGCTTGCCCGATGGCGTCCGCGGGAGCCGCTCCGCCAGGGTGAGCTCGCGCGGCGCCGCGTAGCGGGGGAGGGTTCGCGCGGCGAACGCGCGCAGCTCCTCGAGCGACGGGGGGTCCGCGGGATCGGCGGGGACGACCCAGACGGCGACGCGCTGGCCCCATTCGGGATCCAGCCGGCCGCCGGCCGCCACCTCGCGGACACCGGGGTGCTCGCGGAGCGCCGCTTCGACCTCGTCGGGCCACACCTTCTCCCCGCCGGTGTTGATCAGGTCGTCGAACCGACCCACGACGTGGAGGCGGCCCTCGCGGTCGATCTCGCCGGCGTCGCCGGGCCGCAGCCAGCCGTCCTCGGTGAAGGCCGCCGCGCCGGCCTCGGCGTCGAACCGGTACCCGCGCATCAGCGTCGGGCCGCGCAGCTCGATGCCGCCCTCGGGGTCGATCCGCATCTCGGTGCCGGGCGAGCGGCACGCCGTCGTACACGACGCCTCCGCACGTCTCCGTGAGGCCGTAGGTCTCGACGACGTTCGCGCCGGCGCGTTCGGCGTTCGCGCGCAGGTCCGGCGAGAGGTGGGCGCCGCCGACCAGGATCGCCCGGAACGCCGACAGGTCGGCCCCCGCCGCGACGAGCCGCCCGAGCATCGTCGGGGACCAGGGAGGTGAAGGCCGAGCCCCGCTCCGCCGCGACCGCGCTCGGCGTCGAACCCGGCGTGGATCGTCACCGGCGCGCCGAGCAGGATCGCCCGGAGCAGGACCAGCAGGCCCCCGACGTGCGCCAGCGGGAGGCAGCAGAGCCAGCGGTCTTCGTCGGACGCTCCGAGCGCCAGCGCGGAGGACGCCACCGCCGCGTCGATCGCCGCGCCGGTCGAACTGCACGAACTTCGGCGCTCCACCCGTCCCGCTCGTCGGGACGATCAGCGCGATCTCGGGATCGGCGGGTGCGCCGTCGATCCGCCGCGACCCCGTCGGCGTCGAGCGTGACGGTCGGCCGGGCGCGTTCGAGGAGCGCGCGCACCTCGGAGCCCGGCAGGCGGTGATCGATCGGGAGGAGGGCGGCCCCGGCGCCCCAGATCGCGGCGACCAGGTCGAACCACGCGGGGCCGGGCTCCCGACGAGACGGCCACGACGTCGCCCGGGCTGACCGAGACGTGTTCGAGGGTCGGCACATCCGCTAGGCTAGCCCAGACCGTTCGAGTGCTCGCTCTAGGAGTGCGCAGTCATGACGTCAGACACCCCGGTCCCCGCCCAGAGACCGAGCTGGACGAGCTCCGGCGACTACACGGACATCCGGTACGAGACGGCGGAAGGCATCGCCAAGATCACGATCGACCGGCCGGAGGTCCGCAACGCGTTCCGACCGCTCACCGTGCGCGAGCTGATCCGGGCGTTCGACGTCGCGCGCGACGATCCCGAGATCGGCGTGGTGATCCTCACCGGCCAGGGAACCGAGGCCTTCTGCAGCGGCGGGGACCAGAAGGTCCGAGGCGACGACGGCTACGTCGACGAGCACGGGATCGGGCGCCTCAACGTCCTCGACCTCCAGATCCAGATCCGACGGCTCCCCAAGCCGGTCGTCGCGATGGTGGCCGGGTACGCGATCGGCGGCGGCCACGTCCTGCACGTGTGTTGCGACCTCACGATCGCGGCGGACAACGCGAGGTTCGGCGCAGTCCGGGCCGCGGGTGGGGTCGTTCGACGGCGGGTACGGGATCAACCTGCTCGCGCGTCAGATCGGCGAGAAGCGCGCGAAGGAGGTCTGGTTCCTCTGCCGGCAGTACGACGCGCCGACGGCGCTCGCCTGGGGGTTGGTGAACACCGTCGTGCCCCTCGAGGAGCTCGAGGCCGAGACCGTGTCGTGGTGCCGCGAGATGCTGCGGATGAGCCCGCTGTCGCTCCGGCTGCTGAAGGCGGGTTCGAACGCCGGGATGGACGGGCTGGCCGGCGTGCAGCAGCTCGCCGGTGACGCGACCCTCCTCTACTACATGACGGAGGAGGCGCAGGAGGGCCGGGACGCGTTCGTGGAGAAGCGTCCACCCGGACTTCACGAGGTTCCCGAAGCGGCCGTGAGCCGTCTCGGCGTCTGGGTCCAGGGCGCGCGGCCGCGGACGCTCGGGGCCGGCATCACGCCCGTCGTCGTCGGGACCGCCGCGGCCGGGGTGTTCGTGCCCGTGGCGGTTCGCCGCGGCGCTCCTGGTCGCGCTCGGGCTCCAGGTGGGCGTGAACCTCGCGAACGACTTCCACGACGGCGTGCGCGGTGTCGACACGCCCGATCGGCTCGGACCTCCGAGGCTCACCTCCTCGGGGCTGGCGCCGGCGCGAACGGTCCTGCTCGCGGCGCTGCTCTCGATCCTCGTCGCCGGCGTCGCCGGGTCTGGCGCTGGCCGCCGCGACGACGTGGTGGCTCGTGCCGATCGGCGCCGCTCGCGATGCTCGCGCTCTGGCTCTACAGCGGCGGGCCGAGGCCCTACGCCGAGCTCGGTCTGGGCGAGGTGATGGTCTTCGTGTTCTTCGGCCTGATGGCGACCGCCGGAAGCGCGTACGTCCAGGCCGAGACGCGTCCCGGCGGCGGCGTGGTGGGCCTCGGTGCCGATCGGCCTGCTCGCCGTCGCGATCCTGGTCGCGAACAACCTGCGCGACATCCCGACCGATGCGGCGGCCGGCAAGCGCACGCTCGCCGTCCGGCTCGGCGACGCGCGGACGCGCGTGCTGTATCGGGCGTGCGTGGTCGCGGCGTTCGGGGCGGTCGTGCTCGGCGTCGTGATCGACGCGTTCGACGACGGGAGCGGGCTCCCGCCGTGGTCCCTGCTCGCGCTCGGGGCGGCGGTCGTCGCGGTCCGGCCGTTCGAACAGGTGGGCGCGCGCCGCCGGCCGCGAGCTGGTCCCGGTGCTGGTCGGGACGGCGAGGCTGCAGGTGGTGTTCGGGGCGCTGCTCGCGGTCGGGCTGTGGATCGCATGGTGAGCGCGATGAGCGAAGCCGAGCGTGCGTTCGCGGCGGCGTGGTGGGTCGTCGACGATCTCGTGCGGTTCGGCATGGAACAGGCGACGGTCTCGCCCGGGTCGCGTTCGACACCGCTCGCGCTCGCGCTCGCGCGTCATCCGCACGTCCGGCTGCACGTCCATCTCGACGAGCGGGCCGCGGGGTTCTTCGCGCTCGGCATCGCGAAGGCGACCGGCCGTCCGGTCGCCGTCGCCTGCACGAGCGGCACCGCCGCGGCCGAACTCCTCCCGGCGGTCGTCGAGGCGTCGCTGGCCCGCGCGACGCTGGTGCTCCTGACCGCCGACCGGCCGCCCGAGCTGCGCGGCGTGGGCGCGAACCAGACGATCGACCAGGTCGGGCTGTTCGGCGGGTACGTTCGCGCCTCGATCGACGCGCCCGTCCCGGGAGACGTGGCCGACGAGCAGACGTGGCACGACGTGGTCCTCGAGCTCACGCGGGCGTCGATGGGCCTGCCGCCGGGCCCCGTGCACCTGAACCTGCCCTTCCGCGAGCCGCTGGTGGGTGCGCCACAGGTCCTGCCCGCCTCGCCGCCGTCCGGAACCGACTTCACGCTGTCGGCCGTCCCCGAACCGGAGGAGTTCGACGCGCTCGAGCGCGAGCTCACCTCCACGACGGATGGCGTGATCCTCGCGGGCTCGATGCGCGAGTCCGCCACCGACGTTGCCGGAACTGGCGGTCCGGGCCGGATGGCCGCTCCTGGCCGAACCCACCTCGAACCTCCGCGTCCCGGGCGCGCTCTCGGCGGGTTCGTTCCTCCTCGCCGACGCGAGGTTCGCGAACGAGCACGTCCCCGAGATCGTGGTGCAGTTCGGCGCGGCGCCCACGTCGAGGGCTGGGCTCGAGCTCGTCCGCAGGGCGCGGCAGGCTGGTCATCGTCGACCAGGACCATCTCGTCGCCGATCCCCACCGCAAGGCCGCCTGGACCCTCCGCGCCGAGCCGGCGGGCTTCGTGCCCGACCTGCTGTCGGGGTCCGAGCCGGCCGGGGAGAGCGCCTGGCTACGGGCTTGGACCGATGCGGACGGGCGCGCGCGCGCACGCCGTCGATGCGACGGTCGACCGATGGGACGAGCCGTTCGAGGGCCGGATCGCTCGCGACGTCGCCGCGTCGGTCCCGGACGGCGGTGTGCTCGTCGTCGGGCTCGAGCATGCCGGTGCGCGACCTCGATGCGTACATGCGCCCGCGCCGCCGGATCTGCGGTCCTCGCGAACCGCGGGGCGAGCGGGATCGACGGGTTCGTCTCGACGGCGCTCGGGGTCTCGGCCGCGGGCGCCCCGACGACCGCGCTGTGCGGCGATCTCACGTTGCTGCACGACGTCGGCTCCCTGCTCTGGAGCGCAGGTCGAGGGCACGACTGCGTGTTCGTCGTGCCGAACAACGACGGCGGCGCGATCTTCTCGTTCCTCCCGCAGCGCGACCTGCCCGAGTTCGAGGAGCTGTTCGCGACGCCGCACGGGCTCGAGCTCGGCGCGATCTGCCGGGCCGCTCGGCGCCGGACACGCGCTCGGTCGAACGCGCCGCCGACCTGATCCCCGCGGTCGAACGAGCGCGCGAGGCCGGCGGGGTCCACGTCGTCGAGGTGCCGATCGATCGCGCCCGCAACGTCGAGCTGCACGCCGCCGTGCACGAGGCGGTCGCCTCGGCGCTCGAGCCAGCCTACGATGTGAGCGTGGGCGGGTTCGCAGCCTGATGGTCGAGATCCGCCGAGCGACGCGCCGCGACGCCGACGAGCTCGCGCGGCTCCGATGGGACTTCCGCGTCGAACAGGGGACGCCGGCCTCGCGCACGTTCGACGCGTTCGCCGGGGAGTTCCGCGCGTTCGCGGCCGACGTGCTCGCGGACGGGACGCCGTGGCGGGCGTGGGTCGCCGAGGACGCGGGCCGGCTGGTGGGGTGCGTGTGGGTCCAGTTCGTCGAGAAGATCCCGCACCCGAGCCGCGGCCGAGGGGAGCGCCCGATCGCGTACGTGACGAACGTGTACGTCGAGCCGGCGCTGCGCGACGAGGGTCTCGGCGCTCGCCTGCTCGACGCCGCGATCGCGTACGCGCGCGAGCACGAGGCGGCGGAGGCCGTCGTGTGGCCGACGCCGCGGTCGGTCTCGTTCTACCGTCGCGCGCGGGTTCGGATCCGAGGCCGCCCCGCTGGGCATGGATCTGGCCGGGGACTGACTCAGCCCCAGCGGAGCGCGTCGAGCAGCGCCCGGAACTTGCGCTCGGTCTCGTCGAGCTCGGCCTCGGGCTCCGAGTCGGCGACGATGCCCGGCGCCCGCGAACAGCCGGGCCATCGAACCCGTGATCTCGGCGCAGCGCAGCGCGATCGCCCACTCGCCGTCGCCGTTCGCGTCCATCCAGCCGACGGGCCCCGCGTACCCGCCCCGCTCGATCGGCTCGAGGTCCTCGAGCGCCTCCCGAGCGGTCTCGCGCGGCGACCCGCACACGGCGGGTGTCGGGTGGAGCGCGGCCACGACCTCGAGCGCGGTGACCGAGGGGTCGTGCAGCCGGCCCCGGAAGGGTGTCGCGAGGTGCCACACGTTCGCGGTGCCGAGCAGCTCGGGCTCGTGCGGATGGACGAGGTCCTCGCAGAACGACTCGAGGATGTGGTGGACGTCCTGGACGACCACCGCGTGCTCCTCGCGATCCTTGCCCGAACGGAACAGCCGATCCGCCGAGGCGCGGTCGCGCCCGGCGTCGCCGAACCGCTGCGACGAACCCGCGAGCGGCGTCGCCTCGACGAGCCGGCCGCGGCGGCGGAGCAGGAGCTCGGGCGTGGCGCCGACGAGCACCGAACCCGTCACCGCGTTCGGCTGGGGGGCCGCGAACGCGTAGCAGTCCGCGTCGACGGCGCGCAGGCGCCACAGCAACTGCTTGGCGTCGAGCGTCCGGCCGGCGTTCACGAGCATCGTGCGAGCGAGCACGACCTTGCGGAGCTCGCCACGGCGGATCCGCTCGGTCGCCCGGGCCACCGCGGCCGCGTACTCGTCGGGCTCGGGATCGGGCCGGAGCTGGATCTCCTCGAACGCGTCGTGCGGGAGCGTCCGCCCGGTCCACCGTTCGCGCTCGCCCGCGTGCGGGGTCTCGCCCCTCGGGGCGATCTCGATCTGCCAGGTCTCGCCGGCGTCCAGACGCATGGTCGTCCGCCGCGGGACGATCGCCTCCGCCGGCTCGCGGTCGTCGAACGGGATCGACGCCACCACCGCCGGCACGGGCGAGCCGGGTTCGGCCTCGATCGCGGCGAGCGCCTCGACCACCGAACGCGACAGGCGCAGGATGCGCTCGGGCCCGGCCTCGGCCGAGACCCGGTCGACCTCGCCGCTGGTGGCGAGCCCGACCCCGGAGCGTTCGAGGAAGAAGCCGCCCTCGCGGTACCCGGCGAGCAGGTCGAACGCCGGACCGAGCCGGGTCGCCCTCGCGGCCAGGGCGGTCACGCCGCCGGCCTCGACCGGGGAGGTCATCGCCGGGTCCCCAGCGAGCAGTTGCGCCACGCCGCCGCCGAGCGGGGTCCGCTCGACCTGCACGAACCCCGCCTCGCCGAGCATCTCGAGCAACCGTTCGGGCTCGGGCAGGTAGGCGGTCGAGCGGGGGAGGTACCGGTACGCCTCCTTGTCCGAGAGCGCCCCGCCGATCAGCGGCACGATCCGACGGAAGTACAGGGCGTGGCCCGCGCGCAGCACGCGCCCGTCGGGCTCGCTCGTCTCGAGGAACGCGACGCGCCCCCGAGGCCGCAGGACCCGCGCCGTCTCCGCGAACAAGGCGGCCAGGTCGGTCACGTTGCGCATCGCGAACCCACACGTCGCGCCGTCCACGCTCCCGTCGGCGAGCGGGAGCCGGAGCACGTCCGCCTCGACGACCGGCGCCGCCGTGCGGGCGTTGCGCAACATCCCGTGCGAGAAGTCGAAGCCGACCGCCCGGTACCCGTCGGCGAGCAGCTCGTCGCACAGGTCGCCCGTGCCGCACGCGAGGTCGGCCACGAGCGCGTCGCCGGGCAGACGGAGCTCGGCCACCGCGCGCCGGCGCCACCCGACGTCCATCCCGAACGTCATCACGCGGTTCACCAGGTCGTACCGGTTCGAGATCCGGTCGAACATGCCTCGGACGACGCGCGCCTTCTCGCCCGGTTCCGGGAGACCCTCCGGGGTCGCGCTCACTCGAGACGCTCCTCGGCCTCGGCCAGGAGCACCCGGCGGAAGTGGTTGGCGACCAGGTTCGTCACCGCCGGCAGCAACGTGTCGAACGCCTCCACGAGCTGCGCCGCGGCGTCCTCCGCACCGGCGGTGTCCCGGATCGGCTTGCGCACGTGCTCGTCGAACAGCTCGACGGCGCGCTCGGCGAGGGCGACCATCGCGTCGTTCGTGTCCCGCGCGAGCGACAGGAGCTCGCCGAGCGGGAGCCCGTACTCGAGGAGGCGGAGCGCGCCCCGGACCATGTCGATGTCGGCGGCGGTGTACCGGACCTCTCCGTCGACCGTGCGCCCGAGCTCGATCCCCTCGCGTTCGACCGCCTGGATCAGCGAGGCGGGGACCCCGCTGCGGCTCGCGAACCCGTCCAGCGTGAGGAGCTCGTCCTGCCTCGCCTCGCCGCGCGCCGCCGCGATCGCGACGGCCAGGTCCGCGTCGGCGGGGTCGAGCCCGTCGCCGAGTACCCGCTCGATCGCCGCGAGCGTGAGCCCCCGGCGCCGGAGCTCGCGGACCTCGCGGATCCGTTCGGCGTGGCGGTCGTCGTACCAGGCCACCCGGCCCTCGCGCGTGGGCGGCGGGACGAGGCCGCGGGTCTGGTAGTAGCGGACCGTGTCGACCGAGACGTCGCACGCGGCCGCGAGCTGCTCGACGCGATACCTCACGACCGGTAACTCTACGAGTGAACGCTCGAACCTTCACCCGGCCGGGCCGGTCCGTCGCCGGCTCAGCCGGGCGGGATCCTCGCCGAGACGGTGTGCAGGATCCGGCAGTCGTCCTTCGCGACCACGAAGACGACGATGTGGTCGGGGGGCTGCCCGGCGCCCGGACCCTCCGAGAACACCGCGATGTACGCGGGCGTGCCCTCGAACTCCGCCTCGATGAGGCGGATCAGGACGTCCTGCGGACCCTGGATGCCGCTCTGCAGGACGCAGTCCTTCGCCAGGGTCGTGCGTTCCTTGCGAGTCCTGGACGGCGCTGGCGAACGCCGCCGGGGGCGCCGTCGTCTCCTCGGCCGCCGCCACCACCGCGTCGGCGGCCTCGGCCGCCACCGCCTGGATCCCCGCATCGTCGTAGTCCACGTTCCGCTGGCGTTTCGATGCCCGCGAAGTGGATCGCCCCGGGCGCCGTCGCCTCGGCACTCCGCCGCCGCGCCCGTCGCCGCCGGACGCGCCGGTGGCGGCGGGGGTTGCGGCGTTCCGGGCGTCCCCGCCGCCCACGTTGAGGGCCACCACGACGATGAGCGCGGCCGCCGCCGCGAGGCCGGCGGCCCACTGGAAGCGCTCCCAGGCCACGCCTCGACGACGCTCGAACCGTCGTCCCGCCTCGGCAAGCACCGGGCCGGTCACCCCGAACGGCACCGGGACGTCCTCGAGCTCGCTCAGCGCGGTCTTCGCGGCCTCCGCCTGCCGGATCTCGGCGCTGCAGCGCACGCACCCGTCCAGGTGCGTGTCGACGACGGCACGCTCGCGTTCGGCCAGCGTGCCGTCGACGTAGTCGGCGAGGAGATCTTCGGGATGGCTCACGGGGATACCGTCCCTTCTGACGGCCCGGCGGCGTCCGCCCGTTCCCCGAACCCGGGACCGCCGGGTGGCTCATCGGCCCCCGAGGGCCCGGGCTCGCCAGACGCCCGTCCCTCCTGCTCGATCCCCATCGCCTTGGCCAGCGCGATCCTGCCTCGGTGCAGCCGCGACTTCACGGTGCCGACGGGAACGCCCACGATGGCCGCGACCTCCTCCTGCCGGAGGTCGTGGACGTCGTGCAGGATCATCACCGCGCGGAAGTCCTCGGGCACCTGCAGCAGGGCCTGCTGCACGTCCATCGACAGGCTCGAGGTGTCCGCGTGGTCCGGAGCCGGCGGCGGCTCTCGCGCGGGCAGGTCGTCCTCGCCACGGTCGAGCAGCGGTGCCCGCTGGCGCTTGCGCAGCAGGTCGTAGCAGGCGTTGACCGTCACGCGGTGGAGCCAGGTCGTGAAGGCCGCCTCGCCGCGGAACGACGAGAGCTTGCGGAGCACCGTGAGGAACGCGTCCTGGGTCGCGTCGCGCGCGTCCTCCTCCCGTCCCGTCATCCGGAGCGCGAGGTTGTAGACGCGTCGCTCGTGGCGTTCGACCAGCGCCGCGAACGCGGCTCGATCTCCCGACAGGTACCGGCGGACGAGGTCTTCGTCGCGGGCCGGCGGGTCAGGCACCGACCGCCTCGGCGTCGGCGTTGCGGACGACCACCCGCACCTCGGCCACCTCGGCGCGGATGCCGTCGTCGACCGGCACGACCGAGGTGATCCACACGAGCACGTACCGGCCGGCGCCTCGCACGGGACGCGGGACAGGGACGTCGCGGTGACCTCGCCGCCGACCTCGTCGACGAGCGCGTCGGGGTCGTCGCCGACCGCGACGCCGAACCGGAACCCGGGATGCGGCGTCCACAGCCGCAGCCCCAGGACCTCGTGCCGCGCGCCCAGGTCGAGCAGGAGCCCGAACCCGGGCTTGCCGAGCTCGCCGTCGAAGTAGTTCTCCGACCGCCACGCGGTCTGGCGCTCCCCGTCGGCGGCGAGGGCCGCGTTCGACGAGAGCTCGTCGCCGTCGCCGAACGGATCGATCACGCCGACGGACGCCGGTCGGATCGCGGTGGGCGGGATCTCGACCGCGGCGGGTTCGTCGGGCGCCGCGCGGATCCCGAGCGGCCCGCCCACCTCGAGCTTGCCCATCCACAGGCCCAGCGTGATCGCGGCGATCGCGAGCCCCACCACGACGAGCGGCACGCCGATCCAGGTGAACAGGTCGGCCGACCGTCCCTCGTCGGACACGTCGACCGGCTCGGTCTCGACCGAACGCGCGAGCGCGTCCGCGAAGGCGCGCGCGTCGGGGAACCGACGCTCGGGGTCGGGGTCGAGCGCGCGCGCCAGGACGCGGTCGAGCGTCCGGGGGATCGTCGGGCCGGGCGGCTCGGGCCGAGGTTCGACCCCGGGGGGGCTCCCCGGTGAGGAGCTCGAACAGCAGCGACGCGATCGCGTAGAGGTCGGTGCGCGCGTCGGGTTCGGTCCCGGCGAGCTGCTCGGGGGCGAGGTGCTCGTCGCCGAGCAACGCCGCGGCCTCGGTCGGCCGGCTCGCGGCGACGGCCGCGCCGATCCCGAAGTCGATCAGGCACACCCGCCCGTCCTCGCCGACGATCACGTCGTCGGGGTCGAGCGCGAGATGCAGGACCCCGCGGTCGTGGGCCTCGGCGAGCGCACCGAGGGCGGCCACACCGATCCGAACGGCCTCCGAGGGCGACGCGGGGCCCGCTCGCTCGAGGCGTTCGCGCAGGCACGATCCGGGTGCGAACTCGCGGACGAGGTAGGTGACACCGTCCTGCTCGCCGGTATCGAGCAGGCGGGCGATCCCCGGCACCGAGAGGGCCGCCACGCGCCGCGCCTCCTCGGCCAGCGCTTGCGCGAACCCCGGGTCGTCCGCGAGGCGCGGGTGGATCAGCTTCACGGCGACGGACCGTTGCAGCAGAGGGTCCTGCGACCGCCACACCATCCCGGTCCGGCTCCTGCCGAGCTCCTCCTCGAGCGCGTAGCGGCCGGCGAGGACGTGGACGGGCTCGATCGTCTGGGTCACGGTTCGAAGTCTATGCCCGGCGACACCGCTCCCGACCCCCGTTCGCTCAGTCCCGCGGGGCCGCGGTGGAACCGCTGACCGTCACCCGCCCGAGGTCGTCCAGGAACGGGATCCGCCCGACCACGAGCGTGTCGGCGTGGACCACGAGCACGACGGTGACCTCGCGCCGCCCGACGTCGATGCTCTTGAGACGCACGGGCTCGTCGGCGTCGGCGATCGTGTCGAGCGCCGCGAGCTTCGCCTGCTCCTCGTCGCCGCTCTGCGCGAACGCCGCGGCCGCCGAGACCGAGGCGTCCTCGGCCAGGTCGGCCGCCCTCGAGCGCGCCAGGAGGATCGAACCCGCGTCGATCGCACCCACGACGACCACGACGAGCAGCAGCAGCCACAGGAGCAGGATCTTGCCGACCAGCCCTCGATCGTCTCGGAACGCGTGTCGCCTCGACGGCGCCCTCATCGCCATCGCGCGGCGATCTGCCGGCGCACCAGGCCGACCTCCTCGATCCGGAGCGCGGCCGCGGACGCGATGAACACGGCGAGCCCCGCCACCACCGCGCCGAGCACCTGCGCCGCCTGCGTCGCGATCGTCGTGGTCCCGAGCCACCGTTCGAACCCCTCGGCGACCAGCCAGGCCACCGCCGCCGTCGCGAGCCCCGCGACGAGGATCCGCACGAGCGACGCGAGGATCCTCCGCCCCCCGATCGGTCCGATGCGCCGGCGGATCAGGAGCAGCAGCACGGTCGAGGCGAACCAGTACGAGACGGCGTGACCGAGCGCGAGACCGGGGACGCCGAGATCCAGCACGAAGAAGAACAGGAGATCGACGAGCACGTTCACGGCGACCGCGGCGACGTTCACGAGCGCGGGCGTCCGGGTGTCCTGCATCGCGTACGAGGCCCGGAGCAGGAACTGGAACGCCGAGAACGCGAACAGCCCGATCGCGAACGCGAAGAGCACCTCGGAGACGAGTTCGGCGCTCACGGCCGGTGGTCGCGCCGTGCTCGAGCAGGAGGCGGACGATCGGTTTCGCGAGCACCAGGTAGCCGAGCGCCGCGGGGATCAGGATCGTGGCCGTCGCCCGGATCCCCTGGGAGAGCAGCGCCTTGTACCCGTCGAGATCCTCGGCCGCCCATCGCGAGGACATCGCCGGCAGCAGCGCGGTCAGGATCGAGACGGCGAAGATCGCGTGGGGGAGCTGGAACAGGATGAACGCCGCCGCGTACGACGAGTAGCCGCCCGTCGGGCCGCCGGCGAGGATCACGATCACGAGGTAGCCGAGCTGGTTCGCGACCACGTAGACGACCACCCACGTCGCCAGGCGACCGATCCGCACGATCGCCTCGTCGCGGATCCCGCCGAGCCAGCGGAACCGGAAGCCCGTCGCGCGGACCGAGGGCCACAGCGCCGCCGTCATCGCGACCACGCCGAGCGTCGTCCCGATCGCGAGGACGAGCCGCTGCGCGCCGGTCGCGAGCTCCGTCGGGGTTCGACGGGCCGGGCATCGCGGCGAAGATCAGGAACGTCGCGATCACGATCACGTTGTTCGCGATCGGCGCGAACATCGGCGCCGCGAACCGCCGGTGCGCGTTCAGCAGGCCGGCCGCGACGGCGCCGATCCCGTAGAAGACGACCTGCGGCATGAACCAGCGCAGGAAGAACGTGGCGAGCCCGTGCACGGCCTCGCGCTGGGCGTCGGGGTAGCCGACGGTGTAGAGGTCGACGATCCACGGCGCCAGGACGATGCCCAGGAGCGCGATCGCCGAGAGCACCACGATCGCGATCGTGAACAGGCGCCGGACGACGTCCCACGCCACCTCGTGACCGCGCGCCTGCATCCACTCGACGACGACGGGGACCACGACCGAGGTCAGGATCCCGCCGAGCGCGAGCTCGTACAGGATGTTCGGCGTGATGTTCGCGACGTTGTAGGCGTCGGCCAGCCGCGTCTCGGTGATGCCGATCGCGAACGCCATCGCCGACAGGCGCAGGAACCCGGTCAGCCGCGAGATCGCGGTGCCGGTCGACATGACGATCGTGTTGCGGACGAACGAGGGCGTCGAGTCCTCGGCGGGCGGTTCGGGGTGCGACCGGGGGACGGGCGGAGGAGCGGGCGGTGGCGGCGCCCCGCCGCCCGGCGTCACGTCCTCGGTCAGGTCGTCGCCCATCCGGTCGTCAGGTCCTTTCGGGGCGCGGCCGGCCCGGCACGAACCGTCGCGCCCACAGCAGCAGGAGCACGAGCGCCGCCCCGATCGTGATCAGCAGCGCGATGCGGTTGTACGCCGTCGAACGCACCACGAGCGTCGTCTCGCCGATCATGCGTCCGCTCGGCGAGACCATCAGCACTCGGACCGGGAACCGTCCGGTCGACCGCAGGCTCGCCTGGAGCCGGAGCGTCTCGGTCTCGCCGGGCCCGAGCTCCACGGGCGTCGCGGGTTGCTCCCGGATCCTGGTCGAGACCAGCTGCACCGAGGAACTCGAGCGAGTGCGGTCCCTCGTTCGAGACCGTGACCGGGATGCCGCCCGAGTCCGAGGTGAGCGTCACCGAGTCCACGGTCTCGAGCAGGAGATCGTCCACGGTCGCCCGCACGCTCTGGCGGGCCGCGTCGATGAACGCGAGCCCCTCGGTCGTCGAGGTCAGGTACTGCCGCGCCTCCGCGAGCAGGAGCATCGTCTCGAGGCGGTCGGGTTCGAGGCTGTCGTCCGGCAGCATCGAGGCGAGCGTGTCGATCCGCCTCCTCGCCTGCTTGAGCGAGGCGACGTACGCGGTCGGGAACCGTCGGAACGAGGGCGACGCGAGGATCGACCCGTCGGTCGGCGGGAACGTCGCGACGAACCCGCCCACGGCGCTGGGCGCGAGCCACGGCGCGGTCGCGACCCCTCGGACGATCGGCGGGAAGAACGGACCGGGGAGCGGCGCGTCCTCGCCGAACACCAGCGCGACGCCGCGCGTCTCGCCGGGCTGCTCCTGCCAGATCGTCGCGAGCTCGCCGAGCAGCACCTGCGCCGCGCGGACCGGATCCTGCTCGACCACCGATCCGAGGAGGGCGTCGCTCGCCGGTTCGGGGACGACGGCCGCGAGCGATCCGTCGCCCAGCGTCGTGGTCGGCGGACCGGCGAACCCGAGCGGCTGCTCGGGCAGGTCGACGGTCGATGGGCCGACGATCAGCGTTCGGATGCCGTCGCCCGCGAGCCCACGCAGGGTGGTGTCGTCCAGGGCGGCACCCGGCGGCCGCAGGATCGTCTCGGGGATCTGGGCTCCGACCAGCGTCGACGTCACGTCGCGTCCGCGCTGGAGCTGGACGACGACGTCCCGTCCCAGACCGCCGCCGTAGAGCGACGGGATCTCGGGAGCCGAGAAGGGCAGGGCGGTGACCTCGACGTTCGGGGCGGCGACGATCGTGCGGAGGTCGTCGAGCGCCTGTTCGGCCAGCGCCGACCCGCCCTCGCCCGGCGGGACCTGCCGATCGCCGCCCTCCTCGGCGACCCGATAGCCGTCGACCATCCGCCCGAGCTGGGTCAGCAGCACCGGGGCGATCGCCACGTCGACCTGGGGTGCGGCGGGGTCGGCCGCGAGCTCGAGCAGCGAGCGGATCTCGCCGTTCAGCCGGCCGCCCGGCCCGAGCGCGAGCTCCAGGGACGGATCGACGAACGTCCCGTCGGGCGCGAACGTGATCGGGTGCGACAGGACGAAGGTCCACGACAGCCCGAGCGGGATCTCGGGCTCGCGGACCAGGAAGATCACCGGCGTCCGCAGCGCGGCCACCGACTCGATACCGCTGCGGAGGTCGACCTTGAGCGGATACACGCCGGATTGGTCGGGGTCGATGCCGGGCCGAGCGTCAGCGAGACCTCGAAGTCCCTCGTCGAGCCGGGCGCGATCGCGCCCCTCCCTCGGCACGGTGCCGCCGTCGATCACGATCGACGGGTCGGAGGCGAGCGAGGCCTCGTACGCGCTCCTGGACAGGACGCGCGAGTACAGCGTGACGCCGATCGCGAGCTCGTCGAGCGGGGTCGTCCCCGAGGTTCTGCGCTCGGAACCGCACCACGAGCTCCCGCCCGGGTGGGCAGCTCCACGTCGTCTGCCCCGGCGCCAGGTCGGCGGTCGCGGTCGGGCAGTTCCACGAGGTCTGCGACAGGAGCGTGAGCAGGACCGAGGGGCTCTCCTGCGCGATCGCGGACGGCGTCGGCGTCCCGAGCGCGAACAGGAGCACGGACGCGAGCACGAAGGAGAGCGGGCGGACGAGCGGCAAGAGCCGTCGCATGATCGGTCGCGCCATCCTACCCTCGCCCCTCGGCCAGGGCCGTGAGCTCGGCCGCCGCGTACGCGATCGCCACCACGAGCAGGAAGGTACCGACGGCCAGGCGCAGCGTGCGTTCGCGGACGCCGAGCGCGATGCGGGCCCCGAGCCGCGCCCCGGGGATCACGCCGAGCGTGAGCGCCAGGAAGATCGCCCAGTCGATGTTCCCCAGGAGCGCGTGGACGATCGTCCCCGGGATCACCAGGACCGCGATCACGAGCAACGAGGTCCCGAGCGCCCGCCGCAGCGGCATCCCGATCCAGATCGTGAAGGCGGGCACCATGACGATCCCGCCGCCGACGCCCAGCAGCCCGGAGACGAACCCGGCGAGCAGGCCGATCGCCGCGTACTTCCACCCCGGCGTCTCGCCCAGGACCCACGGCGTGCGAGGGGTGCGTCCGACGACCACCTGGACGGCCGTGATCGCGATCAGGCCGGCGGTGATCAGGAGCAACAGGTGCGCGTTCACGACCTCGGTGAGCAGCGCGCCCGCGATCGCGGCGCCGACCCCGGGGATCGCCGCCCACCGCGCGGCGCGGAAGCTCACCTCGCCCGCCTTCGCGTAGGTGTACGAGCCCGACGAGCGAGGTCGGCAGGATCACCGGCAGCGGCGTCGCGATCGCCTGGATCGCGGTCCCGCCAAGGATCGTGTTGACGGCCGGGGTCGTGACGATCCCGCCGCCGACGCCGAACAGACCCGACAGGACCCCCGCGGCGAACCCCACGGCGACGCCGAGCGCCGCCTCCAGCGGCGTCACGTCAGCCGTTCGACCGCGCGCTCGATGACCTCGCGTTCGCCCTTGTACGCGGCCCGCTTGACGGCCGAACGCAGCGGGAACCACCGGACGTCCTCCATCTCGGTGTCGTGATCCGCGACGTCCCCACCGGTCATCCGCATCAGGAAGAAGTGCACGCGCTTGCGGACGCGGACGCCCTCCCACACGTAGAAGTACCGGATGTCGCCGAGGTCGGCCTCCACGTCGACCTCGAGCCCGGTCTCCTCGAGGACCTCGCGCACCGCGGCCTGCTCCTCGCTCTCGCCGGGTTCGATCGCGCCCTTGGCCAGGCCCCACGCGAGGTCGCCACGTCGCGTTCGGCGCGCGGCGAGCGCCATCTCGATCCCGTCGCCCTCGCGGCGATAGACGACGCCGCCCGCGGAGACCTCGTTGCGGGATTCCATCAGTCGGAGGCAGAGCCCTTCCTATACTGGGCCGTGCTCGGCCGGATCATCGAGTTCCTCCGCCCGTACCTCGAGCCTCCGTGGGGATACGCCATCGTGTTCGCGGCGACGTTCCTCGAGAACTCGGTGGGCGCAGGCGTCATCGTCCCGGGCGAGACCCTGGTCATCATCGGCGGATTCTATGCGCGCATCGGCGAACTCTGGCTGCCCGGCGTCGCGCTCGTCGCGATCGTCGGGGCCGTGCTGGGTGACAACCTGGGCTATTGGATCGGGCGGCGGTACGGCCGGGGGTTCCTCGAACGCCACGGGCGCAAGCTGTTCGTCACCCCCGAGCGGCTCGAGGCGGCCGAGGGCTACTACCGCCGGCACGGGGGCAAGACCGTGTTCCTGGGCCGGTTCATCCCGGTCGTGCGGAGCGTCGGGTTCATCGTGGCCGGGGTCGCCCAGATGGAGTGGCGCCGGTTCATCGTCTACGACATCGCCGGGGCCACCCTGTGGGGGATCGGCCATTCCGTGCTCGGCTACGCGCTGGGGGCGAGCTACCAGCGCTGGGAGCGCTACCTCACGCCGATCGGCATCGTCGTGCTCGCCGTCCTGCTTCTTCTGATCGGGGGCTCAAAGATCCTGGCGGCGCGCCGACAAGTGAAGGAGGACCTCGAGGAGGTCGAGGCCGGGCCCAAGGACCGACACGGGCACGAGCACGAGCGGGAGGCTGAGTAGGCACGTGGAGATCACCGAGCTGCTCCGGCACACGGTCGAGGTGGGCGCCAGCGACCTGCACCTGAAGGCGGGCAACGTGCCGTTCGTGCGCGTCGACGGGGAGCTGAGCCCCACGGCGTTCGGGGCCATGTCGGCCGCCGACACGGAGGCCGCCGCCCTCGCGCTGATGCCCGAGCACAAGCGCCGCGAGTTCGAGGCCACGAGCGAGGCCGACTTCGGCCACACGCTGGCGGGCGTCGGGCGGTTCCGGATCAACGTGTTCCGGCAGCGTTCGATGGTGGGGCTCGCGATCCGGCGGGTGCGTTCGGAGGTCCCGACGGTGGCCGAGCTGATGCTCCCGCCGGTGATGGCCGAGCTCGCCGAGTCGAGCCGCGGGCTGGTCCTGGTGACCGGTCCGACCGGCACCGGCAAGACGACGACGATCGCGTCGATGATCGGCCACATCAACCGGACCCGGCGCGCGCACATCGTGACGATCGAGGACCCGATCGAGGTCGTGCACGACGACGATCGCGCGATCATCCAGCAGCGCGAGGTCGGGCTCGACACGGATACGTACGCGGCGGCCCTTCGGCACGTCGTGCGGCAGGACCCCGACGTGATCTTCGTCGGCGAGATCCGCGACCCCGAGTCCGCGCTGTCGGCGATCCAGGCCGCGGAGACCGGGCACCTCGTGATCTCGACGATGCACACGATCGACTCGACCGAGACGATCAACCGACTGCTCGACCTGTTCCCCGCCCAGCAGCAGCGCGAGGTGCGCACGTCGTTCGCGGGCGCGCTGCGCGGGATCGTGTCGCAGCGCCTCGTGACGCGCGCCGACGGCAAGGGTCGCGTCCCCGCGGTCGAGGTGCTCGTCGCGACGGGCCGGGTCTACGACCGGATCATCGACCCCGAGGCGACGATCGAGATCCGCGACATCATCGGCGAGGGTGCCTTCTACGGCATGCAGACGTTCGACCAGGCGCTCGTGGGGCTGGTCGAGAGCGGCCTGGTGACCGAGGAGGACGCCCGGTTCGCCTCGACGAGCCCGCACGACTTCGTGCTCGCGCTCCGCGGGACGCTCACCCGCAGCTAGGTCCTCAGGTCTCCTCGCCCGCCGCGCGGCGGGCCGCTCGCTCCATCGGGTGCCGGCGGTAGCCGAACGGGATCGCCAACAGCAGGTACACGGGGATGAAGAACGGCCCCCACACCATGTACTGGCGGATGTGATGGCGTTCGTGGAGCAGCAGCCGGCCCTCGACCGGGACCGCCGCGACGATCACGAACCCGACCGTCATCGCGGTCCGGTGCATCGATCGGAGCAGCCGGGTCAGCCCGCGTGGGACGCGGTCGAACACGATCGCGCCGCCGTGCGCGCGCGGCGCCTGGAACGTGAGCCCGCCGAGCAGGAGCCCGAGGATCGTGTTCGGCACCGTCCAGAAGAACCCGAGCCACTCCGCGGGGCGCACGGTTCGGACGGTACCGCAGGTCCTCGGGGCGTTCGGTGAGCGGTGGGCCTCGGACGCAGGGGTATCCTGAGCCCGTCATGGCCGACCGGTCGCGTCCGAACGGCGGCGCGCGCCTCGAGATCCCCCCGATCGCCACCGAGCTCGGCGAGCGTTTCCGCCTGGCCGGTCACGAGCTCTACCTCGTCGGCGGCGTGGTGCGGGACCTGCTGCTGGGCCGGGAGCTCGGGAGCGATCTCGACTTCGCGACCGACGCCGTCCCGCGGGAGACGACGAAGATCCTGCGCGGGTGGGCCGAGCGGCTGTACCTGGTCGGCGTGAAGTTCGGGACGGTCGGCGCCCGCAAGGGGGACCAGGTCCTCGAGATCACGACCTTCCGCGAGGAGGTCTACGCGGAGGAGCACCGCAAGCCTGCCGTGACGTTCGGCAAGGACCTGCAGACCGACCTGTCCCGGCGCGACTTCACCGTGAACGCGATGGCGATCCGGCTGCCCGAGGGCGAGTTCGTCGATCCGTTCGGCGGCGTGAAGGACCTCGCGGCCAAGCGGCTCGACACGCCGCTCGACCCCGAGATCGCGTTCTCCGACGACCCGCTGCGGATGCTCCGCGCGGCCAGGTTCGCCGCGCAGCTCGAACTCGGCCCGGCCCCGCGCGTGGTGCGGGCGATCGAGCAGATGCACGACCGCCTCGAGATCGTGTCCGCCGAGCGGATCAGCGACGAGCTCACCAAGCTGCTCACCGCGTCCGCCCCCTCGCGCGGACTCGAGCTGGTGGTCTCGACCGGCCTCGCGCAGGAGTTCCTGCCCGAGCTCGCCGCGCTCCAGCTCGAGCAGGACCCCGTGCACAAGCACAAGGACGTGCTGCACCACACGTTCGCGGTGGTCGAGAAGACCGAGGCCGACCCGGACGATCCGACGCTCCGGCTCGCGGCGCTGCTCCACGACGTCGGCAAGCCGAGGACGCGTGAGATCACGCCCGACGGCGTCTCGTTCCACCACCACGAGGTCGTGGGCGCGCGCATGGCTCGCGAACGCCTCCAGGCGCTCCGGTACCCGGCGCACGTCGTGGACGACGTCGCCCGGCTCGTCGAGATGCACCTGCGCTTCCACGGCTACACCGAGTGGAGCGACAGCGCGGTCCGCCGGTACGTCCGGGACGCGGGACCGCTGCTCGACAAGCTGAACCAGCTCACCCGCGCCGACTGCACGACGCAGAACCGGTTCAAGGCGAAGAAGCTGGAGGCGCTCCAGGACGACCTGGAGGAACGGATCGCGCGCCTGGCCGAGGAGGAGAACCTCGACGCGATGCGCCCGCCGCTCGACGGCACGCAGGTGATGGAGCACCTCGGGATCGAGCCCGGGCCCGAGGTCGGACGCGCGCTCGATCACCTGATGGAGCTCCGCCTCGAACGCGGTCCGCTCGACGAGGACGAGGCGTTCCGTCAGCTCGACGAGTGGTGGCGAGCCGAGCGAGACACCCCGGGCGTCCGATAGCGCGCACCGTGCCCACCGCCGAGGGCCTGACCGCGCAGGAGGTCGCCGAGCGCGTCGCGCGCGGCCAGGTCAACGACGTGCCGGCCGTGCCCTCGCGCACGGTCGGGCAGATCGTCCGAGCCAACGTCTTCACGCGGTTCAACGCGCTGCTCGGTTCGCTCCTGGTGGTGACCCTGATCGTCGGCCCGATCCAGGACGCGCTGTTCGGGTTCGTGCTGGTCGCGAACTCGGGCGTCGGGATCTACCAGGAGCTGCGCGCGAAGCGGACGCTCGACTCGCTGGCGGTGCTGACGTCCCCGCACGCGCGGATCGTCCGCGACGACCAGGTCCGCGAGTTGCCGCTCACCGAGGTCGTCCTGGACGACGTGCTCGAGCTCCAGCCGGGCGATCAGATCGTGGTCGACGGCGAGGTGCTCGAGGCCGCCGCGCTCGAGGTCGACGAGTCGCTGCTGACCGGCGAGGCCGAGCCCGCGATCAAGTCGCCGGGCGACGAGGTGCTCTCGGGGTCGTTCGTCGCGGCGGGGAGCGGACGGTTCCGGGCCACGCGTGTCGGCGCGCAGGCGTACGCGGCGCAGCTCGCCGAGCAGGGGCGGCGGTTCAGCCTCACGCGTTCGGAGCTGCGGACGCGGGATCGACCAGATCCTGCGGATCGTCACGTGGTTGCTGATCCCGACCGCGGCGCTGCTCGTCGTCAGCCAGCTCCGCTCGAACGCGAGCCTGCGCGGCGCGATCCTCGGTTCGGTGGCCGGCACCGTCGCGATGGTGCCCGAGGGTCTCGTGCTGCTGACGAGCGTCGCGTTCGCGTTCGGCGTCGTCCGGCTGGCCAGGCGTCGCGTGCTCGTCGCAGGAACTGCCGGCGGTCGAGGTGCTCGCGCGCGTCGACGTCCTGTGCATCGACAAGACGGGCACGCTCACCGAGGGCCGTCTGGTCGTCGACGAGGTCGAGCTGCTCGGCGAGGACGGCGTGCACCGTGACGCGCTCGCGGCGCTCGCCGCCGCCGAACCCCACCCGAACGCCACCCTCCTCGCGATCCGCGAGGGCTTCCCCGACGCGCCCGGACGGGTGGCTCGCCGCCTCGACCGTCCCGTTCTCGTCCGCCCGCAAGTGGAGCGGCGCCGACTTCGGAACCAGGGGGACGTGGGTGCTCGGCGCGCCCGACGTGCTGCTGGGCTCGCCGGACGACGACGCCCACCTCGCGAAGGCGCGCGCACACGCCGAGGCCGGACGGCGCGTGGTCCTCCTCGGCCGCACCGAGGCCCCGATCGGAACCGATCGCACGCCGGAACGGCTCGTCCCCGTCGCGTTCGTGATCCTGACCGACCGGGTTCGGGAGACGGCGTCGACCACGCTCGCGTACTTCGCCCGGCAGGGCGTGGACGTCAAGGTCATCAGCGGCGACCACCCCGAGACCGTGGCCGCGGTCGCCCGGCGTGTGGGCCTTCCGGGCGCCGACGCGCCGTTCGACGCGAAGGCGCTCCCGGAAGGCGGCGAGGAGCTCGCCGAGGTGCTCGAGACGCACGCGATCTTCGGGCGAGTGACCCCGCAGCAGAAGCGCGCGATGGTCGAGGCGCTCCAGTCTCGAGGACACGTCGTCGCGATGACCGGCGACGGCGTGAACGACGTCCTCGCGCTGAAGGACGCCGACATCGGGGTCGCGATGGGCTCGGGGAGCTCGGCGACGCGCGCGGTCGCGCAGCTCGTGCTGCTGGACTCGACGTTCGACGCGATGCCCTCGGTGGTGGGCGAGGGCCGCCGCGTGCTCGGCAACATCGAACGCACGTCGAACCTGTACGTGACGAAGACCGTCTACGCGATGCTGATCGCGCTCGGCGTCGGGGTGGTGGGACTGGAGTTCCCGTTCCTCCCGCGGCAGCTGACGCTGATCGGCGCGCTCACGATCGGGATCCCGTCGTTCTTCCTCGCGCTCGCGCCGAACGACGAACGCGCCCGGCCCGGGTTCCTCGCGCGCGTCCTGCGGTTCACGATCCCCGCGGGCTCGCTCGCCGCGATCGCGACCTTCCTCGGCTACGTGCTCGCGAAGCAGGAGCCGGGGATCTCGCTGGCGGAGGCCCGGACCGCCGCCACGATGGTGCTGCTCTACATCGGGTTCCTGGTCCTCACGATCATCGCGGCCCCGCTGACGACCTGGCGGCTCGCGCTCGTGTGGGCGATGCCCGCGCTGTTCGGGCTCGTGATGGCGATCCCGGCGGCCCGAGGAGTTCTTCGCGCTCTACCCGCCGCCGCTGATCGTGTGGCTGGCGTCGTTCGGGATCGCGGCGCTGGTCTGGTCGTTCGCCCGCCTGTTCCTGCCGCCCGAACGGCCGGTGGGTCCGGGCGCGCCGCCGGCGCCCGTCTGAGCGCTCGCGCCGTTCGGCTAGTCCGATCCCGCCGATGTGCGACGGCGGCCAGATCAGCACGAACGCCTTGCCGATCACCTTGTCGAGCGGGACGAAGCCCAGACCGTACCGGCTGTCCGCCGAGTTGCCGCGGTTGTCGCCCATGACGAAGAGCGCGTCGTCGGGGACGGTGTGCAGCGGGTAGTCGCCGGTCGCGTCCTTGGCCGCCTGGGTCAGGTACGGCTCGTCGAGCGGTTCCCCGTCGATGTAGACGACGTCGTGACGGATCTCGATCGTCTCGCCGGGCAGCGCGATCACGCGCTTGATGAAGTCCTCGTTCTCGGGCTGCGCGAGCCCGACGCCCTCGCCGAGCCAGTGCAGGACGCTGCTGATGCCGCTGCGGTCGGGGAGCTCGGCCGCGTTCGGGTTCTCGAACACGATCACGTCGCCGCGCGCGACGTCCCCGCCGTCGAACATGAACTTGCTCACGAAGACGCGGTCGCCGACCTCGAGCGTCGGGACCATCGACTCGGAGGGGATGTAGAAGGCCTGGATCACGAAGGTCTTGACCAGGATCGCGACCGCGAGCGCGACGAAGATCAGGAACGGCGTCGAGCCGATGAAGCGGCGCCCCGCCGAGCCCCGGTCCTCGTCCGCCGGCCCCGCGTCGGACTCGCCGTCGCGGTCGGGCGCGTCGCCGCGCGGGTCGGGTTCGATCGAGCCGGGCGCGCCGCAGCAGCGGCGCGGGGTCGGGGGTTCGGAGCGCGACGCCGTCGGGCTCGCCGCGGGCGGCGTGATGCGCGGGCTCGTTCTCGGCCATGGGTGGTCAAGGATACGTGTTCGGTCCCGCTAGGACGGGAGGTCGTGCCCGACGGACGGTCGCGTCACGGGATCAGGATCTCCACCTCGACGGCCTTGAACGAGGCCCAGGTGATGACGCCGTCACGCAGCCCGAGCCGCTCCACCGATGCGAGGGTGACCTCCGCGATGAGTGGCGGCGCGCTCGCGATGCGCACGCGGGCGCGGTCCCCTTCCACCGAGATCGACGTCACGCGCCCCTGCACGACGTTGCGAGCCGACCCGTCCGGCAGGTCGAGCGAGAGCGTGACGTCGGCGGGACGGAGCAGGCCGATCACCTCGCCGCCCGTCGAACCCTTCGGGCCAGGGGGCCACGATGTCGCCGTCCCCCGTCACCAGCAACCCGGCACCCACCTCGAGCGGCTCGAGGATCCCGCGGAACGCGTTCACGCCGACGAGGTCCGCGGCGTACCGGGACCGCGGCGCGGCGCGGATCTCGTCGGGCGTCCCGGTCTGCGACACCTTGCCGTCCTCGAGCAGCACCAGGCGTTCGGCGAGCACCGAGGCCTCGACCGGGTCGTGCGTCACGATCACGCGGACACCGGGGAAGCTCGCGAGCTCGTCCCGGATGAGTTCCCGAACGCGCATGCGCGCGCCGACGTCGAGCGCCGAGAGCGGTTCGTCCAGGAGCAGCAGGCCGGGTTCGACGACGAGCGCGCGAGCGAGCGCGACCCGTTGCGCCTCGCCACCGGAGAGATCGCGCGGTCGCGCGTCGGCGCGCTTCGCGAGACCGAGCCGCTCGAGGAGCCCGGACGCGCGTTCGCGCGCCTCCGGCTTGGGTACGCCGCGCGCTCGGAGCGGGAACGCGACGTTCTCGGTCGCGGACAGGTGCGGGAACAGCAGGAGTTCCTGGAAGACCACGCCGATCGGCCGTCGCTCGGGCGGGACGTGCACACGGCTCGCGGCGTCGTCCAGGACCAGGTCGTCGAGCGCGATCGTCCCCTCGACCGGAGGCAGCAGGCCGGCGATCGTCGAGACGAGCGTCGACTTCCCGGAGCCGTTGGGCCCGAGGAGCGCGACCGTCCGACCGGCCTCGGCCTCGAACGCCGCCCGGACCTCGAACGCCCCGCGCCGGGCGGTGACGTCGACCACGAGCGTCATCGGAGGAACCGACCCCGGAGCGCGAGGATCACGGCGAACGCGAGGAGGATCAACAGCATCGAGACGGCGAACGCGGCGTCGGTGTCGGTCTGCAGCTGTTCGAAGACGGCCAGCGGCAGCGTCTGGGTCCGTCCCTGCAGGTTCCCCGCGAACGTGATCGTCGCGCCGAACTCGCCCAGCGCCCGCGCCCACGACAGCACCAGCGCGGCCGCGATCTGCGGACCCATCAGGGGCAGCGTCACCCGGCGCAGGACGTACCAACGGGAGGCGCCGAGGGTCGCCGCCGCGTCCTCCAGCCGCTCGTCGAGGCCCCGAAGGCCGGCCTCGAGGGCGAGCACCGCGAGGGGGAACGAGACGAAGGTGGCCGCCAGCACCGCGGCGGCGGTCGTGAACGTGAGCTGGATGCCGAACCAGTCGTACAGCCACGATCCGATGAGGCCGCTCCGCCGGCCGAAGGCCGCGAGCAGTCCGACGCCGGCGACCACCGGCGGCATGACCAGGGGGAGGATGACGACCGCGCGGACGAGGGTCTTGCCGGGGAACGTGCTGCGCACGAGGACCCAGGCGAGCGGGAACCCGAGGACGAACGAGATCGCGGCCGCGGTGGTCGCGACGATCAGCGACAGCCGCAGGGCCGCGAGCGCCGTCTCGCTCGTGAGGATCTCGCCGATGCGGGACCAGGGCGTCCGCAGCACCAGCCCCAACAAGGGCAGCGCGACGAGGGCGACGCCGAGCGCCGCGAGGACGACGAAGCCGGCCGGGATCCGCCCCCTACGGAGGGGGGAGGAAGCCGTACTCGGCGAGCGTCTGCTGTCCGTCGCCAAGGACGTAGTCGACGAAGCTCTGCGCGAGGTCGGCCTCCTGGGTCCCGTTCACGACCGCGATCGGATAGGTCGCGATGACGTTCACCTCGTCGGGGATCGGGATGAGCGTGACCTGGTCCGCGATGTCGGGTGTCACGTCGGTGACGTACCCGATCGCCGGCGTCCGCCTCTCCCGACATCACCTTCGTGATCACGGCCTTCACGTCCTCCTCGTTGGAGACGACGTTCGCGAGCGCCGCCTTGGAGATCCCCGCGTTCTGGAAGATCTCGCGCGCGTAGTCGCCCGCGGGCACGCCCTCGGCGGCGAGGACGAGCTGCACGTCGTCCTCGGTCAGGTCGTTCAGGTCCTCGATGCCGGCCGGGTTGTCCGCCGGCACGATGATCGCGAGCCGGTTCTGCGCGAAGTCCGCTCGGCCCGTCACGCCCGGCCCGTCGTCCTGCACCGAGTCCATCCAGGTCGGGCTCGCCGAGGCGAAGACGTCGACGGGCGCGCCCTCGTTGATCTGGCCCGCGAGCCCGTCCGAGGGTCCGAAGTTGAAGGTCACGGTGGTGCCCGGGTTCGCCGCCTCGAACGCGTCCCCGATCTCCCCGAACGCCTCCGTGAGTGAGGAAGCGGCGGAGACGGTGAGCTCGGCCTCGGCGCCGCCCGACTGCGCGCGTCGCCGCCCCCGGCGTGCCACCGTCCGTCGTTCGAGTCGCTGCAGGCGGCCAGGAGCAGCACCGCGGAGTCGCGAGGACGATCAGCGAGTCTTCCTCACTCGTCCACCTCCAGCATCACGTTGGTGGCCTTCACGGTGGCGACGGCCCGCATCCCCGGCTCGAGACCCATCTCGTCCACGGCCTCCCGCGTGACGAACGCGAGGATGCGATGCGGGCCCGCGAGGATCTCGACCGTCGCCGCGAGCTTGTCGCGCTTGACCTCGGTGACCGTGCCGGGGAACCGGTTGCGAACGCTGGCAGAGGTGATCTTCGGGTCGCTCGCGACCCGCGGCGAGGAGCCGCGCCACCTCCGCGGCCGCGACCCTGCGCTGACCGCCGGAGGTGCGGGTCGTGGTGAGCTTGCCCTCGCGTTCCCATCGGCGCAGCGTCTCCACGCGCACGCCGAGCATCGAGGCCGCCTCACCGATCCGGTACGTCTCCTCCGCCATGGGGCGCGAGTCTACCGGGTTGTCCCCAGTCGGTCGCCAGAGATACCTGGCGTCGTCGGTCAGGAACCTGGTGACGGAGCGGCTAGACGGCGAAGCGGACGTGGAGGATGTCGCCCTCGCGGACCGGTAGTCCTTGCCCTCGACCCGCACCTTGCCCGACTGCTTGGCGGCGTCCATCGAGCCGGCCGCCACCAGCTCGTCGTACGAGATCACCTCGGCGCGGATGAAGCCGCGTTCGAGATCCGTGTGGATCACGCCGGCCGCCTCGGGCGCCTTCGCGCCGCTGCGGACCTCCCACGCGCGGGTCTCGTCGTCCCCGGTCGTGAGGAACGTGATCAGGTCGATCGCGCGGTACCCGGCGCGGATCACGGTCTCGAGCCCGGGCTCGTGGACCCCGAACTCGTCCAGCAGCGCCCGCGCCTCCTCGGCGTCCATCTCCGCCGTCTCCGCCTCGATCGAGGCGTAGACGCCGACCGTCCCCTCCGGCAGCCCCTCGGGCACGTCGGTGCCCTCCTCGAGGTTCGCGACGACGATCGAGGGCTTGATCGTGAGTGGCGCGATCGGCTTGAGTTCGCGGCGGTGCTCCTCGGACAACCCGGCGTCCGACAGCGGGGTCTCGGCCTGCAGGGCGGCGTTCGCCGCGGCGAGCGCGTCGACCTCGGCGGTCGGCTTGCCCCGCGCCCGCTTCTCGGCCTTCTCGAGCGCCGGCTCGATCACGGCCTGGTCCGCGAGCAGCAGGTCGGCCCGGACCTCCGCCACCTCGGACGCCGGCTTCCGCGTCGGGCCCGAAGCACCGGACCACGATCGCGAGCGCGTCCGCCTCGCGCAGCTTCGCGACCGCTTGCGCCGAGGCCGTCCCCCCCGGGACGTCGACGAACCCGACCTGCGCGTGGACGGTCTTGCGCGAATGCTCCATCTCGGTCAGGACGTCGACCCGGGGGTCCGGCACGGGCACGATCGCGTGGTTCGCCTGGCCGCCGTGACCACCGGTCCGCGTGAGCGCGGTGAACAGGGTCGACTTCCCGCTGAAGGGCACGCCGACCAGACCGATGTCCTTCACGCGGTCAGTCTAGGGAGCGGACCCGTGGGCCGAACCCGGACGCGACGAAGGGCGGAGCCGGTCGCCCCGCCCTTCCCGTTCGGAACCGTTGCCTACGACTTGGTCTCCCAGAAGATCTTGCCGATCTCGTCGATCGAGTCCAGGAGCTTCTGGCCCTGCGCGGGGTCCTGCGCCTTCTTGGCCAGGCCCGCCTCCTTCGTCGCGTTCCAGAACAGCTCGTGGAGCTGCGGGTACTTCTCGAGGTGCTCGGGCTTGAAGTAGTCGGTCCACAGCACCCACAGGTGCTCCTTGACCAGATCCGCCCGGGCCTCCTTGATCGCCAGCGCGCGGGTCCGATAGTCCTCCACGCTCTCGCCGGCGGTCTTGAACTTCTCCGCGTCCTGGTACCGGGCCTGGATCGCCTTCACGGACTCGGCCTCCACGCGGGCCTGCGCCGGGTCGTAGATCCCGCAGGGCAGGTCGCAATGCGCATGGACGATGCGTCGCGGTCTGAGCAAAGCTTCCAGCATGCGTTCCCTCCTTCGGACGATGGGTGTTCCGTGACCCGAACCTACCACCGGGGTACGCAAGCGCGGAAGGTGATCCTCGTCGCCCTGTTCGCCGGTATCGCTGCAGCGTACGGGTTCCAGCGCTGGAGGCCGTTCCGGGTCGAGGTGGCCGGGACGTCGATGCGTCCGACGCTCGAACCCGGCGACTGGGCGCTCGCGGTCCGCGTTCGGCGCGTGCGACGCGGTGACGTCGTCGTCGTCGAGCACCCCGAGCGTCCCGGCTTCGAGCTCGTCAAGCGCGTCGTCCACGTCCCCGGCGACGTGGCTCCCGACGGGTCGCGTGCTGGTGGACGAGGTCTGGATCGAGGGGGACGAACCCGAGGCTTCGAGCGACAGCCGTCGGTTCGGACCGGTGCCGATCGCGCACGTTCGCGCACGGGTTCGGTGGGTGTGGTGGCCGCCCGAACGCGTTCGGTCGCTCTGACGCGGGTCGCGGCCCTGGTCCCGATCATGTGCGCGGCAACCCGGTTGCGGTATTTCCCATCCCGCCGGTAGCATTTGCAGTTGCAATGATCCGGACACGCTGTCGTGGTCTCGTCGGGGCGATGATCCCCGACCGATGCTGCTGTCCCGGGGTGCCCGGCGAGGGCCGCTAGGCCTCGTCTCCGGCACCGCACCCCCCACCGACCACCCCACGATCGCTCCCAAGGAGGTTCCGTCCGATGGATGTCATCACCGCCACCGTGGACGCACGGGGCCAGTCCTGCCCCGGGCCGCTCGTCGCGCTGCACAAGGCGCTCAA
>CAVUTN010000003.1:0-163878 GCA_963744515.1 uncultured Actinomycetes bacterium | reverse complement strand
GACACACGGTCCACGACGTCGAAGGTCGATGACCTGAGGCGGTCACTCTTGGGGGACTGCGGTCGAGTGGTTCAGGCGCCACCGATCCTCACCGAGGGCGCGACGCACCCGAGCCCGTGGGGACGCTGTCGGACGGTCCCGCGGCGCAGGAGCAGCTTCGCCCGCAGGATGTCCGGGTCGCGGGGATCGAGCGGCAGCACGGCGGAGCGATCGGGGCGCTCTCGTATGGGAGTCTTCCGCTCGATCCTGATCTGCTGCACCGATCCGCCTCCTCGATCCCAGTGGGGACGTTCTCGCACGTCGCAGCGTGTGCGGCCTGTGACCGAGGTCACCGAAGCGACGTGTCCTTCATGGTCTTCGCTGAGCTCAGTCCAGCGGATCGGGGCTCCGCAGGGCTTGGACCGCACGACGCGTCGCCTCCATCACCAGCTGCTCCCGGAGCTGGGCGAGCTCGGCATCGGGGTCGAACGCGACCGGGCGGGAAGCCCTGACGCCCTCGCCGAACACGTAGGCGCTCTCGCCGTGCTGCGAGCGATCCAGCCCCTCGTCCTCCGCCTGCTCGTCCACCCGCAGCCCCACGAGCCGGTCGACGAGGCGCAAGATCGCCATCGTCGCGGCGAACGAGAAGATCAGCGTCACGCCCACCGCGACGGCCTGCCGCCCGACCTGAGCGAGGCTCCCATCCGCGCCGGCGGGGTTCACCAGCAGGCTCGCGAACACCCCGGTGAGCAAAGCACCGACGATGCCCCCGACCAGGTGCACGCCGACGACATCGAGCGAGTCGTCGAGCGCCAGCCGCCCCTTCAGCTCGACGGCCGCGAAGCACACGAAGCCCGCGACGAGGCCGATCACGAGCGCCGGGAGCGGCGCGACGTACCCGGACGCGGGGGTGATCGCGACGAGGCCCGCCACCGCACCCGTTGCGGCGCCGATCGTCGTCGCGCGCCCGTGCCGCATCCGCTCGGGCACGAGCCATCCGAGCATCCCGCCGGCGGCGCCGAGGTGGGTGGCGACGAACGCGCTCGAGGCGAGCCCGCCGGCCGAGAGCGCGCTGCCGGCGTTGAACCCGAACCACCCGAACCACAGGATCCCCGCCCCGAGCAGCATCATCGGCACGTTGTGCGGGCGCAGGGCGCCGGTCCCGAAGCCGCGCCGGCGCCCGAGGTACAGCGCCGCCGCCAGCGCGGCTGCGCCGGCGTTCACGTGCACGACCGTCCCACCGGCGAAGTCCAGCGCCCCCAGGCCGGCCGGGCCCAGGAATCCGCCTCCCCAGACCCAGTGCGCCACGGGCGCGTACACGAGGACCGACCACAGCGCGATGAACAGGACGTAGCCGCCGAAGCGCATCCGCTCGGCGAACGCACCCGCGATGAGCGCGGGCGTGATCACCGCGAACATCAGCTGGAAGACCATGAACGCCGAGGCGGGGATGGTCGGCGCCAGGGCGATCGGCTCGGCGCCGATCCCTCGCAGGCCCAGGTGGTCGAGCCCGCCGATCAGCATGCCGTGATCGGGTCCGAAGGCGATCGAATAGCCGACGAGCATCCACAGGACCGAGACGACGCCGAGTGCGATCAACGACTGCATCACGGTGCCGAGCACGTTCTTGGCCCGTACGAGCCCGCCGTAGAACAGGGCGAGCCCGGGCGTCATGAACATCACGAGCGCCGCCGCAGTCAGCACCCACGCCGTGTCGCCGCTGTCGACCCTCATCGCCTTCCTCCCCGTGTTCGCCGGTTTGGGGCATTGAGCGCCTACGGAGAGCGGAAAGGCGTGAGCCGCAGGTAACGAACGCGTTAACGCCGACCGGATACCTGTTCGATGACGGAACCGATGAACCGGACGATCCGTCGCGCGTGGACCCGTTCGGGATCGAGGTCGGGGTTGTAGATGGTGACGTCCCAGCCGCGAGGGTCGGCGCTCAGGGCTGTGGTGGCGACGGCCACGAGCTCGTCCCAGCCGAGGCCTCCGGGCTGCGGGTAGTCGATCGCAGGAAGCGCATCCGTCGAAAGCACGTCGAGGTCGAGGTGGAACCACCACGGATCGGGAAGCGACGCGCAGGCCGTCGCCGTGATCCGGGCGGGATCGGCCGCGAGACGCTCACCGTCCACGAGCGCCACCCGGTCACGCAGCGACGCGACACCCTCGGCGCGAAGGAGCTCCGCGTCACGCGCGCCGAGGATCTGGACGTCGGGAGGCGCGACGAGAGGAAGCAGGGTGGCGAGCTCGGGAGACCATGATGCGTCCGCCATCCCCAGCGCGAACGCGAGTTCCATGTCGGCCGCCTCGCCGGTCGAGGACTGCTCGGGGAGGTACGCGTCCTCGTGTCCGTCGACGAACAGGAGACCGACCCGGCCCCGTCCCGAGGCCGCGGCGAGACACCCCAGCAGCAGGGGGCAATCGCCACCGATGACCAGCGGGAGATGGCCGTCCTCCAGGAGCGGCGAGACCGCATCTCGAACACGGGCGACGAGCGCACCGAGGCCGTCCGGATCGATGACGTGCGACCGCGCGTCGCGCGCCGGTGACGGGTCGGGCAAC
This sequence comes from uncultured Actinomycetes bacterium, assembly GCA_963744515.1. Taxonomy (GTDB): domain Bacteria; phylum Actinomycetota; class UBA4738; order UBA4738; family HRBIN12; genus DASSJM01. Next base: position 161,337 of record CAVUTN010000003.1, on the reverse strand, counting down.
GTGACGTCCCCGTAGTCGTGGACCTCCGCGTGCCGGCGGAGGACGTCGACCAGATCCGCCTCCCGCAACACCTGTGGGGCGCGTGCAACGCCGTCCATCGTGCCTGCCGAGTTCGTCGGCACGCCGAGGAGCCCGATCGTGCGCATCCCGAGCTCCGTCACGCCGTGACGCCCTCGGTCAGCTCGACCAGCGACCGCTCGACACCCTCGGCGAGCTCGGGGAGTTCCGGGATCGCGTCGCCGTCCGCGCACAGGCCGATCGCGATCCGTCCGGCGAACGAGATCGCGCTGACCCGGAGTGCGTGGTGCGGGGCGATCTCCGCGAGCGAGTAGACCTGCCGGATCTGCCCTCCCGCGAGGTAGTGCGTGCCCGCGGGACCACGCACGTTCGAGACGGACAGAGCGAAGACGTGCGGGTTCGACGCGATGCGGTGCGCCAGGTCGAACATGTGCTTCGACACGTGCCCGACGTCCGCGAAGACCGTGTAGAGCTGTTCGGCGTCGTGATCCTGCTTCCGGGCCCGCATCTGCTCGTTGACGGCCAGCACGCGCCGAGCGGCGTCGGCTTCCTGAACGGGAAGGTCGATGTTGACGAAGGAGTCCCGGTTCGGGACCGCGCCGGGCGCCTCACCCTCTCGATGCATGCTCACCGGCACCTGGACACGCAGCCGCCCGATCGAGCCGTGCCGTGCCTCGAGCCAGTGGCGCAGCCCGCCGGCGATCACACCGAGGAGGAGATCGTTGATCGTCACCCCTTCGCCCAGAGCGCGCGATGCGGCATGAACGGCGTCGAGCGGATGGTCGACGAACGCGACCTGACGCGTCCGCCCGACCGGCGCGTTCAGCGGCGAGGTCCCGGGTTCGGGGACCAGCTCGCGCCGGATCGCGCTCGGGGCGCCGCGGAGCTCCTCGAGGCTCTCCCGCACACGGCGCCGCGACGCGACCCGGCGCCCGATCCCGCGGGCGGTGTGACCGGCCGCGCGGGCCCGGTCCGACAGGGCGGCCGCGATCAGCCTGTTCGAGCTCGGCAGCGGCTTGGCGCGGGGAAGCTGTGGAGGGTCGGGCTCGGGGTCGGTCGAGTCGCTCCAGAGCAGGGCCGAGCCGATCGCCATCGCCGCCTGCCCGTCGGCCATCGCGTGGTGGATGCGCCAGATGACGGCCCTCGTGCCGTCCTCGAGGGGCTCGACGACGTCGATCGCCCAGAGCGGCCGATCGCGCGGCAGCCGTTCCGCCATCAGCCTGGCGACGATCTCGCGCAGCTCCGCATCTCCGACGGGGCCGGCGACGGGCACCTTACGGACGTGCCGGCGAACGTCGAAGTTCGGGTCGTCTGCCCACACCGGCGCGTCGAGATCGTGGGGAGTCATCACGATCCGCCGCCGACAGCTCGGCGCGAGCGCGATGCGACGGGCGATCCGGTCGCGGAGGTACGTGACGCCGTCGCCGGTCCGCTCGGCGATCACGACCTTGCACGTGTGGCCGACGATCGAACTGGACTCGAGCGCGAGGATGCGGGAGTCCTCGGGGGACAGCCTCTCCGCCATCGTGTTGGTTCTATCACGACTCCGAACGGGCGCCGAGACGAGAGATATCCTCATCGATCGATGAAGAGCGTCGTCGCCAGGTGAACGCCGCCGTGGAGTCTGCCGCCTCCGATCAGGATCGGCTGCCGATCGGCGTCTGCCTGCGGACGATCAGGGCCGAGCCGGGTTGGTGGCTCGAGAGTGCCCGGCGCCTGGATGCGGCGGGCTACGCCGGGGTGTGGGCCTGGGACCACTTCATCGGCCGTGGCGACGAGACCGTTCCGGTCGTGGAGAACTGGACGATCCTGTCGATGGCGGCGGCCAGCACCGAGCACGTCACCATCGGCCCCTTCGTCGCCAACGTCATGAACCGCCATCCGGCCCTCCTCGCCCGCATGGCATCCACGCTGCAGATCGCGTGCAAGGGTCGGTTGGTGCTGGGGATCGGGATCGGCGGCGCTCCTGCAGAGCACGAGGCCTACGGCATGGAGTTCCCCGAGGCCCGCGAGCGTGTCGCACGACTGACGGAGGCCGTGGCGGTCTTGCGCGCCCTTTGGACGGGTGGCCCCGTGACCCGATCGTCCCCGTTCTACCCGCTCCGCGAGGCGAACGCCCACCCGGTTCCGGTACCACCGCCGCCCATCATCATCGGCGGCGAGACGGCAGCCGGCGCCCGTCTGGCGGGACGGATCGGGGACGGCTGGACCGCCTTCGACGTCAATCTCGAGGCCAATCTGCCCGCGTACCTCGAGTCACTCGAGGAGAGCGGCCGGCTACGTGCCGATCAGCGGGTCCTCGTCGGTTCCCAAGGCGACTGGCTGAGCGACGAGCGGATCGCCGACAGCCCTTGGGTCAACGCCCCGCGCGAGACCTGGGCGCGCTGGCGCGAGGCCGGAGCCGACGGTGCCATCGTCCTCGCCCGCACGACCGCCGACATCGACGCGCTCGTGGATGCGGTCGAACGCTGGTAGCGCCTCGAACCACGTCGGCTGAGAGATACCCGGCGAACAGATCGTAGGCGGGCTAGCCCGGCTTGGCCGGGACGAACCTCTTGACGAAGTCGAGCGCGGTCTGGGCGACCTCCTGCCAGCCGTGGTCGATGGTCAGCGCGTGGCCGCGGTTGGGCATCTGCTTGATCTCGGTGACGCCCGGGTTGCGCTTCTGCCGCTTGTACGAGGCGTTGGCGATCGCCCAGGGAACCGTGTGGTCCTTCTCCCCGTCGAGGATCAGCAGCGGGCCACGATCGGGTTCTTCGTGTCGACCTTCGACTCGGTCCAGGGGTTGAGGTTGGAATCGGCCATCTGGGCCAGGGCGATCCCCGGATCCGGCCACGTGGTAGGTGTCGTAGAGGCGCTTCGCCTCGTCCTCATCGAGGGCGTTCGTCCAGCCGTACCGGAACTGGTCGAAGGTGAGCGGGATGGCGCGGCCTCGATACGCGGGGTTCACCAGGAAAGGTCCAGCCGCCTTGAGCGAGGAGAGCGGCAGCGGCAGGACGCCGCGGAAGACGCCCGGGTCGATGGCAACCGTCGCTGCCGAGAGCCCACGGCCGGCGAGGATCTGGGCGAGCAATCCGCCGGACGAGTGCCCGATCACGGCGGGCTTCTCGTCGAGCTTGCCGATGACGTCGGCCGTGTGGTCGGCCACCTGCTTTCGAGCGTCTTCTTGGCGAGGACATCCGGGTTCGCCCGCGCCTGTTCAGACCGTTTCCGGATCGTCCGGCCAGCCCGGCGTCGAGCGGTGCGTACCCGGCCTGCTTCGAAGAGGTCCGCCCAGTCGGTCCCAGCTGCTCGGCAGCAGCCAGAGGCCGTGGATGAAGACGACCGGGGTGGTGCCGGCGGCGTTGGCCGCCTCGATCTCCCTGGTCTCGCGCTCCGAAATCGACGCCATGCCGACCTCCTTCCGGTCGTGTGAAGTCGGTCCAACCCTATCGCTGCACGACCCTCCGGGAGAAGGTGCTCGAGAGCGCAGCGACGTTGCCCGCCGCATCGGGCGGAAGGATACTTGCCGCGTATGGGCGACCTGAGGAGGCGTGCGATACGTCACGTCTCACGCTTGAGCGTCGAAGAGCGACGGATCTATTCCTTCGGGACCTGACGGCCCCCTCCATCATCCGAGTAGACGTCTGATCCGGCCAGATTCCGCGAACGCCCGGACGGACAGAGGATGGCCGACGTCCTCAACGAGTACTGGGAATCCGACGAGCCTCTCCGGTTCCACGTGGTGGATGCACTTCGGCGTTCGCTCGCTTCGCCCGGAGGCCAACAGGAGCGATAGCCCCGGCCTACCAGGGCGATCTAGAAGAGACGACGGAAGCAACAGAGTTGCCAGAGCGCTCCGCCGCGAGGATGCTTCGAAGTGGTCGTAGTGACGGCCGCGGGGGGCGCATGTCCGACACTCTTTCCGAGGACGCCCAGACCGGGCCGAGGGTTGCGGCTCAGGCGGGCGAAGACAGGCTCGCCCGTCCCCGGGTCGCCGTCGTCCTTGCAGCTGGACGGTCGGAACGACTTGCCGACGTGACCGGCGGGGGCTCGAAAGCCCTCGTCCGTGTCGGCGGCCTCAGCCTGGCCGGACGCGCCGTACGTAACCTGCTTGCGGCAGGGATAGAGCGAGTCGTCGTCGTCGTCGGCTACCAGGCCGGCCCCGTAGCAACCGTCGTGAACCGGATCGCGCCAGGTCGGGCACGTGCCGTACTGGCTGAGAACTGGGAAAGGGGTAACGGGGCATCGCTCGCTGCGGCCGAGCCTCACGTGGCTGAAGAGGGGTCGTTCCTGCTCGTGACCACGGACCACGTGTTCGGCGAAGGCGCACTCGAGCCGCTGCTGTCGGCGAGCGGTTACGGGGTCCTGGTCGACCACGCCCCAGACCCCGAGGCATGGGCTGAGGGCACCCGCGTGCGTCTGCACGAGGAGCACGCGATCGCCTTCTCCAAGGAGTTCGAGGACCCCTCGATCGACTGCGGTGCTTTCCTGCTGCCGGTGGCGATCTTCGAAGCGCAGCGGCGCGCGGCCGCCCGCGGCGACGACTCCCTCGCCGGCGCGGTGACCGAGCTCGCCCGCACCGATCCGCTCGAGGCCCTACCGCTCCCCCAAGGCGCGTGGTGGCAGGACGTCGACACGCCGGCGGACCTCCGCCGCGCCGCCAAGCGCCTGCGCCGCTCGCTGACGAAGGACGCCGACGGCCCGGTCGCGCGGTACCTCAACCGGCCGATCTCGACCCGTCTGTCGATGGCCCTCGCGCACCTCCCTTGCACCCCGATGTCGTCTCGCTCTTCGCCTTCCTCGTCACGCTGGCCGGCGCATGGAGTCTCGCGATTGGCGCCGGCGTCGCCGGCGGGCTCCTCGTTCACGCTGGTTCGCTCCTCGACGGGGTCGACGGGGAGATCGCGAGGCTCCAGGTCCGGGCGAGTCCGGCGGGGGCACTCCTGGACGGTGTCCTCGACCGCCTCGCCGATGCATGTGTGATCGGCGCGCTCGCGCTTTGGGCGATCGAGGCCGGGACCGATCCGTCGGTCGCCGTTGCGCTCGCCGTCGCCGCCACGACCGGCGCGATGCTCTCGATGGCCACCAAGGATCGCATCACAGCACTCGGCCTCCCACCTGCACCCGAGCGTTCGATCGGGTTCTTGTTCGGTGGTAGGGATGCGCGCTTGCTCATCGTGACGGTGTTCGCCATCCTCGGGCGCCCCTCGGTAGCCCTCGCCACGGTGGCCATCACCTCGGGCGCGAGCCTCGCGATCCGGCTCTACCTGACGCGCCGCGCTGATCCGCCGCAGATCGGCCGGCGCTGAACGCCGGGAGACTCGCCCAGCGCCTTCGACTCGATCAACGACACATCGGTCGCTTGGCCGACGGCAGACCTCGCAGCTCCACTGGACCTCTTCGGTTCGCTTCGCCTACTCCTCGTGGGGCTCCGGCTCGAGTTCCAGCGAGACCGAGTTGATGCAGTAGGATCCCCCGTCGGCCGCGGTCCGTCCGGGAACACATGTCCGAGGTGGCCGCCGCATCGCGCACAGGTGACCTCCGTGCGATGCATCCAGAGGGTGCGGTCGTCGTGCAGGTCGACGGCCCCGGCTTCGAACCGGCTCCCAGAAGCTCGGCCAACCGGTCCCGACTCGTACTTCGTCGTTGAGCTGAAGAGCGCGGCCCCGCATCCGGCGCACCGGTAGACACCGGGCTCCTTCGTCGACGCATACGCGCCCGTGAACCGCCGCTCCGTCCCCTTGTTCCGCAGCACCTCGTACTGCTGGGGGTCAGGCGGGTGCGCCGTTCCTCCTCGGTCTGCGGATGGTCGTGGGCTGGTGCTTCGAGTTGTCCATCTCATCTCCTCCTCGCAGACTCTGTCTCCTCAGCCGCGGTTTTGTTACGCGCCACCGGTCAGGAAGTCGGCAGCCGTCAAGTCCTCCGAGTCGGTCATGGAACCTGCCCCGGGTCCGTTCCGAGCAGGAGCGCGGTGGTGATGAGCCCGCAGAGCACGATGACGCCCGCGATCATCACGGCGATGCCCGGAGCCGGTAGGGTTCACCTGCCCGGATCGCGGCGTCCATGGCTCGCCACCGGCGCCGTGCGAGGGCAGCGGTCACGACACCCGCCAGGATTAGCAGGACCCAACCGTCTCCCACGCCCAATGGAGCGTCTGCCCGGCCAGGAGCCGTGCGGCTGCGACGCCGGATGCGACGAGTGCGAGCGCCGTCCGCAGCCACGCGAGATACGTGCTCATCTCGCTAGTTGGAACTGCGCTTCAGGAACACGCCGCTCGCTGATGTCCGCACCCCCGCTTTTCGAGATGCCGAGAGCCTAGCGGGCCGTGCGGGGCGGAAGGAATCGCCGGATCCTCAGTTCCAACCCGGCACGCGCCCGGCCTGCTCGATCCACTCTTGGATCTAGGGTTCCTGCGCATCCTCCAGGCTCGTCAGCTTGACGTAACGGCTCGGATCCGTGGTTCCAAGCGGCGGTGGAGCGTCGAAATCCACGCCGCCGAAGAAGACGACATTCACGGACACGTCGTAGGCGACCATCTCTGATTGAGACGAATCCTCAGTTGGCAACCCCGTAGTAAGCCTTTCTTTCCATTTGATGGCGTAACGGAGCTCCTGTGTGTTGTCTTGTGGATAATTCACTTGTTCAGCCGCTCGACGATGGGTGCTGCACAATCTCGGCATCACGCGCCGAATCCAATCCTCGTTATGTCTGCCTGGCTCTCCGATGGCTCAGGCGGCTTCCCCCGGGTCGTCGCTCCGGCTTGCCGTGACTTCCCCATGCAGAAGAATCCCTCCATCAGCCGAACGTGAACGCGAACGCCTCAGAGTTGGTGGTCGGTGTCCTCGCCTCGAACCTCCTTCAGAAAAGAGCGCCCGAAGACAAAGGCGTCATCAGCGCAGCGAGCGGAACGCGGCGCGCATCCTCGGCGAAGAGCTCCGGCTCCTCCCAGGCGGCGAAGTGGCCGCCCCGGTCGGCCTCGCCGAAGTAGGCGAGGCCGGGGTAGACCGCCTCGACCCAGCTCCTGGGCGACGCCGATTCGCCGGGGAACGTGTGAAGCCGCCGGCACGCGCGACCGCGGAGGAGGCTGGCCGCTCGCGAGCGCTGCGGCCAGCGCCCGTGCGTCCTCCCAGTACGACCGGGCCGCCGAGACGCTCGGTGCCGGTCAGCCAGTAGAGCGTGATGTTGTCGACGATGTTGTCCCGGGTGAGGTTGCCCGACGGCGCCCGTGGACGAACGCCTCGAGATCTTGTAGTAGCTGTCCGTGTCGTGGTCGAGCAACCAGGCGGCCAGGCCGACCGGGGAATCCAGCAGGGCGTAGCCGATCGTCTGCGGCCGCGTCGCCATCTCGAGGAAGTAGCCGAGCCGTCCTGCCTGAACATCGCGACCGCTTCGGCCGCTGCACGTTCCTGTTCGGACTCCTTGGGCAGTTGATCGCCGACCGCGAGCACCGCCGTGAGCAGGTTCGGTGGTAGCCGACCAGACCCTCGACCGCCTGGCGACCCATCAGGTCGGTGACGAGGCGCCCACGTCGCCGCCCTGGGCGACGTAGCGGGGTAGCCGAGGCGGCGCCATCAGCTCCGCCCACGCGCGTCCGTGCGGGCGGCGTCCCGCCGACTCGGCCGGCTCGCTGGAGAAGCCGTAGCCGGGCAAGGACGGCAGCACGAGGTGGAAGGCGTCCTCGGCGCTCCGCCGTGCGCGGTCGGGTCGGTCAGCGGGCCGACGGTCTCGAGCAGTTCGATTACCGAGCCGGGCCAGCCGTGCGTCATCATCAGCGGCAACGCTTCTCGTGCCGGGACCTGACGTGGATGAAGTGGATATCCACCCGTCGATCTCGGTCGAGAACTGCGGCAGCGCGTTCAGCTGCGCCTCGCACTTGCGCCAGTCGTACTCGGTCGTCCAGTAGCGGGCGAGCGCCTGGAGCGTCGCCAACTGCACGCCCTGCGACCGATCGGCGACGAGTCCTTGTTGGGCCAGCGCGTCGCGGCGATGCGCCGGCGCAGGTCGTCGATCTCTTCCTGCGGAGTCTCGACCTGGAACGACCGGATCTCGGATGCGGTGTCGCCGCTGGTGCCCATGACCCCTCCTCAGCGTGGCGACCTAACGCAGCACGGATCTCGGCCGTGAAATCGAGGTCCGGCCTCTGCCAGGCCGCAAGGTGGTTGCCTCTGCCCAGCTCGTCTTGACTCAGTTGCGCACGGTGTCGGTGGACCCCGCGCGGACGTCGTTCGCGACCTGTTCATGTGTGCTCCAGCATCGGCGAAAGCCGCGACGCCAACCATGTCCTCTCCCAGAACAGAACCCAGAGCGAGCCTAGGTCCCGCTAGACCCGCGGCGCAAGGGGGCATGCTGCCGCGTATCGGCGACCTGAGGTGGCGTGCGAAGACCGATGTCCGATGGGCTTCGAAGTGCACCCGGTCACGAAGGAACGGTGGCCCGACCTGGTCGAGCTGTTCGATCGGCCCATCGTTCGAACCTGCTTCTGCAGTTCTAGTCGCAAGGTCGGAGCCAGCCTCAGCCCTGAACGTTCGGCGCAGCGGACTCGCGCACCAGCCGAACGGCTTCCTCGACGCCTCCTGTCCAGGGATCGCCGTGTCCCGGGAGCACGAGGTCCGACGACATGTCCTGGATCCGCGCCAGCGACTCGACCGCTTGTGCGGCGTCGGCGGTGAACGGAGCGACGCCCGGGCCCCGGGCGCCAGTCGTCACCGCGTAGGTCGCGAACGCGTCGCCGATCAAGAGCGCACCGAGCGACCGGAAATGGAGCACGGCACTGCCGGGCGTGTGGCCGGGCGTGAGGGTGACGACCGGGCTCCCGGGCACGTCGAGGGTCGCGCCGTCACCGAACGTCGAGACCTCACCGAGGTGACGGGTCCGAAGGCCGCCACGCACCAGCGAGAACCAGAGGAACCCGAGCACCGGACCGGCCTTGGTCGGACCGAGACCCTTCGAAGGGTTCGGCACCTCGCCCCAGCGAGCGCCGCGTCGGCCTCGTGGACCGATACCGGGACGTGTCGCTCGGTGCGGAGCCGCTCGGGGAAGCCGACGTGGTCGCTGTGGCCGTGGGTCAATACCAGGGCGCGCACGTCCTCGATCGTTCGGCCCTCGACGCGAGCTCTTCGGGAGGTCGCGGTACAGGCCGGCGATCCCTGCATCGACGAGGGTGACCTTGTTCGCCTCCGCGATGAGATAGGCATTGACGAGGCTGCGATCTCCGACGCGATGGATGCCCGATCCGATCTGCATGTCGACCTCCTGCCCCGTCACCGACCTTACGGTGCCATCTCGTCTCCTAGGCCCGCTCGCGGACGACCTGGTTCGGCGCCTTGTCGTCCCGCAGGCCGAGGTAGCGCGGATGACGCAGCTTGCCGTCGTCGGTCCATTCGCTGAACCCGATCTCCGCGACGAGCTCGGGCCGCACCCAGTGCACGCCCTTCATCGGCAACCCCTTCGTCTCGGTCACGGGGGGCTCGGCCTGCTCGAGCGGCCCGAGCCGCTCGTGAGCGAGTTCAGCTCGCGCTTGCCGAAGCCCGTGCCGACCTTCCCGCCGAACCGCAGCCAGCCGTCCTCGTGGTAGCCGACGATCAACGCGCCGAGGCCCGACCGTGAGCCCTGCGGCTCGGTCCACCCGATCACGACGAACTCCTGCTCGTTCACGCACTTGAACTTCAGCCAGTCGGTGGAGCGGCCGTGCGTGTAGGGCGAGGCCCGCTTCGCGATCAGGCCTTCCCAGCCTCGCTCGCACGCCGCTCTGAACGCGACCTCGCCGTCCTCGTCCAGGTGCTCGGAGAACCGGAGCGCGTCGTCGAACGCGAGGGCGCCGCGCAGTATCGACTTCCGCGCGAGCAACGGCACGCCGACAAGTCGTAGCCGTCGAACCACACGACGTCGAACAGGTAGTAGAAGACCGGCACGGCGGCGATCTGTGCCGGATTGGGGCGCGCGTTCTGCATGCGAGCCTGCAGCTGCGAGAACGACGTCACATCGCCTTGGAACGCCACGATCTCACCGTCGGCGATCATCGCCGCGGTGTCGTGCGAGTCACGGCCTCGACGAGATCGGGGTAGTGCGACGTGCGGTCCTTCTCGTTCCGGTGATCAGCCGTACCTTCGATCCGCGCCTCCACAACAGTGAGCGCTGTCCGTCGAGCTTGGCCTCGAAGATCCACGCCGGGTCGGAGAAGTGCTTCGTCAGCGAGGCCAGCATCGGCGGCGTGAAGCTCGGCATCGCGCGCCGCCGGAGCAGTCGTCGATCGGATGTGTCGAGTTCGCCGAGGATGGGGTTCATAGGCGACTAGTTGGGCGGCGGCCGGCTGGTCCAGCTTCCTCAGCGAGGTCCCCTATGGGATCTCGCACGTTCGCGAACCAGAAGTCGTCGGTCCCGAGGAAGGTCCGGCCGCGTTTGCGGGTCGCGCCGAGCTCGACGGCTCGTAACAGCGTCGCCTCGAGGTCGTCCACCTCCACGTACAAGCGCACCCCGGCGTGCGCCGGCGATGCGGTCGGTGGGGACTCCTGCAGCCCTCCGATCTCGGCGCCGCCGCGTTCGACGATCCAGTATCGACGTCCCAACTCCGAGTTGGGCTCGTCGAACGCCCGACGGAACCCCCAGCCGAACATGTCCCTGGAGAAGCCCTGCGTGCGGTCCGGGTCCGGCGACTCGATCTCCCACCAGACCACTTCGTGTTCCGCCACGCGGTTCCCCTTCAGCTCGAAGCGCCTGCCGCACCGCGACGAGTCAACTGGCCCCGACACCGCCGGTCTGCTCAGCCGCCTCGCTGGTCCCGATGTCGAACCCGTCGTAGCGACGGAACACGCTCATCCCCACACCTTCGTACACGGCGACAGCGCCGTGGACGTTCTGGGTATCCACGCCCAGCCGGACTTCCCGGCTACCCCGGCCCGCTAGCTCGGCGAACGCGCGACGAAGCAGCGTCGTGCCGATCCCGTGACGGCGCCACTCTTTCAAGACCCCCAGGTCGCCCACGTATCCGCACATCTCGAAGAGGAACGACACGACGTACCCAACCGTCGTTCCGCTCGCCTGGGCTAGGAACACCAGTGAGGGGTCCCAGCCCTCGCCGTGCAGTTCCTCGTTGAAACTCTCCAAGGACATCGGGCGAAAGCCCCAGTGCTCGGCGAACGACGCCTGATCCACCTCGTACAGCACGCGTTCGTCGGCGTCCTCGTACCGCCTGATCCTGACCCCGGCCGGAGGTGGCCCCGGGTCTTCGTCGGCCTCAAGATCCTTGCGCATCGTGAACGCCGAGCGGACGTGGACGTAGCCCCGGGAACGCAAGAGGTCCTGTGCCGACGCGTCGCGGTCGGCCGCCCAGGTACGCACGCCATCGGACCCCCGCTCGCTCGCGAGTCCCTCGGCCCATGCCGGGAGCCAGGACCCGATGCCCGCGCCGCGGTAGTCAGGGTGGACTGGGACGGAGAGGCCAAGAGGCCCGCCCTCATCCGGGTGCTTCCAGGTCGCCTCCCCGTAGGCGATGACAGTGTCACCATCCGCAGTTCCTGGTGTCGCGTTCCAGGTCGATCGTCGGAAGGCGCCAGAGCCAGGTCAACTCCTCTCGGATCGGTTCCGGTGGAAGGCCCAGCGCCGCGTCTGCCGCCTAAGGCACGCGACGACGTCGTCGAGATCGCTCTCTCTGGCAGGTCCCGTTTCGGGACTGCGTGGCACTCCCCATCCATGGAAGACAGTGATCGGCGCGGCGCCGCCGGGAAGGGATGCGATCCGGGCGCTCTGTGACGAAAGGGCCGCGTATCAGCTGAGCTCATCGATGGGGAACGGGTGACTCGCGAAGAATGAGAGCGCCTGAGCTGCCGCGTCCGGTCCAGGGCTCAGGGGCCAATCGTGGTCCACCCCCTCGATCACCAGGAGTACCACGTCGCCTCCCGCTCGGCATTTCCGATACGCCGTCGTCTCGACCACGGATCCGACTCCACGGCCGACTCCATGGCCGGGTCGATGAGGCTGCATCCGTTCCGTCTCGCCCACGACTCTGCCCAGGACCTGACCGACGTCCCGGTGACGGCCGCGGACATCCGGAGCTGCGCTTCGTTCCCACCGAATTAACGGATCAGGTCCGCAGAAGCCGATCCGATATCGCCCTTCGACAAGGGGATCACGTCGTCGGCGGTTCCGTGCGTGATGATGATCGGCATCGGGCGCCCACGGCAGTCGGGCAACAGGTGGACCCCGGCCACGGAAGCGACCGCGGCGACCCGATCGCCCAGCGCACACCCGAGTGTGGCCGCGAACATGCCTCCGTTGGAGAATCCCGACACGAAGATCTTGCTCCGATCGATGCACAGGTCGGCCTCGACGCGATCGAGGATCTCAGCAGTGAACCCGACGTCGTCGGCGAGCGATGGATCGTCGGCCGTCTCGAGGTTGAAATAGGAAGGGGTTGTCCTTCGAAGTCGGACCCTTGTGGGAAGACGGCGACGAATCCGTCGGCGGGGGCACGCGCCGCAAGGCCTGACCTGACGGCTTGGTCTTCGCTCGGATTGGTGAAGCCCGGGAACCTCAACACGAGCGGCATCGCCACGCCCTGTGCCGTCTCCGGTACGACGATGTCGTACGTGCGCTCGATCCCATCGTGTCGGAACGACTCGGACCGCGATCCAGGAGACACGCCTTCGTTGCACCCGGCACTCTGACCCCGGGGCGATCGCAGTCGGCGTCGACGTCGCCGGGCTGCCCTGGGTCGGTGATCCATCGGGATCTGCGGTGGTCGGGCTGCACGCGCCGGCGAACACGGTCGCAGTCACCGTCACGAGCAGCGCCTTCCAAACCACATTCCCCATGCCGTCCCCAATCGGTGTGAGGTGCCCAAGAGCAGGCTCCCGGGCCCATCTCGGCCCATTTCACGTGGGTCGGTCGCTCTTCACAACGGGGGTAGCACGGCAACTGCGCGACATGCCTTTCTGCTCTCCTGGGGAGGCTCTCCTGGGAAGCGATCCCGCTAGGGGGCCAGGAAGTCGTCCAAGCCGACGTGTCCAGCGACGGGAATCGTGCCTGGCTTCCCAAGCCTCTTGATCCGCCGATCGTGCTCCACGTAGACGACACACGGTCCACCCGGTCGAAGGTCCGTCGACGACCGTAGCCGGACAGCTTGCCTCACGCCCAGGATGTCCCGTTCCGTGGCCGCACGGGCGTACGCCCACTTGTCTATGTCTGTTTCTTCAGACCCATGTAGTAGTCACGCTGGGTCTTGTCGAGGTGCTCGACGGCGTATCGCAACGCCGTGCGCGGCATGGTGGCGGCGAACCGGTCGAGGAAGTCCAGCAGTCCGTCGGGGTCTCGCTTGCCGGCCTCGCGCACCCACCCACCAACGGCTTTGTGGATCAGGTCGTGCTCGTCGTTGACCAGCACCTCGGCGATCTTGAATGTCTCCGCTGTCTCGTCCTGCCGGATGAAGTAGTAGGTGGCGACGATGGCGGTTCGGCGCTCACACATGTCCTGGGACCGGGCCAGCTCGTACAGGATGTCGCGCGGCTTGTCGAACAGGTAGCCGCCGACGACGTACGGCGCGCTTCGATCCACGAGATCCCAGGTGTTGATCCTGTCGTGGCGACGGATGTAGAGGTCGAACAGCTCCTTGCGACGCTTCGGCGGCGTCCGCTTGTTGCGGGCCTGGAAGTCCATGATGCTCACCGCACCGACCCGCACCTCGTGCACTGGGCTGTCGAGCAGGACCTCCACCTCGTCCAGCGGCATGTCGGTGAACTCCTTGGCCAACGCGAAGACATCGCCCATCCGCGCGCCGATGGAGACGTCGACGTCACCGTGGTCCCTCAGCCCAGGTTTCAGGTAGCGCTGTGCCTTCTTGACGAGTTCCGGCGTGCCAAGTGGCGTCAACCGCTGGATGAAGAGGTTCGCGTTGAGCTGTGCCGCGGCTATCCAGGCACCTCGCATCGCTTCGATCATCGCGGAACCTATCAGCTATCGCGGAACCTATCAGCCGTCCTCTGGCCTGTGTACATGGACTACGACGAGGGGTTCAGAGCGCTCGCCGCGCCACGGCGGCTTCACAGCTCCCGCACGACGCGACAAGGATTCCCCAACGCCAGCACGCGCTCGGGATGTCGCGCGTGACCACGCTGCCCGCCCCGATGATGGAGTCGGCCCCGACCGAGACTCCCGGCAGCACGATGGCCGCCGCGCCGAGCCAGACGTTCGAGCCGATCGAGATGGGGCGAGCGAGCTCCAGGAGGTCCCGGCGGGTCTGCGCGTCTCGCGGGTGGTCGGCCGCGAGGAGCTGCACGCCAGGGCCGACCTGCGTGCCGTCACCGATCGTCACCGGGGCGCATCCAAGATCACGGCGTTGAAGTTGATGAACGTGTCATCGCCGATCGACACGTTGTACCCGTAGTCGCACGCGAAGGGCGGCTGGATGAACGTCCCGCTCCCGATCTCACCGAGAAGCTCCCGCAGGAGCGTCAGGCGCTGCTCCTCCTCCGGCTCGGTGTTGAACGCCTGCAGCAGCGAACGGCACCGCCGACGCTGGCGAACGAGCTCCGGATCGGACGCTCGGTACAACTCCCCCGCCAGCATCTTCTCCTTCTCGGACCCTCCCATTCGAATTTCCCCCTCCGGACCGAACGTCGCGCGGACGATAGCTCGGGCAAGGATCCCCAGCGATTACGCTCCTCGTCACGCGGCCGACAGACTCGCAGGAGCTGCTCATGTTCGAGGCATCGATCGGCTGAGCGCGCATGCGGATCCCGCAGCTCGGTCCTCGAGGCGAGGGATGGACGTTCACCCAGGTGGCGCTCATGCTCGCGGTCACCGTGGCAGGGTTCGCGGGCCCTGCGTGGCCGGCTGACGCGTCGTGGCTCCGCCGCGGCGTCGGGCTCCTGATCGCGATCGGGGGCCAGGTCCTGGTCATCCCCGGCCTGGCCGCGTTCGGCCACTCGCTCACTCCGTTCCCGAGGCCCTTGGAACACTCACGGTTGCGCGTGGGCGGCGTCTTCCGGTACGCGAGGCACCCGATCTACGGCGGGCTGATCCTCATCGCCCTGGGGTGGTCCCTCCTTTCCTCGCCACTGACGCTGGTGCCGACCGCCGCCCTGGTGCTCGTCCGAAACGAAGTCACGGCTCGAGGAGTCCATGCTCGAGCAGCGCTTTCCCGAGTACGACACGTATCGGCGCCGTGTCCGATGGCGGTTCGTTCCCGGCATCCACTGAAGCGCACATCGTGTGGTGGAGAGGTCGGCGCTCGCGACCGTCGGCTCGTGGACCGACGCCGACGATCCGCGCTCTCGCCCACCGGGGTCGGCGTAGAGTCGGGCTCGACAGTGACGCACGAGAGGGAGGACTGGTCATGCGCGAGGGTCCGACGAACAGCAGCTCCGACGCCCAGGCACGTGGACTCGGGGCGGGCGCCATCGCCTCACTGACCGGAGCGGGCTTGCTGCTCATCTTCATGCTCCAGAACACCGAGAGCGTCCGTCTCGACTTCCTGTTCTGGGGCTTCACCTGGCCGCTCTGGCTGCTGACGCTGGCCTCCGCGCTCCTGGGGGCGTTGGTCTGGTTCGGGGTCGGTGTCATGCGCCGTCACCGACGCCGCAAGGAGCGGCGCGAGGACAGGAGGGGCTGACACACCCGGGCGGGCGAGGCCCCCTTGGAGGCGCAGGTGTCCTCGATTCCCTCGCTCGTTCCGCGCGATCGGTACGCCGCCCTCGAGCGCTGCACCTACCTCAACCAAGCGTCCCTGGGGTTGATCCCCGTTCCGACGATCGATGCGATGGATGCCTTCCTGAGGGAGACGGCGCAGTTCGGGAACCTCTATCTCAGCGACGACCAGGAGGCTGCGATCCTGGACGGCGTCCGTTCGGCCGGCGCCGAGGTGCTCGGAACCTCATCCGATGCGGTCGCCGTCGTCGCGGGCGCGAGCGAGGGACTCGGCCAAGTGACCTCGCTGCTCGAGCCCGAGCACGGGACCGTCCTCCTCGTCGGTCGGACTTCCCGAGCGTGACGTACCCGTGGCTCGCGGCCGCCGAGCGTCGTGGGATCTCGCTGCGGTTCATCGACGACCGCGCCGACCGAGACCTCACGCAGGATCTCGTCGACGCGATCGATCCGGCGACGGTGGTCGTGGCCTTCAGCGTGGTCCAGTACGCGACGGGCACGCGGGTCGACGCCGGGCGGGTAGCGGAGCGCGCGCACGAGGTCGGCGCCCGCGTCGTCGTGGATGCGACGCAACTCGCCGGTGCGGGGGTCGTCGACACCATCGGATGGGGTGCGGACGCGCTGGTGACGAGCGGCTACAAGTGGCTGTCGGCCCACGGCGGCGTGGCGCTGCTGGCGCTCGCTCCGGATCTGGTGACCCGCCTTCCCGGCCTCGTCGGCTGGAAGGGTACCCGCCACCCGTTCGACTTCGATCCGCTGACCCTTCGCCTGGCCGACGACGCGCGCCGCTTCGATGCTCTCGACGATGTCGTACGTGTCCGCCATCGGGCTCGAGTCATCGATCGCGATGCTCTCGTCGCTGGGGTTCGAGCGCATCGACGAGCATGCGCGGCGTCTGGCGACGTACCTCGTCGACCGGGTCGCCGAGCTGGGATGGCGCCCGTTCCGGCCGCTGAGCGATCCATCGGCGGCGTCCCACATCGTGTCCCTACGGCACGCCGAACACGATCCGGGGGTGACCGCGGAACGTCTCGCTTCCGAGTCCCGGATCATCTGCGGCGGTCGAGCGGGCGGGCTCAGGATCTCCCTCCACGCCTACAACGACGGCGACGACGTCGATCGACTCGTGGAGGCCCTGAGGCGTCTCTAGCCTTCGCTGCGCGGCCGGTGGGCCGTTTGCTCCTCCCGTCACGCAGTCCGCTCATCGGCCAGCGTGCGTTCGAGACGATCCAGGAACCCCGCTGTGCCGCCTTGATCTTCACGCGGGCCTCGCCGAGCTCGAACCAGGCGACGCGGTCGATCTCGGGGAACTCCCGGATACGACCGGAATGGGGCGGCCACTCCATCTCGAAGGTGTTGCTCACGGCGGCCTCCGGATCGAGATCTCCCTCCACCGCCCACGCGAGGACGCGCTTGCCGGACTTCTGGCGGATGTCGCCGAGCTCGATCGCAGGACCTATCGGCGGCTCGTGCCCGGTCTCCTCCTCGAACTCGCGCCGGGCGACCGCGAGCAGGGCCTCGCCGGATCGACCTCGCCCTTGAGCACGGTCCAGTGATCCGCGTCCTTCCCGGCGAAGTATGGGCCTCCGGGGTGGCCGAGCAGCACCTCCAGGCGACCCTCGCACCGGCGCCACAACAGGATGCCGGCGCTCGTTCTGCCGAACTTGTCGACCTTCGGCTTCCGGACGCGCGCCATCCTCGGGATGATGCCAGTTGCTGCAGGAAGTGCGGTCGCGTTCGAGAGCGACGATCAGGTGGACTGTCACCGGGGGGGGTGGGGGGAGGGGGGGTAGGGGGGGGGGGAGGGGGAGGGGGGGGGGAGGGGGGAGGGGGGGGGGGGGGGGGCCGGCGAGCTCGAGCTGGGGGAGGGGGGGGGGGGGGGGGAGGGGGGGAGGGGGGGGGGCGAGGAGAGGCGGCACTCGCGCCCAACGCCTCGGCGAGACTACGTGTGCTCCGGCCCTCGACGGAACACGCTGGTGACGACCCCGGCCAGTCCCGTCAGCAGGCCGCGGCAGCCGGGGCGAAGAACGCCGCCATCGGCAGCTCGGTCGGGTCGCTGCCGGTCTCGACGACGGGCAGGGTGATGCTGAGGAGGGTCGCTAGTCCCCACAGAACCAGCGTGGCAACGGCGAGCCCGATCCAGGTAGATCGCCAGGTGGCGTCGCCGCGGAGCTTGCCCATGGCCCACAAGAAGATCGCGGCCCGATCCCCCCCCAGAACCAGGTGCCGAACGCGGCGACGGGGAGGTGCTCGTGCTCGGAGCCCGACACGAGATCGGGAGCGAACACGCTGATCAACACGACGGCGACCCAGATCCCGCTGATCCCGAGCGAGGTCCACAGCATCCAGGAGCCGTCGGCCGTCTCGGCCCGCCGCTGCTCCGACGACACGCCGTTTCCGGTCACCGTCATCGCTGGTACAGCCTAGTCGACGAGCGCCGGAGCCTCCCGCTGAGTTCCCGACATCCGGCACTCGGCCCGGCTGAGACGGGTCCATCGGCCCCCTCGCCGGCCGCTCCCCCCCGACCATGGGTGCCATGAACTCGCGACCGCTCTTCGTCGCCTGGCGGCTCGCCGTCCGCGCCGTGCCCGCCGTCCTGTTGCTGTGGGCCGGCCTCAGCAAGGTGTTCGATCGGCAGGAGGCAATCCTCGCGGTCGATGCCTACCAGGTCTTGCCCGACGCCATGGTCCGCATCTTGGCGTCGCTCCTGCCGTGGCTTGAGATCGGCGTTGGGGTCCTCCTCATCCTGGGTCTGTTCGTCCGGTTCGCGGGCATCGCCACGGCCGCAGCTCGCATCCGTGTTCATCGCCGCGCTCGTGCAGGCGAAGGCGCGCGGTCTGGCGATCGACTGCGGGTGCTTCGGAGGCGGCGGCGCGGGAGACGGCGTGACCTGGTGGGACATCGCCCGCGACATCCCGATCGTCCTCGCTGGGATCTACCTGGCCCGACGACCGGTGGGGCCGCTACAGCTCGACAACCTTCTCGGAGTGATGGAGGACCAGTGATGGTGAGGACCGCGGATCGAA
The DNA here is from genome assembly GCA_963744515.1 of uncultured Actinomycetes bacterium. Classification (GTDB taxonomy): domain Bacteria; phylum Actinomycetota; class UBA4738; order UBA4738; family HRBIN12; genus DASSJM01. Next base: position 142,675 of record CAVUTN010000003.1, on the reverse strand, counting down.
CCAAACGCGAACGTCGGCTCGAACGGGCTGAGGCCAAGGCCGCGGCCCAACGGCGTCTGCCAACGCCGGAAGCGGCTCGGGTGGATGCTCGGAGTGGTCGCCATCGCGTGCGCGATCGCGATCGGCGTCGTGGCCTTCCTCGGTGGGAGCGGCGACCCGTCGGGCGGGTCCGTCCGATCGAGCGGCGGTCGTGGCCGCAGGTCCGGCCCGTTCGGAACCGCTCGCGCGTGGGGACTCCGTCCCCGACTTCTCGGCACCGGGTCTGCGAGGGCGGAACGGTCGCGTGGGAAGCCTTTTCCAACCGACCGGCGCTGCTCGCGGTGTGGGCGCCCTGGTGTCCGCACTGCCAGGTGGAGCTTGATCCTGGACGGGGGCATCCGTGATCACCCGGGGGTCGGATTCGTCACGCTCGTAACGGCGGTGGGGGATCGTCCAGGCCCGACGCCCGAGGGATACATGGCCGAGCACGGCCTCTCGTCCCCCGTTGCCGTGGACGACGACCAGGGAAGCATCGCTCGTGCGCTCGGTGTCCTAGTTACCGATGCTCTTCTTCGTCGGGTCCGATGGCACGGTCAAGTTCGCAGCCTCGGGCGAAGTCGACGAAGGCACACTCGTCGATGCGATCTCGAGGCTCTTCTAGGCCCGTTCCAAACCCCCAGATCTGCCTCCAGCCGTCGTACGCGACGGCTCGAGCCGGCCACGCTCCGATGCGGTCAGGTTCGAACGGTGAGCTTGCTGGCTCCGGCGCCGATCCCGATGTCGTACCGGGCCTCGACCCGATCGTAGTCCGGGCTCCGCCAGTCGGTCTTCCTCCGCCCGAGCCGAGCCGGAACTCGTCGATCGCGAGCTTCGACGCGCCGCCTCCGATGTGGACCCGAACCGGCACGCCAGGGGGCCGGATCAGCTCGACGTCGCTGGCTCCCCCACCGATCCGGATCCTGACGGTCTGCTTGGGAGGAGGCAGCCTCATCTCCGTGTGGAATCCCTGCCGAGATCTCCAGGTCCGTCAACTCCAGGTCCTCGAGATCGGCCGCGACGTACGACATCCCCATGTGGCCACGGATCGACCAGGGGATCCCGCCGTAGAGCTCGATCTCTCCAAACGTGGGGTGCAGGCTCATGCGGTAGCGGACCTCACGATGCCCCCGTCGGCCCTGACCTCCGGCACCCTGCCCTCGAAGTTGGCCCGATAGAGGTCGTCCATGGAACCGTTCACCCCGATCGTGAGGTGCGAGGCGCCTCGCGTGAACACCAGGCGCCCCGTGTCGACCGAACCCAGGGGGGCGGAGAGCTCCTGCGCGGTTCCGGTGGTCGTCATCGCGTCCTCATCTCCTCTCGCGCGCTGCCCCGAAAGTGCCTCGATCCCACGGTACGGACGCCCGCGAGCGGCCCCAGGGCCGTAGGTCCTCTCTCCAACGGGCCGCATGGCAAGCCGGCGCCGTGCAACGTGTCACGGCGAGCCCGAGGTGGACCGAACTTGTCACGGCTGGCTCGAGGCTCGACCATGTCGGGGTGGACCGGCCCCGGCGCGTCGATGACCCCGCGTAGACGCATCGTCTACGCCGTGATCATCATCGCGGCGTTCCTGGTCGGGTTCCTGACGATGACCGACCCGGCACCGGAGCACCCGCAACCCGAGGGACGTCCCGACGTCACAGGGTCCGCCGACGTGCCGGAGGTCTCGCCCATCGGTCCCAGCTAGTCGCCGTCCCGGCGGCTGTGGGATATTTCGCTGCCGGACCACCCAGAGCAGCGGCCGGTTGAGGGTCGCGCGGCCGATGCGTGGGCGGCGGGCTTCCGGCTCTCCGAGCGGTGGCCGAGAAGCATCCATGCAGGCGGAGGCATCAGAAGAGGCGCAGATGGACACGATCGAGACAACAACGTCCGAGAGCGAGCGATCCGGGTGGCGGCTCCGCCTCCAGCGGCTGCGGCTGCGGTTCCGCGATCCCGGCCTCGAGAAGACGTATCGCGCCGACCGTTTCCGACACGATCTCGGCAACATCCGCTTCGCCTTCCTGGCCGGGATCGCCATCTGGGTCGCGTGGGGCCTGCTCCTGCGCCCGTACATGCTGGCCCTGTCCGACCAGCGACTCGACCTGATCATGCGGTTCGGCGTGTTCATCCCCATGTTGATCGTCGGCCTGGCGCTCACGTACACCCGGTTCTTCGGTCGCGTCTGGGAATGGGTAGCGGTTGCCATCGCGACGGCGACGCTCCTGTTCTGGGTCTTCTACGTCTCGCGCATCTCGACGGTGCCCGCGGAGTACGGATACATCGGCGTCATCCTGATCACGTCGTTCGCCTACGCGCTGCTGCGCCTCCGGTTCGTCCTGGTCGTCCTGATCACGGTCATCGGTATCGCCGCATACCTTCCCTACGCCATCACGGCCAAGTACATCCTGGACGTGAGCCTGGTGCTGGCGATGCTGTACCTGGTCTCGTTCGGCTTGATGGGCGGGATGGCCGCCTATCGGACGGAACGATTCACTCGAGACCTGTTCCTCCGCGAACGTCAGGTCGAGCAGGAACGGACGCGGTCCGACGGGCTGCTGCTCAACATGCTGCCCGGCGTCATCGTCGAGCAGCTCAAGACCTCCGACGGCGGACGGATCGCCCAGAACTTCGATCAGGTCAGCGTGTTCTTCGCGGACGCGGTCGGATCCACGGAACAGGCCGCGCGGTCCTCCCCGGAGGCGTTCGCCGATGCCCTGGATGAGCTCTTCAGCCACTTCGACGAGATCGCCCTGCGGCACGGCCTCGAGAAGATCAAGACGATCGGAGACGCGTACATGGCCGTCGCCGGGGCGCCGACCCCCATGGCCGAACACGCCGACGCGGCCGTGAGGATGGCGGCCGACATCCTTGCCGACGCCGGGAACATCAGATGGCCGTCGGGCGATCCGATCGTGGTGCGGGGCGGGATCGCCACCGGGCCGGCCGTCGCAGGGGTGATCGGGGTTCAGAGGTTCGCGTACGACCTGTGGGGCGACACGGTGAACCTCGCGAGCAGGCTCGAGACGAACGCAGGCCCCGGCCGCTTCCTGGTCTCGGAGTCGACCGCCAAGGAGCTGGCCGATCGGTACGACTTCGGGCCTCCCGAGATCCTCGAGGTGAAGGGCAAGGGGCCCACGACCGTCCGGGTCCTCCTCGGCCGCCACTCGAACGTCCCCATCATGGCGCCGCTCGTCTCCGAGATCGAATGACCGGCACGAGGACGACCGCCCGAACCGCCCGAGGAAGCGGCCTCCTGCGAGCGGCGGCCGCCGCTGTGGTGGTGTGCACCGTCGCGGCAGGGTGCACCGACTCCGATGCCGGCCGGACGCCGCCCGCGCCCATCGGAGACAACGAGGTGATCGTCGTGGGCGTGTCCGGCGCCTTCGCCGAGAACCAGATCGTGGCAGAGATGTATGCGCAGGTCCTGGAGCACGCCGGCTACACCGTCGAGCGACAGCTGGACCTGCGGTCTCGCGAGATCTCGCAGAACGCCCTCGAGGCGGGCGCCATCGACGTGAAGCCGGAGTACCTGTCCTCGCTCCTGCTGTTCCTCGACCGAAACACGGAGGCGTCCGCGGATGCCTCCGACGTTGCCCGGCAGACCGCCGAGCTGCTCCGGTCTGAAGGGCTCACGTTGCTCACACCATCGGCGGCCGAGGACACGAATCAGTTCGTGGCGAACGCCGAGACGGCCCAGCGGTTCGACCTGACCACGGTGAGCTCCCTCGCCCCCGTCGCCGGTCAGCTGACGTTCGGCGGGCCGGCGGAATGCCCCCAGCGGCCGTTCTGCCTCCCGGGATTGCACGAGGTCTACGGGGTCCTCTTCGACGACTTCACGCCGCTGGACGCGGGAGGGCCGCTGACCGTCGAGGCGCTCAGGAAGGACTCGGTGCAGATCGGGCTGCTGTTCTCCACGGACCCCAGGATCGAACAGAACGGGTTCGTCCCGCTCGTGGATGACAAACGCCTCCAGGACGCGGAGAACATCACGCCCGTGATCCGTTCGGAGGTGCTGAATGACGAGATCCGGAGCTTGCTCGATGCCGTGAGCGCACGGCTCTCTTCGGACGAGATGACCAAACTCGTGGGGCGCGTCGTGATCGACGGGCTTGATGTGGCCGCCGTTGCTCAGGGATTCCTCGCGTCGAACGGCCTGCTGGAACAGGCCTGAACCGCTCGATCGTCGACGACCCGTTAGCGAAGGTTGCGGAAGAACGTCCTCACGTCGCCGACGAGCAGTTCGGGAACCTCCATCGCCGGGAAATGCCCTCCGCTCTCGAACTCGGACCAATGCTCGATGTGCCCGTCGCCGTTGAGGACGCGCCCGATGAGGTCGTCGGCCGCGAACACCGCCATCCCGGCCGGCGCCGGCGACATCGCTCCCCAGTCCCGCTCGGCATGGGCCGCCTCGTAGATGAAGCGGGCGGCCGACGTCCCCGTCCCCGTGAACCAGTAGATGCTGACGTTGGTGAGCATCTGGTCACGATCGACGGCGTCCTCGGGGAGCTCGGCGGCCGGACTCGTCCACTCCTTGAACTTCTCCACGATCCAGGCGAGCTGGTAGACAGGCGAATCGTTCAGCCCGTACGCGAGCGTCTGCGGCCGCGTGGTCTGGATCTGCAGGTACCCGCGGCCGTCGGCCTCCCAACCCCGCAGCTCCCTCAGTCGGTCCTTCTGGGCCTCGGTCATGTCCTCGGCCTCGTCCGGCAGCATCCCGCCGATCAGGGCCAGGGCGGTCGGGTCGGTCGCGACGTGCGCGCCGACGACGCGTTCGGGATCGTGGATGCCAAGGTCACCCGAGACTCCCGCTCCGATGTCGCCACCGTGGGCGCCGTACCGCTCGTACCCGAGGCGGTGCATCAGCTCCACCCAGGCCTTGGCCGTCCGGGCGAGCTCCCACCCGGTGTCCGCGAGCGGGCTGGAGAACCCGAACCCGGGCAGCGACGGAACGACGACATGGAACGCGTCGGCCGGATCGCCGCCGTGGCCGCTGGGATCGGTGAGCGGGCCGATGAGACCGGCGAACTCGGCGATCGAGCTCGGATACCCGTGGGTGATGACGAGAGGCAACGCGTCCGGCTCGGGCGAGCGGACGTGCAGGAAGTGGATGAGCTGACCGTCGATCACGGTGGTGAACTGGGGGAACCCGTTGAGCCTCCCTTCGTTCGCTCGCCAGTCGTAGTCGGTGCGCCAGTACTCGGCCAGCTCCTTCAGGTAGCCGAGCGGCACGCCCCGGCTCCACTCCACGCCCGGCAGCTCGTCGGGCCAACGGGTTCGGGCGAGCCGGTCCCTCAGGTCAACGAGGTCCGTCTCGGGGACCTCGATCCGGTACGGCCGGATCTCGGCGTCGGAGCGTTCGGGAACCGTCATCTGCTCGTCTCCCATCTGCTGTCTGTTCGTCGTGGAAGGAGCTTCGCGACGACCCTCAACCGTGATGAGCTCGCCCGCGTCGGGACCGCCACCACAGGTACCCGATGACACCTCCGAGCACCGCGAGGAACAGGATCAACACCCAGGCCGAGCTCTCCGTGGAGCTCGATGCGGCGGCCTGCACCACGTCCGCGGACGCGTCGCCTTCCGCCGAACCCGTCGGCCCCGTCGCCCCTGTCGGCCCGGTGACCGCGCCGGTCTCGCCGGTGGCTCCCCCGGTGGGTCCCGTGGCGGTCTCGCCCTCAGGGCCGGTGGTCGCCTCGGGCGATGGGGTCTCGGTCGGTGTCGGCTGCTCGGTGGGCGGCGGCTGCTCGCCGAGTCGTTCGAGGATGGCGATGATCGCGAGGATCAGCCGGCCCTGTTCGGGAGGCGGGCCTTCGGTCGGTTCGGCGGGCGACTGGGTGGGTGGCTCCGTGGGCTCCTCGGTGGGGGTTTCGACCGGACCGGTCGACCCGGTCGGTGCGGTCGGTTCGCCGGACTCGGTCGGTCCGGTCGGTGCGGTAGGTTCCCCGGACCCGCCACCGGTCGGGCCGGTCGGGCGCGGGCTCGGGAGCACGCTCGGCAGCCCGCTGACGCCGCTCGGCAGCGCCTCCCGGATCTTGTCTCGCGACTCGTCGGTGCACGCGGTCGCGAGCAGACCCAGCATCAAGAAGAGGACCACGAGGTTGCGAGGACCGGTGCTCAGGACGCTAGCTTCCACCCGCATGTGATCGATGGGGTTTCGGCTCTGACTCGTCCTCGTCAGACTCCGCAGCCTCCACAGCATCCGCCGCAGCCTCCGCGGCCTTGAGCGCCGCCACGGCGAACAGCCTCGTGATGCCCGCCGCCATCTGCACCATCCCGCCGAGGATACGCAGAGCCCCGCGCATGGTGTCGAGGACGGCATCCCCGAGCTGCGACGAGCTCCCGAGGCTCGGGCTCGCGTTCCGCCACAGTCGCACTCATAGGCTGATCTTGCCACGATCCGAGCAGGGGGGCGACGTCGCCACCGAAACCTCGCCGGGTAGGCCGCAAGAGCGTCGGCCGATGTGGCCACTACCTTTCACCTGGATCCCCGTGCTAGATACGAGGGGGATCGTCTCGGAAGCGAAGGAGGGGGGCCGTGAGGAAGATCCTGCTCTACATCGGCATGGTTTCGATCGCGATCGGAGCCGTGGGCGTTCCCGCTCAGGGCGCCTCCGAGAAATCCGACAAGGTGTTCAACAGCGTCCCGGCCCAACTTCCGGGCAATGTGCCGAGCGTCGGTTTCGAGGCGACGCAGACCGATGCCTTCGGTGATCAGATCCGGCTGGCTCCAGGCAAGCGCAAGCTCAAGAAGGTCGCGCTCGTGATGAGCTCGTGGGCGTGCGAGACGGGGAGCTGGACGGCTGGCTGTGCGACGACCGAAGGGGCGACGTTCAACGAAGCCGTCACGCTCACGCTATACCGGGCGAACACGGCGGACCCGAACGTCCCGGGTTCGGTGATCGTGAGCCGGACGACGACGTTCGCGATCCCATTCCGGCCCTCGGCCGACGCCACGGACTGCAGCACGAACCCGACCGCATGGTATTCATCCAAGGACGATGCCTGCTTCAACGGGAAGGCGTTCAAGATCGTCTTCAACTTCCCGGGCATCCACCTCCCGGATGAGCTGGTCTACGGCATCTCCTACAACACCAGCACGTCGGGAACCGAGCCTCATGGTGCGAGGCCGTGTCAGGGCACGCCGGAGGGATGCCCTGACGATTCCCTGAACGTCGGAACGGGGGCGGGTCTGCCGGCGCGCGGCACCGATGTCTACCCCGATGGGGTCTTCACCGATCAGCAGACGGGGGGCGACTGCGCGACCGACGCAACCGTCCCGGACGAGTTCTCGCTCGACGCGTGCACATGGGCGGGGTTCAACCCCTTGGTGAGGTTCGTGGTCAAGAAGTAGCCGGGAACCATCGTCGACCTACGCCGACGAAGGCGGCCCCGGCGGCGTCGTGGCGACCGGGACGGACGAGGACGCGGGCGGAGCAGCGACCGGAGCTGCGGCCGGAGCCGTGGCCGGGATCGTGACGACTTCCGAGCTCGCCCTCGGTGTGGCTGCCGGTCGGAACATCGCCTCGTACCGGATGGCTGCGATCTTCCGGTCGATCCACGCGATCAGGCCATTCGCGCCCAACGCGAGGAGCCCGTACATGAACATCGCGAAGAGCATGGAGACGTCGAAGACCGAGCCCTGCTCGCCCTCGACCGACGGGAAGATCCCACGGAACGGCTGCATGATCCTCCTGGCCGCACGGTAGACCCAATCGACGAACGGGGCCGTGGTATTCGCGTTGAAGAGCTGGAGGAAGAACGCGGTCGCGAGGATGACGATGCACGCGATCGCGAAGCCGTAGACGAACAAGATGAGCGCGCGGCTGATCCGGTAGACCGGACCCACCCGGCCGGGAGCGGCTTGATGCGACATGCGGGCCTCCTTGGGGTCGAGGTGCTCAGGCGTCCTTGGCGGTCTCGTTGGCCTTCGTGGCGGCGTCCTTCGCGGCGTCGGTGGCCTTCACGGCGGCGTCCTTCGCGGCCTTCGTGGCCGTTGTGGCGGCGTCCTTCGCAACATCGGTGGCCTTCGCGGCGGCGTCCTTCGCAGCCTTCGTCGCCGTACTGGCGGCGTCCTTGGCAGCGTCGGTCGCTTTCGCGGCGGCATCCCTGGCAGCGTCGGTGGCGCTCGTGGTGGCCCTCGACGCCTGCCCGTACGGATCGCCGGGGGCGAACGAGTCCCACTCGTCCACGCCCGAGCCCGAACGCCTTTTCATGACGGCGATGGCGGCGATCACACCACCGAGGATCAGCAGTCCGATCAGGAGCTTCCTCATCGTCACCCTCCTGTCTGCGGCTGTCCCAGCCTAACGTCATCGGAAGTCCCCGGGCCACTCGGGCATGGTCCCTCGCCACACACCTCGACGAGGCCCCTCATCCCTGCGCCGACGAGGAACCCGGGGCATCCCAACGCCGGCGGTCTGCGGGCTATGGTCACCCTGGCGAGCCTCGAGCACGAGGACAGGTCTTTGGAGGGGTCCGAGAAGGAGAAGATGCTCTTCGGCGAGCTCTATCGAGCCTCCGACCCGGAGCTCGTCCGCGACCGCCGGAGGTGCCGGTCGCTGCTGCACGCCTTCAACACCCAGCCGGACGAGGAGCAACGCCTGGCTGTCCTGCGGGATCTCCTGGGCAGGATCGGCACGGGGTCGTTCGTTCAGCCCCCGTTCGCCTGCGACTACGGCTACAACGTGCAGGTGGGCGACGATGTGTTCATCAACTTCAACGCGGTGATCTTGGATTGCGCCCCGGTGACGATCGGAGACGGAACCCAGATCGCGTCCGGCGTGCAGCTCCTCGCGGCCGACCACCCTCGAGACCCCGATCTTCGGCGCGATCTCCTGGAGCTCGCCCGACCCGTTTCGATCGGATCGAACGTCTGGATCGGCGCGGCGGCGATCGTGTTGCCGGGAGTCTCCGTGGGGGATGACTCCATCATCGGCGCGGGCAGCGTGGTCACACGCGACATCCCCGCCGGCGTGGTGGCGATAGGCAACCCCTGCCGCGTCGTACGGAAACTCTGAGCCGACCGGGAAAGTCAACCTCGGCCCCGCACCGATTAGAGTCCCCACGCATCTGACGGAGATCGGAGGGGCTAGTGGCGCAGCAGATGATCAACGAGCAGACATTCTCCCCCGACTCGATCGCGGGGCTGAAGGCCGGCGCCGGATCCGCGCGTGGCATGACCGTGGCCGGCACGGTGCTCAAGTCGCTCGTGCTGTTCGTCCTGACCTGCGCATCCGCGGCCGTCGGATGGAGCTACGCCGCTCGCGTCATCGAGGCCACCTCCGGACCGTCGTGGCTCCTCGGCTACTTCCTGTTGATCGCGCTGTCGTTCCTTGCCATCGCCAACCCGCGGCTCGCGCCACTAGGCGGGATCGTCTACGCGGTCTTGATGGGACTGTGGGTCGGGGGGATCTCGCAGGTCTACGAGATCGCCTACGACGGCATCGTCGCCCAGGCGCTGATGGCGACGATGGCGATCGTGCTCGTGTGCCTCGCCCTCTACGCGTTCGGGCTGGTGAAGGTCACTGGCCGATTCGTGCTCGTCGTGGTGGCGGCGACGCTGGGGATCGGACTGCTCTACCTGAGTGCATGGATCCTCAGCATCTTCGGCGTCGATCTTCGATTCTGGACCGACCCCTCCCCCGCGGGGATCGCGATCAGCGTGGTGATCTGCATCGTGGCGGCGCTCAACCTGTTCATCGACTTCGCCGTGGTCGATCGCGGCGTCAGCGGCGGCGCGCCCGCGTTCATGGAGTGGTATTCGGCCTGGGGCCTGCTCGCCACGGTCGTCTGGCTGTACCTCGAGGTGCTCTACCTTCTGGCCCGGCTCCGGCGCGGCTGAACCAACCCCTGCCGCGTCCAGCGCACGGACCTCGCAGGTGCGCGTCGCGACGAGATGGTGTACGCATAAGTCCTCAGGGCCGAGCGCCTCACCCGATGGGCTTGGCGCCGGCCCTCGTCCGAAGGACGGTGGACAGCGCCCCGGAGCGGACCGCTCGCGGAGCGCGAAGGGAGGATCGCCGTGAGCGACCCGGTCGGAGGCAACGGAGGCGTCGGGCAGAACGCCTCGAACGGAACATCAGGCGTAGCTGCCGCGGGCCCGGCGCCGCCGAGGCCGAAGCGGCCGCTGGGCGCGGTCATCACCTCGGCCATCGACGGCACCCGGACCCTGGTGAAGAAGCAGGTCGAACTTGTCAAGATCGAGATGACCGAGGCCGTGGCGGTCCGCGCGAAGGGCGCCGGCATGATGGCGGGCGCTGCCGTGATGGCCCTGTACGCGCTCGGTTTCGCGGCGGCCGCGGGATCGGTCGCGCTCGCAATCGTGCTACCGGCCTGGGCCGCCAACCTGATCGTGGCGGCCGTGTTCGTCGCGATCGCCGTCGTGCTCGCCCTCGTTGGCCGCAACGCGATCAAGAACGCCCCGACCACACCGGAGCAGTCGCAGGAGACCCTGAAGGAGGACGCCCGATGGGCGAGGCAGCAGCTCGCAAGGTGATCGAGATCGACGAGGCACGCACCCAGCTGGAGCTCGACCTCCAGGAGCTCGAGGACCGCCTCCCCGCACCGCTCCGCTCGATGAAGAGCGTGGTCGGCATGTTCATCGGGACGGCGGTCCTGATGTTCCTCGTCCTCCGGCGCTTCGGGTCGAAGAAGTCGGCCGCCGCCCCATCGGCCGAGGTCGTCGTCCGGATCGTGCGCGAGGATCGCTGACCCACAGCGAGGAGAACGCCGGCCTGAAGACCGCGTCGAACGCACACGGCCACGAGCGCTATCGTGCTCGACATGGAGACCTGGGATGCGATCCGGGCTCGTCGGAACGTTCGGACGTACGACGATCGGGCGATCCCGGGGGACGACCTCGACCGGATCCTCGAGGCGGCGCGACGGACGCCCTCCTCGACGAACCAACAGGCGTGGGACTTCGTCGTCGTGACCGAACGCGACCGACTGCGCGAGCTGGCGAAGGCATGGCGCTACGCGGCCCACGTCGCCCGCTCCGCGGCGACGATCGCGCTCGTCGTTCCGACCTCCGAGGACCGGGACGAGCGCGACACGTTCGAGTACGACATCGGGCAGGTGACGATGTCGATGATGCTCGCGGCGGCCGACCTGGGGGTCGGGAGCGGGCACGCCTCGGTGGGTGACCAGGCCCTGGTCCGCAGCCTCCTCGGCATGCCCGAGGACCGGGAGTGCGCGATCCTCATCGCGCTCGGCTATCCGGCCGACCGTCGGCTCGAGCCGATCGCGCGTCCGAACCGACGCGATCTCGACGACGTCGTCCACCGAGAGCACTGGTAGCGCGGCCGGCCAGCGTGCCTGAGCACCGGGTGGATCCGGAGGGCGCTGCTCGGGTCGCCGGGGCGTTCGACGCGACGTTCACGCACTGGGACATCGCGCTCCCGCGGGAGGCCGTGGAGCGCGGCGAGCCCTGGGCGATCCAACGCGCGGGATGGACCATCCGGGGGATCTTCGGCGCCGACGAGGACGGCGCCTACCTCGAGTACTACGCCACCCACCGGATGACGAGCGACAGCAGGTACATCTACGCGTCGGGACGGGTCGTGGAGCAGGATGCGATCTGGGAGATGTTCGGCTGGGATCCCAAGGTGCCCGGCGACGAGGCTCGCGCCCGGAAGAGGTACCAGGACCACAACCGACGCGTGGCGGAGGAGCTGAAGGAGCTCGGGCTCTATCCGTTCGGTGACATCAACGCGTATCTGCGAACGGAGGGGCCGCCGGACGACGAAGGAGACGCCTGACGGCGTGACTCTTCGGCTGCGGGCCGATACCGATTTCGGTATCGCAGCCCGCCGAGAAGTTCGCTGCGGTCGGCGCCCGCTACCCCGGAGCCGCGCGGGTCTCGGCAAGGGATCCTTCGGGATAGCCTGATGCGCTGGACCGACGAGGGAGGAGGTTGGCGATGGGGAAGGGCAGTACGGGTGCGGCCGCGGGTGGTGGGGCCCTCTACGGGCTCGGGATCTTCGGCGCGTTGTTCTACTTCTGGCAGCAGGCGGATTCGTTCTGGGAATACGTCTGGGCGATCTTCCCGAAGGCCATCCTCTGGCCGGCGTTCATGGTGTACGAGGGGTTCACGGCACTCGGCGCGTAACGAGGAAGGGAGCCCTCCGACCTGCCGGTTCGCGACCTCGGTTGCCGAACCGATGAGTTCGGCCGCTCGCGACGGTCAGGATCTCGAGACGTCGAGAAGGGAGGACCCCGATGACCGGCCCGCACACCTACACCTTGGAGGTTGCCGGCGCTGTCGTGCGTTACGACGTACGAGACGTTGAGGGCGAGAGCACCGCGTCGGAGCTGGTGATGATCGCATTCCCGATGGATGCCAGCGGGTTCTCCTCGCTGGTCGAGCATTTCCAGGACCGGACGGTGGTGACCTACGACCCGCGGGGGGTCTCGCGAAGCGAGTGGACGGACGGTGTCTCGGGATCAACACCGGACGAGCGAGCGGACGACGTTCACCGGTTGATCTCCGCGATCGACGCCGGTCCCGTGGACGTCTTCGCCAGTAGCGGTGGAGCGGTCGACGGACTCGCGCTCGTGGCTCGGCACCCGGAGCAGGTCCGAACGCTCGTCGCGCACGAACCACCCGCGGCGCAGCTGCTCCCCGACCGCGAACAGGCGCTGGCCGCCGCCGAGGGAATCCACGAGACCTACGTGCGCCACGGCCTCGGGCCGGCGATGGCGAGATTCCTCACGCTCGCGAGCCTGAAGGGACCCCATCCGGCCGACTTCGCCGACCAACCCGGGCCGGATCCGCCGATCTCGGGCTGCCGACGGAGGACGACGGTACCCGCGACGAGCCCATGCTGAGCAACATCATCACGACCACGCACTACGAGTACGACTTCGACGCGTTGCGCGCGGCCGGGACCCGGATCGCGACGGGGCCGGGGCCGAATCGGAGGACGAATTGGCGCACCGCGCGGCGCTGTCCGTGGCGGCATCGCTCGGGACCGAACCCGTCATCTTCCCGAGCCACCACGGAGGTTTCCTCGGAGGAGGTTCGGCTGGAGGGGCACCCGGATGCGTTCGCCGCGACCCTTCGCCAGGTGCTCACCGAGAACGGCGGAAACAGTGGCCACCTTCGTCCTGATCCACGGTGCGGGTGACGTCGGCTGGTACTGGCACCTCGTGGAGGCTGAGCTGCGAACCCGAGGTCACGACGCCGTCGCTCCGGATCTGCCGTGCGACGACGACTCGGCTGGGCTTTCCGAGTACGCGGACGCGTCCTCGAGGCGATCGGCGACGCGCCGATCTGATCGTGGTGGCGCAGTCCTTCGGTGGTTTCATGGCGCCGTTCGTCTGCGATCGGATAGGGGTGGACCTCCTCGTGCTGGTCGCCCCGATGATCCCGTTGCCAGGCCAGGCCCCGAGCGCGTACTGGGCGAACACGGGTACCAGCAGGAGGGCGGGACGACGCCGGAGGATCCGATCGCTCTCTTCTATCACGACGTGCCTCCGGAGCTCGCGTCCGAGGCGCTCACCCGGGGCGCACACAGTCCGAAGCACGAATCGACGAGCCATGCCCCTCGAGGCGTGGCCGGACGTGCCCACGCGGATCCTCCTGTGTCGTTAAGACGCTCTCTTCCCGGCCACGTTCATCCGCCGGGTCGCCCGAGAGCGCCTGGGCATCACACCGGACGAGATCGACGGCGGCCACTGCGTCGCGCTCAGTCGCCCGATAGAGCTGGTCGACGTCTCGAGAGCTACCTGGTCGCGATCCATGAACGCCCATGAAGCTCTCGGGGATACTCGCGGATGAACCAACAGCCTCGGTTCCGACCGGCGGGAGGCGAGGATGCCGAACCGATCACCGGCTCTTCCTCGCCTCCAAAGCAACACCGTCATTCCTTCCGAGCATCCAGACGGACGAGGAGACCTTCCACTTCATCGCCAACTTCGTCCTGCGCGATCAGGACGTGTTCGTCGCCGAGACGAACGGTGAGACCGGCGGCTTCATCGCCATCCTCGGAGACATGGTGGAGCACCTCTACGTACGTCCGGAGCTCCTGCGCCGCGGCATCGGGAGTGCGCTGCTCCAGCGAGCCGAGGAGCGGCTGCCATCGGGGTTCCGGCTGTGGGTCTTCCTGGAGAACGTTCCGGCGAGGCGCTTCTACGAGCGCCACGGGCTCCGGCTGATCGAGGAGACCGATGGCAGCCGGAACGAGGAACGGACGCCGGATGCCCTCTACGAGTGGAGTCCCACCGACCCGTAGTCGCGTGACGCCGGGGCGAGGTCTCCCGCGATGACCACGTCGTCTCCGACGACGTGCACCGAGCGACGTTCGATCCGGATCGAGTTCGCCACCTCCGTGATACCCAGGTCCTGCACCGCCTCGGTCCCGTCGCCGAGCACCCGGGGGCGATCCCCACCACGAGCCGGTCGGCGTTCCCGGACGAAAGGAACGACGTGATCACGCGAGCCCCGCCTTCGACGAGCACGGAGCGGATCCCGTCCGGCAGGAGGGCGCTCATCGCCGCGTCGAGGTCGACGCCGTGCCGGCCGGCGGGCACGACGACGACCGATACGCCACGCCCGCGGAGCTCGGCCGGCGCTCCGGCGGGGAGGCGCTCGTCGTGACGATGACGGTCGAGGCGTCATCGGCCAGCACCCGGGCGTCGTCTGGGGTCCTGAGTCCAGAGTCCAGGACGACCCGGATCGGCGAGGCCCCCGGCACCAGGCGGACCGTCAGCTGCGGATCGTCCCGCACGACGGTCCCGACGCCGACGAGCACCGCGTCACACGCGGCGCGGAGCGCGTGCGAGACCCGGCGCTCCGGCTCCCCGCTGATCCACCGCGCGTCGCCGGTCGAGGTCGCGATCCGACCGTCGAGGGTCTGGGCGTACTTCACGACGACGAACGGGCGGGTCGGCGTGGGGCTGACGTCTCCCAGGAGGGGGCCGACGTCGGGTGGCGGTCCCACCCCGTCCGGCAGCGGCTCGCCCATCGGGGCGACGTGCCCCATCACGGTTTGCTTGGTCGCGAGGTACCGGACGTTGCGTGCGTGCGCCGCCGTCGGGAGGCCGACGACGGACCGGACCGTGAGGCCTGCCGCCTCGAGGGAGGCCGCCTTGTCGCGGTTGTTGGACATCAGCCGGACCGACCGGACGCCCAACGCTCGCAGGCATCCCGCGACGTCACCGTAGGTCCGCTCGTCGACGTGGAAGCCCAGATGCTCGTTCGCCTCCGCGGTGTCGAACCCCGCGTCCTGCAGCATGTAGGCGCGGAGCTTGTTCGCCAGGCCGATCCCGCGGCCCTCGTGCCCGTCGAGTAGACGAGCACGCCGCGGCCCTCGGCGGCGATCGAGCGGAGCGCGTGACGGAGCTGGATCCCGCAGTCACACCGCAGCGATCCGAGCGCGTCGCCCGTCAGGCACTCCGAGTGCATCCGGACCAGGACGTCCTCACCGTCACCGATCCGGCCCCGGCACAGGCACACGTGGACGGAGTCGGCCCACTCGAACGCCCGGACGTCCCACTCGCCGAACGGCGTGGGCAGGGTGAGGCTCGCGACCTCCCTGGGGACCGATACCGTCCGGGACACGGCTTTCCTGTTCCCATCTCGCTCGGCTCGCAATCGTCGCCGCGGTTGACCTGGGACTCCACCGGGTAGACGCAGCGCGTGGAGGCACGCGTGCTGCGCTTCGTCGCTCCCCGCCGGGTCGAGATCCAACGCGTCGAGGTACGGCCGCCGGCGCCCGGCGAGGTCCTGGTCCGGACGCGATGGTCCGGGATCAGCGGCGGGACCGAGCTCCTCGCCTTCCGTGGGGAGCTCGACGAGACCCTCGAGCTCGACGAGACCATCGGATCGCTGGAGGGCACGTTCCGGTACCCGTTCGCCTACGGCTACAGCTGCGTCGGCGAGGTCGATCGGTCGGGCCCCGACGGGCCGGGCGAGGGATCGACGGTCTTCGCCTTCCACCCCCACCAGGACCTGTTCACGGCGCCCGCCGCCGACGTGGTGGCGGTCGAGGGCGTGGACGGGCGCGTCGCCACGCTGTTCCCGCTGGTCGAGACCGCGCTCCAGGTCTCGCTCGATGCCGGCCCGCGGGTCGAGGAGCCCGTCGTCGTCCTTGGTCTCGGGCCGGTCGGCGTGCTGACGGCGGCGATGCTGCAGCGATCGGGCGCGGACGTGCTCGGGGCCGATCCGCGTCGCGACCGCCGCGAGACCTCCGCGCGGTTCGGGATCCGCGCCGTGGACGCCTCCGAGATCCGGGAGGCCGTGGCGGCGACCACGTCGGGCGCGGGCGTGCCGCTCGTCGTCGACGCGACCGGGAGCCCCGCCGCCCTGCCCCTCGCGCTCGAGCTCCTGGCGCACGAAGGCGAGGCGCTGGTCTGCAGCTGGTTCGGGACCAAGGCCGTGCGGCTCCCGCTCGGCGGGGCCTTCCACCGGCGCCGGCTCACGATCCGGAGCACCCAGGTCTCGACGATCCCGGCGCGGCTGGCGGGGCGATGGGACGTCGCGCGTCGGCGGCAGGCGGCGATGCGCCTGATGACCGAGCTCCCGGTGAAGCTGCTCGCCACGCACGAGCTGCCGTTCGAGCAGGCGGCCGACGCGTACGCGGCGCTCGACCGCGGCGACGAGGGCGTCATGCACGTCGCGTTGAGGTTCTGATGTTCGAGGTCGGCGCGTCGACGTCGTTCCGCGCGTTCCACCGGATGCCCGACCATCCGCCGCCGGAGAACGAGCGGCACCCGCACGACTACCGAGTGGAGGTCGCGGCGGAGCGGGAGCGCCTCGACGAGCGCGGCATGGTGTGCGACCTCGACGTCCTCACGGGTGCGCTCGCCGAGGTGGCGGATCGCGTCCGCGATCGCGACCTGTCGGAGACCTGCGGCACCGAGGCCGTGACGGTCGAGGTCCTCGCGGCGTGGATCCACGAGCGCCTCGCCGATCCCCTGCGCGGCGACGGGGCCGAGGTCGTGTCGGTGCGCGTCTGGGAGTCCGAGGACGCGTTCGGAGGCATCCGTGCACGCGTCTGAGGTCGGGACGCGGCGTGATGTGTTGCGACTCTCGCTGGTGACGCTCGGCGATCCGGACCAACGGACGGGCGGGTACCGCTACCACCGCATGATGGCGGCGGCGGCGGCCGACCATCGCGCCGAGATCCGGTTCGAGCGCCTCCCGGTGCTCCCCTGGCCGGCCCCGGCGCTGGCCGGGGCACGGGCGCTCCGCGCCGCGGCCGAGGGCGCCGAGGCGATCCTGCTCGACAGCATCGCGGCGGCGTTCGCCGCGCCGTGGGTCGCCCGGCTACGGACGCCGGTCGTCGCGGTGGTCCATCAGCCACCGGGAGGTCTGCGCGGCGGGCGAGCGACCCGGGTCGCGCAGCGCGGGCTCGACGGCATCGCGTACCGCTCGGCGGCCGGGATCGTCGCCGCGGCCGAGAGCCTGGTCGACGACCTGCGCGTCGTCGGCGTGCCGACCGACCGGATCGTCGTCGTGCCGCCCGGATGCGACGTGCCCGTCGCGAGCGGCCCGCCGCTCGACCTGCGCCGTGGCCGAGCGGTCTCGGTGCTCTGCGTCGCGAACTGGACACCGCTCAAGGGGATCCTCGAGCTCGTGGACGCGTTCGCCACGTTGCCGGAGGGCGCCGCCACGCTGTGGCTGGTGGGGGCGACCGACCCCGACCCCCGGTACGCCGAGCGCGTCCGCCAACGGGTCGCGGCGCCGGACCTTCGCGACCGGGTCGTCGTGCGCGGATCCGTTCCGGTCGAGGAGGTCGGCGGGTTCTACCGGTCGGCCGACGTGTTCGCGCTCTGCTCGTTCGTCGACGCCTACGGCACGGCGTGGGCCGAGGCGCTCGCGGCGGGCCTGCCGGTCGTCGGATGGCGCGCCGGCAACCTGCCGCACCTCGCCGAACACGGTCGCGAGGCGCTCATGGCGGAATCCGGCGACCTCGCGGGACTGGCCTCGGCGCTGCGAGCGATCACCTCGGACGACGTGATGCGCGCCCGGCTGGCCGCCGGCGCTCGCCTCCGCGCACGGGCGCTACCGACGTGGCGCGACTCGGCACAGCGGTTCTTCGCTTCGGTCCGCGAGCTCCTGTCATGACGACGACGTTGCGCGCGGTGCTGTTCGACTTCGACGGGACGCTCTGGGATTCGGAGACGGCCGTGTTCGGCGTGTTCCGCGAACTGTACCGGGAGCACGGGCACGAGCTGACGCTGGGCACGTGGTCGGTCGCGATCGGCACGGTCGGCGGGTTCGACCCGTACGCATCGTTGAACGAGCTCGCGGGCGGCGGACTCGACGTCGAGCACGTCCGCGCCAGGACAGAGGAGCGGATCCTCGAGGCCGTGCGCGAGGTGCCGCTCCGCCCGGGCGTCGAGGGGTTCCTGCTTCGGCTCGACGACGCCGGGGTCCCACGCGCGCTCGTCAGCAGCGACCGAACCGAGTGGCTCGTCACGAACCTCGAACGCCTCGGCCGCCCGGACGGATGGGCGGCGATGGTGTGCGCCGACGGCGACGCCACGCGCGCCAAGCCGAACCCGCACCTGTACGAGGCGGCGCTCGAGCTCCTCGGCGTGCCGGCGGTGGAGACGTTCGCGATCGAGGACTCGCCGAACGGGATCCGTGCCGCCAAGGCGGCCGGCATCGCATGCCTCTGCGTCCCGAACGAGGCGACCGCGGAGCTCGACCTCTCGGAGGCCGACCTCGTGGTGCCCACGTTCGAGGGACTGTCGATCGATGACGTGTGGAACGCGCTGCAAAGGAGGTAGGGATGAAGGTGCTCAAGATCGGGTTCGTCGGCACCCGAACGGACCGGCCCGAGGCCATGGTCGACTTCTTCGAACGCACGCTCGCGCTCCGGCCCATGCACGGCGGTGACGACATGTGGGCCTTCCGACTGCCGGACGGCAGCATCGTCGAGGTGTTCGGACCTTCGCAGAACGACCACTTCACGACCGGACCCGTGGTCGAGTTCCTGGTCGAGGACGTCGCGGCCACGACCGAGGAGCTCCGCGCGGCCGGTGTCCCGATCGTGTTCGGCCCCGTTCGAGCCGAGGAGGTGGGTCTCACGTGGACGCACGTCCGGGCGCCGGACGGCAACCTCTACGGCTTCATCGAGATGGAGGACGAGCCGAACGACCCGGAGTGACGAGGCACGAACTCCGGCTAGCATCGGCTCCCGTGGGTCAGTACTCGCGCCAGGAGGTCGCCGGAAAGGCCGGGGTCGACCCCGACTACGTCGACCGGTTGGTGGAGCTCGGGATCCTGAGAGCCGGCAGCGACACCATGTTCTCGACCGGTGACGTCCGTCGGGCCCGGTGGGTGCAGAGCTTCGAGCGGGCCGGGGTGCCACTCGAGGGGATCGCCGCTGCCGTCCGGGACGGAGCACTCTCGTTCTCCTACCTGGACGCGACCGCGTTCGATCGGTTCGCGGGGGTGAGCGGGACGACGTTCCGCGAGCTGAGCGAACGGACGGGTGTGCCCTTGGACCTGCTCCTGGTGGTCCGGGAGGCTCACGGCTTCGCCGAACCACGGCCGGAGGATCACGTCCGCGAGGACGAGCTGACGGTCATCCCGCTGATCGAGCTCCAGCTCTCCTCCGGTATCCGGCCGGAGGTGATCGGGCGATTGCTCCGAGCGTACGCGGACGGCCTTCGCAAGATCGTCGAGACCGAGACGGATTGGTATAGGACCGCGGTCCAGGTGCCGCTCCTCGAGGGAGGCATGACGGAGACCGAGATGCTGGCGGCCCAAGCCGAGGTCGGGTCCCGGATGACCCCCCTCATCGATCAGGCCCTGCTGTCCATGTACCACGGACAGCAGGAGCACGCGTGGAGCACGAGCGCGGTGGAGGACGTGGAGGCCGCACTGGAGCGGGCAGGTCTGTACCGTCCGGTCCGCCGCCCGCCGGCCATGGCCTTCCTCGACATCACGGGGTATACGCGGCTGACCGAGGAGCGGGGCGACGAGGCCGCTGCCGAGCTGGCGGCGAGGCTGGCCACCCTGGTCCGCGGATCCTCGCGGGAGCACGGAGGGCAGCCGGTCAAGTGGCTGGGCGACGGCGTGATGTTCTACTTCCCGAACCCGGGTGACGGCGTCGTGGCCGCACTCGACATGGTGGAGGGCGTGGCCGAGTACGACCTGCCGCCCGCTAGGGTCGGGATCCACGCCGGCCCGGTCGTCTTCCAGGACGGTGACTACTTCGGCGGAACCGTCAACATCGCGGCACGGATCGCCGATTTCGCCAGACCCGGCGAGGTGCTCGTGAGCCAAGAGGTCGTGGACGCGGCCGACCTGGACGGCGTGGGGTTCACAGCGATCGGTCCGATCGAGCTGAAGGGCGTCTCGGAACCGCTGAGCCTGTATTCGGTACGCCGGGCCGGCTGACCGCGCCCGGCCGCGGCATCACCTCACGTCTCGGATCGTTCCTCGTAGACGTAGGTGAGGACGCCGTCCTCGACACGGGTCGGCAGCATGATCAGCCTCGCGTCGGGTCGGACGGGTCCCGAGAGGGCCTTGCCCGTCCGGGCGTCGAACGTGGATCCATGCCACTCGCACGTGAAGGTGTCGCCGTCGAGCTTCAACGAACCGCCGTGATGCATGCAGACGTTGAGGAAGGCGCGCGGCTTCCCGTTCTGCATCATGACCAGAACCTCGCGGCCGAGGAGATCCGCGGTCACGGTCCCTTCCGGTGGGATGTCCTCCATGGGGATCAGGGGCTCTTTCATCGTCGCCTCCCTCGGCGGGAACGGGCCTCGAAGAACCACCTCTATCGCGCCTTCTCGGCTCACGCAAGAGCCCTGTTCCTGCTCCGGGACGACGGGACCTTCTGCTGCCCGATACCGATCCCGATATCGCAGCCCGCCGAGAAGTTCCTGCGGTCAGGATCGGGCCGTCGCCGCAAGACCCCACCGACGGACGAAGTCCAGCGGCCGATAGTTCAGGATGCGGTCGCGCGGGATCCCGGCGAGCGCGGCGATCGCCATCCCGAACGGCAGGAGCTCGAGCTCGCGCGCCGCGTGGGCGTCGCTGCCGATCGTGAACCACTGGACGCCCTCCTCGCGCGCGAGCTTCGCGAGCTCGACGTTCAGGTCCTGGCGCCACACGGTCGCGTCGAGTTCCAGCGCCTTCCCCAACCTCACGGCCTCGGCGAACACGCGGCGCCAGTCGGCGACGAGGCCGACCCGCCGCCCGTACATCCGCGCCTTCGGGTGCGCGAGCACGTGCAGCCGTGGCTGTGCGAGGGCGGCGAGGTAGCGCTCGGTCTGGTCCTCCTTCACCCGCAGCTCGGAGTGGAACGCCCCGAGCACCAGATCGAGGCTGGCGAGCGACGCGTCGTCCATGTCGATCGATCCGTCGGGGAACAGGTCGACCTCCATCGAACGGAGCACGCGGAACGCGTCCTTGTCCTGCTCGAACCCCCGGTTCAGCGCGTCGATCACACGGCCCTGCTCCGCGAGCTCGTCGGACGTCATGCCGTTCGCGATCGCGAGCGCCTGGGAATGGTCGGTGACGGCCACGAAGGGCCGTCCCAGGATCTCGCTGCCTCGACCATGTCCTCGAGCGGCAGGGTGCCGTCGCTCCATGTGGTGTGCATCTGGAGGTCGGCGCACGGGCTCGACTCCCACGCGGGGTCGGCGTCCAGCGTCCGGCGGACCTCTGCGTACGTGAGGAACCCGCGCCGCCGCTCGTCGGGTTCGGATCGTGGGAGGCGTGTCGAGCCACCCCTCCATTCGTTCGGCGACCCACGGGCCGACGGCACGCAGCTCGGTGAGCGGGCGGCCCGAGGCCGCCAGCGCGGCCGCCTCCTCGGGCCAGAAGCGCGAGGCCCTCGACGCCCGTTCGAGCGCCCGGCGTCGGTGGTCCTTCTCCTCGCGGGCGGCGCTCGAGAGCAGCTCGCCCAGATCCCCGTTGGTCAGCAACGCCACACGCGCGCCGTCCGAGCCTCAGCGACCCGTCATCCGCTCGAGGTACTCGGGGTACCGAGCCCCCTCGACCGGGATCTCCGACGCCGCGCGATCGATCTCCGCGAGATCCTCGGACGTGAGTGCGAACTCGGCCGCCCCGAGGTTCTCCTCCAGACGCTCCAGCTTGGTCGTCCCGGATTGGGACAATTGACGGCTTCTGGGCGAGCGACCATGCGAGCGCGATCTGCGCGGGCGTCGCACCCTTGCGCTCCCCGATCGTGCGGAGCAGGTCGACGAGGGCCTGGTTCGCCTCGCGGGCCTCGGGCGTGAACCGCGGTAGACCGGTCCGGAAGTCGTTTGTCGAACGTCGTGCGGGCGTCCATCTTCCCCGTGAGGAAGCCCCGCCCGAGCGGGCTGAACGGGACGAAGCCGATCCCGAGCTCCTCGAGTGTCGGCCACACGTCCGCTTCGGGGTCTCTGGTCCACAGTGAGTACTCGCTCTGGAGCGCGGTGACGGGCTGGACCGCGTGCGCGCGCCGGATCGTCTCCGGCGCGGCCTCCGAGAGGCCGAAATGTTTGACCTTGCCCTCCCGGATCAGATCGTGGACGGCGCCCGCGACGTCCTCCATCGGCACATCCGGGTCGACGCGGTGCTGATAGAGCAGATCGATCGGGTCGACTCCCAGCCGTCCCAGCGAAGCATCCGCGACCTGTCTGATGTGCTCGGGCCGGCTGTCCACGCCGACCTGTTCGAGTTCGCCGGCCGGGTCGAGCGCGAACCCGAACTTCGTGGCGATCACCACCCGATCGCGGATCGGGGCGAGCGCCTCGCCCACGAGCTCTTCGTTCACGAACGGGCCGTACGCCTCCGCGGTGTCGAAGAACGTGACGCCGAGATCGACCGCCGACCGCAGGAGCGAGATCATCTCCCGTCGCTCCGGAGCCGGGCCGTAGGAGGAACTCATCCCCATGCAGCCGAGCCCGATCGCCGAGACCTCCGGTCCGCGGGTTCCGAGCCTGCGTGTCCGCATCGCTCCAGTATCCACCGCGGGTGGGGTCGCCGATCTGCTGTTCCGTCGTCGCTACGGGTCGACGACGTCGGCCGATCGTCAGGCCGGCGAGGGCGTCTGACCGGAGCCGACCCCGGACCGGGTTCCCGGGTGTGCGCGACCGTCAACCGGTGGATCGCATCCGTGAGCTCGAGGATCTGCTTCGACAGGTCGAGCAGCTGTTCGTTCTGTGTCTCTTCGAGCTGCACCGATTGCCATTCCTGTGACGCCATCACCTGACGCTTCTCGTCGGCCCGGTTCTGGCTGATCATCACGAACGTGGACAGGAAGATCGCCTCGAGCGAGACGATCAGGGTCAGGGTCGGCCAGGGACTCTCCTCGATCAGGATCATCCAGACGGCGAAGAGCGCGATGTGCAGGTACACGAAGTGCATCGACCCCGCGTACTGCGTGATCCGATCGGCGATGCGATTCTCGAGGTACTCGGCCCGCTGCTGCGCGTGTTCGACGAGCGCGGGATGCGGGATCGGGGCATCAGATGCTGCCTGCTCACCGTTGACTCCTTTCGGTCGGTAGGCCGAACGCTACGCCGTCCGAGCGAGCCTCGGGGTCGAGGTCGTGTGCCTCGTGATCAGGCTTCGGGCACGCCGAGCGTGGCGCGCAGCTCGCCGAGCATCCGCTGCTCGCCCTGACTGACGAGCTCGGCTCCGAACCCCATGAAGCCGCCCTCCTTCGCCGCGTCCGCCGCGGCCTGAGCGACCGCCAGCAGCCATCGCCGGAACGCGTCCGCCTCCTCCGGGGTCGCCTTGGCCGTCACGATCTCGTTCACGGCCTTCAGCTCGTCGAGGACCATCTTGCCGGCGAGCGCGGCGCTGTCCGGCTTGAAGTCCTTCAGGGGGTTCTGCTTCTGGTTCATCATCGAGGCGATCTCCTGGGCGACCGCGACGAGCAGCTCCTCCTGGCCCGGAGGCGTCGTCGCCGCCCGCAGGGTCGCCATCGTCTCCTTCGCCATCTCGATCGGCCCGCCCGGATCCGCCATCGAGATCGCCAGCCCGGCCACGAACGGCGCACGTCGTAGCCGGTCCATTCTTCGTCCGTGTAGTCGGCCTTCGAGGTCATCCGGGTCCTCCTTCGATCGCGGTCACGCTCGGGTCGGATTCCGAAGGTACACGTTAGACTCGCTCCATGGAACCACGCATCCCCGAGGAGCCGGCCAGTCCGAGCCTCCTGCGCCCCCGCACGGTCGGGGAGATCCTCGCCGACGCGTTCCACCTGTATACCCGCCACTGGCAGAACCTGATCCTGATCGTGGCGGTGATCGTGATCCCGCTCTCGTTCGCGCAGGTGCTGATCGGCGATCTCTTGATCGGCGAAGGCTTCTCGCAGGAGGAGCTCCGGGGCGGCGTCGAGGTGTCGACCGGAACCCTCGTCGGCGGTGCGCTCGCCGCTATCGTGCTCGCGTTCGCCTCGATCCTGATGTGGACGATCCTGACCGGCGCGATCACGCGGGCGGCGGCCGGGACCTTCCTGCGCCGAGATCTCGAGATCGGCGAGAGCTATCGGTTCGGGCTCGCCCGGTTCTGGTCGATCGTGCTGGTGGGCGTGCTCTGCGCCCTGGCGATCGCCGTCGGGTTCCTCCTGTTGATCGTCCCGGGGTTCATCGTGCTCACGTTCCTCGCGTGCGCGATCCCGGTGCTCGTGATCGAGGACAAGCGCGGGCGCGAAGCGCTCCGCCGCTCCTGGGACCTGGTTCGCGGATACGGCTGGCACGTGTTCGGGACGATCATCGTCGCCGCCCTGCTGAACGGCATCGTGAACGGCCTGTTGACGGCGCCGTTCGCCGACAACTACGCGGCCCGAAGCATCGTCGCCGCGATCGCCTCCGCGATCACGATGCCCTACATGGCCCTGGTCGGCGTGTTCATCTACCTCGACCTGCGGTCCGCAAGGAGCGCTACTCGGCGGCCGATCTCGAACGCGACCTGGCTTCGCACCCGGGCTCAGCCGCCAGGTAGGACACCGCCTAGTCGCGCGATTCGGCGGCCTATTGATCCACTTCCCTCCCTCCCGGATGTCGGTCCTCATCGGACGCTCCGCATCAGACGCGGTGGGCCCGGAGCAGCTGCACGGTTCCGGAGACGCCCTTGAGCTCCACCTGACCGATCTCGCCGAACGCGATCCCCTGCTCCTGCGAGGCGTCGGCGACCGCCTCGGCTGACCAGCACCTCGCCGGGCCGCGCGTAGTCGGCGATGCGGGCGTGAGGTTGACCGTCTGGCCGAAGTAGTCGCCCTGCTGGAACAGGACCGGCCCGGCGTGCAGGCCGACGTGCGCCGGCGGCAATCCGGCCGCCGCAGCCCGTCCACCATCTCGAGGGCGGCACGCACCCCGGGGCCGGGGTCGCGGAAGTAGAACATCACGCCGTCGCCCAGCCACTTGATGGGCTTCCCGCCGTGCTGCACGGAGCTGCGCTGCACCAGCCGCGCGACGCTCGCCGCCAGATCGGCGGCCGCGTCGTCGCCGCGCTCCTGGGTCAGCCGGGTGTAGCCGGTGATGTCGAGGAAGCAGATCGCCGGGACCCGCTCGAGGCGGCTGTGGATCCCCGCCTTCGCCATCATCGTCTCGAACGCCCTCGATGATGTTGGCGGTCCAGGCACGCGCCTGCTGCGCGTGGTACATGGCGAGCACGGCTTGCTCGGACGAGCGGGGCGATCCGATCGGAGAGCTCGGCGTTCCACGATCTCCTCCGGGCCCTTGCCGCGGCCGCGGCGGCTCGATCACCTCGGAGTTCCACCAGGCGGCCTCCGCGTCCGCGATCCGGCGGGTGCTGTCGCCCTGGACGCGGAGCAGGCGCTCGATCGCCGGCCGGCCGGAACCCCTCGGCGATCTGGAGCTCGAGGAACGGCACGATCGCCATCTCGTCCTCGCGGAGCCGGTCGTCGGGCGCCGGTTGCGCCATGCCGATCGCCTCGCGGATGACGTCAGCAGCTCGAGCGGGATCCCGGTCCGGTCGCTGACCTGCCGGAACGTCTCGTCGGTCAGGTCGGCGAACCGCTCGAAGCCGGCCGCGTCGAGGAAGTCGAGCGACAGGGCGCCGCGCTGGATGGCGGCGGCCACACCCTCGAGCGGGATCCCGGCGTCCTCGAGCGACTTGGCCATCAGCACGCGGCGCACGTCGCCCGGTGAGAAGCGATCGTCCTCCTCGGGCGCGAGGATGCCCAGTTCCACCAGCCGAACGAGGTAGGAGGGCTCGACCCCGGCTCGCTCGGCGGCGTCGTCGCGTGGGTACGAGGTCACGTGGTTAACCTACAGCGGCTGCGATCCGACCCCACCGACGACGTCGAGGCTCCCGGGAGCCGGAACCAAGAACCCTCGGCATCGGGACAAACGCTCCGGGTGTCCAGCGAGTGCGCGCCCGTGTGCGCGAGTGTGCGGCTAGGTTCCTTCGGGGTCCGTCGCGGGTAGCGCCGCCCCCAGATCCAAGCCCGTGCCGACGCGATGGGTAGGCGGACCACGACGCCGGGACCACGGCTCTCCACGAAGGCCGCGCCACGCGCCTCACCCAGGTATCGGGGCGCGATCGCCTCGCGGGCCTCGCGTACCATCGTCGTCGAGGCTCACCGCGTCGATGGTATCCCGTGCGGATCAGGGAACGCCGGGACGGCGAGGCGCGTCGACGACCGGCTCGGGCGCATGCCACACGGCCTCGACGTTGTTCTGATGCAAGTCGTTGACGAATGCCGCGTAGTACCGCTCGGAGTACTGCGTCCAGACACCGGGCTCGCCGCGGACGGTGGCGCCGTTCGCGACGGCGGCCGCGAAGAATGCATCCACGGCGTCCCGGTCCTCTGCGGAGAACGCAACATGCGTCGCCGTGGTCACGGGCTCCCCCTGGCAGATCGTGAAGTCGTCCAGGTCCTCGGCGCCGTAGGAGACACAGTCGTCCTGAACGTACAGTTCTTCGTAGCCGAGTGGGGCGAGGGCTGCCGTATAGAGGCCTCGGCTCGCGTCCCGGTCTGCCACGACGAAGAGCACGTGATCGATGACGACGCGGCGAACGGCCATCGGTTCACACTATCAACGCCGGGCCTGGGGTCGCTACCGACGGGAAGTCACGCGCTCACGGGACGGCTGCGCGGGCCGGGGTTGCTCGGGGAGCATCGAGTGGTGGCGACACCTCGCCGTGATGCGCGAGTGCTCGTCGACATCCCTGGAGGTGGATCCTCACTTCCAACCCGGCACGCGCCCCGCTTGCTCGATCCACTCTATGGATCTCCGGTCCCCGCGCGTCCTCCAGGGACGTCAGCTTGACGTAGCGGCTCCGATCCGTGGTTCCGAGCGGCGGAGGAGCGTCGAGATCCGCGCCGCCGAAGAAGACGACGTTCACGGAGACGTCGTAGGAGACCATCTCGATGATCCATCCGAGTTCGGGCAACCCGTAGTACGCCTTCTTCCACTTGATGGC
Organism: uncultured Actinomycetes bacterium; assembly: GCA_963744515.1. Classification (GTDB taxonomy): domain Bacteria; phylum Actinomycetota; class UBA4738; order UBA4738; family HRBIN12; genus DASSJM01. The sequence goes on along the minus strand of CAVUTN010000003.1, from coordinate 115,335 downwards.
GAAGCGGAGCCCTGGGATCGTCTCGCGGATCGATCCGTCCAGTTGCTCGACGATAGGCCGCAGATCCGGCATCACGCGCCGGATCCAATCCTCGATGTCTGCGTGGCTCTCCGATGGCTCAGGCGGCTTCCGGGTCGTTATCCGGCTTGCGTGATTTCCCCAACCTGATCCCCTCCTCGCAGAGCTCACAGATCCGCTCCAAAGACGCCTTCGACTCGGCGTCGCCACAGCCTAGGGTCGAACCTGCCGGGAAGGAAACGCTCGCGTGCGCGAGGGTTCGGGAAGGTATCTCGAGGCCGCCGGTGACGCTCCTGCGTCGAGGCGGTCACCTGGTGGTGGCGTCGTCCGTCAGGTCTCGATCCTGCATCTCCCAGGTGTGGTCGAGCACATGGTAAGCCGTGTGTCGGAGCAGGTAGGGGATCGTCCACCTGCCGAGCGGCTTGCCCTCCTTGTACCACGCACGCATCGCCTCAACGAAGCGGTCGCGGTGCTGGGCGAGTCCGTTCGGCCTCAGCAGGTCCACCAGCTCGGACTCGGCCTTCACGCGCCTCGAGAAGTCCTCACCCTCGTTCGCCAGGACGTGGCGGATGATCTGGTCACGGGAGCGGCCGCCGCCCCGGACACCCGGCCGGAGCTCTGCCGATACGCGGGAGGCCGTCACGTCGAACTCGGCCCACGCCGCGCGGAGCAGCCGCACCTGGCGGTCGAACGTCGGCGCGTCGAACGGCTCGCGGTCCAGCGGTGAGGGCGCGAACGAGATGCCCCAAAATCGGTCGAGCCGACCCCCGGGTACCGACCGATGATGTCGAGCTTGGTCTGCGTCGTGAGCTGCGAGCCCAGACGGACGCGCTTCGCGACGGGAAGGTACCGCGGGAGGTAGCCGACGAGCTTCTCGACCGCCAGGTCCTCCGTCTTGCCGCCCCGTTCGAGTCCCGGCCAGTCCGCCGCAACGGCGACCCAGCGCTTGCCCCGCGTTGGCTCTTCGACGAGCACGCGAAACTTGGACTTCACGGCTCATCGTATCAACGGCTCGATGACGCTCGCTCATCGACCCGGCGAGGTTCGCGCCGAAGGGACGGCTCGCGGAAGCCGGCGTAAGCCCTCTCGGCGGCACGAAGGTGCCCTCCCTGGGGATACGGATCGGGGACGAGTGTCCGCCATCTCGGTGGTGGAGACTCCCGACGGTCCGCGAGACTCCCAGGCCGTGGAGACGGCGACCCAGACGCTGCACCGGCTCACCTCCTACACATGGGCCTGGTACGAGCCTTCCCGCGAGAACGATGACCTCGTGTGGTCCGTGCCCGTCGACGATCCACGCGTCGTCCGGGACTTCCAACCCACCGACATGGAACGCTTGCCGTGGTTCTACAAGCGGTACGACCCGACGCTGCCTCGCGTACCACTCCCCCGGGATCTGCCCTCCACGACCGCATCGGCCGTCGATGTCCTCGCCGGCATCGCCGACGTTGCCCCGGCCGATCTCGACCTGCCGAACCTCGCGCGGATGCTCCACCTCTCGGCCGGCGTCGTACGGACCACCGAGCATCGGAACGCGACCTGGCTGTTCCGTGCCGCCGGGTCCGCGGGCGCCCGCTTCCCACTCGAGATCTACGTCGCGGTGCCCGACGGGCTCGAGCTCCCCGCCGGGATCCACTGGTATCACCCGGTCGAGCACGCGCTCGTGCAGATCGGGCCGCCGCCGCGCGGCGACGATCCCTCGCTCGTCGTCACCGGCGTGCCGTGGCGCACCGGATGGCGGTACCGCGAACGCGGGTACCGGCACGTGTACTGGGACGCCGGGACGATGCTCTCCCAACTCCTCGCGGCGGCAGACTCCGCCGGGCTCACTGCCCGGCTGCACACACGCTTCCCGGACGCGGCGATCGCCGAACTGGTCGGCGCGGACGGCGTGCACGAATGGCCCGTAGCCATGGTCGCCCTCGGCGAAGGAGCGCCTGCCCTCGGGGCGACCGGCCCGGCCGCCGCAGGCGAGGTCGACGCGACACCGCGCGAGTTCCCGCTCGTCACCGCGGCGCAGCGGGCGGGCGATCTCGACGCGTTCGGAATGGCCTGGGATCGCGGCAGTTCGGTCGACGTGTCGGCGCCCGAAGACGCCCCGGTCGAGGAGGTCGTGCTTTCCCGCGGGTCGCAGAGACGCATGGATCGCACGCGCGGGCTCTCGGAGGGCCTCCTGCGCGCGTCCATGGACGCCGCGTCGCGCGGCATCGAGATCACGCACTTCGTCGCGGTGCACGACGTCGACGGATCGCGCCCGGCGTCTACCGATGGCCCGACCTCTCGTCCCCCGTGCGAGCCGGCGCCATGCGCGACGAGCTCTACGTCGCGAGCATGGACCAGGGGCTCGCGCGCGACGCGGCGTTCGTCGTGATCGGGGCGGCCGACGTGGGTGCGTTGGACGACCGCGCGTACCGCGAGGCGCAGCTCGCCGCCGGCCTGGTCGAGGGCCGGCTCCACCTGCTCGCGTACGCGCTGGGGGCGAGCGCGTGCGGGATGACGTTCATCGACAGCGAGGTGCCCGCGCTGCTCGGCGAGCCGCTCGACGGGCTCCTGTTCACCTGCGTGGGGGTGCCCGAGTACCGCTCGGCGGCGGGAGGCCCGCCGGGAGCGCCGAAGACCGTCCGCGGGGTCACGCCTCGTATCTCGGATCAGGACCCGCCGGCCAGACCGACGGCGGAGCCTACTCGCCGCCCTTCTGGACGTACGCCTTGACGAACTCCTCCGCGTTCTCCTCGAGGACGGCATCGACCTCGTCGAGGAGCTCGTCCAGCTCGCGCTCGAGGTCCGCGGCGTCGACGCCGTGCTCGACCGACCCGTCCTCGATGGCCTCGGCCCTGGGGCGGTGGTGGCTCTTCGGCTGTTCGCGCACCCGTTCCATGTGCTCCGTCCTCTCCCCTCAACCCATCGGTCGGGAGCCGGCACCGACTTCATGGCACGCGGTGACCAGATCTCCTCCGACGAAAGGCGTAGGCGCCTCCCGTACGAACCCCCGAACCTCGATCCCCGCCGGTATAGCCTCGGATGCGTCGATGACACCCGCCCGCGTCGAGGTCTCCCGTCCGGACAAGCTCCTGTGGCCGGCGCTCGGCATCACGAAGCAGGCCTACGTCGACTACCTCAGCGCCGTCTCGGGGCTCATGCTCCCGTGGCTGCGCGACCGGCCCCTCTCGCTGATCCGAGCGCCGGACGGCGTCGACGGCCAGCGCTACTTCCAGAAGAACACGCCCTCGCACGCCCCGAACTGGATCAAAACCGTCACGATCCCGGCGCCGAGCGCCGGCCGCGACGTCGCCTACACCGTGTGCAACGACGCGGACACGCTCGCGTGGCTCGGGAACCAGGCGGCGCTCGAGTTCCACCCGGCGCCGGTGCGCCGAGACAAGCTCGAGCGTCCCGACCTGCTCGTCGCCGACATCGACCCGCCCGACGACGCGTTCGACGCAGCGGTCGAGGTCGCGCTCCTGGTGCTCGAGATCCTGGACGACCTGGGTCTCGAGACGCTGCTCAAGACCACCGGCGGCAAGGGCCTGCACGTCGTGGTGCCGATCGTCCGACACGTGAGCGCGGAACGCCTCCGCCACGCCGCGACCCGGCTCGCCGAGATCGCGATCGAACGCCGGCCCGACCTGGTGACCGCCGAGTTCCGCAAGGCCAAACGCGGGGGACGCGTGATGCTCGACCCGTCTCGGAACGGCCCGGGCGCGACGCTCGTGGCTCCCTACTCGCCCCGGATCCGGCCCGACGGCACGGTCTCGTTCCCGGTGCTGCCCAAGGACCTGCGGAAGATCACGCCCGGCGACTTCACGCTCGCGACGGTCCCGAAGCTCCTGAAGGGCGCCGCCCCGAAGCGCTGGACCGAAGCCGCCGACGCCCCGCACCAGCGCCTGCCCGCCTCGCTCCTGTCGGAGTGAGCGTGGCAGACTGGACGGGTGGAGGACGAAGAGCTCCTCGCCCAGGCCGAGGAGGCGCTGACCGAGATCAAGGTCAACCAGGGCCTGACGGACCGCCAGGCCTCGGTGCTCGCCGCGCTCCGCATCCGGCTGAAGGGCAGCGCAGGGAAGTCGCTCGAGGAGATGCTCGAGGCCGCGGGCGACGACCTGCAGCCCGACCGGCTCGAGCAGGAGCTCGCGAAGGCCGAGGGTGAGCCCAAGACCACGCTCGACGATCTCCTGAGCAAGCCGAAGCCGAAGCCCGAGTGGCCCTCCTGACCGGCGGGGTCGGTCGGAGGTCCATGCTGGGCCATGGGATTTCCGGCCGGCGTCAGGGGTCTGTCAACGGAACCCGCAGGTCGGATCGTGGACAGAACCCTGACGGGTGCCTCGAACCTGAGACCCTCGACGCGAACCGGTAGGTCTGGGCCTCTCGAGATCGATCGCTACCCCGCCGAAACGACCGCGAGCACCTCGTCCGCGTAGCGCTCGAGCTTGGCCGGCCCGACCCCCGAGATCGCGGCGAGGTCGGCCCAGTCCTTGCACTGGCGTTCGGCGATCTCGGCGAGGGTTCGGTCGTGGAACACGACGTAGGCCGGCACGCCGTCCGCCTGCGCGCGCTTGCGGCGCCACTCCTTCAGGCGGTCGAACAACGCTCCCCCTCGGCCGACGCTGACGGCCGGACCGGGCGCCGCCTTCGCGCGCGAGGGCACCGACGGCGCGAGCTCCATCTCGTCCAGGAACGGGCTCGGCTGCGCGCGGCCGGCGCTCGGCCAGGTGAGGAACAGGTACGTGCGGGCCCGCGTGATCCCGACGTACAGGAGCCGGCGTTCCTCCTCCGGGTCGGCCTTCGCGCGGCCCGAACGGAACGGGAGCTCGCCGTCGAGCAGCCTCGGCAGGAACACCGCGTCGAACTCCAACCCCTTCGCGCGGTGGTACGTGAGCAGGTTCACGCCGCGGCCGCTGTGCTCGGTCGAGAACCGCTCGGCGAGCTCGGCGCCGAACGCGGCCGCGTCGCCGCCGGGATGCGCGCGCTCGAACTCGACCGCGAGCGACCGCATCCGGCCCAGGTCGGACTGGCGCGTGACCTCCTCGTCGGCGTCGGGCGTGGCCTCGGGGTCGTACCCGAGCTCGTCGGTGATCGCGTCGACCGCCTCGGCCACCGAACCGCCGGCACGCTTGAGCCGCTGCAGCACCGAGCGCGGGCCGGGCCGCCGCAGGAACGCGCCGTCGCGCACCTGGTACGGGATCGCCGCGGCGGCGAACGCCTCCTCGAACGGCTCCGAGCGCGCGTTGATCCGGTAGAGCACCGCGATCTCCTCCAGCGGCACGCCCTCCTTGCCGTGGAGGCTCCGGACGGCCTTCACGATGGCGCCCACCTCGGCCTCCTCGTCCGCCTGGCCGCGGGCGAGCGGCGGCGGTCCCGAAGGCCGGGTCGCCCGGAGCGTCTTGCGGAACCCGCCGAGCCGCGTCGCGAGCCGGTTGGCGAGCTCGAGCACCTCGGGCGTCGAGCGGTAGTTCTCCTCGAGCCGGACCACCGTCGCCTGCGGGTACCGCGTCCGTGAACCCCAGCAGGTGCGACGGCGACGCGCCCGTGAACGCGTAGATCGTCTGGTAGTCGTCGCCGACGACGCACAGGTCGTCGCGGTCACCCAGCCAGCGTTCGAGCAGGCCGGCCTGGAGCGGGTTCACGTCCTGGTACTCGTCCACGGTGAACGCCGCGAACCGCGACGCGGACCTGCTCCGCGGCCTCGGGGTGCTCGTCGAACAGCCGCAGCGCGAGCCCGAGCATGTCCTCGAAATCGAGCCGCCCCATCGAGGCCTTGCGCCGCTCGTAGCCGTCGTAGACGCGGTGCATCAGGTCGGCGGGGATCGGCGGCTCGTGGTCGCCGAGCTCGCCGAGGTACCGCTCGGGCGGGATCATGCGGTTCTTCGCCCACTCGATCTCGCCCGCGAGCTCGCGCCGCGGCAGGAACTTGTGCGGCGGCGGGAGCGCGTTCGCGAGCGACGAGATGACCGGCGCCTTGTGGTCGAGGATCTGGGGCAGCGGCTCGCCGGTGTGCGCGGTCCACAGCCTCGAGAGCTGCGAGAGCGCCGCCGAGTGGAACGTGCGCGCCTCGACGCCCTCGACGCCGAGCGCCGCGAGCCGCGTTCGGAGCTCCCCCGCCGCCTTGTCCGTGAACGTCACCGCGAGGATCTGCGACGGCTCGAACGTCGCCGCCCCGGACCTGGCACGCGATCCGGTGCGTGATCGTGGTGGTCTTGCCGGTCCCGGCGCCGGCCAGGATCGCGACCGGGCCTCGGAGCGCGGTCGCGGCCTCCCGCTGAGCCTCGTTCAGGCCGCTGAGGACGCTCTCGAGATCGGGCACCGTTCGGACCCTAACACCCCGCTCCGACGCCGACGAACGCGTCGTCGGCGACCGCGGATCCAGCCAGGTGCCCGGCCACGACCGCGGACCTCAGGCGGCTGCGCGAACGCGGCGCCCCGATCGGACCGACCCACGCGGCGATCGCTCGGATCCGCCGGCTCAGCGTCTCGTCCGCCGCGCCTCGCGTCGGTCATGAGCTCGGTGAACCGTTCGAGCCGCGCCGTGACGACGCCGCGGTCGGGTTCGGGCATCCGGAGCTCGTCCTCGATCTCGTCGAGCGCCAGGACGGCCTCCGCGCCCGCCTCCTCCCCGAGCTCGAGCCCGGCGACCCTCCCACGCAACGTGCGGACGGCGTTCAGGGCCTGTCTCGGGTCCGGCGAGACGACCCTCGTGTCCGGATACTGGATCATCGCTCCACCCCCTGCACCATCGATCGTGATCAACCCCTGATCACGGACGTCGGCCTCAGCCTCGTGCGCGTTGCGCGCGCGACGCACGGACGGACGGCACCGGATCGGTGTGACCTCGGTCACGCGCGGCGGGCCCGTCCATCACGAGCTGATCCACTGCGTCGTCGATCGGGCGGGAGTCGCGCGGTCCGGAGCCGTTCCCAGCCGTCGCGCTCGAGCAGGAGGGAGACGCCGACGCCGAGGACGAGAGCCCAGAAGAAGGGCCCGAGCCCGAACAGCGTCATGTCTCGACAGGGCGACGGCGAACGCGAGGATCGGGCCGAGGATCAGCGGACCCCGCGTGATCTCCTTGAGGGCGCCGATGAGGGCGCCCAGCAGGGCCAGCCCGGCCATCGCGAGCAGCAACGTCGGCGGCACGAGATCCGCGAGTTCGACCGCGGTGCTCGCGAACACCGCGATCGTGAGACCCGCGCGGACCGGCAGGAACGTGGACCGGTAGCGGATCTCCTCGGGGACCGGCCTCCGGTCCGGCGGTGAGCAGGACGGGCGGGAGCGCGAGCGAGACGGCCACCGGCCCGAGGAGCGAACCGACCATCGTCCCGGCGCCGCTCACGATGTTGATGACGCGTTCGGGAGGCGCGAACCCCTGGGTGCGCATGAAGATGAGGGACGGGATGTTCGACTGCACGGTCAGCAGCGCGACCAGCACCGGCGTCGCGGTGACGATCGCGCTCAGCGAGAAGGAGGGATGCACGCAGCTCGAGGCTCGGCAGCTCGAACGAGGTCGGGAAGGCACCGATCTGCCCGGTCAGCGCCGCCACCAGGAGCCCGGCGACGAACGCCGGCAGGATCGGCGGGACCCGCGTCGCCGAACACGCGCTGGCTGAGCAGGTACGCGAGCAGCGCGCTCCCCACCATCAGCGGCACCTCGTACGGGACGTCGACATCATCGTGGGACGTGCTCAACGACGTGAAGATGTTCACGACGAAGGGCATCACGGCGCCGGCGATGAGCCCGTACACGATCGGCGCGGGGATCCACGCGGCGATCCGGCCGGTGAGCCCGAACAGGGTCGCCACGAGGACGATCGCTCCCGCCAGCATCGTGGCGCCGGCCAGTTCGGGGAAGGTGACCTGACCACCGAGGGACGCGTAGAAGATGATCGCGAAGATGTTCCCCGTGACGAGCAGGGGCTGCCGGTACCGGAGCGTCAGGACGAGGGCGATGAGGGTGGGGAACCCGTAGAGGACCGCGATCCAGCCGCTGGTCTGCGCGGCGGTCAGGTCGAGGCCATCCGGACCCGCAGCCGTCAGGACGATGCCGAGGACCGCGAAGTAGACGATCGTGATGGGGATCGACGCGACCAAGGCCGGCAGCGTTCGCCGCAGCTCGCTCGATCTCCCGACCACGATCACGCCTCCCGCGTCGCTCGCTCGCCGCAACGATAGGCGCTCAGGTCCCGCGTCGCGACGCTCGGCACCGGACCCGAGCCGGCGGTTGCCTACCGCGGTTCGACGAGGCGGTACACGGCCCGGGCGAACACGCGGGCTCGGCGAGGTCGGAGCGGCCCGCCCGGGAGCTCGACCACGAACGCCTCGGTGCCTCGCAGGACGTGCTTCTGCCACGAGGTCGCCGTCCCGTGGAGCCGTTCGAGGTGGACGAGCGGCAGACCGACCAGGCGCGCGTATCGCCGCTCGAGCCGCACGTCGCCCGACGCGTCGACGAGCGCGAGCGGCTGGTGGAACCAGATCGTGATGTCGGGCTCGATCCGCCGGATCAGGCGCATCGCGATCCGCGTCTCGGGTTCGGACGCCGGGCGCCGGCCCGGGTAGTAGCGGCCGCGCGGCCCGCGCCGCCAGCGGTACGGGAAGTTGCGGTTCAGGTCCACGCCGCGCGCGTTCTGCCGCGTGTGCGCGGCGCGGCCGTCGGGGTTCAGCGTCGGGAGGATCCACAGGTCGAGGAAGCCGCGCGGACGACCGATCCGCAGGCGTCGCGCGATCCGGACCCCCGCGCACTCGTCGCCGTGGATGCATCCGACCACGAGCACGCGGATCTCGTCCGGGTCGCCGCGATGGACGACGCGGATCGGCCGGCCCTCGACCGACTCGCCGAGCAGCTCCCGTTCGTCGACGGTCGGCGCCGCGGACACGGGCGTCGAACCGAGGACGAACGCGACCAACGCGACCAGGACGACCGATCTCCGAACGCCCACGCCGGCCGGTGCGGATCCGACGAGCGATCCGGGCGTGATCGTCAGGGTCTCAGGCCCAGAACTTCCACCAGGGGCGCTTCTTCGCGGGAGCTTCGCCCCGCTCCGCGGCCTCTTCGGCGTGGATGCGGTCGGCCTCGTGCGCGAGCTGCTCCTGCTGAGCCTCCTTGCCGGAGCTGCTCCTCCTGGGCACCCATGCGTTGGGCTCCCAGATCGCGGCCCCCGGAACCACCCGGTCCCTGCATCGACATGGCGTCTCCTCCCCAGTCGGCGATGCAGTCTACGCCGGTCTCGAACTCAGGCCGCGGTGCAGGCGGGGTGCCCGCACTCGCAGGCGTGGCCCTCGTGCGACCCCTGGCTCGCGTGATCGCGGCAGTAGTCGCTGCAGAACCCGCCGGCCTCGTCGACCTGGCAGTGGCAGCTCTCGTGCCCGCAGTTCATCCGGACCTCCTCTCCCTCGAACGGGACGTGTCCATCGTGCACCATCCCCGACCCGGTACGCTGAGGAACCGCCCATCAGGAGGTCGACCCCATGAGGCGCACCCTGTCGATCGCCGGCGCCGTCCTGACCGTCGCCGCGCTGTCCCTGCCCGCCTCCCCCGCGGACGCGGCGTTCCCCGGAGCCAACGGCGACCTCGTGTTCGCTCGGTTCACGCACGGTCAGAACGACCTGTGGAAGCTCGATCCCCTCACGTCGGCGTTGACGCGGCTCACCGATTCGCCGCAGCGGAACGAGGGCCTCGCCGACTGGAACGCGGACGGCACGCAGATCGCGTTCATCCGCTGCACCCCGTCGAAGCTCGGCAACTGCGACATCTGGGTGATGGACGCGGACGGGAGCAACGCGACCCGGCTCACACCCACCCCCAACGACATCGAGACCTGGCCGGCGTGGTCACCCGACGGCACCCAGATCGCGTTCACGACGGACGCCTCCGACGACTTCCAGGACATCTGGGTGATGGACGCCGACGGCGGGAACCCGACGCAGCTCACGACGACCAACGGCATCTTCGACGCGTTCCCCGAGTGGTCACCCGACGGCACCAAGATCGCGTTCACCAGCGACCGCGCAGCCCTGGACGACATCTGGGTCATGGACCCCGACGGCTCGAACCCCGTGCGCCTCACCACCGGCACGAAGGTGGACGAACGCCCCGACTGGTCGCCCGACGGCTCCTCGATCACGTTCTCGCGTAACGGCAAGGACATCTGGTCGATGGACGCCGACGGCTCGAACCAGACCCGGCTCACCGAGAGCAAGCGGCTCGAGTTCGGCTCGGTCTTCTCGCCCGACGGCACGACGATCGCGTTCACGCGCGAGGGCCCGGCGACCGGTTCGGCCTGTGGGTGATGCCGGCCGACGGCTCCTCGGCCACCCGGCTGACCTCCGGGAAGTTCGACTTCTTCGCGGACTGGCAGCCGGTCGAGAGCGTCGGCTGAGCTAGGTGAAGTCGCGCTTCGGCCGCCCCCGGCAGCGCCGAGTGGCGCAGCCGCCAGACCAGGACGAAGTACGCGGCCGGGACCACGGCGTAGATCACCCGGCTCACGACGGGGGCCGGACCCGCGACGAGGATCGCCGCCAGGTAGGCGCTCGCCGGAGCCACGACGATCCACACGCCCGCTCGCCGTGACGGGGCGTCGATCGGTTCGTACAGGAGATGCGGCCGCCCCGTCGCGTACCACCAGATGCCGAGCCTCGTGGCCGCGACCGCGAGCAGGAGCACCCCGTACATCTGCAGCGCGATCGCCGCGTTCTCGTAGCTCGCCAGCATCGAGGCGCCGAACGGGATGATGCACAGCGGGAGCAGGAACAGGACGTTGAGCCAGACGAGCAACCGGTCGGTGCGCCGGATCAGCACGAACAGGTCTCGGTGACCGGCCCACGAGATCGCGACCACGACGAAGCTGATGAAGAACGCGAAGAACGAGGGCCGGACCTCCTGCAGGGCCTCCCTGAGCGACTCACCGTTGGCCAGCTCGGGGACGTGGATCTCGAGCACGAGCAAGCGTGATGATGATCGCGATGACCCCGTCGGTCAGCGCCAGGACGCGCGAGGGATCGTGCTCTCGTTCGAACCTCTGACGAGCGATCTCGGCGTCCATCCGCGGCCAACCCTCCTCGCCCTCGCGCCTCTCGGCATCGTAGTCGGGCACCTTGGGACGACCGTGGAGGCGGCCTCGGGTATCGTCCGGGCGTGTCCGACCGGTTCGATCTCCTCGTGCTCGGCGACGCGAACCCCGACCTCGTGCTGACGGGGGACGTGGAGCCCGAGTTCGGACAGGCCGAGCGGCTCGTCGACGAGGCGCGGCTCACGGTCGGCGGCTCCGGAGCGATCGTCGCGGCCGGCGCTGCCCGGCTCGGGCTCCGCGTCGGCTTCTGCGGCGTCGTGGGCGACGACCCCTTCGGTCGCTTCCTCAGCGACGAGCTCGAGCGCCGCGGGGTGGACGTCGGCGGGCTCGTCGTCGACGAGGCCAGGCCGACCGGCGTCACCGTCGTCCTCGCCCGCCCGAACGACCGCGCGATCCTCACCCACGCGGGGACGATCGCGGCCCTGCGGACCGACCTGATCGACCCTGACGGCTCGAACGCGCCCGGCACGTGCACGTGAGCTCGTACTTCCTGCAGGAACGCCTCGCGCCGGAGCTCCCCTCGCTGTTCGAACGCGTCCGCGCCCACGGCGCCACCACGTCGGTCGATCCCAACTGGGACCCGGCCGAACGGTGGGACCGGCGGGCTGCGCGACCTGCTCGGCCACATCGACCTCTTCCTGCCGAACGCGACCGAGGCCGCCCGCATCGCGGACGTGCCGAAGCTCGGACGACGCGGTGCTCGCGCTCGCCGAACGCGCCGGCATCGTCGTCGCGAAGGCGGGCGCCGAGGGCGCCGTCGCGGCCCACGGCGAACGCCTGGTCCGTGCCGGCGCCCCCCGGTCGACGCGCTCGACACCACCGGGGCCGGGGATGCGTTCGACGCCGGGTACCTGGCCTCGATGCTCGCCGGCGACCCGCTCGAACGGTCGCTCGCGATCGCGAACGCCTGCGGCGCGCTCTCGACGCGGGCCGTCGGCGGCGTGGATGCGCAGCCGACGATGGACGAGGTCCTCGCGCTCCTCGCGCAGGCTTGAGGCGTCAGGCCTTCGGGATGGCCCGGCCGCTCGCCGGGTCGAACAGGCGGAGGGCGTTCGGCGCGATCGCGACGCGGAGGATCGAGCCGGCACCCGGGCGGTCCTCGGGCGGGAGCCGGACGATCACGTTCGCGCGGCCGGTCTCGGTCTCGGTCGCGAGGATCCCCTCCTCGGGTTCGGTCGCTGCGACGCCGGCCGGCGCCGCCACCGAGCCGTGCACGAGGACCTCGTCCCCGAGCGGCTCGACCACGTCGACGCAGACCTCGAACGCCGGCCCGCCGTGCCCCTGCCCCACCGGGCGCAGACCCTCGGGGCGGATGCCGACCAGGACCTCGCCGTCGGGCGCCGCCACGTCATCGAGCTCGACGTCGCCGACCGATACACGGCCGTCGCGCGAGATCCCGGTCAGCAGGTTCATCGGGGGCGAGCCGATGAACCCGGCCACGAACACATTCGCCGGGTGGTCGTAGACGTCCTGCGGCGGCCCCACCTGTTGCAGCACGCCGTCGGAGAGCACGGCGATCCGCTCCCCGAGCGTGATCGCCTCGACCTGGTCGTGGGTCACGTAGATCGTCGTGACGCCGATGCGCTCGTGGAGCCGCTTGAGTTCGGACCGCATCTGGACGCGGAGCTTGGCGTCGAGATTCGACAGGGGCTCGTCGAGCAGGAACACCTCGGGTTCTCGCACGAGGGCGCGACCCATCGCCACCCGCTGCCGCTGCCCGCCCGAGAGCTGCCCGGGGCGACGCCGGAGCAGGCCGTCGAGCCCGAGCATCCGGCTGACCTCGGCGACCCTGCGGCCGACGTCCTCGCGCGGCGTTCGCCGCCGCCGCAGGCCGAACCCGAGGTTCTTCTCGACCGTCATGTGCGGATAGAGCGCGTAGTTCTGGAACACCATCGCGATGTCGCGGTCCTTGGGCGGCACCTCGTTCACGACGCGGTCGCCGATCGAGATCGTGCCCTCGCTGATCCGTTCGAGCCCGGCCACCATCCGCAGCGCGGTCGACTTCCCGCACCCGGACGGCCCGACCAGGATCAGGAACTCGCCGTCGGCCACCTCGAGCGTGAGGTCGTCGACCGCGACGACCGATCCCGGGTACACCTTCGTGACGCCGTCGAACGCGACCCGGGCCACCGCGCTAGCCCTTCAGTCCCTGGGTGGCGATGCCGCGCACGAAGTACCGCTGGGCGAGCAGGAAGAGCACGATCATCGGCAGCATCGACATGATGTTCGCGGCGGCGACCAGGTGCCACTGGGTACTGTGGGCGCCCTGGAAGGTCGCGAGCCCGAGCTGCAGGGTGAACGCGTCCTGGTTCGTCAGGATCGTCACGAGCGGCCACAGGAAGTCGTTCCACGTCCACAGGAACAGGATCACCGCCAGCGTCGCGAGCGCCGGCAGCGACAACGGCACGACGATCCGCAGCAGGATCGAGAGCCGCGAGGCGCCGTCGATCCGCGCCGCCTCCTCGAGATCGATCGGCAGGGTTCGGAAGAACTGGGTGAGCAGGAAGATCCCGAACACGTTGACCAGGTTCGGCACGACGAGCGCGCCGAGCCGATCGAGCAGCCCCAGGTCCTTCACGATCAGGAACGTGGGGATCAGCACGACCTGCAGCGGCACCATCAGCGTCGCGAGGATCACGAAGTACACGAACGCCCGTCCGAGGAACCGGATCCTCGCGAAGGCGTACGCCGCGAGCGTGCACAGCACGAGGTTGCTGGCCACGACGGTGACGGTCACGACCGTGGTGTTCCAGAACCACCTCGCGAACGCCGAGTCGCGGATCACGTCCAGGTAGTTCCCGAACCGCGGCGTCCCCGGCCACAGGATCGGCGGGAAGTGGAAGGTCTGCGCCTCGGTCTCGAGCGACGTCACCACCATCCACAGCAGCGGCAGCAGCATCACGGCCGCGAGCGGCGCGAGGAACAGGTGCCATGGGTCGAACGGCAGGAAGCGCCTGCGCGGGCGTTCGACCATCCCGGTCTCGCCGGACAGCTCGCGCGGGTCGAGACGGGTCCGAACGGCGGGAGCCTCGGCGACGGCGCTCATGACGAGTAGTGGACGACCCGCCGGCCCAGCCAGAACTGCGCCAGGGTGAGCACCAGGATCACGAGGAAGAGCACGTAGGCGATCGCGGCCGCGTACCCGGCGAGGGACAGGCTCCCGAGGCCCTGCTCGAACGCCAGCCGGTAGACGTAGAACACGACGACCGACGTTCGGCCGAGCGGCCCGCCGTGGGTCACGAAGAAGACCTCGTCGAACAGCTGGAGCGCGCTGATCGTCGACCACACGACCAGCAGCAGGGTCGCCGGCCCGAGCATCGGCCACGTCACGCGCCAGAACGAGCTCCACCGGCTCGCGCCGTCGATCGACGCCGCCTCGAGCAGCTCCTGCGGCACGCCCTGCAGCGCGGCGAGGTAGATGATCGTGTCGAACCCGAGCCAGCCCCACACCGTCATCAGGACCAACGCGATCATCGCCTGGTTGGGATCCTCGAAGAACCCGAACGGCCCGAGCCCGACCTTGCCGAGCAACCAGTTCGCCAAGCCGTAGTTCTTGTCGAACAGCCACAGGAACATGATCCCGGTCGCGATCGTCGACGTGACCACCGGGATGAACACCGCGAGGCGGTAGAAGCGGACGAACGCGATCCTGCGGTTCAGCGCGTGGGCGATGAACAGGGACACGAGGATCGAGATCGGGACGAACAACGCCGTGTAGTAGATCGTGTTGACCGCCGCCTGCCGCGCCTTCGGGTCGCTCGCGATCTTCGCGTAGTTGCCGAGCCCCACCCACTCGCGTTCGGGCGAGATCAGGCCCGCCTTCTGGAACGACAGGACCAGCCCCCAGACGATCGGGATGATCCCGAAGACGGTGATCAGGATCACCGAGGGCAGGATGAAGGCCCAGCCGGCGGCGTGATCCGAGACCAGGAACCGCCGGAACCGATCCACCCGTCCTCCACGACCTCTTGGCGTGCCCTCTTGGCGTGACCTCCTTTTGCGTCGCCTTCCGCCGGACCCGCCGCAGCCTACCCGGCGAGCGCGAGCGCATCGTTCGCCTGCGCCGCGGCCTCGTCGAGCGCGGTCTGCGGATCCTTGTCCCCGAGCATCGCCGCCACGATCGGCGAGCCCCATCGCCTCGGAGACCTGCGGGTACGCCGCGAGCACCGGCCGCGCCTGCTCGACGTTCGCCAGGTTCTCGGCGAACACGTCGACCCCGGGGATCGTCTGGCCGAACTCGTCGACGAACGCGGTGTCCTCGATCACCGAGAGCCGGAACGGGAGATGGCCCGTGGCCAGCGCGTCCGTCTTCATCTGCTCGGCCGCGGTGAGCCACGCGACGAAGTCGAGCGCCGCCTGCGCACGCCCGCCCCCGTTGTCGAACACGGTCCACATGTCGGGTCCGGCGATCGTCTGATGGTCGCCGTCGAACCCCGGCAGGGTCTCGACGCCGTAGTCGACGTCGGGGAAGCTCGCGAGATCCCAGGGGCCGGTCACGAGCATCCCGATCTTGCCGCTGTTGAACAGGCCCGTGTACACCGAGTTCTGCTGGTCGAGGAAGACCGACTGGTCCTCCACGGCCATCGCCGGTGAGGACCTGGAGCGCCTCGACGCCCTCGGGCGAGTTGAACGCGGCCTGGGTGTTGTCCTCGGTCAGGATCGAGCCGCCGTTCTGCCACAGGAGCGGGTCGTAGTGCCAGACGGAGTCCTCGGAGGCGTCCATCGGGTAGGAGAACCCGAACACCTTCTGGGCCGGATCGGTGAGCGCCTTCGCCGCGGCCCGGAAGTCGTCCCACGTCCATCTGGTCGTTCGGGTACTCGAGCCCGGCCTGGTCGAACAGCCCCTTGTTGTAGACCACGGCGAGGTTGTCGATCAGCGCGGGGACGCCGAGCACCTTGCCCTCGAAGGTCGCGGCGTCCCGGGCGCCCGCGACGAAGTCCTCCCAGTTCACCTCGGGGCTCTGGACCCAGTCGGTGAGGTCGACGAGCCCGGGGGCCGCGGCCAACTGCGGGAGCGACGAGCCGTACTGGTACGTGATGTCGGGCGGCTCGCCGCCCTGCAGCGCGACGGTGAGCTTCTGCAGCGCCTTGTCGTTGTTGACGAACAGCGGCTCGATCTGGATGTCGGGGTTCTCCGAGTTCCAGGTCTCGAGCAGCGCGTTGAGCGAGTCGGCCTCGGCGTCCGTGTAGCCGTGCCAGAACGTGAGCGTGACGGGACCCGACGGCGTCTCGCCCGTCGGCGAGCTCTCGTCGTCACCCCCGGTGCAGGCGCCGGCCAGCAGACCCAGCGCGGCGAGGATCACCAACAGTCGTCGTGTCACGAGGAGCACCTCCGGTCGTGGGTTCGGGAACGGGTCACGAGGGCAACACCACCGAGCGCGTCAGGTGCGCGGGATGGTCGGGGTCCAGCCCCTTGGCCTCCGCGAGCGCGATCGCCATCCGGTGCACGAGGACCAGCTCGGCCATCGGGTCGAGCGAGGCCACGCGCACGGTGGCGCCGGTCGCCCGGACGTCGTCGGCGACGGCCGGGTCGGGCGAGCCGAGGATCCACACGAGCGATCGCTCGCCGGCGAGGCTGATCGGTCCATGTCGGTATTCCATGGCGGGGTATGCCTCGCTGTACGTCTGCGTCGCCTCGCGGAGCTTGAGGGCGGCCTCCTCGGCGATCCCGACGGTCCAGCCGTGGCCGAGGAACACGACGTGCTCGAACCCGGTCGGCTCGGGTTCGAGCGGCTGGGTCAGGGCGCGTTCGCCGTCGGCGACCGCCCGCCCGAGTCCTGACCGAGGTGCGCCCGGAACAGCGCCAACGCCGACGTGGCGAACCGCGTCTGCACGACCGAGCGCTCGTCGGCGAAGTCCAGGGCGATCGTCGTCTCGGCCAGCGACGCCACCGGCGAGGAGGCATCCGCGGTGACGACCGTCCGCGGCACGTCGCCGAGGCGCTCGAGGAGCTGGACGACCTCGGTGGTCGTGCCGCTCCGGCTGATCGCCACGACCGGTCGTACGAGCGGTAGCTCGGGAACTCGGAGGCGGGGAAGGCGTCCGTCTCCCCCTTCCCGCTCGCCTCGCGGAGCGCCGCGGACGCGCGGGCGACGTAGAGGGAGGTGCCGCACCCGGCGATCGCGACCCGGCGCCCGGGGGCGCCGAGCTCGTCGCGCAGCGGAGCCGCGAGCTCGGCGGCGCGCTTCCAGCACGCGGGCTGGCTCTCGACCTCCTGCGCGATCGCGCTCATTCCAGAGCAAACTAGATCACGAACGAGCATCCGGTCAAGCGCGGCTCGGCCGGAACCGCGCATCGACGGGGGTATGCTCGCGCTCGATGCGGCAGACCGAGCGGGTGGCGGCGGTGATGGAGGCCCTCGCGGCCGATGGCACGGTCGACGTGACCGCGCTGGTCGAACGTCTCGGCGTCTCGGCGGCCACGGTCCGGCGCGATCTCCAGCTCCTCGAGGAGCAGCGGATGCTCTCGCGCACGCACGGCGGCGCGGTCGCGCACGACGTCCTGTACGAGCTGCCGCTGCGGTACAAGGCCGCGCGCCACCAGGCGGAGAAGCAGCGGATCGCCGCGGAGGCCGCGACGCGCGTGGCCGACGGTGCCGTGGTCGGGCTGACGGGCGGGACGACCACGACGGAGGTCGCGCGGGCGTTCCTCGGACCGGCGCGGGATCACCGTCGTCACCAACGCCCTCAACATCGCCGGCGAGCTCGCGATCCGCGCCGACCTGAAGCTCGTCGTGACGGGCGGGACCGCGCGGCCCGAGTCCTACGAGCTCGTGGGGCCCGTCGCCGAGCAGGCGCTCGAACGCCTGAACCTGGACGTGGCGTTCGTCGGCGTCGACGGCATCTCGCTCGAGGCGGGGCTCACCACCCACCACGAGATCGAGGCCCACACCAACCGGACGATGATCGAACGCGCCCGATCGGTGGTCGTCGTGGCCGACAGCTCCAAGCTCGGCCGGGTGGCGTTCGCACAGATCTGCGCGCTCGACGCGGTCGACGAGCTGATCACGGACGAGGATGCCCCCGCGGCGATGCTCGGCGAGCTGACGGCCGCCGGGGTCGCGGTGACCGTCGCGACGGCGCTAGCCGCGGCGGATCGGTTCGGGGATCAGTTCTCCGTGCGCGTCGATCAGCTCGTCGACCATCTCGACGATCGCCTCGACGGTGAGCGTGGCGGCCGTGTTCGGGTCGACGAGCGCGGCCTGGTAGACGAGGTCGCGCGAGCCCTCGACGACCGCGCGGACCGTGAGCTCGACGACGTTCAGGAACGTCCGGTTGAGCGCCAGGCACTGCGGCGGGATCGCGCCGAACCGCGCCGGCTCGACGCCGTCGCGACCGACCCGCACCGGCACCTCGATGCAGGCGTCGTCGGGCAGACCCTCGATCGACCCGTCGTTGCGGACGTTCCCGTAGAGCTCGGTCTCGGCGCCGGTCTCGAGCGCCCGGACGAACTGGCTCGCGAGCTCGTCGTTGCGCTCGACCTCGAGGTCCTCGCCGGCGTCGAGCGCGCGCTTGATCCCTTCCCACTCGGCGAGGTTCTCCTCGGAGCGACGCAGGTACTCGTCGACCTCGATCCGGTACCGCTCGATCTGGTCGTCGCGGTGCAGGAACCACGGCACGTATTCGGCGCTGTGCTCGGAGGACTCGGTCGGGAAGTACCCGAACCGCCGGAACAGCTCGACGCGGACCCGACGCCCGAGACCTTCGGGGTCGGCCTCGACGATCGCGCGCAGCCGCGGGTACAGGTCCTCGCCGGTCTCGCGGTCCCGGAACACGTAGACGAAGCACTGGTGGTTGAAGCCCGCGGTCCGGAACTCGACCCGCTCCTCCGGCACGCCGACCGTCCGCGCGAGGAACGCGTGCGTGTCGCGGACGCTGTGGCAGACGCCGACGACGTTGCCGGCGCGGCAGGCGCGAACCGCTCCAGATCCCCCAGGGCACCATCGCCATCGGGTTCGTGTAGTTGAGCAGGAGGCCGTCGGGGCACCGCTCGACCATCTCGTCGGCCATCTCGATCATGACGGGGATCGTGCGGAGACCCCGCATGATGCCGCCGATGCCGATCGTGTCGCCGATCGTCTGGCGCAGCCCGAACGTCTTCGGGACGTCGAAGTCGGTCCGCGTCGCCGGGTACCCGCCGACCTGGATCTCGTTGATCAGGTAGTCGGCGCCGTCGAACGCGGACGCCCGCGACTCGTGCGCCGAGACCCGGTACCCGGCGTCCGAGCGCTCGACGAGCTGGTCGGCCGCGAGGAGCGCGTAGGCCAGACGTTCGGCGTCGATGTCGTGGAGGGCGATCTCGAGCGTCCCGTGCAGCTCCTCGTACGCGCACAGGTCCGCGAGGATCCCTCTCGTGAACTCGACGCTGCCCGCACCGATGATCGTGACCTTCGCCACGCCCGCGAGTCTGGCACCCGACCGAGCGGGGCGTCGACCTCGACGGGTAACGTTCCCGGCGTGATCGTGTGCGTTGCCGCGAACCCTTCGATCGACAAGCTGTTCGAGGTCGAACGGTTGGTGGCCGGCGGGATCCACCGTCCGCTCGGGTTCGTCCAGACCGCCGGCGGCAAGGGGCTGAACGCGGCGCGCGCCGCGCACCGGCTCGGTGGCGACGTGCGGGTCGTCGCGATCCTGCGCGGTCACGCGGGGAGATGGCTGGAGGAGACCCTGCAGGCCGAGGGGATCGGCGGCGCGTTCGTCTGGACCCACGGTGAGAACCGGTCGTCCCTGTCGGTCGCCGACCGCCGGACGGGCGGTCTCACGGAGTTCTACGAACACGGGCCGGTGACGCCGGAGGCCGCGTGGACCGAGCTCGCGGAGGCCGCGAGCCGGCTGTTCCGCCCCGGCGGTTGGCTCACGATCTCGGGCTCGATCCCGCAGGGGCTGTCCGACGACGGCTACCGCGACCTGGTCGCGGAGGCGCGAGCGGCGGGGATGCGGGTGGCGCTGGACGCCGAGGGCGAGCCGCTGCGTCTCGCCGCAGAGGCGGGACCGGAGATCGTGAAGGTGAACGCCGCGGAGGCGGCGGGCCTGCTCGGCGAACCCGCCAGCACCCGCGAGGAGGCGCTGGCCGCTTCCGCGCAGCTCCGGGAGCTCGCCGGCGGCGGCGACCACGCAGGGATCGTGACCCGGGGGGCGGACGGGGTCACGGTCGCGGCTCCCGACGGCACCCGGTACGAGGGCGTGCTCTACGAGCGGGGGCGGTACCCGGTCGGCAGCGGGGACGCGTTCCTCGCGGGCCTGGTCGTGGGGCTCGAGCGCGGAGATCCCTTCCGGACGCGCTCGCGGCTCGCGCTCGGTGCGGCGGCCGCGAACGCCGAGCTCCCCGGCGCGGGCGCGCTCGACGCCGCCAGGGCCGACGTGCTCGCCGCGCGAGCCGAGATCCGCGAGCTCTGATCGCGACCGCTCAAGACCCGAGCTCCTCGAGCATCGCGACGGCCCGAGCCTCCTCGACGACGTTGCCTTTGCGCCGCAGCAGCTCGATCGCGGCCCGCAGCGTCGAGGCCGCCTGCTCGGTTCGGCCTGCGAGCCGGAGGACCTCGGTCTGGCTCATGAGCGCGTGCGCGTGGAGCTCGAGGTAGTCGGTCCCCGCGGCCAGACGCGCGGCCTCCTCCGAGCGGGTCATGGCCTCCTCGAACCTGCCGCTCCGCGCCAGCACCTTGGCGCGGAGCTGGGTCCCGCGAACCTGGGCGTCGACGTCGCCCTCGATCGTGAACCGTTCGGCCATCTCGGCCATCTCGGCGGCCTCATCGAACCGACCCTGCGCGTAGACCGCATCGCCCAGATCCGGGGCGGCGCTCGCGAGGTGACCGTGGTCGCTGATGCGCTCGAGGATGTCGAGCCCCGATCGCATCCACGCTTCCGCCGCCACCGGATCGCCGGCGAGCGTCTCCACGTGCCCGGCGTCGCGGAACACCGCCGCGAGCGCGACCTGGTCGCCGAGCTCGAGGGCCAGCGCCTTCGCGTGCGCGATGAGCTCGCGCGCCTCGGGGAACCGTCCGCTCATCGCCTGGAGCCCGGCGCGCGCGCGGCTCACGCCGATCTCGACCTTCCGATCGCCGTGACTCTGTTCCAGGACGGCGGCCAGGCGGCGGAGCCCCTCGTCGGCGGGCGTGGGACCTTGGTCGATGGCGAGCGCCCACCTCCGCAGGATCTCGGCCTCCACGCGGCGGTCGCCGGCCCGCCCGGCGTGCTCCAACGCCCGCTCGAAATGCGTCTCGCTGTCGCCGGCCCGGCCCTGCCAGAACCTGGATCATGCCGATGAGGCTGCCTGCCTCGGCCAGACCGAGGTCGTCGTTCCACTCCTCGAAGCGCGCCAGGTACCCCTCGACCTCGTCGCAGCGCCTCGATCTGGTTGATGTCCGGGTCCAGCAGCAGCCGGACGAACACCCGCCGAACCCCGGCGCGCGCCTCCAGCACGGCGTCGCCGACCGCCCGGGCGCCTTCGACGGCTTCGGTCAGGACGGCCTCCGCCCGCGGGATGTCCGACTGCGCGAGCGCCAACCCGAGGTCGCGCAGGAGGTCGAGGCGGCGCGGATCGTTCGCCGGGAGCAGGTCGACCGCGCGGGAGAGCAGGTTCACGGTCGCCGAGAGGTCCCAGGTCGCGAGCGCCCGGCGGCCCGGCCGCGGCGAGCCGTTCGGCGGCCGCCTCCGCGACCGCGCGCGCCTCGTCGTCGACCGGCCCGAGCTCGGCCTCGTACCGGTACGCGTGTTCGAGGTGGTAGCCGACGATCTCCTCGAACTCGGCGATCCGGTCGCCCGCCTTGCGTTCGAGCCAGCCGGCGAAGCGCTGGTGCAGATCCGCCCGCGACCGCTTCGGCATCGAACCGTACGCCGCGTCGCGGACCAGGATGTGGCTGAACCGGAACGCGTCCTCCCCGGCGAACCCGGAGCGGTCCGGGTGCACGAGCTCCTTGCGCAGGAGCGTCTGCAGGTTCGAGCCGACGCGCGGCCGGTCGTCCTCCGGTGACAGCTCGGTCACCGCGCCCCACCAGAAGACCTTGCCGACGACCGAGGCCCGCTGGATCACGGCGCGCTCCTCGGCTCGAGCTGATCGAGCCGCGCCGCGAGCAGCGCGTTGATCGTCCCGGGGACCGAGACCTCCGACAGGTCGCCGCTCGCCGACCAGTGGCCGTTGTCACGCTCGAGCAGCCGCTCGTCGATCAGCTTGCGGAGCATCTCCTCGACGAACAGCGGGTTGCCCTCGGCCGCCTCGGTGATCCGCGCCTGGACGTCGGCCGGGAGCCCGACCGTGCCGAGCAGGTTCGCGATCAGGTCGGCGCTCTGGTCCTCGCTGAGCGGCTCGAGGACGATCGTCTCGCCCGAGGGTGCTCCAGTCCGGCGGGTCTCGCGGAGGTCGGGGCGGGACGTGCAGACGAGGAGCAGCGGGTGCTCGGCGCTGAACCTCGTGACGTACTGCAGCAGGTCGAGGAAGGTCGGCTCGGCCCAGTGGATGTCCTCGAACAGCACGACGAGCGGCGCTGTCCGCCGCGAGGATCTCGAGCAGGCGGCGCACCGCCCAGAACGTCTCCTGGATGTCGCCGCCGCCGCGCCGTCCTCGCCGAGTCCGATCGCGGCCGAGACGCGTTCGGCGACCTCGGCGCCGTCCTCGACGTCCGCGACGAGCGCGCGCAGCTTGGAGCGCGCGGCGTCCGGCGCGTCCGTCTCGTCGATCGCCGCGGCCTCCTTGACCAGCTCGGCGACCGGCCAGAACGTGATGCCCTCGCCGTACGGCAGGCACCGGGCCCACAGCACCCGCGCGCGATCGCCGACGCGCGCGACGAGCTCGGTCGCCAAGCGCGACTTGCCCAGCCCGGCGTCGCCCAGGACGGTGACCATCCGGCACGCGCGCTCTGCGACCGCCTCGTCGAACGCTCGCTGCAGACGGCCGAGCTCCTCCTCGCGCCCGACGAGCGGCGAGTCCAGCCGCCGCGCGAACGCCGGCGCGCCGGGCGTCACGTCGACGAGCCGGAACGCGGGGACCCGGTCGGTCTTGCCCTTGAGCTCGAGCGGCTCGACGGGCTCGACGTGGACGGCGTCGCGGACCAGCCGGTGCGTCTCCTCGCCGAACACGATCTCGCCCGGCTCGGCGGTCTGCTCGAACCGCGCGGCGACGTTCACCGTGTCGCCGGTCACGAACGTCTCGCCGGCGGAGGGGTCGCCGGCGACGACCTCGCCGGTGTTGATCCCGATCCTGATCTGGAGCCGGGCGCCGAAGTCGCGCTCGAGCTCGGCGTTCAGGGTCGCGAGGAGCTCGCGCATCTGCGACGCGGCGCGCACCGCGCGGAGCGCGTCGTCCTCGTGGACCGTCGGCACGCCGAAGACGGCCATGACGGCGTCGCCGATGAACTTCTCGACCGTCCCGCCGTGCTGCTCGATCGCCGAGCGCATCTCCTCGAAGTAGCGGGACATGATGCCGCGCAGGGACTCCGGGTCGAGCCGTTCCCGAGCGCGGTCGAGCCGGAGATGTCCGCGAACAACACCGTGACCGTCTTGCGGACCTCCACGGGACGGAGTCTACGTTGGCCCGCAGCGCCGCCGGGCGTTCGCGTCACCCTCGGAGCAGGGGCCGCGTGAGACAGGTGGGTCCGCCCTCGCCCTTGTGCGAGATCTCCGAGCCCTCGAACACCGAGACGTCGACGCCCGCCGCCTCCATCCGCCGGCGCGTCTCGGGATTGCCGTCGACGGCCACGGCGACGCGCGGGGCGAGCGCGAGGACGTTCGGCCCCATCGACGCGAACTCCTCCTCGGGCACCTCGACGATCGAGATCCCGCGCTCGGCGAGCAGCTCGAGCAGCCGGATCGGCATCAGCGGCGGGTAGGCGACCACGAGGTCCACGTCGAGCGGCGACAGCAGCGACAACAGGTGGAGGCAGGCGTCGGGCCCCTGCACCCGCGGCAGGTCGAACGCGACCACCTGCGACCTCGGGCAACGCGCCGCGCAACGCTTGGATGCCGGCGTCGTTGGTCCGGTAGCTGCGGCCGACCAGGAGCGTGCGCTCGTCGAGCCACATCGTGTCGCCGCCCTCGGCGGTCGCCGGCTCCCGCATCTCGAACGCGATCGGCACGCCGAGCGCCCGCAGGTCCTCGGCGATCGCCGGCGGCTCGACGCGACGACCCTCCTTGCCCGGCCGCAGGAGCAGCGCGCCGCGGTCGGACACGATCACCGGGTCGAACACGTAGACCGCGTCGGGATCGTCCGCGACGTCGCCGGCCGCGTAGACGACCTCGGCGCCCGCGCCGCGGAGGAGCTCGCAGAGCGCCTCGTGCTGTTCGGCGGCGATCGCGGGGTCGGGTTCGGCGAGCCACCCGAACGCGCGCCACCGCGCCAGCGCCGCGGGTTCGGGGGCGCGCACGAGCACGCGGCGGAGCGGCGCCACCTGCGTCTGTCCGCCGAAGGTCCGTTCGTCCGTGATCGCCATCGGCTGCGTCTCCACCCATGTCCGCCGGGGCTGCCATCATGGCATCGTCCCGGACGGGTGAGCCGCGGAGGTGTGGGATGAGGTACTTCGACGACGACGCGCTCGCGTTCCTGCGTGACCTGAAGCGCCACAACGACCGAGCGTGGTTCAACGAGCACAAGGAGCGCTACGAGCGGTCGCTCCGGCAGCCGTTCCTCGACTTCATCTCGGACGTCGGCCCCGAGCTCCGCACGATCAGCCCGAACCTCGTCGCCGATCCGCGGCCGTCCGGCGGGTCGCTGTTCCGGATCCACCGCGACGTCCGCTTCTCGAAGGACAAGAGCCCGTACAAGACGCACGCCGGCGCGCACTTCCAGCTCGGCGGCAAGGGCGTCCACGGTCCCGGCTACTACCTGCATCTGGAGCCCGGCGAGTGCTTCGTCGCCGGCGGGATGTGGATGCCCGAGCCCGAGGTCCTCCAGGCGATCCGGCAGCGGATCGCGGACAAGCCCATCGGAGTGGTCGAAGGCCCGCGGGAAGCTCGACCACTCCGAGGAGACGCTGAAGCGGCCGCCCAGGGGTTTCGACGCGGATCACCCGATGATCGAGGACATCAAGCGCAAGAGCTTCACGGGGTCGGTCCTGCTCACGGACAAGCAGGTCACCTCGACGACCTTCATGGCGACGTTCGTGAAGGACTGCGAGCGGATCTCGCCGCTGATGACGTTCCTCGCGTCGGCCGCCGGCGTCCCCTGGTAGGGCTGGCGCCGTCTCGACGGCCCGTTCGCCGCCCGGCTCCGTGGGTAGACCAACGTAGATGGACGAGCCGCGGACGATGACGAGGACCGACCGCGCCTCGGCCGCCCTGCGCCGGGTGTTCGAGATCGCGCGCGAGGGTGCTCCGCGGGCTCACGCTCCTCGCGATCGGCTCGGCGCGCGCGGTCTCGGTTGCGTGGCTCGTGTGGGTGGCCGACGCCCCGCCGCCCGCGACCGACGATGGGTCGCCCGCCTCGTGGTGCTCGCGGTCCTGCTCGTCGCCCGCCGCGGTGCTGCTCGCTTTCGTCGCGAGCCTTCGCGACCTGGGTCGGCTCCCCGAACGCACCCGAGCGCTCCCGGCCGACCTCCGCGACCGCGCGAGCGGACGTGCGCCGACCACCATCCGGCTCGCCACGGCGGGGCATCCTCGGCGTCCTCGTGTCGATGATCCGCCTCGCCCGCGTGGTCCTCGGGTCGCGCGACGCCCTGTCGCCGTACGCGGCCGTCGCGATCGCCTCTGCGTCCGGCGATCCTGCTCGCGTCGTTCTTCGCCGCGCTCGCGGCCGTCGTCGAGATCCCCGCGGCCGTGGTCGCGATGCTGATCCTCGTGCTGACCTGACGTAGGTTCGGCCGGCGGGAGCCACAAGCCCCCGCCGGCCGAACCGCGGATCGACTAGGCCGTGGGGGGCAGCAGCACCGAGTCGATCACGTGGATCACGCCGTTCGAGGCGACGATGTCCGTCTGCGTCACGGATGGCCTCGTTCCCCTCTCCGTCCGTGATGACGACGGCTGCCGCCGTCGGTCGACACCGTGAACGTCGCCCCGTTGACCGTGGTGACCTCGCCGGGACGTGACGTCGGCGGCCATGACCTCCGCCGGCACGACGTGGTACGTCAGGATCGCCGCGAGCTGATCCCGGTTCGACCGGCTTCGAGCAGCGTGTCCAGCGTCCCCGCGGGCAGGGCCGCGAACGCCTCGTCGGTTGGCGCGAACACCGTGAACGGCCCGTCCCCCGACAGGGTCTCGGCCAGGCCTGCCTCGCCGACGGCCGTCAGCAACGTGGAGAAGTCGGGGTTGTCCGCGACGATCTCGGTGATCGTCATCGAGCCTGTAGTCGGCCGCAGTCGTGGATCGCCGGTCGATGACCCGTTCGACCCCGTGGCGGAAGCCGTCGGGTCGTCGTCCCCGCTGCTGCAGGCAGCCGAGCAGGATCGCGAACGCGGCGACCCCGACGAGCATGAGCTTGCCTGTGCGCATGTCCATCCCTCCTTCTGTCCGAGCCCCCGATGGGCTCTCTGGACAGTGTTTCGGAAACCATGCATGATTGGCTTGCCAAATGGCATATCTGCATAGGTTCCTGCGTGAAAATCCATGCGCCGAGTGCCCATGCCGGCTACCATGACCCGCATGGCGATCGACGAAGATCGACGACATTCCCGGCCCGAGGCGTCTCGATCGCCGCCGTCTCCGAGGTCCTCGGCGTCCCCGTGCCGACGATCCGCTCGTGGGAGCGCCGGTACGGGTTCCCCGCACCCCCGAGGACGAACGGCCGCCACCGCCGCTATCGCTCGGGCGAGGTCGAGCAACTCCGAGCTCTCCGTGATCTCATTATCAAGGGTCTCTCCGCGAGGGATGCCGTCGCGAGGCTCCGGAACGCCACGACCGGTACCGCCCCCGAAGCCGATCCGTTCGACGCGATCGTTCGGGCGGCGATCGACCTCGACTCCATCGGCCTGGGCGAGGCGCTCGACCGCTCGGCCGAGCGATCCGGTGTCGAGGAGACGATCCTGCGAGTCGCGCTTCCCGCCATGCGCGAGATCGGTGCCCGTTGGAAGGCCGGCCTCTGCGACATCGGCCAGGAGCATCTCGCCACCGAGGCCGTGAGGACGTGGCTCGCGCGTCGAGATCTCGATGGCGCCGCCGCCGTTCCGGCGCGGCCCGATCGTGCTGGCCTGCGGTCCGAGCGACCTCCACACGATCGGGCTCGAGGCGTTCGCGGCGATCCTGGCCCGGCGCGGGTGGTCGTGCCGGGTCCTCGGCGCTATGACGCCGGCCGCGGCGCTCGTCTCGGCCGTGACGAGCTCGCGAGCCCTGGCCGCCGTAGTGACCGCCCAGCGACGCGTGACCCGGCGAGCCGCGGTCGAGGCGATCGACGCCGCGAACGCGCTCCCCTCGGTTCGCGTCTTCTACGCCGGGGACGCCTTCGTCACGCCAGCCTCGCGCAAGCGCATCGACGGTATCTACCTCGGCGAGAACGTGGTGGAGGGAGCGCTCGTGCTCGAGGGGGCGCTCGGCCGGGCCGGACGGCCGCGTTCGCCCTGAGCCGCTCGGACGTCTGCCGCTCGACGGATCCCCGGATCCCCCTCACCGATGATTCCGCCGCCCCACCTCGTCTGGTCTCGAACGGTGGAACGGGGATAGCCTGCTCATGAGGGGTCGATGCCCCGAGGAGGAAGGAGGACCGCATGAACCTGAACAGCGTCCTGATCGGGAGCGAGGACCCGAAGCCGCTGGTGGACTACTACACCAAGCTCTTCGGGGCACCGGCCGGCAGCGAGGGCGGGTACACCTGGTGGCAGCTCGGCACCGGCGGGTTCACCGTCTCCCCGCACACCGAGGTCAAGGGCAAGAACGCGAACCCGGGCCGGATCATCTGGAACATCGAGACCGCCGACGTGAAGGGCGATTTCGAACGCCTGAAGGCCGCCGGCGCGAAGGTGATCCAGGAGCCATACGCGCCCGACACCGGTGACGCGCCGAGGCGCCCGAGATGTCGGTCGCCACGTTCGCCGACCCCGACGACAACTACTTCCAGCTCGTCAGCCCGATGTGACGCGAGGGCCCCGCGCGCGGCTAGCGCCGGAACAGTCCCGCCACGATGTTGATCGTCATCGCGACGACGACGGTGCCGAACAGGTACGACATGTACGCGTGGTGCAGGGCGGTTCGGCGGATCGTCTTCGAGCCGATCGACGTGTCCGAGACCTGGTACGTCATCCCGATCGTGAACGCGAGGTACGCGAAGTCCCTGTAGCCGGGCGCGCGGTCCTCGTTGAAGTCGATGCCACCTCCGCCGGCGTAATACAGCCTCGCGTACCGCAGCGTGAAGACCGTGTGGACGGTCGCCCAGGACAGGATGACGCTCACCGAGGCCACCCCGACGATCGTGGCCTTGGCCAGGCCCCCGGTGTCGGACGACTCGAGGAGCGAGAGCCCCACGCCGATCAGGCTGATCACGCTCGCGAAGATCAGGACGAGTTCGGCCGTCCCTCGCGAGAGATCCTCGATCACCACGTGCTGCGCGGTCGCCGCGCCGTCCATCCCCCGGACGATCAGCCAGATCCAGACGATGAAGACGGTCGCCGCGACGTTCCATCCGATCAGCGCCGCCGTCTGCCACGGCTTCGCGACCCCGGAGACGGCGAACGCCGCGAGACCCGCCGCGAACGACACCAGCACCCGGCGACCGGCGGCGCCGTGCGCGGTCTGGACGCCTCCCTCCGGATCGCTCGCCGCCGTCCCCTCCACCGAGCTCACGATACGCGTGGCCCTGCGGGGACGCATCGGTCGTCGAACGCGCCGATACGCTGGGCGGATGCCGTTCGGTCGCTACACCGTGCTGGACGACGGGGAGCCGGTCGGGACCGAGGAGTTCCGGTGCGCCCCCGGTCCGATGGGCTGGCGTTCGTTCAGCCAGGTCCAGACCTCGGACCCGTCGCCGCACGCCGAGACGCTGGACTTCGCGGTGGACGCGGCGTGGCGGCTCGCCCGCCTCCGGATCGACACGGGCGAGCACGACCTCCTGCTCGAACCCACGCCGGGCGGCGAGACGTTGCAGGGGTTCCGGGACCGGCGACCGATCGAGATCGCGTACGGCCCCGACGTCCACCTCGACTACTTCACGCCCACCACGAACGCGATCACGACGCACCGCCTCACGGGCACCGCCGAGATCGACGTCGTCTACCTCGAACCGGTCACGCTCGAGCCCAGCCGCGTCCGCCAGCGCTACGAGCTCGTGGGCGACGAACGGGTCGGCACGCCCGTCGGCGCGTTCGACGCGACCCGGTGGCGGTTCACCTCGCTCGACTCCGGATGGACGTCGGACCTGTGGGTCGCGGGCGACATCGTCGTGCGGTACGAGCGCCTGTTCGAGCTCGAGTGGCTCGACCCCGGTGCCACCGGTCCCCGCCCGATCGCCTGACATGGGGACACGCTGGGTGACGGCCGCGGGAACGATCCGAGCGATCGCCGAGATCGATCACGACCTCGCCGTCCGCGTCTTCGGATCACGGGATGCGATCGCGCTCGGTGGCTGGTCGGGGGCGATGACCGGTCGGTCGTGGGCCAGCTCGGCTCGGTTCGCGGAGGACGTCGCGAACGGCGCGATCGAGGACGACGTCGAGGTCGCGATGTACGACCCGGAGCACTGGGATGCCACACCGCTCGACGAACGGCTCGACCCACACGCGTCCATCCGGGGCTTCGGCGAGCTCGCTCGATCGCTCGGCTACACCGTGTTGATCACCCCCCATCCGAACCTCGTCTCGGTCCCGGGGAGCCGGCACGCGCCGACGGACGGCGAGACGCGCGAGTCCGCCTACCTCCGCTCCGGGATCGTCGAGGTGGCGGCCGCGAACGCCGACGTGATCGAGACGCAGGCGCAGACGCTCCAACGCGAGCCGGACCGCTACCGCGCGTTCGTCGCGGAGACCGTTCGCCTCGCGCGAGCGGTCGAACCGGACGTCCAGGTGCTGTCGGGTCTGTCGACGCACCCCGGGTACCCGGCGACGGTCGCGATGTTGCGAGACGCCTGGGTGTCCGTGCGCGACCTCGTCGACGGGCACTACCTGTCGCTCGCGCGGCTGCGTCTGACGGAGGTGGCCGCGGCGTTCCTCGAGGGGACCCTCGAGACGGCGACCTGAGCCGCGAACGTTAGGGGGTCGGGGCGGCCACGGGCGCCGGCTTCCGCCAGCTCGTGTTCGTCCGCCAGATCACGTAGGTGAGCGCACCGAGCGGGATCTGGATCCCGTAGGTGAGCGCTCGGAACACCAGGACGGCCGCCGTCACCTGCGCGTGGAAGACGTCCGCCGGTACGTCCGTGTGACCACGGCCCGTGAGGATCAGTCCCCCGATGTACGCGACCTCGACGATCCCGAGCCCACCCGGCGTGATCGGGAGCGCCGTCAGGAGTCGGCCGAACGCGAAGACGCCGAGCACCTGCGCCCACGTGACCTCGGCATCCGACACGCCGACGAAGCGGAGCGCGAGCAGCAGCACGAGATACAGCGAGAGATGGCTGACGATCGTGGTGCTCGTGAGCCAGAACCAGCGTTCGACCAGGAAGTCGATCGTGTTCCGCCGGAACCGGACCGCGGCCTCCCCCCAATCGAACGTCCGCGAACGGCGGAACCGGCGCGCGACCCACGTCGCCGCCCGGCCGAGCCCGGACCCGATCGCCCTCGCGAAGCGCTTCTTCCACATGAGGAGCCCGAACAGCACCACCGCCGCGGCCAGGATCACGATCCCGACGATCGAAGCACCGACCAGCGACCCGCTCGCGCGGCCCGTCACGATGATCAAGAGCAGCGCGATCGCCGGCAGCGCGAGCTTCGCGAAGATGTTCAGGACGGAGGTCACGGCGACCGACAGGCCGACGTCCGTCTTGGAGAAGCCCCAGGCGCGGTACATCTCGTAGCTGACGGCGAGCGAGATGTAGCCGCCACCCGGCATCGTGTTCGCGACCGTCGTCGAGGTTTGGTTGTTGACCGCGGCCTGCCACAGGCCGAGGTTCGGGATCGACACCATGTTCGCCCACCAGTAGGTGACGAGGTTCAGCGCGGTCGCGGCCAGGAGGAACCCGATCTCGAGCGGCGTCATGCCCTTGATCTCGGTCCAGACCTGGGAGTAGCTGGCGATCTTGGGGATCGCGTAGAAGAAGACTGACCGCGATGACCGCGACGGCGACAAGGATCTGGACGACGCGCCATGCCGGGCTCTCGTGTTTGGGCGCGGCAACTCCGGGCTCGCCCTCCCCCGGCGCACCGAGGACGTCGTCGCTCACATCGAGGCCCGGGAGAGGGGCTCGGTCGCGCCCTAGGCGTACCGGCCGCACGAGAGGCAGGCGTACCAGCCCGCCCGATCCTGCAGCGCGAACGTCGTCAGCTCCCCGCAGTGTGCGCACGTGCGTGTCTGGAACGCCGGGAGATCGCTCCCCTGACGGACGAGGCGCTCGGTTTCGGCGCGGAGCCCTTCGAACGCGGGTAGGGACGTGATCCGATCCATGGTCACCTCCGATCACCTCATCACGGCGGTCCGCCCGGCATGCCGCCCGTTCGTCGACCGATCGGTGTCCGAGAGCAGGTACTCGGTCGCCGTGAGCTCGAAGATCCTGCGGACGTGCGACGGCGCGTTGATGAGCCGGAGCTCCTTGCCCCAGTCATGCGCCCGGTGCTCGAAGTCCATCACCGCGAGCCACGCGGCGCCGTCCATGAACGTGACGTCGCCGAGGTCCATGACGACGTCGAGCCGCTGCGTCTCGCCGATCAGGTCGTCGAGCGCCCCGACCGCAGCCACGTCGAAGCGCCCGGACAGGCGGAGGTGGGCGGCGCCGTTCGACGGCTCGACGTGAGCACGGAGAAGGCTTCCGAGGGAACCAGCATCGCGGCTCCCTTCCTGGAGGACGAGTGCCCTCCGGCCTGGGAGCGAGTCTCTGGGCTCCGATGCGCCCGGTCAGCAGGCGCTCGCGGGCCGGGATCTGGGGTCCGCTCTCTCACGCTACGCCACGTTGTCCGAACACGCAATGGGACGAACGCCCGCACGACGAGGTGCGCGGTCCCAGCACCACTCGTGCTACGCTGGGGTTCCACCAC
This sequence comes from uncultured Actinomycetes bacterium, assembly GCA_963744515.1. Lineage (GTDB taxonomy): Bacteria > Actinomycetota > UBA4738 > UBA4738 > HRBIN12 > DASSJM01. Next base: position 83,238 of record CAVUTN010000003.1, on the reverse strand, counting down.
TGGTGGAACCGCCCAAGACGGGGCGCACGCGCGAGCATCCTCGCGACCTTGCCTTTCCCGGTTCCCTGAGACCGAGGAGGCAGCCATGGTCCACTGGCCGAAGTCCACCGTGGGCAGGGTGATGACGATCGTGATCGCCCTGATCGTCGGACTGGGACTCGTCCAGTCGGCGATCGCCCTGTCGGGCACGTTCGTCTGGATCACCCTCGCGGTCGCGGTCTGGCCGTGTTCGTCGCCATCGTGGTCCATCGCCGGGCCCAAGAGGCGAGCGATCTCGCGTTGGCCGACGCCCCGTCGTTCGCGGACGTGCTGCCTCAGTGGAACTATCGCAAGGATCTGACCCAACCCTCGACCGGTACCGCCGAGAGCGCGGGCGCCGGACCGACAAGGGCGCCGTCGAGCAGGTCTGACGTCGTCCGCCGAACACAGAGTGATCAGAACAGCGGACCGGTGAGCGTGAACCGAACGGCCTCACCGGCCGCCACGAAGAACCCCCATAGCGCGAGCGACGCGCCGAGCAACGCGACGTTCCGGTAGAAGCTGCTCGCCTGCGTCTGCCGTTGTTCGGCGTCGCGGATCGTCCAGAACCGATGGAAGAACAGGGCCGCGAGCACGAGGAACAGCGCGATCATGAGCGAGCCGAGATCGGCCCAGATGCCGAGCGCGATCGATGCGGCGCCCGCCAGGAGCCACACACCGGCCGGCCAGCCGCCGATCCCGGGGAAGGGGAACCCTGCGGAACGTGCGTAGCCCATCATCCCCTCGTGCTTCCGCACGTGCGCGATCCCGGATCGGATGAAGAACGCCGCGAAGAGCGCGCGTCCGATCAGCACGACGACCCCTTCGGTCGCGGTCATGACCCCTCCCTCGCGAACGCTCAGAGCCCGCGGCGCGGGTCCAGGCTCAAGCCTTGCACGAAAGAAGGGAACCCACCGAGGTGGATCCCCTTCTCCCACAGCCGCGCTCGTGGATCGCACAAGCGGGCCGGTTCCACGACCGGACGGTCGATCAGACCTTGGCGGGAACGCCTTCGTAGAAGGCGAGGTCGCCGACCTGATTCGTCCTCAGCTCGACCCGGTCCGCGATGTGCTCACGGTCCCAGGTCTCGGAGATACGGGTCGCAGCATCGGCGTCCTTGCGTGTCTCCCACAGGCTGAGCGAGACGCAGGTCTGGTCGCCGGAGTCGGCCAGACCGTACCGGATGAACCCGGGCTGGTTCCGGAACTCGCGCAGCATCCCGTCCTGTGCGACGTCGGCGAGCTCCTGGAACGAGCCCTTCTTGATCTCATACGTAGCGATACGAACGTGCTTCATGGGTGTTCTCCTTTGCTCGTGTGCCCCTGACCAACCGAGGCCAACGTGAGCGAGATCCGAGCGGATACGCTCGGGCATCGGGCCTTCGCTGGAGCCAGCGAGATGGGACCGGATCGGTGGAGACGATCCCCGTGCGTCCTCTTCTCCCGACAGGTACGGGGGTCGCGTCTCGTGGAGTGTACGTCTTTCCCTGATGCACACGACCGCGGCTCAGGACGGGACACGATCGCGATCGCTAAGCTCCGACGTGAGATGATGAGTGACGCACCACCCACAGGGACCGTTTGCGTAAGGCCGTGAGCGCCCCTCAGGAACGAGGAGGCACGGATGCGCCCACGCGACCCGGACGCGACGACGAACTTCTACCGACCGAGCTCGGCAAGACGCTGCGCATCGACGAGACCGAGGAGGGCGCGATCAGCGTCGACATCCTCAAGGACGGCGTGTGGTCCGAGGCGCCCCGCGGGATGATCGGGCTCCGGTTGTCGCCGGGCAGCCGGGGCTGACCGCGTCCGAGATCCTCGCCCTGCCCGCGTAGGTCGCGACTGCCGAACGACGCTCCCGGGCGTCGTAGCATTGCCTCGGCCAGGATGGTCGCAACCCGCCAGCGCGCTCGGCGCGTGTCCGGAGTTTTGCTCGTTGCCGGCTTCGCGCTGATGGTCCCCGGCGTCGCCTTCGCCGTGTCGTCGCAGACGGGAACCGATGCCGTCCCACCGACGTTCGAGACCCACGCGGGCGGGGCCTGCTGATCGGGACCGTCTCGCTGACGTTCCTGGGTCTGATCGGACTCGCTTCGTTGCTCTGGTCCTCGGGCGATCGGACGCTCTCGAGCGCCGGGCGGCCGCCTACGCCGTCGCCGCGACGGCGTGGGTGATCGCGACCGTGACGGGCGTTCGCGCCGCAAGTGTGGACGTACGACCTCGAGGTCGTGTTCATCGTCGGCTCGGCGCTCGCGATGACCGCGTTCGGGGCGTCGGTGTTGCGGACAGGCGCCGTCTCGCGCCGGATAGGATGGCTGGCGATCGGCTGGGGGATCGGCGCGCTGACCCTGTTCGCGCTCCCCTACGAGGGGTTCCCACCGCTGGTGACCCAGTTCGTGCCGCTGATGGTCGGCATCGCTCTGATGCGACGGGACACCGGTGCGAGGATCCACCGTCGGCGGGGCGACGACCGCCCCAGGAGCACGCCGCCGCCTGCGGGCGCTTAGGAACCGGCCTTGCACCGACCGTAGGTGGAACGGGGCATTGACCGCCGCCCGCCGCCGACCCTTGACTGGACCACGTCCCGCCGACACCCGGGAGCGACCACCCAGGAGGAGGAGCGATGGCCGGCCAAGCCGCAGGAGACGACAGTGCGGTTCGATGGAGGTCAACGAGCGCCTGTCCGAGCTCTACTCCTCGTTCCGAACCAACCAGAACCGCATCGAATCGTTCACCGCGCGGAGCATGACGTCCGGGCTCGCCGCCCGCGTCGCCCGGCAGCTGATCACGATCCCCGTCGTCGTCCACGTCGTCTACAAGAAGACGGAGGAGAACATCTCCGACGCGCAGGTCAAGAGCCAGATCGCCGTGCTCAACAAGGACTTCCGCGCGACGAACACCGACGCGAAGAACGCGCCGGCCGTGTGGAAGGGCCTCGTGGCCGACGCCAACATCCAGTTCGCGCTCGCGACGAAGGACCCGAAGGGCAAGGCGACCACCGGGATCATCCGGACGGCGACGACGCCGACCTCGTTCGGCGCGGACGACACGGTGAAGTCCAAGGCCGACCGGCGGCGCGCCGCGCTGGCCGGCCGACGCGTTACCTCAACCTGTGGGTCTGCAACCTCGGCGGCGGGCTGCTCGGCTACGCGCAGTTCCCGGGCGGACCGCGAAGACCGACGGCGTCGTGATCCTGCATTCGGCGTTCGGCACCTCGGGGACGGCCGCGGCGCCGTTCGACCTGGGGCGCACGGCGACCCACGAGATCGGGCACTGGCTGACCTGCGTCACATCTGGGGCGACGAGAACGACTGCAGCGGAACCGACTACGTCGTCGGACACGCCCAACGCGCAGCTGCCGAACTACGGCAAGCCGACGTTCCCACACGTCAGCTGCAACAACGGCCCGAACGGCGACATGTTCATGAACTACATGGACTACGTCGACGACGCCGCGATGTTCATGTTCACGCCGGGGCAGGTCGCACGGATGAACGCGACGCTGGCGGGCCCGCGTTCGAAGATCGGACGCTGAGCCGCACGCGCGCGGGGTAGGCTCGGCCCGATGACGGTCGATCGCGCAGGTGCTCGAGCGGCGCTGGATCCACTCCCACGAGGAGGACACGGCCGAGGAGATGGTCTTCCGCCCGGACGACCACGCGTTCCCGCCGTCGCGCGGGCGGTTGGGGTTCGAGCTCCGACCCGACGGCGGCTACGTCGAGACCGCGATCGGTCCCACCGACCGGCCCGAAGAGGTCTCGGGCACCTGGACGCTCGAGGACGGCACGATCGTGGTCACGAGGAACGCTGCGGGCGCGCCCGAGCGACGGATGCGCGTCGTCTCGGCCGCGCCCGACCGGCTGGTGGTCGCGAGGGACTGACCGCCTCCGGCGTTCGCCGTCTACGCGGCCAGCCTGGCGGTCACGCTCAGCTCGACGTTGCCTTTCAGCGCGCCCGAGACGGGGCAGTTCTCCTTCGCGACCTCGGCGGCGGCGACGAACGCCTCCTCCGAGATCCCGGGCACCATGCCGTCACCTCGAGCGCCGACGCCGTGATCCCCGTGCCGGGGACGAACGTGACCGTGGCCGAGCACCTCGAGTCGGTCGGGTGGCGTCCCGGCATTGCTCAGACCGTTCGAGAACGCCATCGAGAAGCAGGAGGCGTGGGCGGCCGCGATCAGCTCCTCGGGGCTCGTCATCCCGCTCTCATCACCGGTGCGCGCGGCCCAGGAGACGGCGAGGGGCCCGAACGCCCCGCTGCCCACCTGCTCGATCGTGCCCGTGCCGTTCTCGAGGTCGCCCTTCCAGCTCACCCGTGCGTGCTTGTCGCCATCGCGTCCTCCTCCTTCGGCTTGCCTCAGCTAATCGCGGTCCTGCGCTCCCGCCCGGCAACCCGGTCGGCGCGGTTCTAGGATGAACGAGGCGCAGCTTGAGCGCGCCGTCGACCGCGACCAGGAGGTAGGACGCCGTGCCGAGCGTCCAAGGGCTCTCGAAGGCCCAGGCGAACTACCGCAAGGCCGAGAACCCGAAGTTCAGCTGCGGCGAGTGCAAGTTCATGTTCCCGCGCCTGTCGATCGGTGGGTGCCGGTTCGTCCGCGGCGTGATCCACGACTCGGACACCTGCGACGAGTTCAAGCCGCGCCGCGCTGCAGTCCTGACGGTCGGCCGGTTCGCGCGCGACCTCGTAGCGCACGCTGAACCAGACCTCGTCGGCCTCGCGGTGCTCGACGCGCTCGACCAGACGCATCCCGACCTTCTCGGCGACCCGGATCGAGGGCGCGTTCTCGGCGCTCGCGTGCGCCCGCACCACCTCGGCGCCGAGCGTCTCGAACGCGTACCCGACCAACGCCCCGATCGCCTCGGTCGCGTACCCGAGTCCCTGGAACGCGGGGTCGATCGTGTAGCCGACCTTGATCACGTCCGGCTCGCCGTCGGCGACCGAGAGGCCGACGTCACCGACGATCGTTCCGGCGCCTCGCTCCTCGACCGTGAACTGGACCCACCCGCCCGGCTCCCCCGGCGACCGGCCGCTCATCTCGACGATGTCGGCGAGGACGCCCGTCGAGATCGGTCCGTTCCCAGCCCTGCTGGCGGTTCACGTTCGGATCGCTGCGATACGCGGAGATCGTCGCCGCGTCCTCGGGCATCGAGCGTCGGAGCAGGAGACGTTCGGTCTCGATCGGCCGGCGATCGGTGTCGACGCGCACGAGCCGAAGCGTAGCGGCTCCGCGTCCGGCGCCGCTTCGGGTCCGCTTCGGGTTCAGAGTTCGAACGTCCGGCCGATGCCCCCCGCCGACGCTCGGTCGAAGACCTGTCGGGCGGCGGCCGCGTCCTCGACCGCGTGACCGGTCGACTTGTACAGCGTGAGCTCGTCGGGCGAACGCCGGCCCGGGTGCTCGCCGGCGAGGACCTCGCCGATCTCGGCGATCGTGGAGGGGTCGAGCCCCTGGAGCTCGGCCGAGCCCGTGGGCGGTGGGTTCTCGGCCGCGCCGCGCCACTCGACGAAGATCGACGCCGCGCGGACGGTCGCCGCGTCGACCTCGGCCCCGACCCCGACCGAGCTCACGTGCGTCCCGGGCTCCAGCCACGCGCGCGAGAGCACGGGCTCCTCCGCGTCGGTGCAGCAGCACACGAGGTCGGCGCCTCGAACGGCCGCCTCGAACGAGCCGACCGCCCGCGCCCGTGGGTCGAGCTCGGCGAGCTCGTCGGCGTGCCGCGCGGTGCGCGACGCGACGCGGATCTCGTCGAGCTCGAACAGGCTCGCGGAACGCGTCGAGGTGCGAGCGCCCTGCACCCCCGCCCCGAGGATCGCCAGGGTGCGGGCGTCCGCGCGCGCCAGCGCTCGAGCCGGCCACCGCGGTGGTCGCGCCGGTCCGGACCGCGGTGATGACGGTGCCGTCCATCACGCACAGCGGCGCTCCGGTCTCCTCGTCGAACAACGCGATCAGCGCCTCATGCGAAGGCAGGCCGCGCTCGTGGTTGCCGGGGAAGACCGCCACGAGCTTGGCCGCGAGCGCCGTCCCGGGGAGGTACCCCGGCATCGAGCCGAGGAAGCCGTCGCGGCGTTCGGGCGACGGTGCGCGGGCGGCACCGAGACCCTGCCGGCGCTCAGGTCTCGGAGCGCGCCCTCGAGCGCGCCGAACAGCGCCGGGAGGTCGATGAGGCCCGGACGTCGTCGGCGTTCAGCAGCAGCAGGGGCGCCATCGGTCCGGATGATAGGGGTCGCTCGGGGCGAGCGACGAGACAGGCGTGCCGGGCGGGCCGCCGCGCCGGCCCGCCCGTCCGCCCCGGCGCCGGCTAGGCGCCGCCTTCCTGCAGCGTCACCTCGATCGGCTGGTAGCTCTCGCCCGGTCGTGTCGACGCCGAGCTCCTCGCAGGTTCGCGAGCGCCTGCGGTCACGATGTCGTTCGTGTACGCCCCGGCGTCCGGCGGCGCGGTGAGCACCGTCGCTGCCCTCCAGGTTCGCGCGTGTTCTGCGCGATCTCCGCCGTCCGGTCCCACGCGGCCTGGTCGATGAAGCCGACGCCGTTGGCGGCCGGCCAGATCAGCTTGTTGATCTCGTTCATCTGCCAGAGCTGGTGGCTGTCGCCGAGCTTGGACCCCTGCGCGACCACGAGGTCCCTGCACGCCTCGACGTTGTCCCGGCAGTACGCCCAGCCCTGCAGCGAGGCCGTCACGAACCGCACCGCGATGTCCTGGTACGCGTCGTCGGACGCGAGCCGCTCGCCGTCGGCCCAGATCGCGTCCTGGAGCATCCCGACGCCGACCTCCTCGTACGAGATCACGTTGAAGTCCGTCGGCTGGTAGAGCTCGCCGGTGTCGGGGTTCACGGCCTCGAGCACCTGCGCGTACTCGTTGTAGGTCATGGCCTCGGCCGCGTCGATGTCGCCCGAGAGCAGCCCGGACATGTCGAAGTCCTGCTGCACGAGCGTCGACGTCCGACGCCGGGTCCAGCCCCGCCTCGGTCAGCGCGGCGAAGATCTCGTACTCGTTGCCGAACCCCCAGTTGCCGACGGTCTTGCCGGCGAAGTCGGCCGGCGACGTGATGCCGTCGTCCGCGAACGAGACCTGCAGCGTCCCCGAACGCTGGAACACCTGGGCGATGTCGACGATGTTCGCGCCGGCCTCGCGCGCTCGCGAGCGCCTTCGGCACCCATGCGATCGCGAAGTCCGCCACGCCGTCGGCCAGCTGCTGCTGCGGCACGATGTCGACGCTGCCCTCGGCGATCGTCACGTCGAGGCACTGGTCGGCGTAGAAGCCCTGGTCCTGCGCCGCGAAGTAGCCGGCGAACTGCGACTGGATGAACCACTGCAGCTGCAGCGTGACCGAGTCGGCCTGTCGAGCACTCGCCGGACGCCGTCGTGCCGCCACCGCCGCGTCGTCCCGCCGCCGCCGTCGTCGCTGCACGCCGCGGCGACGAGCGCCAGCGCCAGCACACCGGTCGCGAACGAGCCTGAACCGCGTCCCCCTCATGTGTGCCCCCTTCCCCCGGGGCGGATCGCCCCCGACGCTCCCCAACGGATGCGACATCATGCCCCAACCCGCTCCCGAGCGCCCACCCCGCCCGGGCGTGGCCACCCGTTCCAGCACCACGGCGACCAGGTAGAAGGTCAGCCCGAGCAGGCAGGCGGCGAGCACGTACGCCCAGGCCTCGGCGTTGTTCGAGAGCGCGATGTTGCCGACGATCCGGCTGCCGAGCCCGTTCTGGGAGCCCCCGAAGTACTCGGACACGAACGCGGTGATCACCGACGCCGGCGCGGCGATCCGCAGCGCGGTGAACAGGTACGGGACCGCGTTCGGCACGCGCACCTTCCGCAGGATCGCGACGTCGCTCGCCGCGTACGAGCGCATCAGCTCGAGCTGGATCGCGCCGACCTCGCGCAGCCCTCGGGCGACGTTGACGAGCACGATGAAATAGACGACGAGCGTGACCATCAGGCGCCGCGGCACCTCGCTCGTCACCGGGTACATGTTGTTGAACAGCGCGACCAGCACGAAGATCGGCACGGCGTTCAGCCCGATCGACAGCGGCGTCATCAGGTCGTTCAGCAGGCGGAACCGCGCCAGCAGCGAAGCTCATCGAGACGCCGAGCGCGGTCCCGACCACGCAGCCCGACGAGCGCGTTCAGCCCGGAGACCTTCGTCGCCTCCCAGATCAGCGCGGTGTTCTCCCGGAACGCGGTCCAGATCGCCGAGGGCGCCGGCAGGAAGTACGGCTGGAAGTCGAACACCTTGACGGCCGTCTCCCAGATCAGCAGGAAGCCCACGCCGAACACGAGCGGCGGGACCAGATCGCGCGCGAGCACCGAACGCGGCGAGCGGCTCACGCCTCCTCCACGACCTGCTCGATGTCGGGCTCGACCCCCGCGGGCTGGATCCCGCGGAGGGCCTCGCGCACCTCGGTGACCTTCTTGAAGAACGCGTCGGCCTCGCGCGTGTCGAGGTCGCGGTCGGTCCCGAGGTCGACCTCGATCGACGTCGGTGATGCGGCCCGGGCGCGGCGACATCACGACGACCCGGCGTCGACAGGTACACGGCCTCGGGGATCGAGTGGGTCACGAACACGACGGTGGTCGAGGTCTCGCCGCAGATCCGGAGCAGCTCGGCCTGCATGTGCTCGCGCGTCATCTCGTCGAGCGCGCCGAACGGCTCGTCCATCAGCAGCAGCGGCGGGTGCGCGGCCAGGGCTCGGGCGATCGCGACGCGCTGCTGCATGCCGCCCGAGAGCTGCCACGGGTAGTGCTCGGCGAACTCGGGCAGCTTGACCAGCTCGAGCATCTCGAGCGCGCGCGTGCGGCGCCTGGCCTTGTCCCAGCCCTTCAGCTCGAGCGGCAGCTCGACGTTCTTGACGACGGTCCGCCAGTCGAACAGCCCGGCCTGCTGGAACGCCATCCCGTAGTCCTGGTCCAGGCGGGCCTGTCCGCGCCGGCTTGCCGTTCACGAGGACCTCGCCGCTGGTGGGTTCGAGCAGGTTGGCGATCAGCCGCAGCTGCGTCGACTTCCCGCACCCGGACGGCCCGATCAGCGAGACGAACTCCCCCGGCTCGATCACCAGGTCGATGTCGACGAGCGCCGGGACCTCGTTCGGGCCTGCCCGCGTTGAAGACCTTCGAGAGCCCGCGGACCTCGACCGCCTTCGGACCGGCGTCGGTCATCCCGTCGCCTCCTTCGGCCGGTTCCGCATCGCGCGAGGTCGATCAGCGCGACGAGCCCGCCATCACGAGCCCGAGCGCCGCCGCGCCGAGCACCGCCGTGTAGACCTTGGCGGGGTCGCTCGTCGCCTCGCGCGCGTACTCGATGATCAACCGCCCCACCCCGCCGGCCAGCCCGGTCGAGAGCTCGGCCACGACGACGCCGACGACCGACGCGGTCGCCGCGAGCTTGAGCGCCGGGACGATGTACGGCACGGCCGCGGGGAAGCGCAGCTTGAACAGCGTCTGGCGCCACGACGCCGCGTACGAGTCCATCAGCTCGAGCGAGGCGGGCGGCGTCGAGGTCAGGCCCCGCAGCGTCCCCACCGCGACCGGGAAGAACGCGAGGAACGCCCCGAGCACGGCCGCCGAGAGCCACCTCGGCCACTCGAACCCGCCGACGTGCAGCTTGCCGCCCCAGCTCACGACGAGCGGCGCCAGCGCGATCAGCGGCACGGTCTGCGACAGGATCAGGTACGGGAGCAGGCCGCGCTCGACGAACCGGAACCGCGCCATGAGCACGGCCAGCCCGAGCCCGACCGCCGTGCCGAGCACGAACCCGGTGAGCGCGAGCCGGAACGTGAACCACGCGCCCGAGACCACCACCTGGAAGATCGAGGTGGTCGAGCCGCGCCGCTCCGGCTGGGCGTACCGCGAGAGCATGTCCCACACGTGCGGCATCGCCTGGTCGTTCGCGCGCGGCAGGATCGTCCAGCCGAAGACCGTGCCGCCGTCCTGCGGCCCGATCACCTTGTAGAGCTCCCAGACGACGGCGACCAGCACCAGCGCGAGCGCGAACATCCAGACGCGACGGGCGCGCGTCAAGTCTTCGCGCGGACCGTGTCGGCGATGGCCGGGATGACCTTCTCGCCGTAGGCCTGCAGCGTCTCGTCCTTCGCGTCGTGCTGCAGGTAGACGGCGAACTGGTGCACGCCCAGCGCCTTCAGCTCCTCCAGACGCCGCACGTGCTCCTCGACCGGCCCGAGGATGCAGAAGCGGTCGATGATCTCGTCCGGCACGAACTCGGTGTGGACGTTGCCCGCCTGGCCGTGCTCGTTGTAGTCGTAGCCCTCGCGGCCCTTGATGTACTCGGTGAGCGCCGCCGGGACCGCCGAATGCTCGCCGTAGCGCGCGACGATGTCGGCGACGTGGTTGCCGACCATGCCCCCGAACCATCGGCACTGGTCGCGGGCGTGCGCGACGTCGTCGGTGACGTAGGCCGGCGCCGCGACGCAGATCGTCACGTCGTCGGGGTCGCGGCCGGCCTGCTCGGCGGCCGAGCGGACGGCGCCGATCGTCCACTCGGTGATGTGCGGGTCGGCGAGCTGCAGGATGAACCCGTCGCCGACCTCGCCGATCAGCTTGAGCGCCTTCGGACCGTAGCCCGCGACCCACACCTCGGCGCGGCTCCGCGACGCCCACGGGAACCGGATCTTCGAGCCTCGGTACTCGGCCGTCGCGGCCGTTCACCAGCTCGCGGATCACGTCGACGCTCTCCCGCAGCGTCGCGAGCGTGGTCGGCTTGCCGTTGATCACCCGGACCGCCGAGTCGCCGCGCCCGATGCCGATCACCGTCCGGTTCCCGAACATCTCGTTCAGCGTCGCGAACGCGCTCGCCGTCACCGTCCAATCGCGCGTCGCCGGGTTCGTGACCATCGAGCCCGACGATCACCTTGCGGGTGTTCGCGAGGATCTGCGTGTAGATCGGGAACGGCTCCTGCCACAGGATGTGGCTGTCGAACGTCCACACGTGCGTGAACCCGTAGGTCTCGGCCTTGGTGCCGAGGTCGATCACGCGAGCGCTCGGGCGGGGTGGTCTGCAGCACCACACCGATGTCCATCGCGCCCCTCCGCTTGCCTCGCGGCTCGTCGCTCAGCGAGCGACGATCGGGTCGTACGCGTCGGGCCGGCGGTCCCGGTAGAACGCCCACCGGTCGCGGACCGCGCGGATCTTGTCCAGGTCGAGCTCGCGGACGATCAGCTCGGGCTTGTAGGCGTCGCCGACCTCGCCGACGAACTGCCCTTCGGGATCGACGAAGTAGCTCTGCCCGTAGAAGTCGTTCTCGCCGAGCGGCTCGATCCCGACGCGGTTGATCGCGCCGACGTAGTACATGTTCGCGACGGCGGCGGCCGGCTGCTCGAGCCGCCAGATGTACTCGCTGAGCCCGCGGTGCGTGGCCGAGGGGTTGAACACGATCTCGGCGCCGTGCAGGCCGAGGATCCGCCACCCCTCGGGGAAGTGCCGGTCGTAGCAGATGTAGACGCCGACCTTGCCGACCGCGGTCTCGAACACCGGGTACCCCTCGGTGCCCGGCGTGAAGTAGAACTTCTCCCAGAACCCCTTCACCTGCGGGATGTGCTGCTTGCGGTACTTGCCCAGGTACGTCCCGTCGGCGTCGATCACGGCCGCGGTGTTGAAGTACTGCCCGGCCTGCACGAACTCGTACATCGGGAGCACCATCACCATCCCGAGCTCCTTGGCGACGCTCTGGAACCGCTTGGTGGTGGGACCGTCGGGGATCGGCTCCGTGTAGCTGTAGTACTCGGCGTCCTGCACCTGGCAGAAGTACGGCCCGTAGAACAGCTCCTGGAAGCAGATGACCTCGGCGCCCTGCGCGGATGCTTCGCGAGCGGCCTCCTCGTGCTTGTCGGTCATCGACTCCTGGTCTCCGGACCAGTCGGTCTGCAGCAGCGCGGCCTTGACGGTCCTCGGCATCGGGTCCTCCTCGGGTTCACGACGTGCGCTCGAGGCGCTGGTACTCCCCGGATGCTAACCACCCACCGTCCGGAGCGCGAGCGGAGGGCGGGTCGGCCTCGCAGGCGACCTCGGTCTCGGCGTCACAGGTGTCGAGGCCGTCCCCGCCGTCGGCCTGGTCGGTGCCGTTCGCCCCGATCAGGAGGTCGTCGCCCGCGGCACCGGCGAGCAGGTCGGGGCCGCTGCCGCCCACGATCGCGTTCGAGCCGTCGTCGCCGGTGAGGGCGTCGGCGAAGCTCGAGCCGGTCAGATCCTCGATGTCGACCAGCGTGTCGACACCCCACCCGGTCGCCAGGCCGGCCTGCAGGTCGGCCACGACGGGTCCGCCGGCGTCGAAGAACGCAGCCTGGTCGACGCCGCCGCGGCCGTCGATCGCGTCGTCGCCCGCACCGGCGGCGAACGCGTTGTCCTGCGCGTCCCCGGTCAGCGCATCGTCGAAGAACGAGCCGACGATCGCCTCGATCCCGGAGAGCGCGTCGTCGCCCCAACCCGTCGCGGTTCCGAGCGTCAGGTCCACCGTCACCGGTCCGGCGCGTCTTCGAACGTCACGATGTCGGCGCCGGAGCCGCCCGCGAGCGCGTCCGCGCCGCCGCCGCCGTCGATCAGGTCGGCCCCGAGCCCTTCCAACGTCCCCGACCCCCGCGCGTCGACGACGTCGTCGCCCTCCTGCGCGACGATCAGGTTCGAGACCCCGTCGCCGAGCAGGACGTCGTCGAAGTTCGAGCCGACGAGGCCCTCGACCGCGACGAGATGGTCCTCACCCTGACCCGTCGCCGTGCCGGCATCGAGGTCGGCCGTGACACCGTTCGGCGCGCCGAAGAACTCGGCGAGGTCCTGGCCGGGACCGCCGTGCAGCAGGTCGTCGCCGCCCCCGCCGATCAGGCCGTCGAACGAACCTGACCCGGCGCAACAGCCGATCGTCGCCGGGCCCGCCGAACAGCGCCTCGACCGCTCCGGCGCCGAGGAGGATCCGGTCGCCACCCGGCCCGCCGTGGGCGCTGTCGGATCCGCCCGCCCTCTCGATCGCGTCGTCGCCCGCGCCGCCGCGCACCACGTCGCTGTCCCCGCCGCCGCAGATCCGGTCGTCGCCGCCGCCGCCGCGGATCCGATCGAAACCGCGGAGCCCGACGATGACGTCGTCCGCGTCCGTGCCGACGAGGAGGTCGTCGCCGCGGGTCCCGACGATCGTCGCGTCCCGCCCGAAGCACCGCGCCGCAGCCTCGGCGGCCCCGCCCGTGAGCAACGAACCGGCGAGCACGAGCACCACGAGGACGGCCCGGGTCGGGCCCCGTCGTCGCGTCGACGCGTTCGGCGCCTCTCGCATGCGATCGGCATTACCGTATACGGACATCCGGATCGGGAACCACGGCTTCGCTCGACGGCGCGGGAGGTGCACATGACGCAGCGGACAACCAAGGTCGTCGCGATCTCGCGGGCGGCGGGCGCAGAGGGCGAGCGGATCGGCGCGCTCGTCGCCGAGCGGCTCGGCTTCCGGTACGTCGACGAGGAGATCATCGCGAGGGCCGCCGAGAAACAGGGCGTCGACCCCGCCGCGATCGCCGACGCCGAACGACGCAAGGGCGTGATCCAGCGGGTCCTGGAGGGGCTAGGACAGAGCGGCGCGGGCGGCGCAACGCCCGGCGGGCCGTTGTGGATCCCCGACGACGCGACCGAGCTCGCCCAGAGCCACGACCTCCGGGCCTTGATCCGCGAGACGATCCACGAGACCGCCGCCAAGGGAGACGTCGTGATCGTCGCGCACGCGGCGGCGTTCGCCCTCGGGGGCAGGGACGACCTGCTGCGGGTTCTGGTGACGGCTCCGGCCGCGATCCGGACACGACGCCTGGCCGAGGCTCGGGGCGGCGACCAGGCGCAGGCGGCGAAGGAGCTCAAGCGTTCGGACGAGGCGCGGGCCGCGTACCTCAAGACCTTCTACGACGTCGACCGCGAGCTCCCGACCCACTACGACCTCGTCGTGAACACCGAGGTCCTCGAGCCCGAGGCGGCGGCCGACATCATCGCTCGCGCCGCGGGCGCGTGACGGATCCTCGCTAGGGGACGATCGAGAAGCGGTCAACCGAGACGAGCGCGCCCGTCGCGGCGGGCCGGGTCCTCGCGAGCACGACGATCCGCAGCGTGTGGACGTCGTCCGCGAGGCCGGCGAACGATCGCACGACCCCGAACGTCGGCGACGCCGCGTAGTTGTCGACGGTCCGGACGAGCATCCCGTCCACGTAGATCTCGGCGCGCCCCTGATCGGGTCCGCGGTACGTGATCCAGTCGATCCCCGTCCCGCGGAACGTCACCTCGGCGCTCGAACGCGCGAGGTCGCTCGAGCCGAGGCTCCCGCCCGACGCCGAGCCCTGCTCGACGACACCCCAGGTTTCGTCCAGGTCCGGGTTCGAGACGAGCTTGCCACCGGCACGGAACGCGTCCACGACGACCTGGGTGTCGGTCGCCCTCCCGCGCGCCCGGCCGAGCACGCGGATCGTGATCGAATGCTCGCCCGAGCCGAGCCCGTCGAAGGTCCGCGCGACCCCGAACGCGGGTCGCGCGGCGTACTGGTCGAACGTGCCCTTCGCGACGCCGTCGATCGAGACCGCGGCCTTGCCCCGGTTCGGACCGGTGGCCGTGAACCAGGCGACCGACCCGCCGGCGAACGCGAACGAGGCGGTCGCCCCGGCCCCGTGCTCCACCGCGTACGAACCGCCCTTCGCGCCCGCGTTCGAGATCGTGCGCCAGGCGTACGAGATCGCGGGACTGTCCTCCTCGACCTCGGTGGGCGTTCCGAACCCCTGCGAGACGGTCGAGACCGGGTTCGCGCTCCGGTCCACCACGAGCACCGGGGCGATCGCCGGGTTCACGACGGCCTCGTCGGTCTCACCCAGCACGAACGACCCGAGCGGCCGCACGAGCGCGCTGCGGACGTTGCCCGAGACGCAGTCCACGTCGGCTCCCTTGCCCGACCGGCACGTGAGTTCGAGATCCGGGTACGTGCCGGTGCTCGGGATCCACACGTAGGCGTTCTCGGGCGTCACCTGGTGGACGATCTCGCTGAACGTGACCGTCACCGGTTCGGCCGGTGTCGCGGGGAGCGCGATCGTGGCGGTGGGCGGCACATCGTCGGGCGTCGGGATCGTCACGGGTCGAAGGAGCCCCTCTCGTACCAGTCCACGTCGACGCACCCGTCGATCCCCGGAACGGATCCGCAGTTGCCGTACTGCCAGAAGGTCCACCCGTTGCCGCTCCAGTCGGCGCCCGGCAGGTTCGGCGACGCCACGTTCCAGTGCGCTACCCACAGAAGCGGGTAGCCGGCGTCGGCCACGGCGGTCGTGTCGCCGGTCCGCGTCGCCCATCCGTGCGGGCTCGTGTAGACCATCGGCCGCACACCGACCCTCTCGGTCACGCGGTTCAACCAGGTGAGGATCCACTGCGTCACCTGCGCCTGCGACAGCCCGCCGGTGCGTTCGATGTCGAGGACGGGGATCAGGTCGCCGGGTTCGAGCTGCGCGGTGTCGACGAAGTGGTCGGCCTCGATGATCGCGTCGTTCGCGCCGCCGTCGGGCTGTGCGAAGTGATACGCGCCGAACGCCACGCCGGACATCTCGGCGCCGGACTTGTTGAACGCGTAGTTCGGATCGACGAACGTGCGGCCCTCGGTCGCCTTCGCGAAGGCGAAGCGTTGGCCGGACGCCGCGACCTGCGACCAGTCGATGACGCCCTGATGGTGCGAGACGTCGATGCCGGGCACGGCACCGGGGGCGGCGCCAGGACCGCCGTCGTGGGCGTCGCCGGCAGGGATCCGGTCGTACCGGTCGCCCCCGCATCCCCCGGCTCGGCGCTCGCGAACGTGGGAAGGGATACGGCGAGGATGGAGACGACGATCACGAAGATGGTCGCGGGCGCCGTGGATCGTCGTCGAGATGTCGCCGTGATGGATCCTTCCCCATAGAGCGAGCGGTCTGCGAGACCGCGCAGGCTACTGGACCGTAGCCCGAACGTCGACCCAACACCCGGATGGACGCTCGTCAACGACGCTGGAGGTAGAACCAGGCAGCCCCCGGAGGGTCTCGCCCAGGCGCCACACGTTCGATCTCGAACCGGTCCCCGAAGCGCCGTCGGATCTCCGGCTCACGCGTCCGGGTGGAGCCGGGCCAGCGCAGGCGCCGCCCGAACGCGAAGACCATCATCCGTGCCCCGGGCCGGGCGACCCGGGCCACCTGGCGGACGTACGCGTCCCGACGCCCGATCGGCAGGCCGTGGAAGCACCCGATATCCAGGATCAGATCGAACGGACCGTCGACCTGGAGTTCCTCGAGCCGCGTCACGTCCCCCTCGGCGAACATCGCGCCCGACGTCCAGTCGGCCTTGCGCCGAGCGGACTCGATCGCGGTCGCCGACCGATCCACCCCGATCGCCGTCCACCCGTGCTGCGCGAGCCACAGAACGTTCGTCCCGGTGCCGCAACCCACGTCGAGCGCGCGACCGGGCTCCATCGCGGAGACCTCCTCGATGACCTCCGGCGGCGTGACACCAGTCTCCCAGGGGGCGCGGCCGCGACGGTACGCCCGCTCGAAGGAGCGGCCACGGGGAGCCATCGCTAGATGTCCGCCGCGAACGTGTCGCAGGCGTTCGGGTCGCCCGAGTCGAACCCGGTCCTGAACCAGGTCGCCCGCTGCTCGGACGTCCCGTGCGTGAAGGTCTCGGGGTCGATCCGCCCCTGCGTCTGCTGCTGGATCCGGTCGTCGCCGACCGCCTCCGCCGCCGCGAGCGCCTCCTCGATGTCGCCCGGTTCGAGCACGTCCCGCGCGTAGGCCGAGGCGGCCCAGACGCCGGCGAAGCAGTCCGCCTGGAGCTCGAGTCGGACCGAGAGCTCGTTGCGCTCCGACGGGTTGTCCCTGGACTCACGCTGCCCCGCGGCGTTCGTTCCCACGAGCGTCTGCACGTGATGCCCGATCTCGTGGGCGATCACGTAGGCCTGCGCGAAATCACCGGGTGCGCCGAACCGCTGGTCGAGCTCGCGGAAGAAGCCCAGATCCAGGTACACGAGGCCGTCGGCGGGGCAGTAGAACGGTCCGGTCGCGGCCGAGGCGACCCCGCACCCCGAGTCGGTCCGATCGGTGAACAGGACGACCTCGGTGAGCCGGTACGTCTTCCCGGCGGGACGGAAGATGTCCTGATCCCACATCACCTGGATGTCGTCGACCACCGCGTCCGTGCGCTCCGCGAGCGTTCCCCAAGATCCGGGCCGGAGTCGCCGGCGGGCGCCTGGTCCGCGCCTCCGAGGTCCGGGCTCCCCGGGATGTCGAACCCGCCGCCGGCGCAGAACTGGAACGCGAACACGACGACGACGAGCAGGATCACGCCGCCGATGCCACCTCCGACCGGGAGCGGATCCCGCCGAGGCCTCGGCCGCCGTAGCCGGCCGGCGAGCCTGACCGCGCCGATCGATCACGCCGCCGGGCCGGCGCCGGAGCTTCCGCCACTTCATCGGTACCCCTCTCTCGTCCGGGACGTCTCGTCCCGGCCCAACCGCGATCGATCCGGCCGCCAACCTCCTACCCCTTCGGTTGCTCGCGTACGCGGAGACGCTCTCCACCGCGACGATTGAGGGGCCGCGGCCACGGGTACCCCGTCGAGGACACGGGAGGTGCGCCATGAGACCGGTCCTGGAACCGGAGCGCATGGGAGCGGCGCTCGCCGCCGTTCCGCTGATCGCGGCGAAGGGCGACAACCTCCGCCTCGACACCGACATCGGCTCGATCCTCGGCTACATCCTCGTGGGGGTGATCGTGGGTCTGGTCGCCAGGCTGCTGGTACCGGGCCGAGACCCCGTCGGCCTGCTGGGCACGCTCGTGATCGGCGTGATCGGCGCCGTCCTGGGTGGCTGGCTCGCCGGCGCCTTCTTCAAGGAGACGTCGGGGGTCGATTGGCTCGCGTCGATCGGCGTGGCCGTCCTGCTCGTGCTGCTCGTACGCGCCGGCTCCCGGCGTAGCGCCTGGAGGTAGCGGAACGGTCCGCGGGACCCACCGCTACGCTGCGAGCGATGGGTCCCGCGAAGATCCCGACGTACCTGGAGATCGGCGCGAAACGCGCGTTCGCCGGCTCCCTCGACTGGCCCGGGTGGTGCCGGCGGGAAGGACGAGCATGCCGCTCTCGAGGCGCTCCGGGACTCGGCTCGCCGCTACGCGAAGGTGCTGCGAGGCACGAGGCTCGGGTTCGAGACGCCGAAGGACCCCTCCGCGCTTCGCGTCGTCGAACGCCTCCACGGCGACGCCACCACCGACTTCGGCGCTCCATCGATCGCACCGAAGGCTGATGCGCGCCCGATCGACGACGCCGAGCTCAAGCGCCTCTCATCGATCCTGAAGGCGTGCTGGCGATCGTTCGACGCGGCGGTCGAGGCAGCCCGGGGCACGACGCTCGCGAAGGGCCCTCGCGGCGGAGGTCGTGACCTGTCGAAGATCCTCGACCACGTCGTGGACGCGGAGGGCAGCTACCTCCGGATGCTCGGCAGCAAGGTCGAGACCGGCCCGAAGCGGGACCTGGCCGAACGTACCCACGCGGCCGTCCTCGCCGCGCTCGAGGCCACCGCGCGCGACGGCCCCCCGCCGCCAGGACCGCGGGGTGGCAAGCGATGGCTGCCCCGGTACTTCGTCCGTCGCGTCGCCTGGCACGTCCTCGATCATGCGTGGGAGATCGAGGATCGGGCGCCAGTGAGCGTTCGGGCCGAGGGGTCGCGCCGCATCCGGCGCTCGACGGGTACCGTAGGAGCATGACGAGCACGCTGAAGCCCGGCGACCCGGCGCCGCCCTTCGAGCTCCTCGATCAGCATGGCGCACCCGTGCGTCTCGAGGACTACCGCGGGAAGAAGCTCCTCGTGTACTTCTATCCGGAGGCGGACACGCCCGGCTGCACCGTCCAGTCCTGCGACCTCCGAGATCACCGGCAGGACCTCGCCGGCATCGGCGCGGAGGTCGTCGGGATCTCGCCGACCTGCCCGACAAGCAGCTCGCGTTCGACGAGAAGTTCGGGCTCGGCTTCCCCTTGCTCTCGGACCCGGACCACGCGACGGCCGAGGCCTGGGGGCCGTGGGGCGAGAAGGTCCGCAAGGGCGAGACCTATCTCGGGCTGATCCGGTCCTCGTTCCTCGTGGACAGGAGGGACGGATCGAGGGCGCGTGGTCACCCGTCACGCCCGAGGCCACGGTCCCGAACGCGCTCGCCGCGCTCGCCTGAGTCCGATAGCGTTCGGTCGTGTCCGAAGGACCGAGGTTCCGCCTGACCGAGCGGTTCGACCACGCCGTCGGGTACGCGAACCGGATCCACGCGAACCAGACGCGCAAGGGCACCGGCATCCCGTACCTGACGCACCTGCTCGGCGTCGCGTCGCTCGACATGGAGAACGGCGCCGAGAGCGAGGACGAGGTGATCGGCGCACTCCTGCACGACGCGGCCGAAAATACAGGGCGGCCGCCCGCGGCTCGATGACATCCGCGAGCGGTTCGGCGACGTCGTCGCTCACATCGTGGACGCGTGCACCGACACCTATCTGGACCCCAAGCCGCCGTGGCGCGAACGCAAGGAGGCGTATGTCGCCCACGTCCGCGAATCGTCGGAACCCGCGAGGACGAAGCCGCCCTGCGCGTCTCGCTCGCCGACAAGCTCTACAACACGCGCTCGATCCTCGCCGACGTGCGCGAGAGCGGCGAGGCGGTGTTCGAACGCTTCAGCGGGAAGCGGGACGGGACGCTCTGGTACTACGCCGCGCTGGTAGACGCCTTGCGGGGCTTCCCCAACCGGATGGTCGACGAACTCGACCGAACGGTGGCGAGCTACGGCGCCAGGTCGCCGATCCCTAGCCCGGTTCCTCCGCCGGCCACCCCATCCGCCTTCGCGTCGCGCTGCCGTAGCCCGGTCGGCCGACTGCCACGGACGCGGCGCCGCCCGTACCGTCCCGCGCCGATGACCACGCGGATCATCCCGGGGTTCCTGCCCAGCACGGCGGGATTCGCCTTCCCGAACCCTTCCCGCACGTCCCCGTCCGGCGGATCGGCATCCCCGGCGTGGTGAGCGTGCCGATCGGGGACGCCTCGAACGGCCTGTGCGGCGGGATGGCGTTCGCGGCGCGGGACTACTTCGAGGCCGAGCACATGCCGCCCACGGAGACCGAGCCGCCGAGCGAGGGTGCGCTGTTCGACTACCTGGTCGACCGGCTCTTCGACAGCTTCGGCCTGCCGCTCGGGCCGGCCCGCTACCTCGAGCTCATGAGCCCCGTGCTCCCCGACGGCGAGTCGGTGTGGAGCCGCCTGGGATCGCGCCGCACGTCGAGCGTGGCGCATGATCCGGCAGGAATGGCCGGCGATCCGCGCCGAGATCGACGGCGGGCCCCGGCGGCGATGGGGCTGATCCGCGTCATCTCGTCCAATCCGTTCGAGCTCAAGCGCAACCACCAGGTGCTGGCCTACGGGTACGACCTCGTCGGGACCGCGCTCACGCTGCACCTGTACGATCCGAACCGGCCCCGGACGATCACGTGTCGCTCTCGCTCAGCCTCGCGAACCCGTGGGCGCGGACCAACGTCCTCGTCTTCCCGGCCGGGGCCACGGTCCACGCCTTCTTCCGCGTCCCGTACACGCGGGCCCGCCGCCCTCGCACGCGCCGAGTCCCTTTCCGCCGCCGTAGCCCGAACGCCGGGTGCGGGCGGTCACCCGAACTCCCCATCGTCACGCGCCGGCCGGGTCGTCACGATGTCCTGGCCGCGACGGACCGCGACGGCGGCGAGGAGGACCGACGTGGCAACCACCCCGACACGCAGGACGACACGGGACACGGCCCCGAAGTTCGTCTGGGACGACTCCGTGGAGGATCTCTACGCGTCGTGGCACCGTCGGGTCGCCGCGGCCGAGCACGGCCACCGGTTGATGGCGGATCGGCTGCGCCGTCGGTACCTGCTGCTGGGGATCCCGGTTGTCGTCCTCACGACGCTGGTCGGCACGAGCGCGTTCGCCTCGATCAGCAAGGCCCAAGGCAACTCGATCCAAGGCCTCGAGATCGATCCCGACATGGTCCTTGCTCGCAGTCGGCGCGATCAGCGTGTTGGCGGCGGTGCTCTGAGCCTGCAGACCTTCCTCGCTACGCGACCCGCGCGGAGCCGCGCATCGCGGCCCTGCGTGAGACGCTGCGCCGCGACATGGCGACGACGCTTCGCTCCCGCGCCAGGCGCGGGTTCCGCCGTCGCGACCTCGACAGCGCCCGGCAGCGGATGGACCGGTACCCGAAGGAATCGCCGACGATCGGCGAGCGCCAATGGGTGAAGCTGTCCGCGGACTTCGGCCTGTCGACCGTCCCGCCCGATCCTCGCCCCGGCCCTCCTCGCGCCGGCCCGAGCCCGTGGTCATCCACGATGGAGCCGAACCCAAGGGTGCAGGCAGTGGACGCTGACCTCGTGCTCGAGGGCGGCGGCGTCAAGGGCATCGCGCTGGTCGGCGCGTACACCGCGCTCTCGGAGGCCGGCTACGGGTTCCGCCGGATCGCGGGCACCTCGGCCGGCGCGATCGTCGGCGCGCTGATCGCCGCCGGCATGTCCCCCGAGCGACCTGGAGGAGGCATGCGCGAGTCGACTACGGGCGGTTCGAGGACAAGGGCCTCCTCGATCACCTCGGGCTTGTCGGCAAGGTGGCGTCGCTGCTGTTCGAGCAGGGCATCTACGAGGGCGGCTACCTGCGCGCCTGGCTGGACCGAGCAGCTGGCCGAGCTCGGCGTGCGAGACCTTCGCCGACCTCCGCCTCGACGACCCGGGCGGGTCGCTGCCGCCGACGCGAGCGCCTACCGGCTCGTCGTCATGGCCTCGGACGTGACCAGGGCCCGGCTGGTCCGGCTGCCGTGGGACTACGCGCAGTACGGGCTCGACCCCGACGACCCAGCTGGTCGCCGACGCCGTCCGCGCGTCGATGTCGATCCCGTTCTTCTTCGAGCCGGTCCGGTTCACGGTCCGCGACGCCCAGGGCAAGGAAGTCACCTCGTACATGGTCGACGGCGGCATGCTGTCCAACTTCCCGTCGACGTGTTCGACCGGACGGACGGGAAGCCGCCCCGGTGGCCGACGTTCGGCATCAAGCTCTCGTCGAAGCCCGACGCCGCGCCCCGGCAGAAGTACGAGGTCCACGGGACCGTTCTGCCTCGCCATCGCGATGGTCGGGACGATGACGAGCTTCCACGACCAGATCCACATCGACGACCCGGGCCGTGGCCCGGACGATCTTCGTCGACACGTTCGGTATCCGGGCCACCGACTTCGACATCGACGACCCGATGCAGGACTCGCTCTTCCACAGCGGCCGCCAGGCGGCCGAGGAGTTCCTGTCCGACTGGGACTTCGAGACCTACCTTGCCACGTTCCGTTCCGGCGAGGTCCTCGACGTCCCCGAGCTCGTGGACGGCACGGCCTGAGCGACAAAACGTTGCGACTCCTGTTCAAGGAGCAGCGCTAGCCGCTTGACCCCTCGAGGCCCGCGGCGGCGAGCAGCCCGGCGGCCGTCTGCTCCCACGTCCACTCGCGGCCGACGAACGCGCTCACGGCCCGACGCAGCTCGTCGCGCTCGCCGGAGGGTAGCTCCAGGATGCGGTCGAGCGAAGATGCGAGCCGCGCCACCGCCCCGGGGCCGGGCTCGAACGTGAGCAGACCCGGACGCTCGATCGCGGTCTCGAGCGCCGCGCCGACCTCGCCCAGGCCCGAGTGCCGGGCGACCAGCGGGAGAGCGCCGGCGGCCGCGCCCTCGGCGGCCACCATCCCGAACGCCTCGGGCAGGATCTACGGCACCACCATCACGTCCATCGCCGCGAGCGCCTCGGGGGCGTACCGGTGATCGAGACGGCCGGTGAAGGTCACGTTGCGTCCGGGGTCGGCGAACGCGGGCCCCGGCTCGGCTTCGACCGGTATCCGGTGGCCTCGCGCAGCCACGAGAGCGCCGTCACGTCACCGCGTTCGAGCGCGATCGCGAGCGCGGCGAGCCACTCGCGGTACGAGCCGAACCCGACCACCAGCGCGAGCGCCGCGTGCGCCGCGGTCCGGTGCGCCTGGAGCATCAGCTCCACGCCCTTCTGCGGGATCAGCTTGCCCAGGTAGCCGACCATCGGCCCGCCGACCGGCGAGCCGGCGGATCCGCGTCGCCGCGTCGGGTTCGGGCACCGACTGGTCGTAGGTCTCGGCGATCGCGTTGAGCGCGGCCGCGTCCCGATCCTCGAGTGCTCGCTCCATCCGGGCGTCGATCGAGGACGAGCGGCCGCGCGAGGTGTCCGGATCGCGGTCGAGCAGCTCGGCCGCCTCCATCAACGCCTCGGTCCGTGGTCCCGGTCGGAACGCCGAGACCTCCACGCCCGGCGGCACGATTCGAACCAGATCCTGGATCCCCGGGACCAGCGCCGAGCATCGCGCGAGCACGTCGGCGGTCGGTCCGACGACGGCGCGCGCCGCCTCGAGGCCTTCGCGCGCCAACTCCCGGTACCGCTCCTGGATCGCACCGCGTACTCGATGTCGCTGCCGTGGATCTTCGCCACGTACCGCTGGCCCGAGCGCGCGCTTACCGATCGCCGCGCCCGGGATCGCATGGCCGGTGAACGTGATCTCCGTGCCGTGCCACGCCGCGGCGGCCCGCAACGCATCGACGTTCGTTCGCAGGTACGACTCGAGCTCGTCCTCGGACAGATCCACGAACCGGACGGACCCGTCGAACCCCTCGTACCGATCGATGACGAAGACCGGGATCATGGATCCGATCCCTGGCCGCAGCAGGACGCATCGCCCCATCGAGCTCGCCGCCGGTTGTGGTCAGCTGCGACGGCCCGCCCTCATCCACCGCCCCGAACGCGTCGATCCACGGGTACCGCTCGGGATGACGCTCCTGGCACACGAGCAGCACGTCGTGACCGGCCGCTCGCAGATGTTCGGCCACGCGCGCGGTGGCCACGTTCGAGCCCGAGCCTTCCAGAAGCCACCCGTGCCACAGGAGGATGCGCATCATGCGCGATGTTAGACGAGAGCGATCGAGCGCTCGCCCACGCTACCCTTGCGATGCAGCCTCGGAGCGTGTCGCTCAGTTGGGCAGGGTCTTGATCTCCGACGCCTTCAGCCTGCGTGTCTCGGGTGACAGCCGCAGGCCGATCATGCCGAGCGGGGCCGCCGTCCAGGCCCCGTCCTTCAAGATCTCGACGCTCAGCATCCCGTCGTCGGACTCCCCGATCCGGAGCGTTTTGCCCTCTTGCGTGCGGTAGAAGTCCACGGGCATAGGATACCCGGTCGGCGACGCTCGGTCGCGGGCGGCACCCCGGCCTCCTATCGTGTCCCTATGGCCGCTCGCAAGGAGATCCTCGAGGTCGCCGGGCGCGAGGTGACGGTCTCGAACCCTGACAAGGTCTTCTTCCCGACGACCGGCCACACCAAGCTCGACCTCGTCCGCTACTACCTCGCGGTCGCCGAGGGCGCGCTGCGCGGCGTCGCCGGGCGACCGATGGCGCTGAAGCGGTTCGTCAACGGCGCCGAGGGCGACTTCTTCTTCCAGAAGCGGCGCCCGTCCTCGCGTCCCGACTGGATCGAGACCGTCGAGCTCAGCTTCCCGTCCGGCCGAACCGCGGAGGAGATCGTGGTCCGCGATGCGGCCCAGCTCGCGTGGATCGTGAACCTCGGCTGCATCGACCTGAACCCGCACCCGGTGCGCGCGGACGATCTCGATCATCCCGACGAGCTGCGGGTCGACCTCGACCCGGTGCCGGGCATCGAGTGGCCGCAGATCCGCGACGTCGCCATGGTGACGAAGGAGGTGCTCGAGGACGTTCGGCCTCGTCGGATGGCCCAAGACCTCGGGCTCGCGCGGGATCCACGTCTACGCGCGGCTCGAACGCCGGTGGACGTTCCCCGAGGTCCGACGCGCGGCGCTCGCGCTCGCGCGCGAGGTCGAACGCCGCGCCCCGGACCTCGCCACCAGTCGGTGGTGGAAGGAGGAGCGCCACGGCGTCTTCCTCGACTACAACCAGAACGCGAAGGACCGGACCGTCGCCTCCGCCTACTCGATCCGCCCGACCCCCGACGCGCGGGTGTCGACGCCGCTCGGGTGGGACGAGGTTCCCGGGGCCGAGCCGGACACGTTCACGATCGACACCGTGCCGGAGCGCGTCGCCGAGATCGGCGATCCCTCGCAGGGGATCGACGAGGCGGCCGGGTCGCTCGAGCCGCTCCTCGAGCTCGCCGAGCAGCACGAGGCGGCCGGGTTCGGCGACGCGCCGTGGCCCCCGCAGTACGCGAAGCAGGAGGGAGAGCCGGCCCGCGTGCAGCCGTCGAAGCGCCGGCGCGGCACCCCGCAGAAAGAGGGCGTCGTGCCGCCGCCCGCGCCCGGGAAGAAGACCGGCCCGACGGGCCGCCGACGGACCAAGGCCCCGCTGATCGAGATCGCCCGCGCCCAGACCGAGGACGAGGCGATGCAGGGGCTCGAGCGCTGGAAGGCGCGGCATCCCGACGGTGTCGTCGCTACCTCGAACCCGCCGACGTGATGGTCGACCCGATGCGCGGGCGTTCCACGACGTGGACGCGGATCCGCGTGAACCTGCGCAACGTCCCCGAGGACGAGCGGCCGCCGCAGGAGGCCCTCGAGGTCGACTACGACCCGTGGGAGGGACTCGACGTCGAGGAGTGGCGGCGGCAGGAGCGGAACAGGGAGCGAGAGGGAGGTCTCGCCCGGGACGGAGCACCGGCGATACTGTTCCTCGGATGACCACCTGCCCCTCCTGCGGCGCCGAGAACCCCGACGGCGCGAAGTTCTGCAACGAGTGCGCCGCTCCGCTCCTGCCCGAGCGATCACGCCGGAAGGAACGGAAGTTCGCGACGGCGCTGTTCGCGGACCTGGTCGGGTCGACCACGCTCGCCGAACGAGAGGATCCCGAGGTCGTCCAATCGATCGTCGGTCGCACCTTCGACCGACTCGCGGAGGAGATCGCGCGGTACGAGGGGCTGCTCGAGAAGTTCATGGGGGACGCCGTGCTCGCGGTCTTCGGCGTCCCGCGCGCGCACGAGGACGACGCCGAACGCGCGGTCCGCGCGGCGCTCGAGATGCACGCGGTCCTGTCCGAGCTGAACCGCGGGTTCGCCGTCGAGGGAAAGCCCACGCTCGAGATGCGGATCGGCATCGAGGCCGGCGAGGTCCTCGTCGACGTCGAGCGCGCCAGCGGGCCGCGCGACCGGATGCTGACCGGCGACGCGGTCAACACTGCCGCCCGCCTCCAATCGGCCGCCGAACCCGGCCGGACCGTCGTGGGGCCCGCCGTGTACGCGACGACGAAGGACGTGATCGAGTACCGCGAGCTCGAGCCACTCACGCTCAAGGGCAAGGCCGAGCCCGTCCCCGCGTGGCAGGCGTTGCGGATCAAGGCCCGTACCCGCGGCGAGCGACCCCGGCTCGGGCTCGAGTCCCGGCTCGTCGGCCGCGACGAGGAGCTCGCGGTCCTGAAGCAGACGCTCCGCCGCGTCGAGACCGAGGGACGGCCGGCGCTCGTCACGCTCGTCGGCCCGGCAGGCGTCGGGAAGTCGCGCCTGGTCGCGGAGCTCGAGCGCTACGTCGAGGGCCTGCCGCAGATCGTGTACTGGCGCCGGGGCCGCTGCCTCGCCTACGGCAACACCTCCTACTCGGCCTTCGCCGACGCGATCAAGGCGCAGTGCGAGATCTTCGAGGACGACGACGCGGAGGTCGCCGCCAAGAAGGCGGACGCGGCGGTGCGCGAGCTGTTCGGCGACGAGCAGGTGGCGCCGCAGATCCGGACGCTCGTCGCGGCCGGCGAGGCCCGAGGCATGAGCCGGGAGGACCTGTTCGAGGCGTGGCGCCGGTTCCTCGAGCGGATGGCGGCCCGCTATCCGCTCGCGCTGGTGCTCGACGACATCCATTGGGCCGACGAGGGCCTGCTCGACCTGATCGAGCACGTCGCGGACTGGGCGCAGGGACCGATCCTCGTCATCGCGACCGCTCGCGCCGAGCTGTTCGAGACCCGTCCGACGTGGGGCGGGGGCAAGCGCAACGCCGCCTCGATCTCCCTCGACCCGCTCTCGGAGGCTGAAGGCGAGGCGATGCTCGACGACCTGTTGCCGGGCGAGATCGCGCCCGAGCTCCGGCACACGATCGTCGAGCGCAGCGAGGGCAACCCGCTTTACGTCGAGGAGATCGTCCGCAAGCTGATCGACGACGGCGTGCTCCGGGCCACCGAGGCCTCGCGATGGGAGGTGGCTCGCAGCGTCGAGGACGTGGAGCTCCCCCGTTCGATCCAGGGGCTGATCGCCACACGCTTGGACGGCCTTCCCGAGGACGAGAAGGCCGCGCTGCAAGACGCGGCCGTGGTCGGACGCGTGTTCTGGGTCGGCGCCGTCGCCGAGCTCACCGGCCGGGGCGTCGGCGAGGTGCGCGACGCGCTGGGCCGCCTCCGCGTGAAGGAGCTCGTCCTGCCGCACGAGCCCTCGTCGTTCTCGGACGAGCACGAGTTCTCGTTCCGCCACAACCTGATCCGCGACGGCGCGTACGACTCGCTGCCGAAGTCCCTCCGCGCGGACAAGCATGCCGGCGTCGCCCGCTGGGCGGAGCGGCGGGCCGGCAACCGGGCCGACGAGATCGCCGAGCTGATCGCGACCCATCAGCTGGAGGCCCTCGGCTATCTGGACGAGCTCGGTGAGACCGGCGAGCGTCGGACCGAGCTCGAGCGCAGCGCCTTCGACTGGACCCTGGCGGCCGGCAAGCGCACGTTGGCGCTGTGGCAGACGGCGGAGGCGACGCGCTGGTTCCGCGAGGCCGAGCGCCTGGCCGACGCGCTCGACCTGGCGGCACAGGACCGTGTCGCGCTCGCCCGGCCGCACGTCGAGGCGAGCTGGGGAACCGACCCGATCCCCGAGATCGAGCGCGTCGTTCGTCGAGCGATCGAGGCGTACGAGGCTGCGGATGACCCGATCGGCGTCGGGTGGGCCTCCGGCCGACTGGTCATGCCGCTGCTGATGCAAGCTCGCCACGATGAGGCCGAAGGGGCAGGCCGAGCGGCGTTGGAGACGCTCGAACCCCTGGGCGAGCGCGAGGAGCTCGCCGACGCGCTCCACTTCATGGGCTGGTACCTGTGGCGGCGGGGGCGCGGCCGCGAGGCCGAGCCGCTCCTGCGCCGGGCCGTGGAGATGGCCGAGCGGGTCGACGCTCCGCTCGTCCACGCGGAGTCGACGCAGACCCTCGCGGCGTGCCTGTCCCAGCTCGGCCGGTCGGCCGAGTCGCTCGAGATGATCGAGGAGGCCTATCGCCTGGCCAAGGAGAACGGGGAGTTCTCCAACCTGATGCGCTGCTACAACAACCTTCCCTCGATCGTCGCCGACCTCGGCTCGGACCTCCCCCGAGCCGAGGCCGTGCTCCGGGAGGGCCTCGAGCTGTCCCAGCGAGCGGGCGCGATGAACCACGAGGGCTGGCTCGCCGGCAGCCTGGGAGACATGCTCCTGCGGGTCGGGGACCTGGAGGAGGCCGAGGCGCTCCAGCGCCACGCCGTCGAGCTCGCCGGGGAGATGGGCGACGAGCCGCTGCGCGGCATGCGGATGACGGCGCTGGCGACCGTTCTCCTGTTCCGTGGGAAGCTCGACGAGGCCGAGACGCTCCATCGCGCCTCGATCCCGGTCCTGAACGAGAACCCGGAGCCGCAGAGCCAGATCTTCATCCCGATGGTGGAGGGCTACCTGGCGCTCGTCGTGAAGGACACCTCTAGGGCGGCGGCCAACTTCGCCAGGATGGTCGACCAGCTTCGGGGTTTCAACGTCGAGTCCGTCCCGGAGGTCTTCACCGATCTCGCCCGCGCCCTCGTCCGAGCGGGTCGTGCAGCCGAGGCCGAGGGGAACCGTGACCTCTCCGAACACGGACGCTCGCCAGCGGCACGCGCGAACGCCCTGCTCGTCGAGGGGCTGCTCGCGGCGGATCCTGCCGACGCGCGCCGGCTGCTCGGCGAAGGCACCGCCGCGCTGGAGGCGCTCGGCCTGCGGATCGACGCGGCCCGGGCGATGGTCGACCTCGCACGCGCGAATGCGCAGCTCGGCGAGGATCCGCACCCCAAGCTCGGGCGCGCACGGGCGATCCTGCTCGGGTGCGACGCGCGTGCGTTCCTGTTCGAGGTCGATGACGCGCTGGCCGAGCTCGACCCGTGACGTACGCCCTGCTGCTCGACGTCTCGAGCCTGATGTACCGAGCCTTCTTCGCGTGGGGACAGGAGCTGCGTTCGCCGGGCGGCCGGCCGGTCGGTGCCGTGCACGGCTACCTGGACATGGTCACGCGCCTGCTCGTCACGCGTCGGCCCGAGGAGATCGTGCACGTGTACGACCACGAGTGGCGTCCCGTCGCTCGGACCGACATGTACGCGGGCTACAAGGCGAACCGGCCCGAGGATCCGGAGGGTCTGCCCGAGCAGTTCCCGATGCTGCGCCAGGTCCTCGACCTCACCGGCATGTCCCAGGCGATGACGCGTGGGTGGGAGGCCGAGGATGCGATCGGCGCGATCTGCGCGAACGCCGACCCGACGGACCGCATCGAGATCGTGAGCGGCGACCGCGACCTGATCCAGCTCGTCCGCGACCCCGGGGTGAAGCTGCTGTTCACGCTCCGAGGTGTCTCGGAGCTGCTCGATCTCGACGAGGCGGGCGTGCTCGAGAAGTACGAGGTCCCGGCCTCCCGGTACATGGAGTTCGCGATCCTGCGCGGCGACGCGAGCGACGGCCTGCCGGGTGTGCGCGGCGTCGGAGAGAAGACAGCGCGGGCGCTCGTGCAGACCTACGGCTCGCTGGAGGAGCTCCTGGAGGACGCTCGCTCGTCCGAGCCGAAACCGGGACCGCTCAAGGGCAAGCCGGCGCTCCGAGCGCGGCTCGCCGAGAGCGCCGAGTACGTCGCGACGATGCAGCGGCTCGTGCCGGTCAACGCGATCGCACCGGTCGACCGATGGCGGGGCGAACGTGACGACGACGGCCTCGACGCGCTCGCCGACGAGCTGGCGCTCAGGGGGCCGGTGCAGCGCCTGAAGGCCGCGCTGGATTCGTTCGCGGAGAAGGCCTGAGCTCACCCCCGTCGAAGCGACGACCGAGCGTACACTCCGGCGATGCCTCGGCCGCTCTGCATCGGCGTCCAGCTTCCCGAGGTCGAACGCGACGTGCGCTGGCCCGAGATCGTCTCGATGGCTCGCGCGGCCGAGGACATCGACCTCGACTCGGTCTGGCTCGGCGACCACCTGCTCTACCGCGGCGACGGCCGTCCCGAACGCGGACCGTGGGACGCGTGGACGACGCTCGCGGCCCTCGCCGCATCCACCGAACGCGTCCGGCTCGGCCCGCTCGTCGCCTGCGCGGCGTTCCACCCGCCCGGGATCCTCGCCCGGATGGCGGCATCGATCGACGAGGTGAGCCGCGGCCGGTTCGTGCTCGGGATCGGCGCCGGCTGGAACGAGACCGAGTTCCGCGCGTTCGGCATCGCCTTCGGGGAGCGCGCGTCGCGTTTCGAGGAGACGTTCGAGATCGTCCGTCGCCTGCTCGCGGGCGAGCGCGTGACGTTCGAGGGTCGTTTCTCGCACGTCGAGGACGCGGTGCTGCTTCCGGAGCCGGCGCGGCGCGTCCCGATGATGCTCGGCTCGAACGGCGATCGGCTGCTGCGCGCCGCGCTCCCGCACGTCGACGCCTGGAACACGTGGTACGCGGACTACGGCAACACGCCCGACCGATTCGCGACGTTGAACGAGCGCGTCACCCGCCTCGCCGAGGAGGTGGGTCGGCCCGCGAGCGAGGTCGCCCGGAGCGCGTGCGCCCTCGTCGTGCTCGATCGCGACGCCGGCGAGCGTCCGGTCGACGAGGGCCTCGTACCGCTCGAGGGCTCGCCGGAGCGATCGCGGACGGGCTCCGCGGGCTCTCCGAGGCCGGCGCCGACGAGGCGATCCTCGTCCTGTCGCCGATCACCGAGGGCTCGATCCGGTCGATGGGCGAGGTGCTGACGCTCCTGGATGGGCGGTCGCGACCGTGGCAGGATGGTCCGGACGTGGGGACCACTCGCGCTGGTCGGCGGCGACGAGCTCAACCCCGGCAACGAGCCGCAGGACGGGGTGCTGGTCCGGGCCGCCGGGAACGGCCCGGCGTTCGTGCTCGCGACGGCGGCCGGACGCCAGCACCCCGAGCCGGCGGTCGCGAACGCGGTCCGTTGGTTCGCAGGCCTGGGTCTCCGGGTCGAGGAGCTGCCCGCGACGCGCCGGTCCGACGCGAAGGACGCGGCGAACGTCGCCCGCGCGAGGGAGGGCCGGTTCTTCTACCTCGTCGGCGGCGATCCCGGGCTGGTACCCAAGGTCCTGGCGGGCACGCCGCTGTGGGAAGCGATCGTCGAGGCCTGGGTCGGCGGCGCCGCCCTCGCCGGCTCGTCGGCCGGGGCGATGGCGCTCGGCGAGTGGACGCTGGTCCGCGAACGGATGCCCGGCGACGACCGTCGCCGGTACCTGCCCGCGCTCGGGCTCGTGCCGAGGGTCGCGGTGCTGCCGCACTTCGAGACGTTCGGGCATCGGTGGGTGGAGAGCGCGATCGACGCGGCGCCCCGGAGGACGTCGTCCTGCTCGGCATCGACGAACGCACCGCCGCGCTGCATCACGAGGGCGCGTGGCGCGCCTCGGCCCGGCGGGGTCACGGTCATCGCGAACGGCGGACGACGGACGTTCGGGTCCGGCGAGGGGATCGAGGGCCTCCCGGCACCCCTTCCGGCCTACCCCTTGACGATGCAGGTGAGCGTCCGGTTGAGCCCGGGGAGCAGCTGGATGTCGCTCAGCATCTGACCCAGCGCGTCCATGTCGGCCACCTCGGCGTGGACGATGAGGTCGTAGGGCCCGGTCACCGACTGGGCGATCCGGACGCCGGGGATCGAGCCGATCTCGCTGCGCACCTTCGACCCGCCGCCCGCCTCCGTCTGGATCAGCACGTACGCCTTCAGCATCCGACCTCCCCGCCGCGAGTGGACATCGTGCCCTCTGAGCCGCTCGGCGCGCAAGCGCGCGCGTCAGCGCGCCGTCGGCGCACGCTCGCCGCCGGCTCACCCCGGGACGATCACCGGCGTCGAGGCCGAGCCCGAGCGGGCCGCCTCGAACGCCTCGTCCGCCCGCTCGAGCGGGAACGTCCGGGTGGACGCCTCGAGCGGGATCCGCGCCGCGAGCTCGAGCAGCTCCCGGCCGTCGCGACGCGTGAGGTTCGCGACCGACCGGACGACGCGCTCGCCCCACAGCAGCGCGTAGGGGAACGACGGGATGTCGGACATGTGGATCTCGGCGCAGACGACCGAGCCGCCCGGCGCGACCGCCGCGAGCGCGAGCGGCACCAGCTCGCCGGCGGCCGCGAACACGATCGCGGCGTCGAGCGGCTCGGGCGGCGGCTCGGTGGAGTCGCCGGCCCACGCGCACCCGCGTTCGAGGGCGAGGCGTTGCGTCTCGGCGTCGCCCGGCCTGGTGAACGCGAAGACCGTCCGCCCCTCGAACCGCGCGATCTGCGTCACGAGCCGCGCGGCGTTCCCGAACCCGTACAGGCCGAGCCGTTCGACGTCGCCCGCGAGCCGTGTCGCGCGGTAGCCGATCGCGCCCGCACACAGGAACGGCGCGGCCGCGACGGGCTCGAACGCCTGCGGGACCGCGAGACAGAACCGCGCGTCGGCCACCGACCAGCTCCGCGTCGCCGCCGTCGAGGTCGTAGCCCGTGAACCTCGCGTTCGGACACAGGTTCTCGCGACCGCTCGTGCAGTACGAGCACGTGCCGTCCGCCCACCCGAGCCACGGGACGCCCACGACGTCGCCGGGCCGCCGATCGGCGACGCCCTGGCCGACGGCCACGATCGACCCGACCGCCTGGTGCCCGAGGATCAGCGGGAGCTTGGGCCGCGCGAGCTCGCCGTCGATCACGTGCAGGTCGGTCCGGCACACGGCGCACGCGGCGACCTCGACGAGGACCTGACCCTCGGCGGGTTCGGGGGCCGGGACCTCGCGCACCTCGAGCCGTCCGGGAGCGTCGAGCACCGCGGCGCGCATCGTCAGGCTCCGCTCGCCCAGCGCTCGACCAGCGCCCGCTGCTCGTCGTCGAACCACGGTGGATCGCCCGCGGCGACGTTCGACGCGGCATGCTCGACCCGCGACGTCGCGGGGATCGCGACGGCGATCCGGCGATCCGACAGGCACCACCTGAGCAGGGCCTGCGCCCACGTCTCGCACGCCGAGCGCCGACAGGACCCCGGGGTCGGCGGGCGGACGGCGGAGCAGGGCGCCCTCCGCGAACGGCCGCATCGCGATCACGCCGATCCCGAGCTCGGCCGCGAGCGGCAGCACCTCGTCCTCGCAGCGGCGCTGCACGGGGTTGTAGGGCACCTGGACGCACTGGATGCGACCGGTCCGCATCACGGCGACGAGCTCGTCGAACGCGTCCTCGCGGTAGTGGGTCGCGCCGAGCAACCCGATGCGGCCCGCGTCGCGTTCGGCCTCGAGCCAGCCGAGGTGCTCCCGCCACGCGACGAGGTTGTGGATCTGTTCCACGTCCACGCGGCCGCCGAACGCCTCGAGCTGCGCCTCGAGCTGCACGCGCCCCTCGTCGAGCGACGGCGTCCAGATCTTCGTCGCGACCACCGTCTCGTCGCGGA
This sequence comes from uncultured Actinomycetes bacterium, assembly GCA_963744515.1. Classification (GTDB taxonomy): domain Bacteria; phylum Actinomycetota; class UBA4738; order UBA4738; family HRBIN12; genus DASSJM01. The sequence goes on along the minus strand of CAVUTN010000003.1, from coordinate 49,599 downwards.
TCGCGAGCGTGGCGAGCGCACGGCCCAGCACCGCTTCGGCGCGGCCGTACATCGGGGAGGTGTCGACGAGGCGCGTCCCGCCCTCGACGTGCGTCCGCAGCACGGCGACCGACTCCGGCTCGTGTCGCGAGGACACATCGAACACGTTCCACGTCCCGAGACCGACGACCGGCACCTCGAGCCCCGTCGCGCCGAACGGTCGGAGCTCCACCCGATCGGAGGCGGGTCAGTCCTCGGTCGAGCCGTTGTGCTCGCGGAGGAAGCGCTCGAGCTCGGCGGCGATGTCGTCGCCGCTGGCGACCTGCAGCGCGGACACGTCGTCGTCCTCGTCGCCGGTGAGCTCCGACGCCTCCTCGAGACGCCGCACGTAGGCGGCGAGGTTGCCGTCCTCCTCGATCGCCTCGGAGACCTCGCGTTCGAACACGCGGGCGGCGAGCTCGATCTCGCCCGTGTCGATCTCGAGCCCGGTCAGGTCGCGGAGCGCCTCGAGCAACGCGAGCGCGACCTTGGGGTTCCGCGACTGCGGGAGGTAGTGCGGCGCGGCCGCCCACAGCGAGAGGGCGGGAAGACCCGCGCGCGACGCGAGCGCGTTCAGGACGCCGACGATCCCCGTCGGTCCCTCGTACCGGGCCGGCAGGATCTCCGGCTTGGCGAGCCAGTCCTCGTCGTCGCTCGCGGCGTTCACGGGCGCCGGCCGCGTGTGCGGGACGTCCGCGAGGAACGCGCCGAGCGTCACGAGCAGCGACACGTCCATGTCGGAGCAGACCTGCAGGATCGTCCCCGCGTAGGTGCGCCACCGCAGGTTCGGCTCCACGCCGACGAACAGGATCGCGTCGCGGTCGTTGATCCGCGCCGAGAAGAACCGGCTGGCCGGCCAGTCGACCCGACGCGTCGAGCCTTCGACCAGACGCACCGTCGGACGGTTGACCTGGAAGTCGTAGAACTCCTCCGGGTCGATCTCCGCGAAGCGGCGGGCGCCCCACTGCGATCGGAGGGTCCGGACGGCCGTGGTCGCGGCCTCCCCGCCGTCGTTCCAGCCGCCGAAGGCGCACACCATCACGGGCCGCGAGAGCTCCGGGCGGGTGCGGTACTCGACGTGGGCCATCCGCACAGTCTGTACGTCGGCGGGGTGCGTGTCATCCCTCGGCGACCCGGTCACGACGCGGGCCGGCCACCCCGGTCCCGGCCCGACCCCGCCCCCGCCGGCCCCGGGACGCGCCGCTCCGGACCGGGTGCTTGTCCGCGGCGGCGGCTGATGGCACGATGCCCTGCTCGCTCGCTAGGGGGTGCCGCCATCACAGCCCGCTCCACGCTCGGCCGACGGCTCCGCAGGCTCGCGTTCGTCGAGCTCGCCCTGCTGTCGACGCTCCTCGTCCCGTCCGCGCTCGCCGAGACCGCGACGGCCACGCTCTCGGCCTCGGCGTCGATCGTGAACTTCGGCAAGGCGATCACGGTCTCGGGTTCGATCGCCGCCGACCCGGGGTGCATCGAGGGCCGAGACGTGACCCTGCAGTGGCAGCCGGCCGACTCCTCCGGGTTCGCGAACGTCGGGACCGGGACGACGGCGCCGGACGGCTCGTTCACGTTCGCGCAGACGCAGCCGAACACGGGGCGCTACCGCGCGACGATCCACGAGGATCCGTCCTGTCTGGCCTCGACCACGAACCAGGTGCTCGTCCGCGTTCGGGAGCTGGTCGACGCCGCGCTGGTCACCGGGTCGACGCACCCGGGCTCCTGCGTCGACGTCTCGATGTCCGTCACCCCGGAACGGCCCGGCCAGATCGTCGAGCTGCAGCGCCGGACCCGGCACGGCTGGAGGGTGATCGAACGGCTCACGCTCGACCCCGCTTCCCAGGCGCTGGCATCGCCGTGCTTCACGTCCCACGACGTCGGCGTCGTGCGGCTCCGCGTCCGCTGGGTGGCGCAGGACACGCTCAACGAGACGAGCAAGTCCCCTGTCCTCGCCTTCGAGGTCTCCAAGGCGCCGTGGATGCATCAGATCGACCGGGCGATCGGATCGCGCCGGGTCTCGGTCGCCGTCGGCGAGGACCACGCGTTCCTCTACGACCGTGCGGCGTCCAGCGCCCCGGACCCCGGCGTCGAACGAGAAGCTCCTGCTCTCGATGACGCTGTACGACACGTTCGGGGCCGACTTCCGGATCACGACCAGCGTCGCCGCCGTCCGGAGGCGCCTCGGGAGCCGTCCGGAACCTGTGGATCCTCGGACAGGGCGACCCGGGCGTGACGCCGGCGACGCTCGGCGCGCTCGCCCGGAAGGTGGCCGGCGCGGGGATCGAGCGGGTGCGCGGTCGCGTGGTCGGGAGCACCGGGTACTTCCGACGCGATTGGGACGCGCCCGGCTGGAACGACGTGGCGCGCGACTACGTGAACCGTCCGACCGCGCTCGTGTTCGACCACAACGCCGGAGCCGACCCCGAGCGCGAAGCGGCGAAGACGCTCACCACCAAGCTCGAGGCGCTCGGCGTACGCGTCCGCGGCAAGCCCGGGAGCGGGAGACCGCCGGGCGGGCTCCAGACGATCGCGTCGGTCCGCTCGCGGCCGTTGCAGGAACTCCTCACGAAGATGCTCCGACCGTCGGACAACTTCGTCGCCGAGACGCTCGGCAAGCGCCTCGGGGTCGAGACGCGCGGCGTGCCGGGGACGATCGCGAAGGGCGCGTCCGCGATCCAGGCCTGGACGGACGCCCACGGGACGGGGTTCACGCTCAACGACAACTCGGGCCTGTCGTACGCGAACCGCGTGACGGCCGAGGGCATCGTCCGCCTGCTGTGGTTCGCCGAGGACCAGCCGTGGGGCAAGGACCTGCGCCGCGCGCTCCCCACGGGCGGACAGGGGACCCTCCGCGCATCGCCTCCGGGGTGTCGACGTCCGGGCCAAGACGGGGACGCTGGACGACGTGTCGGCGCTCTCGGGATGGGTCAGGGCCCACTCGGGCGACTGGGTCGAGTTCTCCGTCCTGTCCTACGGGATGTCGAAATCGACCGCCTCGGCGATCGAGGACCGGATCGTCGTCGTCCTGCAGAACCAGCTCGACTGACCCTCGCCTCGCCCGGCGCTCCCCGACAGAAGCGCCCCGCTCGGTCAACCCGGAGCGCGTTCGCTCCGATGCTGAGAACGGGATGGAACCGACGACCGTCGCACCCGGCGCGGCCGAGCTCCTGGAACGTGAGCTCGCGCGCGACACACCCGAGGGCGGCTTCAGCTACGAGGCGCTCGTCGAGCACCAGGCCGAGACCGAGGCCAAGTACCGCAACCTCGTCGAGCAGCTCCCCTGCGTCGTCTACCTGGCCGAGTACGGGCCGAACGGCGACTGGCTCTACGTCTCGCCCCAGATCGAGCACGTCCTCGGGTACACCCAGAAGGAGTGGCTCGAACACCCGCACCCGCAGGGGTCGTTCACCCACCCCGACGACCTCCCCAACGTGAACGCCCAGGAGGAGCGGTCGCTGGCGAGCGGTGACCCCCTCGAGGTGGAGTACCGGATCCGCCGCGCCGACGGCGAGTGGGTCTGGCTCCACGACGAGGCCACGGCGGTCCGGGACAAGGACGGTCATCCGATCTGCCTGCAGGGGATGATGTTCGACATCACGAAGCGTCGGGCCGAGGAGGAGCGCCTGATCTCGCTCGACCGGCTCAAGAACACCTTGCTCCACACCCTGTCGCACGATCTGAAGGCCCCGCTGACGGCGATCCTGGTGGCCGCCAGCACGCTCGAACGGCTGGGCGACGAACTCGAGGACGACGTGCGCCGGCACATGCTCCGAACGCTCGTCGAACGGTCCAAGGGGATGAACGCGCTCCTGACCGACCTGCTCGACCTGGACCGGCTCGACTCGGGCATCGTGGCGCCGCGCCGGTACCCGCTCGACCTGCACGAGCTCATCCGCGGGCTCCTCGCGAAGACCGAGGTGCTCGGCGACCGCACGGTCGAGCTCGAGGGCGGCGAGTGTCGCGCCAACGTCGACCCGCCCAAGGTCGAGCGCATCCTGGAGAACCTCCTCGCGAACGCCGACCTGCACACGCCCGCCGGGACGCGGATCTGGGTCCGCTGCTGGCGCGAGGGCGACGCCGCGGTGATCGCGGTCGAGGACGACGGCCCCGGGATCCCGGCCGACCTGCGCGACAAGATCTTCGACGCCTTCTACCGCGGTCCCGACTCCGTGCACACGCCGGGCTCCGGGATCGGCCTGTCGCTCGTGGCGCGCTTCGCCGAGATGCACGGCGGCCGGGCGTGGGTGCAGGAGCGCGAGGGCGGCGGCTCCTCGTTCCGGATCCTGCTCCCCGACCGCACCGGCTAGACCCGACGTCGCGGGGGCGGCCTGTACCATCGAACGCATGGGCACGCCCCGCACGCTGGCCGAAAAGGTCTGGGAGCGCCACGTCGTCCACCGTGCCGACGGCGAACCCGACCTGCTGTACGTCGACCTCCACCTCGTGCACGAGGTGACCAGCGCGCAGGCGTTCGAGGGGCTGCGGCTCGCCGGCCGCCCCGTCCGGCGTCCCGACCTCACCGTGGCGACGATGGACCACAACGTCCCCACGGCGCCCGGTCCGGTCGACCCGGTGAGCCGGACCCAGATGGAGGCGCTCGAACGCAACTGCGCCGAGGCCGGGATCACGCTGTTCCCGACGGGCGACCTCGGGCAGGGGATCGTCCACGTGATCGGCCCGCAGATGGGACTCACGCAGCCCGGGCTGATGATCGTGTGCGGCGACTCGCACACGAGCACCCACGGCGCGTTCGGCGCGCTCGCGATCGGGATCGGCACGAGCGAGGTCGAGCACGTCCTGGCGACGCAGACGCTGCCGCAACGCACCCCGCGGACGATGGCGGTGACCGTCGAGGGGGAGCTGCCGGCCGGGGTCTCGGCCAAGGACGTGATCCTGGGGATCATCGCGAGGATCGGGACCGACGGAGGCGTGGGTCACATCGTGGAGTACCGGGGGTCGGCGATCCGCTCGCTCTCGATGGAGGGACGGATGACGGTCTGCAACATGTCGATCGAGGCGGGCGCTCGTGCCGGCATGGTCGCCCCCGACGACACCACGTTCGCGTACCTCGAGGGCCGCCCGAACGCGCCCAGCGGCCCGGACTGGGAGCAGGCGCTCGAGGACTGGCGGTCGCTGCCGACGGACGAGGGTGCGGCATTCGACAAGCAGGTCGCTCTCGAGGCGGCCGACCTGCGACCGCACGTGTCGTGGGGGACCAACCCCAGCCAGACGGTCACGATCGACGACGTCGTCCCCGAGCCCGCGGACGAGACCGCCGAGCGGGCGCTCGCGTACATGGACCTGCACCCGGGCATCGCGATCCGCGACATCCGGCCCGACACGGTCTTCATCGGCTCGTGCACCAACTCGAGGATCGAGGACCTTCGGGAGGCCGCGACCATCCTGGACGGCCGGAAGGTGCGCGAGGGCCTGCGGGCGATGGTGGTGCCGGGCTCGATGCTCGTGAAGCGCCAGGCGGAACGCGAGGGGCTCGACACGGTCTTCACGGCCGCGGGGTTCGAGTGGCGGGACGCCGGCTGCTCGATGTGCCTCGGCATGAACCCCGATCAGCTCTCGCCCGGCGAACGATGCGCCTCCACCAGCAACCGGAACTTCGAGGGCCGTCAGGGCAAGGGCGGCCGGACGCACCTCGTCAGCCCGGCGGTCGCGGCCGCGACGGCGGTCCTGGGCCACTTCGGCACGCCGGAGGACCTGGAGGCATGAGGCCGTTCACCGAGCACACGGGGCGGGCGCTGCCGCTCGATCGCTCGGACGTCGACACGGACCAGATCGTGCCCGCTCGGTACCTCCGTCGGATCGAGCGGTCCGGGTTCGGGCCGTTCCTGTTCGCGGAGTGGCGCAAGGACCCCGACTTCGTGCTGAACCGGCCCGAGTTCGCCGGCGCGACGATCCTGCTCGCCGGGCCGAACTTCGGCAGCGGCTCCAGCCGCGAGCACGCCGTGTGGGCGCTCGAGGACGCAGGGTTCCGGACGGTGATCGCGCCCTCGTTCGCGGACATCTTCCGCAACAACTGCTGCAAGATCGGGGTACTACCCGTCGAGCTGGCCCAGGAGTCCGTCCGCGCGCTGATGGACGCGGTGCTCGACGATCCCACGACCGAGATCACGGTGGACCTGCACGCCCTGCGTGTGAGCGCTCCCGCCGTGCACGAGGCGTTCGAGATCGACCCGTACACGCGGTGGCGCCTGCTGGAGGGTCTGGACGACATCGACCTCACCCTGCGCTACGCGGACGCGATCGACGCCTACGAGCGGGACCGGCCCGCCCGGCTCCCGTCGGTCCCCCCCGCCTGACCGGCTCGGCGAACGGCCTCCGCCCAACGGTCTCAAGCGTCCCTACGGAAGGGCCGATGCCAACAGGGCAATGTCCACGCCCGAGCACATCGACTCGGCCGATCCCGGCCGCCCCCGAACCGATCCTGTCCGGCGACGGGAGAGCGACGTCCTGGTCTCCAGACCTCTGCGGGACAAGCCGCTCCGCCGCGAGAGCGACGGCTGGTTGGAGCGCTGGATGGCCACCGTGGAGGACCTCGCGCGGCTGAAGGCGTCGCACCCGATGCTCGACGCGGTCATCGACGAGCAGGAGGGACGCCGGATCCGGATCGGCGACCACTGGCTCGCGGACTTCGCCTCGTGCAACTACCTGGGCCTGGACCTCGATCAGGAGGTCATCGACGCGGTCCCCGAGTACCTCGCGAAGTGGGGCACCCACCCGTCCTGGTCCCGGCTGCTCGGCAGTCCCGTGCTGTACGAACAGCTCGAGGAGACCACGACGGCGCTGCTCGGGTCCGAGGACTCGCTGCTGCTCCCGACGATCACGCACATCCACATGTCGGTGATCCCGGTCCTCGTCGGCAGCGGCGTGCTGTTCCTCGACGGCCGGGCCCACAAGACGATCTACGACGGCGCGAGCATCGCCCGCGGCCACGGCGCGACGATCCAGCGCTTCCGGCACAACGACGCCGAGCACCTCGAGCAGCTGGTCAAGGCGTCGACGACGACCCCACGCGTGATCGCGGTCGACGGCGTGAACTCGATGACCGGGAACGCGCCCGACGTCAAGGAGTTCGCGCGCATCGCCCGCGAGAACGACGCGCTCCTGTACATCGACGACGCCCACGGGTTCGGCGTGATCGGCGAGCGCTCCCCCGACGAGCTGTGCGAGTGGGGCCTGCGCGGCAACGGGGTCGTCCGCCACCAGGGCGAGACCTACGACAACGTCATCCTGGTCGCGGGGTTCAGCAAGGCCTACAGCTCGCTGCTCTCGTTCCTCGCGCTGCCCTCGCGGCTGAAGGACGTCCTGAAGGTCGCGGCGCCGCCGTACCTGTACTCGGGGCCCTCGCCGGTCGCGTCGCTCGCGACCACGATCGCGGGCCTCGCGGTGAACGACCACCGCGGCGACCTGTACCGCTACGAGATCTACCGCAAGACCCGCACGGTCATGGAACGGCTCCACGAGCTCGACATCTACACGCCCAACGAGTCCGGCTTCCCGCTGATCGAGATCCCGCTCGCGCACCACGAGGACATCGACGTCGTCGGCCGCTACCTGTTCGACCGCGGCGTCTACGTGACGATGGCGGCCTACCCCCTGGTCCCCAAGGACGAGGTGGGCTTCCGCATCCAGATCACCGCGGCGAACCCGGACGACCAGATCGAGCTGCTGTGCGAGGTGCTCGGCGAGATCAGCGAGCGCTTCGAGCTCCAGCACGAGCACCACCGCCGCCTGCTGCTCCGCGCCCGAGAGGCGAGGGGGTAGGCGATGGCCAAGGGTCCCGTCGCACACGGGCTCGGCCGCGCGGAGGCGCTGTCCGACGCCGGCGAGTACGCCGCCGCGCTCGAAGAGCTCGACGCCGCCGTCGACACCGAACCGCAGAACGCGGCCGTGTTCACGGCGCGGGGCTGGGCGCTGGAGAACCTCGGGCCCGAGCGGCTCGGCGAGGCGCGCCTCGCCTACGAGGCCGCGCTCACGCTCGACCCCTCGGCGATGTGGGCCAAGGAGGGGCTGTCGAACGTGCTGCGGCGCATGGGCCACGGCCGCGAGGCCGACCGGCTGTGCGAGGAGGTCGTCGACGAGGGCCGCCGCCGCTACGAGGCGGAGGAGGACCTGTGGGAGCTCGTCGGCTGGTGCGAGCTCCGGCTCGGCCGCTACCAGGACGCGGTGGCGACGCTCCGCGAGGCGCTCCGTCGCGACGGTCGTTGGATCGCCGTGCGGTTCGACCTCGCGCTCGCCCTGCTCTGCGCGGGCGAACGCTCGCGCGCCTTCCTCGAGTACTCGCGCGGGGTCCACCAGGCCGTGAACGGCGGCGTCGAGCGGCTGCGCGGTTGCCTGCGCGTCGCGCTCGACGACCTGGAGGAGTCGCTCGTCCGAGCGACCGGCGCTCGCCACGACGCGTGAGGCGATCGCGGCGCGCGACCTCCTGCGATCCACCCTGCGGGCCGCCTACCAAGCCGGCTGAGGCGATGAGCGCACCACCGGGACGGTCCAACGTTCCTCGATCGGCGGTTGCGGATCCTGACGCCGCTGCGCCATCCGGACTTCCGCAAGCTCTGGATCGGGATGACGGCGTCCCTGCTCGGCGACGGCATCTTCTACGTTGCGCTGGCTTGGCAGGCCTACGAGATCTCGAACACGCCCAGCGCGCTGTCGACGATCGGCGTCGCCATGACCGTGCCCCACGTCGTCTTCCTGCTGGCGGGCGGCGTGGTCTCGGACCGCCTCGACCGGCGCAAGGTGATGATCGCCGCGGACCTGATGCGCGCCCTCGCGGTGGGCACGATGGGCGCCCTCGCACTCTCGGGGCAGCTCGAGCTGTGGCACATGCTCGTGCTCTCGGGTCTGTTCGGCGCCGGAACGGCGTTCTTCGGTCCGGCGTTCGACGCGATCGTCCCGGGTCTGGTCCCGGACGCCGAGCTGAACCAGGCGAACTCGCTCGATCAGCTCGTTCGTCCGGCGGCCCTGCGGATGCTCGGGCCGGCCCTGGGCGGGTTGATCGTGGCGATGGGCGGCCCGGGGACCGCGTTCGTGGTGGACGCGTGCACGTTCCTGTTCTCGATCGCCTGCGTTGCCCTGATGCGCGCTCGACGCACGACCCCCGACGAGCCGCACGGATCGGCGATCGACGACATCCGTGAGGGGTTCGCGTTCGTGCGGTCGCAGGTGTGGCTGTGGGGGACCTTCCTCGCGGCGACGCTCGGCTACCTGATCTTCTGGGGGCCGTCCGAGGTGCTGCTTCCCTTCGTCGTCCGCAACGAGCTGCACGGCTCCGCCGCCGACCTCGGCCTGATCTTCGCCGTCGGCGGGATCGGGGCGATGACCTCCGCGATCGTGATGGGCAACCGGCAGATGCCACGCCGGAACATGACCTTCATCTACGTCGTGTGGACGATCTCGACGCTCGCGATCGCCGGCTACGGGCTGGCGCGGTTCCCGTGGCAGGCCATGGCCGCCTGCTTCGCGTTCAACGCGCTCGAGGGCGCGGGGACGATCGTCTGGGCGACGACCAAGGGACGCCTGGTCCCCAGCCGGCTGCTGGGGCGGGTCTCGAGCTTCGACTGGTTCATCTCGATCGCGCTGGTGCCGGTCTCCTACGCGTTCACCGGCCCGATCGCCGGGGCGCTGGGCGCCAAGGAGACCCTCGTCGGCGCCGGTCTGCTGGGCGGCGTCGTCACGCTGGCCTTCCTGTTCCTGCCGGGCATGCGCGACATCGAGCGGAGCGGCGTCCTCGCAGGTACGCCGATCGAGCCGACCGAGGACACGGGGTTCGGGGCCCTCGAGGGGCCGCTCGCACCCATCTCCGCTGGTCAGGGGCCATTTCCCGCTCCGGGAACTTCCGAGGCGGCTCTAAGGTCACCCGTTCGGCCCACCGATATCTGATGGCAGTGATGAAGTCCCGGGCCTGGCTCCTGTACCTGGGCGGCGGCATCGCGGCGCTGCTCGGTTTCCTGTTCCTGCCGCACCTGCGACAGGGATGGTTCTTCAACCTGATCTCGTTGTCCTCGCCGGTCGCGATCGTCGTCGCGGTCCGGATGTGGAAGCCGAACGCGCGTGCCGCCTGGTACCTGTTCGCGCTCGGTCAGACGTTCTTCGTCATCGGGGACGTCATCACCTACAACTACGACGACTTCTTCGGCACCGACCTCCCGTACCCCTCGATCGGCGACGTCGCGTACCTGCTCGTCTACCCGTGCCTCGTCGGCGGCCTGCTGCTGCTGATCCGCCGGCGCAACCCGGGCCGGGACCGGGACAGCCTCATCGACTCGATGATCGTCGCGATCGGGGTCGGGACGATGCAGTGGGTCTTCCTGATGTCGCCCGTGGCGCACGACTCGGCCTCGACGGTCCTGCAGAAGCTCGTCGGGATGGCGTACCCGTTCATGGACCTGGTGCTGCTCACCGTGGTCATCCGCCTCGCGATGGGCGCGGGCAAGAAGGCCCCGTCGCTGTACCTGATGGGGGCGGCGGCGCTGTCGCTGTTCCTGACCGACACGTTGTACACCTACATCTCCGTCCAGGGCCTGGTCTACGACCAGTCCGGGTACCTCGAGGCCGGCTGGGCGGTCTTCTACCTCCTGTGGGGAGCGGCGGCGCTGCACCCGTCGATGCGGAACCTCTCGGACAAGGCCCCCGACGTCGAACGCCGGATGTCCAAGCTGCGGCTGCTGCTGCTCGGTGCGGCGTCGCTGATCGCGCCCGGCGTGATGCTGATCCAGCTCAGCCGGGAGGACTCCGTCGACATGCCGGTCCTGATCGGGGCGTCGGTCATGCTGTTCGTCCTGGTCGTCCTCCGGATGTCCGGGCTGGTCCGCCGGCAGGAACAGTCGACGCTCCGGGAGAAGGCGCTCCGCAACGCCGGTGCGGCGCTCGTGACGGCGACGAACCGCGAGAGCATCTACTCGGCCACGTTGCAGGCGGCGCGCGCCCTGGTGGGTGACGACGGCGGCCTGCAGGCTGCTCGTCGCGACCGAGGACGACCCGGACACCTTCCAGGTGGTGGCGGCGGCCGGCGGGACCGAGGGCGTCGAGGGCACCACCGTCTCCCTGTCGATCCTGCCCCAATGGAAGCGCGACCGGCTGCAGTCCCACCGCTCGTACGAGGTCCCCACCGAGGAGGCGGAGCTCGCGAACGCGCTCGGCATGCCGGCGAACGCGACGTTCGTCCTGAACGCGCCGCTGTTCATGAAGGAGGAGCTCCAGGGGCTGCTCGTGATCGCCGGGCCGGCGAGCGTCCCGCGTGCGATCCGCGACTCGATCGAGGCGCTGTCCTCCCAGGTCGCCCTGGCGCTCGACAGCGCCCTGACCACCGAGATCCTGCTGATCCGCCAGAGCGAGGCGCGCTTCTCCTCGCTGGTCCAGAACTCCTCGGACGTGGTCATGGTCGTCGAGGCCGACTCCACGATCCGCTACATGAGCCCCTCGGTCGAGCGCGTGCTCGGCCACGAGGCCGCCGAGCTCGAGGGGACGAAGCTCACGGTCCTGATCCACCCCGACGACCGGGCCGGTGTGCTGCAGTTCCTCACCTCGGGCGGACGCGAGAGCGATCCGCATCCGGGGCTGACCGAGTTCCGGATGAAGCACCGGGACGACTTCTGGCTGCACGTCGAGACCCTGCGGACGAACCTGCTGCACGACGAGAACGTCAAGGGCATCGTCCTGAACACCCGTGACGTCTCCGAGCGCAAGGCGTTCGAGGAGCAGCTGCAGCACCAGGCGTTCCACGACGCGGTCACGGGGCTCGCGAACCGGGCCCTGTTCAAGGACCGCGTCGAGCACATGATCGAGCGGCAGGCACGCGACAACCTCCCGGTCTCGATCCTGTTCATGGACCTGGACGACTTCAAGACGATCAACGACTCGCTCGGCCACGCGGCCGGCGACCGGATGCTGGCCGAGGTCGGCGAGCGGCTGAAGAACTCGCTGCGGCAGGCGGACACCGCCGCCCGGCTCGGCGGGGACGAGTTCGCGATCCTGCTGGAGGACGGCGGGGACGGGGTCGACGCCGCCGAGGTCGCGGCGAGGATCCTGGCGTCGCTCGAAGGTCCGTTCCACCTCGAGGGCAAGGAGGTCTTCGTTCGCGCGTCGATCGGCATCGCGACCGCCGACGCCCGGACCGGGGGGCCCGAGGGCGCCGAGGAGCTGCTGCGGAACGCGGACGTCGCGATGTACATGGCCAAGGAGGCCGGCAAGGGCCGCTACCAGGTGTTCGAACCCGCGATGCACGACACGGCGCTCCAGCGCCTGGAGCTCAAGGCGGACCTGCAGCGCGCGGTCGACAACGGCGAGTTCGTCCTGCACTACCAGCCGGTGATCGAGCTCGCGACCGGGCGCGTCGAGGGGCTCGAGGCGCTCGTGCGCTGGCAGCACCCGACGCGCGATCTCATCGCGCCGCTGGACTTCATCCCGCTGGCGGAGGAGACCGGGCTGATCGTCCCGCTCGGTCGGTGGGTGCTGCAGGAGGCCTGCATGCAGGCCCGTCGGCTGCAGGAGCGCTACGTGATGGATCCGCCGCTGCAGATGGCGGTCAACCTGTCCGCCCGTCAGCTCCAGCGCCCGGAGATCGTCGGCGAGATCGCCGAGACGCTGATGCAGACCCAGCTCCACCCGGGCAGCCTGGTCCTGGAGATCACCGAGTCCGTGATGATGCAGGACATGGACCTGTCGATCCAGCGGCTCGCGGAGCTCAAGGAGCTCGGCGTGCAGCTGGCGGTCGACGACTTCGGCACGGGGTACTCGAGCCTGAACTACATCCGCCGGTTCCCCGTCGACATCCTGAAGGTGGACAAGTCCTTCGTCGACGGCGTCAACGAGGGCGGCGAGGAATCGGCGCTGACGGCCGCGATCATCGAGCTGGCGGGGATCCTGCGCCTGCGCCCGGTGGCGGAGGGCATCGAGCGGGCCGACCAGCTGGAGAAGCTCCTGGCCCTGCGCTGCGACCTCGGCCAGGGGTTCTACTTCGCCAAGCCGCTCCCCCTGGACGCCGTGGACGAGCTCCTGACCAACCGGCAGACGCTCGAGACCCGGGAGACCGAGCTCTCCTCCTGAGCACGAGACGTGGGTTGCCCCTCCCCAGGCGGTCTAGGGCCGCTGTCCCCCGGCGGACCGATGCAAGTTCACCCTCGCGGTTGACTCCTTCGGGCACATCCCTCCCCTAGCATGGATGGGAGCGCGCTCATGTTCGACGAGTTGATGCCCGGGAGGGCGCGATGACCATCGGGAGGATCCGCGTCCTCGTCGCCGGGGACATCTACGTCAACCGGTCGTTGGTGCGCCCGTTCCTCGAGGACGACGGGTACGAGGTCGTCGGTGAGCCGCTCGCGCGCGACGAGGCCCTGGCCGCGGTCGGCGCGCAGCACCCCGACGCGGTCGTGATCGACGACCGCCTGCTCTCCTCCCGCGGCAACGGGAAGCTGCTCCACAAGGTGCGACGAGCGGCGCCCGAGGCCAAGGTCGTCGTGATCTCGTCGGCGGCCGGCCGTCCCAAGGGTGTCGCCGGGGTCGACGCCTACCTGGAGACGCGGGATGAGCCTCGCCGCGCTCTCCGCGATCCTCGGCGGTCTCTTCGCGGCCGAGGATCTGGCGCTCGCCGCCGTCGGCGCCGGAGCGGCGGTGGCGGCGCTCGGGCGCCGGGACCCGCGCCGAGCGTCCGCCCGAGCCGCGCGGCGGTGTCGCCCGGTTCGTCGCCGCGGTGGGCATGCCGATCGTCGTGGCGTGGGCGCTGATCGCGATCGTCGCAACCGGCGGGGGCAAGCCGGTACCGCGGGCCGACACCACCGATCTGGGCGGCGAGGTCGTGATCGTCCCGCAGGGGGTCGACCGCCTCGACGATGCGCACGCGTCGTTGGACGCGATGATCGACGCGATCGAGGCCGGGAACTACCCGCTCGCGACGATGCACGCGGAGGCAGCTGATGGAGCAGCGCGAGACCGCGATCGCCGGCGGCTACCTCACGATCGACCTGGATGCGCGAGATCCGGCTCCGGCTGGCCGGCCTCGCGAGCGCCCTGCCCGCGAGTGTGACCTCGACCCTGCAAGGCATCCTCGGCACCCTGTTCCCCGAGCTCGAGAGCGAGGAGACGCCGGGCGGCGGGTCGGCGTGATCCTCGGTCCCGTCATCGGCACGGGCGGCACCGGGACCTCGACCGGCGGGGGCGGCCCGACGGTCGGCGGCGGCGACACCACGGGCGGTGGTGGCGGCAACGACGGTGGCGGTGGAGGCGGCGGTGGCGACGGTGACGGTGACGGCGGGGTCGTCGTCGTCCTCGGTCCGGGCGACGGCCGCGAATGGGGCCAGAGCCACAAGCTGACGAAGGGCGATGGACGGCCCCCCGCCGTGGGCGACCGCCAACGGGCACGCGCACGGGGACGCGAACGAGGCTCGAGGGGCACGGCGGCGACTCCACCCGGTCACGACCCCGATCACGGCACGGCCACGCTCGACGGCCACTCGCGTACGGGCACGGCGGGGACGGGTAGCGGCTACAGCTCGACGCGGTACCGGATCGTGGGACGCATCTCGCAGTCGACGTGCTCGCTCGTGACGGTCCCGTCGTGCACCCACCCGGCGGTCTCGTAGAAGCGCCGGGCGCGCTCGTTGCTCTCGAGCACCCACAGCGTCACCGTGTCGAACCCCCGCGATCGCAGGTCCTCGACGGCGTGCTCGAACAGCCGCCGCCCGGTGCCGGTCCCGAGCCGATCGGGCTCGAGGTAGATCGCGTAGAGCTCGCCCGTGCGTTCGCCGGCGTCGGCGTCCTCGCTCGGACCGGTCACCGCGAACCCGACCGGGCCCGAACCCTCGTCCACGACCCACGTGGTCCAGCCCGAACGCGGCTCCTCCAGGCTCTGCCGGTGCTGCTCGAGTCGGTCCTCCACGGTGAGGCCGTCGAGGTAGTCGTCGGTGAGCTGGCCCCGGTACGCGGCCTGCCACGACCGGACGTGGATCTCGGCGATCGCCCGCGCGTCCTTGGGGACGGCCTCGCGGATCCCTGACGGCATGGTGCTCAGGGTACCGCCGGGGGCGACGGCACCTCGTCGTCGTCCCGGGGGTGGAGCAGCCCGTACAGGTACCCGTCGACCAGCGCCTCCCACGAGGCCTCGATGATGTTCTCCGAGACGCCGACCGTGGTCCACTCCCGCTGGCCGTTCGACGTGTCGATCAGGACGCGGACCACGCGCCGGTGCCTTGCCGCTGGGGGCTACCTCGCGCCTTCGCGCTCGTTCCTTGAGCCTCCGAGCCCCCGTCGTCTCGTCCAGCACGCGCACCCGGAAGTCCTCGAGCGAGATGTGCGCGAGCTCGGGGTAGTCGTTCGCGAGGGCCTTGCGCAGCGCGTTGTCGAGCGCGCCGACCGGCCCCTGGCCCTCGGCGCTCTCGATGTGCCGCGTCCCCTTCGTGACGACCTTGACGGTCGCCTCGGCGAGCGGTGGCCTCGTCGTCGCCGACGCGCTCCTCCACGTGGACCCGGTAGCTGTCGATCTCGAAGAACGGTTGCCGCCATCCGTCCGCGCGGCGCATCAGCAGCTCGAGCGAGGCGTCGGCGACCTCGAACGTGTACCCGCGCGCCTCGCGGTCCTTGAGGTCCAGCAGCAGCCGGCCGGCGCCGTCGGCGCCCAGCTCGAGGCCGAACTCCTCGGCCTTCATCCGGATCGTCGCGGCGCCCCCGAGATCGCTCGCCACGACGCCGCGGCGGTTGCCCACGGTCGAGGGTTCCACGTGCTCGTACGCGCGCGACACGCGTTCGATGCCGCTCGCGTGCAGCCCGGCCTTGTGGGTGAACGCGTACCGGCCCGCGTAGGGCTGGCGCGAGTCCGGGGCGACGTTCGCGACCTCGGCCACGTAGTGCGCGACCTCCGTGAGCCGTTCGAGCGACCCGTCGGGCAGGCACTCGGCGCCCATCTTCAGGACGAGGTTCGCGGCGATCGGGATCAGGTCGGCGTTGCCGGTGCGTTCGCCGTACCCGTTGACGACGCCCTGGACCTGGAACGCCCCGTGCTCCACGGCGATCAGCGAGTTGGCGACCGCGCACCCCGCGTCGTTGTGCACGTGGATCCCGAGCGGCGTGTCGACCCGCTCGCGGACCTCGGCGACGACGCGCGCGACCTCGTTCGGCAGCATGCCGCCGTTCGTGTCGCACAGGACCAGGCGCTCGGCGCCCGCCTCCTCGGCCGAGGCCAGCACCCGGAGCGCGAACGCCGGATCGCTCCGGTACCCGTCGAAGAAGTGCTCGGCGTCGAAGAACACCCGGCGCCCCTGCCCGCGCAGGAACGCGATCGAGTCGCGGACCATGGCCACGCCCTCGTCCAGGTCCGTGCGGAGCGCCTCGGTGACGTGGAGGTCCCAGGCCTTGCCCACGAGGCAGACGACCTCGGTCCCCGCGTCGAGCAGGTCCCGCAGGACGGCGCTCCGATCCGACGCCTCGCCCGCCTTGCGGGTCATCCCGAACGCCGTCAGCGTCGCGTGCTTGAGCGTCTCGCCGGTCGCGAGCCGGAAGAACTCGGTCTCGCGCGGGTTCGCCCCCGGCCAACCGCCCTCGACGAAGGGCACCCCGAGCTGGTCGAGCTTGTGGAGGATCCGCAGGCGGTCCTCGATCGAGTACGAGAACCCGGTCCCCTGCGCGCCGTCGCGCAGGGTGGTGTCGTACAGCTCGACCCGGAGGGGCTCGGTCACGCCGAGGCCCCCTCGACGACCAGATCGCCGACCTCCCCGGTCGAGAACCCCATCTGGCCGGCGCGCATCGAGTGCAGCTTCGAGCACGCGAACCGGATGCCGGCGGTCACCCGGGCCGCGGCCGCGGTCTCGCCGAGCTGCGCGAGCAACATCTGCAACGCGCCGACCGCCGCGAGCGGGTTGATCGTCCCCTTGCCCGCGTGGTCGGGCGCCGTCCCGCCGATCGGCTCGAACATGCTCATGCCGGCCGGGTTGATGTTCCCCCCGGCCGCGATGCCCATCCCGCCCTGGATCATGGCGCCGAGGTCCGTGATGATGTCGCCGAACATGTTGTCCGTGACGATCACGTCGAAGCGCGAGGGCTGATCGAGCAGGTAGATGCACGCCGCGTCGACGTGGACGTAGTCCCGCTCGACGTCGGGATACCCCTCACCGACCTCGTCGACCACGCGCTGGTAGAGATCGCCCGCGAACGTCAGCACGTTGGTCTTGTGGACGAGCGTGACCTTGCGCCGGCGCTCGGGCCGCATCGCGAGCTCGAACGCGTAGCGGACGATCCGCTCGACGCCGTGCCGCGTGTTGATCGACTCCTGCACGGCGACCTCGTGCGGCGTGCCCTTGCGGTGGAACCCCCCGGCGCCCGTGTACAGGCCCTCGGAGTTCTCGCGGACGACGACCATGTTCACGTCGTCCTCGGTGTGCGTGGGCACGAGGGTCTCGACGCCCGGGTACCGCACGATCGGGCGGAGGTTCACGTACTGGTCGAGCTCGAACCGGATCCGCAGCAGCAGGTCGCGTTCGAGGATGCCGGGCCGCACGCGCGGGTCGCCGACCGCACCGAGCAGAACGGCATCCATCGTCCGAAGGCGCTCGAGCTCCTCGTCCGGGAGCACCTCGCCGGTGCGCAGGAACCGTTCGGCGCCCAGGTCGAACTCGACGAGCTCGACCCCGACGTCGAGGGTCCCGAGGACCTTCAACGCCTCCTCGACGACCTCGGGACCGGTCCCGTCCCCACGGATCACGCCGACGGTATGCCCACCGCCCGTCACGGCGTGACCTTCCCCGGGGGGCTACCGCTCGCGCGTCCGCGCTCGCTCCTTGAGCCCCCCGAGCCCCCGCTCCGCCTCGGCCTTCTCGGCCTCGGCCTCCAGGTTGGCCATCAGCATCGCGCGGTTGACGGCCGCCAGATAGGCGCGCGCGCTCGCCTCGACCACGTCGGTCGCGACGCCCCGGCCCGTGACCCGGCGGCCGAGCGCATCGAGCTGCACGACGACGTCGCCTAAGGCGTCGGTCCCGCCCGTGACCGCCGAGACGTTGAACGAGACGAGCCGCCCCTCGACGCCCGAGGCCCGCTGGATCGCGCCCATCGCGGCGTCGATCATCCCGTCGCCCATCGCCGACTCCTCGACCATCTCCTCGCCCCGCCGCAGCCGGACGCTCGCCGTCGGCGACAGCGCGGTGCCACCGCCGACCTGGAGCGCCTCGAGCACGAACACGTCCTCGGCGGCGGCCCCGAGCTCCTCGGAGACGATCGCCGCGAGGTCCTGGTCGGTGAGCTGGATCTTGCGGTCGGCGAGCTCCTTGAACCGCGCGAACGCGCGATTGAGGTGGTCCTCGTCGAGCTCGATCCCGATCTTCTCGAGCGCGTCCGCGAACGCGTGCCGTCCCGAGTGCTTGCCCAGGACCAGCTGGTTGCCTTCCAGGCCGATCTCGAGCGGGTCCATGATCTCGTAGGTCGCGCGGTTCGCGAGCACGCCGTGCTGGTGGATCCCGCTCTCGTGCGCGAACGCCGACGACCCGACCACGGCCTTGTTCGGCTGGACGCCGTACCCGGTCGTCATGCTCACGAGACGCGACGTGCGGACGATCTCCTTGAGGTTCAGCCCGTGCGAGACGCCGAGCGCCTCGCGACGCGTCCGCACGATCATCGCGACCTCCTCGAGCGAGCAGTTGCCCGCGCGCTCGCCGATCCCGTTCACGGCCACCTCGACCTGCCGGGCGCCGTTCACGATCCCGGCGAGCGAGTTCGCGACCGCGAGCCCGAGGTCGTTGTGGCAGTGCGTCGAGATCACGATGTGGTCGGGGACGGCCTCGCGCACCGTGCGGACGAGCTCGCCGAACTCGTGCGGCATCGCGTACCCGACGGTGTCGGGCACGTTGATCGTGGTCGCACCGGCGTCGACCGCCACGCGGAAGCACTCGAGCAGGAAGTCGAGCTCGGTGCGGGTCGCGTCCTGGGCGCTGAACTCGACGTCCTCGGTGTAGCCGACCGCGAGCTTGACGCCCTC
Organism: uncultured Actinomycetes bacterium; assembly: GCA_963744515.1. Lineage (GTDB taxonomy): Bacteria > Actinomycetota > UBA4738 > UBA4738 > HRBIN12 > DASSJM01. The sequence continues at coordinate 30,617 of CAVUTN010000003.1, read as the reverse complement.
GCGGATCGCGTCGAGGACCTGCCCGTTGCTCATCCGGAGCATGTCCGTCATGTGGATGTCGCTGGTCGAGATGAACGTGTGGATCCGCCACCGCTCGGCACCGGCGAGCGCCTCGGCCGCGCGGGTGATGTCGCCGGGCACCACGCGGGCGAGCGCCGCGATCACCGGGCCCTTGACGCTCGACGCGATCTCGCTGACCGCCTCGAACTCCCCCTCGCTCGAGACGGGGAAGCCCGCCTCGATCACGTCCACCTCGAGACGGGCCAGCTGCTCCGCGATCTCGACCTTCTCGGCCCGGGTGAGCGCGATCCCGGGCGCCTGCTCGCCGTCGCGGAGCGTGGTATCGAAGATCCGGACTACGTCGGGGTCGTTGGCGTTGGTCATTCGGGGACCACCCTCTCCTCGGAATGCAGCCAGGGCATCATCGGACGCAGCTCGCGGCCCACGCTGCTCGAGCTCCGAGCCGCGGGCCTCGCGACGCAGCGCGAGGAAGTGGGGGAAGCCGGCCTCGGCCTCCCCCAGCCACTCCTCCGCGAAGGTGCCGTCCTGGATCTCGGCCAGGACCTGGCGCATGCGTTCGCGAACGCCCTCGTCGACGATCCGGGGTCCGCTCAGGTAGTCGCCCCACTCGGCCGTGTCGGAGATCGAGTAGCGCATCCACGACAGGCCGCCCTCGTAGATCAGGTCGATGATGAGCTTGAGCTCGTGCAGGCACTCGAAGTACGCGATCTCGGGCTGGTAGCCGGCCTGCACCAGCGTGTCGAACCCCGCCTCCACCAGCGTCGAGATCCCGCCGCACAGCACCGACTGCTCGCCGAACAGGTCGGTCTCGGTCTCCTCCTTGAAGGTGGTCTGGAGGATCCCCGCCCGGGCGGCGCCGATCCCCGCACCGTAGGCGAGGGCGCGCCGCAGCGCGTTGCCGGTCGCGTCCTGCTGGACCGCGACGAGCGCGGGCGTGCCGATCCCCTCCTCGTAGGTCCGCCGGACCAGGTGACCCGGGCCCTTGGGGGCGATCATCGTGACGTCGACGTCGGCGGGCGGTTTCACGGTCCCGAAGTGGACCGAGAACCCGTGCGCGAACATCAGCATGTCGCCGGCCTTCAGGTTCGGCGCGACGTCCGAGGCGTACACGGCCCCGTGCGCCGTGTCGGGGAGCACCACCATGACCACGTCCGCCTCCGCCACGGCCTCGCCGGTCGGGCGCACGGACAGGCCCGCCTCCTCGGCCTTGGACCAGGACCCCGAGCCCTCGCGCAGCCCGACCCGGACGTCGTGGCCCGAGTCCTTCAGGTTCTGCGCGTGCGCGTGACCCTGACTACCGAACCCCAGGACGGCGATCCGCTGACCCGCAAGGGCCGACGGATCCGCGTCCGCATCGTGATAGATCGTCGCCATCGGTGCGTTCCGCCTTTCGTCGCGCGCTCGTGTTCGCGACCGTCGTGCGCCTTCAGACGCCGCCGCCCGTGTACTCCTGTTCGGTCCCGGCGACCGACCGCAGCCGCGCGGAGCGCTCCTTGATCCCCCGGTCGCCCCGCGCGAGCGCGATGCGCCCGGTGCGCGAGAGCTCGACGATGCCGAAGTCGCGCAGGAGCTCGAGCAGCGCCTCGAGCTTGTCGGGCGTGCCCGTCCCCTCGATCGTGATCGTCCGGTGGGTCACGTCGAGCACCCGGACGCGGAAGACGTCGCAGATCTCGAGGATGCGGGCCCGCGACTCGCCCTCGGCCTTGACCTTGACGAGCATCAGCTCGCGCTCGACCGCGTCGCCGGCCTCGTGCTCGAGGATCTTGATCACGTTCACGAGCTTGTTGAGCTGCTTGGTGACCTGCTCGAGCGGCTTCGTGTCGACCTGGACGACGATCGTCATCCGCGACATCCCCGCGTCGTCGGTCGGGCCGACGGCGAGCGAGTCGATGTTGAACCCGCGCGCCGCGAACAGACCGGCGACCCGCGTGAGGACGCCGGGCTTGTCCTCGACCAGCACCGAGATCGTGTGGAGCTTCATGCGACCGGCGCCTCGGCCGGGTCGTTCGTCGGCCGCAGTCCCTCGGGCCCGACGATGATGTCGTCGTTGCTCGCGCCGGCCGGGACCATCGGGAAGCACATCTCCTTCGAGTCCACCCGGAAGTCGATCACGACGCTGCGGTCCTCGATCGACAGCGCCTTGTCGATCACGGCGTCCACCTCGTCGGGTGCTCGGCACGCAGCCCCACGCAGCCGTACGCCTCGGCGAGCTTCACGTAGTCCGGCACGTCGTAGGACAGGTAGACCTGCGAGTAGCGCTCCTCGTAGAACAGCTCCTGCCACTGCCGGACCATCCCGAGGTGCGCGTTGTTGATGATCGCCGTCACGAACGGGATCCCCTCGGCCGTCGAGGTCGCGAGCTCCTGGCTCGTCATCTGGAAGCACCCGTCCCCGTCGATCGCGATCACCCGGCGATCCGGGCGGCCGGCCTTCGCGCCGAGCGCCGCCGGCACCGCGAACCCCATCGTGCCGAGCCCGCCGGAGTTCACCCAGGTGCGCGGCTCGGTGAACCGCCAGAACTGGGACGCCCACATCTGGTGCTGGCCCACGCCCGCGACGACGATCGCGTCGCCCTTCGTGTGCTCGTACAGGCGCTCGATGCAGAACTGCGGCTTGAGCGGCCCGTCGGCCGGCTGGTCGTAGCGGTACGGGTAGGTCCGCTTCCACTCGTCGAGCTGGCCGAGCCACGCCGTCCGATCCGGCACCCCGCCGGCCTCGTCCTGCAGACGCCGAAGCTCGGCGTGGAGCTTGCCGATCACGTCCTTGCAGTCGCCCACGATCGGCACGTCGGCGGCGCGGTTCTTGCCGATCTCGGCCGGGTCGACGTCGACGTGGATGATCTTCGCGTCCTTGGCGAACGAGGACAGCTGGCCCGGTCACCCGGTCGTCGAACCGCGCACCGAGCGCCACGAGGAGGTCGGCCTTCTGCATCGCGGTCACCGCCGTGTAGCCGCCGTGCATCCCCGGCATCCCGAGCGCGAGCTCGTGCGTGTCGGGGAACGCGCCGCGCGCCATCAGCGTGGTCGTGACCGGGAGCCGCCCGTCGTTCGCGAGCTTCAGGAGCTCCTTGTGCGCCTCGGCCTTGATCACACCGCCGCCGACGTACAGGACCGGGCGCTCCGAGGCCATGATCATCGCGGCCGCCGAGCGCACCTGCTTGAGGTTGCCCTTGGTGGTCGGCCGGTAACCGGGCAGGTCGACCGAGTCCGGCCAGCGCCACTCGAACTCCTGCAGCTGGACGTCCTTCGGGATGTCGACGAGCACGGGCCCCGGGCGGCCGGTGCGCGCGATGTGGAACGCCTCGCGGAGCGTCTCGGCCAGCTGGTTCGCGTCCTTGACCAGGAAGTTGTGCTTGGTGATCGGCATCGTGATCCCGGTGATGTCGGCCTCCTGGAAGGCGTCGTTGCCGACCACGGGCGTCGGGACCTGGCCGGTGATCGCGACCATCGGGACGGAGTCCATCTTCGCGTCGGCGAGCGCCGTCACGAGGTTGCACCCGCCCGGACCCGAGGTGGCGATCGCCACGCCCACCTTGCCGGTGGCCCATGCGTACCCCTCGGCGGCGTGGCCGGCGCCCTGCTCGTGGCGACACAGGACGTGGCGGACCTTCGACTCGATCAGCGGGTCGTAGGCGGGCAGGATCGCCCCACCGGGGATCCCGAACACGAGATCGACGCCCTCGCCCTCGAGCGAGCGGAACAGCGCCTGCGCGCCGGTCACCTTCATGGGGCCGCGACCTCCGCGCGACGCTCGTCGCGTTCCTCGACCGGCCCGGTCTGGACGCGGCGAACCGTGCAGCCCAGCCGGTGCGCCAGGTTCCGGGTCGCCCGCTCGAACTCCCACGGGGTCCAGTCACGACGACGCGTCGTCATGCCGGCGTCGTCCATCCCGCCGCCGAAGTCGAACCCGGCGTCCAGGTACGCGACCTCCTCGCCGAAGAACCGGTCGAACTGCGGCCGATCCGCGGCGTCGGTGACGTCCACCGTCACCTGTCCGGGGCCCTCCCACAGCACGTTCGCGACCGTCCTGCCGCCTCGCTCGAACTCGTAGCGCATCTGGATCACCCTTCTCTCGTCGTTGGCTCGTCGGTCGTCTCGATCGGTGCGAACCGGGGTACAAAAAGCCCCTCGCTGGGCGAGGGGCATCTGGCGCGGGTCCCGGGCCTGTCTCGGCCCGGCCGCGCCTACGCGATAAGTACGAGGGCTCGCGGTCCGGTCTTCTCCCTGAGTACGAACATGGTCGCGCCAGTGTACGGCGATGACCTTGCCTGTCAACCCACCGGATGGGTGACCCGCGCAGGAACGGTCAACCGACACGGGATAGTCGTTCGGAACCGCTCAGCCTTGACCGGAAACGATCACCCCGGCTAGGGTCTCGCGCCGTGGGCCCCGATCCCCAGCTCGACGCGGTGATCGCGGCCGTGCCGGAATGGCGCGGGCACGAGCCGGCGATCACCCCCATCGAGGCGGGCCGGACCAACCGGAACTACCGGGTCGAGGTGGGTTCGGGGACGTTCTTCCTCCGCCTGTCGCACGAGGACACGGCGCTGCTCGGGATCGACCGCGTGACCGAGTACGAGGCCGCGCTGGCCGCCGCGGCCGCGGGGGTGGGGCCCGAGGTCGTGGCCCACCTGCCCGAACACGGCTGCCTGATCACGGTCTGGGTCCCCGGGGAGCCGCTCGCCGAGGGCGACATGGAGCAGGGGTCGGTGCTCGCCGACGTCGTGCGCGTCGTCTCGACGATCCACGCGGGGCCCGCGCTCCCGACCACGTTCGACGCGTTCCGCATCGTCGAGGAGTACCGGCGCGTGTCCGAGGAGCGCGGCGTCGCGATCCCCGCGGCCTACGGACCGGCGCACGCCCACGCCGAACGGATCGAGACCGCGTTCGCCCGGGCGCCCGTCGCCCCGCGCCCGTGCCACAACGACCTGCTCGCGGACAACTTCCTCAGGGGGCGCGAAGGGTTCTGGCTCGTCGACTACGAGTACTCGGGCATGGGCGACCCGTTCTTCGACCTCGGCAACCTGTCGATCAACAACGGGCTCTCGGATGCGTCGCAGGAGCGGCTGCTCGAGCTGATGTTCGGCGAGCCGACCGACGCGCACCGCGCCCGCCTGCAGCTGATGCGGATCATGTCCGACTACCGCGAGGCGATGTGGGGCGTGATCCAGCAGGGCCTGTCCACCCTGGACATCGACTACGCCGCGTACGCGGACCGGCACTTCGAGCGACTCTCGCGTTCGATGGCGGACGAGCGGTTCGAGGGATGGCTCGAGCAGGCCGCCGAGGCGATCTAGCAGGTGCCAACTGACGTGGAGCGATCGCGCCCGGGTCGTGATCGTCGGCGGCGGCGTCGCGGGGACGAGCATCGCCTACCACCTCACGAAGCTCGGTTGGAACGACGTCCTGCTCCTGGACCGCTCCGAGCTCACGAGCGGCTCCACGTTCCACTCGGCGGGGCTCGTCGCCCAGCTGCGGAACTCCGTGAGCCACACGCGGATGATGATGGACGGGGTCGAGCTGTACCCCAGGCTCGAGGCGGAGACCGGCGTCGACGTCGGATGGCACCAGGTCGGGACGTTGCACCTCGCGTCCTCGCCGTACCGGCTCGAGGCGCTCGCCCGGCAGGCCGGATGGGCCAAGAGCTTCGGCCTGCCCGTCGAGATCGTCTCGGCCTCCGAGGCGCTCGAACGGTTCCCGCTGCTCGACGTCTCGAACGTGTTGGGGGCGCAGTTCGTCCCGACCGACGGGCACCTCGATCCCACCGGGCTGACGATGGCGTTCGCCGAGGGCGCCAAACGGGGAGGAGCCCGGATCCGCACCGGGTGTGCGCGTGGTGGAGATCCCCGTCCGGGACGGCCGGGTGACCGGCGTCGTCACCGACCAGGGCTCGATCGAGGCCGAGGTCGTGGTGAACGCCGCCGGGATCTGGGCGCACGAGCTCGGGCGGCTCGCCGGCGTCGAGATCCCCGTGGTGCCGATGGAGCACCAGTACCTGATCACGCGGCCGATCGACGGCGTCGCCTCGAGCTTCCCGACGCTGCGGGATCCGGACAACCTCGTGTACGTCCGCGAGGAGGTCGGCGGGCTCGTCGTCGGCGGCTACGAGCGCAACCCGGACCCGTGGCACGTCGACACGCCGATCCCGCCCGACTTCAACCACCGGCTGCTCGAGGAGCGGTGGGAGCGGTTCGAGCCGATCGCGGAGGGCGCGTTCAACCTGATCCCCGCGCTGCGCACGACCGAGATCAACCGCTTCATCAACGGTCCCGAGGCGTTCACCCCCGACGACGACTTCATCCTGGGCGAGACCGAGGTCCGGGGCTTCTTCGTGGCGGCGGGCTTCTGCGCCCACGGCATCACCGGTGGCGCCGGCGTCGGCCGGTCCACCGCCGAGTGGATCGTCGACGGCGAGCCCTCGATGGACCTGTCGAAGATGGACGTCCGGCGGTTCGGCGCGCACTACCGGAGCCGTCGGTACGCGCTCGCGCGCGCCCACGAGATCTACGCGAAGCACTACGACGTGAAGTACCCGGGCGAGGACTACCAGGCGGGCCGCCCGCTCAAGGTCTCGCCCACCTACGCGCGCCTCGAGGCGCTCGGGGCCGAGTTCGGCGAGAAGGCCGGCTGGGAGCGCGCGAACTGGTTCCGCTCCAACGAGGATCCCGCGTTCGCCGCGTTGCAGCCGCGGGGATGGGCCGGCGAGCACTGGTCGACGGCGATCGTGGCCGAGCACGTCGCGACGCGCGAGCGCGCGGGGCTGTTCGACGAGTCGAGCTTCGCCAAGCTCGAGGTCTCGGGTCCGCAGGCGTGCGCGTTCCTCCAGCGGATCTGCGCGAACGACGTCGACGTGGCCGAGCGGCCGGGTCGTCTACACGCAGATGCTCAACCGCCGCGGCGGCATCCAGTGCGACCTCACGGTGACGCGCCTGTCGGAGGACCGCTTCCGGATCGTCACCGGCACGGCATCGGGGAGCCTCGACCTGGCGTGGATCGTCGCGCAGCTCGGCGACGCCGAACGGGTCGAGGTGCGCGACGTGACCTCGGGCCTGGCGTGCCTCGGGGTGTGGGGCCCGCGCGCTCGCGACATCCTGACCTCGGTCTGCGCGGACGACCTGTCGAACGAGGGCTTCCGGTTCATGACGTCCCGCGAGATCACGGTCGGCGACGTCCCCTGCCGCGCGCTCCGGGTCACCTACGTGGGCGAGCTCGGGTGGGAGCTGTACGCGCCGTCGGAGCTCGGGGCGACGCTGTGGGACACCCTGCTCGAGGCCGGCGCGCCGCACGGGATCGTCCCGGCCGGCTACCGCGCGATCGACTCGCTGCGGCTCGAGAAGGGCTACCGGGCGTGGGGCTCGGACGTGACCCCCGACGACTCGCCGCTCGAGGCCGGGCTCGCGTTCGCCGTCGCGAAGGACAAGGACTTCGTCGGCAGGGACGCCCTCGAGCGGATCCGGACCGAGGGCGCGCGTCGCAGGCTCGTCTGCCTGGTGCTGGCGGATCCGCGGTCGTCCACGCTCGGCAACGAACCGGTGCGGGTGGGTGACGAGGTGGTCGCCCGCGTGACCTCGGGAGGCATCGGGTACACGGTGGGTGCCAGCATCGCGTTCGCGTACCTGCCTTCGGAGCTCGCCGCCACGGGGACGGCTGTGCAGGTCGAGGTGTTCGGCGAGTGGATCGAGGCCGAGATCGCGGACGAGCCTCTCTACGACCCCAAGGCCGAACGCGTCAGGGCCTGACGGGCGGCGGGACGTCCTCGCCGACGAACACCGAGCCGTTCCAGTACGCCTCGAGCCGGTAGGTACCCTTGCGCCACCCCTTGCGGTCGAGATGCAGCTCCTCGGGCTCGTCCAGGCTCCCGAACGCGTAATGGATCACGAACCCGTCCTGCTCGATCTGCTTGAAGCGGTGGGGGCGCCGCGAGGCCCGCGTGAACTTCGTCTTCCGAGAGGTACGCGGAGGCTCGCAGTGCGCCTCGAGCCAGACGTACGAGCCCACGAGCCCGCGATGGGGGTCGAGCCAGACCCACACGTTCCCGCCACGCTCGCGGACGTACGCCTCGGCGCGCTCGGTTGCGACGATCCTCATCGAGCGATGCTCGCACGAACGCGGGGGGCGGCCTCGGCCGCCCCCTCGAGTCGCCTACGGCCAGGCGGCCCCGGCGGGTTCGTCGTCGGGGACCACCACCGCCTCGTAGGGCTTCCTCCGCTGGACGGCGAGGTAGTAGATCGCGCCCGACGATGCTCGACCACGCCGAACACCGTCCAGATGATCGGGATCTCGTTCAGGAAGCCGATCTTGAAGTCGAGGAGCTGCTCGCCCTCGACGAAGTAGTCGGTCTGGATCGGCTTCGGGTTCGTGTAGATCCGCAGGTACGACGCCGGAGAGGCATCGCCGGGATCGAGTCCCGAGACCGCCCCCGAAGGCGTGAGGAAGTTCAGCAGCATCGCGAGGCCCCACACGATCGCGACGAGGTTCACGACCTTCCCCCACCCGCCGAGCGAGAACGGAGCCCTGGCCTTCGGCCACCCGCGCATCCGGGCTCGCATGAAGGCCAGGTTGCCCAACAGGTAGCTGAGGTAGATGGACGCCGTCGCCCCGACCGCGATGACGCCCGGCTCCCGCGAACTGGATGAAGGGGATCGCCGCCAGCAGGCCGATGATGATGCAGGTCGCCACCGGCGTGTGGAGCCGAGGGCTCACCTTCGCCATCGGCTTCGAGAACGGCAGCTGGTTGTCCCGGGCCATCCCGAAGGCGAGGCGGATCGTCGAGGTCTGCACCGCCAGGCAGCACACGAAGATCGAGGCGACCACCACGAACAGGTACAGGACGAACAACGCCTCCGACAGGACCAGGCCGAGGATCGACGGGCGGCGCGAAGAAGCCTGCGACGGCCTCCCCCATGTTCGGAACCGCGATCAGGATCCCCCACAGGAAGACCGCACCGATCACGAAGGCGCCGGCGACGGCCGCGAGCACGGCCTTGGGTGCCGCACGCCTCGGGTCGCGCGTCTCCTCCGCGAGTGTGCCCGCCGTGTCGAACCCGTAGATCACGTACAGGCTCATGAACATCGCGACGAGGAAGAACGGGAGCGTGATCGGCGCCGGGAACTCGGCGAAGTTGCCGGTCGCATCCGAGTTGAAGATCACGCCGATCCCCTGGTTATCGTGTGCGATCGCCAGGAAGATCGCGAACACGACCATCCCGAGGATCTCGAAGAAGACCCCCGTGTTGTTGACGATCGCGACGATCTTCACGCCGTAGATGTTCAAGATCGTGATGATGGCGAGCGTGATCACGCCGGCGATCGCCTGATCCGGCTTCCCGCCCCCGCTGAAGTCCGCCGTCAGGTTCCAGTCGAACATCGTGTTCAGCATCGGGAAGAGCGCCAGCGGCAGGGTGGCGCACCACCGATGCAACGGTCAGGATCCCTGCGATCAGGTAGAACCACCCGGTGAACCACGCATATCCACGGCCGGCCAGGTACTTCGTCCACTGATAGACCGAGCCGGCGACCGGGAAGTGGCTCGACAGCTCGGCGAAGTTCAGGGCGACGACGAACTGCATGAGCGCCACCAGGGGCCAGGTCCAGAACAGGAACGCCCCGGCCGCCGCCATCCCCAGGAAGAACAGGGTGAAGATGCCGGTGGACGGCGAGATGTACGCGAACGCGACCGCGAACGAGCTGAACGTGCCGAGACCACGCTTCAACTCCTGCTTGTAGCCGAACTTCTCGAGATCGGCGGTGTCCCTCGCCGCCTGATCGCTCATGGACATCCCGTCCCCCCTTCTCTACGGACGCCTCACCCGCTCCGGGAGACGGCCGAAGCCCGCTCGGCCGCAACGATGACCTCGATGCCCCCTTCGGTCAAACGCTGCCGATACGCTTCGGAACAACCCTCGTCCACCACGAGCGCATCGACCTCCTCGAGCGGAGCGATCACGAAGTCCGCGACGGCCCCGATCTTCGAGTGGTCCGCCACGACCACGACCCGGCCTCGCGTCTGCTCGATCATCACGCGCGCGATCTCGGCCTCGGCCGCGACCGGGGTGGTGAGCCCCGAGCCGACGCTGATGCCCTCGACGCCGATGAACGCCTTCGTCGCGTGGGTGCGCCGAAGGGCCTCGGTCGCGAACGGCCCGACGACCGAGTTGCTCGGCGCCCGGTAGTGGCCGCCGAGCAGGAGCAGCTCGATGTCCCGGTCGGCCGCCTCGAGCGCGATCCCGACGTGGTTCGTCGCGACCTTGAGCCCCGTGGCGCGCAGGTGCCGGAACACCTGCAGGGTCGTCGTGCCCCCGTTCAGGTAGAGGGCGTCCCCCGGCTCGACCAGGGCGTGCCGCGGCGGCCCCGATGTGCCGCTTCTCGATCGGGTTCGTCGAGGCGGCGTCCCGATACGCGGGCTCGGATCGCACCCACTGGGTCGCGACCGCGCCGCCGTGCGTGCGCTCGAGCATCCCCCGGCGTTCGAGCAGCTCGAGGTCGCGCCGGATCGTCACCTCCGAGACGCCGAGCTGCTCGGACAGGGCCGAGACGCGCACGACCCGCTGCTCGCGGAGCAGCTCGTGGATGCGTCGGTGCCGTTCCGCCGGAAGCGGCTGCTCCACGCCCGGACCTCGTCCCTTCGGATGTGATCGGATCGGGGCGAGTCTGTCCCTTCCCGATCGTCCGGCGCAACCCGACGCAGGAGAGCGGCAGGGATCACCGGGATGCGTCACCAGGTGACGGCGCCCTTCGACGCCGAGCCGACGAGCCTCGCGTACTTCGCGAGCGCGCCGCTCACGTAGCGGGGTTCGGGCGCCCGCCACGCGGCGCGCCGCCGCTCGAGCTCGGCCGTCGTCGACCTGGAGATCGATCCGGCGGTTCGCCGCGTCGATCGCGATCGCGTCACCCTCGTGCACGAGCGCGAGGGGACCGCCCACGAACGCCTCGGGCGAGACGTGGCCGACGCTGTAGCCCTTCGAGGCGCCGCTGAACCGCCCGTCGGTGATCAGCGCCCACCTCGGCGCCCAGCCCGGCCCCCGCGACGGCCGCGGTGACCGCGAGCATCTCCGGCATGCCCGGGGAGCCCTTCGGGCCCTCGTACCGGATCACGATGACGTCGCCCGCGACGATCGAGCCGCTCGTGACCGCGTCGAACGCCTCCTGCTCGGAGTCGAACGGTCGGGCCCGCCCGTGGAACTCGAGCGACGCGGCGCCCGCGATCTTCATCACCGACCCCTCGGGCGCGAGCGAGCCGTAGAGGATCGCCGTCCCGCCCTCGGGGTGGATCGGCTCCGAGAACGGGCGGACGATCGACCCGTCCGGCGCCTGCGGCGCGAGCTCCTCGAGGTTCTGCGCGATCGTCTTGCCGGTGACCGTGATCGCGTCGCCGTCGAGCAGGCCGGCGTCGAGGAGCTCCTTCATCACGACGGGCACCCCGCCGACGCGATCGAGGTCCTGCATCACGAACTTCCCCGCCGGACGGACGTCGACGAGGTGGGGCACGGCGCGGCTGATCCGGTCGAAGTCGTCCAGCTCGAGCTCGACCCCCGCCTCGTGCGCGATCGCGAGCAGGTGCAGCACGGCGTTCGTCGATCCGGCCAGCGCCATCACCACGGCGATCGCGTTGGTGAACGCGTCCTTCGTCAGGATGTCCCGCGGCCGCAGCCCCGACGCGAGCAGCTTGGTCAGCGCGAGGCCCGACTCCCGCGCGAACACCTCGCGCCGGTAGTCGACGGCCGGCGGGCTCGCGCTGCCCGGCAGCGACATGCCGAGCGCTTCGCCCGCCGCGGCCATCGTGTTCGCCGTGTACATGCCGGCGCACGAGCCGGTGGTCGGGCACGCGGCGCGCTCGATGCCCAGGAGCTCGGCGTCGTCGATCGAGCCCTTCGCGTGCGCCCCCACCGCCTCGAACACGTCCTGGATCGTGATGTCGCGGCCGCCGTAGGTCCCGGCGAGGATCGTCCCGCCGTAGAGGTAGACCGAGGGCAGGTTGAGCCGGGCCATCGCCATCAGCATCCCCGGCTCGGACTTGTCGCACCCGGCGATGCCCACCAGCCCGTCGAACCGCTCGGCGTGCATCACGAGCTCGACCGAGTCCGCGATCACGTCGCGGCTCATCAGCGACGCCTTCATCCCCTCGTGCCCCATCGCGATGCCGTCGGAGACCGCGATCGTCGTGAACTCCATCGGGACCGCGTCGCCCTGGCGAACCCCCTCCTTCGCGAGCGCGGCGAGCTTGCCGAGGTGGTAGTTGCACGGGGTGACCTCGTTCCACGACGAGGCCACGCCCACCTGCGGCTTGCCGAAGTCCTCCTCGGAGAACCCGACCGCCCGGAGCATCGCGCGCGCGGGGGCGCGTTCGGGCCGTCGGTGACCGTTCGCGACCTGGGGCGCTCGACCATGACGACGTCCTCCTGATCGACTCGGCCGATGAACGTGGCCGATGACCTGGCCGATGGACCTGGCCACCGACGTGGCCAGAACATGGAAGGATGGGCTCGCACGATACCGCAGCCCCGACGAGGCGAGGACCGACGATGCCCCACAGCGATGCCCCGCGCCCCGCCGAACGGTCGTGGTGGCTCGAGGAGGCACTCGCGCTGCCGGAGTTCGCGGGGCCGGAGGCGCCGCCGCTGCAGGGCGACACGACCGCGGACGTCGTGATCCTCGGCGGCGGGTACACGGGGATGTGGACCGCGTGGTTCCTCAAGGAGCGGCAGCCGGATCTCGACGTCGTCCTGCTCGAATCCGACATCTGCGGCGGCGGTCCGAGCGGCCGCAACGGGGGGTTCTGCGACGGGTGGTGGGAGAAGATCCGCGACGTCCGCGAGACCTACGGGGACGCCGACGCGATGGAGTTGCTGATGACGTGCGGTCGCGCGCCGACCGAGATCGGCACGTGGTGCCGGGCGAACGGCGTCGACGCGTGGTTCCGCCACGGCGGCGACCTCGCGGTCGCGACGAACGAGCGGCAGGAAGGCGCGTGGGAAGGCTCGCTCGAGGCCGCGCGCGCGCTCGGCGTCGAGGACGAGTACCAGCTCCTCAGCGCCGGCGAGGTCCAGGAGCGGTGCGCGTCTCCCCGGTTCGGGAGCGGGGTGCTGATCGCCGACGCCGCCACCGTCCACCCCGCGCGTCTGGCGCGAGGCCTCCGTCGCCTGCTCATCGAGAACGGCGTCCGGATCTTCGAGCGCACGACGGTCACCCGGCTCGGCATGGGCGCGCGCGTCACGGCCGAGACGCCCGGCGGCTCGGTGCGGGCCGGCGACGCCGTCGTCGGGCTCGGCGCGTGGGCGACCTGGTGGAAGGCGTTCAAGCCGCGGCTGACGCTCCGGGGTTCGTACATGGTCGTCACCGCGCCGGCCCCCGACCGGCTCGAGGAGCTCGGCTGGACGGGCGGCGAGGCGATCCGCGACCTGCGCTCGTCGATCCACTACGCCGCGGACCACGCCCGACGGCCGGATCGCGCTCGGGCTGGGCGGCCTGCAGCCGAACCTCGCGCGCCGGATCGATCATCGGTACGACTACGAGCCCCGCTACGCCCGACGCGTCGCCGACGACCTCTACCGGATGTTCCCGAGCTTCGAGGGCGTGCCGATCGACGGCGGCGTGGGGTGGCCCGATCAACGTCAGCGGGTTCACGATGCCGTTCTTCGGCACGATCGGCCGTGGCAACGTGCACCACGGTCTCGGCTACACGGGCAACGGCGTCGGTCCGTCGCATCTCGCCGGCAAGATCCTCGCCGCGCTCGCCCTGCACGCCGAGGACGGGTTCACCCGGCTCGCGGTCGTGACCCGGACGCCCAAGCGGTTCCCGCCCGAGCCGTTCCGCTCGCCGGGCGCGTTCCTCGTCAACGCCGCGATCCGGCGCAAGGACGACCGGGAGGACGCCGGGCGCCGCGTGGGCCGCCTCACCCGGGCGATCGCTCGGCTCCCGCGCCGGCTCGGCTACCACCTCGGACCGCGTTGACGGATCTCGGCGTCCCCCGACCCGCCCGGCGGAGCTGGTGGCTCGAGGAGGCGCTCGCGCTGCCGGAGTTCGCGGGGCCGGAGGCGCCGCCGCTCGAGGGCGACACGAGCGCCGACGTGGTGATCCTCGGCGGCGGGTACACGGGGATGTGGACCGCGTGGTTCCTCAAGGAGCGCGAGCCGTCACTGGACATCGTCCTGCTCGAGCGCGACATCTGCGGCGGCGGTCCGAGCGGCCGCAACGGCGGGTTCGTCAACGGGCTGTACGACGAGGCCGATCTGCTGCTCGAGCGCTACGGGGTGGCCGGCCGGCGAACCGTCGAGATGGCGGCGCGTTCGATCGACGAGATCGGCGCGTGGTGCGAGGACCGGGGCGTCGACGCCTGGTACGAACCCTCGGGCGACCTCGGCGTGTCGACCAACCCGGCGCACGACGCCGCCGTCCGCGAGACCGTGTCGGAAGCCGAACGGCTGGGGCTCGGCGACGTGTACCGGCCGCTGACGCCGGATCAGGTCCGCGAGCGCTTCGATGCTCCCGTCGTTCGGGCCGGCTTCCGGGTCGACCATGCCGCGACCGTCCAGCCCGCCCGGCTCGCGCGCGGCCTCCGGAAGGCGCTCCTCGAACGCGGCGTCCGTGTGTTCGAAGGCACGCCCGTCGTCCGGTTCGACGCTCGCCGGCCGGCGGCCGAGACGCCGGGCGGCGTGGTGCGCGCCGGACGCGCGATCGTCGCCCTGAACGCCTGGGCGCGGGCGCTCCGGCAGTTCCGGCGTTCGCTGCTCGTGCGCGGCACGTTCATCGTGATGAGCGCTCCCGCCCCCGATCGCCTGGAGCGGATGCGCTGGACCGGCGGCGAGGGCGTGTACGACATGCGGACCTCGCTCCACTACCTGCGCCCGACGCGTGACGGGCGGATCGCGTTCGGCGGTTCGAGCTCCCGTGTCACCGGCGATCGGGCCGACTCCGCGCGCTACGGGTTCGACCAGGCGGCCGCCTCGGCGCTCGTCCGCGACTTCCGCCGCTGGTTCCCCGCGTTCGACGACGTCCCGCTCGAGACCTCGTGGGGCGGGCCGATCGACGTGGCGGGGCTGCACCAGCCGTTCTTCGGCACGCTGCCGGGCGGGGTCACGCACTACGGGCTGGGCTTCACCGGGAACGGGGTCGGCCCGTGTCACCTCGGCGGGAAGATCCTGTCGGGGCTCGCGCTCGGCCGGGAGGACGAGGCGACCTCGCTCCCGATCTCGGACGGCGACCGCAAGCGCTTCCCGCCGGAACCCCTGTTCTCGATCGGGGAACGCGTCGTGAGCCGCGCGATCGTCCGGCGGGACGAACGCCTGGACGCGGGGCGCTCCCCGGGGTGGCTGACCGATCGTCTCGCTCGCCTGCCGAGGCGCCTGGGCTACCTGCTGGGACCGTGAAGCCCTAGGGAACGGGCAACGGCTCGTAGCCCGGAGCCACCGTCGGCCACGGCCGGATGCCTTCCCACGCCGCGCCGAACTCCAGCACGAGGTCGTCCCGGTACCGGGGCCCGACGATCTCGAGACCGAACGGCAGACCGTTCGAGCACGTCCCGCCCGGCACGCTGAGCGCCGGGTGGCCGCTCAGGTTGAACTCGCCGGCGTTGTAGCCCTCGGGGCCGGCGGGACGATCGGTGCCCGGCAGCATCCCGTCGGCGAGCCATCCCTCGTACCCGTGGGTCGGCAGGACGAGCACGGTGTCGTCGTCGAGCAGACGGTCGAGGTCCTCGGTGTAGACGAAGCGCCGTTGCCGGGCGGCGAGGTAGTCGTCGAGCGTGAACCCGCAGCGCGCGCTCCATCTCGGACCGGAAGATCGCGCTGAACTCGGCCAGGTGCGCCTCGACCCACGCCCGGCCGAGGAACTGCAGCTCCTCGACCGCCACGGTGGTGTACCAGTCGTCGCGGGACGTCACCGCCGGTGACGCCCGCGGTGGGGAACAGCGACGAGGTCGGGATCTCCTCGACCGTGAGCCCCAGGTCGCGCTCGATCGCCGCGAGCGCCGCGCGGAACGGCTCCTCGACCTCGGGCGGCAACGGCCCGAAGTCCCGAGACCGTGGTGTCGCCAGGACGCGCTTCGGCATCCCGCCGCCGTACTGCCACGCGGGTGCGGCCGACGGATCGCCTCGCGCGGGCCCGCGCATCACGTGCAGCAGCAGCTTCGCGTCCTCGACGCCGGGCGCGAGCGGTCCCTGCGTCGAGACCTCGAGCCAGGACGGGATCGGTCGCCTCCCGATCAGCCCCGCCGTCGGCTTGAGACCCGTCAGCCCGCAGAACGCCGCCGGCGTGCGGATCGACCCCCCGCCGTCGGTCCCCGTCGCGAGCGGGACCAGCCCCGCCGCCAGGGCGGCGCCGGAGCCGCCGGACGAGCCGCCCGGCGACCACTCGAGGCCCCAGGGGTTGCGCGTCGGCCCGAACACGTCGTTGTCGGTCCACCCCTGGAACGCGAACTCGGGGATGTTGGTCCTGCCGAGCACGATCGCGCCCGCGGCGATCATCCGCTCCACGGTGATCTCGCTCCGCTCGGCCGGCGGGCGGTCCAGCATCGTCCGCGAGCCGAAGTTCGTGACCTTCCCGGCCAGGTCGGTGTTGTCCTTGACCAGGAGCGGCAGGCCGGCGAGCGGGCCCTCGGCACCGCGCTGGTCGAGCCGCTCCGCCTCCGCGAGCGCCTCCTCCGGCCACACGGCCGTGACGGCGTTCAGCGCCGGGTCCAGCCGCTCGATCCGATCGACCGACACCCGCACGAGCTCGACCGCCGAGAGGCGGCGTTCGCGGACGGCCTGGGCGAGCTGCGCCAGCATCTAGCGGCCGAGGCTCTTGATCCGCCCGACGAACTCGCCGCGCTTGTGGTCGCGCAGGATCACCGACGCCGCGTTGCGTCCCGGGACCCCCATCACGCCGCCGCCCGGATGGGTGCCCGAGCCGCACAGGTACATCCCGCGCCACCGGCGTCCGGTAGTCGCCGTGCCCGGGGATCGGGCGGAAGCTGAACAGCTGATCGGGCGTGAGCTCGCCCTGCATGATGTTGCCGCCGATCAGGCCGAACCGTTCCTCGATGTCCCTGGGCGTCAGCACCTCGAGGTGCTCGACCGACGACTCGAGCGTCGGCGCGAACTCCCCGAGCGCTTTCAGGACCCGCGCCGCGTACTCCTCCCGGCCCCCTCGTCCCACGATCCTTCGGCCAGCTCGTAGGGCCCGTACTGGCTGAACGCGAGCATCAGGTGCTTGCCCTTCGGCGCGAGCCCCTCGGGTTCGTGCGCCGTGGGGAACACGACCTCGACGTAGGGGTGCTCGCTCATGCGGCCGTACTTCGCGTCGTCCCACGCGCGTTCGAGGTACTCGACGGAGGGCGAGACGGCGACCAGGCCCTTGTGCAGGTCGCCGTCCCCGTCCCACGACGGGAACGCCGGCAGCTCGGAGAGCGCGACGTTCAGCTTGACCGAGCCCGAACGCGTCCGGTACCGCTTGACGTCGCGGACGACGTCGCCCGGCAGCCGCTCCTCGCCGATCAGCGACAGGTACGTGGTGATCGGGTGCGCGCACGAGACGACCCGCTGCGCCCGGACCAGCGAACCGTCCGCGAGCGCGACCCCCACCGCCTGGCCGCTCGCGTTGATCGCGACGCGGTCGACCTCGGCGTCGGTGCGGACCTCCGCGCCGGCCGCCTCGGCGGCTCGGGCCATCGCTGCCGAGATCCCGCCCATGCCGCCCTTGACCCATCCCCAGGCGCCGGCGTGACCGTCCACCTCGCCGATCCAGTGGTGCATCAGGACGTACGCGGAGCCCGGCGTCATCGGCCCGCACCACGCGCCGATGATCGCCTGCGTCGCGAGCGCGCCCTTGACGCGCTCGTCCTCGAACCACTCGTCGAGGAAGTCCGACGCGCTCATCGTGAACAGGCGAACCGCCTCGTGGACGTCGCGACCGCTCCACTTGCGGAAGCGTCCGGCGGTCGCCGCCCACTTGGGGAGATCGCGCAGGTTCATGTTCGGCGGCACGACGAACAGGAGGTCCTTCAGCAACCGCGCGACGCGCTCGAAGTAGCGGTCGAACTCCACGTACGCGGCCGCGTCGTGCTCGTTGAACCGCGCGATCGCGGCGACGTCGCGCTCGACGTCGCCCCACAGCGTGAGCGCGGTCCCGTCGGGGAACGGCACGAAGTAGTCGGGCGTGACGATCGAGACCTCGTACCCGAAGCGCTTCAGGTCGAGCTCGCGCACGACCTGGGGCGGCATCAGGGACACGACGTAGGACGCGCTCGAGACCCGGTAGCCCGGCCACGGTTCCTCGGTCGCCGCGGCGCCCCCGACGAGCCCGCGTTTCTCCAGGACGAGCACATCCAAGCCGGCCTTCGCGAGGTACGCTGCGCACGCGAGGCCGTTGTGGCCTCCCCCGATGATGACGACGTCGCGTTCGAACACGCCCACGGAAGCGGGAGGGTACCGGGCGCGCGATGTGCCGCGCAACGGCGGCCCTCGCGGCCGGCGCTCGGGAACCGCGGTGCGCCCCGCGGGCGTCTTCACGGCGTGAACAGCGTCGAGCGCCCGTGAACAGCCTGCAGCGACGTGGCCTGGTGAACGCCTCGATCGCCGCCGTGGCCACGTTCGCGATCGGTTCGGCGGTCGTCTACGCCGCCGCCGGCCCCGAGCGACGTGGTCACGCCGCCGCCGTCCGCGACCGGCCCGTCGGTCTCCCCCGACCCCGACGTGCGCCCCGACCTGGGAGGTCGTTCGGAGCGCGAACCCGGGCGAGGCGCCGATCACGCTCCTCGGGGTCGACGGCCGTGACATCGGCGGAGGCGTGGGCGGTCGGCGGGATCGGCGAGCCCGAGCTCCCGACGGCGGTGGCGATGATGCGATGGGACGGCGACCGGTGGTTGCCGTTCGCGGCGCCGAGCCCGGGCACCACGCTGAACGAGCTCCGCGCGGTCGACGCGTCCGAGCCGAACGACGTCTGGGCGGTCGGCCGCACCTCGAGTGGTTTCGGGGAGCAGCCGCTGGTCCTGCACTTCGACGGGACGGGAGTGGTCCGACGTCGAGCTTCCGTCCGAGATCGACGGCGTGCTGGACGGCGTGGCCGCGATCTCTCCCACCGACGT
This sequence comes from uncultured Actinomycetes bacterium, assembly GCA_963744515.1. Lineage (GTDB taxonomy): Bacteria > Actinomycetota > UBA4738 > UBA4738 > HRBIN12 > DASSJM01. The sequence continues at coordinate 11,536 of CAVUTN010000003.1, read as the reverse complement.
GTGGGCGGTCGGCTCCGTCGGCGATCCGGCCGCGTCGCTGGAGCGGGCGCTCGTCCTGCACTGGGACGGGACCGCCTGGGCCGACGTCGAGATCGGACGCGCGACCGGCGGCGGCAAGGCCGCGCTCGTCGACGTCCAGGGCGTCTCGCCCACCGACCTGTGGGCGGTCGGCTATCAGCACTTCCGGCCGCTGATCATCCGGTTCGACGGCGAGGCCTGGAGCCGGAGCCCGACCGAGATCCGGGGGACGCTGCACGCGATCGAGGCGTTCGCCACCAGCGAGGTGTGGGCGGTGGGCACCCCGATCCAGCGGTTCGACGGCGAGACGTGGACCGAGGCCCCGATCACCCGGGCCGACGCCGAGCTCGTCGACGTCGCGGCGATCGGCGGTCAGGACATCTGGGCGGTGGGCTCGCGCCCGGCCAAGGAGCTGGGGACCACCCGCGCGGCCGTCTACCGCTACAGCGGTCGCCGGTGGGTGCCCGTCGAGGGCCCCTCGATCGCCGGGTCGGATGCCTTGTCGGCCGTCGACGCCCTGCCCGATGGGACCCTGCTCGCCGTCGGGTGGAAGGACGTCGATCTGCAGAGGCAGACCGTCGCGATCCGCGGCACCGTCATGCCCGCCGGAGGGATAGCCGCACCGGTATCGCGCGTGCGCGTCCGCTAGGCTCGGCCGGCCGATGGATATCCGCCTCACGCCCGACGATCTCGAGCTCCAGGAGCGCGCTCGCGCCTTCACCGAACGGGTGCTGATCCCTCTCGAGCTCGAGTGCGAGGAGCACGACGGGTTGAGCCCGGAGAGCTTCGCGACCGCGAAGCAGGCGGTGCTCGACGCCGGGTTCAACGCGATCAACCACGCCGAACGGGACGGGGGACGCGGGTTCGACGTCCTGCAGCAGATCGTCGTCGAGGAGCAATGGGGCAGGGCCACCGGCGCGCTCTGGGACATCCCGTGGCGCCCCTCGATCCCGCTCGCGAACGCCACCGCCGAGCAGAAGGAGCGGTACCTCCTGCCGGCGTGCCGCGGCGAGCGGCGCGACGCGTACGCGATCACCGAGGAGCACGCGGGCTCGGATCCGTCGATGGTCCGGACGACGGCACGGCGCGAGGGCGATGCGCTGGGTGCTCGACGGCACGAAGTGGCACGTCACCTCGGGCGACGTCGCCGACTTCTTCCTCCTGCACGCGCACGTCGACGGCGATCCCGCCAAGGCGACCGTCTTCCTGGTCGACAAGGACCTGCCCGGCGTCCGCCTGGTCCGAACGCCGAAGTACTCGCACACGTTCGTGTTCGAGCACCCGATCTTCGCGTTCGAGGGCGTCCGCGTCGGGCTCGACGCGGTGCTCGGCGAGGTGGGCGCCGGCTACGAGCTCACGAAGGACTGGTTCGTCGAGGAGCGGATCATGATCGGCGCGCGCACGGTCGGCGCCGCCACCCGCGCGCTCGACCTCTCGCTCGACGTTCGCCAAGGAGCGGGTCCAGTTCGGCGAGCCGATCGTCGGGTTCCAGGCCGTCGAGTTCATGCTCGCGGACATGGCCGCGCAGATCATGGCGGCGAAGTCGATGCTGTACCGGGTCGGCTGGCAGGCGGCGCGTGGCGGCGCCGATCGCAAGGAGCTGCACGCGCTCGCGTCGGCGTCAAGCTCGTGTGTTCGGAGACGGCGGGCCGGGTGGCCGACGCCGCGGTCCAGATCCACGGCGGCCGCGGCTACATGCGCGAGCAGCCGGTCGAGCGCCTGTGGCGCGAGCTCCGCGTCGACCGGATCTGGGAGGGCACCTCCGAGATCCAGCGGATGGTCATCGGCAACGAGCTCCGCAAGCGCGGGCCACGGCGCCTACACGGGATGGCCGTCCTGACGGTACTGCGCGTAGGACCTGGCCGGGCCCGGGTCCGCTCACAGGCTCCGCGGGAGCGTCGGAGCGGGAGGAGGACCACATGGGCGACGATCGCGGTCGGGCGTCGACGTCGGCGGGACCAAGATCCAGTCCGCGGCCATGCGCGCCGAGCAGGTCGCCGGGCGGTCACCGGCTGATGACCCCGCAGACCGGCGCCACGGACGTCGCCGCGGCGATCGCCGAAGCGGTCTCGAAGGCCCTGGCGGAGGCCGGGGCGCAGCCCTCGGACCTGCACGCGGTCGGGCTCGGCGCGCCGGGCGCGATCGACACGGACGCCGGCACGGTGTCGAGCTCGCCGAACCTGCCGGGCTTCCAGGGCGCCGAACCCGTCCCGCTGGGCGCGATGGTGTCCGAGGCTCCTGGGCGGCGTGCGGGTCAAGCTCGACAACGACGTGCGGGTCGGCATCCTCGGCGAGTGGAAGCGCGGCGCCGGCCGCGGCTACCGCAACCTCCTCGGCGTGTGGGTGGGCACCGGCGTGGGCGGCGGCCTCGTGCTGGAGGACGAGCTGTACGAGGGCCAGGGGGCCGCCGGCGAGATCGGGCACACGATCGTCAAGCCGGGCGGCCGCGTCTGCTCGGACGGTCGGCGCGGACACCTGGAGGCCTACGCGGGCCGCGCGCCGGATGGAGGTCCACGCCCGGCACCTCCACAAGCAGGGGCACAAGACCGACCTGTTCGACATCATGAAGAGGAAGGGACGGACCCGGCTCTCCAGCGGCGTGTGGGCGGAGGCGCTCGAGAAGGACGACAAGATGGCCGTCGAGCTGATCGAGGACGCGGTCGAGGCGCTCGGCATCGCGCTCGCGTCGGTGCAGAACCTGCTCGCGCTCGAGGCGATCATCGTCGGCGGTGGGCTCGGCGACCGCCTCGGCCAGCCGTTCGTCCACCGGATCGAGAAGGCGATGCAGCCGCAGCTGTTCGTCCCCGATCGCCCGCCCGGGATGCTGACCACCGAGTTCGGCGATCTGTGCGGGCGCGGTGGGCGCGGCGGTGCTCGCCGGCGGCTAGCGCGGCGCGCAGGTTCGGGGTCGTGCGCGACCGATCAGGTCGCCGACAGGCAGCCGACCACCTCGTCCGGCAATCCGGGGATCTGGAGCCCCGCCCCACCGGCGACGAAGTCGTACGGCACCCCGGCCCACAGGCCCGGCAGCCCCGGATACGCCCGCGCCTCGGGGTCGCCGCTGTCGAACTGGAACCCGACCCAGTCCGGTGACCGGAAGCCGTTCGTGTCGTAGGGCGCGACCGCGACCAGCCCGGTCCCGAACTCCCGGGTCTCGACCAGGAACCGACCCTGGAAGGACAGGTCGTCCTTCGCGAACGCCTTCACGTACCAGCGTTGGATGTCCAGGAGGTAGCCCTTGTCCGAGGGCGGCGACTCGGGGCCGGCGAAGGAACGCAGGTCCACCACCTCGAGCGGACCCCGGACGCCGGTCATCCGCCTGATCACCCGCAGCGGTGCCTCGTACCGAGCCGAGTCGCGTGGCGGCGTCACCCACCCGTCGACGCAGTCCGCGGCGACCGGCCCCCGCGTGGCGGGCGGCTGCTCCGGAAGCGCGGGCGGCGTCGGCGAAGCGGTCGGACCCGTCTGCTCGATCGGCGTGACGGGTGGGGTCGTCGACGGCCGCGTCGGGCTCGGCGTCGCCCGTGCACGCGGCGAGCGCGAGCGCGACGCACACGAGGGCGATCGCGCCGGAGAACCTGGTGGAGAACCTGTGCTGATGCATAAGGTCTGAGGGTCGCAGAAGGATATCGTTCGCGGGGTTGCTTGATAGCTTGGGCAGCCGTGCACGACCACACCGATCCACCCCCCGACGGGCGTTCCGCGTACGAACGTCTCGGCCACGACGAGTCGCCGCTGTTCTCGCGGCGTTCGTTCCTGCGCACGTCCGCGTTCGCGCTGGCGGGCGCGACGATGGTCGCGTGCACCGGCGGCGGCCGCAAGCAGCCGGTGGTGGCACCGACCGCGACCGCATCCGTCGTGGCGACCGACACGCGCTGGCCGATCAAGCGCGCGATCTACGTGATGATGGAGAACCGGAGCTTCGACAACCTGTACGGCAGGTTCCCCGGCGCCAACGGCGCGACGGTCGGCGTGAAGTTCGGGCAGGAGGTCCCGCTCACGCCGAGCCCGCACTGGCTGCCGGGCGACATCCCCCACGACCGGGCGGCGCACCTGAACGACGTGAACGGCGGCGCGTACGACGGGTTCGGCAACGGGCAGTTCGGCGATCCCTGGGCCTACACGCAGTTCGAGGGGACCGTCGATCCCGAACTACTGGTCCTGGGCGAAGGACTACGTGCTCTGCGACAACTTCTTCGCCTCGGTCGGCGGCCCGTCCTACCCGAACCACTTCTTCTTCGTGGCCGGACAGTCCGGCGGCGCGCTCGACAACCCCGAGAACATCGAGACCCGCCAGCTGCAGGACGGCCGGACCTTCAAGAGCTGGGGCTGCGACGCGGTCGGCAAGAACGTGTTCGTGCTCGTGAAGGACGAGCAGGGGAACCTCACCAAGCACGACTCGTGCTTCACGTTCGAGACGGTCCCCGCAGCAACTGGAGAGCGCCGGCGTGTCCTGGGCGTACTACGCCGCCCAGCCCGGGCAATCCGGGTACTTCTGGAACGCGCTGAACGGCATCGAGGGCGTCTTCCACACCGACCTGTGGCGCCCCGAACGGATCCGCTCGGTCGACCGGCTCCCGCAGGACATCCGCGCCGGACGGCTCCCCGCGGTCACGTGGGTCACGCCGCGGTTCGAGCTCTCGGACCACCCGCCCGAGAGCACGTGCTTCGCGCACAACTGGCTCACCGACGTCGTCAACGCGGTGATGGAGAGCGACGACTGGGAGCACACGGCGATCTTCCTGACCTGGGACGAGTGGGGCGGCTTCTACGACCACGTGCCGCCGCCCGACGGTCGACGACCTCGGGTTCGGGTTCCGCGTCCCGATGCTCGTGATCAGCCCGTACGCGAGGAAGGGCTACGTCGACGACGCCGAGGGCGAGTTCTCGAGCCCGCTCCGGTTCGTCTCGGACAACTGGGGGCTGCCGTACCTCACCGAGCGGATCGAGCGCACCCACAACTTCGAGCACGCGTTCGCGTTCGAGAGGAACCCGCGCACCGACGCGCAGCCGCTCCCGCCGATCGACCGACTGCTACGGCAACCCGTCCGAGTACCCGGGCGACGACTACCCGGGCTGGCCGCCAGGGAACCGCAGCCCGACCCGAGCCACTTCGTCTAGCGTCACGTTGCCGGGGGCGGGAGCGGGAGCCCCCGGTCAGGAGCTCGAACCCGGCGGTCGAGCCGCGCGGGATCCTGGTCCGGGATCGCCGGCGCGATGTGCCGGTTGCCGAGCGCCCACGCCATGATCTCGGCCGCCGTGCTCGAACCCGCGCTCGTCCCAGATCACGCCGGTCTCGTTCCAGGCCGCAGCCCCCGCATGCCGAGGAACCGCTCGCGCACCGTCGTCGGAGACGTTCTCGTTCGATCCAGGCGTGGCCCATCTCGTGCAGCAGGGCGTCGCGGGCCATCTCGCTCACGTGCACCATGCACACGTCGAGGCGGCCGTCCCAGCTGCCGAGCCGAGGTGCCCGTAGCACCCGCACGTGTCCGGGTGGAAGTGGACCGTCGATCGGCTGGCACCTCGAGCCCCGCGCGTCTCGAAGCGTGCCGACCGCCCACCGGACCAGGCGCTGTGCTCGGCGATCGGCGCCGAACACGCGATACCGTGTCGGCGACGGTCACGGGCTCCGGTCCCGTTCCACGTGTACGCCCGCGGCCGGCGAGCGCCGCGCCCGCAGGACCGGGACCAGGAGCCTCGTTGCGATCTTCGTGCCCATGCGAGCACGGTCGCCCTCGGCTCCCTGCAGCCCGATTGAGAACGCTTGAAGGTCGCTTGAAGCGCCGGCCGTCCCCAAGGCCTCAAGCGGCTTACAAGGTGCCCGGTCCAGGCTGCGCCGCATGGACGCCTCCAAGACGCCGGACCAGCCTCCCGAGCAGGGCGAACCTTCCCAACCGCGGCGCCGGAGCCGTACGGTCCGCGGATGCGGTTCAAGGTGCTCGGCCCGGTCGAGGCCGTACAGGACGAACGGTCCGATCTCCGCTCGGCGGGCCCAAGCAACGGCGGTGCTGGCCCACCTGATCGTCCGCGCCAACGAGCTGGTCCCCGCGGACGCCCTGATCGACCAGGTCTGGGGCGAGCGACCCGCCCGAGGCCGCGCGGGGGACGCTCCACAGCTACATCTCGCACCTGCGCAAGGCGCTCGGCCCCGAGCGCATCGAGGGCCGCGCCGCCCGGCTACGTCCTGCATGCCGACCGCCGACGAGCTCGATGCGGCGCGCTTCGAACGCCTCCTGCGCGAGGCGCGCCTCGCGAACGGGAGCCCGGGCCGCGCCGGGGCCGTGCTGCGCGAGGCGCTCGCGCTGTGGACGGGGCCCGGCCTTCGCCGACCTCGCGTCCGAGCCGTCGCTCGCCGGCCGAGATCGCCCGGCTCGACGAGCTGCGACTCCAGGCGCTCGAGGAGCGGATCGCGGCCGACCTCGCCGAGGGCCGGCACGGCGAGGTCGATCGGCGAGCTCGAGGCCCTCACGCGCGAGCATCCCGCTGCGCGAACGCCTGTGGGAGCTGCTCATGCTCGCGCTGTACCGGTCGCGGCGGCCGGCGGACGCGCTCGCGGCGTACGAACGGGCGCGCGACGGTCCTGGCCCGCGAGCTCGGCGTCGACCCGTCGCCCGACCTCCGGCGGCTGCACGAGCGCATCCTTCGCGAGGACCCCGACCTCGACCTGGAGGGCGAGCCGCTCCGCGGCTACCGGCTGCTCGAGCAGGTCGGCGAGGGCGCGTTCGGCGTCGTCTACCGCGCGATCCAGCCGCAGGTCGGGCGCGAGGTCGCGATCAAGGCGGTGCATCCCGAGCTCGCCAACCACCCGGACTTCGTCCGCCGGTTCGACCACGAGGCGCAGATCGTCGCCCGGCTCGAGCACCCGCACGTCGTGCCGCTCTACGACTACTGGCGCGAGCCGGATGCCGCCTACCTGGTCATGCGGTTCCTGCGCGGCGGCAGCGTCGAGGACCTGCTCGAGGCCGGCCCGCTCGAGCCGTCGCGCGTGGTGTCGATCGTCGAGCAGTCGCCTCGGCGCTCGCGGCGGCGCACCGCCAGGGCGTGGTGCACCGCGACGTGAAGCCCGGCAACGTCCTCCTCGACGAGGAGGGCAACGCCTACCTCACGGACTTCGGCGTCGCGCTCGACGCCGGGTCGCCGGAGCGAGCGACGGGCACGATGATGCGCGGGACGCCCGGCGTATCTGTCGCCCGAGCAGATCCGGCTCGAGCCCGCCAGCCCCAGGTCGGACGTCTACGCGCTCGGGATCGTCGTGTTCGAGATGCTCACGGGCGAGCATCCGTTCCCGGAGTCCTCACTCACCGCCTGCTCGACCGCCACGTGCGCGACGCGCTCCCCTCGGTGCGACGCTCCGCCCGGACCTGCCTCGCGGCGGTCGACGAGGTGATCGCGCGCGCGACCGCGAAGGACCCGAGGCGACCGGTTCCCCGACGTCGACGAGGTCGCGGCGGAGTTCCGGGCCGCGCTCGAGGGGACGCCGCGTCGCCGACGAACCGAGCGGGTCCGACCCGCAACCCGTACAAGGGCCTGCGCGCGTTCCTCGAGGCGGACGCCGGTCGACTTCTTCGGGCGAGAGGCCGTCATCAAGCGGCTGATCCGAGAGCCTGGCCGAAGACGACCCCGCGGCGCGGTTCCTCGCGGTCGTGGGCCCTCCGGGTCGGGGAAGTCCTCGGTGGTTCGGGCCGGGCTGGTGCCCGCGCTGCGGCGCGGGCGCGATCCCGGGCTCGGAGCGCTGGTACGTGATCGAGCTGCTGCCCGGGTCGCACCCGTTCCGCGAGCTCGAGACCGCCGCTCCTGGGCGTTGCCGTCGAGCCGCCGCCCTCGCTGATGGAGCTAGCTCGAGCGCGACGAGCTCGGCATCGCCCGGGCGGTCGACCGCGTCCTCCCCGACCCCGAGGCCGAGCTGCTGATCGTCGTGGACCAGCTGGAAGAGCTTTTCACGATGATCGAGGACGACGTCGAGCGCACGCACGTTCCTCGCGGGCCTCCGAGCGGCCGCGCTGGAGCCGGACAGCCGGGTCCGCGTCGTCGCGACCCTGCGGGCGGACTTCTACGACGCTCCGTTGTCGGTTCCCGGCTTCGGCGACCTGCTCGCAGCACGGACCGAGGCGATCACGCCGATGGCACCCGAGGAGCTCGAACGGGCGATCGTGGCGCCCGCCGATCAGGCGGGCCTCGTGGTCGAACCGCGGCTGCTCGCCGAGATGATCGCCGACGTCGCCGATCGGCCCGGGCGCGCTCCCGCTCCTGCAGTACGCGCTCACCGAGCTCGCCGAGCGCGCCGACGGCCGAACGCTCACCCTCGACGGCTACCGGCGGATCGGCCGGGTCTCCGGCGCGCTCGCTCGACGAGCGGAGCAGCTGTTCGAGCCGATGAACGAGCCGGCCGCGACGCGTGCCGGCAGCTGTTCCTGCGGCTCGTGACGCTGGGCGAGGGCACCGAGGACACGCGCCGGCGCGTCCGGCGTTCGGAGCTCGCGACGCTCGCCGACGCCGCAGACGATGGACGCCGTCATCGAGACGTTCGGGCGTCACCGGCTGCTCTCGTTCGATCGCGACCCCGACACGCGGGAGCCGACGGTCGAGATCGCGCACGAAGCCCTGCTCCGCGAATGGGCGCGCCTGCGCGGATGGATCGACGATGCCCGGGAGGACTCTGCGGCAGCGCGCGAGGATCTCGTCGGGGACGAAGGAATGGATCCATGCGGACCGAAGCTCCGACTACCTGTTGTCGGGGATCCGGCTCGCGCAGGCCGAGGAGGCCGGCGGGAGGCGACCGGTTCGGCTCACCGAGAACGAACGCGAGTTCCTCGACGCGAGCGTCGCCCACAGGGATGCCGAGGGATGGCCGAGCGGATGCGCCACGAGCGCGAGCTCACCCTCGAGCGCCGTGCCCGCACCCGCCTTCGCGGGCTGGTCGCCGTGCTGGCGGCGGCGCTCGTCCTAGCCGCCTCGCTCACCGCCGTCTCCGTGAGGCGTAGTCGCGAAGCCGAACGAAGTCGTGACGGAATCGACGGTCTTGGCCCTCAAGAGCGCGTCCCTCTCGAACCTAAGACCGATCCCGACTCGAGTGTGCTCCTCGCCCTTCAGGCGATCGGCATGAGCGCATCGATCGGTCAGAAGGTCCCGGCCGACACCGTAATGCCCTTCATTGGGCGATGCAGGAGGCCGCATCGAGTACCCGGTCGCGAGCAGCGAGACGAGCCTGGTCGCGGGCCCGCTCGGGCTCAGGGGCATGTACGAGCTCCCGCTCCCCGAGCTCCTGAAAGCCGCTCGAGCAGGTGTCAGCCGACCCCTCACCCCGCAGAGTGTCGGCGATTCATCGGGACGTCGACGTGTCCGCCGCTCCCGACGCGTCTTCCGAGGGACCGAGGCCGAGGCGCGCGGCGCCGTCCCCGATGCACCGGCCGTTGCTCCCCTATCGGGTACCCAGGTCACCCTGTTCGGCGGGAACGACCCTGACCGGGTGGAGATCTTCGACAAGGAGTTCGCGTTGTTCACCGCCGAAACCGGATCGATGTCCGCATCGTCGGGAACCCCTTCGCACACGACTACGTGGCCGAGAGCGTCGCCGAGGGCGACCCACCGATATCGCCGTCGCTCCCCAGCCCGGCACCATCCTTGACCTGGCTCGCGAAGGCCACCTCATCGACCTTGGCAGGTATCTGGACCTCGACGCCCTGAGGAACGACCAGAGTCCTTATCTCGTCTCCCTCGGGACGATCGGTGACGATGGATCATGGCCGGCTTCGAAGGGGGCCACCTACGGCGCGTTCGTGAGCATCAATCTCAAGAGCCTCGTTTGGTATCCGAAGCCAGAGCTTGAAACGAGGGGTCCTCCACCCCACGGACGTGGGACGAACTCATCGCGCTCAGCGATCGATTGGTTCGTGATGGCAACACGCCGTGGTGCATGGGATGGGGGTCGGGCTCGCCCGGGGTGGCCGGGACCGACTGGATCGAGAACCTCCTGCTGAAGGCGGCCGGCCCACAGGCCTACGACCAGTGGACGCTCCACAGATCCCCTTCGACAGCGCGCCGGTACGCGACGCGTTCGAGCGCCTCGGGCAGATCCTGTTCACGAAGGGATACCTCGCCGAGGGTGCCGTCGAACGTCCCTTCGACAGGGCGCAGCTCCCCATGGTCAAGGATGATCCCCCGGGGTGCTGGCTATACGAGTTCCCCGACTTCGGCGCGGGCTTCGTACCGCCTGATCGGTCGGGACCACGACCGACATCTTCCCGTTCCCCTCCGTCGGCGCCCTATCACCGGCCGTCGTGGGCGCCGGCGACATCATGGGCGTCTTCTCGGACCGGCCCGAGGTCCGTGAGGTCGTCCGCTACATGCTCGGGTCCCGAGTACGGCCGTCGCCTCGCGGCGTCATCCCCGTATCTCTCGCCGAACCGCCGCTTCGACCTGTCGAACTACGAGCCGTTCCCGCTGTATTAGAAGCTAAGCAATCATCAATGCCGCCCTCGCCGACGACGCCTTCCGGTTCGACGCATCCGACCTCATGCCGCCGGACCATCGGCGCCGACCTCTTCTGGAAGGCGATGATGCGATACGCGGCCGAAGGACCCGACCAGCCTCGCCGAGACCCTCGCCCGAGCTCGACGCCGCGTGGCCCGACTACGGGTGACGCCGTCTCCATCGCCTAGCGAAGCACCGCCACCCCGACCCGCTGAGGAGCTCGAACGCGGCACCAAGCTGGACCTGGAAATCGTTGTCGGGTGATTCTGCGCCAGACCTACCCTCGTTCCGAGCGCCCACGCCTATCACCTCGGCACCCTGCTCGTAGCCGCGCTCTTCCCAGGGGTCCGTTCGATCCGTTCCAGGTCTGCAGGCCGCGCAGCTCGAGGAAGCGCTCGCGGGTCCGCGGCGGCTCGACACGTGATGGTCTATCCAGATATGCCCCGATCTCGTGGAGGAGGTTCCTGCGGGCCATCTCGTTGACGAGCACGGTGCACCCGTCGACGCCACCATCCTTCGCGTAGCCGAGGTGACCGCCGCACCCGGACGCGTCGCCGTGGAAGCGGATCTTGACCGTGGGGATGTCGAGGCCCGCACGACCGAACCGCGCCACCGCCCACCGGGCCGGCTCTTGCTGGGCCGTGTCCTCTTGTGAAAACTACGATCCCGGGCCTGATCTCCAACGGAGAGGCCTCCCCCCTCCTCCAGAGACCATCCCAGGTGAGCGCCAACAGAGCAAGGGCCGAAATACCGAGCCGACCGATCGTGCGCATGGACGCACGGTCGTGCTCGGCTCATGAGTCCCCGGTGTCGCAGGCGTGTGGCCCGCTGACTCGAGCTTTTCAGCGACCTTTCAGCGGTGCAGCCGACGCTGGCGCCGTGACCGCTCACACGTCGGCCGAACCCGGCATTCCCATCTCCACGCCCCGTCGCCCGATGGATTCTGGATCCTGGGCTCGATCGAGGTCGTCGAGAACGGCAGCGGCGCGATCGCTCTCGGGGGGCCGAAGCAACGGGACAGTGCTTGCCCACTGCTCCTTCGAGCCAA
>CAVUTN010000002.1:0-352634 GCA_963744515.1 uncultured Actinomycetes bacterium | reverse complement strand
GTAGAAGCGTGTGGCGGCGTTGAGGCCCTCGTATTCGAGCGGGAGCGGCGGCATCGAGAGGAACACGTCGTCGGTGAGCAGGGCGACCAGCGCGTCGAGATCGCCGGACTCGTACGCGCGGACGAACTCCGCCACCGTTGCTCGCTCGGCGGGCGAGTCGGAGGCGGGGGCCGCCTCGCGATCGGCGTCGGTCGACAGCCGGCGCTGCAGGTTGGCGCGAGCCCGCTTGAGGAGGCTGTTGACCGAGTCTGCCGTCGTATCGAGCATGTCCGCCACCTCGCTCGCGTGGAACCCGAGGACGTCGCGCAGGACGACCCGGCGAGTTGGCGGGGCGGCAGGATCTGGCAGGGCGGTCACGAACGCCAGGGAGATCGACTCGGCCTGTTCGTACCGGGCCTCCGGCCCGAGCGGCACGTCCATCGCCCCCTCGAGGAGTGCGTCGGGGAAGGGCTCGCGCCAGACGAACTCGCCGAGCCGGGTCGGCTCCGGAGGCTGGTACTCAGCGATGTTCCACTCCTTGGCCGGGCGTCGGCCGGCCGAACGCCGCGCGTTGAGGCACCGGTTGGTGGCGATTAGGTCGAGCCACGTGCGGAACGAGGCCCTCCCTCGAACCCGGCGAGGCCCTGCCAGGCGCTCAGGAGCGTGTCCTGGAGCGCGTCCTCGGCGTCCTGGAGAGCCCCCCGGCATCCGGTAGCAGTACACCTGGAGCTCTCGGCGGTAGGGCTCGGTCAACTCTCGGAACGCCTCGCCGTTCCCGGCGCGCGCCCTCGCCATCATCCGTCCGTCACCGTTCCACCCTAGCCCCACGCCCCTGGCGCTCATCGTCATGGGTACCGACACCGCAGCGCCGCGAACTGGGCGACCGAGACCGCCCAGTCTGCCCTCGGATCGGTGTCGGTAGGAGCCGGACCCGACGTCGAGGAGGAAGAGCCATGGCGGGTCACACGATCGGAAAGCGCGAGGAGTGGCTGGCGGAGCGCGAGGAGCTGCTGGAGCGAGAGAAGGAGCACCCAGGCTGGGCGACGAGATCGCGCAGGCACGTCGGGACCTTCCCTGGGTGCGGGTGGAGAAGGACTCCCGCTTCGGGACGGACGAGGGGGAGACGTCGCTCGCCGAGCTGTTCGACGGGCGGTCCCAGCTCCTCGTCTACCACTTCATGTTCGGGCCGAGCTACGAGTCCGGGTGCCCGATCAACTCGTCGATCGCCGACTCGATCGACGGCGTCGTCCCGCACCTGAACGCCCGGGACGCGACAATGATCCTGTCTCCCGGGCACCGTCGTGAAGATCCAGACGTACCAGCGCCGCATGGGCTGGAGCATCCCGTGGGTCTCGGCCTCACCCGGCGACTTCAACGTCGACCTCGGCTTCTCGCAGACGCTGGAGGAGTCTCGCGAAGCCGTGGCGCAGGTCCTCCTCCCGTCCCAGGAGTTGGAGGGCGACTACCCGCCGATCGTCGAGAGCAACGCCCGCGCGGCCGGCACCGACATCGCCGGCTACCTCACCGAGAGCCCGGGTTCAGCGCGTTCGTCCGGGAGGGCAACACGTTGCCACGCGTACTCGACGACGTGGCGCAGTCTGGAGTTCGTCATGACCTACTACCCGATCATCGACCACGCCCCGAAGGGGCGCGACGAGGGTGACGACGATTGGCAGCTCTGGATCCGCAGGCACGACGAGTACGGGCGCGACTGAGGAACGGGAGGGACGAGCCATGATGCTGAGGGACAAGGTCGCGGTGGTCTACGGAGCCGGAGGCGGGATCGGCGGCGCCGTCGCGAACGCCTTCGCGCGCGAGGGGGCCAGGCTCTTTCTCACCGGGCGCAACCTCGCGCCCGTCGAGATCATCGCCGAGCAGATCGTCGCCGACGGCGAGTACGCGGAGGCGGCGGAGGTCGACGCGCTCGACGAGCCCGCCGTGGACGAGCACCTCCGGTCCGTGATCGAGGAGGGTGGACCGCGTCGACATCTCGTTCAACGCGGTCGGCATCCCGAGCGCGAATCGAGAGTGGGCATCCCGCTGGTCGACCTCGACGTCGAGCGGTTCTTCCTGCCGATTGGTGGGGCGCGCCACCAGGTCGTACTTCCTGACCGCGCGTCTGGCGGCACGCCGGATGGTGCCGAACGGGTCGGGCATGATGATGACCGTCACCGCCGCTCCACGCGCGGGAAGGGCATCCCGCTGGTGGGCGGGTACGGTCCGGCGCAGGCGGTCAAGGAGGCGCTCACCCGAGGATAAGTCCGCCGAGCTCGCGCCGCACGGCATCCGCGTGGTCGGGTTGCGGCCGCAGGCGATGCCGGAGTCCCGCACGATCCGCGACGCCTTCGAGCCTCGCGCCGAGGCCTCGGGGACGACCTGGGAGCAGTGGCAGGAGATGCTCGCGAGCAGGACCCACCCGAAACGGCTGATGACCCTCGAGGAGATGGCGAACGTGGCGGCGTTCTTGGCGTCCGATCAGGCCAGCGGGATGACGGGGACGACCGTCAACCTGACGATGGGACGCGTGGACGACTAGCCCGCTTCACCTTCGCGCAGCCGCTCGAGACCGTCGAGCATCAGGTCGAGGGCGAACTCGAACTCGAACTGGTCGTCGCACCCGCCGCCGACGATCGTCCCTCGTCGTGGGTGATCGCGCGCGAGCACGAGCTCGGCGATGTTGGGGTACTCGCTCGGCCATCTGCGGTACATCGCCTCGCCTCCTCATCCGGATCGCTCGCGCGTGTCGTCGAACAGCTCCTGGGAGAAGCCCGAGAAGCCGGCTGCCCATCGCGTGCATCGCGTGGTGGGTGAGGTCGATCGAGAAGCCGCCGGCGCGGAAGATCCCGATCATCGAGTCCATGTAGGCGATGCACCGCCGGCGTCGGGCTCGTCGCGCGACTCGATGACCTGCGACGCCCACGGGTGGCGGAGCAGCGCCCGGCGGGCCGACAGGATCCGCTCGCGCATCGCGCGTCTTCCAGTCGGCGCCCTCGAGCGGCGGGTCGATCTCGCCGACGACGACATCGACCATGCCGTCGAGCATCTCGTCCTTGTTGGCCACGTGCTTGTAGAGCGCCATCGGCACGACGCCGAGCTCCTGCGCGATCCTGCGCATGCTGAGCGACTCGACGCCGCCCTCGTCGGCCAGGGCGACGGCGGCCTGCAGGATCCGCTCCTTGGTCAGCGGCTCGCGGGGTCGCGCGGCCTGCTCGATCTTCGTGGCCATCCAGCCGTCTCCTCTTCGCAGACCCGGGCGAACCCGGGGCTTGACAAGTGTACGCCGTACACCCTAGGGTACGCCGAGAGGTGTACGGCGTACACCATCCGGCGAGTCCGGACGGAGGAGGAGCCATGAAGGCGATCGTCCAGGACCGCTACGGCTCCGCCGACGTGCTGGAGTTGCGGGACGTCGAGGAGCCGGTGGTCGGGGACGACGATGTGCTCGTCCGGGTGCACGCGGCCGGCGGCCGGCCCGGACGTGTGGCACGTCATGACGGGCCGCCGTACTTCGCCCGCCCGCATGCTCGGGTTCCGCACGACCGAAGGCCGCGCGTCCGGGCTGGGACGTCGCGGGGACGGTCGAGGCGGTCGGCGCGGCGGTCACGCGGCTTCCGCCCGGGCGACGAGGTGATGGGCATCGCCGACGGCTCGTTCGCCGAGCTCGCGGTCGCGCCGGCCGACAAGCTCGTCCCGCAAGCCCGCGCGGCTCACGTTCGAGCAGGCCGCCGCGGTTCCGATCTCCGGGCTCACCGCCCTCCAGGCGCTTGCGCGACGTCGGCGAAGGTGCAGCCGGGGCAGCGGGTGCTGGTGATCGGCGCGGGCGGCGGCGTGGGCACGCTCGCGGTGCAGATCGCCAAGGCGATGGGCGCCGAGGTCACCGGCGTGTGCAGCACGGCGAAGCTCGACCTGGTCCGGTCGATCGGCGCGGACGACGTCATCGACTACACGCGCGAGGAGTTCACCGACGGGTCGCGACGTTGGGACGTCATCGTCGACACGGCGGGCCGCCGCCCGCTACGGCAGCTGCGCCGCGCGCTCACCCCGAGGGGGACCCTCGTGATCGTCGGCGGCGACGGGGGCGGCCGTTGGACCGGCGGCTTCTTCCGCGGGATGCTCCGCGCGCCGCGATCTCGCTCTTCGTCAGCCAGAAGCTCGGCGGGCTGACCTCGACGGAGAACCGGGAGGACCTCGCAGGCGCTGGCCGAGCTGATCGAGGCCGGCACGGTCACCCGGTCGTCGACCGCACGTACCCGCTGGTCGAGGCCGCCGACGCGATCCGGTACCTCGAGGAGGGCCACCCCGCGGGAAGATCGTCGTCTCCGTCCTGAGCTGAGCTCGCCCGAGGAAGGAGATCGTGATGACGTCCGAGAACGGCTCGCGAGGATCGCCGGATCCTGTACCTGGTCGTGGCGGTGCTCGGCGGGTTCGCCGAGCTGGTCGTCCGCTGAGCATCGTCGAACCCGGCGACCCGACGGCGACGGCCGAGAACATCCGCTCGTCCGCGACGCTGTTCCGGCTCGGGTTCGTGGCCGATCTCGTCCAGGCCACGCTCTTCCTGTTCACGGCGATGGCGCTGTACCTGTTGCTGAGGCACGTGAACGAGCTGGTCGCGCGAGCGATGGTGGTCCTGGTCGCGATCAGCGTCGCGATCATCTCGCTCAACCTGCTCAACCAGTACATGGCGCTGTCCATCGCGACGGGAGCGGGCTCGCGAGTCCCGTGGGATCGGACCGGCTGACGATGCTGTTCGTGGACCTGCACCACAACGGCTACCTGATCGCGCAGATGTTCTTCGGGCTGTGGCTCGTGCCGCTCGGTACCTGGTGGTGCGGTCCGGGTCTGTTCCCGAGGTGCTCGGCGTGCCTGCTGGCGCTCGGAGGGTTCGCGTACGTCGTAGACGTGCTTCGTGCAGTTCCTCGCGCCCGGCGTCGCCGAGACGATCTCGCCGTACGTCCTGATCCCCGTCTACTCGAGGTCTTGTCGTCGGGTACCAGCTGGTCAAGGGCGTGCGCGACCCGAGGATCGCTGCGCCGCGACCGGGGCAGGACGCGCCGGTGCCGCGAGGACGTAGGCGAGGTCACGTCCGCTTCGTGCTCCTGGCTGTGGCCTCGGCCACGCGCGTTCGGACCACCTTCTTGACGAGCGCCTGGCAGGGGCGGTCGTACTCGAACCGGATCGTCCCCTTGCCGGTCACCCGCTCCCCGAGCTCGTCCCGGTGGGCTTCGACCGCTCTCGAGCTCATCGGGAACAAGCTGTAGTGGTCCTTGAACGCGGCGTAGGCCACGAACCCATGCCCGTCGAGCAGGAACCCCGGCATGCTGTACGTGACCCCTTCCTCCGCCTCGGGCACCGCGGCGGCGATCGTCTCGCGCAGCCTCTGGACCGCGGCCGCTGGTCGGCGGGGAGCGACTTCAGATGTGCCCCGACGCTCTTCGGCTTCTCCATGCTCGCTCCTCGGCCGCTCGGTGAACACCCGGCATCATGCCAGCAGGCCGGGTTCGCGCGCGACTAGGCTCACCACACGCACACGGAGGGAGGAACGAGGTGGTCGACGTCCACGACGAGCGCCTCGAGGACCACAGGGTCGGAGTCCGGTTCAAGATCTCGGCCCTGTGGATCGGGATGCTGTTCCTGTTCGCCTACGGCGACATCTTCGGGTTCTTCGAAGCCGGGCAGATCGAGGACGTGCTCGACGGGGGAGATCGCCGGAATCGAGGATGACCCAGGGCTTCCTGTTCGCGGTCTCCGTCTACATCGCGATCGCGACCCTGATCGTCTTCCTCGCGCTGGTCCTGCGACCGGCGTCTGCCGCTGGATGAACATCGTGCTCGCGACGTGTACGTCGCGTCGATCGTCGCCGCGGCGATCGGCGAGGACGCGTACTACCTGTTCCTCAGCGCCGCCGAGATCGCGCTGCTGGTGCTGATCGTCGCGTACGCGTGGACGTGGCCGCGGCGGGACGCGTGATGACTCGGTACGTGGCGCTGCTCCGAGGGATCAACGTCGGCGGCAACAACCTGATCAGGATGCCGGCGCTGAAGGCGGCCTTCGAGGCGGAGGGGTTCGACGAGGTCGCCACGTACATCCAGAGCGGGAACGTCCTGTTCCGGCCTCGGGCCGCGCGGTCGGAGCTCGCGGCCCGCATCGAGGCGATGCTCGCCGACGCGTTCGACTACGTGCCGACCGTGGTGGTGCGCAGCCGGAAGCAGATGCAGGCCGTCGTCGCCGGCGCGCCGAAGGGCTTCGGAGACCCAGCCCGCGACGTACCGGTACGACGCCATCTTCCTGAAGGAGCCGCTGTCGGCGAAGACGGCGATCAAGGCCGTGCCCACGAACCCGGCCGTCGACGCGGCGCAGCCGGCACCGGCGTCCTGTACTTCTCCAGGCTCACCGCGAAGGCCACGGCGAGCCGCCTGAACAGCGATCGTCTCGTCGCCGATCTATCAGAGGGTGACGATCGGCAACTGGAACACCACCACGAAGCCTGCTCTCGTTGATGGACGAGCGCCACGCCTGATCGCTTCCGTCCAGCATGCTGGGTGACGCCAACTCGGCTTCGGCGGGTCGCTACGATGCCACGGTGTCTCCCGACCCGCCGTCCGAGCCTCGGACCTGGCACTATGGCCTCGTCGCGACGTGGTGGGCCGAGTTCCACCACGGCGGGCCCGAGATCGAGTTCCTCCGCCCCCTCGTCGAGGCGGGCCAGCCGGCGCTCGACGTGGCGTGCGGGACGGGCCGTGTCCTGATCCCGCTCCTGCGTGAGGGCTTCGACGTCGACGGCTCCGACCTCTCTCCGGACATGCTCGCTCGATGCCGCGAGGTCGCCGAGCGCGAAGGCCTCGCGCCGGACCTCTACGAGCAGGCGACCCACGAGCTCGACCTGCCACGCACCTATCGGACGATCTACGCGTGCGGCTCGTTCGGCCTCGGCGGCAACCCCGACCACGATCGCGAGGCGCTCCGGCGGCTCTACGACCTCCTCGAGCCCGGCGGCCTGCTCGTCCTCGACCACGAGTTGCCCTACTCGGACGCGGAGGGGTGGTCGCTACTGGACCGCGGAGGGTCGACGAGCCCTGCCGGAGCCGTTCGACGAGCCGGAGTGGCGAACCGGGTCGGACGGCGCCGAGTACGCGTTCCGCTCTCGGACGGTGGAGGTCGATCCGCTCTCGCAGCGCCTCACGATGGAGGTCGAGGCCTCGATGCGACGCGGCGACGAGGTTCTGGGACGAGACCTATCTCCTCGTCATGACGATGTACACGGCGAACCACATCGAGCTGATGCTGAGCGTCGCCGGGTTCGAGGACATCGAGCTCGCGCGGATTGGACCGCGGAAGTTCCGACTCCGGACACGGCGACAGTGGTGTTCCTCGCCAGGAAGCCGGCCGCGCGTGGGTCGGGTCCGGAACCGGTTTGACAGCCCGCATCACCTCGGCTACACGCGGTGCAGGAGGGGTGCGAGATGGACGAGCGCGTGCCTGAGGTCAGCGGCGACGTAAGCGACGTGTCGGACTCTCGAACCATGGAGCTGATCCGTCAGAGCGTCCGGTACGCGATCCTCGCCGTCCTGGTCACCCTGGCGGCGCTGTGGTTCCTCGGGACCCAGCGGAGCCTGATCGGCTACCTCGTGATGTCCGCGCTGCTCGCGCTCGCGCTCGAGCCCGGTGTGATCTGGCTGCACGAGCGGCGAGGGTGGCGCCGCGGCAGCGCGACGGGGCTCCTGCTCGTCGGCGGTGTTCGTGTTCCTGGTCCTGCTCGCGGTCGGCCTGGCCGCCGTGCTCGCACGCGAGGCGAACCAGGTCGTCGACAAACTCCCGATGTACGTGGACAAGCTGAACGCGTTCACGCGCGATCACTTCGACTTCACGCTGTTCTCGGCCTCTCAGCGAGCCGCGGCCGCCGACGCGACCACGCATCTCATCGAGTTCCTGAAGGATCACCAGCGGGACCTCTTCGGCGGGATCGCCGCCGGGGTGAGCGCGGTCTTCACGATCTTCACGATCGGGCTCTTCACCTTCTACCTGACCGCGCAGGGTCCGCAGGTGCGGCGGGCCATCTTGTCTCGGATGCCGCCCGAGCGGCAGGATCGCTTCCTCTTCGCGTGGGAGACCGCGCTGCAGAGGATGGGCGGCTACCTCTACTCGCGCCTGCTGCTCGCGGCGATCAACGGGGCGTTGATGTACATCACGCTGCAGGTCCTGGACGTGCCGTACGCCCTGCCGCTCGCGGTGGTCTCGGCGTTCATCGCCGAGTTCATCCCCATCGTGGGCACCTATGTCGGCGGCGTGCTCCCGCTCGTCGTCGCTCTCGCCGAGAACGGGCCCACGGCCGCGATCATCGTATTGATCGAGATCGTGGTCTACCAGCAGGTCGAGAACTACGTGCTCAGCCCGCGCATCAGCGCGAAGACGATCGAGCTCAACCCGGGGGTCGCGTTCGGCGCCGCGATGGCGGGTGGGGCGGTCGGGGGGTTCGTGGGTGCGTTCTTCGCGTTGCCGATCGCTGCCACGCTCCAGGCGTTCCTGTCGACCTACACGAAGAGCTACGACGTCGGGGAGGCGGCGTTGGAGCGCGCGGAGGCGCATGTAAAGAGCCCATCCGAGGGGCGCGGACGTCGCTCGCGTCGCCGTTCGGAACCGGATGCCGAGGACCCGTCCGGGAGCGATCCTCCGGAGGGGTGACCTACGAGTAGAACTCGATGATCAGTCGCTCTTCGATCGGGACCGGGAGCGGGATCTCGTTGCGCTCGGGGTACCGGGACATCGTGCCCTGGAACTGGTCGGTGTTGCGGTACAGGTACGGAGGCGGATCGGGCGTGAGCTGGATCGCCTCGTTCACGTAGACGAAGTTCTTCGCCTTGTCCGAGAGCTCGATCGTGTCCTCGGGCTTGACCTGGGCGCTCGGGACGTCGAGGCGGCGGCCGTTCAGCTTCACGTGACCGTGGCTGACGAGCTGGCGGGCCTGGCGCTGGGTGAGCGCGAACCCGAGCCGCAGGATCACGGCGTCCAGGCGCGTCTCGAGCTGGCGGATCATCTCCTCGCCGGTGACCCCGCTCTTGCGGCTGGCGCCTTCTCGTAGTAGGTACGCATCTGGCGCTCGCCGACCCCGTAGATGTGCCGGAGCTTCTGCTTCTCGAGCAGGCGGACCTGGTACTCGGAGATGCGCTTGCGGCCCGCGGCCGTGCATGCCGGGCGGGTAGGGGCGCTTGGCCGACGGGCAGTTCGGGCGCCCACAGAGGGCGACTCCAGCCCGGCGGCACATCCGATGACGAGGTCCGACTTTGTCCATAGCGGCCAGCAAGGTTACCAGCGGGCGGGGGTCGGTGGCCGGAGGTCAGCGGGGGGCGTCGGGGCGGAGAGCGGTCAGGGTGGCGTCAGGGTCTGTCTGTCAGAACCCTGACGGAGCTCGGAGCGAGGCGCCCGGCGCCGCCCACCGCCCACCGCCCGAGGTAGGCTCGGCGGCCCGATGGACCTCGCCGATCGCGTCGTGGGCAGCGCCCTCGGGCTCGCGCTCGGGGACGCGCTCGGAGCCCCGTTCGAGTTCCTGCGCGCCCGCAACGTCCCCGACCCGATCCCGGCGTTCGAGCGACCCTGGCTGGGCGAACCCCCGGGCTCGACCACCGACGACACCGCGATGGCCCGGAACCTGATGCGTTCGCTCGCCGCCCGGGGCGGTCTCGACCCGGCCGACGTGCTCGAACGCCACCTCGCGTGGTTCCGCTCCGACCCGCCCGACGTCGGCACCCTCACCGGGCGCGTCCTGCGCCGCATCGCGGCCGGCGAGGCACCCGAGGCCGCGGCGCAGGCGATCTGGAACGAGCGCGGCCCGGAGGTCTCGGCCGGCAACGGCTCGGTCATGTACTGCGCGCCCCTCGGCCTGGCCTACGCGAACCGGCCCGAGCGTGCTCCTCGAGCTCGCCCCGCGCTCTCTCGCCCTCACGCACGTCGACGGTCGCTGCCGGACCGCGGTCACCGCCGTCACGCTCGGCGTCGCGGCGCTCGTCCGCGGCGAGCTCAGCACCCGACGCCGCGCGCTCGGCCCTCACCGCCGTCGAGGATCTGGAGGGCGGCGAGGAGCTCGAGTTCCTCGTCGAGGCGGTCGGCGGTTCGCGCGCGATCGACGGTCCGGATCAGGGGTTCTGTCTGTTCACGGCCGGCGCGGCGCTTCCAGGCGCTCGTGCGCCCCGGCGACGCCGAGACCGAGCTCCGGCGCGTGGTCTCGCTCGGCGGCGACGCCGACACGAACGCCGCCGTGGCGGGCGCCCTGCTCGGCGCCCGCGACGGCATGCAGGGCCTCCCGCCCGCCTGGCTCGAACGCCTCCTCGACGCCGACGCGATCCGCACCGAGGCCGAGGCGCTCGTCCCGCTCGCCGAGACCCGCTGACCCACTCCTCGACCCCACCTTCACACGGACGCTCACCGCCTCATCCGAGAGAATGCCCACGTGGGCGGGGAGATGCGCGAGGAGCGGCGGGTCGTCACGGCGATGTTCGCCGACCTCGTGGGCTCGACCCCGCTCGCCGAACGCCTGGGCCCCGAGGACGCCAAGCTGATCGTCAACGACGCCGTCGCGCGCGTGATCGGTGCGGTGGAGGCGTTCGGCGGCACCGTGAAGGACCTGGCCGGCGACGGCGTGCTCGCGCTGTTCGGCGCGCCGACCGCCCACGAGGACGATCCCGAACGCGCCGTGCGCGCGGCGCTCCGGGTCGTCGACGAGATCTCCGGGTACGCGAGCGAGGTCGAGCGCGCGTTCGGTCACGAGGGGTTCGGCGTCCGGGTCGGCGTCGACACCGGGCCGGTCGTCGTCGGGGCGCTCGGCGCCGGGAGCCGCGTCGAGTACGCGGCGCTCGGCGACGCGGTCAACACCGCCGCGAGGCTCCAGGCCCTGGCCGAACCCGGGACGGTGCTCGTCGGGGAGGAGACCCACCGCCGGGTCGCGCCGGTGTTCGCGTGGAGCGAACCCCGCGAGCTCGAGCTCAAGGGCAAGGCCGAACCCGTCACCGCGTACCGCGTCGAGCGGCATCCTCGCGGCGCCCGGCTACGCGCGCGAGCTCGAGGCGGTCCAGGTGCGCCTGGTCGGTCGCGAACGCGAGCTCGCCACCGCCGTCGAGGTCGTCGACGCCGCGCTCGCCGGCGCCGGCGGGATCCTGTACCTGACCGGCGAGCCGGGGATCGGCAAGACGAGGCTCACCGCCGAGCTCCGTCGCCACGTCGAGGACGCGCCCGCCGAGCAGCGGCGCCCGCTGTGGATCGAGGGCCGGTGCGTCTCCTACGGCGAGTCGATGCCGTACTGGCCGTTCCGGGACCTCCTGCGATCCTGGCTCGGCGTCCTCGCGGACGAGCCCGAGCTCCGCGTGCGGCTCGCCCTGCGGCGGACGCTCGACGGGCTGTTCGGCGCCCGGCTGCTCGAGGTCTACCCGTACCTCGGCGCGATGCTCGGGCTGTCGCTCGAGCCCGAGGCCCACGAACGGCTGGCCGAGCTCTCGCCCGAGGCCCTCCAGTACCGGACGTTCGCCGTGATCCGCGAGCTGCTGGCGCGTCTTGCGCAGGACGGGCCGGTCTTCGTCGTCCTCGAGGACCTCCACTGGGCCGACCCGACGACGCTCCAGCTGCTCGAACGCCTGCTGGAGGACACCGAGACGTCCGCGCTCCTGCTCGTCCTGTCGACGCGGCCCGAACGCGACCACCCGTCCTGGCGCGTGAAGGAGAGCGCGGCGCGCGAGCTCCCGCACCGGACCCGCGAGGTCGCGCTCGAGGCGCTCTCGGGGGAGGCCGACCGCGAGCTGCTCCACGCGCTCGTCGGTCGCGACCACCCTGCCGGACGAGATGGAGCGGCGGATCCTCGAGCCGGCCGAGGGGAACCCGTTCTTCCTCGAGGAGCTCGTCCGGTCGCTCGTGGACTCGGGGGCGCTCGTGCGCGAGGGCGAGGGGTGGCGGTTCGACCACGCGGTCGAGGTCGAGGTACCGCCGACCGTCGAGAAGGTCATCCTCGCCAGGATCGACCGCCTGCAGCCCGACGCGAGAGACGCGCTGATGGCCGCGTCGGTGCTGGGGCGGCAGTTCGGCCTGCCGCTGCTCGAGGCGGTCTCGGGCGGCGAGGGCGACGTGCAGCGCTCGTTGCTCGAGCTCCAGCGGCTCGACCTCGTCCGCGAGAGCCGGCGGTGGCCCGAACCCGAGTTCCGGTTCAAGCACGTGCTGATCCAGGAGGCCGCCTACCGGACGCTCGTGACCGACCAGCGGACCGCGCTGCACGGCAAGGCGGCGGCCTGGCTCGAGGAGGCGTACGCGGGACGCGAGGACGAGGTGGCCGGGTTGCTCGCGCACCACTGGCTCGCGGCGGAGGACGAGGACAAGGCGGCCGTCTGCCTGCTGCGCGCGGGGGACCGGGCCCGCCAGGAGTACGCGCTCGACGAGGCGATCGAGTACTACCGCGAGCTGCTCCCGATCCTCGGGCGGCGCGAGGAGCGGCACGCGATCGCGCTGGTGCTGTTCAAGCTCGCGCTCGCGTTCCACATGTCGCTGCGGTTCGCCGAGGCGAACGAGATGTACCAGCGGGCGTTCGACTTCTGGACGCCGCCGCTCCCCGCCGAGCACCCGAACGCGACCGTGCGGATCGCGACGAGCTTCCTGCCCAACGACCCCGACCCGCGTTCGGCGATCGCGTGGCCGAACATCCAGCTGTGCATGCAGCTGTTCGACCGGCTCGTCGAGGCCTGGCCCGAACGCACGATCGTGCCCTCGCTCGCCGAACGCTGGGAGATCTCGGACGACGGGCTGCGCTACGTGTTCCACCTGCGCGAGGGCCTGCGGTGGAGCGACGGCGAGCCGCTCACCGCGCACGACATCGAGTTCGGCATCAAGCGCGTCCTGAACCCGGACGCCCCGGGCTCGTCGGTGGCGATCTACTTCGTGCTCGAGAACGGGCAGGACCACTACCTGCGACGCAACGAGGACGCCGACGCGATCGGCGTGCGAGCGCTCGACGACCGGACGGTCGAGTTCCGGCTGGCCGCGCCCGCCCCCTACTTCATGAGCGTGATGAACCGCCCCGACGGCGGGCCGCAGCCGCGCCACGCGATCGAACGCGACGGCGACGCGTGGACGGCGATCGGGTCCCAGGTCGTGAGCGGCGCGTTCCGGATCGTCTCGCGCACCGACGACCTGTTGGTGCTCGAACGGCGCGCCGAGGACCCCTCCTCACGCCCGGGCAACGCCGCGAGGGTGGAGCTCGTGCGCTCGGACGTCGCCGACGCGATCGAGCCGTACGCGCGCGACGAGCTCGACGTGGTGACCGTTCGGTACACGCCCAAACTCGCCGACCTGGTCCCGCACGTGGTCGCGGACGCGTCGCTCGGCCCGGCGGCCTGGTCCGCGTACCTCGCGTTCGACCACTCGGACCCCGTGCTCTCGAACGTCGACCTCCGCCGCGCGCTCGCGCATGCGATCGACCGCGAGGCGCTGGATCGAGCGGTCCCGGACAACCTCGTGGTCGCCCGCGGCGGCATCGTCCCGCCGGCGCTGCAGGGGCACACGCCCGACATCGTGCCGGCGTTCGACCCGGACGAGGCGCGCTCGTGTCTCGAGCGGTCGGGCGTGGGTGACGTTCGGCTCGAGATCGGTGGCTCCGAGACCTGGGTCCACCGGTTCCTCGAGGTCGTGACCGAGACGTGGCGCGAGGTCCTGGGCATCGAGATCGAGCTCAAGCCGTGGACCCTGGAGCAGGCGATGGCCGCACCGAAGCTGACCGACCTCGCCAAGATCTACGTGACCGGGTGGCTGCCGGGGTACGCCGATCCCGAGTACTACCTGCGGCTGCTGTTCCACTCGGACAGCCGGACCAACGAGGGCGGGTTCTCGCACCCGCCGTTCGACGAGCTGATCGAGCGTGCCCGCCAGGAGCGGAGCGACCGCGAACGCCTCGAGCTGTTCCACGAAGCCGACCGGATGGCCGTCACCGAACGGATCGCGGTGATCCCGCTCGTGTACGGGCGCAGCATGGCGTTCGTCAAGCCGTGGGTGCGCGGGTGGTGGGAGTTCGGGAAGTCGGCGGAGAGCTTCGCCGACCTCGTGGTGGATCCGGCGTCGCCGCGAGCCTGAGACCCACTCGGCGCTTGTACGCGCGTAGCCTTTCGGCACCGTCCTCAGGATGACTATGCCGACAGGCCAGCTGCCGGACAGGACTCGAACGCGTTGAACACCCATCCGTCGCGTGAGTGTTCGAAGCCGAGGGTCGCGACGACCGCACCGTCCCGAACGACCCGAACCGTGGCCTCCCACCAGGACCGTGGATAACCGGCACGCTCGACGACATCGCCCGAGCGGAGACCCGTGATCCGGTCGAGGGCCTGTTCCTTCGGGGTACCCGGTGCCGCGGGACCGTCCGACATGAAGTAGCTGGTTCCGTCGGCGCATCCGAGCTCCGGACTCTTGTAGAACCCGAGACGATCGACCACCGTGAGGGTCTCGTACGACGACCGATCGCCGGGGTCGTCGTCGTGGGCCGAGCAGAGGACGTGGGCGGTCCCGGGCGGGACGACCCAGACGAATCGACCTTCCTCCGCGTTGGCGCCCTGCCCCGCCTCGAGGACGGTGAAGCCCAGATCGCTCCCGGCGGGGACCGCGACCGTGAAGATCACGCCATGGGCCGAGGTCGCGACGACCGGCGTCCTGACGATCGTCGTCTCCCCGTCACAGGCGATCTTGGCTTCAGCTGCGGCGGGCTCGTCGGGGTCGATCGACGGCATCGCCGTCGTCGGCACGCCGGTGGGTTCCGTCGTTCCGGGTCCGGTGTTCTGTGGCGGGGTCTCGTCGCAACCGACCATCAGGAGCAAGACGATCGCGATCGACAGGGATCCTCATCTGGGTCCCATCCGGACATCCCGTCGGGGCTACTCCTTCTTCTCGGCGTGGCCCCCGAACTGCTTGCGCATCGCCGAGAGGATCTTGTCCGCGAACTCGGCCTCGCCACGCGACTCGAACCGGTCGAACAGCGCCGCCGACAGCACGTGCACCGGGCACGCTCTCGTCGACCGCGGCGAGCACGGTCCAGCGGCCCTCGCCCGAATCCGACACGCGCCCCCCGAACGCCTCCAGCTCCGGGTCCTCGAACGTGGCGGCGGCCGTCAGGTCGAGCAGCCACGACGCGACCACGCTCCCGCGGCGCCACACCTCGGCGATCTCGGGGATGTTCAGGTCGTAGCGGTAGTACTTCGGGTCGCGGAGCGGCGTGGTCTCGGCGTCGGCCTCGCGCTCGCCGGCGCCGGCGTTCGCGTGCTTGAGCACGTTCAGACCCTCGGCGTACGCGGCCATGAGCCCGTACTCGATCCCGTTGTGGACCATCTTCACGAAGTGCCCGGCGCCGGGCGGGCCGCAGTGCAGGTACCCGGCTTCGGCGGTCGTCGCGTTCGCGTCGGTGCGGCCCGGGGTGCGTTCGGCCGCGTCGACGCCCGGCGCGATCGTCGCGAAGATCGGGTCGAGGCGCTGCACGACCTCGTCCTCGCCGCCGATCATCAGGCAGAACCCGCGCTCGAGCCCGAACACGCCGCCGCTCGTCCCCACGTCGACGAAGTGCACGCCCTTCTCGGCGTAGCGTTCGGCGCGGTCGATGTCGTCGCGGTAGTAGGAGTTCCCGCCGTCGATCACGATGTCGCCGGGCTCCATCAGCTCGGCGAGCGCGTCGGTCGTCTGCTCGGCGAACGCGGCCGGCACCATCACCCAGGCCGCGCGCGGTTTCGAGAGCTTGTTCACGAAGTCCTCGAGCGAGCCCGTCCCGATCGAGCCCTCGCCCTCGAGCTGGTGGACCGAGTCCGCGTTGACGTCGTAGACGACCACCTCGTGGCCGTCCCGCATCAGGCGGCGCGTCAGGTTCGCGCCCATCCGGCCGAGGCCGACCATCCCGAGCTGCATCAGCGCACCTCCATCAGTCGGTCGAACGTGACCCGGGCCACGCGTCGCCCGCGCGCACGGAGCGAACGCAGGTCGCCGAGCGCCTGCGCGTCGATCAGGGTTCCGAACGTGTAGGGCTGGCCGGGGATCGGCAGGTCCGCCGAACGCCCCTGGTCCACCACCTGGATGAACACGCCGTCGTTCGGCGCCGCCCTTGTGGAGCTGACCCGTCGAGTGCAGGAACCTCGGGCCGAACCCGGTCGTGGTCGCCACCTTGAAGCGGTCGCGGATCGCGAGGCGGACGCGTTCGATCGCGTCCTCGGTCTCGGGGGTCCGGTCCAGGTAGGCGAGGATCGCCACGTAGTCGCCCTCGGTCACCTGCTTCAGCAGCTCGCCGAGGTCGTCGAACCCCGGGTCCTCGACCGAGCCCGAGGCGAGGATCGGCCTTGGTGGCGTCCTTGGCCTCCTGCACGTTCGGCTGGTCGAACGCGTTGATGCCGAGCACGGAGCCCGCGATCGCCGTGGCCATCTCCCAGCGGAAGAACTCGCCGCCGATCTGCTCGAGGCCGTCGTACCGCAGCCGGGCGACCGGATGGCCGACGTTCTCGAGCGCGTCGAGCCCGTCGTGCTCGCCGATCGCGACGAAGACCCGGTCCTGCCCGTACACGTCGGGCGGGCCGAGCGGTTCGCCGACCACGGGCACGATCCCGAGGTCCTCCTTGCCGGTCGACTCGGCGATCAGCTGCTCGACCCAGCTGCCGAAGCTCGCGATCTCGTCGGGCAGCGCGAGCGTGAGCTTGTCGCGGCCGGCCTTGGCCGCCTCGCCCATCAGCGCGCCGAGCGTGGCGCCGGGGCTCTGGGCCGCGGGGACCATGCGTTCGGACGCGGTCTGCATCTCCTCGGCGCGGTCGAGCACCTCGTGGAGCGGGGCGCCGATCAGCGCGGCGGGCACCAGCCCGAAGTACGACAGCGCCGAGTACCGGCCGCCGATGTCGTCGGGGTTCAGGAACACGGCGCGGAACCCGTGCTCGCGCGCCATCGACTCGAGCGGCGTCCCGGGGTCGGTGATCGCGACGAACTGGTTCGCCGTTGGGCGCCTTGTCCCAGAAGAACGCGAAGTGGCTGAGCGTCTCGGTCGTGCCGCCCGACTTGCTCGCGACGATGAACAGGGTCCGGTCGAGCTCGAGCTCGCCCGCGACCCGCTCGATCGTCGCGGGGTGGGTCGTGTCGAGGACGATGAGCTCGAGCGCGCCGTCCGCGAACCCGAACGTCCGCGCGAAGACCTCGGGCGCGAGGCTCGAGCCGCCCATCCCGAGCAGCACCGCGGTCTCGAACCCGTCCGCCGCCGCCTGCTTCGCGAACGCCTCGAGCTCGCCGATCCGCTCGTGCATCAGGTCGACGACCGTGAGCCAGCCCGAGGCGGTTGGTGATCTCGGTGGGGTCGTCCTTCCAGACCGTGTGGTCCTTGCGCCAGATCCGTTCGACGATCCGGTCGCGGTCCATCCGCTCGAGGCGTTCGGTGACGGGGACGAGCATCGTCGACAGCGTGGTGCGCTGCCGTTCGCGCCCGGTGCGCACCTGCTCGAGCTTCGTCGCGATCGTCTGCAGCAGCGCGTCGAAGTCCTTGGCGAAGGAGACGATCCCCTCCTCGAGCAGCGTGTCGCGTCACGTCGTCAGGGATTGACTCGTAGCGAGCGCAGCGCCTGCAGCTCGCGCCTTCGCCTCGTCCAGGCCTCTCCTCGATCGCGTTCGGACGGATCGCCGCCGTGGTCGCGGACGGCGTCCACGGTGTTCATCGGCATCGTGTTCACGGTGTCGCTGCCGACCAGCTCCTCGACGTAGATCGTGTCGCGGTAGGCGGGGTTCTTCGTCGAGGTCGACGCCCACAGGGGCCGCTGCACCCGGGCGCCGGCCGCGGCCAGGCGGTCCCAGCGCTCGCCCGAGAAGAGCTCGCGGAAGCGCTCGTACGCGAGCTTGGCGTTCGCGATCGCCGCCGTGCCTCGGAGCCCGGGAGTCCTCGGGGAGCCTCGCGTCGACCGCCGAGTCGACCCGGCGAGACGAAGAACGAGGCCACCGAGGCGACCCGGTCGACGGGTTCGCCGGCCTCGACCCGGCGCTCGATCCCGCGCTGGTAGGCGGCCGCCACCCCCGCGTACGCCTCGACGCGAGAACAGCAGCGTGACGTTGACGTTGATGCCGTCCGCGATCGACTGCTCGATCGCCAGGAGGCCCTCGGGCGTGCCGGGGATCTTGATCAGGACGTTCGGGCGGTCGAGCTGCTCCCACAGGCGCCGGGCGGCCTCGATCGTGCCCGCGGTGTCGCGCGCCAGCCGGGGCTCGACCTCGAAGCTCACGAACCCGTCGCGTCCCTCGGCGGCGTCGTAGAGCGGCCGGAGCACGTCGGCGGCCATCTGGATGTCCACGATCGCGAGGGCTTCGAACACCTCGAGCGGGTCGTGGTCCTGGCCGTCGCTCGCGATCCGCGCGACCTCCTCGTCGTAGTCGGTCGAACCACCGATCGCCTTGCCGAAGATGCTCGGGTTCGAGGTCACCCCGGTGATCCCGTCGTCGATCAGCCGTTGGAGCTCGCCGCTCGTGATCAGCGTCCGGCGGACGAAGTCCAGCCAGGGGCTCTGACCGGCGGCCGAGAGTTCGTGCAGCGGGTTCATCTCGTCGTTCTCCTTCCGAGACCCGACGCAGCCGGGGAAGCGCTCACGGTAGTCCTTCGTGCGTCGTGGGGTCGAGGTCCGACCGGCACGCCCGAACGTTACGGAGAGCGGATGCGTCGTTGCGGCCGCCGCACGGATCGCCCGTGCCGCTGCGGGGGGTCGGGTGCGTGGAAGATCGCGCTCCCCGCGACGAGGACGTCGGCGCCGGCTGCGACGGCCAGCGACGCGGTCTCGGGCTTGATGCCGCCGTCGACCTCGATCCGGAACGGCAGGTCCCGCGACCGCCGGATCTCGTCGGCGCGCTCCACCTTCGACAGGTGCTCGGGCACGAACGGCTGGCCCCCGAACCCCGCCGTGATCGTCATCACGAGCAGCAGGTCGATCCGCTCGTCCAGGTAGGGCTCGACCGCCTCGAACGCCGTCGGCCCGTCGACCACGACCCCGGCCTGCATCCCGAGCTCGCGGATCCGCCCGAGCAGCGGCGTCGGGTCGCCGAGCTCCACGTGCACGCTGCAGAGGTCGGCTCCCGCCTCCGCGAGCTGCTCGAGCCAGAACCCCGGGTCGGTCACCATCAGGTGGCAGTCCAGGAACAGGTCGGTGTGCCGGCGGATCGACGCGACGACGGGCGGCCCGATCGACAGGTTGGGCACGAAATGCCCGTCCATCAGGTCCACGTGGAGCCAGTCGGACTCGGGCCGGACGCGCTCGACCTCGTCCGCGAGGACGGCGTAGTCGGCCGCGAGGATCGAGGGGGCGAGCAGGACGTCGTTCGGCACCGGCGTAGTGTGCCCCACCCCCGCCTCCGAGCGCTCGTGGCGAGCCTCGACCTTCGGCGACCGGTGTGTAACGCTCGCCGTCGGACCCGGCACCTGCTGCGGGATCGGCGGTCCCGCGAAAGGGGCGGGATGGACGACGTCATCAAGGTCTACGGGGCGAGCTGGTGCCCGGACTGCCGCAGGGCCAAGCGCTTCCTGGGCGACCAGCGGATCTCGTTCGAGTGGCACGACATCGAGGTCGACCCCGACGGCGTGCGCACGGTCCAGGAGCGCAACGACGGCAACAACATCATCCCGACGATCGTCTTCCCGGACGGCTCGCACCTGTCCGAACCCTCGAACGAGGAGCTCGCCGAGAAGATCGGGCTCGAGCGCATGGCGACGATGCACGTCTACGACCTGATCATCGTCGGCGGCGGGCCGGCCGGGCTCACGACGTCGATCTACGCCGCCCGCGAGAACCTGCAGACGCTGGTGATCGACAGCAAGGGCCTCGGCGGGCCAGGCCGGCGTGACCGAACGTCTCGACAACTACCCCGGGTTCCCCGACGGCATCGGCGGCGCCGAGCTCGCCGACCGGATCGTGCTCCAGGCGCAGCGCTACGGCGTCGAGATGCTCCAGGCCGTCTCGGTGCTCTCGATCTCGAGCGACGGGGAGGAGGTCGACGTCGAGACCGCGACCGGCGACCACTACCACGCGCGGGCCGCCTCATCGCGACGGGCTCCACGTACCGGCGGACCGGCGCACCCGGGGAGGACGACCTGATCGGCGCCGGCATCCACTTCTGCGCGACCTGCGACGGCCCCTTCTACAAGGGCGCGAGCCAGCTCGTCGTCCTCGGCGGCGGCAACAGCGGCCTGGAGGAGGGGCTGTTCCTCACGCAGTTCGTCGACCGGGTCACGATCGTGCAGCGGGGCGACCGGCTGACCGCCAACAAGCTGCTCCAGGACAAGGTCATGATGACCCCGGAGATGGAGGTCCTGCTCAACCGCGAGGTCGTCGAGTTCCGGCCGAAGGACGACGGCAGCGGGAAGCTCGGCGCGGTCGTCCTGAAGGACCGCGAGACCGGCGACACCGAGGAGCTGCATCCCGCCGGCGCGTTCGTCTTCATCGGGCTCGACCCGAACACCGGGTTCGTCAAGGGCTCGGTCGACCTGGACGACCGTGGCCTGATCGTCACCGACATGGGTCTGCAGACGAGCATGCCGGGCGTCTTCGCCGCGGGCGACGTGCGTTCGGGCTCGACCAAGCAGCTGGCGTCCGCGGTCGGCGAGGGCGCCGCGGCCGCGATCGGGATCCGGATGTACCTCGAGGCGCTCGACGCCAAGCCGATGCACGTGATGTGACGCGAGGAGCGTAGCCAAGGGAGCGCGCGATGGAGCCACAGGAGATCTTCGAGCTCGATCATCAAGGCGGACGAGAAGCTGAAGTACGCCCACGAGGACAACGCCGGCCTCCGCCGCCAGCAGGCACGCGACCTGCTCGTGCAGGCCCGCGCGGCCGCGACCGAGATCGGGAACGACGCCCTCGTCCAGCAGGCGGACACGCGGTTGGCCGATCTCGACGAGCGGGAACGACGAGCACGCCGGCGGGCTAGGCGGACGTTCGCCAGTCCCGGAACACGCCGAGCAGGTTTTCGCGTGCCTCGGGTGCGATCTGCTCCTCGCTCAGCATGCCGGTCAGCCGGATCGTGATCCGGAACTGCTCCAGGTACGTGGTGCAGCCCGTCGCAGCCCGCGACGTGCTCGTCGAACCGCGCCCGCTGCTCGGCGGGCATCGAGCCCTCCAGGTAGTCGGT
This sequence comes from uncultured Actinomycetes bacterium, assembly GCA_963744515.1. Taxonomy (GTDB): domain Bacteria; phylum Actinomycetota; class UBA4738; order UBA4738; family HRBIN12; genus DASSJM01. Next base: position 331,529 of record CAVUTN010000002.1, on the reverse strand, counting down.
GACCAGCTCGACCAGCTGGATGCAGTTCACGCGTTCCGCTCCCTCTCCGCTCCCAGGTAGGCTCTCGAGCGCGCGCCGGACCTTCGCGCGTGCGCGATGCAGGAGCACCCGTTGATTGGTCTCGGAGATGTCGAGGGCGTTACGGACGTCCGCCGAGGGCCAGCCGAGGACGTCGCGCATCCGGATCACCTCGCGCTGGTTCGGCGGCAACGCGTCGATCGCGCGCGAGACCTCCGCGAGCGTCTCCTTGGACAACAGCCGCTCCTCCGGCGTCGACTCCCATCCGGCCGGAGGCTCCGCCCAATGCCCCGAGGCGGGATGGCCCGGCGGGAGGAACCGGCCCGGGTCGACCGACGGCTCGGCGTCCGGGTCGGCGGTCCAGATCGAGGAGAAGGGGATGCTGCGGGCCTCGCGCTGACCGCGCGTCTTCGCCGTGTTGACCAGGATCCGGAAGATCCACGTCCGGAGCGACGAACGGCCCTCGAAGCCGTCGAGCCCCTTCAGCACACCGACCCAGGCGTCCTGCACGACGTCCTCGGCGACCGCCCGTGTCGACACGTACATCAGCGCGACCCGCAGCATCGCGGGCTGGTAGCGCTCGACCAGCATCATGAAGGCGGTCTCGTCCCCGGCCCGGAGCGCCCGGACGAGCGCGAGATCCTGCTGGGTGGCTGCGGGAGGAGGTGGGTCGCTCATCGGCCGGTCGGAGGCCGAACGACCCGATCAGCCCGGGTCGGGCGGCGCCGGCGAAGCTGTCCCAGTAGATGGGGACCACCGAGACGACGCTGCCGGTGTGCGGCGAGTGGATCATGCTGCCGCCGCCCACGTAGATCCCCACGTGCGAGATGGGGCTGTAGAAGAACACCAGGTCGCCCGGCTGCAGATCCGACTGGGCGACGTGGGGGAGCGAGGCGTACTGCGAGGCCGACGAGTGCGGGAGGTACACGCCCGCGTGCGACCAGGCCCACATCGTGAACCCCGAGCAGTCGAACCCGGTCTCCGGGCTCGAGCCGCCGTACTGGTACGGGGTGCCGATCACCGAGTAGGCGGCCGACAGGACGGCCGCGACGTTGCCGTTCGGGGCGGGTGGCGGTGGGATCGGGGACCCGCCGCCGTTGGTGCTGCCCCCGCTGCCGGCGGCGTCCTGGGCTGCGGCCTGCGCCGCGAGCGCGTCGTGGTACTTGCGGTCGAGCTCCTCGAACAGCTCGCGCGCCTCGGCCACCCGAGACTCGATCTGGTCCTGCTTCGCGGCCAGGGAGTCGACGATGCCCTGGCGCTCCTCGGCGGTCGCGGCCAGCTCCTCGGCGGTCCAGCGGGCCTCCTGCCGGGCCGACTCGGCCTCCACCGCGAGGTCGGAATCGGCCTGCGCCATGCTCCCGATGAACTCGAGGCGATCGGAGAAGTCGGCCAGCGAGGACGAGTCGAACAGCTCGGCGATCTGCGAGCCGACGCCCCGGTAGGCCCGGGACGCGTTCGCGTTCAGGCTGTTCGTGGCCCGGTCGGCCGTCGCCTGGGCCCGCTGCGCCTGGGACCGGACGTCGGCCAGCCGGGCCTGCACCTCCTGGAGCCTGATCCGTGCCTGGTTGTACTCCTCGACCATCTGGTCGAGCTCCTGGTTCAGGGTGTCCAGGCGTGCCTGGGCCTGCTCGACCTCTTCACGGCTCGGGGCCGCGGAGGAGAGGGTTGCGGCACCGATCGTCGCCGAAGTGGCGAGGAGCACGACGAGACACAGCCGTGCGACGAGGTGCGCGCGTGTTCCGGTCATCATCCTCCGGGCAAGAGAACGGGCTGCCTTACGACAGCCCGCGGACGAGGCTACCCGACGAGCCGGGCCTCAGGCAACACGACCCGTCAGGTCGAAGATCCGAGCTCGAGATCTGGAGGTCTGGTCGGGACGGCGGGACTTGAACCCGCGACCTCAGCGTCCCGAACGCTGCGCGCTACCAAACTGCGCCACGTCCCGTCGTGCCCGAGTCTATCGGCTGGGCCGGTCCGCGGCCCGCCGGTAGCATCGACAGGCGTGCCACGTCGGCCGAGCGGGACGGAGCCAGGAGGGACGAGAAGGAGGCCTGCCGTGAGGATCGCCGAGATCTGTCCACCGTGGATCGCCGTCCCTCCGAAGGGCTACGGCGGGATCGAATGGGTGGTCGCGCTGCTCGCCGACGGGCTGGCGGAGGCGGGACACGACGTCACGCTGTTCGCGACCGGCGACTCGCACACCAAGGCGCGTCTCGAGTACGTCTTCGAGCAGGCGCCGGGCTCGGCCGCGATCAACGACATCATCCTGGACACGACGCACACGATGTTCAGCCTGGTGGACGCGGCCGAACGCTTCGACGTCCTGCACGTCCACTCGCCGTTCTCGACGCTCGCCGCCGCGGTCGAGACGGGGGTGCCGACCGTCCACACCCTGCACGGGTCGTTCGTGCCGGAGATGACGCGGCTGTACTCGTTCGTCGCGCAACGCGCGTGGTTCGTCGCGATCAGCGAGGCGCAGAAGCGGTTCAACGAGGACCTGCGCTACGGCGGCGTCGTCTACAACGGGATCGACATGAGCGCCTATCCCCTGCAGGAGGACAAGGAGGACTTCGTCCTGTTCCTCGGGCGCGCGGCGCCGGAGAAGGGGTGGCGGCGCGCGATCGAGGCGGCCGTCGGCCTCGGGCGAGCGCCTGGTCTCCGCGGTCAAGATCGCCCACCCGACGGAACAGGAGGAGTGGACGAACACCATCCAGCCGATCCTGCCCTCCGACTCCGAGGTCCTGGGCGAGATCACCCTGGAGGAGAAGGTCAGCCTGCTGCGCCGGGCCAAGGCCGTCCTGTTCCCGATCGACTGGGCCGAGCCGTTCGGGCTCGTGATGACCGAGGCGATGGCGTGCGGGACCCCGGTGATCGCGACCCCACGTGGCTCGGTCCCCGAGGTCGTCCAGGACGGCGTGACGGGATGGATCGTCGACGTCGAGGACTATGCGGACGCAGGCCGCCGAGCGGCTGACGAGGCTCTCCGAGATCGACCCCCACGCGTGCCGAGACCGCGTGCAGCGCCTGTTCTCGAAGGAGGCCATGGTGGCCGGTTACGAGCGAGGTATTCGAACGCGCCTTGGCCGGCGCGTGAATCGAGCAGGAACCAAGGGGGTCCACAAGGACGTCAGAGCGGGCATACGATGCTCCAACCTGGCCGAAGGAGGCTCCGATGTCCGCAGGGCGTCATCATCGCCCGCTCGTCCCGTTGGTCCTCGGCGTCGCGTTCGTCATGATCGCGACGCTGTTCACATCTCAGGCCGCTCTCGCGGCGACCCCTTCCGTCCGGTTGCTGGTGACCTCCACGGAACTCACGGCCGAGCGGAACAAGCGCGACTTCGTGTTCGTCGATCCAGGCGCCTACATCACACCGGTAGGCAAGAACTTCGAGCTGATCGTGAACCGTCCGGACTACGACACGCCGATCACGGCCAAGCAAGTCGATCCGGACTCGGGCCTGATCCTTCGGACCTTCACCGAAGATCACCTGGACGGTTGGTCCGGCCTGGCCGCCTTCGCGCATTTCACGGTGGTCAACGGCCACGGCGACACCGTCGCCAGCCAGGACGTGAGCTTCTGCCCGTACGCCTCCGTCCGGCTGTCCGACGAGAGCCCGCTCACGATCGGCCTACCCGTTCGGCTGCTACTGCGGGCAATCCCTTCTTCCGTGGGACGGTCTGGGGCATCGACATGGGGTGGGCGAGCGCGCTCTCCGGCGGCTACTACTACGGAGGCGGTCTCGGCTGGAAGGCCAAGGGCGACGCGTACACGGTCCGGATCGAGATCGATCCCGAGTGGGTCGACCTGCTGTCGATCACGCCGAGCGAGGCGACCGCCGAGGTGCACGTCTCCGTCGTGGATCGCGGGACGATGTCTCCAACCAGCACGCCGCCTGCCTCGCCCCAGACCCCGGCGGCCGTCCCCTTCGCGAGCACCCCGATCGTCACCGAACCCGACCCCGCGACGCTGCCGGACTTCTTCGCGCTCCCGGCCTGGGGCATCGGCGTCAAGCGCGGCTACCTCAACTTCAACGCCACGGAATGGAACGCGGGGCCCGGGCCGATGGTGGTCGACGGCTTCCGCGGCGATGCCGAGTCGACGATGGATGCGTACCAGTACTTCTTGCGTGATGGTAAGCCCGTGGGGCGGGCGCTGATCGGTCAGCTCGAGTACCACGCGGGGCGCCACAATCACTGGCATCTCGATGACTTCATCCGCTACTCGCTGCTGGATGCCGACAAGAAGACGATCCAGATCAGTCCGAAGGATTCCTGGTGCCTCGTGCCGACAGACGCGATCGACCTCTCGATCCCGAACGCAGACTGGAACGCCTGGGCCCAGGATCTCCAGAGCTCGTGCAACTTCTACCAGCCAGGCTCCCTCTGGGTCCGAGAGGTCCTCCCGGTAGGGTGGGGCGACACCTACGGCCAGTACTTCAACGGGGGCGGGTTCGACATCAGCGATCTGCCCAACGGCCGCTACTACATCCGGACCGAGGTCAATCCGGGTGGATCCATCCTCGAAGTCACGACGGCCAACGACACCCAGGATCGCCTCGTCCGGCTGCGTGGCGGCCCGGGCAACCGGCGCGTGATCGTGCCGCCGTGGCACGGGATCGACACCGAGCACATCTGCCTCTACTGCGGCTGAGCATCGGACCGCGCCGGGCCCCCGCCACCGGGGGCCCGGCGCAGCTCCAGCAGGGTCGCCTCGGGCGGACACAGGAACCGGAACGGCGCGAACTTGCTCGTCCCCAGCCCCGGCGACACGTGCACGAACGACCCACCCATCCGGATCAGCCCGGACACCAGGCGCCGGGGCAGATGCGAGTTCGTGACGAGGGCGCCGACGAGCGGCAGCCGGACCTGACCGCCGTGCGTGTGTCCCGCCACGACGAACGGGTAGCCGCAGGCGGCGATCTCGGGCGCCGAGTCCGGTGAGTGCATCACGGCGATCCCGAACCTGGACGGTGCGTCCGCCGCGGCGCGACCCGAAGGTCCTGGCGCCGGATGTGCGCGTCGTCGAGCCCCAGGAGCTCGATCGCCAGCCCGCCGAGCTCGAGCTCCTCGCGCCGGTTGGTGAGGTCCTCCCAGCCGTCCGCGGACAGGAGCTCGCGCAGCTCGTCCGACCGGCCGCGCCGAGCCTGACGAGGCTTCCGCCGGTGGGCGGGGACGAAGTACCGGAGCGGGTTCAGCGCGTGCGGGGCGTAGTAGTCGTTCGAGCCCAGCACGAACCAGGAGGCGAGCCGTCCGCGTGTCTCGCGCACGGCGTCCACGGCGGTTTCGACGGCCTCGGGCTCGGCCAGGAAGTCGCCCGTCACGACGGTGACGTCGGCCCGCGGGATCGAGGCGAGGAACGCGCGCTTGCGGTGATCGGTGGAGACGAAGTGCAGATCCGACAGGTGCAGGACCGTGACGGACTCGGGACCGTCGGCCGGTAGGATGGCCAGACCGCGACGCACGAGTCGGTACGCGCGGCGCTCGATCGCGACGCCGTAGGCGATGCACACCACGGCGATGCTCGCGAGCGCGAGCAGGATGCGGGAGAGCACGGGAGGGGAGTCTACGTGGGCGACCCCACGCTGAAGGTCACAGGTGCACGAGCAGATGACCGCGGCCTTGCGGGCCGGGGAGAAGGTCCGTCTGGGCGCGCTCCGCATGCTCGCGGCCTCGATCACCAACCGCGAGAAGGAGGTCATGCGCGAGCTCTCCGACGACGAGGTCCGCGAGGTCGCCGGCAAGGAGGTCAAGCGGCGCGACCGAGTCGATCGAGGCGTTCGAGTCCGCCGGTCGCACCGAGCTCGCCGAGAAGGAGCGGGCCGAACGCGAGGTCCTCCAGCCCTTCGCCCCCGAACAGCTCTCCGACGCCGAGGTCGACGCGTTGATCGACGATGCGATCTCGGCGACCGGGGCGACCTCGATGCAGGAGATGGGCAAGGTCATGGGCGCGGTGATGGCCTCGGCCAAGGGCAAGGTGGACGGTTCGGTGGTCCAGCAGAAGGTGCGCGAGCGCCTCGCGGGCTGAGCGCTAGAGCGGACGTCGCGGGAGCGACGCGGGCAGCAGCGCCGGCGAGGCATCGCCACCACCGCCGTCCCCACCACCGTTCCCGTTCCCGCCGCCGTTCGCCGTTCCCGCCGCCGTTCCCGCCGCCGTTCCCGTTCCCGTTGCCCTCGAACGTGCCGACGTAGATCGTGACGGTCGCGCCGACGTCGACGACCTTCGAGCCGTCGCCGATCGGGATCTGGTCCACGACGATCCCGTCCAGGTGCCCGTCGTCGACCTGGACGTGTTCGATGGCGGCGACCAGCCCCCGCTTCTCGAGCTCGTGCACGGCCTGGGCTTCGGTGAGACCCGTCAGGCGGGGGATGACGATCGGCTCGCCCTTGCCGTCGCTCACGCCGAGCGTCACCGCGCTCCCGAGCTGGAGCCGGGCGCCGCCGCCCGGGGCCTGCGTGAGGACCGTCCCGGCGGGTTCGAACGACTGCACGTCCTCGCGGATCGGCGTGAAGTTCGCCTTGCGCCAGCTTCCTCTCGGCCTCCTCGATCGGCAGGCCGACGACGTCGGGCACCGGTCCGCTCTCGGGCGGCGGCGGCGCCTCGAAGCCCTCCACCGGGAAGCCCGCCATCGCCTTGATCATGAAGTCGTGCCAGATCGGCGCGGCCACGGTGCCACCGAACACCGACCCTCCGTAGTAGCTGTCCATCGGGATCTGTCCGTTCGCGAACCCGACCCAGACCGCCGTCGAGACCTGCGGCGTGTAGCCGGCGAAGTACACGTTCGTGTAGTCCTGCGCGGTGCCGGTCTTCCCGGCAACGGGTCGGCCGATGTTCGCCGCGGTGACCGGTCCCGCAGCACACGACCCGCTGGAGCATCGCGGTCACCAGGTGCGCGATCTCGGGTTTGATCACCTGCTCGCACTCGGGCTCGTGCTGGTACAGGACGCGCTCGTCCTTCGGGGCGTCCTTGGGGACGTTCGCGAACTCCACCCGGCGGACGGCCCACGCGTTGCAGCGCTTGCCGTCGTTCGCGAGCGTCGCGAACGCGGCCGCCATGTCCATCGTGGGGACCTCCTCGACGCCGAGCGTGATCGAGGGGACCGGGTCCAGGGCGACCGTGATCCCCATCCGGTGCGCCACGTCGACGATGTGCTCGGGCCCGACGTCGAGCGCGAGCTGCGCGAACACGACGTTCACCGAGTTCTGCGTCGCGGCTCCACAGGTCCATGTAGCCGCTGTCGCCGCCGCCCTCGGCGTTGCTCACGCATCCGCTGGCGCTGATCCACCCGGCGAGGTTGCACAGCGGCGACTTCGACGAGTAGACCTTCCCCTGCGGGAACCCCTGCTCGAACGCGGCCACCAGCGTGAACGGCTTGAACGCCGACCCCACCTGTCGCGTCCCCCGCCAGACGAGGTCGTACTGGTCGCGGTTGTAGTTCTTGCCCGACAGCATCGCCTTGATCGCGCCGTCGGTCGCGCGGACCGAGACCAGCGAGACATCCGGGCTGTTCCTGCCCGGGTCGATGGCCGTGCTCGCGTCGACCGCCTCCTGCGCGTAGTCCTGCCACGAGGGGTCGAGCGACGTGTAGATGTTCAGGCCGCCCTGGTACAGCGTGTGCACGCGCTGGATCCGCCGCTGACCGAACGCGTCGAACGTCCCGTCGGCGTTGTCCAGGATCAGGTTCCGGATGTAGTAGACGAAGAACGGCTCGACCTTCTGCTTGAACACGCCGGCGTCGCTTCGCGATCCCGAGCGGCTTGGCCTGGGCCTTCGCGGCGTCAGCGGGATCGATCACGCCCGAGCTCCGCCATCCGGTCGATCACGAGGTTGCGCCGCCCCTTCGCCGCCTCCGGGTGCGCGACCGGGTCGTACGCGCCGGGGGCCCGGATCACCCCGGCGAGCAGGGCGGCCTGCTTGAGCGTGAGCTCCTTCGCGGTCGTGTGGAAGTACGTCTCGGCCGCGGTCTGGATGCCGTAGGCGCCGTTCCCGTAGTACGCCTCGTTCATGTAGAGCTCGAGGATGTGATCCTTCGAGTACTTGCGTTCGACCCGGATCGCGAGCGCGGCCTCCTGGAACTTCCGTGCGAAGGTCTGCTCGGGCGAGTCGATCAGCACGTTCTTCACGAGCTGCTGCGTCAGCGTCGAGCCGCCCTGCTCGATGTCGCCGGCGATCAGGTTGGTGATGGCGGCGCGCATCAGGGACGGGAAGTTGAGCGCGCCGTGGTCGTAGAACGAGTCGTCCTCGATCGCGACGACCGCCTGCTGAGCGACGGGCGCGATCTTGTGGATCCGGACGTACCGGCGGTTCTCGTCCAGGTAGATCTCGTCGAGGATCGTGCCGTCCGCCGCGTAGATCGTCGAGCTCTGAGGCAGGTGGGGGATCCCGGCCCTGCCGATGCCCGCCGCGTCCAGACGCTCGCGGAACGCGTTCACGCCGGCGCCGGCGGCCCCGAAGATCGGCAGCAGGGCGAGCGCGAGCACCGCGGCGAACCCCGCCATCACCACGATCAGCACGAACGGGATCGAGCGGCGCGATCACCCGGCGAGGGCGGAGTTCGGGAACCCGCACCGTCTCGTCGGGGGGCCGGGTGGGCTCGTCGGTTCTCGGGCGATGCCGAGGTGGGGCCTGCATGGGGGCCCAAAGGATAGCCCGTCGGCGCGGGTACGATGGGCCCGCCCATGCGCCGCATCGCCCCGTTCCTGCTGTTCAGCGCGTTGCTGTGCATGCTTCCGGGCGCCGCGGGCGCCCAGGACACGAAGACACGCCCTCGGTCCTGGTGGCCAAGGTGGACGGTTCGATCGACCGAACGCTGGCCTCGTACCTCGTCGGCTCGGTCGAGGAGGCCGAACGCACGGGGGCGACGCTCGTGCTGCAGCTCGACAGCGCGGGGACCCTGGACCAGGACGCCGTCGCGCTGGCCGAACGGATCCACGACGCGAGCGTCCCCGTGATCGTCTGGGTGGGTCCCGCCCCGGCCAAGGCCGCGGGGGCCGGTCTGCTGTTCCTCTACGCGGCGAGCCTCGGCGCGGTCGCCCCCGGCGCCGGCGTCGGCCCGCTCGAACCCCTCGACCTGTCGGGCGACGAGCCCTCGGTCTCGGGGCGGGAGGTGGAGGCGCTCGCGACGGGGTGGGTCCAGGAGCGAGGCCGGGAGACCCCGCTCGCGTTCCCCGACCGGCCGGTGCCGGCGCGGGCCGCGCTCGACGGCAACATCGCGAGCGTCGCGGCGGTCTCGATCACCGACCTGCTCGCGCAGGTGGACGGCCGCACCGTGGGAACGGCCGATGGCCCGGTGACGCTCCGGACCAAGATCGCGACCTCCGAGGCCGAACCGCGGGTCACGGTGCGGTTCACCGACCTCGGGCCGTTCGATCGGGTGCTCCATGCCGCCGCGTCGCCGACCTGGATCTACGTCCTGCTCGTCCTGGGGCTCGCGGCGCTCGCGTTCGAGGCGACGCAGCCGGGGTTCGGGTTCGCGGGGTTCACCGGGGTCGGGATGCTCGCGCTCGCCGCGTACGGGCTCACGGTCGTGCCGTTCTCCCCGCTCGGGCTCGGCCTGCTGCTCGCCGGGATCGCCCTGCTGACCCTCGACGTGCGCCTGCGGAGGCTCGGACCCCTCACGCTCGCCGGGATGCTCGCGTTCGTCGCGGGCTCGGTGCTGATCTTCGGGGGCGTCGCCGACGAGATCGACGTCTCGCCGTGGCTGATCGGGTCCTTCTCGGTCGCCGCCCTCCTGTATTGGGGCTTCGGTCTGACCGTCGCGATGCAGTCCCGCGACCGGCTCACCTCCACCCAGCGCGGCCTGGTCGGGCTGGTCGGCGAGGCACGGGGTGAGCTCAAGCCCGACGGGCCGGTCTTCGTGAAGGGGGCCCTCTGGCGGGGCCGGAGCTCCGACGGGCCGATCCCGGCGGGGAGCCGGATCCGCGTGCGTGGGGTGGACGGCCTGATCCTCAGGGTCGAGCAGGAGCCCCCGGCCGCCCCGGGGCCCGACCTGCCGCACGAGGCCTAGGCGGCCCCCGAGCCCGCTCGGCCTCTCCGCGGCTGTTGCGATTCCCTTGCGGTTGCCCAGGTCGGGCAACCCCTCGGAATCCCCGGGACGTTCAGTTACGAAAGACCTATCGAAGGCATCGGACCGAGGAGCGACCTGGGTGGTGGAACGGATGCGCGCCGGCTGGACCTGGGGCTGGCAGTTCGACGGAGCATGCAGGGGCGAGGACTCGTCCCTGTTCTTCGCGCCCAGCTACTTCGAGAAGCGCGAGGAGAAGGCCGCCCGCGAGGTCAAGGCCAAGGCCATCTGCACCGACTGCCCGGTCCTGGAACCCTGCCTCGAGTACGCCCTCCGGGTCCGCGAGCCGCACGGGATCTGGGGCGGCCTCAACGAGTACGAACGGCGTCAACGCCTCCGCCGGCAGGCCCTCCAGGCCGGCTAGGCACCTCGACCACCCGTTTCTGCCACCATCCCCTCGGTCCGGCCGCGTCGGACGGTCGTGCGTCTCGCCGTGTTTCTGGCCGAAGGAGGGTGGTCCCGTGATCGAGGAACGGCTCGCCGAGCTCGGCATCGAGCTCCCGCCCGCCCCGCAGCCCGTCGCCTCCTACATCCCCGTCAAGGTCGTGGGCGACCTCGCCTGGGTGGCGGGTCAGGTGCCGATGCAGGACGGGGCGATCACCGTCTCGGGCTCCGTGGGTTCGGACGTGACCACCGAGGAGGCGAACGCGGGGGCCCGCCGGTGCGCGATCCAGGCGCTCTCGGCGCTCCGTGCGGAGCTCGGGAGCCTGGACCGGGTCACGGGGGTCGTGAAGGTCGACGTGTTCGTCGCCTCCGCGCCCGGGTTCACCGACCAGCCGGCGGTCGCGAACGGCGCGAGCGACCTGCTGGTCGAGGTCTTCGGCGACGAGGGCCGCCATGCCCGGGCCGCGGTCGGCGTCCCCGAGCTCCCGCTCGGCGCGGCCGTCGAGGTGGCGCTCCTGGTTCAGCTCGGCTGAGCCGGAGACCCGCCCGAACCGGTCGCGGCGCCGCGCGCGAACCGGAGGTCGCCCGAACGCCGGGTGACGCCCGTCCGGTCCAGATGCTCGGCGAGCGGGACGGCGTACTTCCTCGACGTGCCGAGCCGTTCGCGGAGCGCGCTCACGGTGATGCCGTCAGCGCCGGCCTCGCGGACGACCGTCCCCGCGCGTTCGACGAGCTCGCGGGTCAGGACGAGCTCGGGCGAGATCCGGACGAGGGCACCCGAGCGCACCGCCGCGTCCAGGACGCCGGCCGCGACGCCCGAGGCGCGGAGCTCGGCGATCGTCGGTGGGGTCGGCTCGCCGCTCCGAACGATCTCCACGAGCGCGGCGATCTCGTCGCCGGCCTCGGCTCGATGCGACGCGAGCCGCACCGCGGCGCCCTCCCGGACGAGCGCCCCCTCGGTCTCGAGCCGAGCGATCGCGGCGTCGGCGAGTTCGAGGTCGCGCGGCGCTCCCGCTGCGGCGAACGCCTCCGCGACCGATCGCCGGACCGTCGCGACGTCCTCGCCGGCCGCGGCGGGTTCCTCGGCGTGGAACGCCGCGAGCCGAGCCGTGACCGCCGCGCCGACCTCGTCGAAGGCTCCTCGAGCGACCCACCACCCGCCCAGCCGGATCGCGCCGTCCACGTCCTCGGGTGCGAGACCCAGGATCGACCGGACGTCGTCGACCCGCACCGCCCGGCGTTCGGCGACCAGCAGCGCCGGGAGCTCGGCGCGCGACGCGTGCGCCCTCGCTTCGAGACGCGGCGTCGGGGTCGGGCCCGCGCGGCGCGGCGGCGCGGTGTCGAGGACGACCCCGCCGGCGATCGTTCGCCGCCGTCCCGACTCGCGCAGGACGAACCGGTCGCCGACGTCCAGGACGAGCGGCTCGGAGAGCGTGATCCTGACGAAGGCTCCGTCGGCGGGCACCTGCTTGCACGTCGTACGAGGCGGATCCGCGCGTCGCGCTCGGCCGCGCCCGCGTGCAGCTTGAACGCGCCGCGCGACGTGATCGGACGGTCGAGCGATCGGACGGGCTCGATGCGCGCCTCGAGGACGGACGTGGCGGTCCACAGGCCGGCCGGGGCAAGCACCTCGCCCCGCGCGATGCGCGCGCGCTCGGCGGTGAGGTTGGCCGCGACCCTCGAGACCGGCGTCGCGCTCCGCGACGTCCCGATGGTGCGTCTGGAGGCCGCGGACCCTCGCCCGGGTCCCGGACGGCAGGAGCTCGACCTCCGCGCCGGTCGTGAGCGGGCCGCCGGTGAGCGTCCCCGTCACGACGGTGCCCGAACCCTTGATCGAGAACACGCGGTCGACGTGCAGGCGGGGGCGCCCCTCGCGTTCGGGCTCGGGAGCGCCGGCGAGCATCGCGTCGAGCGCTGCGCCGAGCTCGCCGAACCCCTCGCCGGTCGCGGACGAGCACGCGACGATCGGGGCGCCCTCGAGCGCGGTACCCCGGACGCGTTCGGTCACCTCGGCTCGGGCGCGCTCGAGCCCCGCGGCGTCGACGAGATCGCGCTTGGTGAGCGCGATCACCGCGCCGTGCGTTGCCGAGGACGTCGACGATCTCGAGATGCTCCTCGGACTGCGGCTTCCAGCCCTCGTCCGCCGCGACCACGAACAGCACGAGGCGGACCGGCCCGACGCCGGCGAGCATCGTGCGGACGAACCGCTCGTGGCCCGGCACGTCGACGAACCCGAGTTCGCGGCCCGAGGGGAGCGTGCACCACGCGTACCCGAGCTCGATCGTCAGGCCCCGGCGCTTCTCCTCGTCGAGACGATCGGGGTCCATCCCGGTCAAACGGGTGACGAGGCTCGACTTGCCGTGATCGACGTGGCCGGCGGTCGCCACGACGGAGGGTCCGGCGCCGGGCGGTGCATCGGGCGCCGCGGCGCCCGAGCGTTCAGTCATCGGGCAGGTCGTCGCCCTCGAGCGCGTAGCGGACGGCTCGGACCAGGTCGGGCATCGCCTCGGGCGACACCGTCCGGAGGTCGAGGAGCACGCCGCGCTCGGTGACCCGGCAGAACACCGACGGCGAACCCGTGCGCAGCCGGGCCGCCATCGCGTTGGGTTCGGGGACCCGGATCTCGACGCCGAACGACGGGATGCCCGTCCCCGGCAGCGCGCCGCCGCCCACGGCGGACTCGCACGCGATCACGTGCGCGCCCTCGAGCTCGCCGTCGAGCGCCATCGCGAGCTCGTCCGCGCGGCGCCGCACGTGCGCGGGCGGCTCGCGGAGCATCGTCCACACGGGGAGCTCCGAACCCCGGCCGCGAGCGTGCTGCGCGAGGACCGACTCGAGCGCGGCCACCTGCATCTTGTCGACGCGCACGGCTCGCGCGATCGGGTGGCGCCGGAGACGCTCGACCAGCTCGCCGCGTCCGAGCACGATCCCGGCCTGCGGCCCGCCGAGCAGCTTGTCACCCGAGAACACGATGAGGTCGGCGCCGTCCGCCAGGGCGTCGGCCGCGCTCGGCTCGTCCGCCGTGGCGCCCGGGACGCGTTCGAGCAGGCCCGAACCCAGGTCGTACACGAAGGGGATGTCCGCCTTGCGCGCGATCGCGGCCAGGTCCTTGGCGCTCGGCGTCGAGGCGAACCCCACGACGCGGTAGTTGCTGGGATGCACCTTGAGGATCAGCGCGGTCTTGTCGGTCAGCGCCGAACGGTAGTCCGAGGCTCGCGTCCGGTTCGTCGTGCCGACCTCGACGAGCCGCGCGCCCGACGCCGCCAGGATGTCGGGGATCCGGAACTCCCCGCCGATCTCGATCAGCTCGCCGCGCGAGACCAGGACGCCCTTGCCGCGCGCCAAGCGACGCGAGGGCGAGCAGCAGGGCCGCGGCCCCGTTGTTCACGACCAGCGCGCCCTCGGCGCCGGTCATCGAGGTGAGGAGTCGCTCGGCGCGCGTCGAACGCCGACCGCGCGCCCCGGACTCCCGATCGACCTCGAGATCGACGTAGCCCTGCCCGGCCCGCGCGGCCGCGGCCGCGGCTCGTTCCGGCAGCGGCGCCCTGCCGAGACCCGTGTGGAGCACCACGCCGGTGGCGTTGATCACGCGGACCAGGCCGCCGGCGGTCCCCGACGCCAGCGCGAGCGCCCGCGCGAGGATCTCGTCGTCGGGCGGGGGCTCGGCGCCCTCCTCGGCGGCCTCCCGGACCTGTCTCGAGCGTCACCGACAGCGCGTGCTTGACCAGCGGCCGGCCGAAGGTGCCGGTCGCGCGCCGCCCCGGTTCGGAGCGCAGGAGCGCGTCCACCGAGGGGATGCGGCGACGGGGTTCGGGGCCTGCGTTCCCGATGGCGTTCCCCGTGCGTTCGCGTTCGGCGCGGGCCATGGTGCGGCCAGCCTACTACCGGCCCTGCCGCCGCCTCCCCGGGCTCGTTGGTCGCTGCCGCCCGTCCGTGGCAGGATGGAGCCGGTGGATACCGAGGAACGCACCGCCTTCACCGCCGCCTCCGAGAACTGGATGGTCCGGGGCGGCGGGCTCGATATCGAGATCGTGCCGCAGGGGACGCTCGCGACCCAGGAGATGATCCTCAACATCGGCCCGCAGCACCCGTCGACCCACGGCGTGCTCCGCATCATCCTCGAGCTCGACGGCGAGGTCATCACGCGCGCCGAGCCGGTCATCGGGTACATGCACCGCGGGGCCGAGAAGCTCGCCGAGTACCGGGACACGCGGCAGGTGCTCGTGCTGATGAACCGCCACGACTGGCTCTCGGCGTTCAACAACGAGCTCGGCTGGATCATCGCGGTCGAGCGGCTCGCCGGGATCGAGGTGCCCGAACGCGCGCAATGGATCCGGACGATGCTCGCGGAGTGGAACCGCATCCTGAACCACCTGATGTTCATGGGCTCGTACCCGCTCGAGCTCGGCGCGATCACCCCGATCTTCTACGCGTTCATCGAACGCGAGCTGATCCAGGGGCTCATGGAGTCGGCGACCGGCGGGCGGATGCACTTCTCCTACGTCCGGGCCGGCGGCCTGAAGGACGACCTGCCCCTCGGGTGGCTCAAGCACTCCGCCGACGTGCTCCGGCAGGTGCGCGCGAAGCTGAAGGACTTCGAGAACCTCGTGATGGGCAACGAGATCGTCTTCGGGCGGACCAAGGGCATCGGGGTGATCCCGCCGGAGACGGCGATCGCGTACGGGTGCTCGGGGCCCGTGCTGCACGCGAGCGGCGTCGCGATGGACCCTCGCAAGGACGAGCCCTACGCGAAGTACGACGAGGTGGAGTTCGACGTTCCGATCGGTCGCAACGGCGACTCGTACGACCGCCTGTGGGTCCTGGTCCAGCGCATGCACGAGTCGTGCGCGATCATCGAGCAGTGCATGGAGAAGCTGCCCGCGGGCGACTACATCGCGGGCAAGCTGCCGAAGAAGCTCTCGCTCGAGGGCGAGACGTACGTTCGGACGGAGAACCCGCTCGGGATGATGGGCTACTACGTCGTCGGGAACGGGAAGAAGGAGCCGTACCGGCTCAAGATGCGGACGCCGTCGTTCTCGAACATCTCGGTGTTGCCCGCGATGCTGCCGGGATCGCTCGTCCCGGACCTGATCGCGCTGCTGGGCTCGATCTTCTTCGTGGTGGGCGACGTCGACCGCTAGCTAGGTCTGGCGGTTGAACCAGACGCCGCCCGGGCCGAAGTAGCTCTTCCCCTCGCCCCAGACGCCGATCGTGTGGCCGTCGCTCGGTGATCGCGATCTCGCCGTAGTCCCCGTAGGCCTCGTCGAACCCGCTCGGGTGCTTGTACACGGTGCCCGACGTCGCGTCCGAGAGCTTCTCGCGGGTGCTCCAGGTCGCCCCGAGGTCTTCGGTCGTCCGGTACCAGACCTGCCAGCGCTGGTTCCGCTGGGCCATGAACCACACGCGCACGCCGTCGTTGCCCTCGCCGGCGGCCGCCGGGAACGCGGCGTTGGCGCCGTCCTTCGAGAGCGGGACGCGGTCGCTCCAGGTGAGACCGCCGTTCTCGAGGAGCGGGCGTAGACGGTCTGCGGACCGAAGTGCTCGCTCGCGCCGTTGTAGACGATCACCAGGTCGCCGTCGTCATCGGCGGCGAGCGCCGGCCCGCTGTCGTAGAAGTCGCCGTAGCACGAGCGCGACGTGCACTCGCGTCCCGAGCTCGAGCTCGTCGACCACGATCTCGGACCAGTGTCGCCGTCGTCAGTCGACCGGAACACGTGGATGCGTCTGCACGCCCTCGGCCGCGTTGACCGGGGCCGGTGTACGAGAAGCTGATCTGGGCGAACACGACGACGCCCGTTCGGCAGCACGGCGCCGCCGTAGTCGAAGTAGTACCGATCGCTGTCGGTGACCTTGGTCGTGGACCACGTGACGCCGCCGTCGTGCGACACCGCCGAGTACGCGTCGCCGCCCGTCGGCCCGTTGAACTGCACGTAGACGTCCTGCCCGTCCGGGCTGACGGCCAGGTTCGGCTTGTCGCCCCACTTCACGTCGGGATGGATCCACGTGGGCTTGGTCCAGGTCGCGCCGTGATCGGTCGAACGCGCGAACTGGATCTTGAACCCGTTCATCCACACCGCGACGACGTCGCCGGTGTCGGGGACGACCTCGATCAGCGGGTCGAACTGCCCCCCGATGCCCTTGCAGCGGCACAGGAAGCGTTCGGGTTGCCAGGTCGCGCCGCCGTCGTCGGAGACGTGGAGGATCATCGCGGGGTCGGGGCAGCCGCTCGCGCATGCGTCCTTGCCGCCGTAGCGGTTGTGCAGGATGTAGACGTACGGGGCGTTCGGGTCGGCGGCGATCGCGGGCTCCCAGTCGTTGCCGGTCCGGTTCACGATCCGCTCGCCGGCCCAGCCGGGCGAGGGGTCTCGGTCGATGTCTTCGATGATGCCGACCGTCCCCGCTTCCGTCGCGGCCTCGAGCGCCTCGGTGCGCTCGTCGATGACCTCCTGCTGCTCCTCGATCTCCTCGGCCAGGCCCTCGTCGACCGGCTCGTCCGCCCGAGCGCGCGGCGCGCTCGGCGCCCCCGAGGACGTGCACGCGGACGAGGACCACGGCCGTCAGCGCCAGGGCGACGATCGCGGTCCGGCGGCTCGCGCGGACGCGGGCGGTTCGCATCGTCCTCGAACCTATCGCACCTCGGGGCGTTCGGCGGGGGTGCGCGCCCGCGCGAGCCAGGGGGGCTCGGGCAACCCTTCGGTCGCGAGCACGAGCCACCAGAACCCGCCGAACCCCGCGGGGTCGATGAGCAGGCTCGCCCGGCTGCGTTCCTCCCACACGCGCACGGCCTCGGCGTCGCGTCCCGCCCGCTGGAGCTCGGACTGCGTCGCCCGCATCGTCCGCTGCCACCGATCGTGTCCGAGGGCGCGCAGGGCCGCCTGCTGGGTCACGGGCTCGAACGCCAGCAACCCTTCCGAACGCGCGCGGTCGGCGATCATCGAGACGTCGACACCGGCGGTGATGTCGGCGCCTCCCGGATCCGCGAGGACGTCGGCGACCTCCCGGTGCTCGCGGTACCCGTGCACCGGCCCCGCCGGACCCTCGACGCTGCCGTAGTCGATCAGCAGCACGTAGCCGCGTCGGAGCACCTGCGCGAGCGTACGCAGGAGCGCGAACGCGCCGACCGGCACGGTCGCCTCCTCGCCGCGGTTCGAGCCGCGGCGGCGGCCCCGAGCCGTTCGACCACGGCACCTCGATCTCGACGAGCGACGCGCCCTGCACGCCGACCCGGACCTCCTTCGGGCCGTCGGGTCGACCGCGGACCGGGACGAACGGAAGGTTGTCGAGGACCTCGTTCGCGAACACCACACCCTCGAACGGGTCCAGCTCGCCGAGCGCGGACGCCATGGC
The DNA here is from genome assembly GCA_963744515.1 of uncultured Actinomycetes bacterium. Classification (GTDB taxonomy): domain Bacteria; phylum Actinomycetota; class UBA4738; order UBA4738; family HRBIN12; genus DASSJM01. The sequence goes on along the minus strand of CAVUTN010000002.1, from coordinate 313,719 downwards.
GAACCCGCGTGCGTCGAGCGCGTCGCGTGCGCCGATGCTGATCTCGACGCCGGTGTAGGCGGGTCGCGGCGCGGGCAGCTCCGCGAACGCGGACGACAGGGCCTCGGCGAACGTGCCGTTCCCGGCGCCGAGCTCGACGACGGGGAGCGGTTCGGGCTCGCCGAGCGCGAACCACGCATCGAGCAGCGCGTCGCGGACCCCGTGCGCGAACACGAACGGGTGCACGTGCGGGCTGGTCACGAAGTGCTCGTCGGCGCCCACCGGCGGGGTCTCGAAGAACCCGCCGGGGCCGTACAGGGCGATCTCCATGTACTCGTCGAACCCGATCGGGCCGTGGTCCTCGATCGCCGCGCGCACGCGTCGCGCCACCGGGTCGCTCACGGTCCAAGCCTAGTGACCCCGGCCGTCCGCCGCGGTCCGCGGATGTCGGTGGTGCGGGTGCGTGCGAGGATGCCGCTCGTGGACGAGGAGATCCGTGAGGCGGCGTCGGCCGTGGTCGCGCGCGACGCCGAGGAGGGGCTCGAGGTGCTGGTGCTGGAGCGGAGCGCCGCGAGCCGTTTCCTGCCGGGCTACGTGGCGTTCCCCGGGGGTTCGACCGACGAGGAGGACCGGGAGCTCGCGCGGCGGTGGTTCGGGACGCCGGACGAGGCGCGCCGGGCGTGCGCGATCCGCGAGCTCGTCGAGGAGGTGTCGCTCGTCCTGACGCGGTCGGGGCTCGGGCAGGGCGACGAGCTCGGCGGCGTGGACGCCGCCCCGCCCTCGGCCGACCAGCTGCGTGAGATCGCCCACTGGGTCGCGCCGCCGAGCGTCCCGGTCCGGTTCGACGCGCGCTACTTCGCGGTCCGCGCATCCGAGGGACTCGAACCCGTGCCCGACGGCGGCGAGACCGCGGACGCGTGGTGGATCTCGCCGGCCCGGCTCCTCGAGGACTGGACGGCGGGCCGTCGCCAGCTCTACTGGCCGACCTTCTTCACGGTGACCGAGATCTCCGGCTGCCGTTCGGTCGACGACCTGTTCGGGCTCACGGATCGTGACGCGGGAGCCCGACGACGACGAGCTCGAGCGGCTTCCCCGCTCGACGTTCTGGCAGGACTGATCGCGATGCGCGTGGTCCGCGTCCTGGCGCCGAACCCCGGCATCCGCGAGCTCGAGGGGACCAACACGTGGATCGTGGGGGACGCGCCGGCGCTCGTGATCGACCCCGGGCCCGACGATCCGGGCCATCTCGCCGAGGTCGCGAGGACCGCGGGTTCGGTCGGCGCGATCGCGCTGACCCACGATCACCCGGACCACGCGCCCGGCGCGATCCCGCTCGCGGCGATGACCGGGGCGCGGGTGCTCGCAGCTCGTCCGGCCGAGGGGATGGAGCAAGCGGATCCGCGACGGCGAGCGGGTGTCGACGGGTTCGGTTTCGCTGGCGGTGGTCGCGACGCCCGGCCACACGCCCGACCACGTCGCGTTCTCCGATGCGCGCACGGGCTCGCTGTTCACGGGCGATGCCGTGCTGGGCCGGGGCACCAGCGTCATCGATCCTCCCGAGGGCGATCTGGCCGCCTACCTGCGTTCGCTGCGCCGGATGCGGGAGCTGGGGCCGAGGACGATCTACCCGGGGCACGGCCCGGTCGTCCTGCGCGCGCTCTGCCAAGCTCGACGAGTATCTCGACCATCGGGCGATGCGCGAGGAGCAGATCCTGACCGCGCTCGGCGACGCGTCGCGCACACCGGAGGAGCTGGTCACCGAGATCTACGGGGACTACCCGCCCGAAGTGCACGAGCTCGCCGCTCGCTCGGTGCTCGCACACCTGCTCAAGCTCGAGGTCGAGGGTCGAGCCGAGAAGCGCACGAAGGCCGGCGTCGTCCGATGGTCCGCGATCGAACCCCGTTCGTGCGAGCGGTGCGGCCGTCCGGTCCGCGGGCGGGTGCGGCTGTGCGGCTCGTGCACGGTCGCGGTGCTCCAGGAGTAGGTCGCTCCACGCGGCGACCGCGAGCGCGCGTCACCCATCCGCGGCGTCCCGCAGCGCGTCGGGATCGGTGATCACGAACCGTCCCCCGCCCGAACGGACGACGCCCCGCGCCGCGAGCGCGCCCACCGTCCGGTTCACGGATTCGCGCGACGCCCCCACCATCCGCGCGAGCTCGTCCTGCGTGAGCGGGATCCGGAGCCGGACGCCGTGGGGTCCCGGCACGCCGTGATCGTCGGCGAGCTCGCGCAGGCGCCCGACGACGCGGGTCGGGAGGTCCGCCGCCATCGCGTCCTCCAGCGCCGCCGAGGTCCGGTGCAGCCGGGCGGCGATCAGGCGCAGGAGCTCCTCCGCCGTCGCCGGGGTGCGTTCGAGCATCGCCCGCATCGACGGGATCGGCAGGGCGAGCACGGTCGTCGGCCCGACGGCCTGCGCGCGGACGAGCGACGGATCGCCCAGGAGCGCCGACTCGCCGAACAGGTCGCCTCGGCACAGGAGCCCGACGACGATCTCGCGCCCCGAGGCCGTCACCGACGAGAGCCGAACGGCGCCGGCGGTCACCAGGAACAGGCTCGACACGCGGTCGCCCTGACGGACGATGACCTCGCCGTGGGGGAGCCGGCGGGTCACGCCGCCCTTCCGTTCGGTCGAGCGCAACCCCCACGCGGCGACCCTAGCGCCACCCGCCGACACGGGTTCGGGCGGTCGCGTCCGGCCTTCGACAGCCCACGCCGGTCGGGGTACGCTGCGCTCCCCAACGCCGACGGACGACGGACGAGGAGACGACGTGACCGTTCGGGCACGAGATGCGCTCGCACAGGTGCCGCTGTTCGCCGGCATGCCGCCGCGCTTCCTGAAGCGGCTCGCCGACAAGATGGACGAGCAGCGGTTCATGGAGGGCGCGACCATCGTTCGCCAGGGGGAGCCCGGCGACACCTTCTACGTGCTCATCGAGGGCGAGGCCAAGGTCAAGGACGCGAACGGACGCCTGCTGCTCCCGGCTGATCCCCGGTGACTTCTTCGGCGAGATCTCGCTGATGGACGGCGGCCCACGCACCGCCACGGTCGTCGCCGAGACCAACCTGACCGCGCTGGCCCTTTCGCGCAAGGACTTCTCGGCCCTGCTCCGGTCCGAGCCGAAGGTGACGGTCGGCCTGCTCAAGCACGCCTCCGCGCTGCTCCGACGGCTCGAACGCCCCGCCACCGGCTGAGCGTTGCGCGCCGAGCTGTCCCGTCCCGACGACCCCGGGTCCGTCGTCGCCGTCGCGACGTGGTCGAACGGGCGCCCGGACCTCGAGGTGCGCGACCCGTCGGTCGAGGGTCTCGACACGCTCCTGCGGCCGACACCCGTCGTGGTCGACGACCCGTCGCTGCGGCCTCCGGGGACGAGCGGCGACGTGCTGCTGGAGCCCGGATCGCCGGCATGGTTCCGTGCCGCCTTGCTCTCGCGTGCCGCGCCGCTCGGTCTGCACGTCCGCTTCGTGGCATCGCAGATCGTCGGCGGCTGGGATCCCGCCGCGTCGTACCGGTCGTTCGAGGAGCAGATCGAGCGGCTGGCCTCGTCCTGACCTACGGGTTGGACGCGACCCACCCCTTGCCCGCGTCGCAGAACGGGCGGAAGTCGCAGAACCGGCACTGCGGTCCCGGCGTGGGTTCGAACGCGGCCGCCCCGATCCCGCGGAGCCACGAGCCCGATGCGGTCGTCGGACGCCCTCGACGTCGTCCACGGCGTAGCGAGCGTTCCTCGCCGGTCCTCAGGTAGAAGTACGTCAGCTTCAGATCCTCCGGGGTCTTCCGCCACACCTCGATGCACGCCAACGCGTACAGATCCAGCTGGAGCCGCGCGAGCGGATCGTCGTCGGGCGGCAGCCTGCCCGGTCTTCCAATCGACGACCTCCCACGGTCCGTCCGGCAGGCCGTAGATCGCGTCGATCCGTCCCTTGATCGCGATGCCCTTCAGCGGCAGGAGGAACGGGCGCTCCGCGAAGAGCGGGACGCATTCGCCGAAGCGGCTCCGAACGAACGCCTACCGGAGGTCCTCGAGCCTGCCGGGCGTCGCCGGCGAGCTCCTCGACGGTCACGTCGGGTTCGTCCTCGACCTCCAGCAGGGTGGCCTGCCCGCGCGACTTCATCTCGATCCAGCGGTGGATCTCGGTGCCGATCCGGGCGCTCGGGCCGGCGAACCTCGGGAGCGGGCGGACGGCGGACCAGTAGTAGAGCTTCGGGCACCGCGCGTAGCCGATCAGCCCGCCGACCGACACGGTGGACGGTCGAGCCGGTCGTTCGTCCACCTCCGCCTCCTGCGCTCGCAGATGCGTGGCCAGCGTACGGCGCGCGGCCGACGCCTCCTCGAACGCGGCGCGCTCGTCCGCAGACAGGGCCTCGAGCGAGGAGGCCTGCGACGCCGCCGCGTTCGCGCGCCGCGAGCGCGGTCCGGCGCCAGCCCTCGGGGAACAGCTCGTCGCGGTCGTCGGGGCGCGCCGGCCCCGGCCACGGCTTGACGAACCGCTGCCGGTACCCCTCGAGCGGGTTGGTCCGGTCGGCCTCGGCGTCCTCCGCGTCGGGCTCGTCGGCGGGCCAGATCGCTCCACCGCCCTGACGCGCCCACTTGAGCAGCTCGACCAGGAACCGCCCGATGCCCTTGGCCATCAGGTTCTCGCCGTACCAGTTGGCCGACGAGACGAACAGGTGCTGCTTCGCGCGGGTGAGCGCCACGTAGCAGGTGCGGCGCTCCTCGGCGACCTCCTGTTCGCGAAGGGCGTCGGTGAACGCCTTCATGTTGTCGTCGAAGCTCGGCAGCAGGTCGCGGTCGCGTCGGAGCTCGACGTCGAGCGAGCTCCCCTTCCGCGCGGGGTTCTGCTGCACGCGCGCGTCCGGGAACAGGCCGTGCGCGAGCCCCGGGACGAACACCGCCTCGAACTCGAGCCCCTTGGCCGCGTGCACCGTCATCACCTTCACCGAGTCGTCGTCGCTCGGCTGGACCGGGTTCCACTCGCGGTCGTCGTCGATCGAGTCGAGATGCTCGAGGAACGCCCGGAGCGTGAGCTCGCCGTCGACGGGCTGGAACGCGTGCACCTGCTCGAGGAACGCCGCGAGGTTCCGCCGCCGCGCGAGCGCCATCGGCTGGTCCGCGGCCGAATCCAGCTCGGCCAGCAGCCCCGTCCGGCGGATGATCTCGCGCGAGGAACTCGCCGACCGGTCGTCGCGCCGCCACGCGGAGCGCGTCGAGCTCGTCGCGGAACTCGGCGAGCCGGACCCGGCCGTCCTCGGTGAGCCCCTCGATCTCGTCCAGGCGTTCGAGCGCCTCGGCCATCAGGAACGGATGGTCCTCGAGCAGGTCGTCGTCCTCATCGAGTGCGAGGTCGGCGAGCAGCTTGCGGAGCTCGCCGCCGCTGGTCCGGGACCACCCGGCCAGCACGCCGAGGTCGCGCAGCCCGACGCGGTACCGGGGCCCGGTCAGGATCCGTGCGAGCGCGACGCCGTCGCGCGGGTCCTCGGTCGCGCGCGCGTAGGCGAGCACCTCGACGATCTCGGGGAGGTGGATCAGGCCCGCGAGGTTCACGAACTCCGCCGGCACCTCCATCGCGCCGAACGCCAGTTGCAGCGCCTCGAACAGCCGGTGGGTCCGGCACAGGACGGCCATGTCCCGCCAGGCGACGCCCTCCGCGTGGAGCGCGTGCGCGCGCTCGGCGACGCCCTCGGCCTCCGCGATCTCGTGCTCGTACGCGCGCGACCTCGACGTGCCCCTCGCCGTTGCGGTCCCACGGGCGCAGCAGCTTGTCGGGATCGGGGCGCTGGTTCGCCGGCAGCGCGTCGATCACGCGGTCGGCCGCCTCGAGGATCCGGGCACCGGAGCGGAAGTTCGTGTAGAGCGGGAGCTGCGCCGACCCGGTCCCGTCGGGGAGCGGGAACTCCGCGCGGAAGTGGAGCAGGTTCCACAGGCTCGCGCCACGCCACGCGTAGATGTTCTGGTCGGGGTCGCCGACCGCGGTCACCGGATGACCGTCCCCGAACACGCGCGCGCATCAGCACCGCCTGGGCGTGGTTCGTGTCCTGGTACTCGTCGAGCAGCACGGCCCCGAACCGCTCGCGGTAGGCCCTGCCCACCTCCGGGTGGTCCGACGCGATGCGGACCGCGTGCGCGATCTGGTCGCCGAAGTCGATCACGCCGAGCTCCGCCTTCAGGTCGCGGAACACGCGAACCGCCCGGGCGATCTCGATCCGCTCCTGCGCGGCGGCGAACGGCTCCGCCGACTTCGCCTTGCCGAGCGCGCCGAGCTTGCCCTCGACGTGCTCGATCACGGTCTCGGGCTCGACGAGGTGGTTCTGGAGCTGCTGGTCGCAGATCCAGGATGTAGCCGACGATCGCGGGCTGCCACCGCGTGTGGAGCGTCTCGAACGTCATCCGGTCGAGCACCCGGGCCGCGATCTGCGCGCGCTGCGCCTGGCTGAGCACCCGCTGGCCGGGTTCGAGCCCGATCAGCATCCCGTGGCGTTCGAGCACCTGGGCGGCGAACGCGTGGTAGTTCGAGATCTCGGGCTCCTCGCCCTCGTCCAGCTCGAGCGTCCGCAGGGCCTTGCGCATCTTGAGGATCAGGTTCTCGGTGGCCTTGTTCGTGAACGTGAGGCAGAGCACGTTGCCCGGCATCACGCCCTCGTGGTCGGCCGGCCAGGCCCCGGTCGCGACCATCGCGAGGTAGATCACGCGCGCGGCCATCACCGACGTCTTCCCCGATCCGGCGCCGGCCACGACCACGCAGGGTTCGAGCGACCACGAGATCGCGGTCCACTGTTCGGGCGTGGGTTCGCCGCGGAGGAAGTCGACGATCGGTTGCGGGTAGCGCTCGGTCATGAGCCGGCCACGACCTCGGCCGGCGCGGTCGAGATCGCGTCGACCGGGAACACCGCGCCGCCCTGCGGGTAGCGCGTGCAGAGCGTCTGGAACCGGCAGAAGAAGCAGCTCGCCTTCGTGTTCGCGACGTACCGGCGCTCCTCGTTGAGCTCGCGGATGCGGTCGATCAGCTCGGTGAGCCGTTCGCGCATCCGCGCCTTGTAGTCCTCCTCGACGTCCTCGGAGACCGACCACGCCTTGACGTCGAGCGCGGGGTCCGCCTTCTTCCCGCCGAGGAACGCGAGCTCGACCGCCTGCACCGGCCGGTGCTCGGCCAGCTCGTCGTCCTCGCCCACCGCCAGGTAGTAGATGCCGAGCTGCAGGCTCTCGGCGGGCTTGGGCGCGCTGTCCGAACGCCCGGTCTTGTAGTCGGTGATCCGCGTGCCGCCCTCGGGCACCGGGCCGATCCGGTCGATCTTGCCGCGGATCCGCGCGCCCTCGAACTCGAAGGCGAACCCGCGCTCCGTCGCCGTCGCCGGCGGCTCCGCGTAGCGTTCGAACCAGTTCCGGATCAGGACCGTCTTGGCGTTCGCGCGCTCGGCCTCGGAGATCGCGTACGACGGGAAGCGGGTCTGCTCCCACCGCTCGTCCAGGACGCGTTCGAACGCCTCGGGCGTGCGCTCGATCTCGCCACGCTCGCACGCCTCGATGATCGAGTGCACGAGTCTTGCCCACCCAGGCCTGGTAGCCGCCGCCGGGATCGAGCCCGAGCTCGCTGGACAGCACGAACTGCAGCTCGCAGTTCTCGAGCGTGGACAGCCGCGAGTACGAGAGCGAGAGCGCCTCCTCCGCAACCGCGCGACAGGTCGGTCCACTCGCGCTGGAACCACCATCGCGCGGGGTCGTCCCCGAGCGCGAGCAGCCCGTCCAGGCCCGCGAGCCGCTCGGCCGCCGCCGCGTTCGGGTCGCCGAGCCCGCGTCGCCACGCCGAGGCCGCCTCGAACGTCGACACCGGCTCCGCGAACGGCGCGCGCCGGGACGTCGCGCCACGGCAGACCGAGCTCCTCGACGAACCGCGAGGTGAGCGTCACCGAGGACTCGTCGCCGTGCGGATCGGTCGCGGTGAGCACCACCCGGCGGCGCGCGCGCGAGCGGACCATCCCGAACAGGCGGCGCTCGTCGGCGAGCCGTCGCCGGTTGACCTCGGAACGCGCGATCGCCCCCTCGAGCGTCGCGAGATCGAACATCGGCTCGGGCCGGGACAGGCTCGGGAAGTCGCCCTCGAGCGCGTCGAGCACGATCACCGTGTCGAACTCGCGACCGGCGGCCGCGTGCGCCGTCAGCACGTGCACCTCGTCGTGGCCGCCCTCGTCGCCCGCCTCGAGGATCGGCGCACCCTCCGCCGCGCCGAGCGACAGCAGGAAGGCCTCGGTCGACGGGTCGGCCGCCGTGCCCGCCGAGGCGACGGCGTCCGAGAGCTCGACCACCGCGTCGAGGTCGACGAGCGCATGGTGGTCGGTCTCGGCCCGCTCCACCAGGTCGGCCGCGAACGGGAGCTCGAGCCAGAGCACGCGGAACGCGTCGAGCACCGAGGCGTGGACGGCCTCGGCCCGCCGCGAGGACGCCCGCGAGCGCCTGCAGCACCTCCGCGTCCTCGGGCTCGGCGAGGTCGTGCAGCGCGAGCGCCTCGCGCGGCGGGCGACCGTGCGCGCGCGCGAGGCGCAGCAACGTTCGGACCGACGCCGGCGACAGCCGGCCGAGCTCGGAGGTCAGGATCGGCTCGATCAGCGCGTCCCGCTCCTGCGGACCGGCGACCAGCCACCGCAGGGCGAGCACGAACGGGCGGGTGGCCGGGACCGCGGCCGGCGAACCAGCGTCGGCGATCCTCCGCGGGACGTGCGCGTCGTCGAGGGCGCGCAGGAGCCCCTCGACGTGCGGTCCGTGGCGCCGAACGACCACCGCGAGCTCGCGCCACGGGATCCCCTCGTCGACGTGGAGCCGACGCAGTTCGCGCGCCACCGCCGCGTGCTGCTCGGAGACGTGGCCGGCACGCCAGGCCTCGGTCGACACGGGCTCGGGACGATGCCGGGTCTCGAGCTCGACCGACGCGGCGCCCGGGTTGCGCTCGGCGAACCGTCGGAAGGGTTCGTCGGTCGTCCCCTGGAACGAGAACAGGTGCGCGTCCAGGTCGCCGGCCGCGACGAAGCTCCGCGGACGGATCTCGGCCAGGAAGCGCTCGGCCGCGAAGGTCGTGTCCTGGTAGTCGTCGACCATCACGTGGTCGAACGGAGGGTCGCCCACGCCTGCCGCCACCGCGGCCTGCTCGACGAGCCCCGCGAAGTCGACCTCGCTGGAGGCGTCGAGCACGGATAGGTAGTGGCGGAGGAACGCCGCGAGCTCGTCCCACCCCGCGAGCCCGCGTTCGGCCGCCCCGCGCTCGATGTCGTCGGGCGACCTGAGCGCCTCCTGCGCCCGGATCACGAGCTGACGGACCTCGTCGGCGAACCCGCGGAGCTTCAGCAGCGAGCCGAACACCGGCCAGCGCTCGGGATCCTCGCCGTCGAGGAGCTCGCGCACGCGGGCGAACTGCTCCGACGCCGACAGCACCGTGGGCGGCGCGACGTACCCCAGCCGCTCGAACCGCCCGCCGACCACGTGGAACGCGAGGCCGTGGATCGTGACGACGGTCAGGTTCGGCAGGGCGACCGGGAGGCGTTCGAGCAGCAGGCGCCGGGCCTCGTCCCTTGCGCGTCGCGAACCCACGACGAGCGCCACGCGTTCGGGGTCGGCGCCGCCCTCGACGAGCCGCGCGAACCGCTCCCGCAGGACCGCCGTCTTGCCGGTGCCCGAGCCGCCCGAGATCGAGCATCGCGCCGTCGGCGTGGTCGAGGACCACACGCTGCTGCGGGTCGGGTTCGAGGGGTTCGACGGGGGCCATCGGCGCGATGCTACCGCCGTGCTCGGACACGGCCGGGCACGGGCGCGATCAGCCCGCGCGTGCGGCCCACCGGTAGACGCCGTCGCCGCTGATGGCGCCGACGAGCTGCCCGTCGCGCAGGACGAGCGCCGCGCGGTCGGTCCCCAGTCGCGCCGAGACCTCGTCGAGCCGCTCGTCGGGGTGGGCCACCAGGACGTGGTCGAGCGAGATGACCGCGTCCCTGGCCGGCCGGAGCGGATCTCGGCCCCCGAGGTCGCGCGCCGAGTTGAACGAGATCATCCCGATCACCCGCCCGTCCTCGATCACCGGGAACGCCTCCTCCTCGTGGCCGCGCAGGAACCGGTCCAGCGTCTGCGACAGCGACAGGTCCGCCGGGACCGCGGGCGGCGGCGGATCCATCGCGTCGGCGACGGTCGACGAGGCGAGCCGACCGTCGATCCCGATCCGCTGCTCCGAGGCCTGCGCGCCGCGGAAGATGAACATCCCGATGATCCCGCCCCACACGGCCTCGAAGTACCGCTCCTGCGTGAGCGCGTAGATCGCGATCGCGATCACCACGCCGCCCACCACCAGCCCCGAGCGAGCCGCGATGCGTGTCCCCTTCTGCCGGTCGCCCGTCACGCGCCACACGACCGACTGCAGCATGCGGCCGCCGTCGAGCGGCAGCCCGGGCAGCGCGTTGAAGACCGCCATGAACAGGTTGACGGCGGCCACGTAGCTGAACAGCCCGGGCAGCGGGCCGCCCGAGCTCTCGGTCGCGCGCGCGAGCACCCAGAAGACGCCCGAGAGGCCGAGGCTCGTCCCCGGCCCGAGCGCGGCGATCGCGAACGCGGCACCCGGGCCCTTCTCGTCCGCCCTGGCCGCCGTGAACCCGCCGAAGAACACCAGGGTGATGCCTTGGACCTCGATCCCGTTGGCTCGGGCCGTGATCGCGTGGGCGACCTCGTGCAGGAACACCGAACCGAAGAACACCAGCGCGCCGGAGCAGCGCGAACGCGAACGCCTCGCCGCTCGCGATGTCGGGGAACTCCCGGTCGAACTGCGCCCAGAACGTGGCGACGAGCAGGACGCGCGATCCAGATCCAGGACGAGTCGACGTTGACCGGCACGCCCCGGATCGTCGCGATGCGGAAACCGCGGCCGAACATCCTCCGAGGGTACCCCCACCCGGTTCGAGCGGCCGTTCGGCGCCCGTCTGCGACAGTGGGGAGACGTGGACGACCCAGGCGACGAACCGACCGAACGCGAACCCACGCATCGCCTCCGAGCGGCCGCACCGGTGCTCCTCGCCTGCGCGGTCGGAGTGGTCGGCGCCTGGCTCGGGCTGGCCCTGCTCGCGCGCGAGACCGTGGCGATGGGCCCGTTCCGCGTGGAGCTCGACGTCGGGTTCGGCCGCGGGGAGACCGTGCTCGGGCTGCCGCCGTTCGGCGCGCTCACGGCCGACACGCACCTGTCGCCGCTGCACCTGTCCGCGACCCTGGAGGACGTCGGCGTCCAACGGCTCACGGACGTCGTGAACGACGAGGGGATCGACGGGCTCGTGGGCGACGTCGAGCGCGACGCGCGGGCGAGCGTTCGGACGTTGGCGCTGCGGGCCCTGCTCGCCGCGACGATCGGCGGGACGGTGCTCGCGGCGCTGGTCTACCGCAGGCGCTGGCACCTCGATCGCGACCGGCGGCGCCGCGGCGCTCCTCGGCGTCGCGGTCTGCGAGGTGCTCCTGCTCGCGACCTTCCGACCGGCGGCGTTCTCCGAGCCCACGTACTCGGGGTCGCTGGCGCTCGCGCCGCAGCTGATCGGTCCCGTGAGCGAGGCGACCTCTCGCATCGAGGATCTCCGCGCCGGGCTCGAGCAGGTCGTCGACGGGACCGTCCGCGCGTACACGTCGCTGCAGGCGACGCCGCCGGCGGTCGATGCGATCCGCGTGCTCCACATCTCGGACATCCACGGGTCGCCGCTCGGGATGGACTTCGCGCAGCAGGTGGCGAGGGGGTTCGACGTCGACTTCGTGATCGATACCGGCGACATCACGTCGTTCGGCACGCCGATCGAGAACCTGATCGCGACCGAGATCCCGGGGCTTCGGACGGCCGTACGTGTTCGTCCGGGGGAGCCACGACTCGATCGCCCTCCAGGAGGCCATCGCCCGGGAGCCGAACGCGATCGTCCTGGACGGCCGGGAGAAGACGATCGACGGGCTCACGGTGTACGGGCTCGGTCACCCCGCGTTCACGCCCGCCCGGGGTGTGCCGGTCGACGCCGAGGACTTCGCGGCCCTCGCGCGTTCGGCCGGGCCGGTGATCGCGGCGGACCTCGAGGCGGCGCCCGAACCCGTCGACGTCGTCGCCGTCCACGACGACCGGATGGCCGAAGCCGTCGCGGGCCGTGTGCCGCTGGTGATCTCGGGGCACTTCCACGAGAACTCGGCGACGGTGCGCAACGGCACCCTGTTCCTGCGGGTCGGGACGACGGGTGGTTCTGGAGCCGGGATCTTCCGCGGCCTCGACATCCCGTTCTCGGCCGAGGTCCTGTACTTCTCGCGCGGGCCCGACCCCGAGCTGATCGCCTACGACGTGATCGAGCAGCTCCCCGAGTCGGGCAGCCTCACCGTCCAACGGGTCACGGTCTCGGTGGAGTTCGGGGACCTGGTGCTCACGCCGACGCCCACCCCCCGCCGACGCCGAGCGCGTCGCCCTCCGGCGTGTCACCGTCGGCCTCACCCTGACGCACCCTGAGGACGTGCGAAGCCGAGCACAGACAGGCATGTTTGCCGCCGCTGCTACCCTCGAAGGGGTACTCCGGAACCGACCGAAGCGGGTCCGGGGGGAGTAGCGTCCGGCCCGGCCTACCCTCCCTTCCACGCGGGCGTGCCCGCGGGGTCGGGCCGGACCCTAGTCCGGCCGAGCCTCACTCCTCCAGCAGGTCCGCGAGCTGCCTCGCGTTGTTGACCGCGAAGTCCCGGTAGCAGTTGTTCATCAGCACGTGGGTCTCTCGAGCCTGTTCGGACATGCCCTGGATCTTCGGGACCCACTCCTCGAGCTCCTGCTCCGAGTACTCGTAGCGGAAGCGCTCGGAGGCGCTCACGTTCTTCTTGCCCCACACCTCCGGGTCGCGGCCGTGGAACCGGACCAGCGCGAGATCCTTCGCGGTCGCCGCGGCGATGGGCGGGACGCTCGAGTCGAACCCCTGCGGCATGTCGACGCAGACGAGCGGCAGGTCGTGCTCCTCCAGGAACGAGAGCGTCTCCTCGGCGTTGCGCTCCTCCAGCCACGTCTTGTGGCGGAACTCGATCGCGAGGCGGAAGTCCTTCAGCCGCTCGGCGCACTCGAGGATGTAGTCCTTGTTCTTGCGCCCGATCACGAACCACTGCGGGAACTGGAACAGCACCGCCCCCAGCTTGCCCGCGGAGTGCAGCGGCATGAGCGCGTCGTGGAACCGCTGCCAGACCTCGTCCACGACGGGCTCGGGCAGGTGCTCGCGGTACAGGTTCTTCTTGTCCGCCGAGATCCTCCGGCAGCTCCTCGAGCAGGTCCTTGTAGAGCGACTCGCGCTTGGTGGGGTGGTTGGTGAGCAGCGAGTACGCCTTGATGTTGAACGTGAAGTCCTTGGGCGTCCGGTCGATCCACAGGACGGCGTTCTTCTCGCTGGGTGGGAAGTAGTAGGTCGAGTCGACCTCGACGATCGGGAACTGCTCGGCGTAGAAGCGGAGCCGGGCCTCGGCGCTCTTGGCCTCGGGCGGGTAGAAGTGCCCGTCCTTCACGAGGGTCGGGTCCGTCCAGCTCGCGGTGCCCACGAGGATCCTGCTCACGTTTCCAGCCTACGGTGAGAGCCGACAAACGGACGGCGGCCGCACCGGAAGGTACGGCCGCCGCCGAGAGGCTCGATCGAGCGAGGCTAGTTCCCGCTCCCCGAGTTCGAGCTGCCGGGCCCGGAGTTCGGGCTGCCGGAGCCGGAGTTCGCGCTGCCGGGGCCGGAGTTGTCGCCCTGGTCGTCGTCGCTCCTCGTTCTCGCCCTGGTCGTCGTCGTCGACGTCGCCACCGTCGTCGTCGTTGACGTCGCCCTGGTCGTCGTTCCCGTGGTCGTCCTCGGGCACGAGGTCCGCCCCGACGCACTCGGGGTCGTTCGCGTGCTCGGCCTCGTCGCAGTTGCCCTTCACGTCGATCCCGGTGCTCGGTGCGGGCGACGTCGTCGTCGGCGACGGTCGGTGCGTCGTCGTGACGAGGTGGTCGTCGTGGCGACGTGGTCGTCGGGGCCGCCGGGGTCGGTGTGCTCGAACCCTGCGCCAGAGCCACCACACCGATCCACGCGGTCAGACCGAACGCCGCGACCACTGCCGCGACTCGAAGTGCCTTTCGCATCGGATCCTCCTCTCGATGGATGTATCGGTTCCACCTTAGGAAGTCCTCGGTTACGCCCCGAGCATCGGGCGACTAAGAGGGGGTAAAGGTTCGAGCTCAGTCGTCGTCGTGATCGCCGGAGCCCGAACCTGAGCCCGAGTTCGAACCGGAACCCGACGAGTCACCCGAACCGCTGCCGGAGTCGTCCGAGCCCGAGCCGCTCGAACCCGGACCCTGACCACCGGAGCCTCCCCCGTCGTCCGATCCGCTCGAGCCCCCGCCGTGATCGTCCACCGACGGCGATGGGCTCTCCGTGCGTTCGTGTTCCGGAGAGGGACTCTGGGTCCGCTCGGGGTCCGTGGGTCGGTGACGGGCGTGGTCGTGAAGTTCGGCACGCCGGCGGGCTGCGCGATCTGCTGGCCGGCGAGCGCGAACGCGCCCACCATGAGCACCAGCGCCACGACGAGCCCGCCGAGGCCGAGGGCGATCGCCCGCAGGGTCTTCCGGTTCATGGGTCGAGCCTACGGCCGCGTTGGCTAAGGGGAGGTAAAGGTCAGGGCGCGGCGTCGAGGCGGATCTCGACCCTCGTCCCTTCCCCGTGCGCGCTCTCGACGTTCAGGGTGCCTCCCCACTTCTCCACGAGCTGGCGGGCGATCGCCAGGCCCAGTCCCGAACCACCCGAGGGCACCCCGCGCCCCCGGTAGAAGCGTTCGGTGACCCGTGCGAGATCGTGGGGCTCGATGCCCGGCCCCCGGTCCCGAACGGCGACGAACACCTGCCCGTTCGAACCGCCGGACTCGATCGTGACCTCGCCCGGCGCGTAGGAGGTCGCGTTGTCGAGCAGGTTGTCGAGGATCTGATCGAGGTCGGTGGGGTCGACGCGCGCCGACCCACCGTCGCCCTCGGCGACGACGGTCGAGTCGCGCTCCCCGGCGCGTTCGTTCCATCGCAGGACCGCGCGGTCGACGGCCTCGCCCAGCTCGACGTTCGCCGAGGTCCCCTCCTCGATCTCGCGCGCCATGACGAGGAGGCGATCGACGATCCCGGACAGGCGATCGACCTCGAGATCGGCCGCCTCGAGGCGCTTGCGGACGGCCTCGTCGGGCGCCTCCGCGATCGCACCTTCGAGCCGAAGCTTCATGGCGGTCAGGGGCGTTCGGAGCTGGTGCGAGGCGTTGGCGACGAACTCGCGCTGCGCCTGGACCGAACGCTCGAGCCGGTCGGCCATCTCGTCGAACGACTGCCCGAGCTCCTCGACCTCGCGGGCGCCGCTCACGTCGCCGGCGCGAGCCGAGAGGTCCCCGTGGCCCAGGCGCTTCGCGGCGGCGGCCAGGCGCGTGAGCGGGCGGGAGAGCGATCCGGCCAGCCAGAACGCGAGCAGCAACCCGGCCGCGAGCGCCGCGAGCCCGATCGCGCCCAGGCCGAGCGTGATGTTGCGGATGTTGTCGTTGACCTGCTGCACGCTCCTCGTGATCCGAACGGCGCCGAGGAGTCGTTCCTCGTCCTGGATCGGAACGGCGGTCGCCATGATGTCGTGACCGAGATCGATGCTGTCTCGGATCTGCGAGAAGGGCGTCCCCTCGAGCGCTCGCTGGATCTCGGGTCGACCCGATGTGGCGTACAGCGTCCTCGGCGCCACCGAGCCGTCGGAGTCCGCGACGAGGAACCCTCGGTCGTCGACCACGATCACCCGCCCGCCCACCTGCGCCGCCGCCTGTGTGACGATCTGGTCCAGAAGGGCCGGGTCGTCGATGTTGTCGGCGCCGATCTGCGCCGCGATCCCCTGCGCTTGGATCAAGCGCCTGGGTCGTGAGCTCGGACGTCGCGCGCCGCTGGAGGTTCACGGTGAGCGGGACCCCGAGCGCGATGATGAGGACGACCAGGACGTAGGTGAACGCGAGGACGAGCCTGGTTCGGACCTTCGTGGTCGCCTCCTAGGTCTCGGCGTCCGAGCGGAACCGGAAGCCCACCCCACGGATCGTCGTGATGTACGTCGGATGCGAGGGGTCGTCCTCGATCTTCTTGCGGAGCCACGAGATGTGCACGTCGAGCGTCTTGGTCGGGCCGAACCAATGGGGATCCCAGACCTCGTCCATGATCCGTTCCCGGCGTAAGCACCTCGCCGGCGTTCGCCATCAGGAGGTGCAGCAGGTCGAACTCGCGAGCGGCGAGCTCGATCGGCTCGCCGTCTTTGGTGAGCGTGCGCGAGGTGGGGTCGAGGCGGAGCGCCCCGATCTCGATCGGGCTCTTCTGCTCCCGAGCGCGACCGCGCCGCATGATGGCTCGGATCCGCGCCGTGAGCTCGCGCGAGGAGAAGGGCTTGACGACGTAGTCGTCGGCTCCGAGCTCGAGCCCGAGCACCCGGTCGATCTCCTCGCCCCGGGCGGTGAGCATCACGATCGGGACGTCCGACTCCTTGCGGATCTCTCGCGCGAGGTCCCGTCCGTCGCCGTCGGGGAGCATCACGTCGAGCAGCACGAGGTCCGGCGCCTCGCGTCGGAAGGCCTCTCGTGCACCGGCGAGCGTCGGGCGCGACCTCGGCCTCGAACCCATCGCGCCCGAGGCTTTCGGCGAGCGGTTCCGAGATGGTCGCCTCGTCCTCGACCAGGAGGATCCGGGTCCGCATGGCTGGATGGTACTCGCCGATTTGTCGTTCTTGACCGGGGAATCGAGTGAGCCGAAGAATGGCCTCGGAGAGGGAGGTCGCATGTCTGCCACGACTGCCTTGGGTGCAGATGGGGTTCGCCGTCCCCGCAGCCGACCGGAACCAATGCGCTTGCGTGTGTTGGAGGCGTCTGTGTCATTGGTTGTTCTCGCAGGACTTGTCTGGCAAGTTGCGCGCAATTGGGGCGATTTCGAGGCAAGCTTGAGCCAGCTGCTGCCTTGGATTGTTGTTGTGGTCGTTGCCGACCTTATTGCCAGTGCCCATTTGGGGATCCGTCGAACTCATGATGTCGTTCCCAGTCTTGCTCGCGTCCGCTCTGGTCTTCCCGCCATACATCGCAGGCTCCCTCAGCTTCGTCGGAACCCTTGATCTCCGGGAGTTCCGTGGCGAGATCAGTCCGCTGCGAGACCTGTACAACAGGAGCAATGTGGCCATCAGCGTCTTCGTGGCCTCGTGGATCTTCCACCGGTTCGGGATAGGCGTACTGGACTGGCCGGAAGTTCTAGCTCTCACGTTCGTTGCCCTTGTGGCGGACATGGTTGTGAACTTCAGTCTCGTCATTGTTGGCGCTCATCTTCTGACCGGGCTGTCGGCCAAGCGTCTTTGGAAGAATGTCTACGGAGGTTCGCGGCCAGAGGTGTTCCTAGTGGGATACGCGTGTTTCGGGCTTCTTGCGGTATTGATGGCAACCGTCTACTCGGCTGCGGGCAACGCTGGCTTGGTTGCGTTTGCAATACCACTTCTCATCTCCCGCCAGATGTTCATTCATTGGAAGCATCTCGGTGAGGCCAATCGCGCCATCGCGCAGAAGGAGCGCGCGCTCACCGAGAGTGTCAAGTCGCATTGCGGATGAACGGCGGGACGAGCGATTGGCACTTGCAGCTGGAATTCACGATGAGGTACTCCCACCCCTATACAAGGTGCATCTCATGGGCCAAGTGGTCAAGCACGACTTGGCATCAGGCCGACTGCTAGATCTTGAATCCGATGTTCCCGACCTGCTTCGTGCGGTTGAGTCAGCGGACTCGTCGCTCCGAGACATGGTGCGGGGCCTGCGCCGCTCGACAATCGGTCGAGCTGGTCTTGGCGAGACTCTCGGCTTGCTAGTGAACGAGGTAGAAGCAACGACGCACGTGCGTGTTGAGACTGTCATACGACCGGTGGGCGGTAGCCCCTTGATCCATCTGCTCGTGTATCAACTCGCACGCGAGGCAATGTCGAATGCCGTAAGACATGCCAACGCGACAAGAATTGTCCTTGTCCTCGATGAAGACGCCGATTCGATACGTCTCCGCGTTACAGACGATGGTCAAGGCTTCAGCATGTTGGGAGTCGATTCCTCGTCGCACTTCGGTCTTCAGCTCATGCGCGAACGAGTCGAGCTTGCCGGCGGAGTACTCCTTGTCGACTCTCATCCTGGGGAGGGAACTACCGTCCTCGCGAGACTTCCGATTGGGGCGAAAAGAGACCAGGCCCCTGAGAAGGGACCTGGTCCATTTTCGGCATTGGTTAGTGTTCGAGGGCTGCGCCGTGGCCTACCAGCGCACGTGAGCTCCACCAGCAAAGGCTAGGGCCAGCAGAGATCCCATCGCCACCGCAAGGCGCTTGAGCAGCTTCACGTTTCCACCCCCCTCGCAGAATCGCCTAGATCATCGCTTCTGGTATCCGACCCCCATATGGGGGACCCTTCGGAAGTTTGGGGGACCCCCCTTGCCGGTTCAAGCCACCCAACATCCCTACGGTGAATCCCGTACTCAGAACGGGGGACCCGTTCCACGGTGGTTTCAACAATGGCCGTCAGCGGTCAATATGTCTGTTGCCATGACGGGCCTTGAGCAGAGCGCGGACACCAAGAAGCGAGACCGCTTGCCCCTTCGCGAGCGGGTCTTCGAAGCCAGTGTGGTTGTCCCGACGATCTTGGCTCTTGCATGGGCGTCGTCCCGGGCTCTGACTCAGCTGACCTCACAAGAGCAAGGGAACCTCGTCGTCTGGGTTGTTCTAACGGCATCGGTCGAGCTGATCCCAGTCCCTCTTTGGCGGGGGACGATCATCAGCATGGGATTCCCATTGCTGATGGCTGTGGCGTTTCTGTATCCGCCGGCAGTGGCGGGATCTGCTGCCTTCCTCGCTGCCTCCGACCCTCGAGAACTCCGGCGCGAAGTAGGCCTTCTTCAAGCTCTCTTTAACCGATCGTGCATCGCTCTCGCAGTTTGGGCGGCCGGAGGAGTGTTTCACTCGCTGGTTACCCTTGACGATTCCGGGGCAGCCGCCTTGGTTGGCGCCGCGCTGCTTGCTGCAATCGTCGACTACGTCGTCAACTTTGGAGTCATTTCCATTGTGGCGAGCCTGCATTACAGAACCAATCCAATGCGTGTCATTCGAGAGCTGAGGATTGGGCGCCTAAGCGAATTCGTCATCAGCTACCTGGGTCTCGCGGTCTTTGGTCTCATGCTTGCCAAGTTCTTTGACGACTCAAGTGGGCTTCAAGGATGGTGGGTTGTCCCGGTGTTCGTCCTCCCTCTTCTGCTTGCGCGGCAGATGTTCTTCCGCAGCAAGGCGCTCGAGGAGGCGCACAAGGAACTCCAGGATCGCGAACACGTACTTCGCGCGCTCTCGAACCGTATGGCCGAGGAGCGCCAGGACGAACGCATGCAGATCGCGGCGTTCCTGCACGACGATCTCGCGCAGCTCCTGTTCCGCCTCTCGATCCAGGTGGACGTCGCGCGTCGTCATCTCGAAGCCGGCAAGGTCGACGACACCGAGGAGCTCCTGCTCGAGATCAAGGAGACCAAGAACCGCACCTCGGACCGCATCCGCGCCTTGATCCGAGACCTGCACCGGTCGCCGCTCGGGCGCGCGGGTCTCGGCGAAGCGATCCGCGGGTTCCTCGCGGAGATGGCGCGCGAGTCCGACGTTCGGTTCCACGCCGACATCGACGAGGTGGACGTGCCGGCGCCGATCGCGCTGCTGCTGTACCACAACGCCCGCGAGGGCGTGATGAACGCGCTCAAGCACGCGAAGGCCTCGAACATCTGGGTCGCCGTCGAGCAGAAGGGTGACGAGGTCGAGATGGTGCTGCGCGACGACGGGGTCGGGTTCGACGTCGAGGCTCCGGGTCCCGAGGGCCACTACGGCATGACGATGATGCGCGAGCGGGCGACCGTCGGTGGCGGCACCTT
Source organism: uncultured Actinomycetes bacterium (assembly GCA_963744515.1). Taxonomy (GTDB): domain Bacteria; phylum Actinomycetota; class UBA4738; order UBA4738; family HRBIN12; genus DASSJM01. The sequence goes on along the minus strand of CAVUTN010000002.1, from coordinate 293,810 downwards.
CGCGATCCAGAGCGTCCCCGGTGAGGGGACGACGATCACCGTCCGGTTCCCGACGTCCTGGCTCCAGGAGGAAGAAAGCCAAAGTCAGGGGGAGCCTCAGGCTCCTGCCCTGCCCCCGGCCGGTGCTTCCCGCGGCGCGGTCGCGACCCCTCCGGCCTCGCCGACGGAGTCCATCCCCGCATAGCCGCGACGATCAGCCAGATCAGCCCCACGTACACGAAGATGTCGCCCACGCTGATCGCCTGACCGATCGGCTTCGGGACGGCGATCACATCGGCGAGGAACGTGAGCTGGTCGTCGTCGGTCAGCAGGTGATGCTTGTCCGCCCCCTGGTCCTGCAGGTACGCGAGCACGTCTTCCTGACCCGAATCGATCAGCGCCTGTGCGCTCGCGGGCATCCCGCCGTTCACCACGATCACGGCCATGTTGCACGCGAGCCCGATCACCACGAGGAACATGCCGGGCATCCGAACGTTCACCAGCGCGAACGCGATCAGCAGCGAGTACGAGATCGCGAGCACCGCCGTGCGGATCGCGAGGTCGGTGCCGGCCACGCCTTCGGGCAGCGGGACGAACTGGATCCCGAGACCGAGGATGACGAGCCCCCACCACCGGGGCCGGATGGATTCGAGGCGGTGGAGCCGCCCGCCGAACGCGTAGCCGAGGCAGACGGACAGCAGGACGACGGCGAGCAGCAGCTTCATCGGTAGGGCACGGAGGGTCCCATGCGCCGCGGCCCGTGTCCAGGGACGCGGCTAGCATCCCGCCATGGCCCGGATGGTGCCGTTCCCGATGCTCCCCACCGACAGCGCGGCCGAACGCCGTCTGTACGAAGGCTTCCTCGAGCAGCTCGGCGACGAGTTCGTGATCTACCACTCCGTCGACTGGGTGGTCGGCGGGCGAGCCGGTCGCGACGAGGGGGAGGCCGACTTCGTGATCACGCACCCCGAGCTCGGGCTGCTCGCGCTCGAGGTGAAGGGCGGACGGGTCGCCTTCGACCCGGCCACGAAGCGCTGGACCCAGACCGGCCACTCGGGGACCCACGCCCTCGACGAGGACCCGTTCCATCAGGCGAAGGGCGCGATGCACTCGCTCGTGCGGATCCTCGAGGGCCGGCCGGGCTGGGAACGGTGGAAGCCGAGCTACGGGTTCGGCGTGGCGTTCCCCGACGGGGTCTACGAGACCGCGGCGCATCCGGGCGCGCCCGCCGAGATCGTGATCGATCGCGACGACCTCTCGCGGCTCGCCGAACGCGTTCCGCTGGTGATGCGGTCCTGGGCGCGTCCGGGGCGACGGTTCGGCGCGGAAGGGATGGAGGCCGTCGGGATGGCGCTCGGGTTCCGCGTCGAGATCCGCACGCCGCTCAAGCTGCGGTTCGACGAGGAGGACAAGAAGATCGTCGAGCTCACCTCGGATCAGGCGTGGGTGCTCGCGTTCGTGCTCCATCGGCGTCGGGCGGCCGTGATCGGTCCGGCGGGCAGCGGCAAGACGTTGCTCGCCATCTCGGTCGCCAAGCAGCTCGCGACGACCGGGCATCGAACGCTGCTCACGTGCTTCAACCGCAGGCTCGGTGACCATCTCCGCGTCTCCGTCGGCGAGGTCGAGGGGATCGACGTCGCGACGTTCCACGAGCTCTGCGTTCGGTTGGCGAAGGAGGCCGGGATCGAGCTGCCGCCGGAGGAGGCCGGGCCCGGCTCGCCGTACTTCGAGCACCGGCTCCCCGAGGCGCTCGCCGAGGCCGCGACCCGGCTCGGGCCGCGCTACGACGCGATCGTGGTGGACGAGGGGCAGGACTTCCGCGAGTGGTGGTGGCCCGCGCTGCTCTCGCTCCAGACCGATCCCGACGACGGGCTCCTGTACGTGTTCGCCGACGACAACCAGAACCTGTACGGGGGAGCCCTGCCGGTGGGGGAGGAGGACCGGGTGGGACCGATCGCGCAGAACATGCGGAACACGAAGCAGATCGGCGAGTTCGTCTCGGTCTTCTACAAGGGCGAGCAGGAGCCCATCGCTCGCGGCCCCGAAGGGGAGCCCGTCCAGATCCTCGGGTACGAGCGCGAGGAGGATCTCGAGCACCTGCTCGCGGTGGTGCTGCGGAACCTGGTCGAGGAGGAGCACGTCCCGCTCGAGGACATCGTCGTGCTGACGCCCTCGGGCAAGGACAAGAGCCGACTGCGGAGCACGGGAGCGGTCGACGGCTTCCGCCTCTCCGAGACCGTCGAACCGGGCACCGTCCTCGCGACCAGCGTGCACGCGTTCAAGGGGCTCGAGCGACCGGTGGTGATCCTGGCCGAGCTCGGCGAGAAGCACCTCGAGGATCTCCACCAGTACCTGTACGTCGGTGGCTCGAGGGCCCGGAACCACCTCGTGGTCCTCGCCGCCGAACCCGTCGCGCGCGAGCTCCGAAGGATCACGGGCGTCACCGGTCCCTGAGACCTCGCTTAGGCTGGGTGCATGGCGGACCTGGGGTACTTCGGTCCCGACAGCGTCTCGTGGCGGGTGCATCGCGAGGTGACGGTGCTGTTCGGCGGGGCGCGGGCGGTGCTCATGCAGGCCGCGCACCCGCTCGTGATCGCCGGCGCGCGCGAGACCGGGTTCTACGAGCGGAACCCGTGGAAGCGGCTCCAGCGGACCCTGGTGCTCACCTACACGATCACGTTCGGCTCGAAGGCGGAGGCCGACGCCGCCGCCGAACGCATCAACGACGTCCACACCCGCGTGCAGGGCATCGACGCCGAGACCGGCCTCCCGTACGACGGGCTCGACCCCGACCTCCTGCTCTACGTGCACGCCTGCCTGATCGAGAGCGCTCTGGTGTTCGAACGCCTCACCGTCGGCGAGCTCGACGCGGCGGGCCGTCAGCGGTTCCACGAGGAGCAGATGCTCGCCGCCGAGATGGTGGGGATCCCTCGCGAGGCGATCCCGCCCACCGTGCCCGAGCTCCGGGCGTACCTGCAGGGCGTGTACGACTCGGGCCTGCCCCGGGTCGGCGAGGCCGCGCAGCGGGTGGCCGCGCTGTTCCACGACCCGCCGCGCGAGGCCGAGTGGCGGCCGGTGCTGGTCGGGGTGTCGAAGCTGGCGTTCGGCACCCTGCCGCGAGAGCTCCGCGAGCTGTACGGGGTCGAGGTCGGGTCCGGCCGCCGGGCGGCGATGCGCGCGGCGTTCGCCGCGATCCGGACGCTCAGGCCGCTCCTGCCGCCGCGCTTCCGGTTCATCGCGCCGTACCAGGAGTGGCGCACCGGGAGCTCGGAGCGTGTGGGCGACGCACGGCGTTCCGCGGGCGTGCGCGTCGACGGGGCTCGCAGCCTGCGCGGCGAGACGCCGAGCGCCCACCGCTAGACTCCGCGCGTGGACGAGATCGAGGGCGTCCTGCTCGACATCGACGGCGTCCTCGCCGTGTCGTGGGAGCCGCTGCCGGGCGCGACCCAGACCGTCGGCTGGTTGCGTTCGAACGGCGTGCCGTTCCGGCTCATCACCAACACGACGACCAAGACGCGCGCCGACCTCGCGACCACGCTTCGCGACGCGGGGTTCGACGTCCGTGACGACGAGCTCATCACCGCGGTGGCCGCCACGGCGCAGTACCTGCGGGCCCACCACCCGAACGCGCGGTGCTTCGTGCTCTCGGACGGCGACGCGAGCGCGGACCTGGAGGGCGTCGAGCTCGCGGATGTCGACGACGCCGACGTCATCGTCCTGGGCGGCGCGTCCGAGGACTTCACCTACCCGACGATGAACCGGATCTTCGGCCGGTTGATGGACGGCGCCTCCCTCGTCGGGATGCACCGGAACCTGTACTGGCGCACGAGCGACGGTCTCGAGCTCGACGCGGGCGCCTACATCGCGGGGCTCGAGGAGGCGACCGGGCGCGAGGCCGTGATCTGCGGGAAGCCGTCGGCGCCCTACTTCGACGCCGCGCTCGAGATGCTCGGCGTCCCCCGGGAGCGGACGATCATGGTGGGGGACGACATCGTGAACGACGTCCGCGGCGCGCAGCTCCTCGGGATCCGAGGCGTGCTCGTGCGGACCGGGAAGTTCCTGCCCGAGGACCTCGCGAAGGTGCCGGAACCCCCCGACCACGTGCTCGAGACGGTCGCCGGCCTCCCGGATCTGCTCGGCCGCTCCCGCTGACCTGGGCGTCCCGGTAGGCTCGGGCCGTGGACCCCGAACGCACGCATCACGCTCGCCGGCTGTTCGCGGGGATCGCGCCCGAGTACGACCGGATGGGCTCGGTGCTCTCGTTCGGCCAGGACCCGAGGTGGCGCCGCTTCCTCGCGTCGAAGGTGAACGCGATCCCCGGCGCGTGGGTGCTGGACGTGGCGACCGGGACCGGGCTCGTCGCGCGCGAGCTCGCGAGGAAGAACGTGCGGGTCGTCGGTCTCGACCAGAGCCCGGCGATGGTGGCCCGGGGCGTCGAGGCGGTTCGCGAACGCGGGCTCGACGGGCGGGTGCGGTTCACGCTCGGGCAGGCGCAGGCGCTGCCGTTCGCCGACGGGTCGCTGGACGCGGTCACGTTCACGTACCTGCTGCGGTACGTCGACGACCCGGCCGCGACCGTCGCCGAGCTCGTCCGCGTCCTTCGGCCCGGGGGGCGTCATGGCCTCGCTCGAGTTCCACGTGCCGCCCGAACCTTGGGCGCGCGCGGGATGGCTCGCGTACACGCGGTCGGCGATGCCGCTCGTGGGCTGGACCGTGTCCAACGAGTGGTACCGGACCGGGCGCTTCCTCGCCCGGAGCATCACGGAGTTCGTCGAGCGGAACCCGCTGCCCGTCCAGGTCCGCTGGTGGCAGGAGGCGGGGATGCGTCGCGTGCGGACCAAGCTGCTCAGCAACGGCGCCGCGGTCGTGACGTGGGCCGTGAAGACGACGCCCGTCCTCGGCGATGAGTCCGAGGATCTCGCCCACCCCGATGGGTGAGACGTCCGACCGCCCCGCGTTCTACGCGCTGAGCCCGGGCGGATGGCGCGACTACTGGTCGCTGCTCCACCCGCCGTACACCGCCTGGCACCTGTCGTACGTCGTCATCGGGGCGTGCGTCGCGCCGGTCCTCGACGTCGGGTGGCTGGTCGAGACCCTGCTGGCGTTCTTCCTCGCGATGGGCCTGGCCGCCCACGCGCTCGACGAGCTCAACGGGCGGCCGCTCCGAACCCGGATCCCCGACGGCGTGCTGTGGGCGATCGCGATCGTGGGGCTCGCCGGTGCGATCGGGCTCGGGATCCACGGGACGGTCGTGATCTCGCCGTGGCTGTGGGCGTTCATCGGCGTCGGGGGGTTCCTGGTCGTCGCGTACAACCTGGAGCTGTTCGGGGGCGCGTTCCATTCGGACGTGTGGTTCGCGCTGGGGTGGGGGGCGTTCCCGGCCCTCACCGCGTACTTCGCGCAGACGGCGACGATCCGGGTCGAGGCGGTCCTCGTGGCGGCGGGGTGTGCGGCGATCTCGGCGGCGCAGCGCGTGCTCTCGACCCCCGTCCGGAGACTCCGGCGGACGGTCGCGAGCGTGAGCGGCGAGCTCGTCACGACCGAGGGCGACCACGAGCAGCTCGACGCCTCCTCGCTCCGCCGGGCGCCCGAGGGTGCGCTCCGATGGCTGTCCGCCGCCGTCCCGCTGCTCGCCGTGGGACTGCTCGTCGCCCGGATCTGACGCGCGGGTATCGTTCGGTATCGACCGGAGGAGGTGCGTCGTGGGGTTCGACGGGCTCGGGACGATCGGCCAGATCCACGTGAGCGTGACGGACGTCGACCGCTCGGTCGCGTTCTACCGCGACGTCCTCGGCATCCCGTTCCTGTTCCGCGTACCGGGACAGCCGATGGCGTTCTTCGACTGCGACGGCGTTCGGCTCTACCTCGGCGTGCCCGAGTCCGAGGAGCTATCGGGCCCGCGGGATGCTCTACTTCTCCGTCGACGACATCGACGAGGCGCACCGCGTGCTGACCGACCGCGGCGTCTCGTTCCGCGACGGGCCGCACCTCGTGCACCGCACCGAGGGGTCCGAGCTGCACATGGCGTTCTTCACCGATCCCGACGGCAACAACCTCGCGTTGATGGCCGAGGTGCCCGTCGCTCAGACGGACGGGTAGCGGAGCGGGAGACCCCGGGTCCCGGCCGGAGCCGCGACGAGGCTCCAACCCCCGAGGCTCGAGACGACGAGCCGGTCGAGGTTCGGGCCCCAGAAGGCGACGTTCGCCGGCTGGTTGAGGACGACGCCGTCGGGGTCCTCGGCGAACACCTCGGCGGGTCCGCCCGGGGGGATCCGGTAGACGCGATCGGGCCGGTAGCACCCGACGAACATCGTGCCGTCCTCCGCGAGCGCGATCCCGTCCGGTTGCGAGCCCGAGAGGTCGACGACCGGCTCCGGCGGTCCGGCGCTGCCGTCGTCCCGGATCGGCACGCGGACCACGGCGCGACCGTGCGACTCGACCACGAGGAGCGCGTCCCCGTCGGCGGTGAGGCAGCAGCCGTTCGGGAACCGGGAGGTCGCCTCGGTCCAGATCTCGGTCGTCCCACCGGGCGCGATCCGGTAGACGAGCCCGTCGTCGTCCCCCCACTCGCCCGAATCCGTCACGTACAGGTTCCCGCCGTCGTCGAAGGCCGCGAAGTTCGGGACGCGCATCGGGCGCTCGGCCGTGCCGCTCGAGTAGGGCGTGACCTCGCCGGCCGCCGAGACGCGCATGACGGCGGCGTTGCCGAAGTCGCACGCGAAGAGGTCGCCCGAGCCGGCGACCGCCACGCCGTAGATGAAGCCGCCGGTGGACGCGATCTCCTCGAACGCGCCGCCCTCGCCGATGCGGTAGAGCTGCCCGGCCTCGCCGCCCGCAAAGAGCGAACCGTCCGGGCCGACCGCGATGCCCTCGGGATGGTCGAGGCCGGTCACGACCGTCTCGAACGCCTCGAGCGCCGGCACGCTCAGACCGCCGCGTCGAGCTGCGAGAGGAGCTCGGGGACGTCCGTTTCGCGCGCGCCCTCGCCCGGCGATCTGGATCGTCACGACCGTGGAGCCCTCGTGCCACATCGCGAGGAACATCCGCGTCTCGTTGTGGCAGCACGGGTTGGGTTCGTGCACCAGGACGACCCCGTGGCGGGGGACCCGCAGGTCGGCGCTCGGGGTCGCCTTGCCGATCACCTCGTCGCCGTGGTCCCGCAGCCACGCGACGTACGCGGAGGCGCCCTCCGGGGTCTCGAACGTGAGCACGCGGGCGAGGATCCGGCGCCGGCCTCCGTGCACGCGGCTGAACTGGCGCTGGGTCCCTCCGACGAACCCGGCCCGGTCGAGCAGGGCCTCCAGCGCCGCGATGTCGACGGCGTCCGATGCGATCGACGAGGCGTCGAGGTCGGTCGGGTCGGCGGAGTTCCCCGGCAGCGCCGTCGGTGGGATCGGCTGCAGCACGTGGGCGGGCCCCGTGGTGCGCGATGGCGCCGAGACGGTCGGTTGCTCGGAGGCGCACGCGGACCCGAGCAGCGCCGTCACCAGCAGGGAAGCCACGATGCCGACCTCGGCGTTCCGCCTGCCCAACGGTTGCCCTCCCGCGAAAGTGGCACGGTTCCGGCGTTCGGCGCATGATACGGCGTCATTTCAGCTTGGATCGGCCAGCTTGGATGGACGAAGGGGGGCGCATGACCGACATCGACCGGATCCTCGCCGAGCGCTACGACCGGCGCGGCTTCATGCGCATGGCCGGAGCGACCACGCTCGGCGCGGCCGTGCTCGCAGCGTGCAAGAAGGCGGAGGACAACGGAGGTTCCACCGGGACGAGCGGTGCACCCGTAGCCCACCCGCCGATCGAACAGGAGCCCGGTGACCTCGCGGTGTTCGACTGGTCCGGCTACGGGAACGGCGACTACTACCCGAAGAAGGAGGTTTCGGAGCTGTGGGGGGACTACGCCACCCAGACCGGTGACACCCCGCAGTTCACGCTGTTCGAGAACGACGACGCCGCGTACACGAAGGCCGTGGCCGGCACCGTCGCGTTCGACGTGGTCCATCCCTGCGGCTACAAGTACAAGGACTGGGTCGACCTGGGCGCGATGCAGCCGTGGGACACCTCGCTGATCCCGAACTACAGCCAGCTCAACCCCAAGCTCATGGAGTCCGGGGTCGTCGACGGCCAGCAGTACTTCCTCCCGCTCGACTGGGGGTTCATCGCCCCGCTCGTCAACACGGACCACGTGGACGTGTCGGAGGACTCGTTCGGGGTCTTGTTCGACGACCAGTACGCGGGCAAGATCTCCTGGGTCGACACCTCGAACATGATGTACATCGGCGGCCTGTTCCTCGGCGTCGCCGACCCGTTCGACATGACCGACGAGGAGCTGGCGGAGGTCCGCGACTTCCTGTCCTCGAAGAAGCACCTCGTCAAGTTCATGTGGAACCAGTCCTACGACTTCTGGCTCTCCTTCAAGAAGGAAGAGGTCTGGATCGGCTACTCGTGGCCGGACACCGTCGGCTACGCCGACGCGGCCGGGATGAACTACCGCTACATGGAGCCCAAGGAAGGACGGGTCTCCTGGGTGTGCGGCATGGGTCTGGCCAAGGACACGCAGAACTACTTCCATGCCCACGACTACGCGGACTCCTGGGCGAGCAAGAAGGCGGCCGAGTTCCTCCTCGGCTACTACTACTACGGCCACACGAACACGACGGCGGATCTGTCGGTCGTCTCGCCGGGCGTCGTGAGCGCGCTCGGGCTCGACGATCCGACCGTGCTCGACCCGCCACGGGCGATCCCCGAGTCGTACATCCCGCGCCGCGACGTCTACCAGCAGTACTGGAGCGAGGTGCTGGCGTCCTGACGCCAGCGAACACCGGACGCCGGTAGTCGGCCGTGGCGACCGAGGGGGCCGCTGCATCGGCCAAGCACTGGCGGCGGCGCGACCGCGGCGCGACCGCGGCGTTGCTGTCGGCGCCGATGCTGTGGCTGCTGCTGTTCTTCGTGGCCCCGGTCGTGTACGTCGCGTCCTACAGCCTCGGCGCGATCAAGCTGTTCCCCAACGACACCGGGGTGGTCTCGCTCGACGACTGGAGCCGCTTCCTCGGGGGCGGCTCGATCTACCTGGGGCTGTTCTGGAAGTCGGTGCGGATGTCGCTCACGGTGTCCGTGGTCGTGGTGCTGCTCGCGTACCCGATCGGCTACTTCCTGGCGCTGGTCGTTCGGAAGCTGAAGTACGTCCTGCTCCTGGTGATCATCGTGCCGTTCCTCACGAGCTTCCTCCTGCGGGTGCTGGCGTGGAAGGTGATGCTCGGGGATCGGGGCGTGGTCAACTCGGCGCTGGTCTCGCTCCATCTGCGACCCGCCAACGACCCGATCGAGTGGCTCCTCTACAGCCAGTTCACGGTGATGCTGGTCCTCGCGTACGTGTGGATCCCGTTCGTCGCGCTGCCGATCTTCGTGAGCCTGAACAACCTCGATCGCAGCCTGCTCGAGGCGGCGAGCGACCTGGGGGCGAGCCGGGTCAAGACGTTCGCGCGGATCACGCTCCCGCTCAGCCTGCCCGGGCTCATCGCGGCGTTCGTGTTCGTGTTCGTCCCGACGATCGGTGAGTTCGTGACGCCCCTGCTCGTCGGGGGCACGAGCGGCTACATGTACGGCAACGCGATCCAGGACCTGTTCACCCGCGGTCTGGACTGGCAGAACGGTTCGGTCCTGGCGATGTTCCTGCTGCTCGTCGTGGCCGGCCTCATGCGCTGTTCGGGCGGTACGTGCAGGTCCGATCCGTGGCGGCCGACTGATGGAGATCGCGACCTCCAGGGGTGGGCGGTTCTCGCTGACCGTCTTCTTCTGGCTGCTCGTGATCTTCCTCTACCTGCCGATCGTGATCCTCGCCGTGTTCTCGTTCAACGACGGCGACCCCTCCTTCCCGCTGTCCGGGTTCACGACCCACTGGTACGGGGACGTCCTGTCGAACCGGGTCCTGGTGACGGCCCTGGGCCGGAGCGCGGTCGTGGCGACGATCTCCAGCCTGATCGCGGTGACGCTCGGCGTCCTGACGTCGTTCGCGCTGCTGCGACGACGGTTCCGCGGCAAGCCCGTGGTCTCGGCGCTGGTCTTCTCGCCGCTCGTGATCCCGTACCTGGTCTTCGGGATCTCGCTGCTCCTGCTGTTCACGCTGCTCGACAAGGTCCTGACCCAGTCGTTCGGCTTCTACTTCGGCCTGGGGCTGCATTCGGTCGTGATCGGTCACGTGGTGGTCGCCCTGCCGTACACGATCCTCACGGTCATGCCGCTGCTCGAACGTCTCAGCGTCTCGCTCGACGAGGCCGCCAAGGACCTCGGGGCGAGCCCGCGCGAGACGTTCCGCCGCGTCACCCTGCCGCTGCTGACGCCCGCGCTGATCTCGGCGTTCCTCGTCGCGTTCACGCTGTCGTTCGACGAGTTCGCGATCGCCTCGTTCCTGTCCGGGACGCAGCAGACCTGGCCGGTCTACCTGTTCGCCCAGCTCCGGGTGCCGAGCCTGCTCCCGCAGCTGATCGCGGTGTCCTCGGTGGTGTTCATCGCGTCGATGCTGCTCGTGCTCTCGGCCGAGATCGGCCGCCGCCTCGCCGAACGCCGGTTCGGGCGCGAGTACACCGCGCGCGGCCTCGTCTGACCGCCCTATCCCACGGAGCCGCTAGGCTGGGGTCGTGGCGTTGCCCGCGACGATCGCCGAGCTCCGAGCGACCGGGTTCCCGGATCGGAGCGTCAAGGAAGAGCTCCGCGCGAACCTGCTCGAGCGGCTCGGCACGCGGGGCCCCGCTGTTCCCGCAGGTCGTGGGGTTCGGGGACTCCGTGCTCCCGGTGCTCGAACGCGGTCTGCTCGCCGGCCACGACCTGGTGATGCTCGGGCGAGCGGGGGCAGGCCAAGACCCGCCTGATCCGCCAGATCGTGGAGCTCCTGGACGAGCAGACGCCCGCGATCGCCGGGTGCGAGGTGAACGACCATCCGTACCACCCGATCTGCGCCGCCTGCCGAGCCCTGCTCGCCGAGGACGGGGATGCGGCGCCGATCCGCTGGATCGGCCGCGAGGACCGCTACGCGGAGAAGCTCGCGACGCCGGACACGAGCGTGGCCGACCTGATCGGCGACGTCGACCCGATCCGGGTGGCCGAGGGTCGGTACCTGGCCGACGAGCTCACGATCCACTACGGGATGATCCCGCGGACCAACCGCGGGATCGTCGCGATCAACGAGCTCCCCGACCTGCCCGAACGCATCCAGGTCGCCCTGTTCAACATCCTCGAGGAGCGCGACGTCCAGATCCGCGGCTACCGGATCCGGCTCCCGCTCGACCTCCTGCTCGTGGCGACCGCGAACCCCGACGACTACACCCACCGCGGCCGGATCGTCTCCCCGCTGAAGGACCGGTTCGGAACGCAGGTGCGGACGCACTACCCCGAGTCGCTCGAGGACGAGATCGCGATCATGGAGCAGGAGTCGCGCGCGTGGCAGAGCGATGTCCCCGTCCGCGTGCCCGTCTACCTGGAGGAGATCCTCGCGGCGTTCACGGCCGAGCTCCGGCGTTCGCCCCACGTCAACCACCGCAGCGGCGTGAGCGTGCGCTATTCGATCGGCAACCTCGAAACCCTGTCGGCGGCCGCGATCCGGCGCGCCGCGCGTACCGGCGAGCCCGAGGCCGTCCCCCGGGTCTGCGACCTGCCCGCCGTCGTCGAGGCGGGTCTGGGGCGGGTCGAGTTCGACACGATCGAGGAGGGTCGCGAGGAGGAGATCCTGTCGCGTGCCCTCAAGACGGCCGAGCTCCAGGTGTTCCGCCGGCGGCTGTCCGGCTTCGACTTCCAGCCGATCCTGTCGCGCTTCGCGCAGGGGTTCGAGGCCGAGACCTCGGACCTGCTGCCGGCGGGCGAGCTGTTGGCGCAGTTCGGCGAACTGCCGGGTCTGTCCAAGTTGCTGCAGCGTCTGGGCGTCGAGGAGGAGTCGCCCGGCGTGGCCGCCTCCGCCCTCGAGTTCGCGCTGGAGGGTTTGCACCTGTCCCGCCGGCTCAACAAGGACCTGGAGTCCCGGGCGGGCGCCAGCCGCTACAGCTCGGCCGAGCCGGACGCGTAGCAACGCCCCGCGGCTCGCGACCCCGTAGGATTCGGCCGCCGTGACCGAGATCCACCGCTACGTCGGGTACGTCGTCGTCGGGATCTTCACGATCGGGTGGCTGTTCGGCCTGGTCCTGTGGATCTCCCGCCGTGAGGCGAGGGACTGGTTCTGGCGGTGGCTCGTCGCGGCGCAGGTCGTGGCCATCGTGGAGGCGCTGGTCGGCGTGATCCTGCTGATCGCGGGCGAGCGCCCCACCACGTCGCTGCACTACGTCTACGGGTTCGGGCCGCTCGTGGTCTTCGCGATCGGGCATCTGCTCGCGCGCGAGGAGGCGTTCCGAACCAAGCCCTGGGCGCCGTTCGCGCTGGCCTCGTTCATCTCGTTCGGCCTGTCCTTGCGGGCGCTCACCACCGGCCTCGGCATCGGCTAGGGGCATCGTTCCGCCGGGCCCGGCGTAGGCTGGTCGGGTGCAGGCCCGCTACTCGCGCTGGGACGACACGCAGGATCCGTTCGGACCCGAGCTGTCCGCCGGCGAGCTGCTCGAGGAGCTCTCGGACGACGCGCTGTCGGGTCTGGGGATCGAGGGGGCGCTCTCGCGGCTGATGCGCCGGGGGATGCAGGGGAGCTTCGACGGCCTGGACGCGCTCCGCGCCCGGCTCCGCGAACGCCGCGCGCGCGAGCAGGCGAACCTCGACCTCTCGGGCCCGCTCGAGGAGCTCCGCGAACGCCTCGACGACATCGTCGATCGCGAACGCTCGACGCTCTCGTTCAAGGCCGAGGACGACGCCCGGATGCGCGAGGCGTTCCTCGACGCGCTGCCGCCCGACGTCCCCGGCCGGATCGGCGAGCTGAGCGACTACCGGTTCGTCGACCCCGAGGCGCAGGCGGCGTTCGACGAGCTGATGGAGCACATCCGCGAGCAGGTGATGGGCGCGTACTTCCGCAGCATGGCCGAGGGGCTGCGTTCGATGTCGCCCGAGGACCTCGCCCGCTTCCGCGACATGCTCGCCGAGCTGAACCAGATGATCGAGCAGCGCGAGCGGGGCGAGCCCTACGACTTCGAGGGGTTCATGCAGCGCCACGGCGACTTCTTCCCCGGCAACCCGAGGACGCTCGACGAGCTGCTCGAGCAGATGGCCGCCCGGATGGCGGCGATGTCCCGGTTGCTGGCCTCGATGTCGCCCGAGGAGCGCGCCGAGCTCCGGGCGCTCTCCGAGCAGGTCCTGCAGGACATGGATCTCGCGTTCGAGGTCGACCGGCTGGGCTCGAACCTCTCGTCGGCGTTCCCCGACCTGGGGTGGGGGGAGCCGGCGCTCGCCGGCGGCGACGAGCCGATGCCGCTGTCGGCGACGATCGACGCGATGGAGCGCCTGCACGAGCTCGAGGAGCTCGACCGCTCGCTGCAGGGCGACTACCCGGGCGCCTCGATCGACGACGTCGACGAGGACGCGCTGCGGCAGGCGCTCGGCGAGGACGCCGTGCGCGACCTCCGGCGGCTCAAGGAGATCGAGCGCGCGTTGGAGCGCGCCGGCCTGGTCTCGCGCGAACGGGGCCGGCTGGAGGTCACCCCGAAGGGTGCGCGCTCGATGGGGGAGCGGGCGCTGGTCCGGGTGTTCGAGCAGCTCCGTCGCGATCGCGAGGGCGTGCACGAGGCCCGCGAGGCCGGCGGGCTCGCCGAACCCACCGGCGCGACCCGGCCGTGGCGGTTCGGCGACGCCGGGCAGATCGCGGTCCAGCGGAGCGTGTTCAACGCCGTCGTCCGGGGCGGCCCGGGCGCGCAGGTGCGGCTCGAGCCCGACGACCTCGAGCTGCTCGAGGCCGAGCAGCGCACCGAGGCCGCGACCGCGCTGCTGCTGGACCTCTCGTTCTCGATGCCGCTGCGTGGGCACGACGTCCACGCGAAGCGGATGGCGCTCGCGCTGCACGCGCTGATCGAGGGGCGCTACCCGCACGACACGCTGTACCTGATCGGGTTCAGCGACTACGCGCGCCAGATGCAGCCGAGGGAGCTCGCCGCCGCGGGTTGGGAGCGCGTGTACGGGACGAACATGCACCACGCGTTCCACCTCGCGGGTCGCCTGCTCGCGCAGCACCCGCGCGCGACGCGCCAGGTGATCATGGTGACCGACGGCGAGCCGACCGCCCACCTCGAGGGCGAGCGTGCGCACTTCGCGTGGCCGCCGATCCCCAAGACGATCCGGCTGACGCTCGCGGAGGCGACCAAGCTCTCGAGATCCGGCGTGACCCTCAACGTGTTCATGCTCGAGGACTCGCCCGGGCTGATCGGGTTCATGGAGCGCCTGGCCGAGCTCACCGCCGGGCGGGTCTTCCTGATGGACGACCGCGAGCTCGGGTCGTTCGTGCTCCGGGACTTCGTCCGCCGGCGGGCCTCCTAGCGCGCCGCCGGCGCCGACGCTCTCAGATCGCGGCGTTCGAGCGCCTTCACCCCTCGAGCTCCGAGCGCACCTCGTCCGTGTGCTCGCCGAGCCGGGGCGGCGGCATCCGAGCCGGCGGGACGCGGCCGTCGACGCGGATCGGATCGGCGACCAGCCGGAGTGGACCCGCGCTCGGGGTCGTCGATCGCCTGGATCGCGGCCGCGCCCTCGGGTGACGCGAAGACCTCGTCGAGCGTTCGGACCGGCGCGCAGGGGACCGAGGCGTCCTCGAACGCCGCGAGCCACTCGGCCGCGGGTCGGCGCGCGAGCTCCTCCGACAGGATCGGGATCAGCTCGTCGCGGTGGCGCACTCGGGCCTCGTTGGTCGCGAACCGCTCGTCGGTGGCGAGCTCGGGCCGCCCGATCACGCCGCAGGTCCGCTCGAACAGCCGGTCGTTGCCCGCGGCCAGGATGAACGGCCGGTCGGCGGTCTCGAACAGCTGGTACGGGACGATGTTCGGATGCGCGTTGCCGAGCGGCTGCGGCACGAGCCCACCGAGCAGGTAGTTCGCGGCCTGGTTGACGAGCGCCGCGACGCTCGCATCGAACAGCGACACGGTCACCCGCGCACCGCGTCCGGTCGCGTTCCGGCCGAGCAGCGCCGCCTGGATCGCGTTGCTCGCGTACAGGCCGCAGATCACGTCGAGCAGCGCGACCCCGACCTTCGTGGGTTCGCCACCCGGGTGACCGGTGAAGCTCATCAGGCCCGAGAGGGCCTGCACGATGATGTCGTAGCCCGGTCGGGCCGGCAGCGTCGTCCTCGCCGAACGCCGTGAGCGAGCAGTACACGAGGCCGGGGTGCTCCGCCGACAGCGAGGCGTGATCGAGCCCGAACCGTTCCATCAGCCCGGGGCGGAAGTTCTCGACGACCACGTCGGAGGCGAGGGCGAGCCGGCGGGCGGCCGACCGGCCGTCCTCGGTCCCGAGGTCGAGCGCGACCGAACGCTTGTTGCGGTTCAGGGACGAGGAAGTAGGCGGCGTCCTCGCCGACGAACGGCGGCCCCCACCCGCGCGTGTCGTCGCCGGTCCCCGGGCGCTCGACCTTGACCACGTCCGCACCGAGGTCGCCCAGCAGCATCGTCGCCAGGGGGCCCGCGAGCACCCGGGAGAAGTCCGCGACCCGGATCCCGGCGAGGGGGAGGCCGGTCGGGACGTCCTCGTCGGGTGGCAAGGAGCTCCTCGCGATGGGGGCAAAAGAGCGGCGCCGCCGAAGCCCGAAGGCTCCAGCGGCACCGAGGGATTTGTACACCAGCCCGCGTTCGGCGGTCAAATCGCTCGACCGGTTTTGTCACTCTTTGTCGCGGCGCGCCGGGCCGAGCGGTCGGCCCGCGGTTCGGTCGGCGGCGCCCGACGGCTCGGGGGTGGCGAACCGAGCCGGAATCCGACACGATGACCAGCGTGAACGAGGAAAGCCTCCAGCGGGCCAACGCGTTCCTGGCCGCCGTCGCCGCCCGGGCGACGGTGGGCGAGCTCGTCGACCTCTCGCCGGCCGAGCTCGGCAAGGAGATCGGCGTGGTGGAGCCGCTCGCGGCCGCGAGGGCGGTCCGAGCGCTGCTCGCGCGGCGCAGGCTCGAGGCCGTCGACGGCCGGTACCGCCTGCTGGACGTCACCCCGATCGAGGCGGGCGAACGCGAGCAGGTCCCGCGGCCGCGACGGTCGGCTCGCCGCCAGCCGCGCGCGAGCCGGCAGGAACAGCCCGGCCGGGCCACCTACTCCGAGATCGGGCGCGAGGTCGTCGAGCGCACGATCGAGCTCGGACGCGAGGTCGGGACGCTGCGCGGCTCAGCTGCGCGCGGCGCGCGAGGAGGCTCGGGAGTCGCGGGAGGCTCGCGAGGAGGCCGATCGCCGCGCGCAGCAGCTCTCGGTCAAGGTGAAGGAGCTCGAGGCTCGCGCCGAGATGGCCGAGACGAACCTGCGGACGCTGCTCGCGGCGGCCAAGGGCACGGGGCGCGACGCGACCCTGGGCGACACCGAGATGGAGGCGATCCTCGGCGTCCTCAAGGGCGAACCCGGTGAGGCCGGCGGACCCGCGGACGGCGTCGAGCGCGAGACCGCCGACGCCACGGGAGCCGGCGAGCCCGCCTAGCCCGACCGAGCGTCAGTGCGTGCCGGCCGAGGCGGCGTCGGGCACCATCCGGTCCTGTCGGAACCGCGTCGCGGCGAACGGCGCGATCAGGTCGGGGGTCCGGCCCGTCGCGATCAGCTCGGCCATCGTCTTGCCGAAGATCGGCGCCCCCTTGAAGCCCCAGGTCCCCATCCCCGCCATCAGCCAGAAGCGCTCGACCTCGGTGGCGCCGAGGATCGGGGAGGAGTCCGGGGTCATGTCGCACAGGCCCGTCCACTGGCGCATCGCCCGAGCGGTCCTCGCGAACGGGAGGATCTGGATCGTGCGCTTGGCCGCCTCGCACAGGAACCCGAACGTCGACCGTGTCGAGTACGTCGGGTACGGCAGGACCTCGGCGCCGACGAGCAGCTCGCCGCGCGCGGTCTGCGAGACGTAGACGTACAGGTCCATCGACGAGACGAGGCCCCGGAGCACCGGGCGGTACGGCTCGGTCACGAACGCCTGCAGCGCGTAGGTCGAGATCGGGACGCGGACGCCGGCCATCCCCGCGACGACGCTCGTGTGCCCGGCGACCGCCGAGACGACGTGGCCGGCCTCGATCGGGCCCGCGTCGGTCCGCACGCCGACGCATCGGCCGTCGCGGACGTCGATCCCGGTGACGGCGACGCCCTCGTGGACCGACACCCCCCGGCGCTGCGCCGCGGCGGCGTAGCCCCACACGACCGCGTCGTGCCGCGCGAACGCACCCGGCGGGTGGTACGACGCCCCGACGACCGGCAGCTCGCCCCCGCCGGAGAGGTCGATCAGCGGGCACACCCCCAAGGCCTCCTCGGGCGTGAGGATGTCGGTCTGCACGCCGAGCGCCCGGTTCAGCAGGGACTTCTCGCGTTCGACCTGGAGCGAGTCGGGCGTGTGGCACAGGTCGAGCTCGCCCTGGTCGGTGAACAGGACGTTGAAGTCCAGCTCCTGCGAGAGCGTCCGGTACATCCGCAGGCTCGCCTCGTACAGGGGGACCGTCTCGGGCGTGTTGTAGTTGGCGCGGAGCACCTGGGTGTTGCGGCCCGACGCGCCCGAGCCGATGTAGGAGCGTTCGAGCACGGCGACGTCGCGGATGCCGTGGATCTCGGCCAGGTGGTAGGCGAGCGAGAGGCCGTTCACGCCGCCGCCGACGATCACGACGTCGTAGCTCGGCCGGAGCTCGCGCTGCTCGAGGAACCGAACGGTCCGCAGCAGCCCGGTCATCGGAGGAGCTCCGCGGCGTCGATCTCGATGCGTTCGCGCACGTGCGCCGCGACCATCGAGGGCACGAGCAGATCGATCCGGTCCGCGTCGACGAGGATCCGAACGCCCACCCGGGCCACCTCGCCCGACGAGGGAGCCCGCGGCCGGGAGCTCGAGCTCGGACAGCCGAGCGAACGCCTCGCGCGAGCCCGGTCCGTCGAGCGAGTGCACGACCCAGCCGTCCGAGACGTCGAGCACCACGGCGTCGGGATCGAGCCGGACGACCGCCGCGCGCACGGCCGCCTCGGAGACGTCGCCCACGAGCGCGACCTCGCCCGGCGAGACGCGGCACGCGCCGGGGAGCTCGCTCACCCGGTCGCACGCCTCGGCCGAAGCCACCACGCTGGTCACGCTCGGCGTCGACGTCCGGAGCTCAGCCACGGACCCTCGCGCCCTCGGGGTCGTAGAACGGGGTCGGCACGACGCGGGCGACGGCCGACCCCGCGCCGAGCTCGGTTCGGGAACCCGTCCTCACCCGCCGGATCCAGCCGAGCCCGATCGCGCGGTCGAGCGACGCGGAGTTGGCTGCCGACGTGACCCGACCGACGACCGCGCCGTCGAGCGTGAGCGGTGCGCCCCGGAGCTCGGCTCCGTCCGCGGGCGCGCCCTCGAACTCCAGCCCCGCGAGCCTTCGGGTCGGCGGGAGTTCGGCGAGCCGTTCGAGCGCGGCCTTGCCGACGAACCACGGCTTGGCCATGTCCACGGCCCAGCCGAGACCGAGCTTGGCCGGCGTGTCGTCGGGCAGCGTGTCCTGACCGAGGTAGAGATGACCCTTCTCCAGCCGGAGCACCTCGAGCGCGTCGAGCCCGAACGGCGAGATCTCGAGCTGCCCGCCCTTCCCGCAGGAGCGCGTCCCACAGCTCGGGTCCCCTCGAACGCGGGTGGTGCAGCTCGAACGCCAGCTCGCCGACGAACCCGCTCCGGATCGCGCGGCACGGGACGCCCGCGACGGTCAGCTCGCGGTGGCCCGGGTACGGGAGCGCCGCCGCGCTCGATCGGATCGTCGGTCAGACGCGCCGAGGAGGTCGCGGGCGCGCGGACCGGCGACCAGGATCGCCCCGAGCTCCGAGGTCCGGTCGAGGAGATGCACGTGGAGTTCGAGGCGTTCGGCCCACTCACGCAGGCGGGCGTCCATGCGTTCGGCGCCGCCGGAGGTGGACGTCAGCAGGTACGAGCCGTCCTCGAGCGCGCACAGCAGTCCGTCGTCGACGACGTATCCACCCTCGTCGAGCGCGAGCACGTAGCGCGAACGACCCGGCGCGAGATCGTCGACCCTGCCCGCGAAGACGGCGCCGGCGAGCGTCGTCGCGTCCCGTCCGGCGATCAGGAACCGTCCGAGCGTCCCGACGTCCATCAGGCCGACGCGTTCGCGGACCGCGCGGTACTCCTCGGCCGGGTCGCCGTACGAGAGCGGGCGCTTCCACCCGCTCGACCACCCGAGGGTCGCGCCCGCCGCCAGGTGGACGTCGTGCAGGCCGGTCCGCTGCTCGATCACCTCGTGGACCGGCGCCGCGAGCGTCTCCAGGGCGACCGGCCGCAGGGGCGGGCGGGCCGTCGTCCGCGCGCCCGAACGCCGGTCGGCCGCGTCCGCGTGGTCGCGCGCGAAGCACGCCAGCGCGCGCCCGCACATCGCGCCCTTGCAGGGCCCCATCGTCGCGGTCGTGTACCGCTTGAGGATCTCGGCGGAGCGGAACCCCTCGGTCCAGGCCTGCTCGGCGTCGTGCAGCGCCACGTCCTCGCACAGGCAGAGGTAGCCGCCACCCAACCGGGGTTCGTCGGCGTCGAGCGCCGCGTCGCCGACGAGCCGCACGGGTTCGCCCACCGCCATCCGTGCGAGCTCGTCGCGCGGGGCGAGACCCATCGAGAGCACGAGCGCGTCGCACCTGATCCGGCGCCGCTCGCCGCGTTCGCGGACGACCACCGAGCGCGAGACGCCCGTGCCCGCGCGCCTCCACGAGCTCGCCGTCCAGGATGGCCTCGGCCTCGTGCGGCACCTCGTCCACGAACGCCGACGGCACGAGCGCGGCGACGACCGGGGTCCCGGCCGCGACGAGCGTCCGCAGGTGCTCCACGCCTTCCGCCGTGGACGCGACGACCACCACCCGCCGGCCCGGCGCGACGCCGTGCAGCGCCGCCATCGCGGATGCCGCGCGTCCCAGCCACACGCCGGGCAGATCGTTGCCGGGGAAGAGCTGGTGCGCCTCGGTGGCGCCGGTCGCCACCACGACGCGCTCGGCGCGCACCTGCACGAGCTCGCCCTCGCCTGCGAGGGGCACGCTCGGCCCGTCGAACAGGCCGAGCGCGGCGTGACCTTCCATGATCTCGATCGCCGGGTTCGACCGGACGCGCGCCTCGAGCGCCCGGATCGCGTCGAGCGTCGGACCCGGTGCGACGCGGGCGCCGATCGCGAACTCGTCGCACAGCAGCACGCGTTCGCCGTCCACCGCGGCCTCGAGCGCGGCGGTCAGACCGGCGATCCCGGCCCCGACCACGATCGTGTCGCACCGGACGTGCCTCGAGACGGTGCGCGTGGCAGGCGCGTCCGCGGGCAGCGGTCCCGAACCCGTCGCGCGGCGGATCACGCGTTCGGCCGTGCGCCACGCGAACCGGGGACGGATGAACGTCTTCAGGTAGAACCCGACCGGCATCAGCGGGTGCGCGAGATCCGCGACGTGGAGCAGGTCGTGCTCGGCCGACGGCCAGCCCCGTGGGCGTTCGACCCGCATGCCGCTCGCCGCGGGGGTGATGCACGATCGGACGCCCGGAACGCCGTCGACCGTCACCGAGCAGTTCGGGCACTCGCCGGTCCCGCAGTACAGGCCGCGCCGGCGATGACCCTTCAGCGAGCGCGAGAACGTTCGAACGCCGGCACGGAACAGCGCCGAGGCCACCGTGTCGCCCTCGAGCACCGGGACCTCGCGCCCCTCGAACCGCAACCGGCCCGGCGTCATCCGATCCGGTTGGTCCGCGTGTCGCGGGTGAGCACGAACCAGGTCCGGCAGCCGAGCGCGTGGAACCAGCGTTCGCGCTGCGGACCCTCGACGTTGCCGGGGTAGAACACGCGAGCGAAGTCGGCCGTCCGCGTCGGGCGCCACGTGCGGGCGATCCTCGCCGCCGAACGCGAACTCGGTGTGCGGACGGAGGCCGCAGGTCGGGCAGGCGATCTCGAGCGTCACGACCGCCGCCGCTTCAGGTCCTTCAGGACCGCGCGCGACGAGACGTAGCCGGGCGCGCCGGTCACGCCGCCGCCGGGGTGCGTGCCGGCCCCGCAGAGGTAGAGCCCGTCGATCGGCGTTCGGTACCGAGACCAGGCCGGGAGCGGGCGCATGAAGAACAGCTGCTCGACGTTCAGGTCGCCGTGGAAGATGTTGCCCTCGGTCAGCCCGTAGGTGCGTTCCAGGTCCAGCGGCGTGACGACCTGCATCGCCCGGATCGACGTGGCGACGTTGTCGGAGGAGCGCGAGATCGTCTCGACCACCTTGCGCCCGAGCTCGTCGCGCCGTTCGTCCCAGGTGCCCGACCGCAGCTCGAACGGCACGTACTGCACGAACGCCGTCATCACGTGCGTGCCCGGGGGCGCGAGCGTGTCGTCCACGTTCGACGAGGTGACGCAGTCCACCCAGAGCTCGTCGGGGATCTCGCCCCAGCGGTGCTGGTCGTACATCCGCTGGGCGCCCTCGAGCGTCGGCACGAGCGTCGCGAGCGACCGCTGGTTGGGGTCCGCGTCCTCGGGCATGCCGTGCCAACGGGGCTCCTGGTCCAGCGCGAAGTTCACCTTCGCGCACGGGCCCGCCATCGCGATCGCCTCGACGTCGGCGCGGAACCCCTCGGCGAGCTGGGACTTCTCGACCAGGCCGAGGAACGTGCGCTTGGGGTCCGCGTTCGAGACCACGGTGCGCGCCGAGATCTCGGTCCCGTCCTCGAGCGTGACCCCTGTCGCCCGGCCGTCGCGGACGTCGATGCAGCGCCACCTCGGCGTTCGTGCGGATCTCGGCGCCCGCGTCGCGGACCGCCGACGCCATCGCCTGTGTGATCGAGCCCATCCCGCCGATCACGTGGCCGTTGAAGCCCTGGATGTGGTGTTCGCCACCGGAGAGCATGTGGAACAGCAGCCCGATCGCGGTTCCCGGCCGGTACGGCGGCGCGTGCATCCCGTAGACGTTGTTCGCCAGGTACAGGCGCCGGACCTCGTCGGACTCGAAGTGCCGTTCGACGAACTCGCCCAGCGACCCGGTCGCGAACCGCACCAGGTCCGAGAGCTGGTCGCCCGACAGGTGCCGGAACCGCCGGAACAGGCGCCGCCCCTCGCGGAGCTTGCTCCAGCCCCTCGCGTACAGGTTCGGCGGCTCCTCGAGGAAGAAGGGCTGCAGCGAGCGGGCGAGCTCGTGCAGGCGCTCGGTCACGCGGCCGAACGCGTCCGCGTCGTGCGCCGAGATCCGGCGGATCTCCTCGGCGGTACGTTCGTGCGTCGACCACCACGGCAGCACCGGGCGATCCTCGAACACGACCTGCAGCCCCGGCTCGCACGGCACCATCCGCAGCCCGCGTTCGGCCAGGCCGAGGTCGGCGACGATCTCGGGCCGCAGCATGCTCGCGATGTAGGAGGTGGTCGAGGCGCGGACGCCCGGGCGCGATCTCCTCGGTCACGCAGGCGCCGCCCACGAGCTCGCGGCGTTCGAGCACCAGGGTCCGCAGGCCGGCCCGGGCGAGGTAGAACGCGGCGGTCAGCCCGTTGTGGCCTGCACCCACGATCACGATGTCGTAGCGGTCGGTCATCGCTCCCCGGTCACCTTCGTCGGTGGGATCCGGTCCCGTGGTTCCGATCCACGCAGTCTCGCATGCCGTTCGCGCGCAGCGGAGCCTGCCGGGTGACCCGGGGTCGACGGTCAGGTCGTCGTCGAAGGTACGGCGTCGCCGTGGCGGACGGCCGCGACGTGGCACGCGGCGAAGTGGTCCGGTCGGAGCTCGACCAGCCCGAGGTCCTCGCCGCGGCACCTGGCCTCGACGCCGGCCGCCGCCGCCGCCCCCGAGATGAGTTCGGGGCAACGGGGGTGGAACCGGCACCCCTCGGGGATCCGCGTGGGGTCGGGGGGCTCGCCGGTGAGGAACGGCCGCGTGAGGCCGCCGGCCTCCGGGACCACCTCGAGCAGCGCCTTGGTGTACGGGTGGAGCGGCTTGGTCAGGACGTCCTCGGCCGGCCCGATCTCGACGATCCGGCCGAGGTACATCACCGCGACGCGGTCGGCGATCGTCCAGGCGAGCCCGAGGTCGTGCGTCACGACGAGCATCGCGATCCCGAAGTCGTCGCGCAGCCCGAGCAGCAGCTTGAGGATCTCGCCGCGCACCGAGGCGTCCAGGCTCGAGACCGGTTCGTCGGCGACGATGATCTCGGGCTCGAGCACGAGCGCGCCGGCGATCACGACCCGTTGGCGCTGCCCGCCCGAAAGCTCGTGCGGGTAGACCAGATAGAACCGCTCGGGCGGCCGCAGGCCCGAGCGCGCGAGCGCCCGCGAGACCATCTGCTCCTCGCTCATGCCGTCGTGCGACGTGATCCCGTGGATCCGCAGGCCCTCGGCCACCGACTCGTAGATCGTCTGCCGCGGGTTCATGGCGGCCGTCGGATCCTGGAACACGATCTGCACGCGGCGCCGGTACTCGCGCAGGATCTTCGCGCCCTTGCCGAGGGGCTCGCCCTCGAAACGGATCTCGCCCTGCTTGGGCTGCTGCAGACCCATGATCGTGCGCGCGAGCGTCGTCTTGCCGCATCCGGACTCCCCGGCCAGCGCGAGCACCTCGCCGCGCCGAAGCACCAGGTCGACGCCGTCGACCGCGCGCGAGATGGTGGCCTTCTTGCCCGCCACGCCGGCCCCCAGACCGACGCGGCCCTCGAAGGACACGTGAAGGCCGCGGACCTCCAGGACCGGATCGTCCCTGCGTCGATCGCGGGGTCGGGTCGGCGACGGCCTCGCTCATGTCGAGACGCCCGCCTGCTCGCGCACGAGCAGGCATGCGGCCCTGCGTCGCTCCCCGGCCTCGTACAGGTCGGGGACGATGGTGGCGCATCCGTCGAACGCGACGGGGCAGCGCGGGTGGAACGAACACCCCGAGGGTATGGCGTCGGGCTGCGGCGGGTCCCCGCCGAGTCCGGACGGCGCCCGCCGGAAGCGCTGGTCGCCGATCGTGGGGAAGGCCGCGGCGAGCGCCGTCGTGTACGGGTGCGCGGGCTTGCCGAACACCGCAGCGGACGGGCCCTCCTCCACGATCTTGCCCGCGTACATGATCGCGAGGCGATCGCACACCTCCACGAGCACGGACAGGTCGTGCGTGATGAACAGCATCGCCAGACCCATCTCGTGCTGGAGCTCGTTCAGCAGGCTGAGGACCTGGGCCTGGACCATCACGTCGAGGGCCGTGGTGGGTTCGTCCGCGATGATCAGGCTCGGGTTGCAGGCGAGGGCCATCGCGATCATCACCCGCTGCTTCTGCCCGCCCGAGAGCTCGTGCGGGTAGTCGCGCAGACGTCTCGGGCGGCAGGCCGACCTTCTCGAGGAGGTCTCCGGCCCGGACCATCGCTTCCTTCTGGCCCGACATGCGGTGGATCACGACCGCCTCCGCCAGTTGGTCGCCGATCCGCTGGACGGGGTTGAGGGCATGCATCGCGCCCTGGAACACCACGGATGCGCCCGTCCATCTGACCGCGCGGAGCCGGCCCGCCTTCATCGTGAGCACGTCCTCGTCGTTCAGGAGCACCTCCCGCTCGTCGTCGCCCCGGGAGGCAGCAGGCGGAGGATCGCGTTGACGATCGTCGACTTCCCGCAGCCCGACTCGCCCGCCAGGCCGAGGACCTCCCCCTTGTCGACTCGAGCGACACGCCTCGCACCGCGGGGATGGGCCCCGCCTGGGTCGTGTACGTCACCTCGAGGTCGCGGACGGAAAGGACGCTCATCGCGCGCGCAGCTTCGGGTTCAAGATCTCGTCCAGAGCGAACCCGCACAGCGTGAACGCGAGCACGACGAACACGATGGCCAGGCCCGGCGGGACGATCCACCACCACTGCCCCGCGTACGCGGCACCCGAGCCGAACGCGGCCTCGAGCGTCGTCCCCCATGAGATCGAGAGCGGGTCGCCGAGGCCGAGGAACGCGAGCGTGCTTTCGGACAGGATCGCGATCGCCACCGTCAGGATCGTGTTCGCGAAGATCAGCGGACCGACGTTCGGGAGGATGTGCCGCGTGTTGAGGTGCCAGCCGCTGGCGCCGAGCGCCCGTGAGCGTTCGACGTACGGCCTGGTCTTCACCGAGAGCACCTGGGCGCGGACGATGCGGGCCGTCGACGGCCACGACGTGATGCCGATCACGACGATGATGACGCCGAGGGAAGGACTCAGCACCGAGGCCAGCACGATGGCCAGTGGCAGGAACGGGATGACGAGGAACCAGTCGGTCAGACGCATCAGGACCGTCTCGGACACCCCGCCACGGTACCCGGCCACGATCCCGATGAACGATCCGATCAGCATCGAGATCGCGGTCGCGAGCAATCCGACCGCCAGCGAGACGCGGGAGCCCCAGATCGTGAGGGTCAGGACCGAACGCCCGTAGTTGTCGGTGCCGAGCGGGTACTTGAGGGACGGGGGCGAGAAGGGGATCCCGTTGCAGGGACAGGTCGCCAGCAGGCCCTCCTTGTTGGCCAGCAGGGGGGCGAAGATCGCCACCAGGGCGAACAGGATGAGCACGGCCAGGCCGATCATGCCGAGGGTGTTCTTCCGATAGGTCCTCCAGATCCTGCCGGTCGAGGCACGACGCCTGGTCCAGGCGATCTGACGTGGGTTCCGAGGGATCTCGGGCGGCGGCCCCGGCTCGAGCTCGGTCCCGGTGGGCGGGCCTTCTTCCCACGTCGGCAGGGCTTCGGGCGGGCGCATCAGCCGGCCCTCACCCTGGGATCGAGCTGGGAGTACAGGATGTCGGCGATGAGGTTGGCGATGATGACCGCCGCCGAGAACAACAGGAACAGGCCCTGGAGCAGCGGGAAGTCCTTCGAGTCGATCGCCTGCACCGTCAGCAGACCCAACCCGGGATAGGAGAACACGTACTCGACGGTGATCGCCCCGCCGAAGATGAAACCGAGCGAGAGCAGCACGACCGTGAACGTCGGCAGGAGCGCATTCGGAACCACGTGGCGCCACAGGATCTGCTTCTCACGCACGCCCTTGGCTCGGGCCGTCATGACGAAGTCGTCGTTCATCACGTCGATCAGGGAGTTGCGCATGATGAGCGAGTACTCGCCCATGTAGGCCACGACCAGGACGAACCACGGCAGCGCGAGATGGTTGAGCACGTCGGCCGCGTGGCCGATACCCGACAGCATCCGCCCCGGGGGTCGAGTACCCCCCCGCCGGGAACAGCGACGGGAACGGGCCGAACCCGCCCGCGAACGCCATCAGGACCAGGATGCCGAACCAGAACTCCGGCATGGAGTAGACGAACAGGGTGAAACCCTGGGACCCCACGTCGAACCTGCTCCCGCGCCGCCATCCGGCGTGGATGCCGATGAGCAGGCCGAGCGCGGCGGACGCGAGCGTGGAGGTCGCGACCAGGAGCATCGTCGGCCAGATGCGCTCGCCGATCACGCTCTTCACCTCCTGGCCCTTGAGGAAGAACGAATCGCCGAAGTTGAGCGTCAGGGTGTCCTGGGCGTACACGAGGAACTGTTGGGGCAGGGGCTTGTCCAGGCCGAGCTCCTGCGTCACCTGCGCCACGTTCTCCGGGTTGAACGCGGCCGTGCCGCGGAGCAACAGGGCCGCGGGATCGCCCGGGATGACCCGGAACAGGAAGAAGTTGAAGACCATGACGAAGGCCAGGGTCAGCAGCGCCTGCAGCACCTTGCTCGCGATGTAGCGGCGCGTTCCCACCTTGTCGTCTCGTGTCCTTCGCGCTCAGTGGTCCTCTACACGTCCTCCTCGGCGGCCCGGCGGCGGCGGATCAGGAAGACCGCCACCAGCAGGATGATGACCCCGGCCACGATCGCCCAGACGACGGGCGAGATGCCCTTCGTGTCGCTCGCGCCGGCGCCCGCGGACCCGGCGACCGGCTTGATCGAGAGCCACACCTCGCTGATGCCGCCCCATCCCTCGAGCGGGTCGCCGTTGGGCTGCGGCTGCGGGATGTAGCCCTCGAACCGGTCCGACCGCCAGGCCGAGAAGATCGGGTCGTACCACATGATCGCGTACGGCGAGTCCTCGTAGAACATCTTCTGCATCTCGTGCACGATGTCCCAGCGGGCGTTCGCGTCGGTCTGCGTGCAGCTGCTCCTGGTACAGCCTGTCGTACTCGGGGTTGCAGTAGTACGCCGTCGTTGTTCCCGTAGGTGCTCCCGTCCGGTGGCCGCTGGTCGCACTGTGAAGTACGCAAGGATGGACGAGGGGTCGGGGTCCGGGTACCAGCCCCACGAGGACATCTCGTACTCGCCCGCGTTGATGATGTCGGTGAGCTTGGCCGAGTTCACGGCGGTGACCTCGGTCTGTGATCCCGATCTGCTGCAGCCACTCCGAGACGAACGGTGCGGCGTCGACCGAGGGCTGCTCCGCGCTCCTGACGAAGTAGCGGAAGTCGAGCGGCCGTCCGGGGTCCACCGAATCCTGGGGCATCTCGCGGATACCGTCGCCGTCGGAGTCGACGTACCCGGCGTCCTCGAGGAGCTGGTTCGCCCCCGGGATATCCCAGCTGATCTTGTCGGCACCCGTCGGCGCCCATCGCGCGCCGGCCACGGAGACCGGCGGCACGAGCGTGTCTCCGGGCACCCCGTACCCGAGCAGGACCTGTTCGTTCAGTTGGTCGCTGTCGATCGCCATGCGGATCGCCCGGCGCACGACCGGGTCCACGAGCGCCGGATGCCCGTCGCCGTGCGGGACGAAGGCCCCCTCCGGCTCCTGGTACGCGGAACCGGAGTTCAAGGCGATCTCCGAGAACGAGGGGATCGAGCCCACCATCGTGTCGATGTTCTCGGCGTTCTTGAGCGTGTTGAAGACGTTGGGGGTCGTGACGTAGCCGAAATCGATCTCCCCGGTCTGCAGCGCCGTGGCGATCGCGTCGTCGTTCTTGTAGATCCGGTAGATGATCTCGTCCACGGCGGGCTCGGGTCCCGGCCAGAACGGGTTGCGCTCCATCCGGACGAACTCGCCGACCTTGTACTCCGCCATGACGAAGGGGCCGCTGCCGACCTGCGGGACGTTGCTGAAGGACTTCGGCGTGCACGGGTCCGCGCCGTCCGGGCAGTTGCCCTGCTCGACCTGCTCCCACACGTGCTGCGGCAGGATGTACGTGTACAGGAACGGGCTCTCGCCGTTGAAGAGCCCGGTGGGCTCGGCCGTATCGAACTCGATGTGGGTGTCGTCGACCGCGCGCACGTCGCCGTCGATCGGCGCCACGTATGTCTGGGGCAGGTAGGCGTGGTTGTTCTTGTAGAGGTTGAGCGTGTAGGCGACGTCGGCCGCCGTGAGCGGCTCGCCGTCGGACCAGAAGAGGTCGTCGCGGATCGTGTAGGTGAAGTGCATCGAGTCGTCGCTGGTCTGGACGTCGGTGACCAGGCCCGAGTTGAAGCCGTCGAACTCCGGGCTCGGTTGCTCGGGGCCGAAGTCCACGCCGAAGTCGATGGGCAGGTGCGTGCTCGCCGTCCAGAAGTAGAACTCGATGGCCGAGTAGCCGGTCATCGGGTTCACTGAGTCCGGCTCCGCCGTGCACGGCCCACGTGAAGACGACCTTCTGGTCGTCGTTGGTGCTCCCCGTCGCGCCCGTCGTGCCGGTCGTGTCCTGGGCGAAGGCCGCCTGCGCCACGGCCGCGCTCACGAACGCAGCCGCGAGCATGAGCGTGATGCCCAGACGGAACTTCATTCGCTGCTTCATCGCTCCTCCTCGATCAACCCCCGGGCGGGCCGACGACACGCACGGACCATCCGATCCTGCCCGAACCCGATTGAACGGTGGTTCGAGAAGGTGGTCCTGTATAGCACGGACGCCTCGAGCCGGGGTAGGCAGGGAGCGTTCGCCGGGGCCGCCCGGTAGGGTTCACCCGTGGACCGATACTCTCGAGCCCGCTCCGGAGCCCACCCCCGAGGAACTCGCGGCCTTCGACGACCAGACCCCGGCGGCTCCGCCCGCCGCTGGTGGCGCTGGATCGCCGTCATCGTGGTGGTCGCGCTGGTCGTGGCCACCCCGTTCGCGTACGCCCTGTACCGGGTCCTCGACTGACGGACCGCGCCGGTTCCGCCCGGCGGATCAGCCCGACCGGACGCGCCGCACGAGCTCGTCGAACAGGCCCTGCTGCGCCGGGTCGGCGGGCGCCGTGTCCTCGGGGTGCCACTGTGCCCCCACCATCCAGCCGGTCTCGCGCTCGATCGCCTCGACGAGCCCGTCCTCGCTCCAGCCCGTGGCCATGACCCCTTCGCCCAGCCCGTCGACACCCTGGTGGTGGTGCGACGAACAGGCGACGACGTCTGCGTCGGCCGCCCGCGCGATGGCGCTCCCGCCGGCGAGCTTGACGTCGTGCACGACCGCGTCGGCGCCGCTCGGAGCTCCGTGCTCGAGGAAGCGGCCGTCGCTCGGCAGGTCCTGGGTCAGCGAGCCCCCGAACGCCACGTTCATCACCTGCATCCCGCGACAGATGCAGAGCGTCGGTATCTCGCGGCGGTCGGCCTCCAGGAGCAGCTCGATCTCGAGCGCGTCGCGGTCGGGTTCGAGCCCGTAGACGGTCTCGCTCGGCTCCTGGCCGTAGCGGGACGGCTCCATGTCCCCGCCGCCGATCAACATCAGCGCGTCCACCGCGTCGAGCAGCTCGGCGGGCGAGCGGTCGTCGCCCGGGAGGACGAGCGTCGCGCGACCGCCCGCTCGGCGGACGGCGTCGACGTAGTTCTCGGGGAGCCCGTAGCCGCCGACGTTCCAGTTGGTCACGCGGCCGGGCCGGAGGTGGTACGAGACGATGCCGATCTCCGGTCGGGCGGCGCGCGCCATGCCACCGAGTGTAGCCCCCGGCCCGAGGGCGGCTGCTAGCGTTCGCGTCCGTGAGCGAGGCTCGGTTCCGGTTCCTGTCGCAGGAGGACGTGGTCGCCGCCGGGGGGCTCGACGTCGCGGCCACGATCGACGTCGTCGAGGAGGCGCTCCGACTGCATGCCGAGGGCGACACGCGGCTGCCGTCGAAGTCGGCGCTCCTGTGGTCCGACGAGCTCGGCAGCGAGGAGAGGGACGGCCGCATCATGGCGATGCCCGCGTACGTCGGCGGTTCGATCGCGCTCGCGGGGCTCAAGTGGATCCCGAGCGTGCCCTCGAACCCGACCGCGCGGGTTGCCGCGCGGTATCGGGCTGATCGTCCTCACCGATCCCGAGACCGGTCTGCCGGTCGCCGTGATGGACGGGACGATCGTCTCGGCCGCTCGGACCGGCGCCGTGACCGGCGTGACCGCGCGGCGTCTGGCCAGGCCGGGCGCCCGCGTCGCGGCGATCCTCGGCGCCGGGGTGCAGGCGGGGACGCAGCTCGCGGCGCTCGAAGCCGTGCTGCCAGAGCTCGACGAGGTGCGCGTCTGGGACATCGCGCCCGAGCGAGCCGAGGCGTTCCGCGAACGTTCCGATACGGTCGTCGCGGTCGCGAGCGCCGAGGAGGCGTGCCGGGGTGCGGACGTGATCGTCGCCGCGACGATGGCGCCCGAGCCCTACGTCCCGCCCGAGTGGCTCGGACCGGGGAGCCTGTTCTGCTCGGTCTCCTCGCTCGACGCCGAGGTCGCCTGCGTCGAACGCGCGGATCTGGTCGTGTGCGACCTGTGGGATCACGAATCGGGACACCACTCGCGACCGCTCGCTCGAGCGCTCGCCGCGGGCGTGATCACGCGCGAGGACGTGGTCGAGCTGCCCGGACCTGGTCGCCGGCCGCCACCCGGGCCGAACGTCGGACGACCAGCGGATCTTCTCGACGCCGGTCGGGCTCGCGATCGAGGACGTGGCGGCCGCCGCTCGCGTCTACCGGAAGGCCGAGGAGCTCGGGCTCGGCACCGAGCTGTCGCTG
Organism: uncultured Actinomycetes bacterium; assembly: GCA_963744515.1. Classification (GTDB taxonomy): domain Bacteria; phylum Actinomycetota; class UBA4738; order UBA4738; family HRBIN12; genus DASSJM01. Next base: position 262,964 of record CAVUTN010000002.1, on the reverse strand, counting down.
TGGCGGAACCCGATCTGGACCTGACCGGCCCTCAGAACTCGAGGTTGCAGTTCTCGCAGAGGAAGACCCGGCCGCGCACGTTCAGGCTGTGGCCGCCGCAGCGCGGGCATCGGCGACAGGTGCCGGCGACCGCGCAGTCGATCGGCTCGGTGGTCTCGCCCGGTTGATCCCACGTCGTCGTGCCCTCCGAGGGACGGGGGAGCTGGACCGAGAGCAGCTGGAGCGGTTCGTCACCGCTCAGGAACCCGTGGGGATGCGCGGCCGCGCGCCCGATGATCAGACCGGGGCCGAGCGGCACCGGGCTCTCCGCCACGAGCGCCTGCCCGCCGCCTCGCAGCACGATCACCCACTCCTCGGAGTCGGGATGCGTGTGCGCGTACGCGATCTGGTTGGGCGTGAACCCCTGGATCGACAGGTAGTAGTCCGAGCCCTGGCTGATCGGCACCCGCCGGAACCCCGAGGTACAGAGCGCGACGAGGTCCTCGGCCAGCATCCCGAACACCCCCAGGTTGTCCAGGACCTCCGCGAGGTCGCCCACGTGGTGCTTGGTCGCCTCGCCCGGACCCACGTCGGTCGCCACGTCCGAAGCTTCCCACTGCTCGGCGTCGCGTGCATCGCGGTGCCGGTGGGGCGAGGGCTATCATCGCGCCGACCGAGCCCCAGGACGGATCCGGGAGGGAACGATGACCACCGAGCTGCTGATCGTGGGCGGGGACCGCGTGCCCGCCGCCGAGGAGGGCACCTTCACCGTCATCGAGCCGGGGAACGGCTCCCCGATGGCCGAGGTGGCCGAGGCGGGTCCCGAGGACGCCCGACGCGCGGTCGACGTCGCCGTCCGGGCGTTCGAGGAGGGACCGTGGCCCAGGACCTCGGCCACCGAACGCGGCCGCGTGTTGCTCCGTGCCTCGGTCCTGGTGCGGGAGCGGCTCGAGGAGCTCGCGCAGATCGAGGCTCGGAACGTGGGCAAGCCCATCGGCGACGCGCGGGACGAGATCGGGATCGTCGCGAACACGCTCGAGTACTGGGGCGGCGCCGCGAACAAGATCTTCGGCGAGACGGTGCCGGTCCAGGACCCCGGGCTCGACGTCACGCTCCGCGAACCGGTCGGCGTGTGCGCGCTGATCACGCCGTGGAACTTCCCGCTCGTGATCGCGACGTGGAAGCTCTCGCCCGCCCTCGCGTGCGGGAACACGATCGTCGTCAAGCCGGCGTCGCTCACGCCGCTCTCGCTGCTCCGGCTCGCCGAGATCCTGGCCGAGGCCGGGCTGCCGGAGGGCACGATGTCCGTCCTGCCGGGTCCGGGTTCGAGCGTCGGCAACGCCCTCGTGACGGATCCGCGGGTCTCCAAGGTCGGGTTCACCGGCTCCACCGAGATCGGGTCGGCGATCATGGCGCTCGCGGCGCGGAACATCACGCGGGTCTCCCTCGAGCTCGGCGGCAAGTCCGCGAACGTGGTGTTCGCCGACGCCGACATGGACACCTGCGTCGAGCGCTCGATGTGGGCGGTGTTCGCGAACACCGGCCAGGACTGCTGTGCCCGCAGTCGGATCTTCGTCGAGCGTCCCGCGTACGACGGGTTCGTCGAGGCGCTGGCGGCCAAGACCGACGCGTTGCGCGTCGGGCAGCCCCTGTCGGAGGAGACCGAGCTGGGGCCGCTCGTGTCCGCGGGTCAGCGCCAGACCGCGCTCGACTACCTCGAGATCGGTCAGAAGGAGGGTGCGCGCCTGGTCACCGGCGGCGAGGTCCCCGAGGTGCCGGACGGCGCGAACGGCTTCTACCTGCGCCCGGCGATCCTGGCCGACGTCGACAACGCGTGGCGCGTGGCGCAGGAGGAGATCTTCGGGCCGGTGGCGTGCGTGATCCCGTTCGACACCGAGGAGGAGGCGATCCGCCTCGCCAACCAGACCGAGTACGGCCTGTCCGGCTCGATCTGGACCCGTGACCTCGGCCGGGCGATCCGGGTCGCGAAGGGGATCCGCACCGGCGTGCTCAGCGTGAACTCGTCGCACAGCGTGCACACCGAGGCGCCGTTCGGTGGCTACAAGCGCAGCGGCATCGGGCGTGAGATGGGGATGCACGCCGTGAACCTGTACACCGAGGTCAAGAACGTCTACTTCTCGGAGTCGTAGCGCTCGGGAACGAGAGGCTGGGGCGACGCGCCCGAGGTGGCCGTTGCAGCTGAGTCATGCCCTCTCACGACTCGCAGTTCGTGATCACGCCTCCACCCCTGCAGCGATCGTGCCCTTCTGAGCCGTCGACATAGTTGACCTCCGGCCCGCCGAGGAGCACATCGTTGCCTCGGCCGCCGACCAGATAGTCGGTACCTCGACCGCCGACCAACCGGTCGCTCCCACCGCCACTGGACATCCTGTCGCTACCAGTGCCACCGAGGAGCACGTCGTCACCTCGATCGGTCGTCACGAAGAGGTCGTCGTGGAACTGTCTCGCGTCGAACCTCACGCTTCGGCCCACCGACGTCAGATCGACGGCTTCGATCGACCTGATGGCGATGTCGTCGTCCCCGGTCTTCAGCCTCGAAGGGGTGAGCACGAGGTCGTGAGACGTCGAGAGCGTGAGCCGGTCGCTTTCGGTGCCACCCTCGATCGTGTCGTCCCCTTGCGCGAGGTAGAAGGTGTCGGACCCGCCGTCTCCGAAGAGGGCGTCGGCGTCCGGTGATCCGAAGATCGAGTCGTTGTCACCACCCCCGTGGATGGTCACGTCGGTCAAGCTATCGAACTCCGCCCGGCTGACCGCGGAGACGGAGACGGCATCGTTGCCTCCGCCGCCGGCGACCTGGATCGCCGTGATGCTCGAGCATGCTGTAGGGCCGGAGCCGGGGTTGGCGCCGTTCACATCCACGTTGCCGCCGAGGCACTGGATCGTGATCACGTCGTCGTGGCCATCCCCCGACACGGTGAGGACGCCGTTGCTCACGCTCGAGGTAACGGCGGCGTTCGCCGGGGAGGCGCTCAGTACGCCGCTCGACAGCGCGAAGAGGATGCCGGCCAACGCGATGGGTAGGCGTGGATCCGAGGACCCCCGCCCCTCCGATCCGCCTCGACCTCTCCTCCCACACTCGTGGCAACCATGGTGTCCCTCCTCGCCGGGGCCCCCTCATGTTGGCTAGGTCATCGGCAGGACATGGTCTACACATGAAGTCGAACATACCCCGCGCTTGCGAACTTGGAGCAGAGCCCCGAGTCCATCCGGGGTCCGGTGAACCCGAGCGATCGGATCGTCGACCGACGGCTGGGAGGCGCCGTTCCGTGGCTACAAGCACAGCGGCATCGGGCGAGAGATGGGGATGCACGCCGTGAACGTCTACTTCTCGGAGTCGTAGCGCCTCGGGCTATACGTCGAACTCGACCCACAGCGGGAAGTGATCCGACATCCGGAACGAGAGCTGCTCGGTGGTGCCGGCCGGCACCAGCCCGCCCGTGAAATCGAACATCCCCGAGTTGCGGTACGCGAGCGAGAGCGCGGGTGGTCCGCCCGAGGTCCCGGTGAACCAGGCGATCTGATCGTAGAAGTGCCGCTGATCCGGGGGTGCGTTCGGATCGGGGTCGTCGAAGATGGTCCGGGGGACGTGGTTCAGGTTGTCTGGAGGCTGAAGACCCGTTCCGGTGAACGCCTCGTAGAGCACATCGACGTTCCCGTCCTCGTCCACCTGGCGGTCGATGTTGAAGTCACCGAGGGCCATGAGGTTCTTCCCCCAGACATCGCCGCCCTCCGCCCACCCGGCCATCCACTGCGCGATCTCCCTGAGTTCACCGACCCGGTCGTCGGCGGTGTTGCCGAAGACGATGTGGAGCGTGACCAGCGTGAAGACGTTCCCGTCGCGCGCGAAGCTGACCGCGTACGGCGTCCGGGCGAACTGACGCCCCAGCACGTCCGGCGAGACGCCGGCCTCCTGGGGAGCGACCACTAGCTCGCAGGCGAGCCCCGAGGGTCGCAGCCGGCTCTGGTCGAACACGAAGGCCAGCCGCTCGTGGTTGCCGGCGCGCCCGAGGGTGACGTCGGTCAGCAGGAAGGCCCAGCCGCTCCCGAGCGCCTCGAGCGTCGCGAGGAGCGCCTCTCCGTCGGTCCCCACCTCCTGGACGGCGACGACGTCGAACCGACGCAGCGTCTCGGCGATGCACAGGACGTTGCTGAGATCGCGCAAGGGAGAGACGCCGGTGCCCGAGCGCCACTCGGGCGTCAACCGGTTGAGGGCCCGAACGTTCCAGGTGCCGATCAGGAGGTTCTGGTGTTGCTTCGCCGGGATCACCCGATCGAGCGCGTGGACGTACGTGGCCACCTGCGTCGCGACGTCCGCCGGTGGCGGGTCGCTGATCGAGTTCGGCACGTGGAACTCCCGCGGGCTCGATGCCGGTCCAGGGTGCATCCTTTGGGCCGGCCTGTCGAACCCGGGCGTCACGCCGCGGGCAGGTCCTCCGAGATCCGGAACGGGGTTGCACCCCAGCCGACGCCAGGAAGAGACTCCGAGCATCCACGGATCGTGGAAGGGCAGGAGATGGCAAGGGCGGATCCTAGGACGGTCAGAGCAAGTCGCCGACGTCGGCGACCATCCGGAGAGCCACCTCCGCTGCCGAGGCCGGCCTGGTGGCGGAAGTACGTCATCCAGCTGATCGTCACGATCGTCGTCGGCGTGTTGCTCGCATGGTGGTACGAGGTCTCGCCTCCGGACTCCGGGGTCCTTCGATGGCTGGCCGATCACAGGACCGACTGGCTGACCGATGTCGCCAAGTGGTTCTCGCGGCTGACGAACCAACCGGTGATCCTCGCGATGCGCGTTGCCCTGCTCGTCGTGCTCGTCGTGTTCAAGCGCTGGCGGCACATCGCCGTCGCCGTCCTCGCCTTCTTCTTCATGGACCAGATCGTCACGCATCTGTCGGTCACGCTGCCGGCTCCCGACGACGTCGTGGTGGCCCCGGGGAGCGGCGTGTACCACTTCCCCGCCTACGCCGTCGCGTCGCTGTCGATCACGCTGTGGGCGATGGTCGCCACGCTGGCTCCGCCGGGCCGAGCACGGACCCGGGCAGCAGCTGCGGCGATCGTGATCGGGGTCCTGGTGGTGGCGGCGCGCGCGTACCTCGGCACGACCTATCCGCTGGCCGGGCTGTACTCCCTGCAGCTCGGCTTCTGCATCGCCGCGACGCTACTCGGATGGCTCGCGCCGGACGACGCCTTCCCCGTGTCCTACCAACGCGGCGGGAACGCCGCGCACCTCGAGCTCGCCGGCGCGCGCACCGAGGCCGTGATCCGCGCGATGCGCGACCAGCTGGGTATCGAGATCACGAGCCTGAAGGCGTTCGGTGACGAGGGTTCGGGCGGCTCGACGCCGCTGCTGATGACCACCGCCGACGGCACGAGGCTATTCGGGAAGATCCTCGCGAACAGCCACGTCAGGGCCGACCGCTGGTATCGGATCGGTCGGACGATCCTGTACGGGCGTCTCGAGGACGAGACGTCGTTCTCCTCGGTCCGGCGGCTGATCGCCTACGAGGACTACGCGCTCCGACTGCTCGACGACGACGGGTTCAAGGTTGCCCGCTCGTACGGCATCGTCGAGTTGACGCCCAACCGCGAGTACCTGCTCGTGACCGAGTTCTTCGAGGGCGCCGAGACCCTCGGGCATGCCGAGGTCACCGACGACGTGATCGACGGGGGGCTCGCGCTCGTGCGCCGCCTCTGGGACTCGGGCCTGGCTCACCGAGACGTGAAGCCGGCCAACCTGCTCGTGGTCGATGGGGCGCTCCAGGTCATCGACGTGTCGGGGCTCGAGCTGCGCCCCTCGCCGTGGCGCGAGGCGGTCGATCTCGCCAACATGATGCTCGTGCTGGCCCTCCGGTCGGATCCCGACCGCGTCTACGCGCGAGCACAGGCCTTCTTCACGCCCGAGGAGATCGGCGAGGCTTTCGCGGCGGCGCAGGGGATGGCCATCCCGACCGAACTCCAGCGCTACCTGAAGCAGGACGACCGCGACCTCATCGGCCGGTTCAAGGAGCTCGCCCCGCCGCGCTCGAAGATCTCGATCCAGCGATGGAGCGTCCGACGCGTCGCGCTGATCGCCGGCGTCCTCATGGGTCTGGTGGTCATCGCCATCTGGGCGGTCCGCGACGTCATGAACGTGCTCGCGTGACGAGCTCGACGGTCGTCAGACCGAGCGGTCGTACCGCTCGCGCTCCCACTCGGTGACGGTCTCGCGCCAGGCCTTCAGCTCCCAGGCCCGCGACGTGGCGTAGTAGTCGCTGAAGTCCTTGCCGAGCGCCTCGCGCAGGGCCGCGTCGTCCTCGAACGCTCGCAGCGCCGACTCGAGCGAGCCCGGGAGCTCGGGGAGGTCGAGCGCGTACGCGTCGCCGGCGATCGGCGAGGGGCGGCGTCGTCTCGCCCCTGATCCCGTCCGGCGGCCGCGGCCGAGATCGCGGCGAGCACGAGGTACGGGTTCGCGTCGGCGCCGGGCCTTCGGCACTCGAACCGCCACAGCTCGGGGCGCGCCCCGCGGATCGCGCGCACGGCGCACGACCGGTTCTCGTACCCCCAGGTCGCGTTGATCGGCGCGAACCATCCGGGCACCAGGCGCTTGTAGGAGTTGATGGTCGGGTTCAGCAGGAGCGAGGCCCCCGGAAGGTGGTCGACGACGCCGGCCACGGCCGACGAGAACGGCGGCGTGAGCTCGGCGGCCGGGTCCGCGCCGGCGAACGCGTTCGTGTCGCCCTTCCACATCGACAGGTGCACGTGCCCGCTCGAACCCTCCTCGCCGGGGTTCGTCTTCGCCAGGAAGCTCGCCCGCAGGCCCATCGCGGCGGCGACCTGCTTCACGCCGAACTTCAGCAACGCGGCGTCGTCGGCGGCGGCGAGCCCCCGGCGGGCCTCGACGTTCAGCTCGAGCAGGCCGGGACCGGCCTCGGTGTGCACGGCCGAGAGCTCGATCCCGAGGCCCTCGAGCGCCGGGACCAGCTCGTCGAGGAACCGGTCGTAGCGGCCGATCTCGCCCAGGCTGTAGCTGATCCCGCTCGACGCCGGCGCGCCGTCCTCGTCCCAGATCCGGATCTCGTACTCGATCGCCGCCATGACCTCGAAGCCGAGGCCGTCGACGTCTTCGAGCACGCGCCGGAAGACCTCGCGCGACGCGAACGCCGGCGAGCCGTCGGGCCAGCTCGGCGTCGCGAGGCAGATGCGCCAGCCCGGCCGCCATCGCAGGTCGCGCAGCGTGTCCGGTTCGGGGCGCACGATCAGGTCGGGGGCGCCCACGCGGAGCCCGAAGCGCTCGTAGTCCGCGATCGGCGTATCCACCGGGTCGAGCCCGATGATGAGGTCGGTCATCACGGTGCCGTGTTCCAGGGCCGACTCGAACGCGTCCGGGCGCAGCGCCTTGCCGCGCATCGACCCGTTCATGTCGGGGATCGCGAGGAGGACGAACCCCTCGCCGTCGCTCACGACGACGACCCCGCGAGGGCGGCGCCGACGCGCCGCTCGACCTCGGTCATCGTCGCCGCGAACCGCTCGACCATCTCGGCGAGCTCCTCGTCGGTGCTCGTGTAGGCGGGCGCGAGGAGCACCTGGTCGCCGGCGAACCCGTCCGCCTGCGGGTGGGTGGACGTCACGAGCAGGCCCTGCTCGAACGCGGTGTCGTCCACGATCGCCGCGGCGTCGAGCTCGACCGGCAGGAACGACACGCCGTCGCGCGGGTCGACGAGCTCGACGCCCAGGAGGAACCCACGCCCGCGGACCTCCTTGACGAGCCCCGAACCCTCCAGTGCCGAGGCGAGCTCGTCGCGCAGGGCCGGGACCGCGTTCGCGGACCCGATCGACGAGCCCGCGCTCGTCGATCTGGTCGAGCACCGCGAGGCCGACGGCCGACGGCAGCGGCGCGCCGTCCCACGTGTGGCCGAGGTCGAACTCGCGCGACCCCCGATCGATCGCCTCGTACACCTCCTCCCGGACCAGGACCCCCGCGAGCGGCGCGTAGCCGGCGCCGAGCCCCTTGCCGACCGCGACGATGTCGGGCTCGATCGGCAGCTGGTGCGCGGCGAGCCAGCTCCCGACGCGGCCGATCCCGGTGACGACCTCGTCGAAGCAGATCAGGAACCCGTGCGCCTGCCGGCGTTCGGCGAGGCCCTGCCAGAAGCGTTCGGGCGGGGAGTAGGCGGGGAGGGCGGCCGCGGTCACGGGTTCGCAGACGAACGCCGCGATCTCGTGGCCGTGCCGTTCGAGCAGGCGGTCGAGCTCGGCGAGGGCGGCCTCCCCGGTCGGGTCGGTACGCCAGGTCGACGGCGGGATGTGCAGGTGGGAGGCGAGGTACGGGGTGTACGGCTCCTGGACCGCCGTGCGTCCGGTCAGCGCGAGCGTCCCCATCGAGGAGCCGTGGTAGGCCTGCGCGGGCGAGATCGCGCGCCAGCGGTCGGTGTCGCCGCGTTCGACGTGATACAGCCGCGCGAGCTGCAGCGCCGTCTCGTTCGCCTCGGATCCGCCGGAGACGAACCGCACCCGGGCCATCCCGGGCATGAACCCCAGCAGGCGGTCGGCGAGCCGTTCCTGCGGCTCGCTCGTGAAGTGGTGGTTGTAGAAGTACGAGATCTTCTCCGCCTGCTCGGCCGCGGCCGCGGCGATCTCGGCGACGCCGTGACCGAGGCAGGCCACCATCGCGCCGCCCGAGCACGCGTCGAGGATCCGCCGGCCGTCCGTCGTCGTCAGCCACACGCCCTCGCCGCGCTCGATGTTCGGGTACGCCAGGTCGAGGGAGCGGTGGAACACGGCCGAGCCGTCGGTGCGGATCATCGCTGGGTCGCGGCCGAACCGAGCCGCGCGACCTCGTCGAGGTAGCGCTCGAGCAGCTGCAGCGCGGTCCGCCGGTTCTCCTCGGCGTTGCGGTCGGTCTCGGCGAGCAGCGCGTCCGGGTCGACGCCCTCCTCGTCGAGCTCGTGACGGTACGCGCGGACCCAGTCGTGCATGATCTCGGGCGTGACCTCGGGGTGGAACTGGAGCCCGAGGCTGCGTCCCCAGACGAACGCCTGCGGCGCCACGTCGGACTCCGCGATCAGGGTCGCGCCGGGCGGCGTCGTGAACGTGTCGAAGTGCCACTGGAACCACGGGCCCTGCGGGACGAGCTCGGGGTCGGTCGTCCGGACGGGCAGCCACCCGATCTCGGCGACGTCGCCGCGGGAGACCTCGCCGCCCAGCACCCGCGCCAGCATCTGGCCGCCGAAGCAGAGCCCGAGCACCGGCACGTCGTCCTGCACGGCCTTCTCCATCAGCCGCGCCTCGCGCGGCACGAACGGCTTGTGTCGTCGAACGCCGCGAACTCGGAGCCGAGCGACACGATCAGGTCGTACGAGCTCGGGTCGACCTCGCGGTCGTCGATGTCGATCCGCACGACGTCGACCTCCGCGCCGTGCGCGTCCAGCCATCCGGTGACCAGGCCCGGCGGCGTGGGCTCCTCGTGCTGCAGGATCAGCGCGTGCAGCGGGGTCTGGGTGTCGCTCATCGGTCGGCTCCCGTGGTCGTGGGCGACGGGCTCCGGGCGAGCTCCGGCTCGACGTCCCGCGCGACGCGGTGCACGGCGTCGGCGAAGCGCGAGACCATCTCGCCCAGCTCGTCGTCGGTGGTCGTGAAGGGCGGTGCGAAGAGCGTCTGGTCGCCCGCGTACCCGTCGCGGGTCGGCTGGGTCGAGAGCGTGATCAGCTCGCGCTCGAACGCGGCCTGGTCGATCCGGCCCGCGACCCGGAGCTCGCGGGGGAGGAACGACCCGTCGCGCGGGTCGGCGTACGACACGCCGAGCAGGTAGCCGTGACCCCGGACCTCCTGCACGATCGGGACGTCGGCCAGCGCGGCCTCGAGCTCGTCGCGGAGCCGCCGTCCCCGCTCCCGGACGTGCGGGATCAGCTGCTCGGAGCGGAGGGCGTCCAGCACCGCGAGCCCCACCGCGCACGACAGCGGCGCGCCGTCCCACGTGTGACCGAGCGGGAACCGGCGCGACCCGTTCGCGATGGCCTCGAACACGGGCTCGCGGCACAGCACCGCGCCGATCGTCGCGTAGCCGGCGCCGAGACCCTTCGCGGTCGCGATGACGTCCGGCGTGCACGCCGTCCCCTCCCCGGCGAACCATCGGCCGGTTCGCCCGACGCCCGTGACCACCTCGTCGAAGCAGACGAGGAAGCCGTGGCGGTCGCGCCGTTCGGCCAGGCCCTCCCAGAAGCCGACGGACGGCGTGGATGCGGGCAGCGCCGCGGCGCTGATCGCCTCGCAGAAGAACGCCGAGACGGTGTCGGGGCCCGCCTGCTCCAGGGCGCGGTCCAGCGCCGCGAGCGCCCGCTCGCCGGTCGGATCCGCACGCGCGGTGCTCGGGGGGATGTGGAGGTGCTGGGGGAGGTACGGGCCCGAACGGGCCGTGCAGCCCCGGCCGCCCGGTCAGGGCGAGCGTCTCCATCGTCGGCCCGTGGTACGCCTGCGCGAACGAGATCACCTGCCAGCGCGAGGGCTCGCCGCGCTCGACGTGGTAGCTGCGCGCGAGCTGGATCGAGGTCTCGTTCGCGTCGGACCCGCTCGTGACGAACTTCACGCGCGAGAACCCCTCGGGCGCCACGTCGACGAGCTCCTGCGCGAGCTGCTCCTGGGCGGGGTTCGTGAGCCGCTCGTTGTGGACGTAGGCGAGCTTCTCGGCCTGGGCGCGGGCCGCGGCGACGAGGTCGCTCCGGCCGTGCCCGAGCGTGGCGGCCATCGAGCCCCCGCTCATCGCGTCCAGGTACCGGGTGCCGGCCGCGTCCTCGATCCAGACGCCGTCGCCGCGCACGACCACGGGGTAGGCGCGCTCGAACTCGAGGGGGAGCACATGCGTCTGGCTCGACTCGATCAGGCTCCGCGTCAAGCGCCCTCCTCACCCGGACGACGCCCGGCCTCGCCCGAGGCCGGGCCGGTGCACGTCCGAAGCGTACCGCGCGGCCGCCGGGCGAGGGACCCTCCCGCCGCTCCCCCCGAACGCGCTACGATCGGGCGATCGGCCGGCTCGGCGGCCTCGCGGGATGGTCGGGAAGGCCTGCGGGCGAAGGCCCTCGGCCCGAGGCGGACCGCCAGAGGGGACGGGCCCGGGTCGGCCGCGGGAGCACGGAAGGGAGAGCCGGTGGGGAGCGTCGGCACGATCCTCGAGGGATGGCAGAAGGACGGGATCGGGTTCGTCCGGTTCGAGCTGCCCGACATGCACGGGATCTCGCGTTCGAAGACGATCCCGATCGCGCACGCCGCCGACTACGCCGAACGCGGTCTCAACATGTACGGGGGCGTGAGCGTCCTGGATTCGCGGTCCGACGTCGTCCCCGGCACGCTGTACCACGAGGAGGTCGGGTACGGCGACCAGCTCCTGTTCCCCGATCCCGACAGCGCCGCGGTGATCCCGTGGGCCGACCGCACCGCCCGCCTGATCTGCGACGCGCAGTGGTACGACGGCCGCCCGCTCGCGGCGACGCCCCGCCACGTGTTCCGCAGCGCGGTCGAGAAGGCGCGCGAGATGGGGTTCGAGCCGCTGATGGGCTCGGAGTTCGAGTTCTACCTGCTGACCGGCGACACGCACGAGCCGTTGTTCGACGGCTACCAGATCTTCAACACCCTGCGTAACGACTACGTCCCCACGATCCGCCGGATCGTCGAGGAGATGCCCGAGGTCGGCGTCGACATCATCACGGCGAACTGCGAGTACGCGGGCTCGCAGTGGGAGATCAACTTCGCGCCGGGGCGCGGGATGGCCGGACCCGACCAGGCGTTCACGTTCAAGAACGGCGTGAAGGAGATCGCGAAGCAGGACGGCTACCTCGCGACGTTCATGAGCAAGCCGTACGCGGCCTCCGCCGGCAGCGGTTGCCACACGCATCTCTCGCTCCTGCACGCGGACTCGGGGGAGAACGCGTTCGCGGACGAGGGCGATCCGAACGGGATGAACGACACCGCCCGCTCGTTCGTCGCCGGCCTGCTCACGTACGCGAGGGCGATCGACGCGGTGATCGCGCCGACCGTGAACTGCCTCCGGCGCCGCCGGCGGCACACGTTCAGCCCGACGAACGTCTCGTGGGGCCACGAGGATCGTTCGGCGCTGATCCGCGTGAAGGGTGGGAGCCCCGCCTCCAAGCACATCGAGTACCGGGCGCCATCCGCGCTGTCGAACCCGTACCTGGTGGGCGCCGCGGTGATCCAGGCGGGCCTGCGCGGTATCGAGGACAAGCTCACGGCGCCCGAACCCTCGAAGCCGGGCGTCCCCGCGGAGGAGGACGACTCGCTCGAGAAGCTGCCGACCGACCTCACGGAGTCGCTCGACGCGCTCGAGGCCGAGCCCGCGACGCGCGACTTCTTCGGCGAGGAGTTCATCACGGCGTACACGAGGATGCGGCGCTACGAGCTCTCCCGGCTCGCCGATCACGTGAGCGACTGGGAGCGCACGGAGTACCTGGAGCTGTTCTGAGTCCCTCAGCGAGGACCCGCAAGGCGCCGTCCGCACGACCGAGGGCGGCGGCCGCGCCGACGGCGGCCACGGTGGCCCGGCGGCTCGGCGCCGCCGGGGTCGAGGAGGTCGCGCTCGCCGTCGTCGGCCCCGACGGGGTCACGCGCGTGAAGGTCGTCCCCTTGCGGCGCTTCGAGGAGGTGTCCCGGTTCGGGGTGGGCCTTTCCAACGCCTTCTCGGTGTTCCTGGTCAACGACACCTGACCTCGGCCCCCGGCATCGAGGGGCCGGCGGGCGACACGCGCCTGATCCCCGATCCCGGCTCGGCGGTCGCCCTCTCGGGTTCGCCGGGCTGGGCGATGGCGGCGGTCGACCAGCGGGACCAGGAGGGCAACCCGTGGCCGCCGTGCGGACGGTCGTTCGCGCGCCGGATGCTGGAGCGGCTGAACGAGGCCGGGCTGGAGCTGCGCGGCGCCTACGAGCTCGAGTTCTTCCTCGGATGGCGAACCGCCCGCCCCGGCGACCCCGACGAGACCGACCCGATCCCCTCGCACGAGGGGCCCGGGTACAGCGCACCCGTCCTCGCCGACCACGAGGCGTTCGCGGGTGACCTGATCCGGGCGCTCGAGACGCAGGGGACCGGCGTGATGCAGTTCCATCCCGAGTACTCGACCGGCCAGTTCGAGCTGTCGGTGCCGCACCGGGCGGGCATCGCGCTCGCGGACACGAGCCTCATCGCGCGCCACACGGTCCGCGCGGTGGCCAGGGCGCACGGCATGGCGGTCTCGTTCGCGCCGGTCGTGTTCGCCGGGCGCGTCGGCAACGGGGACCACCTGCACCTCAGCCTGTGGAACCGCCGGGGACGCAACGTGTTCGACGGCGGGGACGGGCCCGAGGGGATGACGCGCCAGGCGGAGTCCTTCGCGGCGGGCGTCCTCGCGTCGCTGCCGGCGATCGTGGCGGTCTCGTGTCCCTCGGTCGTCAGCTACCTCCGGCTGCAGCCGCATCGCTGGTCGGGGCCGTGGGCGTGTTGGGGGCTGGAGAACCGCGAGGCCGGCCTGCGGTTCGTCACCGGCATGCGGGGGATCGCCGCGCCGAGGCGAACCTGGAGGTCAAGCCGGTCGACGGCGCGGCCAACCCGTACCTGGCCCTCGGCGCGATCGTGGCCGCGGGTCTCGACGGGCTCGAACGCGACCTGCGGCTCCCCGAACCCGTCACGGTCGATCCCGCGTCCCTGTCCGTGGCGGAGCGGCGCAAGCGCGAGATCGCGCCAGCTCCCGTCGTCGCTCGGCGCCGGCGATCGCGGAGCTCGAGCGCTCGACGGTGCTGCGCGAGGCGATGGGCGACATGCTGTTCGACTCGTTCGTCGCCACACGCAAGGGCGAGCTCGAAGCGTTCGAGGGCCTGGACGACGACGCGGTGGTACGGGCGCACCGCTGGCGGTACTGAGGGGGGAGACGGTGGCGGGGATCGATCTATCCGGCGTGCCGGTCGTGGACGCGCACACGCATCCGTACCGGCTGGAGGACCTGCTCGAACGCGACCCGGACGGGTTCGACACGCGGATGATGTTCCTCGGCGAGTCCTTCGCGTCGTCCTCGCAGATCCGCGACGAGCTGTGGCCGTTCGTGCACGCGCTCACGGGTTCGACGGTGTTCGCGATCGCCCTGCATCGCTGGCTCGCCGAGCATCTGGGGTGCGAGCCGAACCGCGCAGGCCGTGGTCCAGGCCCGCACCGATGCCCTGCGAGCCGACCCGGTCGCGTACACCAAGGGCCTGTTGGACGCCGCCGGCGTCGTGGCGATCCTGTCGGACGAGGGCTACCCGCAGCCCCCGATCACGGCGCCGGAGTTCGAGGCGACGATCGGCGTGAAGGTCCATCGCGTCGCGCGGCTGGAGCCGTGGATCCTCGCGCACCGGGACGGCTCCTTCGACGACCTCGTCGCTGCCGTTCACGACGAGGCGACGCAGGCCGCGGCGGACCCCAACTGCGTCGCGTTCAAGTCGATCGTCGCCTACCGCACGGGACTGGACGTCGGGGACCCGAGCGAGGCCGAGGCCCGCGAGGCCTTCGCGGGGTGGCGAGCGGACGAGTGGCGCGAGACCCGCGAGCACGCCAAGCCCGTCCGCGACTTCCTGATCCGCCGCACCCTGGAGGTGGCCAAGGAGCACGGCCGGGCGTTCCACTTCCATTGCGGCGGCGGGGACCCGGACATCGACCTCGTGCACGCCAAGCCGCAGTTCCTGTTCCCCTTGCTGATCGACGTGCAGGACCAGCCCGTGGTGCTCGTGCACAGCGGGTACCCGTGGGTCCGGGAGGCGGCCTACATCGCCTCGGTGCTGCCGAACGTCTACCTGGAGCTGTCCGAGCTGATCCCGTGGGGGTTCGGGCAGGTCGAGTGGGCGCTCGAGATGCTGGTCGGGACCGTGCCGGCCGCCAAGCTCCTGTACGGCTCGGACGAGGCGGGGGAGCCCGAGGCGTTCTGGATCTCGGCGCTGCTCGCGCGCCGGGCCCTCGAGCGCGTCCTGGACCGGTTCGTCGAACGCGACTACGTCACGACGGTCCACGCCGAGCGTCTCGGTGCGATGGTGCTGGGCGAGAGCTGCCGGGCGCTGCACGGACTCGGCGCCTGACCCGGGAACGGCGGAGGGGCACGCGTGCGGCGTGCCCCTCCGAGACCGTCGAACAGCCGGGTTCAGCCGGACGGGAGGTCCTGCGCGATCTCCCGCTCGGCCTCCCCCAGCTCGATCAGCTCCTCGTCGGTCTTGCCCTTCCTCGTCCTCTGCGACACGACGTAGATCACGATGCCGGAGATGACGGACACGGCGGTGAACCCGACCATCCAGGTGTTCCACTCGGAGAGCGTCGGGAAGCCCGCCGGGTACCAGGAGCCGACGAAGATGAACAGCACCGCCAGGACGTTGACGATGAACCCGACCACGCCGCACACGTACAGCCAGCCCACCGGGACCCGCCGCTCGCGCTCGAACCGCTCCGGCTCGGCGCGCTTGGCGAAGAAGATGTCCAGGAACAGCAGTGCGGTCGAGATGCACCACACGATCGTGACGCCCGCGTACAGGATGTAGAAGTACTTGTACGGGTCGGTCTCGCCCGCGCCCAGGACGAAGAAGACCAGGACGGTGAGGATCGTCGAGATCACCGACTGGAGCGTGATCGCGTTCGCCGGCACCCTGTTCCTGTTGACCTTGCCGAACTGGTGCGGCAGCCGCTTCTCCATGCCGGACACGAACAGGAGTCGCCCGAACGAGTAGTTGTAGACGACCGCGACCGTCAGCACGACCCACGCCAGCACCAGCGAGACGGCGGCGCCGGTCCACCTCCCGAGCGCGATCCCGACGGTCTCGGCGCCGCCGGTCGTGCCGTTCGCCCCGCCGGCCTCGATCACGACCATGTTCCCGAACGTCGCCCACAGGTACGCGGCCATCACGATCGCGCAGCCCCAGAGCAGGAACGTCCGGATCGCCTTCTCGCCGCCGGTCACCTCGGCGCCCATGTTCAGCGGCGTCTCGATCCCCAGGAGCGCGAGGATCGCGAACGAGAAGAACGTGAGGTTCGCGGGAAGACCCAGCGCGAGCTCGTCTCCCTGGAAGGGGTTCCACCCGGTCCCGAAGTCGGTCGACGACCCGTTGCCCTGGAGCAGCCACCACACGCCGGCGAACCCGATCAGGAAGATCGCCGCCGCGTAGAACCAGAACAGGACGTTCACGTAGTTCTGCGTGACGCGCATCCTGAGGTAGGACATGAGCGCGCTGAACCAGATCACGCCGAGGACCACGACGCCGATGTGCCAGTTCTCGGTGAAGATGCACGGGAACTCGCAGCTCGGCTTCGCCAACACGGCGAACTGCTGGAGGAAGTTCGCGAACAGGATCCCGATGAACACCAGCGAGATCGGGCCGGGCCACCACGCGACGAAGCCGGCGAAGAACCCCCAGAACGGGCCCAGCACCTTGTGGGTCCAGACGTAGAGGGAACCCTCCTCCGGGAACATGCGTCCCAGCTGAGCCGTGATGAACGCCCCGGTGATCAGGAACGTCGCGAACGCGACGATCCAGAAGATGAACACCGACGGGCCGGCGAACTGCACCCCGGCCGCGTTGTTGATGAACAGGACGATCGCGACGAAGATGACCACCAGGTCGAACGGGCCGAGCGTCCTGGCGACCAGGACGGGCGCGACCTTCTCCGAGATCATCTGGCTCTCGTCGGCCTTCGATGCCATCCGACACCCCCTCCCGTCGTGAGGGCGGGCACGATCGAACCGAGTGCGGGCGCGCCCTCACTAGCCGTCGTTTCGGCAATCCTCGCACCCGGGTTGCGCGGCTCGCAAGCCCGCGCCGCCGAAACCCCTGCGGCCGAACGAGGCACGACCGGAGTTGCGCCGGAAGGGAACCTTCGCCGGCGTTCGGTGAGCGTCGCGGATGCACCCGGCGCCAGCAGCAGGCGCGAGCCTACGCGCTCCCGCGCTCGGACCGGTAGGTCTGCGGCCACGTCCGTGACGGCGGCGCGGGTCCGAGCGTAGACGTCGGGGCTCGGCAGGTGTCGCTTCGGCGCCTTGGCGACGAACGTGTAGTTCGGGTCGCAGACGTTGGCCACCGGGCTCTCCGCGATCTGGGAGACCAGCTGGTACGAGTCCAGCCTGTCCAGGCCGAACTCCTCCACCAGCCACATCACCAGGTCCCCGTGCGCGATCCGGAACGCGTCCTCGAGCGGCCGCGCCGAGCCCGTCGACATGATGTGGTCGTCGGTCTCCAGCCGGGGCCAGGGGGTGAGCCGCCCCTTGATGAGCTCCACCACCAGGACGGTGTCCATCGCGGCCTCGACCGCGACGCCGCACGTCTCGCCCTCGCCCTGCCGGCAGTGGCCGTCGCCGAGCGAGAACAGGGCGCCCTCGACGTTCACGCCGAGGTAGCAGGTGGTGCCGGCGCGCATCTCGGGCGTGTCCATGTTGCCGCCGTGGGCGTCGGGGACCAGCGAGGACCGGACCTCGCCGCCCGCAGGCGCCACGCCGACGGTCCCGTGCATCGGGTCGAGCGGCAGGTCCGTCGCGAAGTCACCGTTGCGGGCCTCGAAGCGGACGAGCCGTTCCGTCCGGTCGACGTCGTAGCGCCACACGATCTCGTCGAGGGGTTCCTGCAGCGTCACCGTTCGGAGCGTGGACGTGAGCGCGCCGAACAGCGGGAAGGTCGTCGATATCGCCCAGTCCCGCGACGGCTCGATCGAGACGAAGTGCAGCACCAGCGTGTCGCCGGGCTCGGCGCCTTCGACGTAGAACGGGCCCGGTCTGTGGGTTGAACGCGGTGATCTTCTGTGAGGGGAGATCGTCCACCGTCTGGACCAGGCCGGCGAAGCAGTCCTCGGTCCAGACCTCGAGGACGTCGCCGGGCTTGACCTTCATCACGGGTTCGACCCCGCCGAAGGTCCACGCGTAGTCGCTGGGCTCCGGGCGGAAGCTCACGATGTTCAGGCCGGCCATCACGCCTCCCCGTCCGAGATCGTCGGGGCGATCGTAGACCCGCGAGCGTCTGCGGGGCCAGGTCGAGGCCGGCCGTCAGGCGGCGCTTCGGACGACGTCCCAGAACCGCCGGAACAGCGCCCGCGCCCGTTCCTCGTGGCCGTCGATGAAGCGGTCGGTCTCGGCCTCGAGCTCCTCGCGCGTCTTGCCCCACGCGCGGACGCCGTCGTCGCCGGCGGTCTTGAGCCACAGGTCGATCTCGGCCCGGTCCACCTCGAGGTGGAACTGCGTCCCCCACGCCGCGTCGCCGTAGCGGAACGCCTGCGTCCGCACCAGGTCGCCGGTGGCGAGCAGCGTGGCGTCCTCGGGCAGGTCGAACGTGTCCTCGTGCCAGTGGAAGACGACGTCGCCGTCGGAGAACACCGACATCAGCGGATCCTCGGACGCCTCCGGGGTGGGATGCAGCGCGTTGAAGCCGATCTCTCGCACGCCCGCCGAGTAGACGGGATGGTCGAGCGCCCTCGCCAGCATCTGGCCGCCGAGGCAGATCCCGAGGTAGGGGACGCCGGCCGAGAGCGCCGCGCGGACGTACTCGCGTTCCGTCTCGAGGAACGGGTATTCGTCGGTCATGTCGACGTTCATGATCCCGCCGTAGACGACGACGCCGGAGACCTCGGACAGCTCGGGGAGCTCCGTCCCCGGTGTGGGCGAGGTGCTCGATCCAGGGCAGGCCCTCCGCGTCGAGCGTCCCCGGCACCACGCCGAACGTCTCCCAGTCGGCGTGCCCGACCAACAGGACCGGTCGCATGGCCGCCAGTCTAGCGGCGGGCGAGCGCGGGTCGGGCGCCGCCGGGCGGCGGCCCGGTTCGCATCCCGGTTCGCTTCCTGGCTGCCTCGTCTGCCAGACTCCGCACGACCGAGGAGGCACGATGACGACGACGATCGGCAAGTCCATGCGGCTCAAGCGGGTGATCGATCCCGCGGGCGTGTCGGTGATCTGCGCGCTCGACCACGGGATGACCTCGCCGACGTTCCTCGAACCGCTTGCGGACATCGAGGCGCGGACGCGGGAGACCGTCGCCGGCGGCGCGAACGTGATCATGATGAGCAAGGGCATGATCCGGATCGCCGAGCCGGGGTTCTCGCCCACGACGTCGCTCGCGCTGCTCCTGTCGGCCTCCGCGGACCCCGGCGGCGACCGCCCCGAGATCGTGCAGATCGCCGAGGTCGAGGAGGCGCTTGGTGCTCGGCGCCGACGCCGTCGTGCTGTTCACCGCGCTGGGCGGCGACACCGAGGCCGGGATGATCGACATCCTCTCGTCGGTGGGTCGCGAGTGCGCCGCGCTCGGCATGCCGTTCATCGCCGAGGCCGAGTTCCCGACCACGTACGCGACCGTCGAGGAGCTGAAGCAGCAGTACGGGTTCGAGTACCTGCGGCGGAACGTCCGCCTGTGTGCCGAGCTCGGCGCCGACATCGTCAAGACCAACTGGCCGGGCGACCCCGAGGGGTTCGCCAAGCTGGTGGAGGCGACCAACGGGATCCCGGTGGTGCTCGCCGGGCGGCTCGCGGCTGGAGGACAAGGAGCTGCTGTGGCGGATGCAGGTCGCCGTCGAGGCCGGCGCGATCGGGTGCTCGGTGGGGCGGAACATCTTCATGCACGCCTCGCCCGAGGCGATCACCCGCGCGCTCTCCCGCGTGATCCGCGAGCGGTGGAGCGCCGAGAAGGCGTACGACGCGCTCGTCGAGGAGCTCGGACGTGAGGGCGGCGTCGAGCGTCCCGCGGCCAGAGCGATCGCGATGAGGGCCGCGTTCATGACCGAGGTGAACGCGGTCGAGGTCGCGCGAGACCGAGGAGCCCAAGCTCGACCCGCGCGGCGCGATCCTGCGGGTCGAGGCGTGCGGGATCTGCGGCACGGACGCGCGGACGTTCTTCAACGGCGACCCGCGGGCCCCCGCGCCGTGGGTGCTCGGCCACGAGCCCGTCGGCGTGCTCGCGGAGGTGGGGCCCGAGGCGGTGCTCCCGCCCGGCGTCGCCAAGGGCGACCGCGTGTTCCTCGGCTCGATCCTCACGTGCGGCGAGTGCCGGTGGTGCACGGAGGGGTTCCAGAACCTGTGCGAGCACCACCTGCTGTACGGGTACGACCCGTTCCCCGGCGCGTACGCCGACTGGGCCGGCGGTGCCGCCGATCGCGACGAAGAACCTGATCCCGCTGCCCGACGACCTCGCCGTCCGATCTCGCGACCGTCGCCGACCCGTTCGCGTGCGCGCTGAACGGCGTCGAGATGCTCGACGTCCGTCTCGGCGACATCGTGGTGATCCTCGGCACCGGGCCGATCGGGTGCTGGCAGGCGGTCATGTGCCGCGACCGGGGCGCGAGCCGCATCTGCATGACCGACGTGCAGCAGGACCGGCTCGACCTCGCGATGGGCATCGTCGGCGCGTTCGTCGACGACGCGTGGCGTGGCCGGCGAGGACAACGGCGTCGAGGAGGTGCTCGCGCACAGACGGCGGTGCGGGTGCGGACCGCGTGAGCGTCGCTGCGCCGTCCAAGCAGGCGCAGCAGGCCGCGCTCGAGATGGCCGCCAAGCGCGCGAAGGTCGTCTACTTCGCCGGGCTGCCCAAGCACGACCCGGTGAGTCCGCTCGACATGAACGAGCTCCACTACAAGGAGCTCGCGATCCTCGGCGCGTACGGCGCGACGCACCGTCAGTACCGCATCACGATGGACTACCTCGACCGGCGGCAGGAGGACCTGGCAGCGCGTGGTCACGCACCGGTTCCCGCTCGAGGACATCGCGCGAGGCGTTCGAGACGATCCGCTCGGGCTCGGGCCTGAAGATGGTCATCGTCCCGTGACGCGGCGGTCCGTACGTGATCGGCTGCGACGTCGGCTCGCAGGGGACGAACTGCGCGCTCTACGCGGCGGACGGGACGCTCGTCGCGTCCTCGTACCAGACCTACGACCTGTCGTTCCCGTTCCCCGGCGCGGCCGAACAGGACGCGGACGCGTGGCCGGCGCGCGATCGTGACCGGCGTCCGCGAGCTGCTCGAGCGAGGTGCCGGAGGGCCCGTCCGCGGTCAAGGGGCTGTCGTTCGGATCGCAGCTCGACGGGATGGTCGTGTGCGGGACCGACGGGCGGCCCCTCCGGCCGGCGATGATCTGGATGGATCGCCGCGCCGAGGCGCAAGCCGCGGCGGTCGCCGAACGGATGCCGCCCGAGGCGTTCTACCGCCACGTGGGCGCGAACCTCGACTCCTCGCACGCCGTCTTCAAGGCGCTCTGGGTCCGCGACGAGGAGCCCGAGGTCTGGGCGAACGCGTCGACGCTGATGTCGCCGGGCACGTACGCGCTGCAGCGCGTCGCGCGGCGTCGTCGCCGTCGACTACTCGAACGCGTCGTCGCTCGCGCTGCTGGATCCCCGGACCCGCGACGTGGTCGCCCGAGGTCCTCGCGGCGGTCGACGTACCCGCGTCGATGCTCCCCGAGGTCGTCGGCGCGACCGAACCGATCTCGACGATCACGGAGGCGTTCGCGCAGGCCACGGGCCTGGACCCGTCGACGATCGTCGCGGTGGGATGCGGCGACGAGATGGCGGCGACGCTCGGCGCCGGCGTGTTCGAGCCGGGCGAGGTGTGCGACGTCGTCGGCACGGCCGAACCGGTGTGCGCCGCGTCGAGCGAGCCGCGCGAGGACCCGACGATGCTGGTCGAGTGCCACCCGCACGCCGACCCGGACGCGTGGCTGCTCGAGAACCCCGGGTTCGTCTCGGGCGGCAACCTCCGGTGGTGGCGCGACCAGTTCGCGCCGATCGAGCGCGGCGCCGAGGCCGAGGGGCTCGGCGACGCCTACGACCTCCTCTCGCGCGAGGCCGAACGCGTCCCGCCGGGCGCCGAGGGGCTCGTGTTCCTGCCGTGCATGCAGGGCGCGATGGCGCCCGAGTGGAACGGCGCCGCGCGCGGCGTGTTCTACGGGCTCACGCTCGCGCACTCGCGGGCGCACATGACGCGCGCGATCTTGGAGGGGAGCGCGTTCGCGCTGCGCGACATCCTCGAGGCGATGGAGAACGCGGGTCTGGACGTCCGCCGGCTCACGATCGTGGGCGGCGGCGCGAAGGGCCCGCTGTGGCGGCAGATCAAGGCGGACGTCACCGGTCTGCCGGTGCGGGTGCCGACCAGCGTCGAGACGACGGCGACCGGCGCCGCGATCCTGGCCGCGGTGGGTGCCGGGCTCCACGCCAGCGTCGCCGACGCGGTCGAGGCGTTCGTCTCCTACCGCCCGGACGAGCACGAGCCCGACCGGAGGCAACCGCTCCGCGTACGACGAGGCGTACCGGCGCTACCGCGAGGTCTACGCCGCGCTGCAGCCCGTCTTCGCGGCCGGCTGAGCCCTACCCGCGCTCGAAGTAGCGGGCGAGCTCCCAGTCGGTGACCGTCGTGTTGTCGAAGATCACCTGCTCCTGGTGCGCGGTGTTCAGCAGGTGCTCGAACACGAAGTCGCCGAACGCCTCGCGCGCGACCGTCGACGCCGCGGAACGTCTCGACGGCCTCGTGCAGCGAGTACGGCACGCGGGGGACGTCCTTGGCCTCGTAGGCGTTGCCGACGAACATCGGCGGCGGCTCGACCTTGTTCTCGATCCCCCACAGACCGGCCGCGATCGTCGCCGCGAACGCGAGGTACGGGTTCGCGTCGGCCCCGGGGATCCGGCATTCGACCCGCGCGCCGGCGTGCTCGCCGACCGTGCGGAACCCGCACGTGCGGTTGTCCCGGCTCCACACGATCGCGGTCGGCGCCCACGAGCCCAGCTGGTAGCGCTTGTACGAGTTCACGAACGGCGCGTACATCTAGGCCATCTCGCGCGCGCAGGCCATCAGCCCACCCATGTACCAGCGGTAGGTCTCGCTCATGTGGTGCTCGCCGTCCTCGCGACCACATCAGGCTCTCCGTGCCGTCGGCGTTCCACACGCTCGAGTGCAGGTGGCAGCTCGAGCCGGCCTCGGCCATCGTCCACTTGGCCATGAACGTGGCCGCGACGCCGTTCAGCTCGGCGATCTCCTTCACGCCGTGCTTGTACAGCGCGTGGTGGTCGGCGTTGCGACAGCGCGTCGGAGTACGTGATGTTGATCTCCTGCTGGCCCTCGGCCGAACTCGCCCTTGCTGAACTCCACCGGGATCCCCGCGCCCGAGCATCGAGTTGCGGACCTGACGGATGAACCATTCGTCGCGGGTGGTCTGGAGCATGTGGTAGTCCATGATGTACGGCGAGCTGGGGCGCAGGTCGCGGTACCCGCGTTCGGCGGCGTCGCGGTAGGAGTCCCGGAACAGGTAGAACTCCAGCTCGGAGCCGGTCTTGATCGTGTAGCCGAGCTCGGCGGCGCGCGCGATCTGCCGCTTGAGGATCGTCCGAGGCGTGACCTCCACCTCCTTGTCGGCCTCCTCCTCCTCGAAGATGTCGCAGATCACCATCGCGGTCTTCTCGATCCACGGGCACCACCGGAGCGTGCTCATGTCCGGGACCATCCGGAAGTCGCCGTAGCCGGTCTCCCACGACGCGTACTCGTAGCCGGGGAGCGGCTCCATCTCCATGTCGATCGCCAGCAGGTAGAGGCAGGCGTGCAGCCCCTCCTCGCCCAGGATCTCCTCGAGGAAGAAGTGCGGGACCACGCGCTTGCCCATGAAGCGGCCCTGCAGGTCGGTGAACATGCACAGGACCGTGTCGACCTCGCCGGCGTCGGCGAGCTCCTCGAGCTGTTTCGCGCTCAGCATCCCCTTCGCGCCTGTCACGTCGTTCCGCCTTTCGGTTCGGGGCCGCTATCGAAGATCCGCCGCACGGGCTGTCAACGCGAACGGCGGGCCCGAGCACGGGCCCGCCGTTCGTACCGACTCGCTGGTCCGCTAGCCGGAGGGCGTCTCCGACGGCGGCTGCGTCGACGGCCGCGCTGGGCGCGCTCGGCGCTCCGCCGCCGAGGATCGCCTCCTGCTCCGCCGCGCGACGTGACGTACCCCTCCGCTGCGGGCACGCCCTGCTCGCCCTGCGTGAGGGCGAACTCCTCCTCCGGAGACAGCACGAGCCGGTGCCGTCCGGCGATCGCGAAGTACAGGACGCCGAGGACGTAGTAGATGGCCACGCCGTACACGCCCGGCCGATACGCCTCGTTCAGGAAGATCGCGACGAGCGAGATCGCGGCGAGCAGCCCGGCGATCACCGCGCCGGGGACGCCCCACTTGCTCCGGTACGGCCGCTCGATGTTCGGCATCTTCTGGCGGAGCAGGACGAACGACACCATCTGCATGATGTACGAGATCACCGCGGCGAACACCGCCATGTTGAGCAGCGCCGCCACGATCTGCGCGCCCAGCTCCTGCTGCTGCAGGACCCAGACGAGGAAGAACACGGCGTAGCCGACGACCGCTCCCGCGATCAGCGCGACGTGCGGGGTCTTCCGCATGCCGTGCGTCTTCGACAGGAACTTCGGGAAGTAGCCGGCCCGCGAGAGCGAGTACGTGTTCCGGCCGTACGCGAAGATGATCGTGAAGAAGCTCGCCACCAGGCCGATCATGAACAGCAACCCGAGGAGCTCGGTGGCGCTGTTCTGTCCGAAGATCGCGTACAGGCCGTCGAGCAGCGGGAACCCGGACGCCCCGTACAGGAAGGCCCCGCCCGGCAGCGCCGAGTTGAAGACCAGGACGAGGATCGCCGCGATCAGCAGCGTGTGCATGCCCCAGACGGATCCCTTGGGGACGTCGCGACGCGGGTCCATCGACTCCTCCGCCGCGAGCGGCACCTCCTCGATCGCGAGGAAGAACCAGATCGCGAACGGCAACGACTTGAAGATCCCGCTGATCCCGAACGGGAGCCAGGGCCCTCCGCCGCCCGGGATCTCGGCGCCGTCCTTCGCGATGTTCGTCCACAGGTTGAAGTCGAGCTTCCCGGAGAAGATCGCGGCGAGGAAGAAGAACGCCAGCACGGCGAGCGAGAGCACCGTGATCGCGACCGTGAACCGCATCGTCGCCTCGATCCCGACGATGTTGATCCCCACGAAGATGACGTAGAAGATCAGCGCCCAGAACGGGAGGCTGTTCCAGAACGGATCGCCGGTGACGTCGAACAGGCCGCCCACGATCTCCTGCATCAGCAGGGCCATCGCGCCGACCACGACGGCCGGCGTGATCACGTACTCCATGTTCTCGGCCAGGCCGGTGAGGAACCCTCCCCACGGCCCCATCGCCGAACGCGCGAAGGAATACGCGCCGCCCGTGTGCGGGAGCGCGGGGGACATCTCGGCGATCGAGTAGACGAGGCCGTAGTACATGATCGCCATGAGCACGCCCGCGATCGCCAGGCCGCCGAACCCGCCGGTGCCCAGGCCGAAGTTCCAGCCGTAGAACTCGCCCGAGATGACGGCCCCGACGCCGAGCGCCCACAGGGACCAGACACCGGCGTGTCGCCGGAGCCCCCGCTTCTTGAAGTACTCCTCACCTACCTCCTGGTAGGTGACGGAGCCGACCTTGCGTTCGGACTGACCCTCCTGACCCACGTCGTTACCCCCCCTTCATCAGCACGACGGGGCCATTGAGCCCCACCCTCGGAGGGCTGTCAAACCTGCGGCGCGGCTCCGCTCGACGCCGCAGGTTCCGCGCCAGGGCGATGAGCAGGAGCCCGCCCCAGACCGGGACCACGCCCCAGGCGCGGGTCAGGTCGGACAGGACCAGGCCGCCGACGAGCGCGCCACCGACGACCAGCGGGAGGGGGAGCCGGCGGCGGTCCGTGAGCAAGAGCAGGAACAGGCTGAGGACGCCGGCGAGGACCCAGAAGTCCCAGCCCCCGGGGGCGCCGATCCCCGGCGGGCGCGGGCCGCCGACGCCCAGGATGCCCATCGGTCCAGGGTACGGCGTGCGGCCGAGCGTACGGACCGAGGCGTTCGGGCCGGTCAGTCCTCGGGCGTGACGTACGCCGCGGTGATCCCCCCGTCGACGATCAGCGAGGCCCCGGTCATGAACGAGGAGTCGTCGCTCGCCAGGAACAGGGCCGCCTTCGCGAGCTCCTCCGCCTGCCCGAGCCGCCCCATCGGGATGTGGACGAAGCGCCGCTGGCGCGTGCGGGATCGGCGAGCAGCTCGGCCAGCAGCGGTGTGTCGATCGGGCCGGGACACAGCGCGTTGCACCGGATCCCCTTGCGTGCGTACTCGACCGCGATCTCGCGCGTCATCGAGAGCACGGCGCCCTTCGACGCCGTGTAGGCGGTCTGCGAGGTGGCGGCGCCCATCCACGCGACGAACGACGCGACGTTGATGATCGATCCGCCGCCCGACGCGATCATCGCGGGGACGCCGTACTTGCAGCCGAACGCCACGCCCTTTGACGTTGATGCCGAGCGTCGTGTCCCAGACCGAGACGTCCGTGTCGGTCACCGAGCCGTCCTGGCTCATCATCACGCCCGCGTTGTTGTACAGGATCGTGAGCCCGCCGAAGCGATCCACGGCCGCCTCGACCATCGCCTCCGCGTCGGCCTCGTCCGAGACGTCCGAGTGGACGTACAGCGCCTCGGCCTCCGGCGGCCTCGATCTCGGCGGCCACCGCCTCGCCGGCGTCGTCGGCCACGTCGGTGAGGACGATCGCGGCGCCCTCGCTCGCGAACAGCTTCGAGGCGACCATCCCCATGCCGCTCGCGCCGCCGGTGATGAGCGCCACCTTCCCGTCGAGCCGTCCCATCGTGCCCTCCCGTTCACGCGTCGCGCCGAGGATACGCCCTCGCGATCGGCGGGTCGGCTCGCCGCTCGGCCGCGCGCCTATCATCGGGTGCTGAACCGTGCGAACCGAGGAGACCCACCGATGGCGACCGAACTGCTGGTGCTGGGCGGGGAGCGGACGGCCCCCGCCGACGGAGCGACGTCCGACGTGATCGAGCCGGGGACCGGCGAGCCGATGGCGCAGGTGTCGGACGCGGGCGCCGAGGACGCGAGGCGCGCGGTCGACATCGCGCATCAGGCGTTCGAGGAGGGCGCGTGGCCGCGGATGAGCGCGACCGAACGCGGGCGGGTGCTCCTGCGTGCCTCCGCGCTGCTCCGCGAGCGGCTGGAGGAGTTCGCGGTCGTCGAGTCGCGGAACGCGCGGCAAGCCGATCAACGCCGCGCGCGGCGAGATCGGGACCGTCGCGAACGTGCTCGAGTACTGGGGCGGCGCCGCCAACAAGATCTTCGGGGAGACGATCCCGGTGAGCGACCGCCGGGCTCGACGTCACCCTGCGCGAGCCGGTCGGCGTGTGCGCGCTGATCGTCCCGTGGAACTTCCCCCTGGTGATCGCCTCGTGGAAGATCGGTCCCTCGCTCGCGTGCGGCGAACACGATCGTCGTCAAGCCGGCGACGCTATACGCCGCTCTCGGTGCTCAAGCTCGCCGACCTGCTCGTCGAGGCCGGCCTGCCGCCCGAGACGATGAGCGTCCTGCCGGGGCCCGGCTCGACCGTCGGGAACGCGCTCGTCTCCGATCCGCGCGTCTCGAAGGTCGGGTTCACGGGCTCGACGGCGGTGGGCGTCGCAGATCATGCAGCGGTGCGCCGACACGATCACGCGGGTCTCGCTCGAGCTCGGGGGCAAGTCGGCCAACGTGGTGTTCGCCGACGCCGACCTGGAGACGTGCGTCGAGAAGTTCGATGTGGTCGATCTTCGACAACGCGGGTCAGGACTGCACCTCGCGCGCGCGGATGTTCGTCGAACGCGCCCGTGTACGACGAGTTCATCGAGGGTCTGGCCAAGCGGACGGCCGAGCTGCGGATCGGTCTCCCGCAGGACGAGTCGACCGATCTCGGCCCGATGATCTCGGCGGGTCAGCGCCAGACCTCGCTCGACTACATCGGCATCGGTGTCGAGGAGGGCGCGCGGCTGGTCACGGGCGGCGACGATCCCCGCCGAGCCGCCGGGCGGCTTCTACCTCGAGCCGGCCGATCCTCGCCGACGTCGACAACGCGTGGCGCGTCGCGCAGGAGGAGATCTTCGGGCCGGTCGCGTGCATCATGCCGTTCGACACCGAGGCGGAGGCGATCCGGCTCGCGAACGACACGCCGTACGGCCTGTCGGGCTCGGTCTGGACGCGCGATCTGGGGCGCGCGATCCGCGTGGCCAAGGCGATCCGGACCGGCGTGATCTCGGTGAACTCGGCGCACAGCGTCCACACCGAGGCCCCGTTCGGCGGCTACAAGCAGAGCGGGATCGGCCGCGAGATGGGGATGCACGCCGTCAACCTGTACACCGAGGTCAAGAACGTCTTCTTCGCCGAGTCGTAGCGGCCGCCGCCGGGGACCGCCCGGCCTGAGTTGGTAGGCTCGCCGGTCTCATGGAACTGCCCGAAGAGCTCGCGAACCGGCCTGCCCGCAAGGGCGGGCAGCAGCCCACGGCGACCCTGACGCTCGACGCCTACCTGCGGCTGCGCGGCGAGCTCGACGAGCTCAAGATCTCGGGTCGCGCGACGATCGCCGAACGCCTCAAGGCCGCGCGCGAGCACGGCGACATCCGGGAGAACGCCGAGTACGACGCCGCCAAGAACGAGCAGGGGCTGATGGAGTCGCGGATCCGCAACCTCCAACGCATGCTCCGCGACCCCGAGATCGTCGAGGGCCCGGCCGAGTCCGAGGTGGTGGCCGCGGGGATGTTCGTGACGCTCCGACCGCTCGAGGACGACGAGCCCGAGGACGAGGCCTACCTGCTCGCGGAGTCGGCCGAGGAGCGTGCCCCCGGCGTCCGGACCGATCACGACCACGTCGCCGCTCGGCAAGGCGCTCCTGGGGGCCAACCTCGAGGACCAGGATCGCGTACGAGGCGCCGGGCGGGACCTTCCACTACCTGGTCGTGGCGTTCGAGCCCCGGACTTGAAACAGAAGGACCTGAAGCAGAAGGAGCTGAGGCCGAACCTGCGCGAGGTGCGGCGCCGGCCGGGCGGCGATAGCCTCGGAACCGGGATCAGATGAGCGGAACCCAGCCCGAACCGCCGAACGGGACCTCGCGCATCCGCGACATGCCGGCGCCTCGCCTGGCCGAGGGCGTGGCGGCCAAGCCGATGCGCTGGGTCTTCACGTGGCCCTACCGGGTCATCCTCCTCGGCGTCTACCGTGCCGGCTTCCGGCCGTGGCACCTGACCCTGCTCGGTCTGGTCACCAACGTCTGGGTCGGGGCGTCGTTGCTCCGGGGCGAGTTCCTGCTGGCCGGGCTGCTGCTGATCCCCGCCGGGCTGTTCGACATCCTGGACGGCGCCGTCGCCAGGCTCCGCGGCGAGGAGAGCCGCTGGGGCGCGTTCCTCGACTCGGTGCTGGACCGGGTGGCCGACGTGATCCTGTTCGGATGCCTGTTCTGGGCGCTCGCCGGACAGGGCCTCCGGCTCGAGGCCGCCCTCGCGCTGCTCACGCTGGTGATCGCGCTCTGCGTGAGTCACGTCCGCGCCGAGGCGGAGGCCGCGGGCGTGCGGCTCACCGAGGGCTACTTCCAACGGCTCGAACGCTACGTCGCGATGATGATCGGCCTCCCGATCCCGGGCGCGCTGCTGCCGGCGCTCGCGCTCCTGACCGTGCTGGGTGCCGTGACCCTGGCGCAGCGCGTGTGGTCGGCGGTGACCAAGGTCATGGCGGCGGGCTCGCGTCGGGTGGATGGCGTCGCCGTCAAGGAGGCAGGTCCGGCGAACCCCGCCCACGCCACGGATCCGAGCGCGACGCTGGGCGCGTGACGCCGAACGACACCTATGCCGGAGGCCGTTCGTTGGGTGAAGATGCACGCGTGGACGAGATGTACCGACGGGTCGGCTCGCTGGCCGAGGTCCCCGAGGGGGAGCTCCGCTCCTTCGACCTCCCGGGCCTGCGCGTGGCGATCGCGCACGTGGAGAACGAGCTGTACGCGTTCGGCGACGAGTGCACGCACGAGGGATGCTCGCTGGCCGAGGGGAAGCTCGGCGAGCAGGAGGACACCGTGGTGTGTCCCTGTCACCAGAGCGAGTTCGATCTGGCGACCGGCGAACCCGTCGAGGGTCCCGCCGTCGATCCGGTGCCCGTGTACACGGTCCGCGTGACCGACGAGTGGATCGAGGTCGGGCCGCCGTCCGAGGGGGGTTGGTGATGGCCAAGGAGCTCCTCCCACAGGCGGCCGTGATCTTCGGCGCGTCGGGCGACCTGACCAAGCGGAAGCTGCTGCCGGCGTTCTGGCACCTGTGGCGGCAGGGGCGGCTCCCGAAGGGCTTCGCGCTGGTCGGCTACGCGCGCTCCGAGATGACCACGGAGGAGTTCCGGCAGGACACGTTCGACCACCTGAAGGAGTCCTCCGCGCACCCGCCCGATGGCGAGGCCTGGGAGGAGTTCTCGCGACGCCTCTCCTACTACCAGGGCGAGTTCTCGGACCCGGGCGCGATGAACGACTTCGCGACGTACCTCGAGAAGGTCGACGCCGAATGCGGCACGGAGGGCCGTCGGTTCTTCGACGCGGCCGTGCCGCCCGACGGTGTACGCCGACATCGTGCACCGGATCGGCGAGGCCGGGATGCAGGAGGACGCCAAGATCGTGCTCGAGAAGCCGTTCGGACGCGACCTGCAGAGCGCGCGCGAGCTGAACGACGTCATCCACTCGGTGTTCGACGAGTCCCAGGTGTTCCGCATCGACCACTACCTCGGCAAGGAGACCGTGCAGAACATCCTGGCGTTCCGGTTCGCGAACGGGATGTTCGAGCCGATCTGGAACCGCCGCTACATCGACCACGTCCAGATCACGGTCGCCGAGGAGATCGGGATCGAGGGCCGCGGGGCCTTCTACGAGCAGATCGGCAACATCCGGGACATGATCTCGACGCACCTGTTCCAGGTGATGACGTTCGTCGCGATGGAGCCGCCCGTGTCGTTCGCACCCGACCGGCTCCGCGACGAGACCGTGAAGGCGCTGCGCTCGACCGACATCTCGAGCCTCGATCGGGTCGATCCGTGGCCAGTACGTCGGGTACCGGAACGAGCCCGGCGTCGCCCCCGACTCGACGACCGAGACCTTCTCCACGATGCAGCTCGACATCGACAACTGGCGGTGGGCCGGCGTGCCGTTCTTCCTGCGCACCGGCAAGGGGCTGGCCGCAGAAGATGAGCGAGATCACCCTGAAGTTCAGGAAGGTGCCGTTCAACGTGTTCCGCGGCTCCGACATGGACCTGCCGATGCGCGACCACCTCACCGTCCGGGTGCAGCCGAACGAGGGCATCACGATCGGGTTCAACGTCAAGCAGCCGGGACCGGGGATGCATCTGGGCCGGGCGGCGATGGACTTCGACTACGACGAGTCGTTCGCGCACACCGAGCTCGCCGACGCGTACGAGCTGCTGATCCTCGAGGCGATGCGCGGCGACCACTCGCTGTTCATCCGTCAGGACGGCGTCGAGCGTGCCTGGGAGATCCTCGAGCCGGTGCTCGAGCACCCGACGCCGGTCTGCCTCTACGAGATGGGGACGTGGGGACCGCCGGAGGCCGACGAGCTGATCGCCCCGCGGAAGTGGCACGTGACGGGCGTGCACGACGCGCACGACTACATGAGCCGCGCCTATCCGATCGTGCCGGAGGGCTGAGGGCGATCGCGGCGCGCGGGCGATCTGGGCTCGGCGCGACCGACCGCGACGTATCAGCGTCTGCGCCTGGCCGCCGACGATCTCGAGACGCTCAACCGGCGACTCCCCGTCTGGAACTCGCGCGAGTACCACCGGCGGCTCCTGGCACAGGAACGCGGCGAGCTCGTCGAGGCGATCGGGTGGTTCGGCGACGTCCCCGGGGGGCGCGGCATGGTGCTGTTCCCCGAGCACGAGGAGTTCTCGACGTCGGCGGTGCGCGAGGGCTGCGCCGAGGTCCGCGACGTGTTCGTGTCGCGGCCCAGGCGACGGCTCGGTGTCGCGACGGCGCTGATGGAGGCGCTCGAGGATGCGGTCCGCGAGCGCGGCATGGCCCGGGTGGGGCTGTCGGTGTCGCTCGACGAGGAGGCGGCGCCCGCACGCGTGCTCTACGAGCGGCTCGGGTACGTGCACGCGCACGGTCCGTTCGTGTCGAGCACGGATCTGCTCGGCGACGACGGCCCGGTCGCCGTCGGCGCGGTGATGAACTACCTCGTCAAGGAGCTGTGACCTCGGCGAGCCTGCCCTCGAGGTAGGCGCGCTGCTGCGGGTTCGACACGAGCTCGAGCGCTCGGCGGTACGCGGCGGCCGCCTCGTCGTCGCGGTGGAGCCGGCGGAACAGGTCCGCGCGAGCCGCGTGGAACAGGTGATAGTCGTCGAGGTCGCCCTCGAGCGGTGCGAACAGCGCGAGTCCGCGCTCGGGACCGTCGGCCATCGCGATCGCGACCGCGCGGTTGAGCTCGACCACCGGCGAGGGCGAGGCCTCGGCGAGCCGGTCGTAGAGCGCGGCGATCTGCGGCCAGTCGGTGTCCTCGGGCCGGGGCGCTCTGGCGTGGAGCGCGGCGATCGCGCCCTGCAGCTGGTACGGACCGGGCCGGCGAGCGACGAGGGCGCCGTCCAGGGTGGCGAGACCCTCGTCGATCATCGTGTGGTCCCACCGGGCGCGATCCTGGTCCTCGAGCAGGATCATCGTCCCCCGTGGGTCCGTCCGGGCGTCGCGGCGCGAATGCTGCAGGAGCATCAGCGCGAGCAGGCCCCGGATCTCGGGCTCGTCGGGCATCAGCATCACGACGATGCGGGCCAGACGGATCGCCTCGTCGCACAGGTCCGCTCGGACCAGGGGGCCCGACGTGGCGGCGTACCCCTCGTTGAAGACGAGGTACAGGACGGCGAGCACGCCCGGGAGCCGCTCGGGCAGGAGCTCGGCCGGCGGGACGCGGTAGGGGATCGCCGCCAGACGGATCTTGCGCTTGGCCCGGACGAGGCGTTGCGCCATCGTGGGCTCGGGCACCAGGAACGCCCTCGCGATCTCGCCGGTGGTGAGGCCGCCGAGGGTCTTCAGCGTCAGCGCGACCCGCGCGTCCATCTGCAGGGCCGGGTGGCAGCACGTGAAGATCAGCCGCAGCCGGTCGTCGGGGATCGCGCTCACGTCCTTCTCGTCTCCTCCGAGCGACTCGAGCGCCTCGATCGCGCCGAGCTGCTCCGTCTTCTCGCGGAGCGTCCGTTCCCGCCGGAGCCGGTCGATCGCTCGGTTGCGCGCGGTCGTGGTGATCCACGCGCCGGGGTTGTCGGGGATCCCGCGCTCGGGCCACACGCGCATCGCCTGCGCGAACGCGTCCTGGACCGCGTCCTCGGCGAGGTCGAAGTCGCCCAGGACCCGGATCAGCGTGGCGACCGCTCGCCCCTGTTCCGCTCGGAACAGGCGGTCGACGACGCCGGCGGTCGCGGTCGCTACCCGGACGGGTTGCCCTCCTGTCGAAGACGGCGACCGGCCGGATCTCGACGGTCCCGTGGGGTCCGACCGGCATCCGCGGCCGCCTCGATCGCCTCGTCCAGGTCCTTGCACTCCACGAGGTAGTACCCGCCGAGCTGTTCCTTGGTCTCCGCGAACGGCCCGTCGGTCGTGATCGTCTTGCCGTCGCGGACCCGCACCGTCGTCGCGTCCGAGGTCGGGTGGAGCGCGTCACCGGCGATGTGGTACCCCTTGTCCTTCAAGAACTGCGTGTAGTCCACCCACTCCTGCATGCTCTTGGCCTGCTCCTCGGGGGACGCGCTGCCCCACGCCGTCTCGTCCCCGTAGATCAGGAAGATGTACTGCATGCCGTCCTCCTTTCCGCTCGGCCGCGGCCCGGATGGCCCTTGTCCACCTTAACGACGAACGGTGATCCGTGGTTTCGACACCTCTCGATGGTGCCCGAACGTGGCTCGCCGACCCCTACTCCGCCGCCGACGCCTCCCGCCGGTGGGCCTCGACCTGGCGGATGACGCCCGCCGTGTCGAACCAGGCCTGCTCGCGGCTGATGACGCCGTCGCGGATATCGAACACGTGCAGGATCCGGAAGCGGACCGGCGCCCCGCCTCCGTCGATGCCGATGAACGTGCCCTCGATCGTGCCGGTGGCGATCGATTCGTCGACCACGTGATCGCCGCTCGCGAAACGGCTCACCGACTCCAGCTGGAGGTCGGGGATCGCGTCGATGATCCCCTCGTAGATCTCCCCCGCCGCGTTCTTGCCGTACACGGGGCAGGCCGGATTGCCGACGTCGTCCCAGACGAGATCGTCGGTGTAGGTCGCGAGGGTGGCCGCAACGTCGTGCGCGTTCTCGGCAGCGAAGTGCCGCTCGATGATGTCCATCGGTCCTCCTTGCTCGCCCGTGGGCGTAGGTCGGGGACGTCAGCCGTGGGACGAGACGGCCTTCTCCGGCATGCCGAAGGCCTGGTCGGCCGCGCGGATCGCGAGCCGGCCGAGGAACGTGTACCCGCTCGGCGTGAAGTGGACGCCGTCGGGCGCGCGGACCTCGACGAGGTCGCCGCGCTCGTTGCGGACGAACGCCGTGTACCCGCCGTCCCGGCCCTCGAACGGCGCCCAGGTGTCGACGTACGTGCTCAGCGGGTCGGCCGAGGCGGTGTCTCGGTAGATGTCGTTCACGCGACGGTAGAAGTCCCAGCGCTGGCGTTCCTCCACGATCGGGATCCCGACCCACACGACGTGCGTCCCCGCGCGGGTCGCCTCCCGCAGCAGGTTGGCGGCGCGCTCGCGGTAGCCCTCGACCCACTGCGCGCTCCCCACCGGGATCGAGGTGCCGTCGCGCGAGATCTGCGCCTGCGCGTCGTTGCTGCCCGAGCATCACGAACACGAGGTCCGGCCGGAACTCCTCGACGATCTGGCGCATGCCCGCCTGCCAGTTGAAGTAGTCCTCGCGCGACAGCCCGGTCGACTGCCGGCCGAGGGAGAGCACCCGCACGACCGAGGGGTTCATCCAGCGCTCGATCGCGGGGCCGAGCCCCTGCGAGAGCGAGTCGCCGATCACGGCCACGCGGAGCTTGTTCGAGCGCGTGGGGGTCCGCAGGGCCGTGGCGACCGCGGGTCCCTCGGCGGGCGCCTCGCCCTTGCCCTCGCCCTCATGAGCCGGTGGCGGCGAGCTCTCCGCCGGGTCGGGCCCGCCGGTCGGCGGGACATGCGTGGGTTTGGGCTCGAACTCGTCGGGCGGGAGGGCGAACGCGGGCAAGGCGAGCTCGCCGCCGGGCGCTTCGTCGGGATCGCGTCCGAGCGCACGCTCGATCGAACCCGTGGCCCGCGACAGGAACAGCCCGTCCGAGATCGCGACCAGCGGTCGCAGCAACGCGAGCGCCGCCGACCGCCGGGTGCCGACGGGCCCGGCATCCGCGCTGCGCTGCAGGAGCGGCGCCGCGAGCAACGCCCACAGCGAGAGGCAGACGACGATCGTGACGAAGACGTCGCGCGCCGAGGCGCGCCGAGGCTCGGGGGGTTCCGGCGGCCTCGCATCCTCCAGGACCACGATCGGTCGTTCCATCGTCTGCATCAGGTCGTCACCTCAGAAGCGGAAGTAGATGAACGGGCTCACGCCCTGGGCGCCGAGCGTCGTGATCACGAACAGGGACAGCGCGAGCGCGGCGCCCTGCAGCACGGGACCGAGCCGTCCGAAGCTCTCGCGCAGCCGCGCCGCGGGATCGGCCGGCAGGTACTGGACGCCGAGCATCCCCGCGATCGTCAGCAGCACGAGCGGCGTCACGAGCGCCGTCGTACCGGCCGCGCCCAGCCGGCCGAGGATCTCGAACGCGCTCCCGATCGAGTCCGCGCGGAAGAACACCCAGCCGAGTGCGACGAGGTTGAACGTCACCAGCTGCTTGCGGGCGACGATCCACCTCGAGGAGCGTTCGACGATGCCGAGCGCGTTCGCCCGCCGCACGCGCCATCGGCCGATCACCTGCCCGATCCCGTGGAACGCGCCCCACGCGACGAACGTCCACCCCGCCCCGTGCCACAACCCCCCGAGCAGCATCGTGATCATGATGTTCACGGCCGTGCGCACCTCGCCGTGGCGGCTGCCGCCGAGCGGGATGTACAGGTAGTCGCGCAGCCACCGCGACAGCGTCATGTGCCAACGCCGCCAGAAGTCCCGCAGCGACACCGCGGTGTACGGGCGGTCGAAGTTCGCGGGGAACTCGAACCCGAGCAGCAGCGCGACGCCGATCGCGATGTCGCTGTAGGCGCTGAAGTCGGCGTAGATCACGATCGCGTACGCGTAGATCGCGATCAGGACCTCGAGCCCGCCGTGCGTGTTCGGGGCGCCGAACACCGGGTCGACGATCTGGCTCGCGAGGAAGCTCGAGATCACCAGCTTCTTGAACAGCCCGCCGACGATCAGGAACGACGCCCGCGACACGTCGATCCGGCTCGCGTCGCGCGGGCGCCGGATCTGCGGGATCAGCTCCTCGCCGCGGACGATCGGACCGGCGATCAGGTGCGGGAAGAACGCGAGGTACACCGAGACGTCGAGCCATCGCGACACCTGGATCTCGTAGCGCGAGACGTCGACGACGTAGCTGATCGCCATGAACGTGTAGAAGGAGATCCCGATCGGCAGGAGCACCTGGAGCAGCGGCAGGGGTGGATGGAGCCCGAGCGACTCGAACGCGTTCGTGACGTTGAGCGCGAAGAACCCGTAGTACTTGAACCACGCGAGGGGCAGCAGCAGCGCCGCGACGGCGACCAGCGTCCGGCGCCGGCGCGCGCGGTCGTCGTCGGTCCCCTCGACCCACAGCGCCGACGCCCACGCGATCGTGCTGACCAGCGCGAGGAGCCAGACGAGCCGCGGGTCCCACCAGGCGTAGAAGACGTAGCTGGCGACGAGGATGAACCACTTCCAGACCGTCCGGTGCGGGTTCAGCAGCCAGGACAGCGGCGAAGACGACCGCCAGGAAGATCGCGAAGTCGGTCGTCGGAAACAGCATCGTCGGTTACGGCGGCCGCGAGGCCGCCCCTCGTTTCAGACCGTGCCTCGGGCCATGGGGTACGGGACGACGCTAGGCTAGCGAAGCGCCATGGCCGAGTCTCCGGATCCCCTCGATTTCTTGGACCTCGATCGTCTCCTCGCCGACGAGGAGCGCGCGATCCGCGACACCGTCCGCGACTGGGTGCGCGAGCGCGTCCTCCCGGGCATCGAGACCTGGTTCGAGGCGGGGGAGTTCCCGCTGGAGGTCGCCAAGGAGCTCGGCGCGATGGGGCTGCTCGGGATGCACCTCACGGGCTACGAGTGCGCGGGCTCGAACGCCGTCAGCTACGGCCTGGCGTGCCTGGAGCTCGAGGCCGGGGACAGCGGGTTCCGGTCGTTCGTGAGCGTCCAGGGGTCGCTGTGCATGTTCCCGATCTGGAAGTTCGGCTCCGAGGAACAGAAGGAGCGCTGGCTCCCTCGGATGGCCCGGGGCGAGGTGATCGGCTGCTTCGGCCTGACCGAGCCCGACGTGGGCTCGGACCCGGGGCGCATGCGGACGAGCGCCCGCCGAGACGGGGACGACTGGGTGCTCTCGGGCACGAAGATGTGGATCACGAACGGCAGCGTCGCCGACCTCGCGATCGTCTGGGCCCGCACCGACGACGGGATCCGCGGGTTCCTCGTCCCGACCGAGACGCCGGGGTTCTCGGCCAGCGACGTCCACCGCAAGCTCTCCCTCCGTGCGAGCGTCACGTCCGAGCTCGTCCTGGACGAGGTGCGGCTGCCGGCCGACGCGGTGCTGCCCGGCGTCACCGGGCTGAAGGGGCCGCTCTCCTGTCTGTCCGAGGCGCGGTTCGGCATCGTGTGGGGTTCGATGGGCGCGGCGCGCGCGTGTTTCGAGTCGGCGCTCGCGTACGCGACGACCCGCGTGCAATGGGGCAAGCCGATCGGCGCGTTCCAGCTCACCCAGCGCAAGCTCGCCGACATGGCGGTCGAGCTCAACAAGGGGACGCTGCTCGCGTTGCACCTCGGTCGGATGAAGGACGAGGACAGGCTCGCGCCGCAGCACGTGAGCATGGGCAAGCTCAACAACGTCCGCGAGGCGCTCGACATCGCCCGCGAGGCCCGGACGATCCTCGGCGCGAGCGGGATCACGCTCGAGTACCCGGTGATCCGCCACATGAACAACCTCGAGTCGGTCCTGACCTACGAGGGCACGACCGAGATCCACACGCTGATCCTCGGCGAGGCGCTGACCGGGCTCCGAGCGTACGAGTAGCGCCCGCGCCGGGTAGCCTGTCCGAAACCGACACCGGAGGTCCGACCCGCGATGGCACGAGAGCTCGATTGGGCAGTGTTCGAGAAGGCCGTGGAGATCACCGCATCCGCCGTTCGAGGCGCGATGGGGGGCGAGAACAGCCAGCCGGCGACCTACGCCGGGGACGTGTTCAAGAGCGTCTGGACGTCGCTCAAGGCGGCGGTCGAGGAGCTCCCCGAGCGCGGGCACACCGGGTTCTAGGACTCACCACTCGGCGCGGGAGATGTCCCGGATGGACACGATCCCGACGAGCTCGGTCCCTTCCAGCACGGGCAGGTGGCGGAAGCCGCCGTCGAGCATGAGGTCCCGCGCGGTCCGGACGTCGGTCTCGACGTCCACGGTCGTCGGGTCGTGGGTCATCCAGTCGGCCACCGGGTGATGGGCTGCGTCGAAGTCGCTCGCGAGCGCCCGCAGCACGTCCCGCTCGGTGAAGATCCCGGTGGCTCGGCCCTCCTCGATCACGAGCGCGGAGCCGACGTGGCGCCCGCCCATCAGCGTCGCCGCTTCGGCGACGGTGGCGGTGGGTTCGACCGCGACCAGGTCCTTGCTCATGATGTCTCGGACCGTCGTCATGGCCTCGAGCAAGCCTAGTCGTCGGCGCCTCGGCAGGGAAGCCCTGCGCGCGTGGTACGCGCCCCGGCGGGACGCCTACCCGTGGCGCGGTTCGTCGCGACCCCTACGCGATCTTGGTGTCCGAGGTGATGCTCCAGCAGACGCAGGCGGCTCGCGTCGTCCCCGCGCTCGGATCGTTCCTGCGTCGCTTCCCGACCGTCCGAGCGCTCGCCGCCGCCGCCCGTCGCGACGTCGTCGCGCGAGTGGGGCGGCCTCGGCTACAACCGGCGCGCCGTCCGGCTCTCGGAAGCGGCGCGCGTCGATCGTCCGCGACCACGGAGGCCGGATCCCGCACGACACGGACTGAGCTGCGCGAGCTTCCCGGCGTCGGTCCGTACACGGCTGCGGCGGTCGCTTCGATGGGGTTCGGCGAGCCGGTCGCGGTCGTCGACACCAACGTGCGGCGGGTCGTCGCCCGGGTGCATATGGGGATCGAGGGTCACGAGGTGCCGGCCCGCGAGGTCGGGGCGCTCGCCGATGCGTGGCTCGATCGCGACGACCCCGTCACCTGGAATCAGGCCGTGATGGATCTCGGCCGGGAGGTGTGCCGGCCGAAACCACGATGCGACGTCTGCCCGCTCGCCGACGTCTGCCGGTTCCGCCGCGATGGATCGGTCGCCGTTCGCGGACCGAGGCGGCAGGGTCCGTTCGAGGGGTCGGCCGGCAGGTGCGGGGCGCGGTGGTGAGACGCCTTGCGATCACACCCTTGGCTGACGCCTCCGCAGCTCTCCTCGGAGACCGGGTTCCCGCGTCGATCGTGTTGACGCCGCGGTCGTAACGCTCGCCGACCGACGGCCTCGTCGAGGTCGATGCCGGGCGTGTGCGGCTGGCGTCGTGATCTCCTCTTCTTAAGTTGACGCTAACGTAAGCCGGGACCTACCCTGCTCGACCATGGAAGCCGCGCTCAAGGCCATCGCCGAACCACGCCGCCGTCAGATCCTCGTGCTCGTCCGCGAAGGCGAGATGACGGCCGGCGAGATCGCCTCGCACTTCGAGATCACGCGCCCCGCGATCAGCCAGCACCTGACCGTGCTGAAGGAGGCCGGCCTCGTGTCCGAACGCCGCGACGGCACCAAGCGGATCTACCGCTTCCGGCCCGAGGGCGTCGAGGAGCTCCGAGCCTTCATCGAGGACATGTGGACGGAGCGGCTGGCCACGCTGAAGGATGAGGCCGAGCGCGAGGAGAGGAGGCGGCGTGGCGCAGGTCCTGCGACCGGAGGCCGGTGAGCTCGAGGTCCGGATCGAGGCGCGTCCCGAGACCGTGTTCGAGTTCTTCGTCGACCCCGAGAAGATGACGCGCTGGAAGGGGAGCTCGGCCGAGCTCGACCCGCGACCCGGCGGCACGTACCGGGTGGGCGGCATCGCCGGGGGTGCGACCGTCGTCGGCGAGTTCGTCGAGATCGACCCGCCGAACCGATTGGTGTTCACCTGGGGGTGGGAGGGCGACGAGGAGGTCCCGCCGGGCTCGAGCACCGTGGAGGTCACCCTGACGCGCGACGGCGACGCGACGGTCCTGCACCTGGTGCACCGCGACCTTCCCGCGGGCCAGGGCGCGAGGCACATGGAGGGCTGGGAGCACTTCGTGCCGCGGCTCATCGAGGCGGCGACCGGACGGGATCCGGGCCCCGACCCCTGGTCGAGGTGACGGTCGGGGACCGACCGTCCGAACGGAGCTGACGATCAGCCGGCCTTGAGCACCGGCATCACCTCGGCGGCGAAGAGCTCGACCGCTCGCGACGCCGTGTCGAGATCCATCCCCGGGTAGTGCAGCCGCACGACCAGGTGGACGTCCCGATCGCCGGCCGCTCGGATCGTCGAAAGCAGGGCCGCGGCCACCTCGTCCGGGGTTCCGGCCGGTGTGGACAGCCGCAGGTCCTCGTCGGAGGGCACCGCGGGTTCGAGGCGGTCGTGCTCCGGGGTGTCCGCCCCCTCACCCCACGCCTCGTACGACCCGAGCTGGTGGACGACCCCGTCGCGGATCAACGGCCAGGGGTCGCCGTCGCGCCACGCGAACGCGTTCTGCAGCAGCACGACGATGAGTTGGTTCGGGTCGCGGCCGACCCCGTTCGCGCCCTCGGCGACGAGCTCCAGGTTGCTCCGGACCTCGTCGGGGCCGGTCTCGTCGGTGATGTACCCGTCCGCGAGCCGCCCCGCGCGGACCACCGCCTTGCTCGTGTAGCCGCCGAGCAGGATCGGCGGCCCGCCCGGCCTCGCCGGCGGCGGCGTCACCTTCACGCGGTCGAACCGCAGCGTCTGTCCCTCGAACGAGAACCGCCTGCCGGTCCACGCGCGCCGAAGCACCTCGATCGTCTCCTCGGTCCGGGCGCCGCGTTCGGCCCTCGACGCGCCGAACATCCGGAACTCCTCCTCGCGCCAGCCGTTCCCGATCCCCAGGATCAGCCGGCCGCCCGAGAGCTGGTCGACCACGGCGGCGTCCTCGGCGAGCCGGAGCGGGTCGTGCAGCGGCGTGAGCACCACCCCGGTCCCGAGCTCGATCCGTTCGGTCGCGGCGGCGAACGCCGCCAGCATCGGGAGCAGGGAGGGCAGGTAGCCGTCCGACGAGCCGTGGTGCTCGCTCACCCACGCCGAGTCGAACCCCACGCGTTCGGCCAGGCGCACGAGCTCGAGCGTCTCCCGGTACTCCTGCTCGAAGGTGCGCTCCGAGCCCGCCG
Source organism: uncultured Actinomycetes bacterium (assembly GCA_963744515.1). Classification (GTDB taxonomy): domain Bacteria; phylum Actinomycetota; class UBA4738; order UBA4738; family HRBIN12; genus DASSJM01. Next base: position 221,611 of record CAVUTN010000002.1, on the reverse strand, counting down.
GGAGCTGCGCGGTGAACAGCCCGATGCCGACGCGGACGCCCATCGCCGAGACGTTACACGGCCCCTCGCAGCGGTCGGGGATGATGCCGGCGTGCGGATCACGCTCGATCAGTCGTCGCCCGAGCCGCTCTCGGAGCAGCTCTCCACGGCGATCGCCGATCGGATCCGCCGCGGCTCGCTCGCGCCCGGCAGCCGGCTACCGACCGTCCGGGCGCTCGCCGAGGACCTCGGGCTCGCTGCGAACACGGTCGCGAAGGCCTACCGCGCACTGGAGGAGGCGGGGTTGGTCCAGGGGCGAGGACGTCAGGGGACGTTCGTGGCGGAACGGCTGCCCGAGCGCCTCTCGGACCGAGAGCGGCGGCTCGCCGAGGCCGCCGACGCCTTCGCGCGCCGGGGGTCGCAGCTGGGGTTCGGGGCGGGGGAGCTGCGGCAGGCTCTCGAACGGGCCTTGCGCGGCCGCTGACTTACTCGAGCGTCAGGAGGGCGGCCATCACCCCGAACCCCGCCGCGATGCCCAGGAACTGCACGACGGACACGCGGAATTCCGTCGACTTGTGGAGCTCGGGGATCAGGTCCGAGCCGGCGATGTAGATGAAACCGCCGGCCGAGAGCGCGAGCATCGGTCGCACCACACCGCCGACCGTGTCCTCCAGCAGGAGCGTGATGATCGCGCCCGCCACCGCGGTGAGGGCGGTCAGGAAGTTGAAGAGGAGGGCTCGTCTCGGCTTGAGCCCCGCGTGCACCAGCACCCCGAGGTCGCCCATCTCCTGCGGGATCTCGTGCAGCACGACCGCCGCGGTGGTGGCGAGCCCGAGCGACGTGCTCGCGAGGTACGAGCCGGCGATGATCGCGCCGTCGACGAAGTTGTGGAGCCCGTCGCCGAGCAGGTTCGTCATCGCGACGGGATGGATGTGCCCGTGCGCGGGCGCCTCCAGCCGGTGGTGCATGTGGATGAACTTCTCGAGCACGAAGAAGCCGAGGATCGCGCCCGCCATCACCCACGAGATGCCGACCGTGATCCCTCCGTCCTCGGCGAGCTCCGGCAGGATGTGGAACAGCGCGTCGCCGAGGAGCGCGCCGACCGCGAAGCTGACGAGGATCGGGACGACCCGTTGGAGCAGTCCCTCGCGGACGATCAGGATCACGATCCCGACGAACGCGATCAGGCTGACGATGACGACCGAGACGATCGTCTGGACCCAGACCGTGGAGGAGGCCGCGAGCACGCGGCTGAGGCTACACGACGGTTCCTGCGGGACCGCTCAGGGCGTGAGGTACGGGTGGTCGGGGCGTTCGACCGCGGCGATGTCGGAGGCGTCGACGATGACCTCGCGCCCGATCGGGAAGATCGTGCCGGTCACCTGGACCCAGTCCTCGTTCTCGAACTGCCCGGGCGTGACGTTCACGACGCGAACCTCGGCGATCGTCGCGTCCGCGACGCAGCACGTCACGACGTAGCGCGCAAGCAGGAACTCGTCGGCCGGGGTGTCGTCGCGGATCGAGACGAACCCGACGAAGCTCACGGTCTCGCCGGCCCGCTTGGCGAGCGCGCGTTCGCCCTCGGGGCTGGTCTCGGCCGCGGCAACGTCGATCAACGTGAGCTCGCCGCTGCCGATGTCCCCGGCCGAGGCCGCGAACCCGGCGCCCGAGAACCCCGCGCGCTTGCCCGCCGAGAACGTCCCGAGCGTCGTGACCGGCGCGAACAGCACCAGGACCACCGGCACCACCATCAGCCCCATGATCCAGAGCTCGCGCGCGGCGAGCGGCTTCGGCGCGACGACGCGGGCCGACGCGAGCCGGCCGACCGTCGCGGCGGTGAGCAGGACCGCGGCGATCGGGACGACCCAGTCGGTGCGCGTCGACAGGTAGAACGCCTCGCGCCCGCTGATCCACAGGAACCAGAACAGCCCCGCCCACGCGGCGAGCACGAGCGCGCCGGCGAGCCCACCGGGGCTCCAGCGGCGGCGAGGCCCGGTCTCGGTCGCGGACGGCGGTGCCGGTGCGCGCGGCGACGGCGTCACTCATCCGAACGCCACCCCCACCCACAGCGCGCCCACGAACGTCGCGACCGCCGCGACCAGCACCACGGTCCGCGCGAACCCGCGGCGGAACGTCCCCGCGTACAGCGCGACGAGCTTCAGGTCCACCATCGGCCCGAAGACGAGGAACCCGAGCATCGCCGACGGGCCGAACTGCACGAACGACGCCGCGACGAACGCATCGGACTCGGAGCACAGGGAGAGCGCGGCCGCGAGCGCCATCATCGCGATGACGCTGAGCACCTGGCGTTCGGCGAGGCCGGTCAGCAGCGACGTCGGAAGGAACGTCTGGATCGCCGCCGCGATCGTCGCGCCGAACAGCAGGTAGCGCCCCATGAACAGGAAGTCGTTGCCGAGGTGCACGAAGAACCGCCGCCACCGCGCCTCGGGACGGCCGAGCTCGAGCAGGTGTTCGTCCACCTCCTCGGGGTTCGGCTTGAGGAGCTCGTCCTTCGAGCGGTTGCCGATCACCCAACCGACGGCGATCGCGACCAGCATGCCCAGGAGGAAGCGGCCGCCGACCATCGTCCACAGCGTCGTCCTGCCGCGGAACGCGACGAACGTCGAGGCGATCACGACCGGGTTCAGCACCGGCGCGGCGAGCATGAACGTGACGGCCGCCGACGGCATCAGGCCGCGCTGCATCAGCCGGCGCGCGACCGGCACCGAGCCGCACTCGCAGATCGGGAACGCGAGCCCCGCCAACGCGGCCGCGGGGAGCTGGAGCGGTCGCGGGAGATCCCCGAGCTTCTCGAACACCCCGATCGGCACGAACACCTCGACGAGCGCCGCGGCGAGCGCCCCGAGCATCACGAACGGCAACGCCTGGATCAGCAGCGAGCCGAAGATCACGAAGAACGTCCGGACCCACGCGATCCGCCCGGGGTCGCCCACGCTCACGACGAGCGCGACCGCGACGAGGGTCGCCCCGACGGCGACCACCGTGCGTCGATCCGCCGGACGACGGAGCCCGGCGATCCGGACGCGGGTCGGCGATCTGGGCCATCCAGGCGGTCTCCTGCTAGCAGTACCGGGCGAACGAGACGGCGAACCCTTGGAAGGCGTCCGCCAGCATCCTCTCACCGCTCGGCCCGGTAGCCGACAGGAGCGCGTCGACCGCGACTTGCCCCGTCACCTGCTCCTCGCGGAGCACGGCCTGGTCCAGGAACAGCGCCGCCGGCGACGGTGGCGGCGACCGCCGGCGCGTCGCCCGGAACGGCCTCCTCGACCGCGTCGACCAACTCGCTGGTCCGGGACCGCGTCCGGTCCGTCTCGGACGACCCGGTGCCCGCCACGACGACCAGCGCCGAACCCGACGTCGCTCGCTCCGCCTCGGTCCACGATCTCGCGGGTCCACCGATCCATCGCGCGGATGCGAGCCGTCGAGCACGACCCCGAGGACGTCGGGGACGTCGTCGGCCCCGTAGCCGGCCGACAGGATCCCCTCCACGGCGAGCGGAGCGGTCCGCGCTGTCGCCGATCACCGCGTCGACCGGATCCTCGCCCGGGTACCAGCCGCCGCCCACGATCCCGCGGTCGCGTTCGTCCGGCGCGACGAGGCCGACGAGCGTCGATGGGTTCGCGTGGTCGAGATCGTCGGCGAGCGTCGCGATGATCTGCACCGGCAGCATCGGGCGCGTACGCCTGCACGACCCGGCCCTGACCGTTCCGGATGAACGAGCCGGTGATCCCGTGCTGCGACGGCAGACCGCCGGTCCCGATCGTCGTGAGCGTCGCCGCCGGGTCGAGCGGCAGCGAACCGGCCGCACCGTCGAGCGTCCCCGCGCCGTCGTCGAGCAACGAGGAGAGGAACGGCCAGTCGTTCGGACGCGGTCTCGAGCTCGGATGAGCCGACGCCCTTCCAACCCACCAGCAGAACCAGACGCGGCCGCTCGCCGTCGGCGACGCCCGGCCACCGCCGTCCCCGAACGCACTTCCGGGTGCGTCCGCTCGAACCCCAAGGCTTCGCTCACCGTCGGCGCGACGCCGTCGAGCGTGGTCCCGTCGGGCACGTTCGCGCCGGTGGTCACCCCGGCGCCCGCGAACACGATCGGCACCCGCGGGTCGGTGGCGGCCGCGACGGCCGGCCACGGCGTGCGAGCACCGTCGACGTCCGTGACGACGGGCGTCCCGTCGGCGACCGCGAGGACGTCGGGCGAGCGTCCCTCGCGGAACCCGTTCACGACACCCTCCTTCACCGCGTCGGGGAGCGGGCAGAACGGGACGCGCACCGCCTCGCCACCCGACGCGTCGCACGAGCGACCGGCGCAGGTGGCCGTGAGCACGGCCGCCGGGATCCCGATCGCGGCGAGGGCGACGAGCATCACGATGAGGCGCCGACCGGTCACGAGGGAGCCACGCTATCGCGCCCGGTCACACTGGGTTGTCGTTCCGGGCGGGGTCGTGTTTCGTAGGCGCGCCGATGCCCTCCCGACGTGTGTTCGCCGTGCTCGCCGTCCTGCTCGTCGTGGGGGTCGGCGTGCTCGGGCGACGAGGTCCAGCTCCCCGAGGCGTCCCGAACCTCGGCGACGACGGTCGCCGAGCCCACGGGCAGCACCGGGCCCGAGCCCGGCGCGCAGCCGCCGGCCTCGGGCGCGAGCCTCGCCGTCGGTCGCCTGCTCGATGCCGCACGAGTGGCTCCTGCGGACCTGGCGCGGGAACAGCGAGGACCGCAGCGCCGAGATCCAGATCCTGCCGATCGAGCCGAACTACGTGGGTTCGGGCCTCCCGCACGTCGGGCCGTGGGACTACGCGCAGGACATCCCGATGTTCTGGTACGGCCCCGGCCACGTCGCGCCGGCCGGCGTGGTCGAACGGCCCGTCGACGCTCGCCGGCATCGCGCCGACGCAGGCGCAGCTGCTCGGGTTCCCGTTCCGCGCGATCGACGGTTCGCCGATGACCGAGGCGATCGCCGGCAACCAGACGCCGCCCCGCCTGCTCGTGACGATGGTGTGGGACGCGGGCGGCCGCAACGTGCTCGAACGCTGGAGGAACGACTGGCCCTACCTGCGATCGCTGATCCCGCAGGGCGCGTGGTACGAGCACGCGACCGTCGGCACCAGCCCGACGTCCACCGCGCAGACGCACGCGACGATCGGGACCGGCGCGTTCCCGGACGCGCACCTGATCGTCGCGCACAAGCTCCGGATCGGCGACGAGCTCACGACGCCGTGGGCGAAGGGTCCCGCGTACCTGATGGAGCCGACGCTCGCCGACCTGTACGACCGGGCGATGGGCAACGAGCCGGTCGTGGGCGAGGTCGGGACCGTGAGCATCCACCTGGGGATGCTCGGCCACGGTTCGATGTGGGGCGGCGGCGACCAGGACATCGTCGGCGATCCGGGAGAAGATCGGGGCGGACACGCTTGGGCGCCGAGGGGTTCGACTGGAACCTCGCACCCGACCTCGTGCCCTACTACCGGTTCCCCGAGTACGTGAACGAGGTCGGGGGGTTCGCCATGGACGTGCGCGCGGTCGACGCGAACGACGGCCAGCTCGACGGGAAGTGGCGGACCAACGACATCGAAACCCTCCTGCAGGGGTTCGACACGCCGGCGAGGATCCCGTACCAGACCCGCGTGATCGAGGAGATGATCCGGCGCGAGGGGTTCGGCGCGGACGAGACGCCCGACCTGCTGTACGTGAACTACAAGATGATCGACTACATCAGCCACGTGTGGACGGTGAACAGCCCGGAGATGCAGGACGCCGTGAAGGGGCAGGACGCCTCGCTCGAGACGTTCGTCGACTTCCTGAACGCGACGGTCGGTCAGGGCCAGTGGGCGATCGTGCTCACGGCCGACCACGGTTCGATCCCCGACCCGAAGGTGACCGGCGCGTTCCAGATCGCCGCCACGCCGATCCAGGCCGGGATCAACGCCAGGTTCGACACGGACGGCGACGAGACGCATATCGTGCAGCTCATCCAGCCCACGCAGATCTTCGTGAACGAGGCCGAGCTCCGGCAGAACGGTCACACGCTCGAGGAGGTCTCCGAGTGGATCCTCGGCCTGACCAAGGCCCAGACGGCGCAGCCCGGCGTGGCCGTGCCCGCCGACAGGCGGACGACCTGGTCTTCCAGGCGGCGTTCCCCTCCGCGATGATGCGGCACCTGCCGTGCCTGCCCGAGGCGCGTTCGTGAGGCGCCTGGCGCTGCTCGTCGCCCTGTCGGCCCTCGTCGCCGCGTGCACCTCGGACGCCGGGACCGAGACGCCGCCGCCCGCGAGCACGGGCGGCTCGGATGCGACGACCGCAGAACCGGTCGCTCCGCCCACGCCCGGCGCGCTGGCCGACGCCGCCTGCGCGATCCCGCACGAGCAGCTCCTGCGGATCTGGCGGGGGACCGACCCCGAGCGTTCGGGGCAGATCGTGTTCGTGCCCCAGGAGCCGAACTTCGTCGGCACGAACTTCCCGCACTCGGGTCCGTGGAACTACCTCCAGGACGTGCCGCTGTTCTGGTACGGCCCGGGCATCATCCCGGCGCTCGGCCGGGTGCAGCGTCCGGTGACGCTCGCCGACGTCGCACCGACCCAAGCCAAGCTGCTGCATTTCGGGTTCGACGCGCCGGACGGCAAGGCGATCCCCGAGGTCCCGAGGACCGACACCCCGCCGCCGCTGATCGTCACGCTCGTGTGGGACGCCGGCGGGCTGAGCCTCCTGGACGCGTTCCCGAACGACTGGCCGGTGCTGCGCTCGATGATCCCGAAGGGGATCTGGTTCGACCACGCGAGCGTGGGTTCGTCGCCGTCGATCACGCCGGCGACGCACGCCACGATCGGGACCGGGGCCTTCCCGATGCACACGGGCCAGACCGACGCCGAGTTCCGCCTCGGCGACGACCTGGTCCGCGCGGGTGCGCTCGGGCCGGTGCTGCTGATGGAGCCGACGCTCGCCGACCTGTACGACCGCGCGATGGGCAACGAGCCGCTGGTGGGTGCGCTCGCGAGCGTGACCTGGCACCTCAACATGGCGAGCCACGGATCGCTGTGGGGCGGCGGCGACCGCGACATCGCCGTGCTCCGCGTCCCGACGGAGGCCGACAACGAGGGCGCCGAGGGGACGACGTGGAACCTGCAGGGGACCTACCAACCGTTCTACGAGTTCCCCGACTACGTGAACGACCTGCCGGGCCTGTCGGCGTACACGGACGCGATCGACCGCCAGGACGGCGCGCTCGACGGCAAGTGGCGCGACAACTCGATCGAGCAGTTCGAGGGTGGGTGGGCGACGCCGGCCAGGATCCCGTACCAGGGAGCGATGGTCGAGGACGTGATCTCGCGCGAGGGGTTCGGGGCCGACGACGTGCCCGACCTGCTGTTCATCAACTTCAAGGCGATCGACCACGTGAGCCACATCTGGAGCGCGAACAGCCCCGAGATGCAGGACACGCTCGCATGGCAGGACGAGGACCTCGGGAGGTTCGTCGACTTCCTCGACCGCGAGGTGGGCAAGGGCCGGTACGTGCTCGCTGCTGACCGCGGACCACGGGGCGCAGTTCGACCCGGCGGTCTCGGGCGCGTTCCAGGTCACGCCCACCGAGCTCGAACGCGACCTGAACGCGGCCTTCCCCGCGACCGGCGGCGGCTCGGTGTTCCAGGCCGTCCGCTCGAGCCAGATCTACCTGAACGACGACGTGCTGGCCTCGAGCGGCTCCACGCCCGAGGAGATCTCGCGGTTCCTCCTGGACTACACCCACGCGCAGGGCACCCCGGACGACGCGCCACCGCCCCCGGCGGACGAGGCCTCCGAACGCGTGTTCTCGGCCGCGTTCCCGATCTCGCTGATGCAGCACCTCGACTGTCTGCCCGAGGCCCGGCCGTAGAGGCCCGGGCCTTCAGAGGTGGGTGTGGATCCGTCGCGTATCCTTGGCCGGTCCCACGCTCGCCCGTCGCCCGCGTGAGCCCGGGGCGATAAGGGGGAACTCCGCAACCGATGGCGCTCACGAAAGACCGCCCCGACGAGGCCGTGCAGGCTCCCGAGCCGCAGCGGCGTGGGCGGCTGTCGAGCCCGCTCGTCCTGATCGGCGCGATCGCGATCTTGCTGGTCGCGTTCGGGTGGACGTTCCTCCAGGACCCCTCGATCAGCGCCCCGACCCGCGACCCCGCCTGGTACACGTGGCGCTCGAACCTGATGATGCACGACTACCCGGGCCTGATCGCCGGGGACTGGGGCCCGTTCTCGATGTTCGGCGGCGGGTACCGGGTCACGGTTCCGCTGTTCGGCTCGATCCTGCAGCGGGTCGCCGGGATCGACCTGTACACGTTCAGCGCGTTCATGATGGTCGGCGTCCCGGTGTCTGACCGGCCTCGCGCTCGGCGCGTTCTCGTGGCGGACGCACAAGGACCCGCTGCTCTTCCTGCTCGTCATGCTCTCGACGGCGGCGCTGTTCATGACGACGCCGTACGTGGGCTACCTCGACAACATCACGGTCCTGTACTTCCTCTCGTTGATCCTCGCGTTCTTCATCGCCCGCGCGGACGTCGTGGGGCGCGCGAACGGCGCTGTTCCTGCTCGGCATCGCCGCCGCGTTCACGCACCCGACGACCTGCGTGATCTTCGGCTTCTCGCTGATGGCCGTGTTCGGCCTGCGGCTGCTGACGAGCCGGTTCCACCTCGGGCCGCCGCTGAAGGAGCTCGGGCCGTCGCTGATGTCGGTCGGGTTCGGGATGATCTTCGGCCTCGTCGACGTGGCTGATCGCGCCGTGGGGTGTGACCGGCTCGCTCGCGGACGCCGCGTTGCCGCCCCCGTACACCAAGGAGGTCTTCTTCAACCGCCTCTCCGGGTGGGTCGGCTCGCTCCAGCCCGGGATCTTGGTCCCCCTCGTCCTGCTCGCGATCGGGTGGACGATCTGGAGCGCGCGGAGGGATCGAGCGCGCTCGGACGAGTTCGGGACGATCTCGGCGATGCTGCTGCTGCCGTTCCTCGGCATCTTCGGGTTCGTCGCGGCGACCTACCCCTACTACCGCTTCATGAACGCCACGATGGCGCTGTTCGCGCTCGGGGGGCTCGGGGCGTACGTGGCGATCCGATGGCTGTGGAAGCGCGAGGGGGCGGCCAAGGTCGCTGGCGATCCTCGCGTCGCTGCTGATCGTCGCCTCGTTCGGCTACATCTGGATGCAGGGGCGCGAGATCTCGCACTGGGCCGACCCCGACAGCCAGTGGATCGACCAGCCGACGCGCACCGCGCTCGAGGCCGCGCGGGCCGTCGTCGAGAACGAGCCGGGCGACCGCCCGATCGTGTTCGTCGTGAACTACGACGACACCTACCAGTCGTACGGCTGGTCCAAGACGTTCACGAACGTCTCGCGCACCGGCCTGCCCGGCGACGCCGTGAAGCGCTCGATGACGTACTTCGGCAGCGTCGAGGACTTCCTGGCCGACCAGCCGACCGTGCTCACCGACCCGACCTACAACAAGATGTCGCGCGCGTTCCACCGCGAGCTCACCGACCTGCGCGAGGAGTACACGGGCCCGCCGATCGCGTTCCTCGTCCGCCAGTTCAACGAGGGCACCGTGAACGAGGACCTGCTCGATCAGGCGCCGGACGACCTCGTGATCCTCGGTGACGACGTCGCGGTCGTGACCGGGGAGGGCTTGACGACGCCCTCGGACCCGGCGATCGCGGACGCGCGCGCGGCGGAGGCCGAGGTCGCGGCGTTCTACGCCGACCACCCGGGGATCCTCGGGAACCTCGGGCACACGCTGTGGGTGGTGTTCGCGCTCGCGCTGCTGCTCGTCGTCCCGGGTGCGATCGCGGCGCGGTGGTTCGAGCTCGACGACCCGTGGCTGAAGATCGCGCTCGTGCCGGGGATCTCGATCACGCTCATCGTGCTGTCGGGCATCGTCGTGGTCGCGGTCACCCGGGCACCGTTCGGCGTCGTCCACGGGTGGGCGTCGCTGGCGCTCGCGACGGCCGTCGCGGCCGGGCTCCGGTTCGGCGCGAAGCCCCTCCTGCGCGTGCTGAACGGCTTCAGCGGCTTCTTCAACTCGATGTTCTCGGTCTTCTCGAACCGCGACTTCTCGGTCCTGGTCGGCATGCAGTACCTGGCGCAGATGGGGCAGGGCGTCGTGCAGGGCGCGATCGGCAAGTCGATCGCGTTCGGGGGCGAGAAGGGGTTCGACGTCTCGACCGTCCCGTCCGCGGACTACCTGCTGAAGGTGGTGCTCGCGCTGTACGTCCCGTACACGCTGATCTCGCCGTTCATCGGCGTGTTCATCGACCGCTTCGAACGCCGCAAGGTCGTGAAGTGGACCAACATCGTCGTCGCCGCGATCGTCGCGCTGGTGGCGGTCGTCGCGATGATCCCGCTCGGGAAGGCGACCACCGAGGGCGACGTCGGCGCGACGGTCGCGCTCATCATCGGTCTGCTGGCCGCCCAGGCGTGCGTCCGCGTCGCGCTGGCCGTGAAGTCGGCCGCGATGCCCGACGTGCTCTCGGGCAAGGACCTGCTCCAGGGCAACGGCCTCTCGCAGGCCGGCGGGGCGCTGTTCCAGGTGGTCGGGATCGGGTTCGCGCTCGGTGCGGCGGCCGCGTTGCCGGCATGGCTCGTCGTGGTCGTCGGCGCGGCCCTGCTCGGGGTCGCCGCGCTCGTCGCGCGGCACATGCGCCACGCGGAGGTCTCGATGCACGAGACGAGCTTCGGCGCCGAGGCGTCGCAGGTGCTCAAGAACATCGCGGCCGGCATCCGCGAGCTCGCGGCGCGACCGCCGGCAGCGGTCGGCCTGTCCTCGTTCCAGATGCTCCGGTACCAGTTCTGGGGGTTCGTGCTGTTCACGTTCGCGCTGTACGCGAAGAACCTCGTGCAGGGCGGCGACGCGAGCAACGTCGCGCTCGGCCTGTCGGGCGGCGGCGGGCTGATCGGCGGCGCGCTCGGCCTGATCCTCGCGCAGAAGTGGAAGGACCGCGTGCCGCCGATCCGGCTGCTGCTCTCCTCGATGGTGTTGCTCGGCGCCGGGACGATCGTGTTCGGCGCGCCGGTGTCGATCGTCGGGTTCACCGCGCTGCTGTTCGTCGGGTTCTTCTCGTTCTTCCTCGGCAAGATCTCGGCGGACACGATCGTGCAGCAGGCGATGCCGGATGACTTCCGGGGACGGGCCTTCGCGTTGTTCGACATCGCCTACAACCTCGGGTTCATCGTGCCGGCGCTGATCCTGTCGTTCGTCTGGATCGAGAACGACCCGGCGCAGGTGCGGACGATCCTGATCGTCTCGGGCGCCGTGTTCCTGGTGCTGACCGCGCTCGTGTGGCGCTGGGCGCGTTCGATCCGTGAGGAGTTCGCGCCGCAGGACGACCTCGTCGAACAGGAGGTGTAGCCAAGCGATGGAGATGGAGCGCCTGCCCACGCCCGATCCGGTGGCCGAGGCCGCCGAGTACCAGCGCTACCTCACCGGTCTGGTCGGCGACGACGACCCGGCCGAGGTGCAGGCCGGCTCCGCCGACGCCTGGCGCGAGCTGATCCGCAGCGCCGGCGCCCGCGTCGCCGAACGCCCCGAACCCACGGAGTGGTCCGTGCTCGAATGCCTGGGCCACGTCACGGACTCCGAGGTCGTGGTGGCGAGCCGGTACCGCTGGATCGTCGCCCACGACGAACCGCCGCTCGTCGGCTACGACCAGGACCTGTGGGTCGACCGGCTCCACCACAACGAGGACGACCCGGAGGTGCTGCTCGAGACGTTCGAGGCGCTCCGGCGCGCGAACCTCGCGCTGTGGGCCCGCTCGACCGAACAGGAGCGTGCCCGCGTCGGTCTGCACACCGAGCGCGGACCCGAGAGCTTCGACCTCACGTTCAACCTCGCGGCGGGCCACGACCGGTTCCACCTGGACCAGGCCCGTCGGGCGCTCGCGGCGCTCGGCTGACCGGCTAGCTGCCTCGTGCCCGAGGTCCGCAACGAGGACGCCACGCTGTTCTGCGAGGTGGAGGGCGAGGGCGAGCCCGTCACCGTGTTCGCGCACGGGCTGACGAACAACCGCAACGAGCTCGCCGCGTTCACGCCGCTCGTGCCCGGGACCAAGGTCCGGTTCGACTTCCGAGGACACGGCCGCTCGAGCTCGCCGACCGACCCGAAGGCCTTCCGGTTCGAGGACTTCGCGCGCGACCTCGACGCGGTGGCGGACGAGTTCGGCGCGACCGTCGCCGTGGGGACCTCGCTCGGCGCGGGCGCGATCGGCAACCTGGTCTGCCGCGAACCCGACCGCTTCGAACGGATGGTCTGGCTGCTGCCGGCCGGGCTGGACCTGCCGTTCGGGCTCGCGAACCGGTACCACCTGCTCGCCGAGGACCTCGAGGGCAAGACGCCGCAGGAGGCGCTCGAGACCGTGCTGAACGATCCCGCGCGCGTGGCCGAGTACGTCGAGACGCCGTGGCGTCTGGAGCTCGATCGCGTGATGTGGCAGCACGACGACCCCGACGGTCTCGCCCGCGCGATCCACGGCGTGATCGAGGACTGGCCGATCCCGGACCGGGAGCTGCTGCGCGACGTCGCGGCGCCGACGATCATCGTGACGATCGAGGGTGACGAGGTCCACCCGGCCGAGCTCGGCCGGCTCTTCTCGCAGCTGCTGCCGAACGCCGAGCTGATCGCGCTCGAGGATCAGGACGAGTTGCTCCGTCGGATCCCGGAGCTCGTCGCGCGCGTCTCGGCCTTCATCGCCGGCACGGGCTGAGGGGCCGGACGGTCTGGTTCAGCCGGCGGCCGCGGACGAGCGCTCGCGCGAGGGCGCCGCGCCGTTGGCGGGGACGATCACCGTGAACGTGCTCCCGTGCCCCGGCCTGCTCGCGACCTCCACCCGCCCCTTCAGCTCCTCGACGAGATCCTTCGCCAGATGGAGACCGAGTCCGAGACCGCCGTGGGTCCGCGTGGCCGTCTGGTCGATCTGGTGGAAGCGCTCGAAGATCGCGGCCTGATCGGCGGGGTCGATCCCGACACCGTGATCGGTGACCCACAGCCGGAAGCCCGACTTCTCGCTGTCCGCCCCGATCGTCACCGCCGAGTCGGCGGGGGAGTACTTCAGGGCGTTCTCGAGCAGGTACGTCATGACCTCGACGATCCGGGTGCGGTCCGTCGCGACCGTTCCTTCCGGGATCGCGACGACGACGCGGTCCGACGCGCCGAGCTCCTCGGCGACCGTGCGCGCGGTCGCGACGAGGTCGACGGTCTCGATCTCGATCGGGCGGTCGCCGTCCATCCGGCGGCCGACAGGATGTTCGCGATCAGGCGTTCGAGTCGCTTGGTCTGGCGTTCGGCGGCGTCGAGCAGCTCCGCCCGCAGGGCCGGGTCGTCGCCGAGGTCGTTCTGCTTCAGGGTCCCGAGCACGCCGAGGATCGACGTGAGCGGGGTCCGGAGCTCGTGGGAGGCGGCGCTCACGAAGTCGTCCTTCTTCTGGTTGAGGTCCCGCAGCTCCGCGACCGTCGCCTGCTCCCGCTGCAGGTGCTGCTCGAGCTGTTCGTTGCGCCGGCGCAGCTCCGTCGACGCCCGTCTCGCGAGCGGCAACAGCAGCGCGTACAGCACCGCGAGTCCCGCGGCGACGATGATCGCCACCCGCCCCACGACGGCGTCGATGTCCTGCTGGATGAACGAGTAGTCCTGGTAGATCTCGGCGACCGCGTTGACCGGGCCACCCGGGTCGGTCCGCAGCGGCGTGTACGTGTAGAAGAGCCTGTCGGCGAGGTCGCGCTCGAACTCGTTCTCCTCCTCGTCCAGATCGGAGATCCCCTTCTCGATCGCGCCGCCCGCGACCTCCTCGAGCTCGGACGTCTCCTCGGCGAACCGCATGCCGACGAGCTCGGGTTCGTCGGAGAACACGATCGTGCCGTCGAGCCGCCAGATCTTGACCCTGACCGCGAGGCCGTCGGACATCACGCGTTCGCGGACGAGCTGGGCGGTCCGTTCGTAGGTCTCGCCCGTCACCGGCTCGGTCAGGTCGACCCCCTCGAACGCGGGGGCGAGCACCGACTGGCTCACGAACAGCGCGTGCTGGGCGCCACCGACCTCCGCGCGTTCCCGAGCGTTGCGGACCAGCAGGCCCGTCGCGCCCAACCCGACGACGACGAACGCGATCAGGCTCGCGACCGCGAAGCCGAGCACCAGGCGGGGTTCGTTCCTCGGAGCCATCTCCGAGCCTCTGTATCGGCGTCCACGGGCCCGTCCTGAGCCCGCCGCGCTCGCCCCGACACCCCGGCCTGCCTGCGGCGGAACGCCCGAGCGCATCCTGGGGTGGCCGGTTCGGCGTCGGCTAGGCTCTGGCCGTGACCGAGGAGCTCTTCGCCACCGACGCCTACGTCCGGTCGTGCGATGCCACCGTCCGGGAGACCGGCGACGAAGGCGTCGTCCTGGATCGCACGGTCTTCTACGCCCGCGGCGGCGGGCAGCCCGGGGACACCGGGGTCCTGCGGTGGGACGGCGGGGAGCTGCGGGTGCTCGACACCGTCAAGCGCGGCGGGAGGCTCCTGCACGAGGTCGACGGTGAGCCCCCGCCGGCTGGGGCACGCCGGTCACGGCCGAGATCGACTGGGACCGCCGCCACACGCTCATGCGCACGCACACCGCCCTGCACGCGCTGTCGGCGATCGTCTTCCGCGACTACGACGTGAAGGTCACGGGCGGGAACATGGAGCCCGGCGTCGCGCGCATGGACTTCGAGCTCGAGTCGATCGACGCCGAGTTCGGGCGAGAGGTGGAGGAGAAGCTGAACGCCGAGCTCGCGGCCGACCGCCCGGTTCGCGTCAGCTTCCTGCCCCGGAGCCGAGGCCCTGGCCGACCCCGACCTGATCCGCACGAAGGTGAACCTGATCCCCGAGTCGGTGGATCCGATCCGCGTGATCGAGATCGAGGGGCTCGACAAGCAGGCGGACGGCGGGACCCACGTGCGTTCGACCGCCGAGGTCGGACGCGTGCGCGTCGCGAAGACCGAGAACAAGGGCAAGGCCTTCAAGCGGATGCGGATCGAGCTCGCCTGAGCGTGACCGACCCGACCGCCCGCGACCACCCACCCGCCCCGAGCGACCCCTCGGGCCGCCACGACCTGCTCGGCGGCGCGTCCGCCGCGGTCTCCGCCGTGCTGTTCGGGACCATCATCATCTGGGGCCGGTTCGTCCTCGAACGCGGTGTGCCGGTGGAGACGATGCTGTCGATCCGGTTCGCGCTCGGCGCCGTCGTGCTCCTGCTCGCGCTGCTGCTCACGCACCGGCCGATCCTGGCGGCGCGCGGCGAACGGTTCCGGCTCGTGATGCTGGCGGTGTTCGGCTACGCGATCGAGGCGAGCCTGTTCTTCACCGCCACCCAGCACGGGACGGTCGCCGCCGTGACGCTCCTGTTCTTCACGTATCCCGTGTTCGTGACCGTCTGGGCGTGGGCGCTCGGGGGGAACCTGCCGGCCCGGCTCACGGTCATCTCGCTGCTGTGCGCGGTCGGCGGCGCGGCGATCGTCGTCGGCACGGGGACGGGTCTGGCGATCGACGGCATCGGCGTTCTGCTCGCGTTCGTGACCGCGATGACCTACAGCGGCTACCTCACGGGCGTCGACCTGCTGATCGACCGCACCAACGCCCTCACCAGCGCGATGTGGATCAGCGCCGGGGCGTCGCTCGGGCTGTTCGTCTACGCCAACGTGGTCGGCCACTGGGACCTGCCCGCCGGCGCCGCCGAGTGGTGGCCGCTCGTCGGCATGGGCCTGTCGTCGGCGGGGGCCTTCTTCTTCCTGATGGAGGCGCTCGCGAGGATCGGCGCCGTCCGGACCTCGATCGTCTCGGCGATGGAACCGCTCGCCGCCGCGGTCCTCGGGTTCGTGTTCCTGGACGAGTCGGTCACCGTCGGGGTGGCGGCCGGCGGCCTGTTGATCCTGGCCGGCGCGATCATGGCGAGCCTCGCCCGCACGCCGACGCCGCAGGAGCAGCAGATCCCCTAGCGCAGCCGGGAAGCGCGCATCGCGAGGTAGCGCTGTTCGGGCACGCTCGCGGTCAT
Source organism: uncultured Actinomycetes bacterium (assembly GCA_963744515.1). GTDB lineage: Bacteria > Actinomycetota > UBA4738 > UBA4738 > HRBIN12 > DASSJM01. The sequence continues at coordinate 205,611 of CAVUTN010000002.1, read as the reverse complement.
CGTCGCCGCGCGCCGGTAGGACTCGCGGGCCGCGTCGAGCTCGCCGGCCAGCTCGAGCAGATGCCCCCGGACCGCCTCGAGCCGGTGGGTGTTCGCCATGCGATCGTCCGCGTCCAGGGTCCCGAGCACCGCGAGCCCCGCGCGAGGGCCGTCGACCATCGCCACGGCGACCGCCCGGTTGAGGGTCACGACGGGGCCCGGCGAGACCTGCTCGAGCACGTCGTACAGGGCGAGGATCTGCGGCCAGTCGGTCTCGTCGGCGCTCGGCGCCTCGTCGTGGATCGCCGCGATCGCCGCCTGCAGCTGGTACGGCCCGATCGCGCCCCTGCCGAGGGTGTCCGAGATGATCCCCACGCCCTCCTCGATCTGCGCCCGGTCCCACAGGGCCCGGTCCTGGTCGGCGAGCGGGACCAGCTCGCCGTCGGCGGTGGTGCGCGCCGCGCGCCGGGCATCGGTCAGCAGCATCAGGGCGAGGAGCCCGGCCGCCTCGCCTTCCTTCGGGTACGAGCCGGCGGAGCAGCCGCGCGAGCCGGATCGCCTCCGAGGTGAGATCGGCGCGGTGCAGCGACGGACCGGCGCTCGTCGTGTAGCCCTCGTTGAACATCAGGTAGAGCGCGTGCAGGACGACGCGGAGCCGGTCCGCCCGCTCGGCGTCCGGCGGGAGGTCGAACCGAGCACCGGCCTGCCTGATCGTCTGCTTCGCGCGGCTGATCCGCTGGGCCATCGTGGGCTCGGGGACCAGGAACGCGTTCGCGATCTCGGCGGTCGTCAGGCCGCCGACCGCTCGGAGCGTCAACGCGAGCTGCGACGGCGCCGAGAGCGACGGGTGACAGCACAGGAACAGGAGCGTGAGCGTGTCGTCGTGGCCGGGCGCGGATCCCGGCTCGGGCACGTCGAGGACGGCGACGTGCTCCTCGCGGCGACGGCGGGCGCTCTCGCTGCGCCACCCGTCGACCAGCCTGCGCGACGCGACCGTGACGAGCCACGCCCGCGGGTTCTCGGGCACGCCCTGGTCGGGCCACTGGGTCGCGGCGGCGAGCAGCGCCTCCTGCACCGCGTCCTCGCTCGCGTCGAACCTGCCGTACCGGCGGACGAGCGCGCCGAGGACCTGCGGCGCCAGTTCGCGCAGCAGGTCCTCGGTGTCGGGCGCGTCGACCGACGACACGGGTCCGGCGTTACGCCGCCGCCTCGGCGGCGCGCCGGAGCCCGTCGATGTCGATCTTGGTCATCTGCAGCATCGCCTGCATGGCCCTCGCCCGCCCGCTCGGGGTCGGGGTCGCCGAGGAGCTCGCCCAGCGCGGTCGGGATGATCTGCCACGACAGGCCGTAGCGGTCCTTCAGCCACCCGCAGGGCTCCTCCTCGCCGCCCTCGGACAGCGCCGACCAGAGCGCGTCGACCTCCTCCTGCGTCTCGCAGTTCACGAGGAACGAGACCGCCTCGGTGAACTGGTGGTGCGGGCCGCCGTTCAGCCCGGTGAACTCCTGCCCTTCGAGGCGGAACGACACGGTCATCGCCGAACCGGGCTTGCCGGGTCCGGCCTCGCCGTAGCGCGCGACCCCCAGGATCTCGGAGTCGCCGGCGGAGCCCGGCCTCGCGTTGAACACGGACACGTAGAGCTCGGCGGCCTCCTCGGCCTGGTCGTCGAACCACAGGAACGGTGCGATCTTCGGCATCACGTTCTCCTTCTCTCGTCGCGGTGCGGTGGTCGGTGCTCGGACTCAGAACTCGGGTGGTGCGTCGGCGATCTGCCGAACCTCGATCGGGCCCTCGATGAACGCGACGATCCGCGAGGCGATCTCGAGCGCCCGCTCCTCGGGCACGTCGACGATCCAAGTACCCGGCGAGCGACTCCTTCGCCTCCGCGAACGGGCCGTCGGTCACGACCGGCGCGCCGTTCTCGAACCGAACGGTCTTGGCCTGCGTCGGGTCGACGAGCCCCTGTCCGTCGACGTACTCGCCGTTGTCCCGGAGCTCCTGGTCGAGGTCCTGCATGAACCCGATCATCGACCGGATCCACTCCGTGGACCGGGTCTCCACCATCGTGCCCTGGTCCCCGAACATCATGATCAGGTACTTCATCCCGTCACCCCTTCCGTCGGCGCCCGCGATGGGCTCCCTCACGACCTGGTCGGAGCCGCCGGGCGGTTCTCGACATCCGACCCGGAGGGAACCCTAGGCGACGCGGCAACCCAGGCGCGATGCGGCTCGCGCAGGCACGACCGGCGCCGGCGCGAGACCGCCGCTAGGGCCCGAGCCCGATCGCGAGCGCGGTCAGGGCCACGTAGATCGCGAGCCCGCCCGCCGACCAGCATCACCCGCAGCGACCGCTGGATCGGCGAGCGCCCGAACGCGTAGTACGCGATCGGCCCGGCGAGCGGGATCACGAGCACGATCAGCATCCACAGGACGCGGGTCCGGTTCGGCACGGCGTCCTGGCGGACCAGGTCCCACAGCGCGATCGAGACCCACGCCGAGTACAGGATCAGCGGCAGCGCGTAGGCGTACAGGCCGATGAACACACCCCACCAACTCGTGGCGAGCGAGATCCCGAGCACGGTGACCTCCTGAGAGACGTCGGATGACGCCGGCACGTCGAGCGTGCGGGCGTCGCGGATGCGGACGGGTTCGGGGACGGCGGTCTCGGCGATCGCCGGGTCGGGCGGGGCGCTCTCGGCGCCCGGCATCTGCTCCTGGTCCGGCGGCGGCGGCTGCGAACGCCAGTCGCCCACGGCCACGTCTCCGAGCGCGGCCGCGAGGTAGCGCTCGAGCGGGCCGACGATCGCGCCCAACGAACCACCGGGGATCCGGGCGAGCGGCGAGCCGCACCCGGCCCGCCATTCGATCGCCGGCGGCAGGCTCGAGGAGAAGTCGTTGCCCGAGAAGCAGTCGCCGCCACCCGACGGCGCGCCGAGCGCCAGGTCGGCCCGGCCCGAGTTCCGGACGAGGTTGTCGCGGACCTCGTTGCCCTGCGTGAGCCAGACGTCCTCGTCGGGCGAGGGCAGGAGCGCGATGCCGAACGCCTCCTGGTCCTCGACGAGGTTCTGCGTGACGAGGTTGTCGCGCCCGCCGTTCACGATGATCCCGATCCCGAGCGACGGGTACTCCAGGTCGAACGTCGGCGCGCTCGCGTTGTTGTTGTCGTGCACCCAGTTGCCGGCGATCAGGGCGTCGTGCTGCGGCGCGAGCTGTTCGGAGTCCAGGGTGTTCGGGCACGATGCCCGCGAGGTTGTCGCGCCACTCGGAGTTCACGACGAACAGGTCGCCGCCGGCGTTCGTGCCCGAGTACCCCACGGCGTTGTTCTCGGCGAGCACGTCGGTGATCACGGCGTGACACGGGAAGCACTGGCCGATGTAGAAGCCGGAGTCGGGATGCCCGCTCGCGTACGAGTGGTCGAACTGCCCGTACCGCGAGTCGAAGGCGAACAGCCCGTAGTCGCCGTCGTTGAACGCCGTCAGGTACGACCCTCGGTAGCCGAACACGCTCGACCACAGGAACCCGTTCACGAGGTAGTGGCGGGCGGTCATGTTCTCGATCGTCACGCCGTCGGCCTCGATCACCGCGATCCCGTTGTCGAGCGTGAACCCGCCCTCCAGGATCACCCCGTTGCGATCCAGACCCCGGATCGTGAGGAACGGCGTCGTCACGACCACCGCCTCCTCGTAGACGCCGGGCGAGATCACGACGATGCCGCCCGGCTCGGCCGCGTCCACCGCAGCCTGGATCGTCGGCGCGTCCTGCGGCACACGGATCTCGGCGCCGGGGAGCGAGGGTGGCGTCTCGCGACCCGGTCCGACGTCCGAGGCGGTCCCCGGGATCGGCGCGTCCCCGACCAGCACCAGGCCGGTCATCCCGGCACCGGGCGAACCGTGGATCGAGCAGAAGTACGGGTAGGCGCCCTCGGTCGCGAACGTCTCGTCGAACACCTCGCCGGACGCCAGATCCGCCGAGGCGAACGCGCCGTCGTCGGCCGTGACGTTGTGCGGGCTGCGGCCCTCGTTCGTCCACTCGACCGTCCCGCCCACCGGGATCCGGACGATCCGCGGGGCGAAGACGTTGTCGCGCATCTCGACACGTCGCGATTCGCCCTCGCCGCCGGAGGCCCGCGCGGACGTCGACCGGGAGGGCGAGCACGAGCGGGAACGCGAGCAGGATGACGGCGCGCAGGCGTCGGCGCATCGCGGGCGAGGCTAGCACCGGTTCCCACCGCGGCCGTGGAGCGGGTACCGTGGGGTGTCCGGGGCTCGGCACGGCGAGCGCGCACGCGCGAGCAGCAGCTCCCGATAGGAGGGTCATGGCTCACCGAACGCCTCACCGCGCTCGACGCGTCGTTCCTGTACCTGGAGCGGCCGGCGATGCACATGCACGTGGCCGGGCTCTCCGTGCTCGACCCCTCGACGCGGCCGGACGGACGGCTGCGGTTCGAGGACGTCGAGGAGGTGTTCGCCTCACGCCTGCACCTCGCGCCCCGGCTCCGGCAGAAGGTGAAGATGGTGCCGTTCGGGCTCGCGCTGCCGGTCTGGGTGGACGACGCGTCGTTCGACCTGGACTTCCACATCCGTCGCGCCGCGCTCCCGCACCCGGGCGGCCGGGTCGAGCTCGGCGAGCAGGTCCAGCGGATCCTCTCGCGCCCGCTCGACCGGTCCAAGCCGCTCTGGGAGCTCTACGTGATCGAGGGCCTGGAGGGCGGGCACGTCGCGACCCTGATGAAGGTGCACCACGCGATGATCGACGGGCTCTCCGGGATGCACCTGACCGCGGCGCTGTTCGACCTCTCGCCCGAGCCGCCCGAGGAACCACCGCCCCCCGCCTGGGAGCCCGAACCCGAGCCCTCCTCGCAGGACCTGCTCCGCGAGGCGACCGAGTCCCTGGTCGCCCATCCGTTCCAGGCGCTGATGAACGGGGTGGACGCGGTCCGGCGGTCGCCCGCGGTCGCGGCGCTCGACGTCGGTACGGTCCTGTCGGGGTTCCGCAGCATCCTGGACATGGGTGCGCGGCCCGCGTCGCCGCTCGACGTGCAGATCGGCCCGAACCGGCGGTTCGCGATCGCCGACGCGCCGCTCCAGCGGTTCAAGGAGATCAAGGACGCGCTCGGGGGGACCGTGAACGACGCCGTGCTCACGGTCGTGGGGGGTGCCCTGCACCTGCTGTTGCGCGACCGGAAGGAGCCGACGCGGGGACGCACGCTGCGCGTGATGGTGCCGGTCTCGGTGCAGGGCGGGCGCGACGCGTCGCTCGGCAACCGGGTGGCGCCGGCGTTCGTCGACCTGCCGGTCGGCGCGATGGGCCCGAAGCGTCGTCTCGCGCTCGTGCGCGAGGGGACGAGCCACCTGAAGGACTCGATGATGGCGATGAGCGCCGACGCGATCATCGGCCTCGGCGCGTATGCGCCCGGGGGCCTGCTCGCCGCCGCCGCGCGCCTGGCCAGCCGCGGTCCCTGGTTCAACCTCGTCGTGTCGAACATCCCCGGACCGCCGCAGCCGATGTACATGGCGGGCGCGAGGCTCGTCGCGCAGTACCCGTCGCTCCCGCTCGGCGAGAACTCGGCGCTGTCGATCGCGGTCACGTCGATCGGCGGGACGATGGCGTTCGGCCTGACCGGCGACTACGACGGGATGCCGGACGTGCAGCGGCTCGCGTTCGCGCTCGAGGAGTCGCTCGCCGAGGTGTCGAAGGCCGCCGGCCTCTAGGCCAGCCGCGGAGACCCTCGATCCAGGGTTCGACGGCGGCGAGCCAGCGTTCGGGCGCCTCCATCTGCGGCACGTGGCCCACCTTCGGGATCAGCCGCATGTCCCAGTCCGGCCGCATCTCGAGCGCTCCCATCGCGAACCCGAGCGGCACGAGCCGGTCCTCGCGTCCGTGGACCACGAGCACCGGAGCCTTCACCGACCCGACGATCCAACGCACGACCTCGCGCCGCCGGCCGAGCGACAGGAGCGACCTCGCGGCCTCGAGGAACGCCGGTCCGGCGTCGGGGTCCTGCTGGTGGCGGACGAGCTGCTCCACGTGGAGCCGGACGAGGTCCTCGGGGATCGTCGAGGGATCCGCGGCGATGATCCGCAGGCCGAGCTCGACCGCGCGCTCGGCCTCCAGCCGCGTGACGCGTTGGCGCGAGGCCCATTCGCCGACCCGCGGGAGCTCGTAGAGCGCGAAGCCGACCATCACGACCGGCGCCGGCAGCGACGAGCCGCGCTTCCACGGGAAGACCGAGTTCGAGAGCACGAGCGCCTCGACGGCGGCCGGCTCGAGCGCGGCCTCGAGCATCGAGATCGCGCCGCCCATCGAGTTGCCGACGAGCACGACCGGGCCCCCGCCGGCGACCTCGTCGACGAACCTCGAGACGGTGCCACGAAGGTCGCTGACCCTGCTGCGGCGGCCGTTGCGCTCGGTCCGGCCGAAACCCGGCAGGTCCATCGCGAGCACGCGCCCGTGCCTCGCCAGACCCGGCGCCACCGCGAGCCACGACAGCAGCGACCCGCCCAGCCCGTGGACGAGCACGAACGTGCGCCCGGGCGGCCCGTCCCACTCGACGTAGTGCACGGGGCCGTCCAGGTCCGCGAACCTGCTGGGTGGCATCTCGATCCGCATCGGTGTCCGGTGACCTCCGATCGCCATTCTCTACACTCGGGGTCATGCCGATCGTCCGACTCCGGCCGCCGCTCCGCGAGCTGGCCGAGGGCCGTCGCGAGGTCACCGTCGAGGGCGGCACCGTGGTCGACGTGCTGCGCGAGCTCGAACGCTCGCACCCCAAGCTCGGCGGCTGGATCCTCGACGACCGAGGGCGGGTCCGCCAGCACGTGGCGGTGTTCCTCGAGGGCGAGCGCGTCGACGGCGACGCGCTCGTCGCGACCCAAGATCGCCTCGAGGTCATCGGTGCCGTGTCCGGCGGTGCCGCGACGGAGCTCTTGATCGGGACCAGGAAGGGTCTGTTCGTGCTGCGCGGAGACCGCGAGGGCGAGATGGACGTCGTGGCCAGGGCGTTCCCCGGCAGCTCGGTGGAGTTCGCGATCCGCGATCCGAGGACGGGCCGGTACTTCGCGAGCGTCACCCACGGGCAGTTCGGCCCGCGCGTCTACCTCGCGGACGACCCGACCGGGGCCTGGGAGCAGGCGGAGGGTCCTCGGTTCCCCGAGGACACGGACACGACCTTGGTCCGTACCTGGGTGATCACGCCCGGCGAGCGAGACGGCGTCCTGTACGCCGGCGTCGACCCGGCCGCGCTGTTCGAGAGCCGGGACGACGGGATGACGTGGGAGCTCAACCGCGGGCTCTGGGACCAGCCCAGCCGGCCCGACTGGGGCCCGGGGGCCGGCGGTCTCTGTCTGCACTCGATCTGCCCGTGGCCGGGCGAACCCGATCGCCTCGCGGTCGGCATCTCCTCGGTCGGCGTCTGGGTCACCGAGGACGGGGGAGCGTCATGGGAGATCGGCAACGCGGGGATCGTCCCGCGATACCTCCCGGAGGAGGCGCGCGCGACCGAGCCGCTCGCGCGCTGCGTCCACAACATGCACCGGTCACCGACCCAGCCGGAACGCCTCTTCATGCAGTTCCACGGCGGCGTCTACCGTTCCGACGACGCAGCGCGCTCGTGGACCAGCATCGCCCAGGGTCTGCCGAGCGACTTCGGCTTCCCGATGGTCATCGATCCGGGTGACCCCGACGCCGCCTACGTGATCCCGCTCAACTCCGATCTGGACCGCGTCTCGGCCGAGGGGCGCCTCCGGGTGTTCGAGACGCGCGACGCCGGCGCGAGCTGGACCGGCCACACCGACGGGCTCCCGCAGGACGACACGTACCTCACGATCCTGCGCCAGGCGTTCGCCCGCGACGACGACGACGCCGCTCGGCCTGTGGTTCGGCGCGACGTCGGGTGAGTGTTCGGGTCATCGGATGCCGGGGCGACGTGGCGCGTGGTGGCTCGGGATCTCGCGCCCGTGCTCTCGGTCCGCGCCGCCTGAGGCGGTCGCTCGGTTCGAGCCCGAGGGGGCGGCCGGGGACCGCCCCCTCCTGCTCCGGGGGAAGCTCAGTCGTCCTCTTCGTCCTCGGTGGTCCCATCCTCGGAGTCGCCCGCCGTCTCGGTCTCCTCCGGCTCCGTCGGCTCCGTGGCCGAGCTCGGCCACCGGGGACGACCGTCCCGAGCGGGGGCTCCCAGTCCCACTCTCCTGGGAGCTGGGCGTCCCGGCTCGGGGCCGAGGATCAGGTCCAGGTCGTCCTGCAGGGTGTCGCGGTCCATCCCGCCTCCTCTCGCTCGAACACGCTCATCGAACCCGAGCCGGGTGGCCGGGGCGCATCCCGGCGGGGGCCGCCGTGTGAATCTCCGGTGGCGTTGCGTGCCTCCGTGCTTGAACAGGCACGCGACGGGGAATACTGGGTATCTCCACGAGGTCTACACGGGTGTCGGCTTTACAGGGACGCGGGGGGGCGGATAGCATGGCTCCCGGTGGCCCGGGGAGGCCGGTCTTCGTATGCCCGGGGCCCTATCGACTGAGAACGGTCCCGAAGACCTCCAGGGGCGAAGCATGCTCCCTACGGAGGCTTCGAGGAGGAGAGTGAGTTCATGCCAGAACCTGCACGCCCGCTCGGCACGGATGACGCCGACGACCTCCGGCTGTACCTGGAGGCGGCGGCGCGCGAGCCACTCCTGACCAAAGAGGAGGAGGTCGAGCTCGCCATCCTGATCGAGCACGGGAAGGAAGGGGAGGAGCGTCTCCGCGCCGGCCGCCTGCGATCCGAGCGTTCGATCATGAAGGCTCGCCAGGAGGTCCGGAAGGCGGAGGCCGCTCGACAGCGTTTCATCATGGCCAACCTGCGGCTGGTCGTCTCGGTGGCCCGCAAGTACCAGGGCCAGGGGCTGCCGCTGCTCGACCTGATCCAGGAGGGCAACATCGGGCTGATGCGCGCGGTCGAGCTGTTCGACTGGCGCCGCGGCTTCAAGTTCTCCACGTACGCGACGTGGTGGATCCGTCAGGGGATCACGAGGGCGATCGCCGATCGCTCGCGTTCGATCCGCCTGCCGGTACACATCCACGACCGGCTGCGCAAGCTGAACCGCACGCGGTTCCAGTTCGCGCAGACGATGGGGCGGGAGCCCAGCCGCGACGAGCTCGCGAAGGCGCTCGACACGACCGTCGACGAGATCGACGACCTGACCGAGATGGGCCGCCGCGAGCCGCTGTCGCTGCAGTCGCCCGTGGGCGAGGACACCGAGCTCGGCGACCTGATCGAGGAGGTCGACTCGGACGCCGCGTTCAACGAGGTCGAGGACGCCCTGCTCCGCGAGGAGATCGGGACGGCCGTCGATCGCGTGCTCGACGAGCGCGAGCGGCACGTGGTGGCGCTCCGCTACGGCCTGGAGAACGGGCAGCCGCTGTCACTGCGGGAGACGGGCAAGGTGCTCGGACTGTCGGGCGAGCGCGTTCGGCTGATCGAGCGCGAGGCGCTGCGCAAGCTCCGCGATTCGAACCTGATCTCCGCCGTCGCCGCGATGTGACGCGGACGATCACGACGAAGGACGCCGGAAGGGCCGGCCCGCTCCGCGGGCCGGCCCTTCCGCTTCTCCGCTGATGGCGGACGCCGCCGCGTGATCCGTGAGCGTGCGTCTCGGACGGGATGACCCTGCCCGGCGATCTCGCGATCCCCGAGGGCGCGAACGCCGTGGTGGCGTTCGCGCACGGCAGCGGCTCGAGCCGGCGGTCGCCTCGGAACGTGGAGGTCGCCGAGCGTCTCCAGGCCGCGGGTCTCGGCGACGCTGCTGTTCGACCTGCTGACCGACGTGGAGGCGCAGGATCGCGGCAAGGTCTTCGACATCGCGCTCCTCGCGAGACGGCTCGAGGGGGCGGTCGGGTGGCTGCGCGCCGATCCGGACGTCCGCGAGCTGCCGATCGCGTTCTTCGGCGCGAGCACCGGGGCGGCCGCAGCCCTCGTCGCCGCCGCGCACCTCGGGCGGGACGTGGCTGCCGTCGTCTCGCGCGGCGGCCGGCCCGATCTCGCGGCGGAGGCGCTCGAGGTCGTGACGGCCCCGACGCTGCTGATCGTGGGGGGCGCCGACACGCAGGTGCTCGAGCTCAACCGGCAGGCGCAGGCTCGGATGCGGTGCGAGACGCGGCTCGAGATCGTCCCCGGGGCCACCCACCTCTTCGAGGAACCGGGCGCGCTCGAACGCGTCGCCGAGCTCGCGGCGGCGTGGTTCGTCGCCCACGTTCCCTGACCGCGCTACGCCTCGGCGAGCGCCCTCGCTCGGTCCGCCTGCTCGGCGATCGCATCCACCATCGAGGTCGGTGAAGGCTTGGAGGTCCTCGGTCGAATCCGGGTCCCCCTTCGGCAGGATCGGGTCGCCGTACGAGACCGCGACGACCGGGCGCCACGGACGTCGGAAGTGCAGACCGGGCTTCGGCCACCGCTCCTGCGTTCCCCAGACTCCGACCGGGACCACGGGCGCCTCGGTCGCGAGGGCGATCCTGGCCGCGCCCTTGCGACCACGCAACAATCCGGTCTCCGGCTCCGGGTTGACCGTCCCCTCCGGGAAGATCCCCGCGAGGGCACCGCCGCGGATCGTCTCGATCGCGATGTCGAGGGCGTCCTGGTCGCGCTCGCCGCGACGGAGCGGGATCTGACGGTACAAGCGGAGCGCCCACCCGCACCAGAGCTTGTGGAAGAACTCCGCCGCGACCAGGAAACGTGTCGCTCCGCCGGCCCTGCGAGCCCGTCACCAGGGTGAGCACGACGCCGTCGAGCGCCGAGACGTGGTTGCCGGCGACGATCGCCGGTCCCGACGACGGGACGCGATCGACTCCCTCGACCCGTGTCCGGAACGCGATCCGCCAGAAGAACCCGACGACGGCGATGCCGAACACCCACCATCCGTCCAGGTCGCCGCGTCGAGCCACGCGCGGATGCTACTCGGCCGGGACCGAACGATAGGATGAGCGGCCTCTCGACACCGAGACGGAGGTACGCCGGTCCGATGGAAGCGTCAGCCCTGCGGGACATCGCCGAGAAGCGGTACGACGACTTCGTCGACGCGCTCCGCGAGATGGTCAACGTCGATTGCGGGTCGTACACGCCCGACGGGGTGAACGCGATCGCCGACCTGTGCCAGGCGAGGTTCGAGCGCGGCGGGTGGGAGATCGAGCGTATCCGGCACGAACCCACGGGCGACGCAGGAGCGGCTCGGCGACCTCGTGATCGGGCGTCTCGCGGGCAGCGGAAGCGCGCGGGTCCTGATGATCGGTCACACCGACACGGTGTTCGACCCCGGGACCGTCGCCGAACGCCCGTTCCGGATCGAGGGCGACCGGGCGTTCGGGCCGGGCGTCACGGACATGAAGGGTGGGCTGCTCACCGGCTTCTTCGCGGTCGAGGTGCTGCAGGCGGCCGGGTTCGACGGGTTCGGGAGCATCACCTACATCTGCAACCCGGACGAGGAGATCGGCTCGCCCTGGTCGCGCGAGACGATCCTGGCCGAGGCGGAGCGGGCCGACGCGGCCCTGGTCCTGGAGGGCGCCCGCGAGAACGGCGACGTCGTCTCCTCGCGCAAGGGGGTGCTCGACGTCCGCCTCGAGATCGAGGGGCGCGCCGCACACGCCGGCGTCGAACCCGAACGCGGCCGCAGCGCGATCCTCGAGGCCGCGCACAAGACCGTCGCGCTCCAGGCGCTCAACGGCCGCTGGCCCGGCGTGACCGTGAACGTGGGCGTGGTCCAGGGCGGCACGCGCCCGAACGTCGTCGCCGAACGATGCGTCCTCGAGATCGACGTCCGTTCCCCCGAGGAGGCGACGTTCGAGGAGGCCGGCGCGGCCGTCGAGGCGATCGCGAACGAGCACACCGTCCCCGACGTGCGCGTGACGACGATCAGCAACGGGTGGCACCGCCCGATGGAGAAGAAGGAGGGCGGCGCCAAGCTCGCATCGCTCGCGATCGCGGTGGCGGGCGAGCTCGGGTTCGAGCTCCGGGACGCGGCGACCGGCGGTGCGTCGGACGCCAACACGACCTCCGGCGCGGGCGTGCCCTCGCTCGACGGTCTCGGCCCGATCGGCGGGGACGACCACGGCCCCAAGGAATGGCTCGACCTGTCGAGCGTGGTTCCTCGAATCTCCCTGCTCGCCGGGCTACTCTCCAGGCTCGAAGGGATCTGACGACCCGGTCCCTCGAGGTCGCCCGACGACGAGGAGGGTTCGCCGGTGGACATCACGGCCGTCCCGTTCGACAAGCCCGAGGACCTGAACGTCATCGTCGGTCAGTCCCACTTCATCAAGACGGTCGAGGATCTGCACGAGGCCTGCGTGAACGTCCCGGGGTTGAGGTTCGGGATCGCGTTCAACGAGGCGAGCGGGCCTCGGCTCGTGCGCCGCAGCGGCAACGACGACGAGCTGGTCGACGTCGCGGTACGGAACGCGCAGGCGATCGGCGCCGGTCACCTGTTCGTCGTCGCCCTGCGCGACGGGTTCCCGATCCACGTCCTGAACGCGGTCAAGGCGGTGCCCGAGGTGTGCCGCGTTTTCTGCGCGACCGCGAACCCGCTCGAGGTCGTGGTCGGCGAGACCGAACAGGGCCGGGGCGTGCTCGGCGTGATCGACGGCTCGCCGCCGACGGGGGTCGAGACCGACGAGGACGAGGCCGAGCGCAAGGAGCTGCTGCGCCGCTTCGGGTACAAGCTGTGAGCGAGGTTCCCGTCCCGCCGGAGCTCGCCGACCAGCTCCGGGAGGCGCACGAGACCTACCGGCACCTGGTGGAGGGGATCCCGGCCGTCCTGTACGTCGACGCCAACGACGACCACTCCTCGAACATCTACACGAGCCCGCAGATCGAACCGCTCCTCGGTTTCACCGTCGAGCAGTGGCGCGACGATCCGGCGCTGTGGGTCGACCGGATGCACGAGGACGATCGCGAACGCGTGCTGCAGGAGCATCGCGGGTCGCTCGCGACCGGCGACCCGTTCCGGACGGAGTACCGGCTGCTCGCCGCCGACGGGCGCGAGGTCTGGATCCACGACGAGGCCGTGCTGGTCCGCGGCTCGAACGAGGACCCGCTGTTCTGGCGCGGCGTCATGACCGACGTCACCCGGACCAAGCGCGTCGAGGACCGCCTCCGCAGGAGCCTCGACGTCCTGCGGCGGACGATGGAGGACCGCCGGCAGCTGCTCCTGCGGCTCGAGGACGCGCAGGAGGAGGAGCGCCGGCGGATCGCGTCCGACATCCACGACGACTCGATCCAGGTGATGAGCGCGGCCGACATCCGCGCGCAGTCGCTCGCCCGCCGCATCGAGGACCCCGAGCTCCGGCAGGAGGCCGAGGAGCTGCACGACGTGATCCGCTCCTCCGTCGAGCGGCTCCGCCACCTGCTGTTCGAGCTCCGGCCGCCCGCCCTCGACCGGGAGGGGCTCGTCCCCGCCCTGCGCGCGTACATGGGGAACGCGCACCCCGTGCCCGAGATCGAGGACGCGATGCCGTTCGAGCCGCCGTCCGAGCTTCGGGCGATCCTGTTCCGCATCGCACAGGAGGCGATCGCGAACGCCCGCAAGCACGCCGCGGCGACGACGATCCGCGTCTCGATCGCCGGCCAGGAAGGCGGCCTCCGGCTGGTGGTCACCGACGACGGGCAGGGGTTCGACGTCGGCGTGATCGAGTCGCCCGAACCCGGGCACATCGGGCTTGCCGACGATGATCGAACGTGCGCAGCTCGCCGGCGGTCGATGCGAGATCGAGAGCGAAGCCGGGGCGCGGGACCTCGGTCAGCGCGTGGCTGCCGCTCGCCGAACCGAGCTCGGCCGACGCCGGGGCCTGAGCCCGGCTACTCCCGGGTCGTGACCTTCGACGCCCGCAGGTACGCGCCCGGGGTTCGCCCGCGCGCGCCGGCCAGCCGCCACGCCAGGAGCTGCATCGGGATCACGCCCACCGCCGACATCAACGCTCGGTCCAGGTAGCCCGTCGCGACCGGCCGTGCGCCCTTCGGCGCCTCGCCGTCCGGCGTGACCACCATGACGGCGGAGCCCGAGTCGACGAGGTCCGCCGCGAGGCCGAGGTCGAGACGCCGCGTCTCGGGTTCGGTGGCCATCACGATCGCGCTCATGTTCGGGCCGGCGAGCTCGAGGGGCCCGTGGCGGAACAGACCCGGCCTCGACCGACTCGGCCATGACGCCGGACTCCTTCAGCACGAGCGCGCCGAGCTCGGTCGCCGCTCGTGCGGGGCCGCGGCCGAGCAGCACGATCACGTCCCGGCCGCCGTGCCAGGCCTCGAGCTCGGACGCGAGCGCCTCGGGGTCGTCCAGGAGGCGTTCGGCGGACCGGGCCGCGCCCTCCGCCGCCGTCCGGGTCCGGTCGACCGCGGTGTCGACGCTGTCGCCGGCGAGCAGCCGCGCCAGCCCCGAGAGCGTGGTCATCGAGGCCGCGAACGTCATCGACGAGGGTCCGGACTCCGGGCCGGCCCACGTGTCGAGCTCGATGTCCGCGCGCCGGGCGAGGTCGTTGTTCGTGCCGTTGGTGATCGCCACGACGAACGGCCGTGTGCGCTGCTTGGCGAGCTCGTTCACGAGGCGCACGATCTCGGCGCTCTCGCCGGACTGGCTGACGACGACGGCGAGGGTCCTGGCGTTGAGGATCGGCCGGCGGAAGTGCAGCAGCTCGGCCGCGTCCACCAGGAGCGCGGGGACGCCGCGGGCGGCCAGGTCGTTCACCGCCGGGTAGCAGGCGTCGTACGAACCACCCATGCCGGTGAACACGATCGTGCGGGCCGTGTCGCTCGCCTCCCGGATCCGTTCGAGCTCGTCGCGCTGGTCGACCAGCGCCGCGGCCGCCCGGCGCATGGCGTCGGGCTGGCCGGCGATCTCGCTCAGGAAGAGGTCGGACAGGCCCTCGAGGGATCTCATGACCACGAGTCTACGGCCGTGGCGCGGCGGGGACCGGCACCTCGGAGATCGCGACGCTCGCGGTGGTCACGAGGTAGCGCGGACGCACCGCACGGCGTGCTCGGAGGCGTCGTCGAACGCGGGCTGACCATCCGCCGAGACCCACCGCCATCGGTAGCGGTCCGCCTTCAGCGTGAGCTTCAGGACGCCGAACGCGTCCGCCTGCGCCGAGACGAGGTTGTCGGGCGCGGTGCCGCTCGGCAGCGCGTAGTGGCTCGCGCCCCCGGTCCCGACGACGAACTCGCGGATCCCGGACGACGCGGTCGAGGTGGCCGCCCGGGTCCATCGGGGCCCAGCGCTGGTAGTTGTGCGAGTGGCCGTTCAGCACGACGTCGGCGCGCGCCGCGTGCAACAGCTGCCAGAGCGGTGCCACCGCGGTCGTCGCGCCGCTCCCCGTCGAGAACGAGAACCGCGGGTGGTGCCAGTAGGCGAGGGTGCAGGGGTACTGCGAGTCGGGATGGTCGGCGAGGTCGTTCGCGAGCCACGCGTGCATCCGGTTCCCCGGCCCGGGATCCGACGGATCGGCCGCCGCTCCGCAGCCGCCGGCCGCGAAGCACAGCTCGGAGTTCAGCGAGATCAGGTGCCAGCACGGGTCGTCGGGACACGCGCCGATGTCGAAGGAGTAGTAGCCGAGCCCGTCGGGTCCCCTGACGGCGTGGCCGAAGTACCGGAAGTACCCGCGTGGGGTCGAGGACGGATCGTTGTCGTACTCGTGGTTGCCCGGCGCTGGGGCGATCTCGGCCTGCGCGCGGCCCCAGGTCGGATCGAAGAAGCTCGTGTAGGCGGCGTACGCCCCGCGCTCGTACTGGTTGTCGCCGAGCAGGAGCACGCGGGCCAGGTTCGGCCCGTCGATCAGGTGGGCGGTGTCGTCGTACTGGCAGTTCGCGGGAGAACCCGAACCGTACGGGTCGTTCTGGCACGCGATGTCGCCCGCGGCCGCGATGACGAACCGCGTGGGCGCCGCACCCGCGGGTCGGCGCTCACGCGCCGACCTCGCGTCGGGCTCCGAGGCCTGGGCGCGGATCACCGTGGCCGCGATCGCGATCACCCCCAACAGGGCCAGGGTCCTCCGCATGCCGCCATGCTACCGACGCCGGGTCCCAGGCAGGGATCACGGCCCCGGCCCGCAGGTCGAGCCGCTATCGGATCCGGAACATCCCCGGTCGGTCGTCCGAGCGTCGCTCGAACCCGTACCGCAGGTAGAACCCCTCGGCGTCCTTCGCGGCCATCAGGCCGATGAACGAGCCCGGGCCGAGCCGACGCCTCGACGTAGCGCATCACGGCCTCCATGATGCGCGCGCCCCAACCCTGCCCCTGGAGCTCGGGCAGGACGATCACGTCCTGCAGGTAGAAGTAGATCCCGCCGTCCCCGACGACGCGACCGCAGCCGACCGCGTCGCCGTCCCGTTCGAGCACGACCGCGTACAACGAGCTCGACAGGCCCGCCACGATGCCGTCCGGGTCCACCTCGTTCCAGCCGACGCTCGCGCGCAGGCGCCCGTACTCCTCGGGCGTCGGCGCTCGCTCGACCAGCGCGATCGTCCCGCCGCCGCTCATGGTCCCGGCAGTGTAGAGATGAGCGGCGGCCCCCAAGCTCTCATCCGGCGCTCACGAAGCTCTCATCGCCCTCGGCGCACGATCGGCGCTCGAACGCAGGCGCACCGCGACGAAGGAGGGCGACATGGTTCGGAGGCTCGCAACGCTGATCGTCGGGATCGGGCTCGCCACCACGGCCGTGCCCAGCACGGTGGCCGGCGCGGTCACCTGTCCGAGCCCGCTGCCGCAGGGCGCGGATCCTGTCGCGCTCGACCCGGCGGGCTTCGTGGATCTGATCGACAACCCCTACCTGCCGATGGCCCCGGGGGCCCGGTGGACCTACCGCGAGACCGATCCGGAGGGCGAGCGGCAGCGCGTCGACGTGAGCGGTGACCTCGCGGACGCGGTCGATCCTCGGCATCGACGCCGTGGTGGTGCACGACAAGGTGACCGCGCGGGGCGAGCTCGTCGAGAACACGTTCGACTGGTACGCGCAGGATGCGTGCGGCAACGTCTGGTACATGGGCGAGAACACGAAGGAGTACGAGCACGGCGTCGTCGTCAGCACGGCCGGGTCGTGGGAGGCCGGCGTCGACGGCGCCCAGCCGGGGGTGGTCATGCCGGCGGAGCCGCAGGTGGGCCTCACCTACCGCCAGGAGTACTACGCGGGCGAGGCCGAGGATGCGGCCAGATCCTCAGCCTCGACGAGCAGGCGCAGGTGCCGTTCGGGCACTTCCAGGATGTCGTGCTCGTCAAGGAGTTCACCCCGCTGCATCCGCGGATCCTCGAGTACAAGCTCTACGCGAGGGCGTCGGCATGGTCCTGGCGATCGCCGTGTCGGGAGGTTCGGACCGCGAGGAGCTGGTCGATCTGGACTTCCCGCCGACGTAGGGGCGAGGAGGCTCGCCGTCAGGCACCGGGACGGGCGCGAACGGGTGCGGCGCGGTCTCATCCCGGGTTCACGCTCCTCTCATCGTCGTTCCGTCCATCCTGGTTCGCAACGAGACCGAGGAGGTCGATCGCATGGATCGCAGGACGAAGTGGATCGCCGGGGGCGCGCTCGCGCTCGCGGTCGTCGGCGGCGGCACGGGTGTCGCCATCGCTACCGGCGCCGGGGACACGGACCGCCCGCTCACCGGCTCGACGCTGGACAGGGCTCGCGCGGCCGCCCTCCGGTTCACCGGTGGCGGAACGGTGACCGAGACCGAGGCGGGCGATGACGGCGCCGCCTACGGGGTCGAGGTGCGTCTGGACGACGGGCGCGTGGTGGAGGTCAGGCTCGGCGCCGACTTCCAGGTCCTCGGTCAGGAGACCGACGACGACGGGTCGAACGACCAGGACGGCTCGAACGACGACTGACCCGGACCATCCGGGCGACGGAGGATGTCATGCACGGGGAGGGTGGGTTCGACGGGCTGCGCGATCGGTCGGTTCGTGTCCGACGGCTCGTGCTCGGCGTCGCGGTGGCGTTCGTTGCCGCGGCGTGCACGACCGACAGCGACGCGGCCTCGCCTTCGGGCTCGAGCGGGTCGGGCTCGCCTTCGGGAACGCCCACCGGTACCGGGGACTCCACGATCATCACGATCTCGCAGCCGATCGTGCCGGCTCGCATCCCCGTCGCCCCCGAGAGCGAGCGGGTCGACCTCGAGATGCCGACCTTCTCCGACCCGACGAACATCACCAACCCGCTGTTCCCCGTCTCGTCGCAGGACTCGGTCCTGATGCTCGGTCACGTGGACGGGAAGCCGTTCCGGACCGAGGTCACGCTCCTGCCCGAGACCCAGATCATCGAGTGGGAGGGCCAGCGGGTGGAGACGCTCGTGTCCCAGTACAACGCGTTCCTGGACGGGCGCATCCAGGAGGTCGCGTACGACTACTACGCGCAGGCGGACGACGGGTCCGTCTGGTACTTCGGGAGGACGTCTTCGACTTCATCGACGGCGCCGTCGTCGTGACCGAGGGCACGTGGCGGGCGGGCAGGGACGGCCCCGCCGCGATGATCATGCCGGGCGATCCGCAGGTCGGAGACGTCTACCGGACCGAGAACGCCCCCGGCTTCGTGTTCGAGGAGGTCACGGTGCGCTCGATCGACCAGACACTGGAGGGTCCCACGGGCCCGATCGACGGCGGGCTCCTCGCCGAGGAGCTGCATAGCGACGGGACGACCGAGCAGAAGGTCTTCGCGCCCGGGTACGGCGAGTACTACACGGCCGGCGGGGGCGACGTCGAGGCGCTCGCGCTCGCGGTGCCGACCGATGCGCTCGACGGCGAGGTTCCGGCCGAGCTCACGACCCTGTCGGACGGGGCGCTCGAGATCTTCGACGCGGCCGGGTCCGGGGATTGGGCCGCCGCCTCGGCGTCGATCCGCGACATGGAGGCCGCCTGGCAGACCTACCGAGGCGGCGACGTGCCGCGCCTGATCGAGCCTCGGATGGATCAGGCGCTCGCCACGCTCGCCGGAGCCGTCCGAGCGCGTAAGGCGGTCGAGGTTCGGGACGCGGCGATCCAGACCGCCCGTTCGAGTCTCGACCTCCAGCTGCCGTACCGGCCCCAGCCCGAGATCGACCTGGCGCGCATGGACCTGTGGGCCGCGCAGCTGCTGGTGGACGAGGCGGCGGGCGACGCCGCCGGGGTCGGCGCCGACCAGTTCGCGATGGACTACGACCGCGACCGCATCCGGGGCTCGGTGGACGACCGAGACCTCACGCGGATCGACATCGAGATCGGCACGATCCAGGTCGCGGTCGCCGACCAGGACCTCGCGGGGGCCGCCGCCGCGGCCGAACGGCTCCGGCTCACGCTCGCGGGCATCCATCCGACCTCCTGAGGCCCTTCACCTCGTTGGTTGCCTTCCCGAGGGTTCTGCCGCACCATGCGTGGTACGGGAGAAAGGGGGTGGTCCTTGCCGAAACAGCTCGAGACCCTCGAGGTGACTGGCTGCTGAGCCGTCCCTCGCGGGCCGGGGCCGCGAGCCCCGCCCGCTCGCCGGGAAGCCGGCAGAATCCAACCAGCTCACCGACCTCGCGGGTTCCGGTTGGTCGACCGGACGACGCCTCGACCGAGGATGAAGCACCCGAGAGGAAGCGTCATCGAACGGGCCGGTCCACATCGGGCCGGTCCGTTCGCGTTCGGAGTGATCCGCGGGTGGTCAAGGACGTGGACGGTAACGTCCTGGGTCTGCGCCAGCCCGCCTGAGGATCCGAGGCGCATATGCCGGAGGACGAGGAGCCCGCACCGCCGAGATCTCGATCGCAGCGAACGGCCGACACGCTCGAACGGCTGCGACGCGACGTGGACCTGTGGGTCGCCTCGGCGAGCCCGGACGGCGAGGCGTACCTCGTCCCGCTGTCGTACCACTGGGACGGCAGGGCGCTGACGATCGCGACGCCGAGCGCGAGCCCGACCGCGATGAACCTGCTCCGGGCCGGTCGGGTCCGTGCGGCGCTCGGGCAGACCCGAGACGTCGTGATCGTCGAGGGTACGGTCGAGGCGCTCCCGATCGGCGCCGACCCCGAGCTCGAGGACGCACACGCGCGGTCGGCCGGGTTCGACCCGCGGACGCTCAGGGACGACTACGTCTACCTACGGATCACCCCGCAGGAGGTCCAGGCGTGGCGCGAGTCGAACGAGCTCGACGGCCGCGTGCTGATGCGGCGCGGGGAGTGGCTCGACCCGGAGTGAGCCCGATGTTCGACGTGGCTCAGGTGGTCAGAGGGTCTCCCACAGGCCGACCACGTTGCCCTCGCTGTCCTTGAAGTAGGCGAAGGCCCCCATATCGGGGATCTCGGTGCGCGGCTGCACGGTGCTGCCGCCGCCCGCCTCTACCTTCTTCAGCGACTCGTCGATCGACACGACGCCGATCGTGACGACCGAGGTCGGGGTGTCGGAGGTCCGCTGCATGAGACCGCCGTTGATCCCGCCGGGCTCGGTCGGCTCCCGGGTCGCCTCGTCGATCGGGGTGGTCGTGACCAACGTGTACATGTTCCCGCCACCCATGTCCGCCTCGTGCATGTCCCAATCGAAGGCGGAGCCGTAGAACTCCCGTGCCCGCGCCGCATCGTCGACCGGGATCTCGAAGTGCACGACCTTGTCCATCGCGTCCTCCTTCCCGAGGCTCGGTCCGGCGAGCCTCGAACGCCTACAACCTATCGCGTGCCTCGTGAACAGGCGATGGCGAACGCAGGACGGGGAGATGGCGGAGGCGGACGGGAATCGAACCCGCCTGGGAGCTTTCGCCCCCACACCGGTTTTGAAGACCGGGGGGCCCACCAGGCGCCCTGACGCCTCCGCCCGCGAGGATAGCGTCGAACCTTTACCGAGCGACCGGCTCCTCTTTGCCTGCCCTTAGACACCCCCTCGCTAGCTTGGAGGTGTCGCAGATGGAGGAGGTCGCCATGAGGAAAGGGATCGTGTTCGCGCTCGTGACCGCGTTCGTGCTCCTGGTACCCGCGGGCATCGCGTCGGCGGGCCAGAACGACGTGATCCGCGAGGGCTCGTGCGCCGACGCGAGCGACTGGAAGCTGAAGGTGTCGCCGGAAGACGGGCGGCTCGAGGTGGAGTTCGAGGTCGACCAGAACGTTTCGGGCGACCGCTGGCGGGTCAGGATCCGTCACGACGGTGATCCCGCGTTCCGCGGCATCCGAACCACGAGAGGCCCGAGCGGTTCGTTCGAGGTCCGGATCGTCGAGAACGACACGGCCGGCTCGGACGCCTTCGTCGCGCGGGCCCGGAACCTGTCCACGGACGAGGTGTGCGTGGGGCGCGCCAGCTTCTAGATCGGTCACGTTCCGGGAGCCCGGCGGTCGGTCGCCGGGCTCCCGCGCGTGTTCAGCGGCGCCGGTGCTCACCGATACCATGAAGGTGATGGAAGCCGCGTTCTTCGACCTCGACAAGACGATCATCTCTCGCTCGTCCTCGCTCGCCCTCTCGCGGCCGATGTACCGGGCGGGGATGGTCACGCGCGGGCAGCTCGTGCGGGGCGCGTACGCGCAGCTCGTCTACGCCCTGGTCGGCGCGGACGAGAAGAAGATGGACCGGCTCAAGGAGGGGATGCTCCAGCTCACGCGAGGCTGGGATCGGCACGAGGTCGAACGCCTCGTCGAGGACGTCCTGATCGACGTGATCGACCCGTTCGTCTACCAGGAGGCCCTCGACCTGATGGAGCTGCACCGGTCCGAGGGACGGGACATCTACATCGTGAGCTCCTCGCCCGAGGAGGTCGTCCGTCCGCTCGCGCGGCACTTCGGCGTGGCGGGCGTCCTCGCGACGCGCGCCCGGATCGAGGACGGGCGCTACACCGGCGAGCTCGAGTTCTACTGCTACGGCGATGGGAAGGCCGAGGCGATCCGGTCGCTCGCGGACGCTCGCGGGATCGAGCTCGGGTCGTCGTACGCGTACAGCGACTCCTCGACGGATCTCCCGATGCTCCGGACCGTCGGTCACCCCGTCGCGGTGAACCCGGACAAGGAGCTCCGCAAGGAGGCCGAGACCGAGGGCTGGGACATCCGCGACTTCCGCCGTCCGGTCCGGCTCCGGAGCCGCATCGTCCAGACGGCCGCACACCCGAGGACCCGCGTCGCCGCCGGCCTGGTCGCCGCGAGCGCCGCCGCCGCGATCGTCCTCTGGCTGATCGTGAGGTCGCGGCTGTCCGGTCGTCGCACCACCGCGGCGTAGGCACCGAACGTCGTTCGCGCGAGCGACGGGGCCGGGGTACGATGGCCGCGTCGCTTTCGGGCGACCGCGAAGGGAGCAGAAACCCACGCGCGTTTGCCGCGGGAGGCATGCTCGGACCCTGTGGCTCCGGCCGCCGGATACCGAGCAAGTGCAGACTGCGCATGCTCGCTGCTCCCTTCGCGTATCTCCGGATCGCTGCGGGCGTCAGTCGCCGGCGGGTTCGCGACGGTACTCGAAGTGCATCCCGTCGGGCTCGATGAACGTCCCGCCCCACAGGAACCCCCACCGCTCGAACACCTCGACCAGCCGCGGGTCCTGGTGCGGCGTCTGCCCGAACAGGTTGCCCTGCTGGACGTTCAGATCGACGGCGATACCCCAGGAGTGGTGCGACAGGCCCGCGCTCGGGATCCGGTTGATGTGCCGCGGCGAGTAGCAGCCCGAGTACGAGTGGATCGTGTCCCGCAACCCTCGGTCGATCAGCTCGCGGACGACACCGCGCAGCTGCGGGAACAGCGACACGTTGCAGGTGACCGTCCCGAGCAGCGGGACGTGCTGCGTGTCGATGTTCTGCTTCACCCACGCCGGGTCGAGATCGAGGAAGCCGGGGTTGCCGGGTTCTGGCCGCGCCTGGAACTCGCCGAACAGCAGCTTGATCCGGACCGGGGGCAGGACCGCGTCACCCTGGCGGAAGTACGGCGTGTCGCCGGGGGCGCGGACCTTCGAGGGCGGATCGGTCGGCAGGATCGGATCCAGGAGCCGTTCGACCGCTCGGGCGCTCCGGGCGTGCTCGGGCACGACCAGCGCGTAGCGGTCGTGGGTCACGCCGATCGAGCGGCCGACCTCGCGCGAGACCATCAGCTCGTGCGCGCCCACCAGCTCGTCGGGCAGGATCGCCGCCACCTCGATCCGGACGTCGCCGAACCTCAGCACCGCCCCCGGGCCGAGACCCCGCAGCCGCGCGCTGCTCTCGCCCAGGATCCCCTGGCCGTCGGCGAGCGCGAGCGCAGCCGACCGATCGGCGGGCGGCAGGAACGGCGCGACCCCCTCGGGATCGACGGCCCCGACCTCGAGCGGGATCGCGAAGCCAGGTCGCGGGTCGTCGACCACCTCGCCCTGCTCCGACCACGAGCGGTCGAGCCACGTGTTGTCGCTCGCGATCACCACCGAACGCTGGATCCCGTCCGAGGTGCCCGACGGCGGTTCGGAACCCGTCGGGCATGCCGCCGGAGGTCCAGACGAGGAAGGCTTCGGGCGGCTGGGGTTCGGTCGTGGGGGCCGCGGGTGGTTCGGCCGATGATCCGGGGTCGGGAAGGTTCGCCCACCCCTGGATCGCGAGCGTGAGCGTGGCGCCGAGGGCGAAGCCCATCGCGATGCCCGCCGCGATCCCCGCGGTGCGACGGCGGCTCATCCGGCGGCTCTCATCCGTCTGGCCCGTCCCCGCCGATCGAGGTCGCGATCGCGAGGAGCTCGGCGAGCGCGAGCCCCGGCGCGTCGAGCGATCGGTACAGGCCGCCGTCGATCCATTCGAGCTGCGAACGGTCGGGGGTGAACCGCCCCGGCACGCCGCCGACGTCCACGCCTCGACTGGTCGGCCGACGTCGCCGGCGGCAGCTCGCTCGCGGCCTCGAGGTGCAGCCGGATCGTGCCGATGCCGGCGTCGGCGTCCTCGTCCCTCAGGTACAGCGTCACCCCGGCACCGTACCCGGCGTCCACCAGCTCCACGCTCGCGAGCCCGAACCCGTCGGGCAGCTCGCTCGGGAGCTCGATCGGGAACGGGACGGACGCCCGAGCGGTCTCGAGCGTGACGCGTTCGGTGGTCGCCGCGCCGACACGGCGGTGCGTCCACGCATCGGGCATGGGGAGCCCCTCGACCGGGAGCGCGGCGGCGGCCGCGAGCAGCCGCGAGCGCGGCAGGTTGGACTCGAGGTACAGGTCGGTCCCGGCCGCGTGGATCGCGATGCGGCGGCCCTGGTCCAGCGAGGCGGGCTCGTAGTACGCGACGCCGCCCCCGGTGAGCGGGACCTCCTCGGCCTGCACGCCGACCGGCCCGAACGGCGCGTCGCCGTTCCACGACCGGGTCTCGCCCAGGTTGAGGAACGCGAGGCCGTCCGCGTACGAGACGAGCGTCTCGCCCGCGTCGTCTCGAGGTAGAACCACCCGGTAGCGATCGAGCCCGCCCATCGTGCCCGGCGCGACCGGCTCGAACCCCGTCTCCCGCCGCACGTCGCCCAGCTCCACGGCGCGAGCACCCTGATCCTGTGACGACGTCGTCGCCGGGATGTCGAACACACCGGCGTCTGGCGTATCGAGACTCACGTGGAGCGCCCGCACCGAGAAGACCGATCGGAGCGAGGGCTCGTCGGGCAGGCCGAACCGCAGTGCCCAGGCGTCGCGTTCGGCGCCCGTCGCCGGGTAGACGTTCCACCGCAAGGGAAACCAGTTCCGTTCGTCGAGCCAGATGCGGACGCGGTCGTTCGGGAAGAACGGCCGCCAGTCGCCGCCGATCGACAGGAACGGGAACAGCGGCTCCGCGCGTTCGAACGGCACCTCGACCCGAACCGCTGGCCGGCCGAGCACCGTGCCGCGCCCGAGGACCGTGAGCCGGTCGGCGTCGGCGAGCGTCGAGATCGGCAGCACCAGGTCGGTCGGGAGCCGCCGCGGCGGTCGAGAACGGCTGGCGGTTGCGCACCACCGACTCGCGCTGGGGACACGTGGCCGTCGGACACGGCGACGGACCTGCCGCGTACCAGGTCGAGCCGTCCACGAGGAGCTTCAGGTCGGTCGGCGTGGTCGTCGTCGGGTAATCGGTGCGATCGACGACGTCCAGCCGGAAGCGTTCGGGCGCCTCGAACCACACGCGCATCGTCAGGTGGCGTTCGGGGACGTCGGGGGACAGGTGCCGCTCGTCGATCGCGAAGGACGCCTGGTACGCGTCCAGCCGGGCCGCGGCGGCCGAGATCCCCTCGACGACGTCGGTGGCGGCGAAGGCCGAGCCGGCTCCGGGCCGTTGCCACGGTCCCCCCACGACCAGGCTGCCGATCAGCGCCCCGACGACGAGCGCCGCGGCGACGGGGGCGAGCCTCGGCAGGACCCGGCGGCGGGGCGACCGCTCCGGCCGAACCACGCGCAGCCGCGAGCGCGGCCGTTCGGACTCGGCGCCGACCGCGGTCATGACCTCGTCGACCAGGTCGGGGACGGCGGGCGCGACCTCGAACCGCGCCGCCTCGCGCAACCGGTACGCCCCGCGTTCGAACGCACGGCACTCGGCGCAGGTCCCGAGGTGCTGTTCGAGCGCCGCGGTCGCCCGCGCGGACAGCCGCTCGCCGTCGATGCGGGCGGACAGGAGGCGTTCGGCCTGGTCGTGGTTCACCGGGCCTCCTCCTCGACCTCGAGCGCGTCCATCATCGCTCGGCGCGCCCGGTGCATCCGGCTCTTGATCGTCCCGACGCGGACGCCGAGCACGTCGGCTGCCTCCTGGTACGACAGCCCGAACACCTCGACGAGCAGGAACGGCTCGCGGTGCTCGGCCGAGACTGCGTCGAGCGCGGCGTGCAGCTCGACGCGCGCCTGCGGATCGGCCGTCGTCGCGGCGATCGGGGTGACGCGTTCCACGTACACGTTGCGCGCCTTGATCTGGTCCATCGCGCAGTTGCGCGCGATCCGGAAGAGCCAGCTCGTGAACTTGGCATCCCCTCGGAACCCGCGCAGGAACCGGAACGCCCGCAGGAACGCCTCCTGGGTGACGTCGTCGGCCAGCGAGCGGTCGCGCGTGAAGTGGTACGCGAAGCGCCAGACGTCGCCCTGGTACTGGCGTACGAGGTCCTCGAACGCGCCGAGGTCGCCCTCGCGGGCTCGCGTGAGCGTCCGTGGGTCCGGATCGTTCACCCCGTCCCTTCCCGTTCGCCTGTCCCCGTGGCCGGCCACCCAGCGTAGCCCCGCGCCGGCACGCAGGCGGTTTTCGGGCGCGAGCGTGCGCCGGGGCGCCTCCCTCCCGGAAGCTTCCGGTCCGCCCTTGCTGACCGGCTCGGAGCCGAGCGGGTTCCGGGAAGCGTGCCCGAAGAGATGGTGTCCGGAGGCCGATCCGTGCCTAGCTGGAGCGGCGCGCCGAGGGGTGTTCGAGACGCTCGGCCAGGCGTTCGGCGCGCTCGGCGGCGGCGTCCTCGAGCCCGGCCGAGACGGCGCCGGTGATGGCGAGGAGCTCGGATTCCACCCTGCCTGCCAGGCGGCCGGAGCCGCTGCGTCGGAGCAGGCCGTCCAGGCGCGCGATGGCCCGGTCCAGGCGGGTCATCGGGTCGTGTTCGCGACGCTCACGCCACTCGGAGAGGCTGATCACCGAACCCATGACGCGATCGTAGACCCCGGGTGTGACAGTTCCGCGGAGCCGCGGAAGGCTCGTTCCGAATCGGTGCCTGGCGCGCCTCGGACGCCCTCAGGTTGCACCGGAGTGAATAATGGTGGCCCCCCGTTTTCGGGCAACGAGAGGAGCCGATCGTGCGCACACCGCCCGTATCCCGGATGGCGCTCGTCCTTGCCATCGCCGGCCTCCTTTCGTCCTGCGGCAGCGGTGAGCCCGATCCGGGCTTCCACGCCGTCCGGATCGATGACGGCGCTCCGATCGTGATCGGCGTGAGCACGCATGCTGGAAGGCGAGCTCTCGTCCGTCGGTCAGGCTCTCCGCGACGCCGCGGAGCTTGCCGGCGAGGGCGTCTCGGTCGCCGGACACCCGATCGAGTTCGTGGAGGCCGACGACGGATGCACGGAGGAAGGCGGAGCCGCGGCCGCGAACGAGCTGACGCGAGCGGACGGCCTCGTCGCGGTGGTCGGTCCCTCGTGCTCCGACGCCGTGCTGGGCGCCGAGCCCGTGTTCGAGGGAGCCGGCATCACGCACATCTCGCAACTGTCGACGAACATCGCGACCACCGATCCCGATGACCGCGCGCCGTTCCCGACGTTCCTGCGGACGGCGTTCAACGACGCGATCCAGGGCGCGGAACAGGCCGACTTCGCCGAGCGGGACCTGGGAGCGGGATCGGTCTTCATCGTGTACGAGGCCTTCCGCTACGGCGGGGCGAGCGAGACGTTCCGCCGATCGTTCGGCGGCGCGTTCTCCGACGACGTCGGCTTCGACGACGTGAGCGAGTTCCCGGACATCGCGTCGGCGATCGTGAGCGCGGACCCCGACCTCGTGTACTTCTCGGGGTTCTACCCGACCGGGATCCCCTTCGTCCGAACGGTCAGGGACGCGGGGTACGCCGGTCCCATCCTGGCCGGAGACGCGATGTACGACCAAGCGATGATCGACGGCCTGGGAGACCTCGCCGAGCGGGAGCTGTACGTCACGCTCCCGTCCCCGCCGCAGCAGGGCCCCGAGTTCGAGGACTTCCGGGCGAGGTACGAGGAGGCCTACGGCGCCGACCCCACCACGACGTCGTTCACCGCGGAGTCCTTCGACGCGGCCACCGCGATCGTCCAGGGGTTGCAGGCCGACGGCGTCGTCGAGCAGCGCGACGGAGGGATCACCGTCGATCTGGCGGCGTTGAACGCGGCCATCCACGACGTCGCCTTCGACGGTGCCTCCGGGCCGATCCGCTTCGACGTCAACGGCGACCGGGTCGCCGAGGGCGTCACGCCCGTCACCGTGTTCGTCGTTCGCGGCGGCGCCTTCGAGCCCGTCCCGCGCCAAGAGTAGACGCCGAGGACCTAGTGCATCGCGTAGTCGCTCGCGCCCAGCAGGTGCAGCGACACGTAGGCCTCGTCGCCGATCACCCACGAGTCGTGACCCGGTCCGATCGAGAACAGGTCGCCAGGGGTGAGCTCGCCCTCGGTCCCGTCGGCCATCTTCACGGCCGCGCGTCCCGAGACGACGAGCCCGACGTGAGTGACCTGGCACAGCTCTTCCCCGACGGGCTTGCCGACGTGCTCGGACCACACCCAGCCGGGCTCGTAGCTCGCCCGTCCGATCGTCACGCCGCCGATCGTCACGAGCTCGAACGAACCGTGCTCGAACGTGCGCGTCTCGTCGGCCTGCTCGAACCTGCGGATCTCGATCCCGGCCACCGTGGCTCCTTTCGACGTGCGTTCGGTCGGGCCGGGCGCTCACTCCGCGAAGCAGAAGACGTCGCGGACGCGCTCCGCGGCATAGACGTGCTAGGCGGAGCCCTCGACCTTCTGCTTGAGGACCTCCATCCGCTTGCGGCCCTGAGGCTTGCCCGACAGCGCGAAGACCGGGGGGAGCAGCACCGCCGCGATCCCGTGCATCTTGACGAACTCGACCCGGTGGGTCACGTCGGTCCCCTCGCCGTTGGGCGACAGCGTGTAGGTGTGCGCGTACTCGCCCTGCGGGTCGCTCGAGGCGAACGCGAACCGCGTTCGCGGCTGGTTCTCGGTGATCCGGCCCTCGTTCTCGTGATGCTGGTCGCCGGGGATCACCCCGACCGAATGGAACCGGCTCCCCACCGCGTTCGGGCCGCCCTCGAGCCATTCGATCCGGAAGGGCTTCGGCGACCAGTCGACGTGCTTCGAGAGGTCGGCGAGCCACGGCCACACGGCCTCCGGTTTCGCATCGATCGTCACCGTGAACTCACCCGACGTCACGCGCCACCTCCCGATCCAGGGCTGCCACCCCTAGCGCCGCCCTCCGAAAAAGGGCCAACGCCCGTGGGACCCCGCGACGAGGGCCGGTCCGTGCGGACCGGCCCTCTCGCTGGTGGTGCGTTCCCTTTCGTCCCCTGGGGCTCAGGTGATCGCGTTCAGCGCGTCCACCTGGCCGTGGCCGTTGAACGAGTTGTACCCCTGGCCCCCGGTGCAGACCTGCGGCGCGCCGTTGTCGACCGCCGGGAAGAAGGCGTAGATCGACAGATCGGGCGGGCAGGCCATCGGGACCGCCGTGGACGACAGCATCGCGCCCATCGCACCCGGGTTCATGTGGCCGAACTCGCTCGCGATCAACGCGGCCACACCCGCGACGTGCGGCCCGGCCATCGACGTCCCCTGCTGGTAGCAGTACGTCGCCCCGGACGCGTCCACGACCCGTCGAGCCGGGAGGCAGGTCACCGTCAGCAGTGAACTCGGCCAGGTCGACAGGACCCGGCCGTTGAGGGCTGCGGGCGTCGTCTGCAGGATCGAGTCGCCGCCGGGTGCGATAACGTCGACGACGCCACTCCCGTAGCTCGAGTAGAACGACTTGAGCTCGAGGTCGCCGTTGGCGGCCACTGTGACGACGCCGGGCACCTCGGCCGGCACGACCGCACACGCGTTGGTGATCGCGCGCGTGACCGGTGTCGTGTCGTCGGGACTCGTGATGTCCTGCGTCGGATGCGCCAGGTCATCAGCCTGGTTGCCGGCAGAGGCCACCACCGTGACGCCCTGCCCCATCGCGAACTTGATCGCGCGGCGCTCGGCCTCCCAGATCGCCCGCTGCTCGGGGTCGTTCTTGCAGTTGAACAGCCACGGGTCGGCGAAGTAGCTGTTGTTCGTGATGTCGACGCCGTGCGTGCCGGCCCACATGAACGCGCAGATCACGGCCTCCGGGAAGAAGAACCCGTCGGCGTTGCCGGCCTTGATCCCGGCGATCCTCACGTTGGGGGCGACGCCCACGATGCCGATCCCGTTCAGCGCGGCCGCGATCGTGCCAGCCGTGTGGGTGCCGTGGCCGTTGTCGTCGTTCGCGGCGACCGCGCCCGGCACCGCCACGCCGCTCACGCAGTTGGCGCTGTTCGCGCTGTCGACGTTGGCGGCCAGGTCCGGGTGCGTGTAGTCCAGGCCGGTGTCGATGTCGCCGACCAGCACCTCGGAGCTCCCGCCGTTGATCGCGCGGGCCTGCGGCGCGTGGATCTGGTCCATATCCCATTGCAGGCCGGACAAGGGATCGGACCCCGGCGCCGGGGTGCTCGGCAACGCCGGACCGTCGCCGGCGGCTGCACCGTCGTCGAGCTGGATCCCCAAGCCCGCCGTCGACTGCGCACCCTGGATCCGCTTGTCGCGGAGCAGGTTCGCCCGGAACGTCGAGCTGTCGGACGTCGCGATCGCCACGCCGATCTGGTGGTAGGCGATCACCATCGTCCCGCCGGCTCCGGCGATGACGTTCGCCGCGTCCGAGGACACGGACGAACCCTTGTACAGGACGACGTAGGTCTGCGTCATCCCCGCATGCACCTCGCTCGGTACCGCCAGGAGCGACGCAACCGCGAGAGCTGCGATGGCGGCGATCAGCCGCAACCGCGTTCTCCGTACGCTCATACGCCCCCTCTCCTTCCCGCGCAGGAACCCGGCGGTTCGTGCCGACCGGGCCATCGGCGCGTGCTCGAGATCCCGGGTAGGGATCGGTTCCTTCGACCCTAGGCACACGCCTGTCGGCTCGGGCAAGTTCGCCGTTCGGGTGTCCCCTCCGAGGTCGACAAGTCGCTCCGAACGGCCGACCGAGATCTCCGTCGCCACCCTCGCCCGACAAGAACGCCGAATCGGCTGCCCTGGCGATTGTCCGGTACCCCTGCAACCGCGTACTGTTCGCCCACGCGGTTCGCCGCCACTCCCCGGAACGGATCTCCCTCTCTCGTTGGTCGGCTCTTCCCCTTGGACGTGGAGCGGAGATGGAGGAGGTCGCGCGGATCGTGCTGGCGCTGGAGACTCCGGACGTCGCCGAGGAGGTCATGCACTTCCTCGATCGCACGGGTCGTGCTCGCGTCGTCGGGACCGCCGTCGACGCCGCGCAACTCGCGGAGGCCGTCCGGCAGCTCGAGCCCGATGCCGTGGTCGCCGCACCTTCGCTGGTTCCCTCGCGCGGGTTGCTGAACGGCACCACGCTGCTCGCCGTCGACACGAGCCAATCGGTGGGCGCTCTGCGTCGCGCGATCCGCGGCGGAGCCACCGGGTTCTTCCTCTGGCCCGCCGAGCGCGAGGAGCTCGCGCTCGCCGCGGCGCGCGTCGGATCCAAGCCGGACGAGTCGAACGGCGTGCGAGCGCCGGTGCTCGCCGTCTACGCGGCGCGAGGGGGTACCGGCGCGACGTTCGTGGCCACGCATCTGGCGGCCGCGTTCGCCAAGCGCGATCGGCGCTGCATCTTGGTGGATCTCGACGTGATCTTCGCCGATGCCTCGGCCGCGATCGGCGTTCCCGCTGACGAGGAGCCGAGGACGATCGCCGATCTGGTCCCCCTGGGCGACGAGGTGGCGTCCCAGCACGTCGACGAGCTCGCGTGGCGGCATCCGGCCGGGTTCGACGCGCTCCTCGCCCCCGCGCCCGGGCAACGGTTCCCGACCACCGGGGCCCCGATCTACCGCGCCACGATCTCCGCGGCGCGGCGATCGTGCGACGTCGTCGTCCTGCACGTCCCGCGCGCGCTCGACGAGGTCGCGCGGGCCGGGCTCGAAGTGGCCGATCGCGTGCTCGTTGTGCTCGGGCTCGATGTGCTCTCGTTCCGGGACGCCAAGCGTGCGATCGAGGTCGCGGCGCTGGAGGGCCGCTGCTCGTTCGTCGTGAATCGAGCCGGGAGATCCGAGATCACGCCGGGCGACGTCGAACGCGTCTTCGGGCAGCCCCCGATCGCCGTGATCCCTTCGGATCGCGCGGTCGGGCGAGCCCAGGATCACGGTCGCCTGGTGCCGATCCGCGGGCGGATCGGGCGCGCGCTCGACGGGCTGGCTCGACGGGCGCAGGAGGCATCGTGAGGCCGACGGATGCGCTCGTGGACGTCCGCCGCAGCCTGCACGAGCGGCTGATCGGCCGGGTGGATGCACGGCAGCTCGATGCGATGCCTCGCGCCGAGCGCCGGTTGCGGGTGCGGGAGGAGGCGCTGTCGCTGCTGCGGGAGCAGGGCCACATGCTGCCGCAGAACGCGCTCGCGGACGTGGTGAATGCGGTTTCTGATGCGGTCGTCGGGATGGGTCCGATCGAGTTCCTGCTCAAGGACCCCGAGGTCACCGAGGTGATGGTGAACGGACCCGACGACGTCTACGTGGAGCGGAAGGGGCGGATCGAGAGGGTGGTGGACCGTCTGTTTGAGGGGGAGGAGGCGGTCCTCCACGTGATCGAACGTATCGTGGCACCCCTGGGTCTCCGGGTCGACGCAACGTCACCTTGGGTGGACGCGCGACTTCCGGACGGCTCTCGGGTGCACGCGATCGTTCCGCCTCTTTCGCTCTGCGGTCCGGTGTTGAACGTGCGCAAGTTCTCGTCCGTGCCGCTCGGCCCGAGCGATCTGCTCGAGCGCGGGACGATCGGACCGCGGATGCTCGGGTTCCTCGCGGCGTGCGTTCGGGGACGCATGAACATCGTGATCTCGGGCGGGACCAGTTCGGGGAAGACGACGCTGTTGGGCGTCCTATCCACTTTCGTCCCGCCCGAGGAACGGCTGATCACGATCGAGGACGCCGCCGAGCTCCGACTCGCGCAACCTCATGTGATCGGCCTCGAGTCCCGGCCGGCGACCGTCGAGGGTCGCGGCGAGGTCACGGTCCGGGACCTGGTGCGGAACGCGCTCCGGATGCGGCCCGATCGCATCGTCGTGGGGGAGGTCCGCGGCGGCGAGGCGCTCGACATGCTCCAAGCCATGAACACGGGGCACGACGGGTCGCTCTCGACGGCGCACGCGAACTCCGCGCGTCACGCCCTCTGGCGACTCGAGACCATGGCGCTGATGTCCGACGTCGACCTCCCCGTCGCCCACGTTCGGGCGCAGGTCGCATCGGCGATCGACGTCGTCGTGCACACCGCGCGTCTGCGTGACGGCCGGCGCGTCGTGTTCCAGGTCGCGGCGGTCGACGAGCTCGACGGGGCCGGGGAACCGGTGGTCGTCGAGATCTTCGGATTCCGTCCACGGATCGGGCGTGAGGGCGCCTTCGTGTGCACGGGGATCGCACCGAGGGTGGTCGCCTCCCTCGCCGAACGCGACCAGGACGTCGACCCGAGGCTGTTCGAGGCCGGCATCGATGCCTGGGAACCGGCGTGATCGTGGCGGTCGCCGTCGCAGGGCTGGTAGCCATGTCGACGACGCTGCTCACGCGCGCGACGGCGACCGAACGCTCGAGGCGATTGCTCGCCGGGCTCGTCTCGACGGACGCGACGCCGACACCGAAGCCGATGTTGCGCGTGCCGCGGAACGTCCTCGTCGCGACGGGCGCCGTTGCGGCGTGGTTCCTCGGCGGCCGTCTCGCCGGGATCGCCGGTTCGATCGCGATGATCTCGGTCGTGCTGGCGGCGCCGACGATGGTCGCCCGACGCCGGAAGCGTCGCCGCGAGCGAGCGACACAGGAACGTCTCGCCGAGGCGGTCTCGCTGATCGCTTCCGCGATGCGCTCGGGTCGTTCGCTGCACCAGGCGATCGAGCTCGCCGCAACCGAATTGGATCCCCTGCTCGGCTCGACGTTCCGCCGGCTCGCCGATCGCACCGGGCTCGGTGATCCGATGGACGAGTCGCTCGACGCCTGGGCTCGTGACGTGGGGGGTCCGGACGCTCGGCTCGTCGCCGGCGTGCTCAAGCTCCATCGGCGGACGGGCGGCTCGCTGGCCGTGAGCCTGGAGAACCTCGCCCGGACGCTCCGAGATCGCCGGGCGTCGTCCCGCGAGCTCGAGTCGCTCACGGCACAGGCGCGGCTGTCGGCCACGATCCTCGGCTTGCTCCCGATCGGGTTCTTCCTGTTCCTGTCGGTGATCGCCCGGCGAGATCTCGAGGCCGCCTACGAGACGCCTGCGGGGGTCGCGGCGATCGCGGTCGGTTTCGCCCTGCAGGCGTTGGCGTACGGCTGGATCCGACACCTGCTTCGGGTAGAGCCGTGACCACGACGCTGGTGGCGATCCAGGCGGGCCTCGGAGCCGCGTTCGCGGTCGGGGCGTTCGGTCCGGGCCGCAACTCCGATCCGTTGGCGTCGGGCGTGATCGTCCGACGTCAGACGCCCGCGATCGGGAACGCGCTCGAGGTCGTCGGCGGCTGGCCGATCCTGCGAAGCGATCCGCCTCTCGCGGACGACGAGGACGCGCCTGGACCGGAGCGGCACGGACCGGAGCGAACGAGAGGTCGTCGCGTCGAAGGCGCTCCTCGCAAGCGCAGCGATGCTCGCGGGCTGGGCGATCGTCGGGCCGGTCCTGGGCGCCCCGGCCGCCCTGGTCGCCTGGCGCGTCCCGGATCTGGTGCTCGCGCGGGCGGCCCGCCGAACGTCGGCGGCCGCCGATCGCGAGATCCCGGTGCTCCTGGACCTGTTGGCGGTCGCGACGTCGGCCGGTCTCCCGCCCCAGCTCGCGTTCCGACGCGCGGTCGAGGCGGCCACGGGTCCGCTCGCGGACGGGCTCCGGTCGGTGCTCGATGCGAGCGACCTTGGCGTTCGATGGCGCGACGAGCTGATCGCCGTCGGTGATCGCCTCGCGCTCCCGGACCTGCAGCGGCTGCTCGGCGCGCTGGCGCGGACCGACTCCCTCGGGTCGTCGCTCGCCGAGGAGATCGAGCACCTCGCCACGGACGTGCGCGAGGTTCGACGGGCGACCGCCGCCCAACGCGCTCGGACCGCGCCGGTGAAGATGCTCTTCCCGCTCGTGTTCCTCGTCCTCCCCGCCTTCCTCCTCCTGACGGTGGTCCCGGTCCTGCTGACCACCGTCCGATCGATCGCCTGAGAGGAGGTGAACCGGATGCTCTTGTCCTGGTACGTCCGTGCCCGCTACGTGCGAGCGCGCCACCGGATCTCCGAGGAGGCGGGGCAGACGACGGCCGAGTACGCGCTCGTGATCCTCGCGGCTGCCGCGGTCGCCGTGGTGTTGATCGCATGGGCGCGATCGTCGGGCAGGCTGCCGGCGTTCTTCGACTCCATCATCGATCAGGTTGCCGGCAGTGCCGGCTGATCGCGCGCACGAACGCGGTTCCGCGGCCGTCGAGTTCGCCCTGCTGTTGCCGATCCTGCTGCTCCTGCTGCTCGGCGCTCGTGCAGGTCGGGGTCATCGCCCGCGACTCCCTCGTGCTCACGCAGGCCTCGCGCGCGGGCGCGCGCGAGGCCGCCGTCCAGGGGTCGAGCGATGCGGTCGAGGAGGCGGTCCGGACGGCCGCCGTCGGGCTGGATCCCGCGCGCATCGACGTGGACGCGACGTGGAGCGGAGCCCGTGGTGCACCGGTGACGGTCGAGGTGACGTACGACGCGCCGATCGCATCGTTGCTGGCGGGGTGGTTGCTCCCCGAGTCCGTCTCGCTCCGAGCGAGCGCGACGATGCGTCAGGAGTTCGCGTGAACGTCATCGGTCCCGAGGGGACGCCGAGGGCGCGTCGCGCGTCGCCGATCGCCCGGATGGAGGCCGAGCGGGGTTCGGTCACCGTGTTGAGCGCCGCGGTCATGGCGGCCCTGGTGGTGCTCGCGATGGGTGCTTCGGACGTCGCCCGGGTCCTCCACGCGGCGTCGCGAGCGCAGACGGCCGCCGACGCGGCGGCGCTCGCGGCGGCGCAGGCGCTCGCGATCGACGAGCCGGGGCCCGAACCGGCGGAGCTCGCCGCCGAGTACGCCGCTCGGAACGATGCCGCGCTCGAAAGCTGCGCGTGCGACCGCGGAACGTTCGAGGCCACGGTTTCCGTTCGTCTGCCGGTGGGTGACCTGTTCCTCGTCGCGGGGGACCGAACGGTGAGGGCCGAGGCGCGTGCCCAGGTCGACCTCCCCGTCCCCTGAACCTCCCGAACGATCGAACCCGCCCTCGTCGGGAGGCGGGTGTACGATGCCTCGACCATGGCTGCCATGCGACAACGGCTCCCGGTCAAGCGAGGCCGCCGCCACCTGCTGGCGACGGTGGACTACTCGCTCGCCAAGCGCGCGCTGATCAACCAGGTCCGGACGGGCCTCGCCTCGTGGACCGACATCTGCGACGCCCACCCCGAGCTGATGCGCGCCGCCGAGCACGTGGGGGAGCAGACCCGCCGGGAGTGCCCGGTCTGCCACGACGCCAGGCTCAAGCTCGTGACCTACGTCTACGGGGACGGGCTCAAGCACGACAACGGGCGCGTATGGCCGCTCGACGTCGGGCTCGACATGGCCGCCGATCGGCCGGGCTCGTGGTGCTACGTGGTGGAGGTCTGCACCGAGTGCCACTGGAACCACCTGCACGAGGCCTTCGTGGCCCGCGCCGGCTGATCCGGAGCCCCTCGCCAGTCTCCATGGGAACTCCACGACGTTTCCGCAGGTCGCGTG
This sequence comes from uncultured Actinomycetes bacterium, assembly GCA_963744515.1. GTDB lineage: Bacteria > Actinomycetota > UBA4738 > UBA4738 > HRBIN12 > DASSJM01. The sequence goes on along the minus strand of CAVUTN010000002.1, from coordinate 169,352 downwards.
GGGGAGGAATGGCGACCCGTGACTACACTTGACGACGAGTTGGCGGTCAAGACCGCGCCCGCGCGCGCACACAAGGGTCGTAAGCACGCCCGAACCAAGAAGCGGAAGAAGGGCTTCAAGGCCTGGCTCCGCCGCTGGTGGTGGGTGTTCGTCGTCGTGCCCCTCGTCGCCGTCATCGGTCTGCTGCTGACGCTCTCCTACATCTACTCGCAGCTGGAGCTGCCCAAGACGCCCCCGCCGTTGCAGACCACCTACATCTACGACCGCGACGGCAACCAGATCGCGACGCTGCACTCGACCGTCGACCGGACGATCATCCCGCTCTCGGACATGCCGTTGCAGCTCCAGCACGCGGTGATCGCCGTCGAGGACCAGGGGTTCTACGACCACCCCGGCATCGACGTCACCGGGATCGTCCGCGCGGCGTGGACCGACCTCGTCTCCGGCGAGATCGTGCAGGGCGGCTCGACCCTGACCCAGCAGCTCGTGAAGAACGTCTACGCCGGCCAGTACACGGAGGATCCGGAGACCGGCGAGGAGACGTACGCGGTCCCGCCGCGCACGCTCGGGCAGAAGGTCCGCGAGAGCCTGCTCGCGATCAAGGTCGAGCGCGAGTTCACCAAGGACGAGATCCTGGCCAAGTACCTGAACACGGTCTACTTCGGTCGCGGCGCGTACGGAGTCCAGGCGGCCGCGCAGACGTTCTTCCAGAAGGACGCGTCCGAGCTCTCGGCGCTCGAGTCGGCGCTGCTCGCCGGCATGGTCCAGAGCCCGTCGTTCTACGACCCGGTCGAACACGAGCCGGAGGCGACCGAGCGGCGGAACTACGTCCTCGACCAGATGGCGTCCGAGGGCTACCTCACCGCCGAGCGCGCGGCCCAGCTCGAGGCCCGCAAGGTCAAGGTGGACCCGATCGAGGTCGGCCTGAACTTCCCGGCCAAGCTCGGCTACTTCCTCGACTACACCCGGCGCGACCTGATCTCGACCTACGGCGAGGGCCAGGTGTTCGGCGGCGGGCTGCAGGTCACGACGACGCTCGACTCGGACATGCAGCGGTACGCGGAGGAGGCCGTCGCGAACCGCCTGCCGACGCCGGGCGACCCCGCTGCCGCGGTCGTCGCGATCGATCCTCGGAACGGCGCCGTCCGCGCGATGTACGGCGGGAAGAACTTCAACGTCTCGAAGGTGAACCTCGCGACCGGCGACGGCGGCTCGGGTCGTCAAGCGGGGTCGGCGTTCAAGCCGTTCACGCTCGCCACGGCGATCGAGCAGGGGTACTCGCTGAACTCCCGATGGTACGGCCCCTCCCCGATCACGATCCAGGACCCCGCCTGCTACACGGATGGCGCGCCGTGGACGCTCTCGAACGCGAGCGACTCGGAGAGTGGGACCTTCACGCTGCTCTCGGCGACGACGCACTCGGTGAACACGGTCTACGCGCAGGTCGCATCGGCCGTGACGCCGGGCGCGATCGTGGAGGTCGCGGGGGACATGGGGATCCGGTCGCCGCTCGAGCCCGTGTGCTCGATCACCCTCGGGACGCAGGCGGTCACGCCGCTCGAGATGACGGACGCCTACGCGACGCTCGCCGCCCGCGGGTGGAGGCACCGTGCCTCGCCGCTCGAGCGGGTCGACCTCGCGGACGGCAAGACCGACCTGCAGATCGGCGGGCGCGGCAAGCTGGTCCTGCGCCAGAACGACGCCGACCTCGTGACCCACGCCCTCCAGACCGTGATCACGAGCGGGACCGGCACCGCCGCGAACATCGGCCGTCCCGCCGCCGGCAAGACCGGGACCGCGCAGGAGTACCGGGACGCGTGGTTCTGCGGGTACGTGCCGCAGCTGGTGACCTGCGTGTGGGTGGGGTACCCGGAGGGAGAGATCCCGCTGACGAACGTCGAGGGCTACTCGGCGGTGTTCGGCGGCACGATCCCGGCGCTGATCTGGCACGACTTCATGGAGCAGGCCACCGCCAACATGCAGATCAAGGACTTCGCGACGCCGTCGTTCGAGGGCTACACCTTGGGCGCGCCGACTCCCGCCGCCGCTGCCGGCGCCGTCGGTCACGCCGTCGCCCTCGCCCGAGCCCAGCCCGTCGCCCGAGCCGAGCCCGTCGCCGTCGCCCAGCCCGAGCCCGTCGCCGAGCCCGAGCCCCGTCGCCCAGCCCGTCGCCCTCCCCGTCGCCGAGCCCGTCCCCGCCGGCGGCGCTGCCCGAACGCCCCGCGCTGCTCGACTCGAGCTGACGCGCGGGCCGTCCGCCGTTGGTTCTCGGGGCGGGCTCGTCGACCGGTTCCGGCGTCTCGTCGTCGCTCGAGAACTCCCTCGCCGCCGGGACCGCGCCCATCGGCAGCGACGCGACCACGGTCGTCCCCCTGCCCGGCGCCGAGTGCACCATGAACGTACCGTTGGCGAGCTCGACGCGTTCGCGCATCGAGGCGAGGCCGACCCGCCCGCTCTGCAGGTACTCGCGGGCCTTGCCGGCGTCGAAGCCTTCGCCGTCGTCGATGATCTCGACGCGGAGCTGGCCGCCGGTCGTCTCCACCGCCCACGGTCACCGAGACCGGGTGGGCGTGCTTGGCCGAGTTCGACAGCGCCTCCTGGACGACGCGGTAGGCCAGCGTCTCGAGGTCCTGCGGGATCTCGCCGCTCGCGCGGCCCGAGAACTCGGTGTGGACGTGGTTGTCGCGCCCGAACCGGTCGACCGTCTCCCGGAGCGCCGGGATCAGCCCGCGCTCCTCCAGGAGCGGCGGGCGCAGGCCCGACATCAGCCGCCGCAGGTTGTCCGCCTCCTCCGACAGCTCCGAGCGCACCTTGGACAGGATGCCGAGCCCCTCGTCGAGCTCGCCGGCCTTGAGCATCAGCAGCACGGCCTCGAGCGACAGCGACGCGGCCGACACCCCTTGTACCGGCCCGTCGTGCAGGTCGCGCGCGATCCGGTTGCGCTCGCCCTCGATCGCGGCGTTGGTCCGGCGCATGATCCGCGTCCGGTCCTCGTCTCGGTCCTGCAGGAACTTGAACAGCGACCGGATCGTCTGGTCGGCCACCCGGGCCGCCGTCACGTCGCGGACCAGCAGCAGCCGCCGTGGCGGGTCGCCGGGGATCTCCGACGTCCGCGATTCGAGGTAGATCGCGTGCCCCTCGCGCTGGAGCGTTCCCTGCCCGGTCACGGGGAGCGACGCGAAGTGCTCGTCGGCCTGGATCGAGGCGGCGAGCGCGGTCCAGGGCTGGCCTTCGACGAGCGATTGCGGGAGCTCGACCATCTTGCAGAAGGCGCCGTTCGCTCGGACGACCACGTCCCGAGGGTCGAGCTCGACGATGCCGTCGACCGCGGACTCGAAGACCGTGCGGAGGCGTTCCTCGGACTCGCGCAGGGTCTCGTTCGCGCGCTGGAGCCGCGACAGCGCCTTGTCGGTCTCGCGCAGCGCGACCTCCTTCTGATCGAGCGCGTCGTGGACCGCCCGTTGCGATTGCGTGCCACGGACCTGGTTCACCAGGATGCGGAGCGCGACCGCCGCGGCGAGCACGCCGATCAGCAGCGAGGCCTGGCTGTCATCGATCGTGGCGTTGCGCTTGTCGACCGCGACCAGGGCGAGCGCGGCGCTGGTCGCCGCGACCGAGAGCGTCGTGAGGATCGCCCGGCCGTACCGGGCAGGGTCCTTGCGGCGTTCCGTCTCCTTGCGCGGGATCACGCTCACGAGGGCGGCGAGGAACAGCGCGGCGAACGCGATCGGCAGGTCGACCCCGGGTCGACCGATCTCGAACGACGAGTCGAGCCACAGCCTCGCGAACCCGTGGACGCCCACGCAGATCGCGCAGACGGCGAGGAACATCCCGAGGTGCGCGACGTTGGGTCGCGCGAGCGCAAGGGCGCCGTAGGCCGAGACACCCGAGGCGATGATCAGCGCGAACTCCGCGGAGGAGGCGGCGCTCGCCGGGTCCGTGCTCGATTCCGGCCGAAGGTTCAGGAACAGCATCGTGCCGATCGCCGCGCTCAGCAGGGCCACGTCGGCCGCGATCTCGCGTCGATCCTCTCGCGCCACGTGCTCGCGGAACTCGATCGCCACGGCGACGAGGAACAACACGGCCACCGCGAGGAAGCCGAGGTCGTACAGCCCGAGCCTGGGGGGTTCGGGCCCGGTCGCTTCGGTCATCAGGAGCGCGCCGCTCACGACCCCGATGGCCGCGATCCCCAGGCCGAGCGAGCGGGCGCTCCGCCATGCGTCCTGATGCCGGCTCCGCAGCAAGATCACGATCGCCGACAGCAGGCAGGAGCCCGCGACGACCGGGAACCGGATCTCCTCGGCCGAGCCGGAGCGGCTCGAGACCGCGTACGCGAAAGCCACGCCGCCGCCCGCGACGAGGAGGACGAAGGGCGCGAACCATGGAGCCCTGCGCTGTGTCTGCGTGGACATCGTTCGAGCGTCCATGATGAAGCAGGCGGCGTCGCGCCTCCATCACCCGACCGGGGTCAACCGATGGAACCGGCCCTAGGCCGTCCGGCGGGCACGGCCGTAGCCCGTGGTGACTAGTCCACGCGGAGGATCGTCCCGCCGGGCACGGGGACGGCTACTCGATCAGGCGGCGCCGGAGGGCCTCGGCGACGGCCGCGGTTCGGTCCGAGGCGCCGAGTTTCTCGAAGATGTGCTCGAGGTGGGTCTTCACGGTGTCGGGCGAGATGTACAGCCGCTCGGCGATGTCGCGGTTGGTGTGCCCGAACGCGAGCAGCTGCAGGACCTCGATCTCGCGCGCGGTCAGGGTCTCGGCGCGGCGGTCCCGCTCCTTGGCCTGGGAGAGCTCCTCGGCCAGCGCCACCACCAGCTGGGGGTCGATCACCATGTTGCCGCCGGCGACCAGGCGCACGGTCTGGATCAGATGCTCGGCGTCGCGGGCCTTCAGGACGTAGCCTCGGGCCCCGCTCCGCACGGCCTCGACCACGAACTGCCGGTCGTCGTAGGCGGTGAGCATGATCACGCCGGTCTTGGGATGGGTCTCGCGGATCTTCCGGGCCGCCTCGAGTCCGTCCATCTCGGGCATCCGGATGTCCACCAGGGCGATGTCCGGTTCCTCCTTGATGACCAGGTCCACGAGCTCCTGCCCGTTGGCGGCCTCGCCGACGACCTCGATCCCGTCGGCCATGTCCAGGTACCGGCGGAGCCCTTGGCGAACGAGCGAATGGTCGTCCGCGATCGCTACCCGAATCGTCACGCTTCCCCCTCCGGACCTCGACGGCGCGAGCCCATCCTATATGGAGGCCGGGACGCGCCAGAAGACGTGTCAGAAGATGTAGTACCAGTTGACCGTGAGCACGGACAGGACCCCCAGGCCGAACGCGCAGACGACCAGCGCGGCGGATCGGGGGATCCGGAGGCGCTCGAGCCCGAGCGCCAGCCCCCAGAAGGCCGGGAACAGGGGCAGGACGAACCGGGGCATCGACATGAGCGGCCGGTCCGGGAAGACGAAGGCCAGCGGGATCAGCAGGGCGCTCCACAGGTAGACCCCGTAGGCGGGCCGCAGGCGCACGAGCGCGTACACCGAGGCGGCGAGCATCGGGATCACGATCAGCCAGTCGAGCAGCCAGTAGCCCCCGTTGATCTCGCCGACGTAGCGGAACGCGTCGCCGGTCCCGTCCCACAGGGTCACCCAGGGCCACGAGAACGTGCGTTCCCAGTTCGCCTGGAACGTCACCGGGGCCAGCCACTCGCCCGCCCGGAGCCCCCAGGAGCCGAGGTACACGAGGAGCCCGCAGCCCGTGGCCGCCGCCGCGAGGAACCCGGGCCATGCCGGTCCTCGCCGCTCGACGCGCTGGTGCAGCGCCTCGATCACGAGCGCCGGCGCGATCACGACCCCGATGCTGCGGGTGAGCGCCGCCAACGCCCCGGCGGCTCCTGCGACCCACCATCGCCGACGGCGGGCTCCCCAGAACGCCGTGACGGACAGGAGGAGGAACAGCGACTCGCTGTAGGGCATCAGGAAGAAGTGCGCGGTCGGGAACACGCACATCAGCAGCACCGTGGTTCGGGCGGTGCGTTCGGACAGCTCGGAGGTGGTCAGGAGGTAGGTGACGACCAAGCCGCCCCAGAAGGCGGCGTTCGACACGATCGTCGCCGCCGCGAAGGGGTGGCCGCCGAGCACGAACGAGAGCCCGCGGATCGCCAGCGGGTAGAGCGGGAAGAACGCGGCGCTCCCGTCTCGGAGCCGGTAGCCGTCCTCGGCGATCCGCAGGAACCACAGCGCGTCGAACCGCTCCCAGGCTGCGAAGGCGTTGTGCCATCCCTGCTCGAACGCGGGCGCCGGCCACCCCGGCACCCCGACCGCGCGCAGCGGCGGGAACAGCGTGACGCCGATCACGCCGATCAGGAACATCGCGACGCGGAGGCCGACGAACGCGACGAGGCAGAAGCGGACGGCGCGCAGGATCCGCTCGCGGGCGTCGTTCGGACCGTGCGGGGTCTCCTCCGAGGTCCGGCCGACGCCTCGGCCGCGGTGGGGCGCTCGGGTTGGGTCCCCATGGCGTCAGACGGGGACGTGCTCGGGCACCTCGTCGGCGAGCGGCAGCGGCGGTTCGGGTTCGGGCGAGGGCTCGCGCCGGCGGATCCAGTCGATCACGCAGAGCACGAGGATCCCGGCGCGCACCAAGATCGCGAGTTCGAACACGCGAGGTGGGGATCTCGCGTCAGCCCCCCGGTCACCCCGTTGCTCGCGCCGAGCCACCCGAACTCGGTCAGGAACACCACCACGTCGACGGCCTCGAACGCGATGAACAGCCGGAGGTTGGGGAGCGCGAGCGCGAACCACGGGAGCAGCCACAGGCTGAACTGCGGCGAGTACACCTTGTTCGACAGCAGGAACACGACCAGGATCGGGAACCCCAGCGTCCACCGCGGGAAGCCGGGATCGCGCCGGGCCTTGACCACCCAGATCACCACGACCCACGCGATGAACAGCACGAGGGAGGCGATGTTGATCAGGCTCGTGTTCTCGCACCCCTGGCCGGTGGCGAGCTTGCAGGCCGCGTTCCACAGGCTGTTCCAGCTCGCGCTGCGCGACTTGCTGTTCTGGAAGAACTCCATCCATCCCGTCGTCCCCCACAGCGCGAACGGGAGGTTCACCGCGATCCAGGTACCCGCGGCGGCCCACGCGAGGTGGATCCCCCGGTCGGGTTCCTTCCCCCGGAACCGGCCGGCGACGAACGGGACGACGAACAGCGCCGGATAGAGCTTGGCCGCCGCGCCGAGGCCGAGCAGCACCCCGGACCACACGTCGCGTCTGCGGAGGTACGCGAACGTGGCCGCCGTCGCGATCGCGACGGCGAGCAGATCCCAGTTGTTCGTCGCCGCGAGCGCGAGCGTGGGCGCGAGCGCGAAGTACAGGACGCGCCGGCCGACCATCATGTACAGGAGTAACGCCGTCCAGAGCGCCGCGATCCACATCAGGATCGCGTTCGCGAAGAAGAAGCGGGTGGTGCTGTCTCCGCGACGCCCACGCCGACAGACGCATCGTCCACATCGTGATCACGGGGTACTCGTCGCACGTGCTGTCCTCGGCCACGCCCTGGCACGGGTCCAGGTACGGGAGCCGGCCGCCGGTCAGTTGCTCGCTCTGGATCAGGCCGACCAGATCGGTGTAGCAGCCGAGCGTGAACGGACGGCCGTCGTTCCAGTCGTCCAGGACGCACGGTGCCTTGATCGCGAAGCCGACCGCGAGGGTCCCGGCGACCAGGAGGAACACGACGCCGATCCCGATCGTCCGCGTCGAGGTCGTCCGCGTGGGCGCAGGCACCGCCCGATTATCCCCGTCCGAGGTCGGCGGGGACGGAGCCGAACCCGGCGGTTCGCTCGCATCGTGGCGGGAGCTCACGTGAGGACCTCCGCGGTCGCGGGCCGACCCTCGTCCGGGGCGGACGCCGGACCCGTGCGCGGACCGCGGATCCACCCGATCACGCACGCCACCAGGATCAGCGCCCGCACCGCCACCGCGAGCTCGAACACGCCCACCGGCAACCCCGCGGCGCCGTCGTCGAGACCGAGGTAGCGGCCGAACCACGAGAAACGCGTGACGAACACCGCCACGTCCGCGACCTCGAACGCGACGAACCACCCCAGCCGGGGGAAGGCGAGCGCGAACCACGGGAGCAGCCACAGGCTGAACTGCGGCGAGTAGACCTTGTTCGTCAGCAGGAACACCACCAGGATCGGGAACCCGAGCGTCCATCGCGGGAACCCGGGGTCGCGCCTCGCCTTGACGAACCACACGACCGCGACCCACGCGACGAACAGCCCCAGGGACGCCAGGTTGACCAGTCGCGTGTTCGTGCAGGTCTGGCCGGTGGTGCGTTCGCACGCCAGCGTACCACAGGCTGTCCCAGTCGGCCAAGCGGGCCGCGTTGTAACGGAAGAACTCCCACCAGCCCGTCGGCGCCAGGAGCGCGAACGGGCAGGTTCACCGCCACCCACGCCGCGACGGCGGTCCACGCGAGCCGGAACCCCCGGTCGGGCTCCTTCCCGCGGAAGCGGCCGGCCACGAACGGGACGACCAGCAACATCGGGAAGACCTTGGCCGCGGCCCCGAGCCCCAGGAGCACCCCCGACCAGCCGTCCCTGCGACGCAGGTAGGCGAGCGTGCCGCCCATCGCGAACGCGACCGCGAGCAGATCCCAGTTCATCGTCGCGTACAGCGCGAGCGTCGGGGCGAGCACGAAGTACAGGACGCGATCGCCGACGAGCAGGTACAGGCAGAACGCGATCACGAACGCGGCGATCCACATCGCGATCGCGCTCGAGTAGAAGAAGCCGGTGGTGCTCGAGCCCGAGACCCACGCCGCGGCCCGCATCGTCCACATCGTGAGCACCGGGTACTCGTCGCATTCGGCCGGGGCCCTCGACGCACGCGTCCAGGTAGGGGAGGCGGCCCTCGCCGCAGCTGCTCGGTGGCGAGCTGGTGCACGATGTCCGAGTAGCACAGCCGCGTGTACTGGCGGTTGTCGCTCCACTCGCCGGACGCGCACGGCGCCTTGAGCGCGTGACCGAGCACCAGGGTGCCCGCGAGCAGCGCGAAGACGGTCCCGAGCCCGATCCGTCGGACGGCGTTCGGCATCCGGCCGATTATCTCCGGGGCGGGTTCGCCTCGGTGCCGAGGCCGGAAAAGGCGGCGGGGCCGCCGAGGGGGAGGCGGCCCCGCCTTCACGTCCGGCCAGATCCAGGATGTGGCTCCGCCGGTGGGGGACGCCTCGTGGGCGCCACCCGTTCGTGCCGTCCCTGTACCTTCGGCACGCTTCGTAGCCGGCCTGAGGGTCCTCCGGACGGAACTTGGGACGGCCCATCCTGGGTAGTCCGCCCTCGCGCGGGGAACGCGACCGAGGGTCCTGTGCTGCGGTCTCGGGCCGATGACGGTTCGGGGCGTTGGCTACAGTGGTCCCGATGACGACCGTGCTCCTGTTCCATCACGCGCAAGGGCAGACGCCCGGGTTCCTCGCGTTCGCCGAGGAGCTGCGCGGAGGCAGGCCACACGGTCCACGCGCCGGACCTGTTCGGCGGCGGCGAGACGTTCGGGACCGTCGACGAAGGCGTCGCGCATGCGCGGCAGATCGGTTTCGGGGAGATCATCCGCCGCGGTGCGGCGGCGGCGGAGGGGCTGCCCGAGGACATCGTCGTCGCGGGCTTCTCCCTCGGCGTGATGCCGGCGCAGTCGCTGGCGCAGACGCGACCCGGCGCGCGGGGGGCGCTCCTGTACCACGGGGCCCTGCCGCCCTCCGAGTTCGGGGGCCCGTGGCCCGAGGGCGTGCCGGTCCAGATCCATTTCATGGAACAGGACCCCTGGGCGGAGGAGGATCTGCCGGTGGCCGAGGCCTTGGCCGCCGAGGTCGAGGACGCCGAACTGTTCGTCTACCCGGGTTCCGGCCACCTGTTCGCCGACCCGACGTCGGAGGACTACGACGAGCCGTCAGCTCGGCTGCTCAAGGAGCGAACGCTCGCGTTCCTGGATCGGGTCGGCTGACCGGTCCGCTACGTGTACGAGTGCTCCTCGTCGGGGAACGTCCCGGCGGCGACGTCGGCGGCGAACTCGGTCGCGGCCTTCGCGATCTGGCCGCGCAGGTCGACGTAGGCGCGCGCGAACTTCGGGACGCGTTCGGATAGCCCGAGCAGGTCGGGAGAGACCAGCACCTGCGCGTCGGTCCCCGGTCCCGCGCCGATGCCGATCGTGGGGATCTGCAGGGTCGTGGTGAGCTCGGCGCCGAGCTCGGACGGCATGGCCTCCAGGACGATCGCGAACGCGCCCGCCTTCTCGAGCGCGAGCGCCTGATCGGTCACCCGCGCGGCCTCCTCACCGCGGCCCTGCACGCGGTAGCCGCCCATCGCGTGGACCGACTGCGGCGTGAGGCCCACGTGCGCCATCACCGGGATCCCGAGATCGACCAGCGTGTGCACGAGCTCGACCTGCGCCCCCTCGATCTTGACGGCGCCGGCGCCCCCTTCCTTCAGGAACCGGCCGGCGTTGCGAACGCCCTCCTCGACGCTCACCTGGTACGAGAGGAACGGCATGTCACCCACCACGAGCGCGTTCGTGACGCCGCGCGCGACCGCGCGTGTGTGGTGCAGCATCTCGTCCATCGTGACGGGCAGGGTGTTCTCGTAGCCCAGGATGGTGTTGCCGACCGAGTCCCCGACGAGCAGCACGGGGATCCCGGCCTCGTCGAAGATCTTGGCGGTGGGGTAGTCGTAGGCCGTGAGCATCGCGAAGCGCTTGCCCTCGGCCTTCCACGCCTGCAGATCGCGGATCGTGATGCTCATCGCTCGCGCCTCCTTCGTGAGTGCACGGCAGCCGTTCCCACGAGTCTACCCGAGCACGGTTCGGTGACCCGACCTCGCGTCCCGGCGTGTCACCCGCGGGTGCTAGGGTCGCCCGACCAGCGAGCCGCTAGACTGGGCGCCAGCCACACATCCTGCTCCCCCCGTGGGGGCCGTCCAGACCAGAGGAGGTGGAGAACTGAGGCAGTACGAAGGCATGCTCATCCTGCCCGCGGAGGCCGACGAGTCGGTCGTCTCCGGGGCGCTGGACCGCATCACCCGCGTCGTCGGCGAGGCGGGTGGCCAGGTCGGCAACGTCGATCGCTGGGGCCGGCGGCGTCTGGCATTCGAGATCGAACGGCAGGCCGAGGGCTACTACGTCGTGGTGGAGTTCACGGCGGATCCCGACGTCCTGACGGAGCTCGAACGCACGCTGCGGCTGGCCGACGAGGTCCTGCGGTTCAAGATCGTCGTTCGCGGCGAGGCCGCGTAACGAACAGCGACTTCCCCCTCCCCGGTACGCCATCCGACGGGGAGCGGTCACGGAACGGAAGGTGATGGAGATGGCGAGCGAGAACCAGGTCACCATCGTGGGCAACCTCACGGACGACCCCGAGCTGCGATACACGCCGAACGGGGCCGCGGTCGTGAAGTTCCGCGTGGCGGTCAACCGCCGCTACAAGGACGAGTCGGGCCAGTGGAAGGACGGCGAGACGTCGTACTTCTCCGTCAACGCCTGGCGGAGCCTGGCCGAGAACGCGGCCGAGAGCCTCACCCGAGGCACGCGCGTCGTCGTGACCGGCCGGCTGCAGATGCGTTCCTGGGAGACCCAGGAGGGCGACAAGCGCACGGTGGTCGAGATCGAGGCCGACGAGCTCGGTCCGAGCCTGCGTTGGGCGACCGCGAAGATCGAGCGTCAGGGCCGCTCGGGTGGTTCGAGCGACTGGACGCCCGCCACGGTCGGCGCTCCCACGGCAGACGAGGAGACACCGCTGGATGCCACCTAAGACGAAGAGGCGACCCGCCAAGCGGGAGAAGGACGACAAGGGCTGGCAGAAGAAGCAGAAGCGCAAGATCTGCATCTTCTGCAAGGACCGGATCGAGTACGTCGACTACAAGGACACCGCGACGCTGCGGCGGTTCGTGTCCGAACGCGGGAAGATCCGCGCGCGCCGCGTGACGGGCAACTGCTCGCAGCACCAGCGCGACGTCGCCACGGCGGTCAAGAACGCCCGCGAGATGGCCCTGCTGCCGTACTCGACCCGATGAAGATCATCCTGCAGAAGCCCGTCGACAAGCTCGGCGTCCCGGGGGACGTCGTGGACGTCGCCGACGGCTACGCGCGCAACTACCTGATGCCCCGCGGGCTCGCGGTCAAGGCGACCAAGGGCGGCGTGAAGCACGTCGACAGCCTCAAGCGCGCCCACAGCATCCAAGGTGAACGCCGCCAAGGCCGACGCCGAGCAGGTCGCCCAGCGCCTGATGGCGTCGCCGATCACCGTGCCCGCGCACGCGGGCGAGGAAGGCCGGCTGTTCGGCAGCGTCACGCCGAGCGACGTCGCCGAGGCGATCGAGGCCCAGACCGGCGTTCGGGTCGACCGGCACGACGTCACGATGGACGAGCCGATCCGCTCGGTCGGCGTGCACGAGGTCAAGGTGCACCTGTTCGCCGAGGTCGATCCGGTGATCTCGGTGGAGGTCACGGCCGCGATCCGCTTCGGAGGGATAGGGAGGTTCGGACACCCGGCCTCGGCGGGTTGCGCTGAGGTCGGGGTTCGGTCCGGGCTGCTCGTCTTCGCCTACGCGCTCGGTCCGTGCTTGCGGACCACCTTTGGGCTTCGGCTCCGCTCGACGACGCCCTGACCGAACCCCTCCCCGCCCGTCGCGATCTAGCGTTCGAGGATCAGCGGGAGCGCGGACCCCAGAAGCGCTCGTGGCTCTCGTGTAGATGTCGAGCCAGGTGCTCTGGCTCCGGGTCGCTTCCGTTGCGGCGCTTCGCGCGCTCGACGAGCGCGTCGCGGTCGTTCGCGCGCACGAGGTCGAGACAGGGTGAACACGCAAGCCAGGCCTCTTCCGCAATCACCTCGTCCGCGGAATCAACGGAGCGGAGGAAGTGGGGAGCCTCGTACCAGGCGACCACCGGCTCCTCGCCGCAGAAGCTGCACAGGGGCGCCATCTCGCGAGGGTAGCAACCGACGACGTCCGCCCTCGTCGGCCGGTGTTGCCTGATGAGCTCCTGCTGATCCGACGATGGTCCGGCACGACATCCTTGAACTCCCGGGGTGTTGCCCAGCGTCGCGGACCGCGATCGGCGGGCGGGGAGGGGGCGTCGACGGGCGTCGTCGAGCGGAGCCGAAGCCCGATCACGCATCCGAGCACGAAGTCCGTGCGTAGGCGAAGACGAGCAGCCCGTCGAGGACCCCCGACCTCAGCCCGCCCCTAGACGCTGACCACCGGCCGGAGGAGAATCACACCCGTGTGATCCCGGTGTCGGCGGGGGGCGATACACACCTATCCACAGGGTTTTCCCCCTGGGGAAGCCCAGGTGGAAGGCACAGTGACAAGGAATCTTCAGGCACGACCAGGGGATCGGGTTTCCCCAGGGGTTTTCCGCTGGGAGCGGAGGCTCCGCGGGGCTAGCGTTGCCCGCCGGTTCCATCGGCGATCGAGGGGGGAGCAGGGTTGGTGAGGGCTGCGGACGACGTCCGGCGGATCGGACCGAAGGTCGGGACGGAGCGGGTGCCCCCGCAGAACATCGAGGCCGAGGAATCCGTGCTCGGGTCGATGATGCTCTCGCCCGACGCGATCGCCGACGTCATCGAGATCGTGCGTCCCGCCGACTTCTACCGGAGCGCGAACGCCAAGATCTTCGACACCCTGCGCGAGATCTACGGCCGCGGGGATCCCGTCGACGCGATCACCGCGGTGGAGGAGCTCAAGCGCCGCGGGACCCTCGAGGAGGTGGGCGGGCACCTCGCGATCTCCGACCTGGTCGACCGGGTCCCGACGCCCTCGTCCGCCGCGTCCTACGCCCGGATCGTCGCCGAGACCTCGCTGCTGCGCCGGCTGATCGGCGCGGCGGCCGACATCATGGACATGGCCTACTCGGCGCCCGAGGAGCCCGAGCAGGTCGCCGACGAGGCCGAGCAACGGATCTACGAGGTGGCGCGGCACGGCGAGAAGGATCAGGTCGCCTCGCTGCACGAGCTCGTGGACGAGGCGATGACCGACCTCGAGCGGATCCAGAACCGGGAGTCCGCGTTCGCCGGCGTGCCGACCGGGTTTCCGCGACGTCGACACCCTGCTGTCGGGGATGCAGGCGGGGAACCTGATCGTGATCGCGGCCCGCCCGGGCGTGGGCAAGTCGTCGTTCGTGACCAACGTCGCCCGCAACGTCGCGGTCGACGCGGGCCTGCCGGTCGCGATGTTCTCGCTCGAGATGTCGCGGTGGGAGATCGGGATGCGCCTGCTGTGCGGCGAGGCGCGGGTCCCGTGGGACAGCATCCGCAACAAGCGGGTCGGCGCCGAGGACTGGTCGCGGATCGCGCAGGCCGCCGACAGCCTGCACGAGGCGCCGCTGTTCATCGTCGACTCGGGCAACGTCACGCTCGTGGACATCCGCGCCAAGGCGCGGCGGCTGTCCGCGCGCCGGCAGGGTCTCGGCATGATCATCGTCGACTACCTGCAGCTGATGTCCCACACGCGGCGGGTCGACAACCGCCAGCAGGAGATCGCCGAGATCAGCCGCGGCCTGAAGATGCTCGCCAAGGAGCTCGAGATCCCGGTGATCGCCGTCAGCCAGCTGAACCGCGATCCCGAACGCCGTCAGGACAAGCGACCGCAGCTCTCGGACCTGCGCGAGTCCGGCGCGATCGAGCAGGACGCGGACGTCGTGATGTTCATCCACCGCGAGGACGCCGACCCGGCCAAGAAGGGCCTGGCCGACCTGATCGTCGCCAAGCACCGCAACGGCCCGACGGACACCGTGCCGCTCACCTTCCTGCCCGCACCTGACGCAGTTCCGCAACCACGCCACCGCGGTGACGTGACCGTCGACCGCCGCCGCGTCCGGGCGCTCGCCCGCCGGCTCGAGCGGCACTTCGGGGAGCTCGCGCCGCCCCGAGCCACGGACCCGCTCGACGAGCTGATCCTCACCGTGCAGTCCCAGCACACGAGCGACCTGAACGCCGAGCGCGCGTTCGGGCTCCTTCGCGCCCGGTACCCGACGTGGGACGACGTGGTTCGCGCGCCGACGGCCGAGCTCGCCGAGACGATCCGCTCGGGCGGGCTCAACAACACGAAGGCCGCCCGGATCCAGGCGATCCTGCGCGAGATCCATCGGCGCGAGGGCCGCTACGACCTGTCGGCGCTCGCGTCGCGTTCGGACGCCGAGATCGCCGGAGTACCTCTCGTCGCTCCCCGGTGTCGGGCCCAAGACGGCGGCGGTCGTGATGGCCTTCGCGTTCGGCCGCGAGACGATCCCGGTCGACACGCACGTGCACCGGGTGGCGACGCGACTCGGCCTGGTGCCGAAGACCTCGGCCGAGCGCGCCCAGCGGCTGCTCGAGGAGCTCGTACCCGAGGAGCTCAAGACGCCGATGCACGTCGGGCTGATCAACCTGGGTCGCGAGATCTGCAAGGCGGGCCGCCCCCGGTGCGAGGACTGTCCGCTGTTCGAGCTGTGCCCGACCGGGCCGGTGGTGCTCGGCGTGCGTCAGCCGAGCTCGAGGTCCGAGCTCGTGAGGTCGCCTTCGTGTCTGGGGAGTCGTCGAGCCGATGGAGCGGGCGAGGGGAATCGAACCCCCGTTTCAAGCTTGGGAAGCTTGCGTTCTACCATTGAACCACGCCCGCGAGCGCCGCTCGCCGGAGCCAGCGGGTCCCTAGTCTAGCGACCCCGCCGGACCGCGTTCGAGGCCACCCTGCTAGCCTCCGATGCCCCATGACGCAGCCGGATCCCGACCTCTGGCCGCACGTGCTGTCAAGCTCTCCGCCGGAACCTCCCTGGATCGCGACGAGGCGGCGGAGGCGATGCGTCTCGTGATGTCGGGGGAGGCGACGCCCGGTCAGGTCGGCGGCCTCCTGATGGCGCTGCGTACCAAGGGCGAGACGGTGGAGGAGATCGAGGGGCTCGCGGACACGATGCTCGGGTTCGCGAACCCGGTCGACCCGCCGGCGCCGGTCGTCGACACGTGTGGGACCGGCGGCGACCGCAGCGGGACGTTCAACATCTCGACGGTCGCCGCGATCGTCGTCGCCGGCGCGGGGGTCCCCGTCGCCAAGCACGGCAACCGCGCCGCGTCGTCGATCTGCGGCTCGGCCGACCTGCTCGAGGCGCTCGGCGTCCGGATCGACCTGGACGCGGCCGGCGTCGAACGCTGTCTCGCCGAGGCCGGCATCGCGTTCATCTTCGCGCCGGTGTTCCATCCGGCGATGGGTCACGCCGGCCCGGTCCGCCGCGAGCTCCGCGTGCCGACCGTGTTCAACTTCCTCGGTCCGCTCACCAACCCCGCGCGACCGTTCGCGCAGGTCGTCGGCGTCTCGGACGAACGCATGCTGCCGCTGCTCGCGCAGGTGCTCGCCCGGCGCGGGACACGGGCGAGGCTGTTCCGAGCGCTGGACGGCCTCGACGAGCTCACGACGACCGGCCCCGCCCTGGTGTACGACGTCGTGGACGGCGAGCTCCGCGAGTCGGTGCTCGACCCCGCGGACCTCGGGCTGGCGCGGTCCGAGGTCGCCGACCTCCGCGGCGGCGACCCGGAAGCCTCGGCGGCGATCGCCTTGGCGATCCTGCGCGGCGAGACCGGCCCGCGACGGGACGTCGTGCTGCTCAACGCGGCGGCCGCGCTCGAGGTCTCGGGCAGGGCGAGCTCGCTGCACGAGGGGCTCGCGATGGCGGCCACGTCGATCGATTCGGGTGCCGCCGCTCGACACGCTCGTGCGCTGGGTGGCGTCCTCGGGGAACGGGTAGCATCCGGCCGCGATGATCCTGTCCGACGTCGACATCCGCAAGGAGCTCGCGGCGGGCCGCATCGAGATCGATCCGTTCGACGACGCATGCGTCCAGCCCTCGTCCGTCGACCTGCACGTCGACCGTCAGTTCCGCGTCTTCGCCAACTCGCGGTACCCGTACATCGACGTCCGTCGCGAGATGCCGGACCTGACCGAGATGGTCGAGGTCGCCGGCGACGAGGCCTTCATCCTGCACCCCGGCGAGTTCGTGCTCGGCTCGACGATCGAGCGGGTGGCGCTGCCCGACGACCTGGTCGCGCGTCTCGAAGGCAAGTCGAGCCTCGGGCGTCTCGGGTTGCTGATCCACTCGACCGCCGGCTACGTCGACCCCGGCTGGGACGGCTACCTCACGCTCGAGCTGTCGAACGTCGCGAACCTGCCGATCACGATCTACCCCGACATGAAGATCGGTCAGATCTCGTTCTTCCGGCTGAGCACGCCCGCCGAGGTCCCGTACGGCGCGAAGGGAACGAAGAGCAAGTACCAGGGCCAGCGAGGTCCGACCGCGAGCCGCTTCTTCGAGGAGTTCGGCGACCGCGAGACCTAGCGGGAGCCCGACCCGGCGTCGTCCTCGTTCCGGTCGGGCGCCGAAGGCGAGGTCCCGGGCGGCGCGTCGGTCGTGTCGTCCTTCGGGTCCGCGAAGCGGTTCGACGCCTTGGCCTTGAGGGCGCGGTACCAGGCGTCCTCGTACGCGTCCTCGTCCGGCTCCGGTGGGGGCCGGTATCGATCAGTCGGCATCGCCGCTCTCCTGTCGAACGCTCCGCTAGTGCCCGGATCCGATCGTGCGGCCGAGCGCCTCCACCGGCTGCAGCCCCGGCCCGATGCCCATCGACACGGCCGCCATCGCGGCCTGCGTGCGGTTGGTGACGCTCAGCTTGCGGAAGATCGCGGCCAGGTGCGCCTTCACCGTCTTCTCCGACAGGAACAGCGCGCGCGAGATGTCTCGGTTGCTCCGTCCCTCGGCGAGGAGCGCGAGGATGTCGGTCTCGCGCTGGGTGAGCGACCCGGCCGTGCGGACCGACGGGGTCCCGTCGCCCGCGACGCCGCCCTCGATCGACTCGAACAGGTTCTGGATCACCTTCGGAGACAGCACGTTCCCGCCGCCGGACAGCGCGACGTTGATCGCCTGCTCCAGATCCTCCGGCGTGGCGTCCTTCAGCATGTACCCGGCGGCGCCCTCGGCGAGCGCGCGGCGGACGTAGTGCGCGTGGTCGAACGACGTCAGCATGATCACGGGCAGATCCGGCCAACGGCTCTTCACGTCGTGCAGCAGCTCGAGGCCGTCGGCGTCGGGCATGCGCACGTCGACCAGCGCGATGTCGATCGTGCCGGTGGACAGCTGCTCGATCGCTTCGGTCGCGCTCCCTGCTTCGATCACCTCTGCGTCGGAGAAGCACTCGCGGATCACGTGCCCCAACCCGCGGCGCACCAGCGCATGGTCGTCGACGACGAGCACCTTCACGGGCTTACTCCTTGTCCGTAACGGGGCAGCCTCGCGACGACCCGCGTTCCTTTGCCCGGCGCCGATCTGACGTCGAGCGTTCCGTGGACGTCGGCGACCCGCCGACGCAACATGTCCAGGCCCAGGTGACCGGCGACGGGCTCGTGCTCCGAGCTCTCGAAGCCGCGGCCGTGGTCCTCGACGCTGACCTCGACCGAACGATCGGATGCCAGGACGCGCACCGCGACCTCGCGGCCGTCCGCGTGCTTGGCGGCGTTCGCGATGCCTTCCCGGATCACCGACGATGCCGCTTCCAGCACCGACGGCGACACCTCGGCCAGGTCGCCCTCGATCGACCACGTCGCCGGGAGCTGCCAGCGGTCCAGGACGCTCCGCAGGAGCTCCTCGATCGGCTGCACCGCCCCGGGTGTGGCCGGTGTCAGGTTGGCGAGCACGCCGCGGATCTCGTCGAGCGCCCTGCGCAACTCGTCGACCGCCCGGCGGAGCGCCTCGACGGCCTCCGACGGCGCGACCTCGACGCGGTGCGCGAGCGACTCGAGCTCGAGGACGGACGCGGTGATCACCTGCGTGAGCCCGTCGTGGATCGCGTACGCGAGACGAGCCCGGTCGCCCTCGACCGGCGCGTCGAGGTCCGGGGGGACCTCGAGCACCTCGTCGGGTCGTCCGAAGCCCTCGGCGGACGTCGCCTCGCCCCGGAGCGTCATCGCTTCCACCGTCCTCCGTCCTCTTGCATGGTCTTCTGTCTGGTCCTTTGGCGGTGCCCGCCGCTCGGTCGTGCTTGCGTCGGCGCGCACCTCCGGTCGGCACCCCCCAGCGAGGGGACGCCGAGTCCGTTCGGTCTAGTTCTCATTTCGGTCGTTCGGGGCGGTGGCTTGAACGCGCCTGATCAGGGCACGTGAGGGGCCTCAGGCACCGGGCCGAGCGCCGTCAGGCGGGCTCGAGCGCGGTCAGGGGTTCGGGCCGACGACCGAGCGCGCGAGCACCTGCGCGAGATCGAGCACCTCGGTGCGCCCGCCGCGGGCCCGCTCGCCGTCGTCGAGCATGATCAGGCAGTAGGGGCACGCGACCCCGACGGTGTCGGCGCCCGTGGAGGCGGCCTCGTCGGCGCGCTCCTCGTTGATCCGCTTGCCGATCCGTTCCTCCATCCACATCCGGGCGCCGCCCGCCCCGCAGCACAGCGCGCGCTCGCCGTGGCGCGGCATCTCCACGGTCCGAACGCCGGGCACCGCCTCCAGCGCGGCGCGCGGGTCCCGGTAGACGCCGTTGTGGCGCCCGAGGTAGCACGGGTCGTGGTACGTGAGCGTGGCGGAGACCTCGCCGGTCGGCCGAAGGCGCCCCTCGGCCACCAGCTGCGCGAACAGCTGCGAGTGGTGGATCACCTCGAACGTCCCGCCGTAGTCGGGGTACTCGTTGCGCAGCGTGTTGAAGCAGTGCGGGCAGTTCGCGATCACCTTGGTCACCCCGGCCCCCGAGAGCGTCTCGACGTTCTGCTCCGCCATGGTCTGGAACAGGTACTCGTTGCCGATGCGGCGAGCCGGGTCGCCGGTGCACAGCTCGCGCGGCCCGAGGATCGCGAAGGACACGCCCGCCCGCTGGAGCAGCTGGACCACCGCCTTCGAGATCGAGGTCGCCCGGTCGTCGAACGCGCCCGCGCACCCGACCCAGTACAGGTACTCGGGCGCCTGCCGGCCCTCCTCGATCACGCGGACGTCGAGGCCCTCGGCCCAGTCGGCGCGCCGTGCCTGCGGCATGCCCCACGGGTTGCCGGCGCTCTCGAGGTTGCGGAGCAGCGCCCCGGCCTCGGCCGGGAACCGTGACTCCGCCATCACGAGGTTGCGGCGCAGGTCGACGATCGTGTCGACGTGCTCGATGTCGACCGGGCATTCCTGCATGCACGCGCCGCACGTCGTGCAGCCCCACAGGACCTCCTCGTCGACGATCCCGGGCACGAGGGGGACCGGCTCGAGCTCCGTGCCGGCCGCGCCTGGCCTCCAGGATCTGCGGGCCCTGCTCGAACAGGTGGTCCCGGAGGTTCATCACCAGGAGCTTGGGCGAGAGCGGCTTGCCCGTGTTCCACGCCGGGCACGCGTCCTGGCAGCGCCCGCACTCGGTGCACGCGTACAGATCCAGGGTCTGCTTCCAGGTGAGGTCGGTGATCGTCGCCGCACCGAGATGCACGTCCTCGGTCTCGGCGCTCTCCAGATCGATCCGGAGCGGGGTCAGGGTGCCGCGAGGCCGGGTGCTCGCGAAGTAGACGTTGATCGCGCTCGTCGCGATGTGCAGGTGCTTGGAGTACCCGAGGTAGACGAGGAACCCCAGGATGATCGCCATGTGGACCCATTGGAAGGTCCACATCGAGGCCCGCTGCCACCCGTCCGACATCCACGTGAACAGGGACGACGCGGCCGTCGAGACGGGCGTCCACCACGTGTCCGGCGCGTACCCCGCGGCGATCCGAGCGCCCCGCGCGAGGAACAGGGTGACGATGATCAAGAAGATGAGGCCGAGGATCCGGTAGGCCTCCCAGCGGTGGCTGCCGACGAAGCGTTCGGGGCGTTGGAACAGCCGGATGCCGACCGCGATCGCGATCCCGACCAGCACGCCGGCCGCGAACACGTCCTGGACCAGGCCCAGCCAGTCGGTGCCGCCGATCAGCGGGAGCTCGAAAGTCGGATCGATCAGCTCGCCCGCGACCTCGACGATCGTGGTCAGCAGGATCAGGAACCCCCAGAAGATGAGCGCGTGCATCAGGCCGGGGAGCGCGCGTTGGAAGAGCTTCCGCTGGCCCAGGACCTCGACGCCCTCACGGGCGATCCGGCGCGGGACGTCCCCCTTGCGCTCGACCGGGCGGCCGAGCCGCACGAGCCGCGTCAGCAGCCGGGCTCGCCTGGCGGCCAGGCCCCCGGCGACCACCACGAGCACGGCGAGGAGGCCGGCACGCACGAGCATCGGCGGGAGCATACCCCGCCCCGCCGCTCGGAACCGCCGGGCGGCCGGTGGGTGACCGACGAAGCCGCGGAGGATCGGATCCGCGCCGGGAATACACGCAGGCAGGCACGAGGTTGATGCCAACGCACTCAAGGTTCTATATTCGGAACCACTGAAGAACGTCCGAGCGAAGGAGGCAACCCGATGGCACGTGCGGTGGGGATCGACCTGGGGACGACGAACTCGGTGGTCTCGGTGCTCGAGGCCGGCGAGCCCGTCGTCATCCCGAACGCCGAAGGCTCCCGAACCACCCCCTCGGTGGTGGGGTTCGCCAAGAACGGCGAGATCGTGGTCGGCGAGGTCGCCAAGCGCCAGGCCATCACGAACCCGGATCGAACGGTCCGGTCCGTCAAGCGGCACATGGGCGAGAAGGACTGGGGACCCGACGTCGACGGCAAGACGTGGACGCCGCAGGAGATCTCCGCGCAGATCCTCGGCAAGCTCAAGCGCGACGCGGAGGCCTACCTGGGCGACACGGTGGGCCAGGCCGTGGTCACGGTGCCCGCGTACTTCGACGACTCGCAGCGCCAGGCCACCAAGGAGGCCGGCCAGATCGCGGGGCTCGAGGTGCTGCGCATCATCAACGAGCCGACGGCCGCGGCGCTCGCGTACGGGCTCGACAAGCAGCACGACCAGACGATCCTCGTGTTCGACCTCGGGGGCGGGACGTTCGACGTCTCGCTGCTCGAGATCGGCGAGGGCGTGTTCGAGGTCAAGGCCACCCACGGCGACACGCAGCTGGGCGGCGACGACTGGGATCAGCGCGTGATCGACTGGATGGTCAAGGAGTTCAAGAACAACTACGGGATCGACCTCGGGGCCGACCGGATGGCGCTCCAGCGCCTGAAGGAGGCGGCCGAGAAGGCCAAGATCGAGCTCTCGCAGGTGAGCGAGGCCACGATCAACCTGCCGTTCGTCTCGGCCGGCGCCGACGGCCCGCTGCACCTGGAGATGAAGCTCACCCGCAGCGAGTTCGAGCGCATGACCGAGGACCTGGTCCAGCGCACGCGCGAGCCCTTCGAGCTCGCGGTCAAGGACTGGGGCAAGAGCGTCGAGGGGATCGACCACATCATCCTGGTCGGCGGGTCCACGCGGATGCCGATGATCCAGGAGCTCGTCAAGGAGCTCACCGGCGGCAAGGAGCCGCACAAGGGCGTGAACCCCGACGAGGTCGTCGCGGTCGGCGCGGCGATCCAGGCCGGCGTCCTCAAGGGCGACGTGAAGGACATCCTGCTCCTGGACGTGACGCCCCTGACGCTCGGCGTCGAGACCAAGGGCGGCATCTTCACCCGGCTGATCGAGCGCAACACGACGATCCCGACGCGCAAGTCGGAGATCTTCACGACCGCCGACGACAACCAGAGCAACGTCGAGATCCACGTCCTGCAGGGCGAGGCCGAGACCGTCTACTCACCGGGCGTGCGATCGCTCGGCAAGTTCATGCTGACGGGACTCCCCCCCGCGCCGCGTGGGATGCCGCAGATCGAGGTCGCGTTCGACATCGACGCCAACGGCATCGTGAACGTGTCCGCCAAGGACATGGCCACCGGCCGGGAGCAGGCGATGACGATCACCGGGGGCACGGCCCTGTCCAAGGAGGACATCGACCGCATGGTCCAGGACGCCGAGAAGTTCGCGGCCGAGGACCACTCCCGTCGCGAGGCCGCCGAGGTGCGCAACCAGGCCGACCAGCTCACGTACCAGGTCGACCGTTCGATCGAGGAGTGGGGCGACAAGGTGCCCGAGCCCGACCGCGAGGAACTGAGGAAGCTCAACGAGGAGCTGAAGGAGTCCCTCAAGGGTGAGGACGTCGAGAAGATCAAGGCCGGAACCGACGCCGTGATGCGGACGTTCCAGCGCATCGGGCAGGCGATGTACCAGCAGACGCCGGAGGGCCAGCAGACCGCGGCCGCCGCGGCCGGCGGGGCGCCCGGCGCCGAGCCCGAGGGCGAGAACGACGTGGTCGAGGGCGAGATCGTGGACGAGGGGGGAGAGCGATGACCGAGCTCGACCCAGATCGCGGTCGGGGCGGACTCGTGACCGATCACGACCGCGACACGCCCGACGAGCGCCCGCCGAAGGTCCGCGTCGTCGACAAGCGCCGGTACCGCGACGACGAGCCGGCGGGCGACGACGCCCGCCCGGCGGGATCGCGCCAACCCACGCCGCCCGACGAGGCGGACGAGCTGGCGCGCGCGAGGACGCAGGCGGCCGAGTACCGCGACCACCTGCAGCGGCTCCAGGCGGAGTTCGAGAACTACCGCAAGCGGATGACCCGTTCGCAGGAGCGGCTGGTCGACGCGGAGCTCCAGCGGTTCGTGCAGCAGCTGCTCGAGGTCCTGGACGAGTTCGACCTCGCCCTGATCGCCGCCGAGCGGCAGCCCGATTTCGAGGCGTTCCGCAAGGGGGTCGAGCTCGTCTACGCCAAGCTCGCCGAGACCCTTCGGACCGAAGGGCTCGAGCGGATCGAGGCCGAGGGCAAGGCGTTCGACCCCAACGAGCACGAGGCGCTGATGCAGACCGGCGACGGCGAGGGCGACCCGCACGTCGCGGAGATCTTCCGTCAGGGGTACCGGTTGCGGGGCACCGTGATCCGTCCCGCGAGCGTTCGCGTCGAGCGCGCGTAACGCGCGAGAGGAGCTGCGGTGAACGGCGACGTCCGTCGCGAGTGGTTCGAGAAGGACTACTACCAGGTCCTCGGCGTGGCGAAGAACGCCACGGCGGCCGAGATCAAGAAGGCCTACCGCAAGCTCGCGCAGCAGTACCACCCCGACGCCAACCCCGGGAACAAGGACGCCGAGGAGCGGTTCAAGGAGATCTCGGCGGCCCACGACGTGCTCGGCGACGAGGAGAAGCGCAAGCAGTACGACCAGGTTCGCGAGATGGCCTCGTCCGGGTACGGGACCGGCGCCGGCGGCGGGTTCCCCGGCGGGGGAGGGGGTTTCCCCGGTGGTGTGCGGTTCGAGGACCTGGGCGATCTCGGCGACCTGTTCGGCGGGCTGTTCGGCGGGGCGGGTCGCGGCCGTGGGGGTCAGCCGTCGCGCGGCACCGATCTCGAGACCACCGTGACGCTTTCGTTCGACGACGCGATGCAGGGCACCACGGTGCCGGTTCGGATCCAGGGGCCCGCCCCGTGCGAGACGTGTCATGGGAGCGGCGCGGCGCCGGGCACGAGCCCGACGACCTGCGCCCGATGCGGCGGTTCGGGCGCGGTGGCCGTGAACCAGGGCCCGTTCCAGATGAGCCAGACCTGCCCCGTCTGTCACGGGTCGGGCCGCGTCGTCGAGACGCCGTGCCCGACCTGCGGCGGCAGCGGCAGCCGGCGTCGCACCCGTACGTTCCAGGTGAAGATCCCCGCGGGCGTCCAGGACGGGGCTCGGATCCGGCTCGCGGGCCGGGGCGAACCCGCGGCCGCAGGTGGCCAGCCGGGAGACCTGTACGTGCGGGTCCGCGTGCAGCGGCACGCCTTCTTCGGACGGACGGGCCACGATCTGACGCTCGAGCTGCCCGTCACCTACCCCGAGGCGGCACTGGGCGCGGACGTCCGCGTCCCGACGCTGAACGGCCCCGTCACGATGAAGGTCCCGGCCGGGACGCCCAACGGCAAGACGTTCCGGCTCAAGGGCAAGGGCGCCCCCAAGCGCGGCGGGAACGGCGACCTGCTGGTGACGACGCGCGTCGAGGTGCCCCGGAAGCTCTCCCGGTCCGAGAAGGACCTGCTCAAGCAGCTCCGCGAGAACGAGAAGGAGTCTCCGCGCCGTCGCCTGGGCGTGGAGACGTGAGGAGGGACGCGTCGTGAGCGACACACCCGAACGCGGCGGCGAGCGTACCGAGGAGCGGGCCGTCTACATCATCAGCGTGGCGGCCGAGCTCTCGGGCGTGCATCCGCAGACCCTGCGCATGTACGAACGGCGAGGGCTCCTCGCGCCCAAGCGGACCTCCGGCAACAACCGCCGGTACTCCGAGCGAGACATCGCGCGCATCCAGATGATCCAGGAGCTCACCCAGCGCGAGGGCATCAGCCTGGCGGGCGTGAAGCTGTTCATCGAGATGCGGGAGCAGCTCGCGCAGATGCGGCGTCGCACCGAGGAGCTCGAACGCGAGCTGCTCGACCAGATCCGCCGGCGCCGCTCCGGCGCCGAGATCGTCCCGCTCCGGAGCGTTCGGTCCTTCCTGTGGGAGGAAGAGGACACCCCGTGATCGAGCTCCGCGGCGACCACGTGTTCCTGCGCGGTTTCCGTCCCGAGGAGGTCGCGGTCGCCCTCGAGCGGATGCAGACGCTCCCGGCGACCGAGATGGACGAGGCCGCCACCGCCGAACGCCGGGAGCGCCTCGAGCGTTCGGGCGAGCGCAACGGGTGGGAGATCATGCTGGCGGTCGAAGCCGACGGCCGTCTCGTCGGCGACGTGCAGGGTCGCTGCCCACGGTTCGCGTTGCCGCCCGGCGTCTGGGAGCTCGGCATCGAGCTCTGGGATGCGGCCGACCGCGGACGAGGGATCGGGAGGGAGACGGTCGCGCTGCTCTCGTCCCACCTGTTCGACCGCGAGGACGCGATCCGGGTGCAGGCGACCACCGACGTCGACAACGTCTCGATGCGCCGGGTGCTCGAGGTGCTCGGGTTCGACTTCGAGGGTGTCCTGCACGGGTTCATGCCCGACGCGGCCGGCCCGCCGCGCGACTACGCGATGTACGGCGTGACCCGAGGCGCGTGGGGAGCGCGCTAGCGGCCCGACCGCCGTCCCCTCAGGCACGGATCGAGGCGCGACGGACTCAGTTCCGTACACGCGGATTCCGATACCTGGCGCATGAACCCTTGGCTCAGGCTGCTCGCGGCGTTCGGCGTCGCGATCGCGGCGGCGCTGTTCCTCAAGGTCCTGCCGCCGCTGATCGTGCTGGTCTTCTTCATCGGCGGGATCGCCGCGGTGAACCTCCGGCTCCGGCGCAAGGTCAAGGACGAGCGGGCGGGGTTCTCGAGCGAGGCGCTCGGGCTGAAGGTCGAGCGAGAGGATCCGTTCGGGCTGACCGGCTATCCGTTCGCGCTGTTCTCGCGATGCGAGGCGGGCTCGATCGAGGACGTCCGTTGGGGAACGTGGCGGGGGCTCGAGGTGAAGCGCTTCGACCTCGGGTGCGCGACGCGCTCGGGAGAGCAGGTGCGCTTCGCGTGCGCGATCGGTCCCATCGCACCGGCGACCGTGCCGCTGGTCGTCGAGGCGGCGGTGTGGGGGACCCTGCTCGGCGATCCGCCGTTCGACGCCGTCGACGTCGGAGCGGCCGACGGCGAGCCCGGCTACGCGGTTCGGTGCGCCGAACCCGGGTTCGCGCGCGCGCTCGTGGGTCCCGAGATGCTCCGGTGGCTGGGCGACCTCGACGAGCCGTGGGGGTTCGAGATCCACGGATCCCTCGCGCTGGTCTACGGGCCGCCCTCCTCCGGGGTCGAGGAACCGCTCGAACGGTTGCACGCGTTCGTGAGCCTCGCCGGGGCGGCGCTGACGCCGACCGGGCCGAGGCGGTCCCGCCGCGACCCGATGCGCCGCCAGACGGCGGGCCAGAGGGCGGGCGAGAGGGCGGGCCCGGAGGGCGCGAAGCGGGCGGCGGCGCGCGGGTCGGGACCCCGGAGCGAAGCGTCGTCGCGATCATCCTGGGTGGCCGGAGGCACGAACCGCCCTCCTGACGCGCGGGTCGCCGCCGACCCCCCTACGGGCTAGGCTTCGCGTCGACCTCTTCAGCAGAAGGGAACGACCGTGGGCTGGACCATCGCGATCATCGGCGGGATCATCCTGCTGATCCTGATCTTCGGCGTCGTCTCGTACAACCGCTTCGTCTCCCAGCGCCAGCTGATCAAGGACGCATGGGCGAACATCGACACCGAGCTGCGCCGCCGGTACGACCTGATCCCCAACCTCGTCGAGTCCGTCCGCGGCTACGCGTCGCACGAGCGCACCGTGTTCGAGAACGTGACGCGGGCTCGAGCGGCCGCGGCGTCGGCCACCGGCTCGCCGGCGGCCCAGGCCGCCGCCGAGGGACCGCTCGTCGCGGCCCTGCGACAGCTGTTCGCCGTCGTCGAGAACTACCCGGACCTGAAGGCGAACCAGAACTTCCTCGCGCTGCAGCAGGAGCTCGCCAACACGGAGGATCGCCTGC
The DNA here is from genome assembly GCA_963744515.1 of uncultured Actinomycetes bacterium. Taxonomy (GTDB): domain Bacteria; phylum Actinomycetota; class UBA4738; order UBA4738; family HRBIN12; genus DASSJM01. The sequence goes on along the minus strand of CAVUTN010000002.1, from coordinate 141,968 downwards.
AGACGTCGCGCCGCTTCTATAACGCCAACGTGCGCGACTACAACCAGCGCGTGAAGCAGTTCCCCTCCGTGATCATCGCGTCGACGTTCCACTTCAAGGAAGAGGAGTTCTTCGAGATCGAGGACGCGCTGCGCGAGGCCGGCGCGCCGCAGGTGGCGTTCGGCGGCGAGGGGCCTGGGGTGACGTTCGGCGGGCCCGAGATCCCGCCGGCCGCGCCGCCGCCCGCGCCGACCGCGGAGCCATCCGGGACGCCGCCACCGCCGCCCGGGACGCCCGACGCGTAGCGGCTTAGCGGCTCGGGACCTCGGCGGGCTCCGGCAGGAGCTCGGGTGAGGGGCCGCACCCCTCGAGCATCGTCGCGCGCCGGACGTCACCGGTGAGCAGCGTCCAGACGATCGCCCAGACGAGCGCGACGCCACCCATCGCCAGGGCCGTCGTCTTGGCGCTGAAGACGTCGGCGAGCCAGCCCGTCGCGATCGCGGACAGGCCGAACGTGAGCGTCACCAGCATCCCGTCGACGGCGAAGATGCGCCCCCGGATCCGGTCGGGCACGACGCGCTGGAGCCCGTACGACGACAGCGTCCACTGGGCGCCGCCGCCGACATGCGCGACCAGGACCGCGCCCATCGCGAACACGAGCGCGGGCGCCAGGCCGAGGAGCGCGTAGCCGACCCCGAACGTGGCCAGCGCGCCGCCGATCGCGCCGAACAGCCGCCGGTCCTGCGGGCCGGCGAGCGACCTCCCGACGAACGGGCCGATCAGCGCCCCGACCCCCCGTGCCGCCATCAGCAGCCCGAGCCCGATCTCGCCCGCGTGGAACCTGCCCAGCGCGAGGATCGGCAGGAGCACGAGCACGCCCCCGGCGACCCCCCACCCGAACTTCACCGCGAGCAGCGCGAGGACCCGATGGTCCTTCCGCGCGTAGCGAACGGTCTCGACGGTGTCCTCCCGCAGGCTGGGGCGTTCGTGGACCGTTCGGCGCTCGGCGAAGGTGGCGTGGACCCCGAGGATCAGCACGGCGGACAGCACGAACGAGGCCGAGTCCACGACGATCGCGACGTCGGACCCGAACACCCCCGCCACGACCCCGCCGAGGGCGCCGCCGACCGCGAGCATCGTGCCCCACAGCGACCCCGAGAGCGCGTTCGCGACGGAGAGGTCGCGCTCGTCCACCAGGTTCGGCATCGCCGCCATCGAGGCCGGCTCGAACGCGGCCGCGAACACCGCCGTCCCGGCCAGCAGGACGTAGACGAGCCACGCGAGGTCCTCGGTCCGCACCAGGAGGAACCCGAGCACCAGGACCGCCCGGGCGAGGTCGCAGGCGATCATGAGCCGGCGCCGATCGAGCCGGTCCGCGAGCACGCCGGCGAACGGCGAGGCCGCGAAGTAGGTGAGGTCCTGCGCCGCGATCGTGAACGCCACCGCGATCGCCTGACCGGTCAGGTCGAGCATCAACCCGAACAGGGCGATCAGCAGGAACCAGTCCCCACCCAGCGAGATCACCGACGCGAGGTACAGCCGGCGGAAGTTCCGGTTGCGCCGGAGCAGGGAGACGGAGGCTCGAAAGCCGCCCTGGGTCTCGTCCGGTTCGCGCGCTTCCACGTCGATTTGCAAGACTACCGGCGGAGGACCCGACCGAAGGAGGCCAGCGCATGGGGCTCGATGGGGTCACGTGGTTCCGGCAGGCGGCGTTCCGGTGGCAGGGCGACGGTCCGGTGGTGTACGTCGATCCGTGGGGCATCACAGGACGACGTGCCCGCGGACGTCATCCTCATCACGCACGCGCATCACGACCATCTCCAGCCGAACGAGATCGAGCGCCTGAGCACGTCCTCGACCACGATCGTGGCTCCGCGCGACGTCGCCGACGAGCTGAGCGGCGACGTCACGCCGATCGAGCCCGGCGGCAGTCCGTCGATGCCGGCGGGCTCAAGGTCCAGGCGGTGCCCGCGTACAACACGGCCGAGGAGCGACTGGACATGCATCCGAAAGCGAACGGCTGGGTGGGCTACGTGTTCGAGTTCGGCGGGCGGACCTTCTACCACGCCGGTGACACCGACGCGCTGCCGGAGCTCGAGAGCCTCGACCCGGACGTCGCGATGGTGCCGATCGGCGGGACCTACACGATGGACTGGGAGGAGGCGGCCGGGTTCGTCAAGGCGATGGAGCCGCGGATGGCCGTCCCGATGCACTACGGGTTCGTGGTGTGCTCGCCCTCGCACGCCGGACGGTTCAGCAAGGGCGCGCAGCCCGTGCCGGTCGAGATCTTGGAGCCCACGAACCCGTTCGAGCAACCCTGAGAGGAAGTGACCACGAGATGGCGCTCGGGTACGACAAGCCGCTGTACGTCCTGGCGTTCGACCATCGAGGGTCGTTCCAGAAGAAGTTCTTCGGCGTCACCGGGGAGCCGAACGAGGAGGAGACGGCGCGGATCTCCGACGCCAAGCGCGTGATCTACGAGGGCGCGAAACGGGCCCTGGACGAGGGCGTCGACGCGGAGACGTCCGGCGTCCTGGTGGACGAGCAGTTCGGGGCCGACATCGCGCGCGACGCGAAGACCGCGGGGTTCCGGCTCGCGATGCCGGTCGAGAAGAGCGGGCAGGAGGAGTTCGATTTCCAGTACGGCGAGGACTTCGGCGCGCACATCGAGGCCTTCGACCCGAACTTCTCCAAGGTGCTGGTCCGCTACAACACCGAGGGCGACCAGGAGATGAACGAGCGCCAGGCCGGCCGGCTCGAGCGGCTGGGCGACTGGCTGCACGAGCACGGGCGCCTGTTCCTGTTCGAGCTGCTCGTGCCGCCGACGCCCGAACAGATCGCGGCCGCCGGCGGCGACGAGCAGCGCTGGGACTCGCAGGAGCGGCCCAAGCTGATGAAGGTGGCGATCGAGGAGCTGCAGGACCGCGGCGTCGAACCCGACATCTGGAAGATCGAGGGCATCGACCGGCGCGAGGACTGCGAGACGATCTCGGCCACCACGCGGCGCGACGGGCGCGACGGGGTGGCGTGCGTCGTGCTCGGCCGAGGCGCCGACGACGCGGCGGTCGATCACTGGCTGCGGATGGGTTCGGGCGTGCCGGGTTACATCGGGTTCGCGATCGGGCGTTCGATCTGGTGGGATCCGCTGAAGGGGTTCGTGGACGGCAACCTCGGTCGCGAGGAGGCCGCCAAGCAGATCGCCGCCAACTACCGGCGGTTCATCGACGTCTATCAGGGGAGGTAGGAGTGGCGATGGCAGTCATCAAGACGATCGACCTGGTCGGGGTGTCGTCCGAGTCGTGGCGGGACGCGGCTCATCAAGCGCTGGCCGAGGCCGCAAAGACGATCCGGGGCATCGAGTCGATGGACATCCTCGGCACCTCGGCGGTCGTTGCCGACGGCACGATCTCCGAGTACCACACGCAGGTCCGGATCAGCTTCCGCATCGAGCGTTCCTAGCCGAACCGGAGCTCGGGCGCGCCGGACGTCGGGGCTAGACTGACCGCATGCCGGCCTCCGTCGTCGTCGGGACCCAGTGGGGGGACGAGGGCAAGGGCAAGGCGACGGACTACCTGGCCGACCGCATGGACCTGGTCGTGCGGTACCAGGGCGGGAACAACGCCGGCCACACGATCTTGGCCGAGGGCCACACGCTCAAGCTCCAGCTGATCCCCTCGGGGGTCCTGTACCCGCACATCACGTCGGTGATCGCGGACGGCGTGGTCGTGGATCCCCGCGTGCTGCTGGACGAGCTGGACGGGCTCGAGGCGGTGGGGGTCGACCCTTCCAAGCTGGTCGTGTCGGGGAACTGCCACATGATCATGCCGTATCACCTCGAGCTCGAGCGCGTGACCGAACGGTTCCTCGGCACGAACGCGCTCGGCACGACCAAGCGCGGGATCGGGCCCGCGTACGGGGACAAGGCCGCGCGGATCGGGCTCCGGATCCAGGACCTGTTCGACGAGAAGATCTTCCGCGAGAAGCTCGACGTCGTCCTGCGCGAGAAGAACCAGATCCTGACCCGGATCTACGGGCGGCTTCCGCTGGTCGCGGCGACGATCGTCGACGACTACATGCGCTACGCCGAGCGGCTGCGCCCGCGCGTGACCGATACGTCGAAGCTCCTGCACGACGCGCTCCGCGAGGGCAAGGAGGTGCTGCTCGAGGGCGCGCAGGGCACGATGCTCGACCTCGACAAGGGGACCTATCCGTTCGTCACGTCGTCGAACCCCGTCACGGGATACGCGCTCGCCTCCGCCGGCATCGGCCCGCGCGAGGTGGGGCGGGTGATCGGGATCACGAAGGCCTACGTGACGAGGGTCGGCGCGGGCCCGTTCCCGACCGAGGATCACGGTCCCGGAGGCGACCGCCTGGGCGAGCGCGGGCAGGAATTCGGCACCGTGACGGGTCGCAAGCGCCGCTGCGGGTGGTTCGACGCGGTGATCCTTCGGTACGCCGCCCGCGTGAACGGGCTGACCGAGCTGTTCGTCACCAAGCTCGACGTCCTGTCCGGGTTCGAGACCGTCCGGGTCTGTACCGCGTACCGCGCCGAGGGCGAGACCTTCGAGGACGTCCCGCCGCACCAGTCGCTGTTCCACAAGGCGGAGCCGGTCTACGAGGAGCTCGAGGGCTGGGAGGACGAGATCGGCGGGGCGACGTCGTTCGGCGACCTGCCGGCCGCGGCTCGGAAGTACCTGGAGCGGATCCAGGAGCTCGTCGGCGTGCCGGTGGGTGTGGTCTCGGTCGGACCGGGCCGCGAGCAGAGCCTGACCGCGGACGTCGGTTGACCGGGCCCGGGCGGTGCGGCGGTCGTCCCGCCACGACTGCGCGATGAGGGTCCTGGTGGTCGGGGCGGGCGGACGCGAGCACGCGCTCGCGTGGCGGCTCGCCCGCGACCCATCGGTCGACCGGGTGCTGGCCGCGCCGGGGAACCCCGGGATCGCGCGGGACGCCTCGTGCCACGACGTCGCCCCGGACGATGCCGACGGCCTGATCGCCCTCGTCGAACGCGAACGCGTCGACCTCACGGTGGTCGGCCCCGAGGGTCCGCTCGTCGCCGGTCTGGCCGACGAGCTCTCGGCGCGCGGGCACCCGGTGTTCGGGCCGTCGTCCGAGGGGGCGAGGCTCGAGGGCTCCAAGGCGTGGGCGAAGGACCTGTGCGAGCGGTACGCGATCCCCGCGGCGGGGAGCCTGAGCGCCTCGACGATGTCCGATGCGCTCGGCGCGCTCGACGCGTTCGGGCCCCCGTACGTGGTCAAGGCCGACGGACTCGCCGCGGGCAAGGGCGTCGTGATCACCGAGGAACGCGACGAGGCGATCCGGGCGCTCGAGCGCGCCCTCGTCGACGGGGAGTTCGGCGACGCGGGGTCGACCGTGGTCGTCGAGGAGCACCTGTCGGGGCGGGAGGTCTCGGCGTTCGCGCTCGCCGACGGGTCGACGGCGCTCCAGCTGGGGTTCGCGCAGGACTTCAAGCGCGTCGGTGAGGACGACACCGGACCCAACACCGGGGGGATGGGGGCGTACGCGCCGCTGCCGTTCGTCGACGACGCGATGGCGGAGCGGATCCGCACCGAGATCCTGGACCGAACCGTCCGGGCGATGGCCGCGGAGGGGGTCCCGTACCGAGGGGTCCTCTACGCCGGCCTGATGCTGACGGAAGGCGGCCCGATGGTGCTCGAGTTCAACTGCCGGTTCGGCGACCCCGAGACCCAGGTCCTGATGCCCGGGCTCCGGTCCGAGCCCGCCGAGCTGCTCCTCGCGTGCGCCCGGGGCGCGTTCGGGAGCTCGGAGGTGGACCTGGCGCCGGGGGCATGCGTGACCGTCGTCCTGGCTTCCGGCGGCTACCCCGGGGCGTACGAGACCGGGTTCGAGATCGAGGGGCTCGACGCCGCCGGGCGCGTGGAGGGCGCGACCGTCTTCCATTCGGGCACGGCGGAGCGGCAGGGTAGAGTGGTCACCGCGGGAGGACGCGTGCTGTCGATCAGCGCGACCGGACCCTCGATCGCCGAGGCCCGGGCCCGCGCGTACGATGCGGCCGCGCGCGTCTCCTTCGAGGGGATGCGTCACCGGACGGACATCGCGGCGCTGGCGGCGAAGGAGGAGCGGACATGAGCGACCCGGCACCGCTGGTCGGCGTGCTGGTCGGCTCGGCGGCCGAGCTCCCGCTGATGCAGCAGGCGACCGCGATCTTGGAGAAGCTCGAGCTCCCGCACGAGATCCGCGTGATGTCGTCGTCGCGCAGCCCCGATCTGGTGGACGAGTACGCGCGGACCGCGTTCGATCGCGGGTTGAAGGCGCTCGTGTGCACGACGGGGATCTCGGGCCACCTGGCGGCCGCGGTCGCGGCCCGGACGATCGTGCCGGTGATCGGCGTGCCGATCGCCACCGACCAGATGGGCGGCGAGCAGGCGCTGTACGTGACCGCGCAGATGCCGAGCGGCGTGCCGGTCGCGACGGTCGGCGTCGACTCGGCGATGAACGCGGCGGTGCTCGCCGCCGAGATCGTCGGCGTCGCCGACCCCGACGTGCAGAAGCGGCTCTGGCGGTTCAAGGACGACCTCGCGGAGGGCCTCCGGCTGTGACCGGACGCGACCCCGTCCACCCCGAACCATGATCGAGCGGTACGTCCTCCCGGAGATGGGCGCCGTCTGGGCCGACGAGGCGCGGCTCGGGCACTGGCTCGAGATCGAGATCCTGGTCGCCGAGGCGCTGGCCGGGCTCGGCGTGGTCCCCGACGCCGATGCGCGCGAGATCCGGAGCGAAGGCCTCGTTCGACGCCGAGCGCGTCGCGGAGGTCGAGCGCGTCACCAAGCACGACGTGGCCGCGTTCGTGCGAGGTCGTCGCCGGGTCGGTGGGGCCGGCGGGCCGCTGGGTGCACTTCGGTCTGACCTCCTCCGACGTGCTGGACACCGGTCTCGCGCTGCAGCTGCGCGACGCGTCCGACCTGCTGCTCGAACGGCTCGAGCGGCTGCTGGCGGTCGCCGAAGCGGATCGCGCTCGCGAACCGCGACGTCGTGATGGCCGGCCGCACGCACGGGGTCGTCGCGGAGCCGACCAGCTTCGGCCACAAGGCGGCGCTCTGGGCGTTCGAGCTCGACCGCGACCGCGACCGGCTCCGGCGCGCGCGCGAGACCGTGAGCGTCGGCGCGATCAGCGGGGCCGTCGGCACGTACGCGCAGGTCGACCCGCGCGTCGAGGAGGAGGTGTGCGCCAAGCTCGGCCTGCGCGCCGCCGAGGCCTCGAGCCAGATCGTGGCGCGCGACCGGCACGCCGAGCTCATGGGCGCGCTCGCGATCACCGCCTCGACGCTCGACGCGATCGCGACCGAGATCCGCCACCTCGCCCGGACCGAGGTCCGCGAGGTCCAGGAGCCGTTCACGACCGGCCAGAAGGGTTCGAGCGCGATGCCCCACAAGCGGAACCCGGTCCGCTGCGAGCGCGTGACGGGCCTCGCCCGCGTGATCCGCGGCAACCTGCAAGCGGCGCTCGAGAACACGGTGCTCTGGCACGAGCGCGACATCTCGCACTCGTCGGCCGAGCGCGTGATCCTGCCCGACTCGACGATGGCGCTCCACTTCATGCTCGCCGAGATGACCGAGGTGCTCGACGGGCTCGTGATCCACCCGGAACGGATGCGCGAGAACCTCCAGGTCGGCGGCGGGCTGGCCTTCTCCCAGAACGTGCTGCTGGCGCTCGTGGACGCGGGGCTGCCGCGCGAGGAGGCCTACGCGATCGTCCAGGGCGCCGCGGCCGCGGCGTGGGACGAGGGCGCGTCGTTCCGACGAGCTGGTCGGCCGCGGATCCCCGCGTGCGCGAGCGCATCGGCGACCGGCTCGACGAGCTGTTCGACCCCTCGACGGCGCTGCGGAACCTCGACGTCGTGTTCGACCGCCTGGAGAAGGTCGAGGTCCGCGAGGGATGAGCGGCACCGCGGCCCGGCTCCACGGACAGGGCAAGGTCCGCGACATCTACGACGTCGGCGACGACCGGGTGCTGCTCGTCGCGACCGACCGCATCAGCGCGTTCGACGTGGTCCTGCCCGAGCCCGATCCCGGACAAGGGCCGCGTCCTGACCGGGCTCACGCTGTTCTGGCTCGAACGCACGACCGACGTCGTCCCCAACCACCTCGCGAGCGCCGACCGCCGCGACTTCCCCGAGCCCTTCCGCAGCGAGCCGGCGCTCGCCGGCCGGGCGATGCTCGCCACCAAGGCGCAGGTGATCCCCGTCGAGTGCGTGGTCCGCGGCTACCTCACGGGTTCGGGGCTCAAGCAGTACCGGGCCGAAGGCCACGTGTGCGGCATCGCGCTGCCCGCGGGGCTGGACGAGTCGTCGAGGCTCCCCGAGCCGATCTTCACGCCGACGACGAAGGCCGCCGAGGGTCACGACCTGCCGCTCACGTTCGACGAGACGGTCGACCTGGTCGGCCGCGGTCTCGCCGAACGCCTGCGCGAGATCTCGATCGCGCTGTACGAGCGCGGCGCCGAGGTCGCGGCCGAACGCGGGATCCTGCTCGCCGACACGAAGTTCGAGTTCGGGTTCGCGGGTGGCGAGCTGATCCTGATCGACGAGGTGCTCACCCCGGATTCGTCCAGGTTCTGGCCGGCCGACGGCTACCGGGCCGGGCGCGTCCAGCCGTCGTTCGACAAGCAGTTCGTGCGCGACTGGCTGGATGCGAGCGGATGGGACCACGAGCCCCCGGCGCCCGACCTGCCCGCCGAGGTCGTCGAACGCACGTCGCTCAAGTACCGCGAGGCCTACGAGCGGGTCGCGGCGTCACCGTTCGACCACTACCGGCACCTGAGCGGCGTGACCTCGGGCGACGACGCCGGGACCGACGCGGCCGCGCTCGAGCGCCTGCGCCGGGAGCACGCGTGAACGTGCGGTTCGAGGTCCTGGTGCAGCTCAAGCCCGGGCTGCTCGACCCTCAGGGCAAGGCGGTCGAGGGCTCGCTGCCCGCCATGGGCTGGACGAACGTGCGCGGGGTCCGCGTCGGCCGGCACGTCGAGCTCACGATCGAGGCGGAGACCGAGGAGGCCGCGCAGGCGCAGGTCGAGGAGATGGCCGCCCGGCTGCTGTCGAACCCGGTGATCGAGGAGTTCCAGGTCCTGCGGGCCGAACAGGTGGGGCGTTGAGCGACGCCGGGCGGCCGCGGATCGGCGTCGTCACGTTCCCCGGCTCGCTCGACGACCGTGACGCCCTGCGGGCGGTGCGGTTCATGGGCGGCGAGGGCGTCGCGCTCTGGCACGCCGACCGCGACCTCCGGGGCGTCGACGCCGTGATCCTGCCCGGCGGGTTCTCCTACGGGGACTACCTGCGGTGCGGCGCGATCGCGCGGTTCGCCCCGATCATGGACGAGGTGCGGGCGTTCGCCGAGGCCGGCGGCGCCGTCGTCGGGATCTGCAACGGCTTCCAGATCCTGTGCGAGGCCGGGCTGCTGCCGGGCGCGCTGATCCGGAACCGGCAGCTGCGGTTCGTCTGCCGGTGGGTGGACGTGCGCGTCGAGACCTCGCGTGTCGCCGCTCTCCGCGGAGCTCGTCGCCGGCGAGGTCCTGCGGGTCCCGGTCAAGCACGGCGAGGGCCAGTTCGTCGCGTCCGCCGCCGACCTGGACCGGATCGAACGCGACGGGCTCGTCGTGTTCCGCTACTGCTCGCCCGACGGCGCGATCGGCGAGCCGCACACCCCCAACGGCGCCTCGAACGCGATCGCCGGGCTGCGCAACGACGCGGGCAACGTCGTCGGACTCATGCCGCACCCCGAGCACGCGGTCGACCCGGACGTCGGCGCCACCGGTGGTCAGCCGATGTTCGCGTCGTTGCTGTCGTCCGCGCTCGCGCACGTCTCCGCGTGAGCGCGTCCGAACCCCTGCACCGGCGGCTCGGGCTCACCGACGACGAGCTCGAGACGATCCGTTCCACCCTGGCCAGGGACCCGAACCGCGACGAGCTCGCGATGTACGCGGTGATGTGGTCCGAGCACTGCTCCTACAAGTCCTCGAAGGTCCACCTGCGGAACCTGCCGACCGAGGGCCCTTCGGTGCTCGTCGGGCCGGGGCAGGACGCCGGGCGCGGTCGACGTGGGAGACGGCATCGCGGTGGTGTTCAAGCTCGAGTCGCACTCGCACCCCTCGGCGGTCGAGCCCTACCAGGGGGCCGCGACCGGGGTCGGCGGGATCGTGCGTGACGTGATCTCGATGGGCGCGCGTCCGATCGCGCTGCTCGATCCGTTGCGGTTCGGCCCGCTCGCCGACGAGCGGAACCGATGGCTGTTCGAGAGCGTGGTCGCCGGGATCGGCGGCTACGGCAACTGCATCGGCGTCCCGACGGTGGGCGGCGAGGTGCAGTTCGCGCCCGCGCACACGGCGAACCCCACCGTGAACGTGATGTGCGTCGGCGTCGCCCCGGCCGAGCGGCTCGTCACGTCCGATCGCGAGGTGCACGAGGGGTCGCTGCTGGTCCTGTTCGGCGCGGCCACCGGTCGCGACGGCATCGGCGGGGTGTCGGTGCTGGCCTCGAGCACCCTGGAGGAGGGGGCGGAGGAGCGGCGGCCGAGCGTGCAGATCGGCGACCCGTTCGCCGGCAAGCTCCTGATCGAGGCCTCGCTCGAGCTGGTCGAGCGCGACCTGCTCGAGGGCCTGCAGGACCTGGGCGGGGCCGGGATCACGTGCGCCGTGAGCGAGTCCGCGTCCCGGGCCGGGCTCGGTGCCGAGCTCGACCTCGACGCGGTCCCGCTGCGCGAACCCGACCTGGAGGCGTTCGAGATCCTGACGAGCGAGTCGCAGGAGCGGATGCTCGCGATCGCGCACCCGGAGCGGCTGGACGAGGTCCGGGCCGTGTGCGAGCGGTGGGGGCTCGCGACCGCGGTGATCGGCCGGCTCGTCCCGGGCGGCGGTCTCGCGTGAGGTTCGGCGGCGACACGGTGGCCGACGTCCCGGCCCGGTCGCTCGCGGACGAGGGGCCCGTCTACACGCGCCCGATGGCGGCTCCCTCCGAGGAGGACGACCCGATCGGCGACGACCCGACGTTCGCGACCGTGATCACGCCGCCCGACGAGGCGTTCCTCGCGGTGCTCGGCTCCCCGAACGTCGCGAGCAAGCGCTGGGTCTGGGAGCAGTACGACTCGATCGTGCAGGGCGGGACGGTGCTACCGCCCGGCGCCGACGCGGCGCTCGTACGGATCGAAGGCACGCTGAAGGCGCTCGCGTTGTCGACGGACGGCAAGGGCCGGTTCGGCGCGCTGGATCCGTACCTCGGCGCGGCGCACGCGGTCGCCGAGGCGCGCACGCAACGTCGCCTGCACCGGGGCGACGCCGCTCGCGATCACCAACTGCCTCAACTTCGGCAACCCCGAGCGCCCCGAGGTGATGTGGCAGTTCGCGCAGTCGGTGCGCGGGATCGCCGACGCGTGCCGCGCGTTCGAGACCCCGGTGACCGGCGGGAACGTCAGCTTCTACAACGAGTCCGGCTCGTCCGCGATCTGGCCCACGCCGGTGATCGGGATGCTCGGGTCTGATCGAGGACTACCGCCTCGCGGTCCGCGGCGGGTTCACGGGCAACGGGTCGTGGATCTACCTGCTGGGCGAGACGTTCGCCGAGCTCGGGGGGAGCGAGTTCGCCGAGGTCGTGCTCGGTTCGGTCGGGGGGCGCCCCCCGGCGCTCGACCTCGAACGCGAGCGGCGGCTCCACCGTCTCCTGATCGGAGCGTCACGCTCCGACCTGCTCGAGAGCGCGCACGACTGCGCGGAGGGCGGGATCGCGATCGCGCTCGCCGAATCAGCGATCGCCGGCGGGTCCGGCTTCGCCGCGACGCTGCCGGGGGACCAGCCGGGGCACGTGGGGCTGTTCTCCGAATCCGCGTCGCGCGCCGTGGTCTCGGTCGCGCCCGAACGGGCGATCGAGCTCGAGGACGCGGCGGCCGAGGCTGGCGTCCCGTTCGCCCGGCTCGGCGAGACGGGTGGGCCGGGTGTCGTGTTCGACGGGCTGTTCGAGACGACCGTGGCCGAGATCGCGGCCGTCTACGAGGACGCGATCCCCAAGCTGCTCGCCGGATGAACGTCCCGGGAGGGTCGAAGGTCCGGTGCTAGCATCGGGCGGAGTGGGTGCCGAGGGTCCCAAGGAAGAGTGCGGCGTCTTCGGCGTCTGGGCGCCCGGTGACGACGTCGCGCGGCTGACCTACTTCGCGCTCTTCGCCCAGCAGCACCGAGGCCAGGAGGCGGCCGGGATGGCGGTCTCCGACGGCGAGCACATCCTGGTGTTCAAGGAGCTGGGGCTCGTCTCCCAGGTGTTCGACGAGGCGACGCTCTCGACGCTCCGCGGCGACCTCGGGATCGGGCACAACCGCTATTCCACGACCGGCTCCACCACCTGGGAGAACGCCCAGCCGGCGTTCAAGACCGATGGCCAGCGCTCGCTGGCGCTGGGGCACAACGGCAACCTCGTGAACACGCTCGAGCTCGCCGAGCGGGTGGGGCCCGGGGGCGCGTCCACCACCGACTCGGATCTGGTCGCGACGCTCCTGGCTCGGCACCCGTCGGAGGACCTCGAGTCGGCGCTGGTCGAGGTGCTCCCCACGCTCGAGGGCGCGTTCTCCTTCGTCGTGATGGACGAGCGGAGCCTGTTCGCGGCGCGCGACCCCCACGGCCTGCGGCCGCTCTCGATCGGCCGCCTGCCGAACGGCTTCTGCGTCGCCTCCGAGACCTGCGCGCTCGACATCGTGGGCGCGACGTTCCTGCGCGACGTCGAGCCGGGCGAGCTGGTGCGCATCGACGAGCGCGGCGTCGTCTCGACGCGGTTCGGGCAGGCCGAACGCACCGCGCTGTGCATCTTCGAGTTCGTGTACCTGGCGCGTCCGGACTCGCGGATCCGCGGCACGACGGTGCACGAGGTCCGGCGCGAGCTGGGGCGGCGGCTCGCGATCGAGGCGCCAGCCGACGGCGATCTGGTCGATCCCCGTCCCCGACACCGCGCACTCGGCCGCTTCGGGGTACGCGGAGGTCTCGGGAATCCCGTACGGCGAGGGCCTGATGAAGAACCGGTACGTCGGTCGCACGTTCATCCAGCCGTCGCAGTCGCTGCGCGAGCGCGGCGTGAAGCTGAAGCTCAACCCGATGCCCGACTCGGTCCGCGGCAAGCGCCTGATCGTGATCGACGACTCGATCGTCCGTGGCACCACGACCCGCCAGATCGTCCAGGCGCTCCGCGAGGCGGGCGCGACCGAGGTGCACACCCGGATCACGTGCCCGCCCATCCGGTGGCCGTGCTTCTACGGCATCGACATGTCGACCCGCCAGGAGCTGATCGCGGCCGACCTCGCCGTCGAGCAGATCCGCGACTACGTCGGGGCGGATTCGCTCGGGTACCTGTCGCTCGAAGGGATGGTGGCCGCCACCGGCCAGGACCCCGACTCGTTCTGCCGTGCGTGCTTCGACGGCGAGTACCCGATCCCGATCCCCGAGCACGCGGGCAAGTTCCTGCTCGAACACCCCGCGAAGTCGTGACCTCGGAGGCGTACCGGCGGGCCGGCGTCGACCTCGAGGCGGCCGCGAAGGCCGTCGAGCTGATCCGGGAGCTGGGTAGCGGCGCCTCGCGGCCCGAGCTCGTCGAGGGCGTCGGCGGGTTCGCCGGCCTGTTCGAGATCGCCGACGGCCGCTTCCTCGCCGCGGCCACGGACGGCGTCGGCACCAAGCTCGAGATCGCGCGGCGCTCGGGGCGGCTGGACACGGTGGGGATCGACCTGGTCGCGATGTGCGCCGACGACGTCGTGTGCACGGGCGCCGAACCCCTGTTCTTCCTCGACTACCTCGCGGTGGGATCGGTCGACCCCGAGCGCGTCGCCGCGATCGTCGCGGGCGTCGCCGAGGGCTGCCGCCGGGCCGGGTGCGCGCTCCTGGGCGGCGAGACCGCCGAGCACCCGGGCGTGATGGCCCCCGACGCGTTCGACCTCGCGGGGTTCTGCGTCGGGATCGTCGAGGAGGAGCGGCGGCTCGGCCCGGACCGGGTGCGGGACGGCGACGTGCTGATCGGGCTGGCCTCGTCGGGGCTGCACGCGAACGGCTTCTCGCTGGTCCGGGACGCGTTGCTGGAGCGAGCAGGCTACGCGCTCGACGAGATCGTCCCGCCGCTCCGGCGCGCGTTGGTCGACGAGCTGCTCGAACCCACGGCGATCTACGCCCCGTTGGTGCTCGAGCTCGGCCGTGAGGGCGTCGCTGCACGCCGCCGCGCACGTGACGGGCGGCGGGATCGTCGAGAACCTCCCGCGGGTCCTCCCCGCGGGTCTCGAGGCCGAGGTCGCGTGGGGGTCGTGGCCCGAGCCACCGGTGTTCGGGCTGCTGCGCGCCGCGACCGGGGCGTCCGAGGACGACCTGCGTGCGACCTTCAACCTCGGGGTGGGGATGGTGCTCGTCGTCCCTCCCGACCGGGCCGACCAGGTGATCGCGCGCGCCGAGGGGTCGGGTTCCGCCGCGTTCCGGGTCGGGCTCGTACGCGCCTGACCAGGGGATCCACCCAGGGCGCTGCCGAAGACTGACTAGCCCGCTGTCGTCCGGCTGTCGTCGCTCGGCCTCCGGCTGGGGGAGACCAGCCGGTCCCGCACAAACCGGCCGCAAGGCCGATTCCACCCGGCCGAACGCTGCCGATACCGTTCCCATGATGATGGGTACGAAGACCACCTCGCAGATCCTGGTCGTCGACGACGAACCACAGGTCGTCTGGATGCTCCAGTTCAGCCTGGAGGCGGAGGGGTACCAGACGCTGTCGGCGCGCGACGGACGGGCCGCGCTGGACGAGGTGCGCGAGCATCACCCCAGCGTGGTGCTGCTCGACATCATGATGCCCGTGATGGACGGGTGGGCGTTCCTCGAGGAGCTGCAGGCGCTCCCGGCCGACGAGCGTCCGCGCGTGATCGTGGTCTCGGCGCGTTCGAGCCTGCGCGATCGCGCGAAGGCGGCCGAGCTCGGCGCCGACGCGTTCGTCGCCAAGCCGTTCAACGTCGACGACCTCCTGGTCGTCCTGCACGACATCGAACAGGCGAGCTGACCTCCGCGCGACGCGTCAGACGGTCAGGCCCGCATCACCGAGGAGTCCGAGCAGCGGTTCGAGCAGCTGCGTAGGGACCGCGACCGTAAGCACCTCACCGTCCGGCTGGTCGATCTGCCGGAACACCGCGCCCGCGGCCTCGACGATCACCGCGCCCGCGGCCGTGTCCCACGGCGCGAGATGGAGCTCGTAGTACGCGTCGACCTCGCCGCAGGCCACGGCGCACAGGTCCATCGCCGCCGAACCGCTCCGACGGATGTCCGCGATGCGATCGATGATCCGACCGAGCGTCTCGGCCTCGCGGACGCGCATCGCTGCGTCGTAGCCGAACCCGGTCGCGACGACCGAGTCCGCGAGCGCCGTCCGCTGCGACGGCCGGGCCGGCGCGTCGTCGCGCACGGCCGCGCGCCCGATCACACCGACCGTGGTCCGGCCAAGGGCGTCGATCACCACGCCGACGCTCGGGCGGTCGTCGACCTCGATGCCGATCGACACGCCGAAGCCCGGGTACCCCCGAACGTAGCTGGCCGTCCCGTCGAGCGGGTCGAGCACCCACCGAACGCCCGTCGTGCCGGCTCGGTCCGTGCCCTCCTCGCCGAGGATCGCATCGTCCGGCCTCGCGCCGAGGATCCCCTCGACGATCGCGCCCTCGGCCGCCCGGTCGATCTCGGTGACGAGGTCGCCCGCCGCGGACTTCTGACCGATCGCGAACCCGTCGCGGAGCCCGTCCCGCTGGATCTCGGCCGCCCGTCGGGCGAGCTGCACCGCGAGCGTGCGGAGCTCGTCGAGCAGACCGGAGGGGGACGCGGCGCTCAGGGGTCGATGACCTTGCCGAACCGGACGTCGCGGGCCGGGACGCGGGCGATCGTGCCGTCCTTGCGGCGGACCACATAGGTGGCGGCGTCGTGGTCGTAGAGCTCGAGCACGCCCACCGCCTCACCGACGTAGCCGTTCGGGAGCTCGAACTGGAACGTCACGCGCTTGCCGAGGTCCTGCGGCGTCACGAGGTTCTGACCCTTCACGAGCCGGAGGATATCGGACGGTCAGCGCGGGAGGGCGTCCAGGCGCTCGCGCGACTCGAGGAGCTCGACCAGCGCGCCGAACGCCCGCCCCACGGTCGCGCCGTCGAGCACCCGGTGGTCGAACGTGAGGGAGAGCGTGCACGCCGGTCGAGCCTGGACGAGCCGTCGATCACGAGCGCCCGAGGTTCGATCACCCCGAGCGCGATCGTCACCGCGTGCCCGGGGTTCAGCAACGGCGTCCCGAACTCCGAGCCGTAGCTGCCCGTATTCGTGACGGCGATCGTCGGGCCGACGGTGTCGTCCCGGGTCAGTCGCGTTCGAGCGAGCAGCCTCGGCGAGACGTGCGATCTCGGCCGCGATCTGCGCCGATCCCGAGCGAACCGGCGTCGGGGATCACCGGAACCACCAAACCGGCTGGTGTGTCGATCGCGATCGCCCACCCGGACCTCATGGAAGATCAGGATGCGCTCGCCGTCCCAGGCCGCGTTGAGCATCGGATGATCCCGGCACACCTCGGCGAGCGCTCGAACCACGATCGGCAGAGGCGACACATCCAGGTCCGCCCGCACGGCCTCCAGGGCCGTGCAATCGACCGTCCGGAAGGTGGTCACCGCAGGGATCGCGGCGACGTCGGAGAGGCGATCCGCGATCGCTCGTCTCGTGAGCGACAGGGGAACCGCTTCCACATCGGTCGACGTCGTGACGTGCCAGACCTGCTCGCCCGTCTCATCGAGTGCGATCTCGCGCGTCGAACCCTCCGATCGGTTCGCTGGCTGCTCGTTCGACGTCCTCACGCGTGACCCGTCCTCCCGGCCCCGATCCCGAGACCATCGCCAGGTCGACCCCGAGATCCTTGGCAAGCTTCCGCACCGCCGGCGTCGCGGCCACGGAGGGGCGGGCAGGCGCCGACGACGGCGACCCGTCTCCGCCGATCACGCTCGGGACGCACGGACGACGCCGGAGACGAAGAGCCGGCGTGGCGACCGCCCGTCCCGTCAGCGTCCTCGCACCTCGAACGTCGCGAGCGGCGCGCCGACCGCCAGCGTCTCGCCCGCCCCGACGTGGAGCCTCGCGACCCGGCCGGCGAACGGCGCGGGCACCTCGACCGTCGCCTTGGCCGTCTCGATCTCGACGAACGGCTGGTTCAACGTCACCGTGTCACCCTCGGCGACGAGCCACGCGCTGACGATCGCCTCCTCGAGACCCTCGCCAAGGTCGGGCAGGGTGAAGACGCGCTCGGCCATCAGTAGGCCACCGACCTTCCGCACGGCGTTCGAGATCCGTTCGACGCTCGGGAGGTAGCGCTGTTCGAGGGACGCGGGCGGGTACGGGACGTCGGGACCGGTGACCCGCGCGACCGGCGCCTCGAGGTGGTCGAACGCCTCCTCGACGATCCGCGCCACGATCTCGGCGCCCATCCCCAGGGTGAGCGGCGCCTCGTGCACGACGACCGCACGTCCGGTGGACCGGACGGCGTCGCCGATCGCCGCCACGTCGAGCGGGACGAGCGACCGGAGGTCGAGGACGGTCGTCTCGATCCCGTCCGCCGCCAGGGCGGTGGCGGCCTCGAGGCATCGTCCGACCATCGCGCCGTAGGCGATCAGGACGCAGGCCCCGCCCTCCCGAACGACCCGGGCCTCGCCCGATGCCCGGGTCCCTCCGCGGTGAGGTCGCCGTCCTCCTTGGACCAGTAGCGGCTCTTCGGCTCGAGGAAGATCACGGGGTCCGGGTCGTCGATCGAGCGCCGCAGCAGCCGGTACGCGTCGAGCGGCGTCGAGGGCACGACCACCTTCAGGCCCGCGGTATGGGCGTAGTAGGTCTCGGGGCTCTCGCCGTGGTGCTCCTTGCCCCTGATGCCGCCGAACGACGGGATCCGGATGACGGCGGGGACGCCGACCCGGCCCCGGGTCCGCTGGCGGTACTTCGCGAGGTGGCTGATCACCTGGTCGAGCGCGGGGTAGGAGAACCCGTCGAACTGCATCTCGGCGATGGGGCGCCAACCGGCCATCGCGAGCCCGATGCAGATCCCGGCGATCCCGGCCTCGGCGATCGGCGTGTCGAACACCCGCTCGCCTCCGAACTCGGCCTGGAGGCCCTCGGTCACGCGGAAGACGCCGCCGAGCGTACCCACGTCCTCGCCGAACACCAGCGTGCGGGGATCGCCGGCCAGCGCGTCGCGGAGGGCGGCGTTCAGCGCCGCGACCATCGTGACCTCAGCCATCGCCGAGGAGCTCCTCGCGCTGGCGGAGCAGGGTCGGCGGGGGGATCGGCGAACGCGTGGTCGAACATCTCGCTCGCCGGCGGCTCGCCGAGCGCCGTGAGCTGGGTTCGGATCTCGCCGACCCAGGCCTCCGCCTCGTCCTCGCATCCACGGACGAACGCGTCGTCGATCGTCCCGGCGCCGAGGAGATAGCTCCGGTACCGGTCGATCGGGTCGCGTTCGCGCCAGGCCGCGACCTCGGCCTCGTCGCGGTAGCGGGCGGCGTCGTCGGCCGTCGAATGCGAGCCGATCCGGTAGGTGACCGCCTCGATCAGCGTCGGGCCCTCGCCCGCCCGGGCGCGTTCGACCGCCTCGCGCGTGACGGCGTAGACGGCCAGGACGTCGTTGCCGTCCACCCGCACGCCGGGCATGCCGTACCCGGCCGCACGGTCCGCGATCGGCGCCGCGAACTGCCGGTCCGACGGGACCGAGATCGCCCACCCGTTGTTCTGACAGAACAGGATCGCCGGCGCGCCGAACACGGCCGCGAGGTTCGCGCCCTCGTGGAAGTCGCCCTCGGAGGCGGAGCCGTCCCCGAAGTACGCGATCGAGCACGCCGTGCTCCCGTCGAGCTTGGACCCCATCGCCCACCCCACCGCGTGGACGATCTGGGTCGCGACGGGCACGCAGATCGGGGCGAACCGCGACGCGATCGGGTCGTACGGACCGCCGTGCCACGTCCCGCGGTGGTACTGCGAGGTACTCGACGACGTCGACGCCCCGCACGACCGCCGCCGCGAGCTCGCGGAACGACGGGAACACGAAGTCGTCGGGACCGAGCGCGAACGCGCTGCCGACCTGCGCCGCCTCCTGGCCCTCGAACGGCGGGTAGACGGTGAGCTCGCCCTGGCGCTGGAGCGCCCAGCACTCGCGGTCGAGCCGTCGCGACCGGATCATCAGCCGCAGGAGCTCGCGGCGCTCGTCGTCGGACAGTCCCACCTCGACGTCGCCCACCACGGAGCCGTCGGGCGCGATGAGCCGGACGATCGGGGCGTCGGTGGACGCGATCTCGGTCATGCGGAGCGGCCTCCGGCGTGCGCTGGCGAGCGGAGCCAGGGGAGCATATACACTCGAACGCCGTGGTCCCGTCGGCCGAGCTCCGCGTCTACCAGCCGCTCGAGGCGTTCCCGCCGCACGAGCAGGCGCACTGGGAGCGGCACATCGTCGACGGGCGTCTGTGGCTCGGCCCGCCGAGGTATCGCCAGGAGGTGACCTCGTCCGGGGCGGGCATCCTGATCCCCGCCGGCGAGGACGGCGCCTACGTCAAGGTGGTCGAGGGCCGGTACCACGTCTGCCCGTGGCGGACGACGCTCCGCGTGCTCGCCGGCATGCTGTCGTTCCGCGAGGCGGCGGTGTTCGACGACCCGTCGATGTTCGTCACGGACGCGAGCGCCCGTCGCGCGATGCGGGAGCTCCGCCGGCTCCGGCGGCGCGAGCCGTGGCAGGTCTCGACGATCATGCACAGCCCGTGGCACGTGCCGGTGCGGTGGTTCGTCCTGTTCGACGACGACGAGCGGCGCCTCCTGGAGGTCGAGGGGCACCACCGGCTCTCGTACCTCACGACGACGCGCAAGGCGCTCCGCCGCGCCGAGGACGCCGTCCCCGTGCTCCGGCAGTCCGAGCTCGGCCCGATCGGCGAGCTCGTGGTCGAGATGCACCAGTGGCTCGCGCTGTTCGACCCGGGTTCGATCCTCGAGCTCGACTACGGCGGGCTGTGCGCGATGCTCACGTGGGACGAGATGGACGACGACCACAGCGCCCGCGACATCCACGACGCGCTCAAGGCGCTCGGCGACAAGGAGTTCCCGCGCTCGGCGGACCTGTACCAGTCGGTGCTGGTGCGCTCGGCGGAGCTCCGCGCGCACGAGGGGCTGAACTAGCACCGGGGCGTGGCCAGGGGCAGATTCGAACTGCCGACACCGCGGTTTTCAGCCGCGTGCTCTGCCAACTGAGCTACCTGGCCCTCAGACCGACTTCTGGCGGCGAGCTCCCGCTCGCCGCCAGCGGCCTCGCGCGCCCGACGGGCTTCGATCCCGCGATCTCCGCCTTGACAGGGCGGTGAGGACGGCCGGACTCCTCTACGGGCGCGTGTCTGCTATTCGGTTGTGTGCCCCCAACGGGATTCGAACCCGTGTCGCCGCCTTGAAAGGGCGAAATCCTAGGCCGCTAGACGATGGGGGCCCGGTCATGCCGCACCCCGCCCCCGGCCCGGGGGCAGCGCCGGGAAGTATAGCGGCCGCCCGGTCCGAGCCCCTCAGCCGCGCCACGACGATCCGGAGCCGGTCGCCCGGACGCAGGTCGATACCCTCGGCGCACTCGAGGACCTGTCGGACGCCGAGCCGGGGGAGCACGAGCCGGCCGGGCCGAACGGTCCGCACGGCGCGGACGACGAGGTCGCGGTCCAGCAGCGCCACGGCGATCGGGAAGCGCATCCCGAAGGTGTGGATCGATCTCGTGCGCTCGAGCAGGAGCGCCTCGTCGGCGCCGATGCTCGAACGACCGAGGAGCCCACGTAGCCGTTCGGCCCTCGTCTCACGGCACCACCACCCGAGCATCCACACCGCGCGTACCGATCACCCGGACCTCTCGCAGTCGCGATCGTGCGCACGCGAGACACTCGTCGGGGACGCCGCAGCGGCGAGGGCGGGCGTCCCACCCGAGGCGAGGAGCGCATGTCCGGAGCCCGCGCCGCAGGGCGAACCGTCGCTCGGAGCCAGCCCGCGGTGTCAAGGCGACGCCGCTACGTCTTGATCGTCCACGCGCTTCTGCGACGAACAGGAGATGGAACGCGGTGGCGATCACTACCCGCCAGCGGGCTCGCCAAGGTCAGCGATCGGGTACGCCGTGGGGTCGGTGCCCGTCTCGATCGAGGGCGCGAAGATGCTCGCGACCGCGACCACGAACCAGATGCCGCCGATCGCGACCGTGAACCCCAGCCACAACGACCGGCTCGCGCCGGGGGAGCGCCGTCCGAACGCCATCAGCACCAATCCGGTTGCGAGGGTCGCGTAGAACCAGTCGAGGATCGCGGCCAGCGGTACCCGCTCCTGGTCGGTGCCGCTGACGCAGATCGGGCGACCAGATGCTCGCCGCCGCGACCGCCAACCAGATGGACGCCACGACGATCCCCGCGAACAGATAGCGCGACTCCCGCGCGGTCCCTCCAGCTCCGGCGGAGCGGGGACGACTCCGAGCGCCTTCTCGGGTGATGTCTTCAACTCGACTCCCATCGGACTCCCTCCTCAACCATGCGACGGCTCGGGGACCGAGTCGCTTGAGCAGGTTCAGGGGTAGGACCGACACAGTCACCGTCGTGATGCAAACCCAAAGCATCCGATCCACTCCGTTCCCAAGCGATGGTCTCATCGGCTCTCGGCTCAGATGAGAGTCGAACGTCCCGCTCTACGAGGGGACCACTCGGAGGCTGCCGGCCTAGGACTTGGTTGCCGCGCAGCTTCGGACGAGGAGATCGAGGCGGCCTCATGACCCGTGGGACGTCGAGCCCTGGGGCGTGCATCGGGAAGGCGTCATCGACCAGCGGCTCCGCGTTGTGGGGCGGGCAGGATTCGAACCCGCGACACGAGGGTTAAAAGCCCCCTGCTCTGACCAGGCTGAGCTACCGCCCCGACGCGCCGAAGTCTACGGGCTGCGGAAACGCCGGTAGCGGTTGGTGATCGGCAGGCGCCGGTCGCGCCCGAACGCCTTCGGCGTGATCTTGATCCCGGGCGCCGCCTGCCGGCGTTTGTACTCGGCCCGGTCGATCATCTCGACCACGCGGTCGACCAGCTTCGGGTCCAGACCGCGTTCGGCGATGATGTCCTCGGGCGAGCGGTCGTCCTCGACGTAGGCCTCGATGATCGGGTCGAGGACCTCGTAGGGCGGGAGCGTGTCGGTGTCCTTCTGGTCGGGGCGCAGCTCGGCCGACGGGGGCTTGTCGAGGACCCGCTGCGGGATCGGCGGCGTCTCGGTGGCCCCGACCGCGTTCCGCCACCTCGCGAGCTCGTAGACGAGGGTCTTCGGGACGTCCTTGATCGGGGCGAACCCGCCCGCCATGTCGCCGTACAGCGTCGCGTAGCCGACCGCGTACTCGCTCTTGTTCCCGGTGGCGAGCACCAGCGAGCCGAAGCGGTTCGAGATCGCCATCAGCAGGTTGCCCCGGATCCGCGCCTGCAGGTTCTCCTCGGCGACCCCCGCCTTCCCGCCGCCGAAGAGCCCGCTCAACGTGTCCAGGTAGGCGGCGAACGGGTCTCCGATCTCGAGCACGTCGAGTCGGATCCCGAGGCCGGTGGCCATCTGCTGGGCGTCCTCGAGGCTCTCCGGCGAGGAGAACGGGGACGGCATCGCGAGCGCGCGGACCGCCCCCGCGCCGAGCGCGTCCTTCGCGAGCACGGCGACGAGCGCCGAGTCGATCCCGCCCGAGAGCCCGAGCACGACCTCCTCGAACCCGTTCTTGCGGACGTAGTCCCGGAGCCCGAGGACGAGGCCGAGGTACACCTGCTCGAGGTCCTCGGGCCACGGCGGGCGCTCCTGGGCGCTCGAGATCTCGCCGTCGATGTCGACGACCAGGAAGTCCTCCTCGAACATCGCGGCGTGGTGCGCGAGCGAGCCGTCCGGGCGAACGACCACGCTCCCGCCGTCGAACACCAGCTCGTCCTGGCCGCCTACCGCGTTCACGTACACGATCCAGGAGCCGGTCTCGAGCGCGCGCTCCTTGCAGATCTCGATGCGCTCGTCGGCCTTGCCGCGGTGGAACGGCGACCCGTTGATGTTGAGGATGACCGGCGTCTCGCGCCGGGCGTACTCGTCGAACGGCGGACCCGGGCATCCACGCGTCCTCGCACACCGACAGCCCGAGCTCGGCGTCGCCGAGCCGGATCGGACACGCGGCCTCGCCCGGAGTGAACGTTCGCGCCTCGTCGAACACCCCGTAGTTCGGGAGCTTGATCTTGTGGTACCGCGCGATCACCTCGCCGTTGCCGAGGACCGCGGCCGCGTTGTGGATGCCGCGCTCGGTCCGGTCGACGAACCCGACCACGATCGGGGCCCCGCCCGCCGTGTTCGCGGCCAGCGCGTCCAGGGCGGTCAGGTTGTCGTCGACGAACGAGGGACGAAGGACCAGATCCTCGGGCGGGTACCCGGTGATCGCGAGCTCGGGGAACACCACGACGTCGGCGTCGGCCTCCGAAGCCCGGGACGTCCACGCCGTCAGGAGATCGACGTTGCCGGGGAGGTCACCGACGGTCGTGTCGACCTGTCCGAGCGCGATCCTCACGAGCGTCAGCCTAGACGGCGGCGGGCCGAGCTACTCGATCCCGCCGATGTCGAGGTTGTACGCCTCCCAGACGAGATCGGACCCGAGCTGGCGATGTCGCACGATCTGCCCCAGGAGCCGCTGCAGGTCGTCCCGCGCCTCGTCGAGCGGCCACGCCGGGCCGATCTCGGTGCTCTGGAGCTTGGCGACGAGCGCCTGGGTGCGTTCGCGCAGGGCGGGGTGCTCCTCGCGGAGCCGGTCCATCTTCGTGGCCAGATGCGGCGCCTTGGCCGAGATCTCGTCGTAGAGCCCCTCGGTCCGCTCGGTGATCTCGATGTGCTCGTCGATCGCGTGCGCGAGCCCCTCGAGGCGGAGCAGGACCCCCTTGGCCCAGTCGTGCTCGCGCCCCACCGCGGGCCGGGAGATCGCCTGCTCGACGTCGACCAGCGCCTCGCGCAGGTCGGCACGCCGGCGGGCGGTCTCTGCCAGGGTGGGGCTGAGGTCCTCGTCGCGCTCCGCCATCTCGAGCACCTTAGGCCGCAGTCGCCTCGGTGGGCAAGCGGCCGGCCTCCCCGCGCCCCAGGCAGGGGGGTGGGGCGTACACTCGCAGGCCCGCCGGAGGAGGGACCGTTCGTGGCGCAGGTGGTGACCCAGAGCGCGGAGATCCTGAGGCCGTACGCCCCTCGGCTGTTGATCCGCTGGCTCGCCGAACAACCGCACCTGTCGTTCCGAACCCTCGAGGGGTCGATGGTCTTCGTCGACATCTCCGGGTTCACGAAGATGTCCGAGCGACTGGCCCGCCACGGCAAGGTGGGTGCGGAAGAGGTCACCGAGGTGCTCGGCGCCGTCTTCGCCAAGCTGCTCGGCGTCGCCTACGGCGAGGACGGCAGCCTGCTGAAGTTCGGGGGCGACGCCCTCCTGCTCTGGTTCTCCGGGACCGGGCACGCTGCCCGGGCCGCCACCGCCGCCCACGGGATGCGGGGAACGCTGCGGAGCGTCGGACGCCTCGACACCACCGCCGGCAAGGTCGTCCTCCGGATGTCGGTGGGTGTCAACACCGGCACCTTCCATTTCTTCCTCGTGGGCGAGTCGCACCGGGAGTTCATGGTCACGGGCCCGGCGGTGAGCCGCACCGTGGACATGGAGTCGACCGCGACGGCGGGTGAGATCCTCCTCAGCCGGGACACGGCGGCGGCCCTGCCCTCCAAGGTGCTCGGTCAGCCGAAGGGGGAGGGCATCCTGCTGCGGAGCGGTCCGGCGACCCTCCCGTTCGAGCGCGACGACGTGGAGGTCCCGATCACCTCGATCGACATCGCGCAGGCGATCCCTGTGGCGCTCCGGGAGCACCTGATGTCGGGCGCGACGGAACCCGAGCACCGGAACGCGACGATCGCGTTCGTCCACTTCGACGGCGTGGACGAACTCGTGGAGACCCGGGGCGTCGACGTCGTGGCCGCCGGCCTGCACGAGATGATCGTGTGCGTCCAGCGCGCCGCGGAGGACAACGGCGTCACGTTCCTCGGCACGGACATCGATCACGACGGCGGCAAGGTCATCCTCGTCGCGGGAGCGCCGAACGCCATGGGCGATGACGAAGGCCGGATGCTGCTCACGCTCCGGGCGATCATCGATGCGGAGACGACCGTGCCGGTGCGGATCGGTGTGAACAAGGGACACGTCTTCGCCGGCGACATCGGCCCGGCGTACCGGCGCACGTACACGGTGATGGGCGACGCCGTGAACCTGGCCGCCCGGGTGATGTCGATGGCGGTGCCCGGACAGATCCTGGCGACCGGGCCGGTCCTGGATGCGTCCTCCGTGGCGTTTAACGCCGTCGCGCTCGAGCCGTTCATGGTCAAGGGCAAGAAGGACCCGGTCCATGCCTTCATGGTCGGCCACTCAACGGGCAGCAAGTCGCAGACCATCTCGCGCGAGCTCCCCTTGGTCGGGCGCGACGTCGAGATGGACGCGTTCCGCCGCGCACTCCTCGAGCTTCGTGGCGGGCACGGCTCGGTGGTGGAGTTGGTGGCGAATGCAGGGATGGGGAAGACCAGGCTCCTGGCCGAATTCAGAGCAGAGGCCCCGGATCTCCCGCAGCTCGTGGCCGGGTGCGAGGTCTACGAATCGTCGGTTCCCTACCTGCCCGTCCGCCGCCTTCTCCGACTCTTGCTCGGGGCTGGGGCAGGTCACGATGCGTCCGAGCTCGCTCAGCGCCTCGAGGAAGGTGTCCGCCGATACGCACCCGATCTGTTGGTGTGGCTCCCCTTGCTGGGGATCGTTGCCGACGTCGATCTTCCGATGACGCCAGAGGTCGAGGCGCTGGGAGACGAGTTCCGAAGGACGAAGCTCGAGGAGATCACCGGCGACTTTCTCTCGAGGGTGATCACGGAGCCGACGCTGGTGGTGATCGAGGACGCGCATTGGATGGATGGCGGATCGGCCGATCTCCTTCGGTCGATCGCCCAGAGGATCACCGATCTGCCGTGGCTCGTGTTCGTGAGCCGTCGCGACGAGGAGACCGGTTTCGTCCTGCCCGAGGCTCCCCGTTGCGTGTCTCTGTCGCTGACGCCGCTCCCGGACGAGGCGCTCGTGAGCCTGATCGATCTCGCGATGGAGGACGCTCCGCTGCACCTGCACGAGGTCGCGGAACTGAGCGGCCGATCGGGGGGAACCCCCTGTTCCTGCAGGAGCTCCTGCGCGCGGTCCGAGCCACGGGGTCGGTCCAGGGATTGCCGGACTCCGTCGAGGGGATGATCACCGCCGACATCGATCGCCTTGCCAACGTTGACAGGCGGGTGTTGCGGTACGCGTCGGTCCTGGGGATGAGCTTCGACCGGACGCTTCTCGAAGCGCTCCTGGACGAGGAGGAGGCGTCGTTCGACGCCGACATCCGGCAGCGACTCGCACAGTTCCTCGACGACGAGGGCGAGGGGTCCTACCGGTTCCGCCATGCGCTGATGCGTGATGCAGCGTATGAAGGCTTGCCGTACCGCCGCCGAAGGGAGCTGCACGCTCGGGTCGGCAACGCGCTCCTCGCATCATCCGAGGACGCGGAACACGACCATGCAGAGCATCTCTCGCTCCACTTCTTCCTCGCCGGCGATTTCGAAAGGGCTTGGCGCTACTCCGGCATCGCCGCCGACCGGGCGAAGGCGGCCTACGCTCACGTGGAGACGGCTCGCTTCCTCCAACGCGCCCTCGATGCGGCCAACCACGTGGAGGAGCTCGACCGGCGAGATCTCGAAGAGACCTATGAGGCGCTCGCCGACGCGTGGGAGCAGGCCGGCGAATTCCGCAAAGCCGCCGATGCGAACGCGTCAGCCAGGAGGCTGGCGAGGAGGATCCGCTGACGGCCGCCCGACTCCTCTTCCGCAGATCCAGGCTCGAGGGCTCCATGGGGAAGTACTCGCAGGCACTGGCATGGGCGACCCGTGGCAGGAGGCTCCTCGAGGGCGATGACGGCAAGGAAGCGGCGGGTCTGCGTTCGCAGTTGGACGGCTCGTACGCGACCTGGCTCGTCGGGGCCGGCCGTTGGTCGGAGGCGATCGCGTGGGCTCACAAGGCGGCCGCCGAGGCCGCGGCGGTCGGCGCGAAGGAGTCGGAGGCTCGCGCGTACAACGTGCTCGATCTTGCCGGGGTGGGGAAGGGCGACTACTCGGGCGGTGAGTACTGGCTCAGGGCCCTGGGGATCTTCGAGGACCTCGGGGATCTGGTCGGCCAATCCACCGCCCTGTCCAACCTCGGGATGGGATCGCTCTACGAGGGCCGGTGGAGCGAAGCGCTCGACTACGTCCAGCGGTGCTCCGAGGTCTCCGCCCGCGCCGGTGACGTGGTCGGCGAGACGCTCGCAGCCGACAACGGCGCGCAGTTCCTCTCCGATCGTGGCTACTACGATGACGCCGAGTCGGTCCTGCGAGCCTCGGCTCGCGTGTGGAAGGCCATCGGTCACCGCGAGTTCCTGGGACTGTGTCTGAACCTCCTCGGCAGGAACTGCGCCCGGACGGGTCGGTTCGACGAGGCGTTGGCGCTGCTCGCCGAGGCGCGTGGGGAGCTGGACTTCGCGGGGGCCGCGGCGGAGGTGCTCGACACCGACGCGAAGATCGCCGAATGTCATGCGCTCCGTGGGTCCTCGGCACTCGCGCTCGAAACGGCGGATGAGGCCCTTGCGGGTGCCGGATCGAAGCAAGGCGATGCCTCCGGACCGCTCCTCATGCTCGGTGCGCGGATACGCGCTCGCACAGCTGGACAGACCCGACGAGGGGAAGAAGGCGCTCGAGGAGAGCCTCCACCTCGCGCGTGAGCGGGAAGGCGGGGCACATTTCGAGATGGCGATGGCGATCATCGCCCTCGCGCGGCTCGGGCGCCTGATGCGGGACCCCATCTCCCCGGAGCTCGAACGCGAGGGCGCGGAGCTGATCGAGCGGCTCGGCATCATCTGCGTGCCCGTCGTCCCCTTGCTGGCGACGTAGCACATGGAAAGCGAAGGGCCCCGAAGGGGCCCCTTTCCTATGTTCGAAGCCCAGAAGCAGTCCGGCTACTTCCGACCGCCGTAGTCGGTGTCGTACGCGATTCGTCTCGTGCTGTGTCCACCCGGTTGCGGTGCTCACCAGTGCTGAGGAGAAGAGGCACATCTGCTCCGGCCCGATACGTGGAACCTGAGATGGTCGGGAAGAGGTTGTTGTAGTCGTCGACGTCAACATCTGGGTTGCACAACTGGACGGCGTGATAATCCACGAAGCCTGTCTGCCCAGGAACCCCCCACGTTACCTGGGTCCACTTGACAGGCGTCGTACCGGGCAGGTCCCAAACGAAGTCCAACGTGCCCTGCATCAACAATGTGCTCGACTTGATGACGGACCAATCCTCGATGTTCCCTGACCCGGTGGCTCCCGGCGTGTTGTCGACGATGATGCCGAAGCACTCATCGTTCGTGGTCTTGATCGTGATCTGGCCGTCCGTGGTCGCCTGGCTGTCCTCGGTGTAGCGTCTCCTCGCCCTCCAGGGCTTCCCGTCGCCGCAGATCTCTGCATCGAAGATGCGGAACGGAGTCGCTGGGTATCGAGGGATAGAGAGGTAGCTCGCCTTGAGTCGGTAATCGCCGCCGGCCGTCGGCGGAGGATTGAGAGCGTTCGAGATCTTGAGACCGGGGAAGCTCGCCACTCCGTTCGTGAAGTCCGACGTGAAATTGGCGAGGACGCCCGGCGCCGTTCCCGGCGGGACCGCGAGTCATCGAACTCGCTGATCGAGAGCGAGACAGCGCCGCCGCTCGTCGTGACGTTGACAGGCGTTGCTCCGGCCACCAATGCCACCTGGACCGTCGCTGCGCCGTCGTCGAGGATCGCGTGCTCGTGATGGGCTGTCCCTGGATGGCGTCCTGGGGAGTCCTGTCATTCACGAACTCGCAGATGGATGCACGACGACTGAGTTGAGCGCGAGATTCCAATTCAGCGGCGGGTCCAGTTGCGCCGATGTTGGCGAACGTGTCGCCGCGTCAGACTGTTGCCCGCGTACACCGTCACGATCCATGGCTCCGTGGCAGGCTGTGCAGACTCCAGCCGGAAGGCTCTGCGAAGGTCGCCGTGACCCTGATCTTGATGACCTCGTTGGTCTTCAAGGAATCGATGTTCTGCACTCGGACCTGGGATCTCGACGACGTGACGGTCGCTCGACGAGTTCGAATCGCGTGGAAGCAGCCGGCAGGACGGGGCTATCGGGTTCCGGCCGCGAGGACGAAGCCCGAGCGTGCAGACGGGGAATGGAGAGTTCGACCTAGAAATGAGTTGATCGTCGGAGTTCGCCGGGCGTCCTGTTCGGCGATCGCGATGTGAACTCGGTACTCACGCCCGCGATCGTCGCGTTCGGCGTGACTTCGATCGTGGACTTCTTCGCTGCGCCGAAGCTCGGTACCGCCGCGAGAGCGACGAGGACCATCGCGGCCACCGCGCCGATGAGCACTCGGCCTGTCCAACCTGTGCGTGAAGCCATCTGGAAGCTCCTTTCCCGAGCGCTCTACCCGGGACAACGTCCCGGGGCACCGCGCAATAGGGCAAATGTCCGACAAAAGGTAGGCCCCACACCCTACAACGTCAATCGGGCCAATGGCCCGCTGACCTAGGGCGAAAGCTGTTCGAGGCACGAGATCACAGGATGGGCAGGTACCGCTCGATCTCGTACGGGGTGACGTACGACTTGTAGGCGTCCCACTCCTCGCGCTTGTTGCGGATCAGGAACTCGACCACGTGGTCCCCGAGCGCCTCGCGCAGGACCTTGGACCCGTTCGCGAGCTCGATCGCCTCGTGGAGGTCCGCGGGCAGCGAGCGGATCCCGGCGGTGAGCCGCTCGTCCTCGGTCATCTCGTAGATGTTGTTCGAGGCCTCGGGCGGCAGCTCGAGCTCCTGCTCGATGCCGGCGAGCCCCGCGCCGAGCATCGACGCGAAGGCGAGGTACGGGTTGCACGCGGGATCGGGCGAGCGGTACTCGATCCGGGTCGCCGCCTCGTTGCCCGGCTTGTACTGCGGGACGCGGACCAGCGCCGAACGGTTCCGCCGCGCCCAGCACACGTAGACCGGCGCCTCGTAGCCGGGGACGAGTCGCTTGTACGAGTTCACCCACTGGTTGGTGACGAGCGTGATCTCGCGCGCCGCCTGCAGGATCCCGGCGATGTAGTGCTTGCCGAGCGTCGAGAGGTGGTACTCGTCGCCCTCGCCGAAGAACGCGTTCCGATCGCCGGTGAACAGCGACTGGTGGGTGTGCATCCCGCTGCCGTTCACGCCCTGCACGGGCTTGGGCATGAACGTGGCGTAGATCCCGAACTCCTGCGCCACCTCCTTGACCGTCAGGCGGTACGTCATCACGTTGTCGGCCATCGTGAGCGCGTCGGTGTAGCGCAGGTCGATCTCGTGCTGGCTGGGGGCGACCTCGTGATGGACGTACTCGACGGGGATCCCCATCGACTCGAGGTACGCGACCGTGCGCTTGCGCCAGTCCGTCGCGAGGTCCAGCGGGGTCTCGTCGAAGTAGCCGCCCTGGTCGAGGAACTCCGGTTCGTCGCGCTCTTGAAGTAGAAGTACTCGAGCTCGGGCCCGACGTAGAAGGTGTAGCCGAGGTCGGCCGCGCGCTTCAGCTGCTTCTTCAGCACGAAGCGCGGGTCGCCCTCGAACGGCGAGCCGTCGGGGTTCAGCACGTCGCAGAACATCCGGGCGACCTCCGCCTCGGTCTTCCACGGGATCAGCTGGAACGTCGACGGGTCGGGGACGGCGACCATGTCCGACTCCTGGATCCGGCTGAACCCGTCGATCGACGAGCCGTCGAACCCCATCCCCTCGGCGAACGCGCCCTCGAGCTCCTGCGACGTGATCGTGAAGGACTTCAGGAACCCCAGGACGTCGGTGAACCACAGCCGGATGAAGCGGATCCCGCGCTCCTCGATCGTGCGCAGGACGTACTCGACCTCGTCGGAATGCGCCATGCGCGGAGGGTAGCCGAGGGTCGCCCGGCCACCGTTACGGCGCGGTTAATTCGGCGTGGCCGGCGCTCGCGTGCGGCCGGCGGGCTACCGTGGCGGGGTGCTGGATCTCTCGTCGCCGGCGCTCGAACGGTCCCTGGCGGCCGCGCCCGACCCGGGTCTGGCCCGCGTGTCGCTCGCCCGCGTCGCCGAGCACCCGGACGCGCTCGCGGCCTTCGCCCGGCCGGAGACGTTCTCCGTCGCCGTCCGCCTGCTGGGGTTCTCGACGGCCGCCGCGGATCTCCTGGTCGCGCACCCGGAGGAGGCGTCCGCGCTCGCCGACGTCAGCGCGCGGTCGCGGCCGGCGCTCGACGCCGAGCTCGGCGAGGACGTCGAGCGTCTCGGCCTGCCCGACGGGCTCCGGAGGTTCCGCCGCCGGGCGATGCTGCGGGTCGCGGCGCGGGACCTCTCGTCGGCGCCGCTACGAGGAGGTCGTGGCCGAGATCACCGCGGTGGCGGAGGCGTGCCTCGCCGCGGCGACGGACGCGATCGCCCGCGACGGCCTCGCCGTGGTGGCGCTCGGGAAGCTGGGCGGGGCCGAGCTGAACTACGCGTCGGACGTCGACGTCGTGTTCGTCCACGAGGGGAGCGGGCCCGGAACGGCAGGAGGCGGCCGAGCGCGCGAGCGCGGCCCTGGTCCGCGCGCTCGCCGACCCGACCGCCGAGGGCATCGCCCTCCGGGTCGACACCGACGCTCCGTCCGGGCGGCGCGCGCGGCGCGCTGTCGTGGTCGCTCGACGCGATGCGCGGGTACTACGAGACGCAGGCCGCGACCTGGGAGCGCCAGGCGCTGATCAAGGCCAGACCCGTCGCGGGCGAACCCGAGCTCGGGAGCGCGTTCGTCGACACCGTGGCCCCGTTCGTGTTCCCCGAGGTGCTCCCCGAGTCGACGATCGACGAGGTCCGACGCGTCAAGGTCCGCCTCGAGGAGTACGTCCGCGCCGCCGGCAAGGCCGACGTCGAGGTCAAGCGCGGACGAGGAGGCATCCGCGACGTCGAGTTCGCGGTGCAGCTGCTGCAGATCGTCCACGGCCGGCGGGACGAACGGCTCCGCGAGCCGAACACGCTGCGCGCGCTCGAGGTCCTCGCGGACGAGGGGTACGTGGGTCGCGACGACGCGGCCGCGTTCGGCCGGGCGTACCGCTTCCTCCGGACGCTCGAGCATCGCCTGCAGATCGTGCGCGACCTGCAGACCCACGAGCTCCCCGCCGACCCGTCCGCCCGGACCGTCCTGGCGCGCTCGCTCGGCATGGGCGACGAGGAGGAGCTGCTCGCCGAGTTCGAACGCCAGACCACGCTGGTCCGGGAGGTCCACGAGCGGCTCTTCTACCGGCCGTTGCTCGAGTCGTTCGCCGGGCCCTCGACGCCTCGGCCCGGCAGGGACCGGGAGGCGACGGTCGAGCTGCTGGGGGCGCTGGGGTTCGACGCGCCGGCGGTCGCGTACGAGGTGCTCGCCGCGGCTCGTCGAGCCGTCGACGCACCTGGGCAAGGTGCTGGCGCACGTGTTCCCCGTCATGGTGCCGGCGCTCGCGCTCGCGTCCGAGCCCGATGCGGCGCTGATCCGGCTCGAGCGGGTGGTCGCGGCGAGCAGCCGGTGACGGAACGCTCGCCGACGCGCTCGCGAACGACACGCGGATGGCGGTGCGGCTCGCCCACGTCGTCGCGGCGAGCTCGTTCGCGACCGATCTGCTCGCGGCGGCCCCGGCGCGCATGCTCGCGCTGCAGGAGCGCCCCCAGGTCGACGATGCCCAGGCCGCGCTCGTGTCGGTGGCGGCGCGCTACGCCGCGCGAGAGCTGGAGCCGAACCAGACCGGCGCGGAGCTCGCGGCGATCGCGGATCGGGTCGTCGCCGACGCGGTCGATGCCGCCGAACCCGACCTGCCGTTCGCGGTGATCGGGCTCGGCAAGCTCGGGGCGCAGGAGCTGAACTTCGCCTCCGACCTCGACCTGGTCTTCGTCTACGAGGGTGAGGGCCCCGACGAGTTCCGGCGCGGCGCCGACCTGGCCGAACGGGTCCTCGCCGGGATCCGGGCCGCCGGGTGGGAGCCGGACGCCGACCTCCGGCCGGAGGGGCGGAGCGGCCCGATCGCGAAATCGTTCGCGGCCTACCTCGAGTACTGGGAGCGCTACGCGGAGACGTGGGAGTTCCAGTCGCTGCTGCGGTCGAGGTTCGTCGCGGGGGACGAGGGGCTGGGGCGCCGGTTCTGCTCGTTCGCGAGCGATTTCGCGTACCCCGACTACCTCCCCGTCGAACGCGTGGGCGAGATCCGCCGGATGCGCGAGCGGATCGAGCGGGAGCGGGTCCGTCCCCCCGAGGCGTCGAGGTTCCACTTCAAGCTCGGGTACGGGTCGCTCGCCGACGTGCAGTTCGCCGTGGAGCTGTCGCTGATGCGGTTCGGCGGCCGGCACCCCGAGATCCGGACCCATCGGACGCTCGACGCGATCGAGCGGCTCGCGCGCCTGCGGCTGATCGAGGACGGCGCCGCGCTCGCCCTGAGCGAGGCGTTCGTGTTCCTGTCCGACGTCAAGGACGCGCTCGAGGTCGACCGCCGCGTCCACGCCGAGGCGATCCCCGCCGCGCCGCAGGAGCAGCTCGCGCTCGCTCGACGGCTCGGGTTCGAGGAGTATCCGCGGCAGACGCTCCTGGAGGAGTACCGGCGGATCACGCGCCGGGCCCGCCGAGCGATGGAGCGGGTCTTCTACGAGGAGGAGGGATGACGTGCCGCGTCGACTGATCGCGTCCGGCTCACCGTTCGAACCCGTGATCGGCTTCTCGCGCGCGGTGGTCGAGGGCCATCACGTCGCGGTGGCGGGGACCGCGCCGGTCATGCCGGACGGTGGCGATCCGCCCGCGGATGCGTTCGGCCAGACCCGGCGGGTGCTCGAGATCGTCGTGGCCGCGCTCGCCGAGGCCGGTGCCGGTCCGGAGCACGTCGTGCGGACGCGGACCTACCTGACCGACGCCGGCGACTGGGAGGAGGTCGGGCGGGCCCACGGCGAGGTGTTCGCGAACATCCGGCCGGCGAGCACGATGATCGTCGTCAACGGGTTCCTCGACCCGCGGTGGGTCGTGGAGATGGAGGCCGACGCGATCCTGCCGTGTCCGGCCTAGATGCGGTCGATCGCCCGCGGTTCCATCCGGGGACCGAACGCCGGCGCCCGGATCCCGCTCGTCTCGAGCAGCCGTTGGACGCGGCCGCGATGCGGGCGGTAGGGCTCGAGCAGCTCGAGCATCCGTTCGTCCGAGCCACGCGGTTCGCGCGCGAGCGCCCAGGCGACGATGTTCGGCACGTGGTAGTCGCCGACCGACACGGCGTCCGCGTCGCCGAGCGCGATCCGCGCCACCTCGGCCACGGTCCACGGCCCGATGCCGTGCACGCTCGAGAGCCGGTCCTCGGCCACGTCGAGCGGGAGGGCGGCCGTTTCGTCGATCCACGCCGTCCGCGCGCACACGGCGCGGACCACCTCCGCCCGCCGGCGCTCGACGCCGAACGGGTGGAACGCGTAGTAGGGGAGCTCGGCGACGCGTTCGGGGTCGGGGGGCAGCGTCAGGCCGAGCGGACCGGGGGCGGGTTCGGCCAGCGACGTCGCGAGGCGCCGGTACGCGCGCCGAGCCTCGTTGCCGGTGACCTTCTGTTCGAGGATCACCGGGATCAGGCGCTCGGTGACCAGCCCGGTGCGCGGGATCCGCAGGCCCGGGTGACGGCGCCGGAGATCCCGCACCAGCCCGGCCGGGGGGTCGAACCCGGCATCGTCGTCCTCGGCGCCGCACCAGGCGGCGGCCCGGTCGAGCACCCAGGCCGCGCCCGGCCCCCACGCCTCGACCTCGATCCCGCTCGGGATCTCGGCGAACCGGACCGCCACCGGTCCGTCGGGCGTACGCGACGCCCGTTCGGTGATCCCCCGTGCGGCTGCGCATCGTCGGATCCCCGCGTCCGCGCTGCATCGGTCCCAGCGTCTGCCCGAGGGCGATCGGGCGCTCGGTCGAGAGGTGGCGGCTCGGCACGTCGGGCAGGCTACGCCTTGCGACGCGAACGGCCGGCCCCGAGAGAGCCGGCCGTTCGTCGAACGCGGTGACCTACAGGTCGTAATAGAGCGCGAACTCGTACGGGTGCGGCCGCAGCCGGACCGCGTCGAGTTCGTGGACCCGCTTGTACTCGATCCAGGTGTCGATCACGTCCTGCGTGAAGACGCCGCCCTCGAGCAGCCACTGGTGGTCGGCCTCGAGCGAGTCGAGCACCTGCTCGAGCGAACCGGGGACCTGCTTGACCGACGCCTTCTCCTCCGGCGGCAGGTCGTACAGGTCCTTGTCCATCGGCTCGGGCGGCTCGATCTTGCTCTTCACCCCGTCGAGTCCCGCCATGAGCATCGCGGCGAACGCCAGGTACGGGTTGCACGAGGGGTCGGGTGTACGGAACTCCAGCCGCTTGGCGCCGGGGTTCTTGAAGTACTGCGGGATCCGGACGCAGGCGCTCCGGTTCCGCTGCGAGTACACGAGGTTGATCGGGGCCTCGTAGCCCGGGACCAGTCGTCGGTACGAGTTCGTCGTCGGGTTGGTGAAGGCCAGCAGTGACGGCGCATGTGCGATCAGCCCTCCGATGTACCAGCGCGCGGTGTCCGAGATCCCGGCGTAGCCGACCTCGTCCCAGAACAGGTTCTCGTCGTCCTTCCACAGGCTCTGGTGCGTGTGCATCCCCGAGCCGTTGTCCTGGAAGAGCGGCTTCGGCATGAACGTCACGGTCTTGCCGGCGTGCCGGGCCGTGTTCTTGACCACGTACTTGTACTTCATGACGTTGTCCGCGGTCGCGAGCAGCGTCCCGTAGCGCATGTCGATCTCGGCCTGTCCGGCCGTGCCGACCTCGTGGTGGTGCACCTCGATGCTCAGGCCGACCTTCTCCAGGTTCAGGACCATCTCCGAGCGCAGGTCCTGGTAGTGGTCCATCGGGGGCAGCGGGAAGTACCCCTCCTTGTACCGCGGCTTGTAGCCGAGGTTCGGCTCGCCGCCGAGCTCGCGTTCGCGGCCCGAGTTCCAGACGCCCTCGATCGCGTCGAGGTGGTAGTAGCCCTCGTGCTGGTTCTGGTCGAATCGGACCGAGTCGAAGATGTAGAACTCGCACTCCGGCCCCCAGAACGACGTGTCCGCGACGCCGGTCTGCTTCAGGTAGAGCTCGGCCTTGCGGGCGACGTAGCGCGGGTCGCGCGTGTACATCTCGCCCGTGACCGGGTCCTTGACGAAGCAGTGCAGGTTCAGCGTCGTGTGCTGCGTGAACGGGTCGAGGTAGGCGCGTGTCGGGGTCGGGGACCAGGAGCATGTCGGACTCCTGGATCTCCTGGAACCCGCGGATCGACGACCCGTCGAACCCGAGACCGTCCTCGAAGCTCTCCTCGGAGAGCTCGTGCATGGGGATGGAGAAGTGCTGCATGAGACCGGGCAGGTCCGAGAAGCGCATGTCCACGATCTCGGTGCCGGACTCCCTGGCGAGGGCCAGGACCTCCTTCGGCGTCGTCATCCTTCGCGTCTCCCCTCTCGCCGGCGTGCGATGGCCAAGGGTACGAGCGCGGGGGGTCGGGCTCGGTCTCCGGAGCGTTAACTCTTCGTTACGGGCCG
Source organism: uncultured Actinomycetes bacterium (assembly GCA_963744515.1). Lineage (GTDB taxonomy): Bacteria > Actinomycetota > UBA4738 > UBA4738 > HRBIN12 > DASSJM01. The sequence goes on along the minus strand of CAVUTN010000002.1, from coordinate 105,312 downwards.
GCGGCGTCGGTCGGCGCGTCGCCCGTGGGTCTCATCCCGCCCCCGTGGCGACGGTGCCCGGGCCTGGCTCCCAGTCGCGGATGACCGTGGCGCCCTTGGCGATGAGCGCGGCCGCGCCCCCGAGCTCGATCGCCCGACCGAGCGGCGTCCGGAAGAAGGGGTGCCGCAGGATCATCGGGGTGACGAGCAACAGCCCGCTCGCCGTGATCGTGCGGACCCGCCGGCCGGTCGGTGACGCCAGGAACGCTCGGGTCTGGTCCGCGCCGCGTTCGACGGCGTCTCCGAGCGATCCGAGCAGCTGGCCGAGCTCCGCGGTCGCGTTCACGAGCGGACCTTACCCCCGGCCGACGGGCCGCCAAACGGACCGGTGGGGCTCACACATCCGCGGCGCGGTACCCGACGCCGCGCACGGTCTCGATCAGGCCCTCGTGCGCGGGCCCGAGCTTCGCGCGGAGCCGCCGGACGTGGACGTCGACGGTCCGCGTCCCGCCGTAGAAGTCGTACCCCCAGACCTCGCGCAGCAGGGCCGGCCGGGTGAAGACGCGCCCCCGGCGTTCGGCGAGGTACCGCAGCAGCTCGAACTCCTTGAACGTGAGATCGAGCGGGGCGCCCTCGATGCTCACCCGGTAGGTGCTGGCGTCCAGCGCGATCGGTCCGAGCCGGATCGTCGTCTCCTCGCCGGCGCCCGTCCGTCGCCGGGTGAGCGCGAGCCGCAGACGGATCTCGCCCTCGGGGGCGCCGGGGAACAGGACCTCGTCCGCGACCTCCTCCCAGTGGAAGCGCTCGACGTCCCGGCGCTCGATCACGGCGAGGAGCGGGATCCGAGGCTCGCGTTCGCGGAGCGCGCGGAGCACCGCGTGCCCCTGACCGGGGTTCTCGGCGGCGTCCACGAGCACGGCGTCGGTCCCGAGCGCCAACGCCTCGCCGACCGCCGCGACCGACAGGTGCTCGGTCTTGAGGTCGAGCAGCAGCGTCGGGGCGGCGGGGAGCACCTCCGCCGGCGAGCGATCGGTGAGCATCACGACGCGGATCACGGCGCACCGAGCGTACAAGCGGGCTCCCCGCGGCGATAGCCTTCGGGGCGATGCCACGCGTGACCGTTCGGCTGTTCGCGGCGCTGCGCGAGCTGGCGGGTTCCTCCTCGGTCCAGGCCGAGGGCGCCACCGTCGGCGAGGTCGTGGAGGCGCTCTCCGCCCGGTACGGCGAGCGGTTCGCCGCGATCGCCCGCGTGGGTTCGGCCGTGCTGGAGGGCGAACGCGCCGACCCCGCGACACCGCTCTCCGAGGGCCAGGAGCTGGCCCTGCTGCCGCCGGTCTCGGGGGGCTATCGGCAACCCGACCGACCCTGAGATACTGGCGCCATGTCCATGCGCTTCCAGCGGCTCCTGCTCGTCGTGAATCCGGTGGCCCGCACGATGTCCAAGCCCGTGCTTGGCCGTGATCGAGAAGGCGCTCTCGGCCGACTTCCGGCTCGAGGTGTCCGAGACCAAGGAGCGCGGCCACGCCTCCGAGCTCGCGGCGCAGGCCGTGGACGAGGGGATCGACCTGGTCGTGGTCTTCTCCGGCGACGGGACGATCAACGAGGCCGTCAACGCGCTCGCCGGCACCGAGACCGCGCTCGGCGTGCTGCCGGGCGGCGCGACGAACATCCTCGTCCGGGCGCTGGGGCTGCCGCTCGACCCGGTCGAGGCGACCGGCGTCCTGATCGCGAAGGCGCTCGACGACCAGGCGTTCAAGCTTTCCCTGGGAGTGGCGGATGGCCGGTACTTCGCCGTCAACTGCGGCGCGGGCGTGGACGCCGCCGCGATGCGCCGCCTCGACCAACGGTTCCCCAAGACCAAGTCGAAGTTCGACCGGGCCGCGTTCCGCGCGGTGGCGCGCGAGCTGTTGGTGAGCTACGCGGGCCGTTCGGCGGACCTGGAGGTGCGGATCGACGACGGGCCACCGCTCCCGTCGCTGTCGGTGATGGTCGGACGGACCGACCCGTACACGTACTACCGGGACCGGGGGATCCGGATGACGCCCGAGGCGTCGCTGGACTCCGGCCTGGACGTGCTCTCGGTCCGAAAGCTCGCCCGCCGAAGCGTCCCGAGGATCGCCTGGCAGGTGTTCGGCTCGGCCCGGCACGTCCACGGCCGCGACATCGACTACGTGCACGACGCGCGGCACGTGCTGATCGACTCCGAGACGCCGTTCCCGGTCCAGGTCGACGGGGACTCGCTGGGCGATCACCGCCGCCTGGAGGTCGACCTCGCACCCGAGGCCCTCTGGGTCGTGGCCTAGCCGGGCTTCGCGGCCGTCGTCGCGGCCTCCTCGGCCCCCGCGCCGCGTTCCTGGATCCCGCACTCCCACTTCGACAGACCGGCCCACCGGCCCTCGCGCTCGTGTTCGCCCGGCAGCGAGAGGCGGGTGCACGGCGCGCAGCCGATCGAGGCGTACCCGAGGTCGTAGAGCGGGTTGTGGGGCAGCTCGTGCTCCTTCAGGTACGCCCACGTGTCGCGGCGCGTCCACGTCGCGACCGGGTTCACCTTGACGATCCAGCTGCCGGGTTCGAGCTCGTACCGGTCGACGATCGGCGCCGCGGCCCGGGTCGGAGACGAGTCGCGCCGGAACGCCGTGACCCACGCCTCGCGGCCGCGGAGCGCCTCGAGCATCGGCTCCACCTTGTTGATCTGGCAGCACCGCTCCGGATCGCGTTCGTACAGGCGGGGACCGAACGCCACCGCTGCGTGTCCGGCGTGTGCTCGCCGCGTCAGTTCGACCACGTTCAGGTCGAGGAGCTCGGTCAGGCGTCGCCTGAACTCGAGCGTCTCCGCGAAGTGGAACCCGGTCTCCAGGAACAGCACCGGGACGTCGGGCCGGATCCGCGTCGCCATGTGCATCACGCAGGTCCCCTCGGCCTGGAACGCGGAGGCGAGCGCGAGCCCGCGCAGGCCGGACTCCTCGAGCGCCCACCGCACGATCTCGCTCGGGTGCGCGGGTTCCAGGCGGGCGTTGAGCGCGCGGAGCGCTTCGTCGGAGAGCAGGGTGTCGGACATCGGGCCTCGGTCGTGGGGGTGCACGGAGTATAGGTCCGGGTCGGGGTCGCACGGCCCGCGGCTATCCTGAGGGTCCGTTCACCGCGACGAAAGGTTGATGTCCCATGCCCGACGACACGACGATCGCCCCGCACGGCGGCGAGCTCGTCGACCTGCTCGTCCCCGAGGGTCGACGAGATGCCACCCAGCGCCGAGGCCGACCACCTGCCCAAGCTCGTGGTCAACGCCCGAGAGCTCTCCGACCTGGAGATGCTCACGGTCGGCGCCCTGTCCCCGCTGACGGGGTTCGTGGGGGAGGACGACTACGTCGCCGTGCTGGAGACGATGCACCTGTCGAACGGGCTGGCGTGGTCGATCCCGGTCACGCTCTCGCTCACCGACGATGACGTGAAGCGGATCGGCGCCGGGAGCTCGGTCGCGCTGCCTCCCGTCGGAGGGTGCGGCCCCGATCGCGATCGTCGACGTCGCCGAGGTGTTCAAGCGCGACCGCCAGAAGGAGGCGCTCGGCGTGTTCGGGACCGAGGATCTCGAGCACCCCGGCGTGCAGGCGCTCCACGACGCCGGCGACTTCTGCCTCGCCGGGACGGTGCGCGCGCTCGCCCTGCCCGAGCACGACGACTTCCTGCCCTACCGGCTCACGCCCGCGCAGACGCGGGCGGCGTTCTGCCGAGCGTGGCTGGCGGACCGTCGTCGGCTTCCAGACCCGCAACCCGATCCACCGCGCGCACGAGTACCTCCAGAAGTGCGCGCTCGAGATCGTGGACGGGCTCCTCGTCCACCCGCTGGTCGGGGCGACCAAGGGCGACGACGTGCCGGCCGACGTGCGGATGCGGTGCTACGAGGCGCTGTTCGAGGGCTACTACCCGAAGGACCGGGCGATGGTGTCGGTGTTCCCGGCCGCGATGCGGTACGCGGGTCCGCGGGAGGCGATCTGGCACGCGATCTGCCGGAAGAACTACGGTTGCACCCACTTCATCGTCGGCCGGGACCACGCGGGCGTCGGCTCGTACTACGGGACCTACGACGCGCAGCGGATCTTCGAGGAGTTCGAGCCCGGCGAGCTGGGGATCCTGCCGTTGATGTTCGAGCATTCGTTCTGGTGCAACGCCTGCGAGGGCATGGCCTCGCCGAAGACCTGTCCGCACGGCGACGATGAGCGGGTGTCGCTGTCCGGCACGAAGGTGCGCGAGATGCTCCGCGCCGGCGAGCGACCGCCGATCGAGTTCAGCCGCCCCGAGGTCGCCGACATCCTGATCGACGCGATGCGCGAGCGGTAACCCTTCGGAGCAACCCTCGTTTGCCCGCTCACCAGGGGCTTTGGTAGCCTCGCGCGCGCCCGGGCGGCGGCCGAGACCGATGAGGGGAGGGCCCCTGACCGCTCGAAGGATCGCGCTTCCGAACGTTCTTCCTCGCTCTTGGCCTCGCTCTCAGCCTCACCGTCGCCACGCTCGGTGTGGTACCCGCGCTGGCCGGCACGAAAGACCAGCTCGATGCCGCCAAGGCCGAGCTCGCCGAGGTGCAGGCCGAGCTCGACCGCGCGACGGCCCGATGGAACGAGGCCGAGTCCCGCCTGGACACCACCCGCGGCGAGATCGTCGACACGCGGATCCGGGTCGGCCGGCTCGAGGACCGCGTGCACGCGATCGAGACCCGGCTCAACCGCCGCGCCGTGATCGCGTTCACGAACGGGCCGGCGAGCACGATCGACCTGCTGCTCTCCTCGGGCTCGTTCACGGACTTCACCGACCGTCTCGAGTTCCTCGGCTCGATGGCGCAGGACGACGGCGACCTGATCCTCGAGCAGGAGGTGACCCAGGAGGAGCTCCGTCGCGAGCGCGACAACCTGCTCGTGCTCGAGGAGCGTCAGGCGAGCGTGGCGGAGGAGCTCCGCGGCATCCAGGAGAGCATCGACGCGCAGCTCGGGCAGATCTCCGATCGCGTGGCCGAGCTGACCGAGAAGTACCGGGAGGAGATCGCGGCGTCCAAGGAGCTCGTGGTCCTCGGCCAGACCCCGAACCCCGACGGCTCGCTCCAGGTGTGCCCCGTCGCCGGGCCGAACTCCTTCGTCGACTCGTTCGGCTGGCCGAGGGACGGTCACACGCATCAGGGGATCGACATGATCTCGCCGTCCGGGACGCCGGTCGTGGCGGCCCATGCCGGGTCCGTGACGCACTCCTCCAGCTCCTCCGGCGGCCTCCAGGCGTACGTCTACGGCTCGGGCGGCTACTCGTTCTACGCGCACCTCTCCGGCTACAGCGGCGCCGGCGGCAGCGTCGGCGCCGGGACCGTGATCGGGTACGTCGGGAGCACCGGCAACGCCGGCTCGACGAACCATCTGCATTTCGAGTGGCATCCGGGTGGCGGCGCGGCCGTGAACCCGTACCAGATGCTCCTCGCGGTCTGCTGAGCACGGGCTCGCGTTCGCCGCCACGGCGGAGCGGTCCCGGTCGCAGCGCCCCAGGCGCGCTACGATGCCCCCCCATGAGCGAGCAGGGCGGGAACCGACGGATCGACCGGATCCGCAGGCCCGAGTTCGTCGAGGGTCTGGCCGGGCTCTCGCTGGAGGACCTCCGGGCCCGCCGCGACGAGTGCTACGCCGAGCGCGAGTACCTGTCGCTGCTGCGCCGGCTCGTCCAGGGCCGCGCCGAGATCCTCAAGGCGGAGGTCGAGCGACGAGGCAGCGGTGGCGAGGGTGGCAGCCTCGTCGACCAGCTCGCGACGATCCTGTCCTCCGAGGGCCAGGGTCCGTCCCGGGGCGAGGCCGTCAAGGTCGGGCTCCCCGAGGAGGAGATGCTCCTGGCTCGCCGGCGGGTCGAGCGGCTGGTCGCCGACGCCGAGATCTCGGACCCGGGCACGCTCGACGACGAGCGCCTGGCCGCCGCCGTGGAACTGCTCGTCAGCGAGGAGCACGAGGTATCCCAGGCGCGCAGCGACGTGCTCCAGGTGATGGACGCGTTGCAGGAGGAGCTCAAGCGCCGATATCGGGACGACCCCTCGCTCGTCCTGTCCTGACCCACCGGGCATCCTCGCCCCCCCGAGACACCCATGTACCGATCCCCGAAGGGGTTGCGTGGCCGAAGGGGTTGCGTGGGAGGTATGTCGGCCGGGTGGGGAGCGTCAGGTCCCTGGGTGTCCGACAGGCAGGTCCGCCGTTGGGGAGCGCGCCGGACCAGGCGATTTGGGCCGCGAGGCCTATGGACCCGCCTCGGCCGAACCTGCAGGCTCATCCCCGACTCGCGCACCATGGTGCGCTAACGTGCGGCCCCGATGAGCGGACAACGAGACCTTCCCGGGTACGGCCCCGGGGTCCAGACGGACCCCGAGCTGCCGACCGTCCAGGAGCAGCTCATCGTGTTCGCCCGCGAGCTCGGCGAGCTCTACCGCCTCGAGCGCTCGCGCAACGCCGAGCTCGAGATGGTCCTCGAGAGCCTGCAGGACACCTACCTCGCGACGATGAAGAGCCTCGCGACCGTTATCGAGGCCAAGGACCAGACGACGCGGGGCCACCTGGATCGGACCCAGGTGTTCGGGCTCGCGCTCGCCCGGCGGGTCGACCCGGAGCTGGCCCAGTCGCCGACCCTCGGGTACGGGTTCTTCCTCCACGACATCGGCAAGGTCGGGATCCCCGAACACATCCTGTGCAAGGCGGGTCCGCTCTCGGTCGACGAGTGGACGGTGATGCGCAACCACCCGATCATCGGAGCCCAGATCGTCGCCCCGATCGCGTTCCTGTCCGACACCGTCGAGTTGATCCGCCACCACCACGAGTGGTTCGACGGGACCGGCTACCCCGACGGGCTTGCCTCGGAGGCGATCCCGCTCGGCGCGCGCGTGTTCGCGGTGGCCGACTCGTTCGACGCGATGACCAGCGACCGTCCCTATCGCGGCTCGATCGGCGCCGAGCGCGCCCTCGCGGAGATCCGCACGGCGCCGGGACGCAGTTCGACCCCGTCGATCGTGCGGGTGTTCGTCGACATGGTGGAGTCCGACCCGCCGAAGGACGACGAGGAGTTCCACCACGCCCTCAAGCACGCCAGCTGACCGGCACGAACCTCGACACCGCCTTCCGCTCGGCTCGCTAGGCTTCGCGTGTGCCGACCGCCGCGCCGCTCGTCCGGGTCGTGCGTTCGGGTCTCGTGGAGAGCGTCCACCTCGGCCACGTGGTCGTGTGCGATCCCGAAGGCCGCGTCCTCGCCGCCCTCGGCGACCCGGACCGCATCGTCTTCTCGCGCTCGTCGATGAAGCCGTTGCAGGCGGCCGTGTCCCTGCGCCGGATCGCCCAGCCGCTCCCCGACGATCTCGTCGCGATCATGTGCGCCTCGCACAACGGCGAGCCCGTCCACGTCCGCACGGTCCGGCGCCTGCTGCGAGCCGGCGGGCTGTCCGAACGCGACCTGGGGTGCCCGCCGGACCTGCCGATCGAGGCCGAGGCTCGCCGGGCGGCCGCCGGACCCCGACGGATCACCCACAACTGCTCGGGCAAACACGCCGGCATGCTCCTCGCGTGCGAGCGCTCGGGCGCCGACCTCGGGAGCTACCTCGATCCCTCGCACCCCCTCCAGCGCGAGATCCTGCGCGCCGTGCGTTCGGCCACCGGCGTCGACCGGCCGGTCGTGGGGGTCGACGGGTGCGGCGCCCCGGTCCACGGGCTCCCGCTGCGCGGCATGGCCACCCTGTTCGCCCGGCTGGCCAGACCCGAGCGGCTCGGTCGCCTCGGTGCGCGCGCCTCTCGGGCGGTCGAGGCGATGCGCTCGGCGCCGTACCTGGTCGCGGGGCGCGGCCGTTCGGACACGCGACTGATGGAGGCGGTGCCCGGCCTCGTCTGCAAGGTCGGGGCCGAGGGCCTGCACTGCGCGGCCGTCCCCGACGCCGGGATCGGGGTCGCCGTGCGGATCGACGACGGGAGCGACCGCGCCGCCGCGCCGGCGCTGGTGAGGACGCTCGACCTGCTCGGCGTGCTGGACCAGACGCAGCGCGCCGCCCTCGCGTCCCTGGCGGCGCCGCCGGTGCTCGGGGGCGGCCGGCCCGTGGGTGCGTTCGAGGTCCGGTTCCGGCTGCGTCGTCGCTCCGGCTGAGCCTCGCGTTGGGCTGCGTTCGGCGCGACCTCCCGTACGATTCCTGGATGAACGACCGAGGCGGCGTCACGACCGAACGGACGGACGAGGAGCGCTCGGCGCCGGGCGATGAGCCGAGGATCGCCGTCGTCAGCCTGCACACGTCCCCGCTCGACCAGCCGGGTTCGGGCGACTCCGGCGGGATGAACGTCTTCATCCGGGCGGCGGCCGAGCGCCTGTCGGCCGGCGGCGTCCAGGTGGACGTCTTCACCCGCACGCGGGACGAGCGGCGTCCCGAGGTCGAGGAGCTCGGGAACGGCTCCCGGCTGATCAACGTCCAGGCCGGACCGAGCGCGCCCGGTGCCCAAGGAGGAGCTCCCGCGCTTCCTGCCGGAGTTCCTGGGCGGGGTCCTGCGCCGGGCGCGTGCGGAGGGGTCCGACTACGACCTCGTCCACACGCACTACTGGCTCTCGGGCTGGGTCGGACGCAGCGCCCGCGAGATCTGGGGCGTCCCGCTGGTGGCCTCGTTCCACACGCTCGGCAAGGTCAAGAACTACTCCCTGTCGCGCGGCGAGCGTCCGGAACCCCCGGACCGTTTGTCCGGCGAGGAGCTCGTGATCGCGGACGCGGACCGGCTGGTCGCCGCGACGCCGGTCGAGGCGGCGCAGCTCGTCGGCCTGTATCGGGCCGAGCCCGACCGCATCCGCATCGTCCCGCCCGGCGTCGACCACGGCCTGTTCTTCCCGCGGGACCGGAACGAGGCCAAGGCCAGGCTCCACCTGACGGACCTGCGGCTGCTGCTGTTCGTCGGCCGGTTGCAGGCGCACAAGGGCCCGGACGTCGCCGTGCGCGCGGTCGCCGAGGCGATCGCCCGCGATCCCGAGGGGACGCGGGACGTGGTCCTCGCGATCGTCGGCGGGCCGAGCGGCTCGGACCACGGCGCCGAGGTGGCCCGGCTGATGGATCTCGCCTCCGCGCTCGGCGTGGGGGAGCGCGTGATCCTGTTCCCGCCGCAGCCGCAGTCGCGGCTGGCGGACTTCTACGCCGCCGCCGAGGCGGTCCTGGTCCCCTCGAGGTCCGAATCGTTCGGGCTGGTGGCGCTGGAGGCGCAGGCGTGCGCGACGCCGGTGGTCGCGTCAGCGGTCGGCGGCCTCCGGTACGTCGTCGAGGACGGGGTCACCGGTCACCTCGTCGAGGGCCACGATCCCGGCGACCACGCCGAACGGATCCTCGCGATCCTCGGCGACCCGCGCGGGCGCCGTCGCATGGGCGAGGCCGGCGTCCTTCGCTCGCTGCGCTTCTCCTGGGACGCCACCGCCGCCGGCATGTTGTCGGTGTACCGCGAGCTGCTCGGCGACCGCATCCCCGCCTGATCGTCACGCGCCGACGTCGTCGCGGTCGGGATCATCGCCGTCGCGGCCGAGTTCCGCACGCGCGCGTCGCGGTCCCCGCCGAAGTTCGACGCCGGGGCCATCTTCGTAACAGCTTGCGCTGCAACGGTTCCGGGCGATGCGTCGACGTACGTTCGCGTTCGGGACATGTTCTTGTCACTCTTTCCCTCACGCGATCTACCTGCGCATATACGCCGTGACCTGCGCGTTCGTCGGGTTGACCCGCTGGTGCGGCGCCGGTACATTTCGCTCGCTCCGAGCAGCCGGAGCGGCCGAATCAGGGAACCGAGGCCGGGACCCCTGGGAAAGCCGTAAGGCCGACTGGGCGCACCTGCTCGTACGGTTGGGAAAGCTAACTAGCTGTGCGGGTGGGGAGGCTCGGGAGGCCCCAAAGCCCAACGAAAGGGTACTACGGCCAGGAAACCAAGACGGCTGCGAGAGGTTGCTCGGAGCACCTGAGCCCGAGGGGCCAACGGTGGCTGGAGGCTTCGGCCTTCGGCGAGCCGGAGGTCCCTCGGGTTCTTCTTTTCGCCCGGTGTACCTATCCCCGGGCAGGCTCACGGATCCCACGCCGACGCGGGGCCTTGTTCGCCCGGCGGTGCGCGGCTACCGTTCCCAGGTCATGGCCACCGGAACCGGCACCGAGACCAACGAGCGACGCGAGCAGATCGTGGGTGTCGCGATGCGGCACTTCGCCGAGCACGGGTACCGGGGCGCGCACGTCGAGGACATCGCCGCGGAGGTAGGGGTCGCCAAGGGGACCGTCTTCCTGTATTTCGGGAACAAGGAGGGGTTGTTCCTGGCCGTGTACCGGGAGGCGGTCGGACAGCTCCCGGCGTGGCTCGAGGCCCCCGCGGGCGTCGTCGAGACCGGATTCTGGGCCGTCCTGGACTACTGGCTCCGGCGGACGGAGGAGTTCCTCACCGAGCAGTGGGTGGCCAACCGGGTCGCGATGATCGGGCGGTACGACACCGGGCTGGGGCTCCGGCGGCCGATCGACCGGATGATGCGGAGCGAGGACCCGTACGGGACCCTCGAGCTCGTCGAGTTCGGGGTCCGTCGCGGCGAGATCCGCGACGACGTCGACGTCGAGATGATCGCCTCGATGCTCGACTGGGTCGCCGAACGCTTCCAGGACGTCCTCGGCAGCGAGGAGCTCGACCCCGGTCTGGTCCATCGCAAGCCCTTCGTCCCCGAACGGCGCGACGCGCGGATCCGGGAGTTCCTCGAGCTCCTGCGTTCGGGCATCTCCCGGGCGGCTGGGACGGCGGACGAGGCCGGCGCCGGAGGTCCGGCCGAGATGGAACCGGTCCGCCCCGGTGGGGCGGACGGATGAGCGAGACCCGCGACCGCAAGGTGGCCTTCCTCGGTGGCGGCCGGATGGGCGAGGCCTTCGTCTCGGGCCTGATCCGTTCCGGCGGCCGCGGCGCCGACGAGATCATGGTCACGAGCCGCCGCGAGGAACGCGCACGCGAGCTGGCGCAGGCCCAGGGGGTCGGTTCGACGCTCTCGAACCCGGACGCGGTGGCTTGGGCCGACGTCCTGGTCCTGACGGTGAAGCCGCAGGACATGGAGGTCCTGCTCTCCCAGATCCGCGACCACGTGACGCCGGAGCACCTGGTCGTGAGCTTCGCGGCGGGGATCCGGACCTCGTTCGTCGAGAAGCACCTGCCCGACGGCGTCCCGGTCGTCCGGGTGATGTCGAACGTCGCCGTCCTGGTGGACGAGGCGATGTCGGTCGTCGCGGCGGGTTCGAAGGCCGAGGACCGGCACCTCGAGGTCGCCGAGGAGCTCCTCGGGTACGTCGGCAGGGTGATCCGGCTGAAGGAGGTGCACCTCGACGCGATCACGGCCACCAGCGGCAGCGGTCCGGCCTACTTCTTCCTGCTCGCGGAGGCCATGATCGAGGCGTGCATCCTGCTCGGCCTGTCCAGGGACGTGGCGACCGAGCTGATCATCCAGACGATGCTCGGATCCGCGAAGATGCTCCGCGACACGGGCAAGCACCCGGTCGAGCTGCGTGAGATGGTGACCTCGCCGGGCGGCACGACGATCGCCGCGATCCGTCACCTCGAGGAGGCGGGCGTCCGCGCGGCCTTCCTGAACGCGATCGACGCCGCGCGGCATCGGAGCGCCGAGCTCGCGCAGGGCGGCGACGAGGACGAGGACTAGGGAAGGCACCGATGGGACGTGGGAGACCGGGCGACGCGTGCGCTGGGCGCACGACCGGGAGCGCAAGAAGAAGGCGGCGGAGAAGCAGCAGGCGGCCGAGCGGGGTGCCGAGCGCAAGGCGGCGAAGAAGTAGGTCTGCAGGAGCCCGGCTATCCGTTCGAGGCGGGGGTCAACCGAGGCGGTTCCGGAGGATCCCGATGCCCTCGGCCTCGAGCTCGACCTCGGCGCCGGGCCACACGCGCTGCTCGAACCCGGGGATCTCGAACGGTCCCGACGCGAAGGTCTCGCCGGGTTCCAGCCGCTCCTGCTTCGAGGCCCGGGCGACGTCGCGGAGCAGCCCGAGCGCCGTCCCGTTCAGGTTCCCCTTCACCCACTCCTCACCGTCGATCCGGACCGTGACGAACGCGGTCTGGGGGTCGAGCTCGTCGGCCGTCACCACGCACGGGCCGATCGAGAGCGGGACACCCCGGGGGGTGGGCATCGGGTCGCCGTTGGTGCGGCGGGCGAGCCAGTCGCCCACGAGGGTGTACCCGAACACGACCGAGGGCGTCTCCTCGGGGGTGATCGCGTCGTCCACCGCGCGACGAAGGACCGCCGCGATCTTCGGGTGGAACTCGAGCCAGCCGGCGCCCACCGGCCACGGGATCTCCTCGTCCGGCCCGAACGCCGGCCGGCCGCCCTCGACGGCGTCCGCCGAGCGGAGCGCGATCGGCAGCAGCGCCGCGAGCAGACGTGGGCGTTCGACGACGAAGGCGTCTGCCTCGTCGCGCTCGAGGGCTGCCCGGGCGGCATCGAGCACCGTGCCCCCGTTGCTCCTGACGAGCCGCTCCATCGTGTCGGGGAACGCGGGGTGGCCGAGCAGGCTCGGCAGGTCCACGACGTTCCCTTCCCGGAGCGCTCCCAGTCGCCGGTGCCCCCGCCGGTCGAAGGTCACGAGCCTCAAGGGAGGCCGATGATACGCCCGGCCGAGGCCGGAATCCTCGTATCGGTCGGGCAGTTCGCCGTGGGCTCCGACTTGGGGGAAACGGTGTCCGGCGGCTACGATTGAACCCCGAGATCGAGACTGGGATCGACCAGGTCAGCACCGCGTTTTCCACGCACAGGAGGCTCTCCATGGCAGAGGAAGGGTTCCGCATCACCTACGCGACGATGACGGCCGACAACGAGGACCTGCACAAGGGCTACGACGAGGGCATCCAGGTCGCCCGGTCCTGGCTGGGCCAGCAGCACCCGCTGTTCGTGAACGGCGAGGCGCGCGAGGGGTCGGGGTACAAGGCCGCCCATTCGCCGATCGACGGCGCCCTGATCGGCGAGTTCGCGAGCGGCACGCGCGAGGACGTCCGCGACGCCGTCGCCGCCGCCAAGGAGGCGTTCCACGACTGGGCCAACCGCCCCTGGCAGGAGCGGGTCGCGATCATCCGCAAGGCCGCCGACATCATGTCCGACCAGCGCAACGAGCTGTCGGCGCTGATGGCGATGGAGGTCGGCAAGAACCGGCTCGAGGCGCTCGGCGACGTGGAGGAGTCCGCGGACCTGCTGCGGTGGAACGCCAACGAGGTCGAGCAGAACGAGGGCTTCCGCACGCCGATGCAGTCGCTCGGTTCGCCCGGCGAGTACTACGACGTCCTGCGGCCGTACGGCGTGTGGGCCGTCATCAGCCCGTTCAACTTCCCGATGGCGCTCGCGGCCGGTCCGTCGTCCGCGGCGCTGGTCGCGGGCAACACCGTGGTGTTCAAGCCCGCGCACATGGGCGTGTTCACCGGGCTGAAGCTCTACGAGGTCTACATGGCGGCCGGCGTCCCGAAGGGCGTCTTCCACTTCCTGTCGGGCCCGGGCAGCGTCGTCGGCGACGAGATCGTGAACCACCCCGACGTGGCCGGGATCACCTTCACCGGCTCGTACGAGGTCGGGATGGGGATCTACAAGGGCTTCGCGAAGGACTTCCCCAAGCCCGTGATCTGCGAGATGGGCGGGAAGAACCCGACGATCGTGACCGACAAGGCCGACCTGGACAAGGCGACCGACGGGGTGCTGCGTTCGGCGTTCGGGTTCGGCGGGCAGAAGTGCTCGGCCAACTCGCGCGTGTACGTGCACCGGAGCGTGTACGACGAGTTCGTCGGCCGGCTCAAGGAGAAGACCGAGAACATCAAGATCGGCGACCCGCTCGACCGCGACGTCTACCTCGGCCCGGTGATCGACGACGCCGCGGTGACCACGTTCGAGGAGGCGTCGAACGAGGCGAAGAAGAACGGCACCGTCGTCACGGGCGGCGAGCGGCTGACCGAGGGTGAGCTCGCGAAGGGCACGTTCGTCCAGCCCACCGTCGCGGAGCTCCCGCTCGACTCGTGGATCTGGAAGAAGGAGCTGTTCGTGCCGTTCGTCGCGGTCGCGCCGTACGACGACCTGGACGAGGCGATCCGTCTGGCCAACGACACCGAGTACGGTCTGACGGCAGGCTTCTACAGCGAGGACCGCGCCGAGATCGACACGTGGCTGAGCTCGATCGAGGCCGGCGTCGTGTACGTCAACCGGCGGGCCGGGGCGACGACCGGCGCGTGGCCGGGCGTGCAGCCGTTCGGCGGCTGGAAGGGTTCGGGCACCAGCGGCAAGGCCGGCGGCGGCCCGTACTACGTGCAGCAGTACCTGCGCGAGCAGTCGCGCACGGTGATCGAGGAGTGAGCACGGCCGAGACGCTGGGGGCGCGGGGGGCCGAAGGAGCGAGCGCGGATGCGCGAGCGGGAGCCCCCCGACCAGAGGACCTGGCGGCCACCTCGGCGCCCGCGCTCGTCACCGAGGTCCCCGGGCCTGCAGGCGCGAGCTCGTATCGAACGCGACCACAAGGTCACGAGCCCGTCGCTCCCGCGCGCCTACGGGCTGGTGCCGGCACGCGGCGCAGGCTCGGTGATCGAGGACGTCGACGGGAACCGCTTCCTGGACGTGAACGCCGGGATCGCCGTGACCTCGACCGGCCACGCGCACCCGAAGGTGGTCGGGGCGATCCAGGCCCAGGCCGAACAGCTCCTGCACTACTCGGCCAGCGACTTCTACCTGCCGGTCTATTCGGACGTCTGCGAGGAGCTTGATCGCATCGCCCCGTTCTCCGGGGGTGCCCGCAGCTTCCTCACGAACTCGGGTACCGAGGCCGTCGAGGGCGCGATCAAGCTCGCGCGCTACGCGACCGGGCGGCAGTACCTGGTCGCGATGATCGGGTCGTTCCACGGCCGTTCCTACGGCAGCGTCTCGCTCACCGCCAGCAAGGCGAAGTACCACGCGGGGTTCGGACCGCTGCTGCCCGGCGTGGTCCACACGCACTTCGGCGACTTCGAGCACCTGGAGCAGGTGGTGTTCGCGCGCCTGATCCCGCCCGACGAGGTGGCGGCCATCGTGGTCGAGCCCGTCCTCGGCGAGGGCGGATACGTGTTCCCGCCGGAGGGCTGGTTCGCGTACCTGCGCGAGCTGTGCGACCGGCACGGGATCCTGCTCGTGGCCGACGAGGTCCAGTCGGGGATGGGCCGGACCGGCACGATGTGGGCGATCGAGCACGAGGGCGTCGAACCCGACATCCTGCTGGCGGGCAAGGGGATCGCGAGCGGGATGCCGCTCGGCGCGATCGTGGCCCGCGAGCGCCTGATGACCTGGGACGTCGGCGCGCACGGCTCGACGTACGGCGGCAACCCGGTCGCGTGCGCCGCCGCGCTCGCGACGCTCGAGCTGATCGAGGATGGGCTGCTCGACAACGCGCGCGGCGTCGGCGAGCTCCTGCTGAAGGGCCTGCGCGACATCCAGGCTCGCCGACCCGAGATCGTCGACGTCCGAGGCCGGGGCCTGATGATCGGCGTCGAGTTCGCCGAGGCCCGGACGATGCACGCGGTCGAGCAGGCCGCGTTCCGCCGGGGCCTGCTGGTCCTGGGCGCCGGGGACTCGGTGATCCGGATGTCGCCGCCGCTGGTGTTCCGACCCGATCAGGCCGAGACCGCCCTGCAGGTGTTCGACGACGCCGTCGCCGACGTCCTGGACGGCTGACCGGGCGGGCATTCGATGGCCCTGTCGGTCGAGACCCTCACGTGGGACTGCCGCTCGCCGGAGGTCATCGCGAGGTTCTGGGCGGGGGTCCTCGGCTACGAGCTCGTCGAGATCGGTGAGGAGGACGCCGAGATCCGCGACCCGAAGGGTGAGGGCTGGCCGATCCTGTTCCTGATGGTTCCCGAGGGCAAGTCGGTGAAGAACCGCCTCCACCTCGACCTTCGCCCGGCGACCTCGATGGCCGACGAGAAGGCGCGCGTCCTGGAGCTCGGCGCCCGGGAGTTCCGGTACGTCGAGGAGGGCGGGAGCTTCTGGACGGTGATGCTCGACCCCGAGGGCAACGAGTTCTGCGTCCTGCGCGGCCCGGAGGACGGCTGGAGCCCCGAGTGACCGGGCGGGCGGGGACGAGCGGGCGGGCGGGGACGAGCAAGCTGACCACGATGGCCGACGCGGTCGGCGAGCTGGTCCGCGACGGTGACACGGTCGCGATCGAGGGCTTCACCCACCTGATCTGCTTCGCGGCGGGCCACGAGATCATCCGCCAGCGCAAGCGCGACCTGACCCTCGCGCGCATGACGCCGGACGTGATCTACGACCAGATGATCGGCGCCGGCGTCGCCCGCAAGCTGATCTTCTCCTGGCTCGGCAACCCGGGCGTCGGATCGTTGCATGCCGTCCGGCGCCGGATCGAGCAGGCCGACCCCGAGCCCCTGGAGATCGAGGAGTACTCGCACTTCGGGATGGTCTGCCGGTACGTGGCCGGCGCGTCGAACCTCCCGTTCTTCCCGATCCGCTCCTACTACGAAAGCGACATCCCCTCGGTGAACCCGAACATCAAGCCGATGCGCTCGCCGTTCGAGGACGGCACCGAGGTGTACGTCGGTGCCGCCGCTTCGACCCGACGTGACGATCGTGCACGCGCAGCGGGCCACGGCCACCGGCGACACCCAGATCTGGGGCTTGCTCGGGTGCCAGAAGGAGGCGGCGTTCGCCGCCGAACGCGTGATCGTGGTCTGCGAGGAGATCGTGGACGAGGCGGTCGTCCGCCGCGACCCGAACCGGACCGTGATCCCCGGCATCGTCGTCGACGCGGTGGTGGAGCAGCCGTTCGCGTGCCATCCGAGCTACGCGCAGGGCTACTACGACCGCGACAACGCCTTCTACCTCGAGTGGGAGCGGATCTCCAAGGACCCGGAGGCGCTCGAACGTTGGCTGAAGGAGTGGGTCTACGGTCTGGAGAGCCACGCCGAGTACGTCGCACAGGATGGGCGATCGGTGGGAGGACCTCAGGGCGGGCGAACGCCTGTCCGGCGAGGTGAACTACGGTGACTATTCGTGATCGACGGGACGCTGCGGTGAGCGAGGACGGCTACACGAAGAACGAGATGATGATCACCGCGAGCGCTCGCACGCTCGCGGGAGAGCGGGTCTGCTTCGTCGGCGTGGGCCTGCCGAACATCGTCTGCAACCTCGCGCAGCGCACGGTCTCGCCCGAGCTCCAGCTCGTGTACGAGGCGGGCGTCTTCGGCGCGCGCCCCGAACGGCTCCCGCTGTCGATCGGGGACCCGACGCTCGTGTCGGGTTCGACGGCCGTGACGTCGATGTTCGAGCTCTTCGCCTTCTACCTCCAGGCCGGCCTGATCGACGCCGCGTTCCTCGGCGGGGCGCAGATCGATCGGTTCGGGAACCTGAACACGACCGTGATCGGCGACTACGCGTCGCCCAAGGTCCGGCTCCCGGGCTCCGGTGGCGCCTGCGAGATCGCGATCCACGCGCGCAGGATCCTCGTCATCATGCGGCAGGCCAAGCGCTCGTTCGTCGAGCGGCTCGACTTCCGGACCTCGCCCGGTCACTCGGGCGACCCGGCGCACGATCGCGCGCGAGGGTGGTTCGGGAGCGGGCCGACGAGCGTGGTGACCGATCTCGCGACGTTCGGGTTCGACGAGGAGACCGGCGAGATGACGCTGCTCACGGTCCACCCGGGCGTCACGGTCGACGACGTCCGCGCGAACATGGGCTGGGAGCCGCGCGTCTCCGGTTCCCTGGGCGAGACCCCGCCCCCGACCGAGGACGAGCTGCGGCTGATCCGGACGCAGCTCGACCCGCAGGGCATGTACACCTCGTAGCGATGGGGACGCCGGCATGAGCCACGTCTTCCATCGCGTCCTGACGCGGCCTCTGCCCCGAGCCGTCCGCGCCGAGGGGTGTGGATCGAGGACGCCGAGGGCAGGCGCTACCTCGACGGAGCGGGCGGCGCGATCGTCGTCAACGTCGGCCACGGCGATCGGTCGCTGGTGGACGCGATGGCCGAACAGTCCGCGAGGACCTCCTACGTCCACGGGACGGTGTTCACGACCGAGGCCCTCGAGTCGTACGCCGACGCGGTCGCGCCCCTGCTGCCCCTGGACGACCCCCGGATCTACCCGGTCTCGGGTGGGAGCGAGGCGGTCGAGACCGCGATCAAGCTCGCCCGCGCTTTCCATCTCGCCCGGGGCGAGGCGTCGCGGACCCGGGTGATCGGGCGGCACGCCTCGTACCACGGGAACACGCTGGGGGCGCTCGACGTCGGCGGCAAGCAGGCGCTGCGGCGTCCGTACGAGCCGTGGCTCGGGCGGTTCGACCACGTGGACGCCGCGTACGAGTACCGGTGTCCGAACCCCGCCCACCCCGCCGCCTGCGGCGCGTGGCACGCCGAGCGCCTCGAACGGCGCGATCGCCGACGCCGGCCCGTCCACGGTCGCCGCGTTCATCGCGGAGCCGGTCGCCGGCGCGACGCTGGCCGCGGCGGTCCCGACCGACGACTACTGGCCGGCGGTCGCCGAGGTCTGCCGGCGCACGGCGTGCTCCTGATCGCCGACGAGGTCATGACCGGGTTCGGCCGCACCGGGCGATGGTTCGGCGTCGACCACTGGGGCGTCCGGCCCGACGTGGTGACGGTGGGGAAGGGTTCGACGAGCGGGTACTTCCCCTTCGGGTTCGCGGCGTGTTCGGGCGAGGTGTTCGAGGCGGTGCGCGAGACCGGGTTCGTCCACGGGTTCACGTGGTCGCACAACGGCGTCGGCGCGGCGGTCGCCCATGCCGCGCTGCGCCGACTGACCGAGGACGACCTCGTCGAGGCGAGCGCGCGCCAGGGGGAGCGGCTGATGAAGTCGCTCTCGTCGGCGCTCGAGGACGATCCATCGGTCGGGCGACGTCCGAGGGGTCGGGCTCATGGTGGGCATCGAGCTGGTCGCCGACCGGACGAGCAAGGACGCCGTTCGCCGCGCGAGCACCAGGCGACCGAACGCGTCGTCGCGGCGGCCCGGGACGCGGGGCTGCTCCTGTACTCGAGCACGGGTCACGTCGACGGCGACGGCGATCTGGTGATGCTCGGACCGCCGTTCGTGATCACCGACGACGAGTGCGAGCTGATCGTCGAACGGACCACCGCCGCGATCGCCACTCTCCGAACGGCGTGAGCGGCACCGCCGGTCTCGTCCTGTGTCCCGAGGCGCGCGGCTACGACCACGGACCCCAGCACCCGCTCCGGCCGCAACGGGTGCTCTCCACCTGGTCGCTGATCGAGGCGTGCGGCCTGCTCGAGCGGCCGAACGTCTCCCGGCTCGCCTGCCGCGTCGGCGACCGACGCCGAGCTCGGGCTCGTGCACGAGGACGCGTACATCGAGGCGACGAAGCGGGCCGGGCACGGCGAGGAGGGGGCCTGGGGCCGGTTCGGGTTCGGGCCCGGCGACAACCCGATCTTCCCCGAACATGCACGAGGCGGGCGCGTTCGTGGCAGGCGCCTCGCTCGTCGCGGCCGAGGCCGTCCGCGACGGCTCCGTCCTGCACGCGTTCAACGCGGCGGGCGGCCTGCACCACGCGATGCCCGCGCGGGCGTCGGGGTTCTGCGTGTACGACGATCCCGCGATCGCGATCGCGTGGCTGCTCGACCAGGGCGTCCACCCGATCGCGTACGTGGACGTCGACGTCCACCACGGCGATGGCGTGCAGGCGATCTTCTACGAGGACCCGCGGGTGTTGACCGTCTCGATCCACCAGTCGGGCGCAACGCTGTTCCCGGGGACGGGGTTCGTCGACGAACGCGGTGCGGGCGACGCCGAGGGCACCGCGGTCAACGTCCCGCTCCAGCCGGGGGTGGGCGACCGAGCCTGGCTCGCGGCCTTCGCCGAGATCGTGCCGCCGGTCGTCCGGGCGTTCGCGCCGAAGGTCCTCGTGACGCAGCTCGGGTGCGACACGCATCGGACCGACCCGCTGGCGCAGCTCCGGCTCTCGACCGCCGCGTACCGGGAGACGGCGGCGTCGTTGCACGGCTCGCGCACGAGGTGACCGGCGGGCGATGGCTCGCGACCGGCGGCGGCGGGTACCAGTGGGCGACCGTCGTCCCTCGGGCGTGGACGATCGCGTTCGCGGAGATGGCCGGCGCCGAGCTCCCCGACGCGCTGCCCGAACCGTGGATCGAGCAGGTCGAGCTCGACATCGGCGGCGAGGTCCCCGCCACGTTCTCCGAGCCGCCGCTCGAACGGGACGAGCTCGACGGCCGGACCGAGCGGACGATCGACGAGGTCAAGCGGCGCGTGCTTCCCGTCCTTCGGTCTGCGTCCCTAGGACTCAGCCTCCGGCCCGCTCGAGCAGCTGCCGGATCGTCCGCTCGATCCGTCGCGCCCGGGTCTCGGGCCGCTTCGCCTCGTGATCGAGGTGACGTACTCGCGTCGATGCGAGAACGAGAGCTCGTCGAACGCCGCGCGCGCCACGTCGTCGCGACGCCAGCGCGACTCTCCAGGTCGTCCGGCACCTCGACCTCCCGCGGCGCTTCGTCGTTGCGGACGACGACGGTCAGCGTGTCGCCGACCGAGACGCCGGCCTCGGCCATGATCGCCTTCTGCACGCCGAGCACCGCACCGCCGCCCATCCGGCACGATCGAGCCGCGGTAGGGGACGCCGTCGAACGTGGCGGTCACGGGGATCCGGCCCTTGTTGCCCAGCGCCTCGACCGCCTCGGGCGGGACGTCGATCAGGTGACCGCCGCCCCCCCGGCCGCTCGAGCGGACCGGCGCCCGGAACGTGCCTCGGCCATCGGTCAGCCTACGGGAGCGCTCAGCCCTCGGCGGGCCCGCTCGAGCCGTAGCGCCGGGAGATCGTCCCGATCGCCCCAGCGGTACAGGGGCGGGGTCAGGACGCGGAACGCCTGGAGCGCCGCGAGCGACCGGGGGATCGAGATCTCGGGCGCCGTTCCCTTCCGGACGACGTCGACGATCAGCTTCGCCACGTCGTCGGGGTCCAGCCGGACGAACGTCGGGCCGGTCACGGGGAAGCCCTCGGTCGGGCGAGAAGCCGGGGTTCACGCTGGTGACCAGGATCCCCTTCGGCCCGAGCTCGTGGTACAGCGCCTCGCTGAACGCGACGACCGCGTGCTTGGTCGCACCGTAGATCGCGGCCCCCGGCGTCGCGAACCGTCCGGCGAGCGACGCGATGTTCACGACGTGACCGCGCCCGCGTTCGAGCATCATCGGGAGGAAGAGCTTGGTGCCGAGGACCACGCCCCGAAGGTTCACGTCGATCACCCGGTCGAGGTGCTCGACGTCCACGACCTCGAACGGCCCGCCGCCGCGGATCCCCGCGTTGTTGACCAGCACGTCGCATCGTTCGAACTCGGTCGCCACGCGGTCGCGGAGCTCGGTGAGCTGGTCGAGCTCGGTCACGTCGCACCGGACCGCGAGCGCCGAACCACCCTCCGAGGCGATCCGCTCGGCGAGCGCCTCGAGGCGTTCGAGCCGTCGGCGCGCCGCGAGCACCACCCGGGCGCCCGCCCGCGCCGAACCGGAGCGCGGTGAGCTCGCCGAAGCCCGACGACGCCCCGGTCACGACCACGACCGAACCGCGGAGCTCCACGTCAGGCCTCGTCTCGGGTCATCGCTGCGCTCCTCGTACGATGGGGTCGATGGACGTTATCGGATCGCACGCCGCGCGCCTGCCCGCGCTCGACGACCGCTGGACCCCGGGCCCGAGTTCGCGCGCGAGGAGCTGCTCGAGGGCCTGCTTGTCGGGCGCGGTGGCCGGGCCCGCGGTCAGCCACCCGTTCGACAACGTGCTGCGCAACATCCGGCTGCTGCACGAGGGCGACCCCGACAAGCAGTTCGGCATGACGGGGCTCCAGACGCTCGACCCGGATCGAGATCCTCGACCTCGTGGGTCGGGCGGCCGGCTTCGAGCCCGACCCGACGGCCACGACCGGCCCGGTCCCCGTCGATCCCGAACGCGTCCTGGACGCGTGCGCCGAGGCCGGCGACCGCTTCGCCGAGGCGATCCGCCGCCGCGAACGCGTGATCCTGGCGACGGGTCACCCGGTGGGGCTCGCGCACCTGTACATCGAGGTGGGCCGGCTCCTGCGCGCCGGCGGCGCGACGATCCTCGAGCCCGCGGACGGGGCCACGTGGCACGACGCCGACCGCCCTCACCCGTGGCAGATCCGGTACCTCGACGGCGTCGCGATGCTGACCGACGAGGCGAGCGCGCGACACACCCACAGCGGGGACGCGATGGATCGGATGCTCGACGACCTGACCCCCGACCTCGTGTTCGCCGACCACGGGTTCGCGGGCGCCGCGATCGAACGCGGCGTCGACACCGTCTCGATCGCCGACGTGAACGACCCCGCCCTGCTCGTCGCGCAGGCCCAGGGCCGGACGCGGACCGTGATCGTGATGGACGACAACGTCGCGCCGCAGGCCTACTGGCCGTGCTTCCAGGCGATCGCCGCCCGTCTCCCCTGACCGCTCGATCGGGCGCGAACGAGCCCGATCGCGCGCGCGGCCCCACGTCGAGCCGGATAGGATGAGCACCATCTTGACGATCACACCCACTCCAGAGGCACGGTTCGAACGCGTGAGCGGAGCCGCGGGCTCCATGACGACCATCGAGATCACCGAGAGACGGCTATCCGGGCGGGGGGTCTCCCCGGCCGGATAGACGCACGCACGCGTGCGACCGGCCTCCGGGGTGGGGGAACCCGGAGGCGGATGTGAACGAGCACGAGGCGCTCGTCGACCAGGCGGTGCGAACCAAGCACACGGTCCTCCTGATCGGCGGCATGGATACCGGCAAGACCACCCTGTCGCGGGAGCTCCTGGCGGCGGCGCTCGCGGCGGGCCGGCCCGCGGCGCTCCTGGACGCGGACGTCGGACAGAAGACCGTCGGGCCGCCCGCGACGATCTCGCTCAAGATCGTTCGGAGCCCGGAGGACCTCGAGCCCGGAGCCGCTCGCGACGTCCGACGCGCTGTACTTCGTCGGCTCGACCTCGGCGCAGGGTCACCTCCTGCCGGTGGTGGGCGGCGTCGCCTCGCTGCACGAGCAGGCCAAGCAGCTGGGGGCCGACTTCATCGTGGTCGACTCGTCCGGGCTCGTGTCCGGGATCACCGGGCAGACGCTCAAGTACCACAAGGTGGAGGCGCTCCGGCCCGACCTGGTCGTGGGGCTGCAGCGCGGCGAGGAGCTGCTGCCGCTGCTCGGCGTGATCCAGCGGTTCTTCGCGACCGAGGTCGTGCCGCTCGGGGTCCATCCGAAGGTCGTCCCGACGACGGTCGACCTGCGGGCCGAGAACCGCGAGCGTTCGATGCGCCGGTACTTCTCCGGGGAGCTGCATCGCTTCCGGGTCAAGCCCACGGTCTTCATGCCGGCGCTCCCACCGCTGTTCGAACCCGGCGACCTCGACCGGCTCCTGGTCGGGCTGTCCGACGGCGCCGGCGGCTACCCGGGCATCGGCTACCTCGAGCACGCGCCGGACGAGGGCGTGCTCAGGCTGATCTCGCCGGTGGCAGAGGGCCCCAAGGCGCTTAGACTGGGGTCCGTCCGTCTGGATGCGTCCTTCCGCGCCAAGCGCGTGGACCTCCGGAACCTGTTCGGATCGGAATAGGAGATCGCTGCGTGCCATCGTTGGTCAAGAAGCGCCGCAAGAAGATGCGGAAGAAGAAGCACAAGAAGCTGCTGAAGAAGACCCGCTGGCAGCGCCGTCAACAGGGCCGCTAGGAGCCCGATCGGTGCGCGTGGCGGTCCCGGTCCGGGCCCGTCCGATCGCGATGCTCCTGGCTGGTGCTGCGATCGCGCTCGTCGCGTGTGGTGAACCGCCGCCTCCCGACCTGTCGGGTTCGCGCCCGGTCACGTTCGAGTCCCGCGACGGCGTCACGCTGGAGGGCCGTCTGTTCGGCGACGGCTCGACCGGCGTCGTGCTGTCGCACATGCAACCCGCCGATCAACGCTCGTGGTTCGCGTTCGCGAACCGCCTCGCCGACGAGGGGTACCTCGTGCTCACCTACGACTTCCGCGGGTACTGCCCGGGCGGCGACGGCGGCTGCTCGCAGGGCGAGTCTCCAGATCCCGGCGATCTGGCAGGACGTGCTCGGGGCGACGGACTTCATCCGGTCCCAGGGGGCGACGACCGTCGCGCTCGTGGGCGCGAGCATGGGGGGCACGGCGTCGCTCGTCGCGGCCGGTCAGGAGGGGACGGACGTGGCGGTGGTGATCACCCTGTCGGCCCCGGTCTCGATCGAGGGTCTGGACGCGGACGCCGCGCTGCTGCAGCGCGTGGACGCGAACAAGCTGTTCATCGCCGGGGTCGGGGACGCACCCGCCGCGTCGTCGGCCGAGCAGCTCGACGAGATCGCCCCGCCGCCGAAGCGGCTCGAGATCGTTCCCGCCGACGACCACGGCACCGACCTGCTGACGGGCTCGCGGGGAGAAGCGGTCCAGCGCATCATCGAGACCTACCTCGCGCAGTTCGCGCCGGCGTGAGGCGTCAGCGCGTCGGAGCGAAGCTCGGCAGCGGCGTGCCCTCGACGGGTCCGGGGAACGGGGCCTGGTCGCGGTTCGCGAGCGCGATCTGGTAGACGGCCGCGCCGATCAGCAACGCGAACAGCACGACGATCGTGATGAGCGTGAAGCGGCGCATCGCGGGAGGCTAGCAGTCGTTGCCGAGGGCGGAGCGGTTGCTCCGCCTCGAACGCATCGGGATCAGGCGGGGAGCGTGAGCCCGGCCTCGCAGAGCTCGCGGTTGCGGGACAGGATGCGGCGCAGTGCCTGGTCGTCGTCGAGATGGCTGCGCAGGTCGATCTCGAGCGAGATCGCCCCGCGGAACCTCCGCCCCGCGAGCGCCTCGAGGAACGGGCCGAGGTCCAGGACGCCTTCGTCCAGGGGCAGGTGCGAGTCCCAGCCCTTGCCGGCGTTGTTCGACAGGTGGACGTGGGCGAGCCGGTCGCCGAGACGGGCGACGGCCTCGACCGGATCCAGGCCCGAGACCGCGAGGTGGCTCGTGTCCAGCGTCACGTTCGGGAACCCGTCGAGGTCCTCCAGCGACTGGTGCGCGTGGAACCGCGCCACGCTCCGACCGCGCACGCGCAGGGGGAACATGTTCTCGACGGCCACCCGGACCCCCCGCTCGGCGGCCACGTTCGGCAGCGCTTCGTCGAGCCAGCGACGGTACGCCGATTGCCACCGGTAGGGCGGGTGCACGACGACGAGCGGCGCCCCGACGCCGAGCGCGAGCTCGATCGCGCGGTCGATCTTCCCGAGGGGGTCGCGGCCCCACACCCGGCGGGACATCAGGAGGAACGGCGCGTGCACCGCGAGGACGGGGAGCGCGTGGTCCTCGGAGAGGGCGCGGACGCGCGTCGCGTCCTGCGTGTCGGGGTCGTTCGTCACCATCAGCTCGATCCCGTCGAAGCCGGTCCGCGCGAACAACGGGAACGCGGCGTCGATCGGCTTGGAGAAGACCGAGATCGTCGAGCAGATGATCGGCGGGCGGTCGTCGGGCACGTCGCGATGCTAACAGCGCGCTCCGCCGCCACCGCTATGCTGCCGGGCCATGTGGATCTTCCCCCTCACGGCCGCGCTCGTGGCCGCGCTGTTCGCGGCGGCGCTCGTGCGTCGCTACGTCGGGAGCCGTCGTCCGTACGAGCTGGTCTGGGCGCTCGCGCTGCTGATGTACGCGGGGGCGTCGCTCGCGGTCGCGTTCGGCGTCGCGAACGGCTGGACCTCGGGGGAGTTCCGCGTCTACTGGGCGCTCGGCGCCGTGCTGAACGTCCCGTTCCTCGCGGCGGGCGAGCTCGACCTGCTCGTCCATCGCCGCGGCGTCCGTTGGACGCTGTACGTGCTGCTCGCCTTCCTCACCGCCTACACGGTCGCGGTCGTGCGGACCGCCGAGATCCATGCGGCGGCCCTCGCTCAGGACCTGCCCTCGGGCAAGGAGGTGTTCGGTGACGGCACCGCGGCCCACCGTCTGCCCGCAGGTCGTCGCGATCCCCGCGTACCTCGTCCTGCTCGGCGGGACCCTGTGGTCGGCCTGGCGCATGCGCGGCCGCCCCGAGCTTCGCGACCGGTTCTGGGGGACGCTGCTGATCGCGTTCGGCGCGACGATCATCGCGGGGTTCGGTTCCGCGTTCGCCGCGCTCGGGTACCCCGTCCCGTTCTCGATCTCGTTGCTCGCCGGGATCTGCGTGATGTTCCTCGGGTTCCTGCGCGCGGCTCGGCGACGCGAACGTCGCACCCACGAACTGACGCATCTTCGTCTCGAGGTGATCCGCCCGGCGGGGCTCCGCGAAGCATGCCGTTGACCGCACCTGCGAGGGGAGGTGACCCACCCGCAGGGCCGGAGGGTCCGGCCTGCGGAGCGCAGCGGTCCCGTGGAACCACATCCAACGAAGGAGGAGATCCGTTGCCTGGGAAGCGCATCCGTACGCGTGCGCTCGCGGCGGCGGCGTCGCTCGCGGTGGTAGCCGGCCTGTTCGCGCTGGCTCCTCTGACGGGTGTCGCCTCCAGCCACCGCGAGGCACCGCTCGTCTCGGCCGATCCGCAGATCGACACCACGGACGTCTGGGCGTTCGTGAGCCAGGATCGGCCGGACACCGTCACCCTGATCGCATCGTGGATCCCGTTCGAAGAGCCGGCGGGCGGCCCGAACTTCTACGCGTGGGGCGACGGCGTTCGCTACGACCTCAACATCGACAACGACCACGACGCGAAGCCGGACCTGACCTACCGGTGGGTCTTCGCGGACCACTACCGCAACCCGAACACGTTCCTGTACAACACCGGCCCGGTCACATCGCTGAACGACCCGGATCTGAACTTCTACCAGACCTACGACCTGATCCGGGTCAACCGGGACACGGGCAAGCAGAAGACGCTCGTGAACAACGCGATCTCGGCGCCGTCCAACGTGGGCGCCGCCTCGATGCCGAACTACAACGGCAACCTGTTCGACGCCGCCACGGTCGAGTTCGGCGGCGCGCCGAGCAAGACCTGGGCCGGCCAGTCCGACGACGCGTTCTTCCTCGATCTCCGCGTGTTCGACCTCCTGTACGGGGCGAACCTGACGGAGGTCGGCGACGACACGCTGGCGGGCTTCAACGTGAACACCCTGGCGCTGCAGGTCCCGAAGACCGATCTCGCCAAGGCCGGAAACGCCGAGGCGAACCCGATCATCGGCATCTGGAGCACGACGTCGCGCAGGAGCACCACGATCCAGTCCAGGCGACGGGTCGCAGAAGGACGAGGGCAAGTTCGTCCAGGTGTCCCGTCTGGGCATGCCGCTCGTGAACGAGGTCGTGATCCCGGTGGGGCTGAAGGACTACTTCAACTCCTCCAAGCCCTCGGCCGACGGCGCGGCCCTGCCGCTCGTGCAGGACCCGGAGCTGCCGCACCTGTTGAACGCGGTGTACGGCACGGCGATCCCGGACTCGGACCCGGACACGCCCGGCGATCCAGCGGGCCGACCTGATCCAGGTGTTCCTCACCGGGGTCGACCAGCCTGAACATGCCGGCGAACGTCACCCCGAGCGAGCATGCTGCGTCTGAACATGTCGATCGCGCCGTGCAGCTCCGCGTGCTCGACGCTCGGCGTGCTCGGCGGCGACCTCGCCGGGTTCCCGAACGGCCGCCGTCTGAGCGACGACATCATCGACTCGGCGCTGCGCGTGGTCCTGGGCGTCCTGCTCCCGGACCACCAGGCGATCGCCGACACGATCGGTGACGGCGTCGACGGCGAACGACGTGCCGTTCAACACGGGGTTCCCGTACGTCGCGTACCCGCACTCGGGTTCGGACGCGGATCCTCACTGACCGAACGCCGCGGGGGCCCGGCTCGCTCGACCTTTGGGCCGGGCCCCCGCACCACCCGACCGGCGAGGAGCGCGAGGATGAGGACGATCGGCAAGGCGGTGGCGGCGGCGGCGATGGCCGTCGCGCTGCTCGTGGCGGGCGCGCTCGCGTTCGTCCGATCCCCCGGGGAGACACCGCAGGTTCCCGCTCGGACCGCATCCACGTCCGCGCTGCTGGTCCCCGCGGTCGCCGCGGGGTCGCTGGACGGCACGATCGCCTCGTTGCAGGACCGTCTGAAGGCCCTGCCGCAGGACTGGCGCGGCTACGCCTCGCTCGGACTCGCGTACGTGGCGCAGGCCAGGGTCACGGGCGACCCGTCCTGGTACCCGAAGGCGGAGGGCGTGCTCGCCCGATCGATCCGCATCAACGGGGACGACAACGTCGAGGGCACGCTGGGACTCGGGGTCCTGGATCTGGCGCGACACGACTTCGCGTCCGCGCTCCGTGCAGGGCCGCCGCGCCTCGGCGCTCGACCCGTACTCGGCCGACGCCTACGGCGTGATCGGGGACGCGCTGGTCGAGCTGGGCCGATACGACCGCGCGTTCGACGCCTTCCAGACGATGGTGGACACCAGGCCCGACCTCGCCTCGTACGCACGCGTCGCCTACGCTCGCGAGCTCGTCGGCGACGTCCGCGGCGCCGAGCGCGCGATGCGGATGGCGTTCGACGCGGCCGGGACGCCCTCGGACTCCGCCTGGTCCGCGTACCAGCTCGGCGAGCTGGCGTTCGGTTCCGGCGACGTGGGGTCGGCCCGCGCGTGGTACCGGCGCGGGCTCGGCCTCGATCCGTCGTACGTGCCGAACCTCGCCGGGCTCGCCAAGGTCGCGTGGGCGAGCGGCGATGACGAGCTCGGCGATCGCCCGCTACACCGACGTCGTCGCCCGCTACCCCTCCGCCGAGTTCGTCGTCGCGCTCGCCGACCTGTACCGGGTGACGGGGCAGTCCGACCTCGCCGATCGGCAGGAGGCCGTCGTGGAGGCGATGCACCAGCTCGCGACCGCCAACGGCGTGAACGTGGATCTGGAGCTCGCGCTGTTCGACGCCGACCACGGCGATCCCGCGGGCGCCCTCGCCGCCGCCCGCGCCGAGTGGGCGCGCCGGCAGAGCGTCCACGTCGCCGACGCCTACGCGTGGGCGCTGTACGCGAACGGTCGGTACGCGCGGGCGTCGTCGCTCGCGGACCGCGCCCTCGCGCTCGGGACGCGCAACGCGCTGTTCCTGTACCACGCCGGGATGATCCGGCTCGAGCTCGGGGACGAGGCCGGGGCCCGCCGGTACCTGTCGGACGCGCTCGCGACGAACCCGAACTTCTCGATCCTGCACGCCGCCGATGCCGCGCGCGTCCTGTCGGATCTGAGGACGGCGACGCTGGAGACGGGCCGATGAGGCGGGCGCTCCGGCGGGCGCTGGTGTTCGCGAGGCGTGGTCGCCGCGGTGCTGGCCGCGCCGGCCACCGCGATCGCGCACCCGCTCGGGAACTTCACCGTCAACCGCTACGCCGGGATCGAGCTCACCCCGGACGAGGTGCGGATCGACTACGTCCTCGACCTGGCCGAGATCCCGACCGTCCAGGTGCGTCCGGAGATCGACGCCGACGCGGACGGGACGGTCACCGATGCGGAACGCGCCGCCTGGGCCGCCCGCACGGCGCCCGCGCTCCTCGCGAACCTGACCCTGACGGTGGACGGCCGGCCCGTCCCGCTCGACGTCGTCTCGTCGTCGATGCGGTTCCGCCCGGGTCAGGGCGGGCTCGACATCCTGCGGCTCGAGGCGACGTTCGCGGGCCCCGTCGCGTCCACCGGCGAGCTCGCGTTCGCCGACGCCAACTTCGCCGACCGGATCGGTTGGGCCGAGGTGACGGCGGCCGGCGCCGACGGGACGGCCGTCGCCGGTTCGAGCGTCCCCGCCCGCAGCGTCTCGAACGCGCTCCTGTCCTACCCGCAGGATCTGCTCTCCAGCCCGCTCGACGTCCACGAGGCCACCCTGTCGTTCCATCCGGGGACCGGCGCGCCCGTCGCCGCATCGACCGACGGCGCCGCCGCGAACGGGTCCCGGCCCGACGTGACCGGCGGGGCGTTCGCCGGTCTGGTCGGCAGGACCG
This sequence comes from uncultured Actinomycetes bacterium, assembly GCA_963744515.1. GTDB lineage: Bacteria > Actinomycetota > UBA4738 > UBA4738 > HRBIN12 > DASSJM01. The sequence continues at coordinate 75,384 of CAVUTN010000002.1, read as the reverse complement.
GCCCGTTCATGCTGGTGGCGCTGCTCCTGGCCTTCGGGTTCGGTGCGCTCCACGCCCTGGGCCCCGGCCACGGGAAGACGTTGATGGCCGCCTACCTGGTGGGCGCCGGAGGCCGGGCTCGACACGCGGTCGCCGTCGGGGGCTCGGTCGCCGTGATGCACACGGCGTCGGTGCTCGCGCTCGGGTTCGTGGTGCTGACGGTGACCGAGGTCTTCGCGCCCGAACGCGTCTACCCGTGGCTCGGCCTGGCGTCCGGCCTGATCGCGTTCGCGCTGGGGGCGAGCCTGCTCGTCGCGCGGCTCGGCTCGTGGAGCGGCGGCCGGGCCGACCCCGAGCACCACCACCCGCACGAGGACGGATCGAACCGCCCACGGACACGCCCACCCGCACCCGGTCCCGAGCCGGCCGCTCTCGCGCAAGAGCCTGACGGCGCTCGCCGTGGCCGGCGGGATGCTCCCCTCGCCGACGGCGCTGGTCGTGCTGCTCGCGGCCGTCGCCCTGGACCGGATCGCCTACGGGCTCGCGCTGATCGGGGCGTTCAGCGTCGGGCTCGCGACCGCGCTCGTCGTGGTCGGTCTGGTCGCACTGCGGGCCCGCGACGTGGTCGCCGACAGGATGTCCGGCAGGACGGCGCGACTGGTGCCGGTCCTGTCGGCCGCGTCGATCGCGTTGCTGGGCCTCGTGCTGACGTTCCGGGGGTTCGTCCAGATCTGACGGTGCGGTGCGCGGGCCGGGCGACCGGAGACCGGTCGTTCGGCTAGGTGAGCGAGCCGAACCAGCTGGGACCGTCGGTGTTCGGCTGGGTCGGAGGCTGTCCGACCGCCTCCTGCGTGATCCACACCTCGTCGAACTGCGACACGTCCACGTCCGACGACCTCGAGGAGCAGGACCCCGTCGTCCGGCCAGAACATCTCGCCGACCGGTGTCCACTCGCCGTCGCTCCCGAGCCACAGCTGGTACGCGTGACCGGGGGCCGGTTCGGGGCAGAACTCCGCCGCGATGTAGAGGCTGCGGATGTCGGGAGCGGAGACCTCGACCATGCCGCTGTCCGGTGGCGTCTGGTCCTGCGGCGTCACGTTCACGGGCGACGCGCCCGGCGACCGCATCGCCGAGAGGATCTCGAGCGCCGTGCCCGTGCGGGTCTCGGCGTTCGAGAGCCGGCTCCCGAGCACGAGCGAGAGCCCGCCCATCGCGACCAGCGCCACGGCCGAGGCCGCGACCGCGATCAGCGCGCCGCGTCGGCGCGTTCGCCCGGCCAGCGGGACGTCGTCCATCGCGCGGTGCAGGCGGGGCAGGAGGGTCTCGGGCGGATCGACGGGAGGCGCGGCGAGCGCGAGATCGCCCGACACGGCCTGGAGTTCGGACAGGGTGGCTCGGCATCGGGCGCAGGACGGCACGTGGTCGACGAGGACCTGGTCGGCCTCGGCCGCGTCCTCGCCCGAGAGCGAGAGCAGGACGTAGCCCGCCAGGAGCTCGTCGATCCGCTCGTGATCCTCGGTCACGCCGTCACTCCTCTCGCAGGGCTTCCCGCAGCTTCCGCATCGCCGCCAGCGTCCTGGTCTTCACGGTTCCGATCGGGATGCCGAGCTCCTCGGCGATCCGCACCTGCGTCTTGCCCTCGAAATACGCCAACTCGAGCACCTGCTGCTGCGCCGGAGGAAGGGTCGTCAGGGCGGCGCGAACCTCCTTGCGCCGAACGCGCAGGTAGGCGTCCTCCACGACGTCCTCCGCAGGGTCTTCGCCGGTCGCGGGCTCGAGGTTCGCCGCACGCTCGGTACGCCTGCGCAGGCGCTCCTCACGGCGGACGGCATCCACGGCCCGATGGTGGACCAGCGACAGGAAGAACGAGCGGAACGCCCCCCGGGCGGGGTCGAACGCCTCGGGCGCCCGCCACAGCGCCAGGAAGGCGTCCTGGACGACCTCCTGGGCGATCAGGTCCTGCGACGTCACCCGCAGCGCCACGCCGTAGGCCGAACGGGCGTACCGGCGATAGAGCTCGTCGAACGCCGGCCGCTCGCGACCCGACACCAGCCGGTGGAGCTCGAGATCGTGCCGATCGTCCTCGTTCACGGGCTGTTTCCTACCACACGCGACCCGCCCCTCCCTCGCTAGCATGCGGGCGTGCCGGAGGTCCTGATGTACGCGCGACCCGGATGCGGCCTGTGCGACGAGGCCCGTGAGGTGATCATGGCCGAGCGGGCGCGGACGCCGTTCGACTACCGCGAGGTCGACGTGTCCGGGGACGACGCGCTCGAGCTCGAGTACGGGATCAGGATCCCGGTCGTGCTCGTGGACGGGCGCGAGCTGTTCGAGATCCACGTGGACGCGGGCCGGCTCGCGGAGGCCGTCCGGACTTCGTGCGTTCGTGAACCGTGATTCACGAATGCACTATCATCGCCGACGTGGCCGAGCGCCCGATCCCGGAGGCGACCGTCGGACGGCTCCCCGTCTACCTCCGCGCCCTGGTCGAGCTCGCCGAGTCCGGGAGCCCGACGGTGTCCTCGGAGGCCCTCGCCGAGCTCACGGGCGTGAATTCGGCGAAGGTGCGCAAGGACCTGTCGCACCTGGGCTCGTACGGCACCCGCGGGGTCGGGTACGACGTGGCCTACCTCGTCCACCAGATCCGTCGCGAGCTGGGGCTCACGCAGCACTGGCCGATCGTGATCGCGGGGATCGGCAACCTCGGGCACGCGCTCGCCAACTACCGGGGGTTCGCCGAGCGCGGGTTCCGGCCGACGGCGCTCGTGGACAACGACCCGGCCAAGGTCGGCGAGGAGGTGGGCGGGCTCACGATCCGGCCCGTCGAGGACCTGCCGGCGATCGCCGGCGAGCACGATGCGTTGATCGGCGTGATCTGCACCCCCGCGCCCGCAGCGCAGGCCGTCGCCGACGCGATGGTCCGGGCGGGTGTCCGGTCGATCCTCAACTTCGCGCCGGTGGCGCTGGTCGTCCCGGAGGGCGTCTCGGTGCGCAAGGTGGACCTGGCCGTCGAGCTCCAGATCCTGACCTACTACGAGCAGCGCAAGGCCGCGCTCGCGGAGGTCAAGGGGCGGCGGAAGGCCTCGGCCGACGCCTGATCGAGCGCTACTTCGCGATCGTGATCCAGAGCGCGATGAAGATGACGATCACGGTCACGCCGAACAGGATGAACTGCACGGCTCCCTGTTCGATCAGCGGTGCCTCTTGGGCCAGCATCGTTCCTCCTAGGCGGGTCCGTACCACGGCGGGGCGGTCCCGCCCGTCAGGATCTCCTTGCGTGTGCGCTCCGCCCGGTCCAGGAACGGCAGGTGGGCGCCGAACAGCAGGGTCGAGCCGATCAGGAACATCCACGAGTACCGGTTGACGCTGCCGGAGTCGTGTCGGAGGTAGACCGTCAGCATCGGCCCGCCGTCGTTGAAGAAGGCGTGCGCGGCCGCGAGCGAGACCCCGTCGTCCGTCGGGTAGAACTCGACGTTCTGGACGGTGAAGTCCGTCGTCGTCAGGGCGCCGGGTTCGTGTTCGCTCTTGCCGAGATCCTCGTTCGCCTGCTCCGCGAGGAAGGTCGCCGTCGATGCCGCCACGGACTGGACCGAGGACGTGTCCGCGTCGTTCGTCCCGGGTTCGCGCCATCCGTCGCCCGACGGGTAGGACGCGAACGCCGGGTACACGGGTTCGGGATGGATCCCGGCCGCCTCGACCACCCAGGTCGGCTCGGCGCCCCGGGGTCCGAGGTCCACGGGCGTATCGAACCCCTGCGAGAAGAAGCCGAAGGTCCACAACGAGGACAGGATGATCATCCAGCCGAAGAACGAGACCGCGAGCACGAGGTACCCCATCCGCCGGCCGAACACCGCCGCGAGCACGATCAGGACGCTGCCCACGAAGAGCACGAACGCCATGATCACGGTGAGCCCGCCCTTCAGCATCGTCCCGCACGCGATCTCGAACCCGAGGCAGCTGTCGGCGGGCATCAGAACTGGATGTTGGTCGTCGGGTTGGGCTTGTTGGTCGGGTCGCCGTCCAGGAACTGATCGACCGCCTTGGTGACGGCCTCGGGGTTCGTGCACACGTTCTGCTCGAACGGGACCGCTTCCTCGTCCTGGATGCTGACGATGTAGTTCACGATGTCGTTGATCTGCTGGTCGCCGAGCGCTCCGGCGAACCGGATGCTCCACGACGGCATCAGCCCCCGCCCCTGCTCGATCGTGGTGTAGATGTCGTTCAACCCGTAGATCGCCGCATGACCGGTGAACGGGCCGCCGCAGACCGTGGTCAGGTTCGGCGTCGGGATCACGTCGTAGGGGTCGTCGGGGGTCAGGGTGTTCGGGATCAGGGACCCCTCCAGCGTCGGCCCGTGGCACTGCACGCAGCCGACGCCGGCCTGGTTCTCCTCGGAGTAGACCTCGACCGCGTGCCGGCCGCGCTCGATCGCGTCGTTGATGAGGTCTTTGTCCTGGGCGAGGTTCTGGTCGGGCTCCAGGAGCCAGACGGCCGGCACCCAGATCACGAAGAACAGGACGAGCACCACGCCCCATCCCTGCAGCTTCTGCAGCAGCGGGGTCTCCAGGTCGGGGTCGGAGGGTCCCGGCCGCATCGCGTTCGGGATGTCCGCCTCCCGGCGCTGGCGGCCGCGAAGGATGAGCACGCCGCCCGCGATCGCGATGAAGATCGCGCCGCCGACCGCCAGGATGATGCCCTGGGCCTGGGAGAGGCCGAGCATCACTGCACCGCCACGCAGAACGGTCCCGCCAGGGGCTTGTGGGTCGTGTCGGTCCCGCGGGGTGGGCCCAGGATGATCTCGGCGGTGTCGACCAGCACGTCGCCGGTGTCGGTGACCGACACCTTGAACCGGTCCATCCCGTGCGGGGCCGGCCCGAGCTTGTACTCGCCGGCGGTGTTGTACTTCGAGCCGTGGCACGGGCACTCGAACCACTGCGACGACTGGCAGAACGGGACCCGGCACCCGAGGTGCACGCACCGCTGGTACAGCGGCATGATCCCGTCGGTCGTGACGCCCTCGGTCGCGTAGTCGACGTCGCCCTCCGGCGTCCCGGCGTACGGGACGATGTAGAACCGCCCCGTGCCCGAATAGAACGGCAGGTCGTTGTCCTTGATGTACGCGAGGATGTCGTCGAGCTTGCCGGCGTTGATCACCGATCCGAACCCGCCCCGAAGGTTCGGCCACAGGAACGCGATCGTCGCGCCCCCGAACTCGGCGCCGAACACCAACAGCGACGCGACGAGCGAGCGGCGGAAGAACTCGCGACGGCTCACCGGCTTGGGCGTCGGCGGCGCGGGCTCGCCCAGGATGGCGGCGCCGGCCGCGGCGTCCGCCTGTCGCTGGGCCTTGCGCGATCGCGCGAACGACAGCCCGAAGAAGATCGCGAACAGGTCGATCACCACGATCACGACGATGACCGCGACGGTGCCGCTCGAGAGGGCGAGCAGGGGCGTCATAGCTCGAAGAAGACCCCCTGGGCCCACGGCCAGACCCAGTTGTAGCCGGTGCCGCGGAAGAACGAGCCGATGATCGTGAGGACGGCGCCGAACATGAGCAGCATCGTGAACAGCGTGATCGCGATCTTGCGGTCACCGGGCTTGGTGCTCGGGTTGCGGTCCACGAACGGCGCCACCGCCAGCGCGAGCAACACGAGCGTCGGCGCGAAGAGCACGCCGGCGACCATCGGGTGGAAGTACCGGAGCAGCTCCTGCAGGCCGAGGAAGTACCACGGCGCCTTCGACGGGTTCGGGGTCAGGTTGGGGTTCGCGAGCTCGCGGAGGGGGGCGTTCACGAACGTCGAGAAGATCGTGAGCGCCGCCAGGACGATCATCATCGCGACGAACTCCTCGATCAGCAGGTGCGGCCACACGTTGATGCGGTCGCCCTGTTCGCGTTCGACGCGCTGGATGCCCTCGGGCGGGACGAGCGCGAGCAGCCGGTGCTTCTCGGGCGCGCCCTTCTTGGGTTCGGGGACGTTGCCGGAGGGTGGGGGTGCCTGGCGCTCGGGCGCGGTGAGCGTCGCGGCGGCGAGCCCCGACGGGGACCGGCGCAGCCGCGACCGGAGCGGCGGCAGGGACACCGGCGGCGGAGCTGCAGCAGCAGGCGCGGCAGCGGCAGGCGCGGCGGCGGGTGCCGTCGCCCCGTCGCCGTCGCCGGCGGAGCGGCGGGCGCGGGGGTCGCGGCTGGCGCCTCGCCGGACTTCGCACGCGCCGCGCGGACGGCGGCCGACCGCGCGCGGCCCTCGGCCACGCGTCGGTCGACGCCCTTGCCGAGCTCCTCCGCCAGGACCCGGTCGAAGGTCTCCTGGTCGAGCGGTGTGTCGTCCCGAGCCATGTCCCCTTCTCTTCTAGAGCGGTCCCGAGATGCCGCCGTCCTTGCGGATCCGCCAGAAATGCACCGACAGGAAGATCACCAGGACGAACGGCAGTGCGAGCACGTGCAAGACGTACCACCGGAGCAACGTGTCCGGCCCCACGATCACCCCGCCCAACAACAGGAAGTTGGCCTGCTTCGCGATCAGGGGGGAGTAGCCGGCGAGCGAGGTTCCGACCGTGACCGCCCACACCGCCAGCTGGTCCCACGGCAGCAGGTAGCCGGTGAACGACAGCCCGAGCGTGAGGAACAGCAGCAGCACCCCCACCACCCAGTTGAACTCGCGGGGCGGCTTGTACGAGCCGGTGTAGAAGACCCTGGCCATGTGCAGGGTCACGCTGAACACCATCAGGTGCGCGCCCCATCGGTGCAGGTTGCGGACCAGGTCGCCGAAGAACACGGATGTGCGGATGTTCTGCATGTCCGTGTAGGCCTGGGCCGAGCCGAGCTCGGCGGCCGGCCGGTAGAAGAACATCAGGTAGATCCCGGTGATCGTCAGCAGGATGAACAGGAAGAACGAGAGGCCACCCAGGCAGAACGTGTAGGTCAGCTTCAGCCCGTGCCGCTTCATCTTCACCGGGTGCAGGTGGTACAGCACGTTGTTCATCGTCGCGAGCGCGCGGTCGCGCGAGGTGTCTCGGTAGCCGCGACGGAAGATCGAACCGGGGCGGAAGATCGACTTCCAGACTTCGGTCTCGCGGACGCGGTCGAGGGCTTCGCTGGGCGTCGGCAGCTTCAGCTTCGCCACGTCGTCCCCTTCATCCCTTCCCCGGCCTAGCCGGCCTCGGCGCGTTGCGACTCGGGCACCGAGGCCATCGTGCGCTGTCCGCGCGAGGCCTCCGGCAGCCGCGCATAGTACAGGGTGTCGGTGGGGCACCGGTCCACGCACACCGAGCAACGCGTGCACGCGTTGTCGTCGACGACGAACACCGAGTACGCGGTGCGGACCTCGGCCCCGACGGCGTCGTCCTCCGAGTCCGCGACGATGTCCGTCGACATCATGTAGATGCAGTTCCACGGGCAGACGTCTTCGCAGGCTCGGCACAGGATGCAGTTGTCGGGGTCGAGCATCAGGTGCTTGGGCGACTTGACGCCCTTGGCGAGCCAGTCGGCGTCGACCGTTTCGACGACGTAGTCGGTGTGGACGTCGACCTCGGTCTTCGTGAACGGCATCGGCCTAGACCCCTCTCACCGGTAGCCACCGGTGGGACGGTCGGCCGTGCCGCCGCGGAGCTTGCGCCGCCAGTTCTGCATGATCGCGCCGATCACGACCACCGTGACGAAGGGGCCGACCGCGAGGTTCGCCGCGACGAAGTCCCGCGCGAGCGGGTGCCAGTCCGAGGTCCCGGACAGGCCGCCCCAGCCGAGCTTCTGCTCCGCGAAGTAGAGCCAGAACGACGGGATCACGGCCATCGTGATGACCGAGAAGAAGGCGAAGCCCAGGGAGAACACCACGGCGGTCGTCCAGGTCCATTCGAAGTTCTTGACGATGGGCTCGGCGCGTTCCTTCGCCCTGACGAGCACCTTCGGGACCCTCATCCGGCCTCCGTCGCCACGACCGTCTTCCCGCTCCCCATGTCGTTCGCCGGTCTCGTTCGCTGGCTTCGTTCACGCGGCCTCGGCCGTGCCTGGGCCGCGTCGGATTATAGTCACGCGTCTCCGCGTCCCCCGGCAGTGGCGTACCCCTCTCGCCGCTTGTGAATCGGTTCACAAGGCCGTCGGCCACTATCGCAGGAGCGGGCGTGGGACCGCAACCCACCGCGCGCACCGAGACGGGGTCCCTTGCGCAGGCGCCGACCCTAGACTGGCGCGGTGACCGGGGTGCTCGCCGACTGGGTCCAGGACGGTCTGGGGTCGTGGTGGGCCCCGGGTCTCGCGTTCGCCGCGGGGGTGGTCTCGTTCGCGTCGCCCTGCGTGTTCCCGCTGGTCCCCGGCTACCTGTCGTTCGTGGCGGGCGGGGAGGTGCGCGACGAACGCCAGCCGGTGGTGCCCGATCCTGCTGTTCATCGCCGGGTTCGCCGCCGTGTTCTCGGCGCTCGGCGCCTTCACCGGCGCGATGACGCGCCTGCTGCGGTCGTCGGCGGGGATCCGCATCTCGGGCGGGATCATCATCGCGTTCGGGGTCCTGATGCTGCTGTACGCGCTGCGGCTCGGGTCGCCGGGGCTGTTCCTCGAACGCCGCCCGCTGCTCGAACGCGCCAAGCCCGGCCGCGCGTGGGCGTTCCCGCTCGGGGTGGCGTTCGGCGCGGGGTGGACCCCGTGCATCGGTCCGGTCCTGGCGGGCGTCCTGGCGGTCGCCGGCTCGCAGGGCGGCTCGCTGCGCGGGGCGCTGCTGCTGTTCGTGTACTCGATGGGGCTCGGGCTGCCGTTCCTGCTGGTGGGGGTGGGGATCCGCAAGCTGATGGGTGCGCTCGCGTTCGTGAAGCGCAACTACCAGTGGATCGCCGGGGTCTCGGGCGTCGTGATGATCGCGATCGGCGTCCTCGTCGCGACGAACCTGTGGACCCGGATGCTCGGTCCCGTCTTCCGCGCGATCAGCGATTTCAGCCCGCCGATCTGAGGTGTGCAGCGTCGTCGAACGTGGGTACGCCGAGCGTGGAGCCGTGCGTCCGCGGGCCCGGGGAACGGTGCTACAGTGCGCCGGGCCTCGGTGCCCGTCTGAGGTCCACGCGGAGGGATACCGGAAAGGTGCGCAGGAGAACGGTCGTGGTCCTGGGCCTGGTGGCCCTGGCCGTCGTGGCCGTGGCCTGTGCGCCGAACGCCACCCAGTCGACGCTGGAGCCCAAGGGCCCCTACGCGCAGAAGGCCTACGACCTGTTCGTCCCCGTCTTCTGGGTCGCCGTCGGGATCTTCGTGATCGTCGAGGGCCTGCTGCTCCTGTTCGTGATCCGGTACCGGCACCGGAAGAACCAGACAGGCCGGATCCCCGCGCAGGTCCACGGCAACACCCGGCTCGAGATCGCGTGGACGATCCTGCCGACGCTGATCCTGGCCGGCGTCGCCGTGCCGACGATCGCGACGATCTGGGACCTGGCGGCCAAGCCCACGGGCGACGTGCTCGAGGTCAACGTGCTCGCGCACCAGTGGTGGTGGGAGTTCGACTACCCGGACCAGGAGATCCTGACGGCGAACGAGCTGCACATCCCCACGGGTCGACCGGTCTACGTGACCCTGTGCGCGGTGGGGTTCGGGTACGGGACGCCGGTCCCGAGTCAGGGCGGCCCGCCCGCACCGAACGCGTGTCAGACGGGCCCGCCGGACGGCCAGCCGCCGGCGGCGATCGGCGGCCGCCGTGATCCACTCCTTCTGGGTGCCGGAGCTGGCGGGGACCCAGGACGTCGTGCCGGACATGACCAACCACCTGACGATCCAGGCCGACGAGCCGGGCGTCTACGAGGGGACAGTGCAAGGAGTTCTGCGGCCTGGCGCACGCGTACATGAAGTTCAAGGTGGTCGCGCACACGCCGGCGGACTTCGAACGATGGGTGGCCGAGCAGCAGGCGCCCGCGTCCGCTCAGGTGTCGGGGCCGGCCGCGGCCGGCAAGGAGATCTTCCTGCAGACGTGCACCGCCTGCCACGCCGTCGCCGGCCTCGAGACCGCGAATGGCCAGCCCGTGATCGCCAACGGCGGGCCGAACCTCACGCACCTGATGAGCCGCGAGTGCTTCCGGGGCTGCACGCTGGAGACCAACGACGAGAACCTGGCAGCGCTGGATCGCGGACCCGCGCTCGTTCGAGGCGGGTTCGTTCATGCCCGACTACGGTCTGACGTCCGAACAGATCGACCAGGTCGTGGCGTACCTGAACACGTTGGAGTGAGGTGAGGATCCGATGGCGAGCGTGAGCGTCCCGGCGGAGCGGCCCGGTGGGCTGCTGCGGCGCCCGCACGCCACGACGGGGTTCTGGAGCTGGTTCACGACCGTCGACCACAAGAAGATCGGGATCCTGTACGGCATCACGGCCTTCGCGTTCTTCCTGATCGGCGGGACCGAGGCGCTGCTGATCCGCGTGCAGCTCGCGCGGCCCGACCAGACGTTCCTCGACCCCGCGGTCTACAACGAGCTGTTCACGATGCACGGCATCACGATGGTGTTCCTCGTCGTGATGCCGCTCTCGGCGGCGTTCTTCAACTACCTGCTGCCGCTGATGATCGGCGCGCGCGACGTCGTGTTCCCGCGCCTGAACGCGTTCAGCTACTGGGCCTTCCTGTTCGCGGGGCTGTTCATCTACTCGAGCTGGTTCCTGGGCGGCGCGCCGAACGGGGGGTGGTTCGGCTACGCGCCGAACTCCGTCACCGACCCCTCGATCGGGATGACGTTCTACGCGATCGGGCTGCTGATCACCGGGATCGCGTCGACGGTCTCGGCCGTGAACCTCGCCGTCACCGTGCTGAACATGCGTGCGCCGGGCATGACCCTGTTCCGGATGCCGGTGTTCGTGTGGATGGGGCTGGTGGTGCAGCTGCTGCTCGCCTTCAGCCTGCCGGTGATCACGATCGGCCTGGTCGAGCTGCTGTTCGACCGGCTGTTCGGGACGCACTTCTTCGACGTGGCCGCGGGCGGCAGCCCGGTGCTGTGGCAGCACCTGTTCTGGCTGTTCGGGCACCCCGAGGTGTACATCCTGGTCCTGCCGGCGATGGGGATCGTCTCCGAGATCCTGCCGGTGTTCGCGCGCAAGCCGCTGTTCGGCTACCAGTTCGTCGTGTTCAGCGGGATCGCGATCGGGTTCATCGGGTTCGGCGTGTGGGCGCACCACATGTTCGCGGTCGGCCTGGGACCGGTGGCGAACACGGCGTTCGCGGTCTCGACGATGATCATCGCGATCCCGACCGGCGTGAAGATCTTCAACTGGCTCGGGACCCTGTGGAACGGCGACCTGCGCTTCGCGACGCCGATGCTGTTCTCGATCGGGTTCATCGCGATGTTCGTGATCGGCGGGCTGTCGGGGGTCACGCACGCCGTCGTGCCGTCGGACTACCAGCAGACGGACACCTACTACATCGTCGCGCACTTCCACTACGTGCTGTTCGGCGGCGCGATCTTCGGGCTGTTCGCCGGGATCTACTTCTGGTGGCCGAAGGTGTTCGGGCGGATGCTGTCGGAGACCTGGGGCAGGCTGAACTTCTGGCTGATGCTGATCGGCTTCAACATGACCTTCGGGCCGATGCACATCCTGGGGCTGCAGGGCATGCCGCGGCGCATCCAGAGCTACCCCGCGTCGCTCGGGCTCACGTTCTGGAACATGGTCTCGACGATCGGCGCGTTCGTGATCGCGATCAGCGTCCTGGTGTTCCTGATCAACGCGATCGCGAGCTTCCGCAAGCCGAAGCAGATGGAGGCGGACCCGTGGGACGCCCGGACGCTCGAGTGGGCGACGTCGTCGCCGCCGCCCGAGTACAACTTCGAGGAGATCCCGGTCGTGCATTCCCTCGACGACCTGTGGCACCGCAAGTACGCGGAGACCGAGGGCGGACGCGTCGTCCCGGTGGCGGCCGGCGGGTCGGGGGAGACCCCGTCGGCCGGCGACCATGCCGGGGGAGACGGCGGTGCGGGGCACGAGGGCGGCCACGCGATCCACATGCCGTCGCCCTCGTACTTCCCGCTCATCGCGGCCGCCGGCTTCCCGATCGCCGGCTACGGGCTGATCTTCGGGGTCCCGGCCGTCGTGATCGGTCTGGTGATCGCGCTCGTCGGGTTCTTCGGGTGGGCCCTGGAGCCCTCGGCGGAATGAGCGGCTGATGGCGAGCCTCGAGCACTCGGTCGCACCCCCGGTGAGCGATCACGCCGCCACCAGCACCGGGCTGCCCCACCTCAAGCTCGCGATGTGGCTGTTCCTGGCGTCGGACTGCCTGCTGTTCGGCGCGCTTGATCTCGACCTACGTGCTGTACCGGGGCGCCAGCATCATCGGGCCCTTCCCGGCCGACGTGTTCGACATCCCGTTCACGTCGGTGTCGTCGTTCGTGCTGCTCGCGAGCTCGCTCACGATGGTGCTCGCGCTCGCGGCGATCCAGCGTGGCGACGTCGGGCGTTCGAGGGTCTGGCTCCTCGCCACCGCGCTGCTCGGGATGGCCTTCCTCGGCGGACAGGTCTACGAGTTCACGACGTTCGTCCGCGAGGGCCTGACCCTGAAGACCAACGTGTTCGGGACCTCCTTCTACGTGCTCACCGGGTTCCACGGGACGCACGTCGGGGTGGGCGTGCTGATGCTGCTCACCGTGTTCACGCTCTCGTTCGCGGGCAAGATCACCCAGGACAGCGCGATGACCGTCGAGCTCGTCGGTCTGTACTGGCACTTCGTGGACATCGTCTGGATCGTGATCTTCACCGTCGTCTACCTGATCCCGACCGGGAACCCCGGGGCGGGGGGCTAGGAGCGACCATGGCCGACACGCACGTCGACGAGCCGACGCCCGAGGTGCACGCACCCCCGCACGCGGGGCGGCACCCGGGCCCGAAGGAGTACATCCGGATCGCGATCATCCTCGCGGTGATCACCGCCGCCGAGGTCGCCATCTACTACATCGAGGGCTTCACGGAGATCCTCGTCCCGATGCTGTTCTTCTTCTCCTTCGTCAAGTTCACGCTCGTCGTCCTGTGGTTCATGCACCTGAAGTTCGACAGCCGGACGTACGCGCGCTTCTTCGTGATGGGGCTCGCGGGCGCGATCACGCTGTTCCTGATCGTGCTCCTCACCTTCCAGGTCTTCTCGAGCTAGCCGATGCCCGCCTGGCACCCGCACCCGAGCGTCTGGCTGGTCCTGGGAGGCATCTGGGTCGCCTACCTCGTCGCGGTCCGGCGGCACCCGGTGGTCGCCGGCGAGCCCTCCGACCGGCGACGGCGCACGACGCTGTTCTCGGTCGGGATGGCCTGCCTGTGGCTCGGGGCGGACTGGCCGGTGCACGACCTCGCCGAGGGCTACCTCTACTCGGTGCACATGGCGCAGCACCTGCTGTTCACGCTCGTCGCGCCGCCCCTGTTGATCGCCGGGATGCCGGCGTGGATGTGGCGGGACATCCTGCGGCCGCGATGGCTGTTCGTGGCGTTCCGGTTCCTCACGCGTCCGGTCGTGGCGTTGATCCTGTTCAACGGGCTGCTCCTGTTCACCCACTGGCCCGAGGTGGTCGACGCGTCGGTGCGCTCCGAGCTCGCGCACTTCTCCCTCCACGTCCTGCTGGTCGGGTCCGCGATCGTGATGTGGTGGCCGGTGATGTCGCCGCTCGTCGAGCTCCCGGCCCTGTCCCCGCCGGCGCAGATGATGTACCTGTTCGCGCAGTCGCTCGCGCCGACGATCCCGGCGTCGTTCCTCACGTTCGGGCACACGCTCCTGTACCCCGTGTACGGGACGTTCCCCCGGATCTGGGGCATCTCGGCGCTCAACGACCAGCTGATCGCCGGGCTCGAGATGAAGCTCGTGGGCGGGTTCATCCTGTGGGGGTTCGTCGCCACGATCTTCTTCCGGTGGCACGCCCGTGAGGAGCGCGACGGCTGGGACGCCCTCGCGTTCCGCCCCGAGGAGCGCGAGCTGCGGACGAAGGTGCCGCGATGAGACCGGTCCTGCGCGACCGTCTCGTGATGCCGATCCTGCTCCCGCTCGGGATCCTGGCCGTGATCGCGGCGGCGCTCTTCGGCTTCTCGAGGATCCTCCTGTCGCTGACGCCCACGGCCGCGACCGTGACCGCGATCGTCGTGGCGAGCGGCGTCGTGATCACGGCGGCGGTGGCCGCCGGTCGCAAGCAGGTCCGGCTCTCGACCCTCGGGGCGATGCTGGGCGTGACGGCCGGCGTGGCGATGCTCGCCGGCGGGGTCGCGCTCGCCGTCGTCGGCGGGAGCGAGGAGGAGGCCGGGGGCGGGGAGAAGCCGGTGGTGACGCTCGCCGCCGCGAACATCGCCTTCGAGCCCACCTCGCTGACGGTCCCGGCGGGCGAGGCGTTCACGTTGCAGTTCCACAACCAGGACGCGAACACCCAGCACAACGTCCAGATCTTCGACGACCCGGAGTTCGCCGGGACCCCGTTGTTCAACGGGGCGCTGGTCACGGGGGTCCGGCAGACCGACTACGACGTCGAACCGCTCGATGCGGGCGCCTACTTCTTCCTCTGCGAGGTCCACCCGACGATGACGGGCGAGATGCAGGCGGTGCCGAGCGGCGGCGGGGGTGGTGGAGACCGGTCCGGGCGGTCCCGGCGCCGGCGGCGGCGTGACGGTCGTGGCCCAGAGCCTCGCGTTCGACACCGCCACGATCGAGCTCGAGCCGGTGCCGACGACGATCACGTTCGAGAACCGCGACGCCGGCGTGCAGCACAACATCGCGATCTTCTCCGATAGCTCGCTCGGCGACGAGCTGTTCAACGGGGAGCTGATCACCGGGCCCGCGACCGTGGAGTACGCCGTCCCCGCGCTGCCGCCGGGCGAGCACTACTTCCAGTGCGACGTGCACCCGAACATGAGCGGCACCGTCGTGGTCTCGGACGCGGGCGGGGGCGGTGGCGGTGGTCCGCCGCCCGAGCAGACCGGCCCGACCGGCCCCTCCTAGCGCCGATCTCATCCGATCGGGAGCATGACGCGGCTCCCACAGGTGCCGTTACGCTCCGGGTACGCTCCGATGGAGGCGACCGGGCACACCCGTTCGCCGAGCGGAGCTGTGCGTAGGGGAGGGGATCGGTATGAGTGTTCGGGCACGGGGCGCTTCGATGCTGCCCTGGTGGCTGTTCCTGATCACGGGGATCGCCTGGTTGCTGATCTCGCTGATCGTGCTCCGGTTCGACGTCACGTCGATCGCGGCCGTCGGCGCGCTGCTGGGCGTCGTGTTCCTGATGGCCGGCGTGAACGAGTTCGTCCTCATGGGCGGCCGACCCGGGTGGCGTTGGGCCCACGCCCTCCTCGGCGTCCTGTTCATCGCGGGCTCGATCTGGGCGTTCGTGCACCCGCTCGACGCCTTCTACGAGCTCGCCGCGATCCTCGGCTTCCTGCTGCTGCTGAAGGGCTCGTTCGACATCGCGATGGCGTTCATGACCCGCGAGGTCAACGACCTGTGGTGGCTCGGGCTCGTCGTCGGGATCCTCGAGGTCCTCCTGGCCTTCTGGGCGTCGCAGCAGCTGTTCGCGCCGCGCGCCGCGCTGATCCTGATCTGGGTCGGGTTCGCGGCGATGTTCCGCGGGTTCACCGAGATCTTCCTGGCGTTCGAGGTTCGGAGGCTGTCCAAGGAGCTGTCGCCGGCGGTATAGGAACCGGCACGGACGTCCGAGGGCGCGTTCCCGTTCGCCCGACGCGAGGCCTGGACCGGTCGAGGAACGGAGGGCGTCGTGAACGATGAGGGCAACGGGCCGCAGGAGCCATCACCGGAGGAGCTCGAGGCCGAGGTCGAACGGCTGAAGGCCGAGCGGGACGAACTCGAGGCGCGAGGTCGAGACCCTGGAGGCACCGAAGCGTCATCGCGTGCGGCGGATCCTGACGCCGATCCTGGTCATCCTTGCGGTGATCGTGTTCACGGTCAGCGTGCCGGCGGTGTGGGGTGCCCGAACCGTCCTGAACACCGATCGGTACGTGGCGACGGTGGCGCCGCTCGCGGACGACCCGGCGGTTCAGCAGGCGATCGCCACGAGGTTGACGGACGAGGTCTTCGCGGCCCTCAACGTCCAGGAGGTGATCTCGGACACGCTCGCGGCGATCGGCGAGCGGGCGACCCTGCTCGCGGGACCGTTGACCAACGCGCTCCACGGGTTCGTGCAGGAACAGGTCCTGAAGGTCGTCGAGAGCGACGCCTTCGAGACGTTCTGGGTCGAAGCCAATCGGTTCGTGCACACGCAGGTGCTGGCGATCATGCGCGGCGAGAGCGACACGGTGTCGCGTAGCGGAGGGGAAGGTGCTCCTCAACCTCGTCCCGCTCGTGAACCTCGCGCTCGCCTCGATCGAGAACGTATCGTCCGATCTCGTCGGCCGCGACGTGACCCTCCCGACGTTCGAACCGGGCGAAGTCCCGAGCAGCCAGATCGCCAAGCTCGAGCAGGCGCTCGGGATCGACCTGCCGGACAACTACGGCCAGATCCCCGTCTACGACAGCCAGGACCTGGAGGCGTTGCAGCAAGACCCTGTATACGCGCCAAGCGGCTGTTGGTCCTCCTGCTGATCCTCATCCCGGTGCTCGTTGCCGCGGCCTTGTTGGTCTCGACGCGTCGGCGCCGAACGCTCGTCCAGCTCACCGTGGGTGGGGCGATCGGGCTCGTCGTCGTTCGGCGTGTCGCGCTGATCGCTCGCGACGGGCTGTTCGAGCAGGTGAACACGCAACGGCACCCCGCTGTGCGAGTCCTCGCGGACACGTTGATGGACAGCCTGTTCCGAACCACCGGCATCCTGCTCGCCATCGTCCTGCTGACCCTGCTGATCGCCCTGATCACCGGGCCCGTACCCGTGGGCCGTGACCGTTCGGGGCTGGTTCCGAGACGGTGCCCGGGGGATCTCCTCGGCGGTCGGAGGTCACCCCGGGGAGGAGACCGAACGGGTCCGGTGGCTCCGCACCCACCGCGACGCTTTGATGCTGGCCGGTGGGGTCGTCGCGCTGCTCGTGCTACTCCTTTTCGACCTCTCGTGGTTGGCCTTCGCGATCGTGACGGTCGTCATCGCCCTGTACGAGATCGCCCTGCTGCGTCTCGGTCACGAGTCCGATGAGGCCGAGCCCGAGGGGGCCGGCGCCGCGTAGGGGCTACTGGAGCCGCGGGAGCTTCGGGCCCCAGTCGTAGACGACGGTGGTTCGGACCAGCAGGTCCTGCACCGACTCGTTCCGGCTGCTGATCGCGCTCCAGAACAGCCCGATCGGGAACAGCGCGCACAGGATCGCCCGTACGAACGCCCGCCACAGGGGCAGGCCGACGTCCTTGTGAGGAGACCACGCGCAGCCCGAGCACGCTCTTGCCCCACGTGCGCCCGGTGCTCGGCCCACCCGATCGTCAGGTAGACGATGAGGAGGATCCAGCCGAGCGTGCTGAGGTACAGGGCGGAGACCTCGGGCCAGCTGAACCTGCCGGGGGTGCAGGAGGAACCGGGCGACGCTCACGGCGAAGTACACGCCGACCACGGCGACGACGATCACCAGGAGATCGATCGCGTCCGCGAGGAACCGGGACACGATGCCGGCGCGTTGGCCCTGCATCCCGCGGGCCACCGGTGGCGCGGACACGCTCACGGTCGTTCCTCGGGCGCCTCAACCGGCTCGGCCGATCCGTCAGGGTCGCTCGGCGTCGTCCGCGGGCGTTCCGCCGTCCCGGCCCACGCCGCCCCCACGCCCGAGCAGCCGTTCGCGCAGACGCGAGATCGCACGGTCGGCGTTCATGCTCTGGACGCGGATGCCACCGACGGTCTCGTTCGTCATCGAGCCGACCGCGTCCTGGATCAGCCGCATGAGGTCGAGCTCCTCGATCACCTCGCTCGCGATCGCCGTGAGGTCGAGTCGAGCGCACCAGCGCCTGCAGGTCGATCCTGTCCGCGACCGCCTGGATGTCGACGCGGCGCACGACCTGGTCGAGGTCCACGCTCGCGACGATCGCGTCGAGGTCGAGCCGGGACACGATCTCGTCGACCGGCACCCGTTCCACGATCGCCTGCAAGTCGATGCGTTCGATGATGCGGTCGAGGTCGATCCGGGCCACGAGCGCGTCGATGTCCAGGCGTCGCGATCACCCGGTCCAGGTCGAGTCCAGTCGATGATGCGGTCGAGCTCGATGCGTTCGGCGACGAGCTCGTTGAGGTCGATCTGGTCGAGCGCCGCGTCGACGACCTGGGGGACGAGCAGCCGAAGGAACGCCGCCGCCGCCTCCTCGTCGCGCGGGCGCTGCTCGCGCCAGCGCGCGTCGAACCCTCCGAGCCGGTCGCCCGCCTGACGCAGCGGCTCCTGCACGAACCCGGGGCTCGTCAGGAGCGAGAAGAAGAGCTCGGCGCTCCGCACCATCGTGGTGGCGGCACGGGCACCCCACTTCGCGCCCTCGAGCGCGACCCCGATCGCCGCGCCCGCGACGAGCGGGACACCGGAGGCCGGGCGGGCGGTCTCGTCGCCCGGCGCCTCGCCCTCGGCGAACGGCTCGCGGCCGAGCGTGCGGGCGACCGCCTCGGCGAGCACCTCGGAGGCGAGCGCCGTCATCCCGATCGCGATCCGGAACGTCTGCTCGACCAGCTGCTCGAGCGGCGGCGGGGGCTGCGCGGCGACCCGCAGCGGGACGACCTTGCCGAGGCGTTCGGGTGACGCGGCGCTCTCGTCCACGGTCGGCCTCTCGTTCGGGGTGCCCATCATCACCCCTGGGCGGCGAGGTGCCAACAGGCGGGTCACCGCTCGGGCTACCATCGCCGTGCCCGAACGTCGTCCGGGCCGATCACCTGACGACGCGTGGAGGAGCGAGGACTCGTGGAGACGCAGCCGCCCGCCCCCGGAGCCGAGGTTCCCCCTGATCCCCCCGCACCCGAGCCCGTCGTCGGGCCGGGTTCGCCGACCGCCCTCGGTGCGGACGGGCAGGACGCGAGCGAGCCCGGCCGGATCGCCCGCGCGCGCCGCTCGGCGGCCGAGCTCGAGACCAGGGCCCGCCGGGAGTTCGACCGCGCGCGCGAACAGCACGTCACGGTTCGGCTCGCGGTCCAGGCCTTCGAGAGCGATCGCCGACGCGCCGGCGGTCTCCTGGCGGGCGGCCTCGCGTACCGGATCTTCCTGTGGCAGATCCCGCTCGCGCTGTTCCTCGTGAGCGCGTTCGGCCTGGCGACCGAGCTCTCGGGGGACGACCCCGCCGACCTCGCGAGGAAGACCGGCATGACCGCGGCGCTCGCGGGCGCGATCTCGCAGGCCGTCGCCGCGTCGCAGAGCGCTCGGTGGTGGCTCCTGATCCTCGGCGCGGTCCTGACGGTCTGGGCGGGGCGGGGCGTGTACCGGGGGGTTCGCTTGGTGAGCGAGTTGGCGTGGGACATCCGCGCCCCCCGCGGGAGCTCGCTGAAGGGTTCACTCGCCGTCACCGGTTTCGGCCTGCTCGCCGTCGCGATGCAGGCCTTCCTGCCGAAGCTGAGCGAGGCGCTCGATGTCCCCGGCCTGATCCGGTTCGCGTTGGGTCTGATCCTGGCGTCGTCGTTGGCGTTCGCGGTGTTGCGGCTGTTGCCGCACGCGGATGCGCCCTGGACCTCCATCGTGCCGGGCGCCGTGCTGACGGGGGTCGGGATGCGCCTGCTCGGCCTGGCCGCGTCGACGTACTTCGCCTACCGCCTCGACCACAGCAACGATCTCTACGGGGCGCTCGGGCTCGCCGTCGTGATGATGCTGTACCTGTTCCTGGTCGCGCGGATCTTCGTGGCCGCCCAGTTCCTGAACGCGACGCTGTTCCGGCGACGCGAGCCGAGCGCCGAGGCCGGGTGACTCAGCCGCCCTCGGCCGGCGGGATCACGGCCGAGATCATCATCCCCAGGCCGGCGCCGCCGACCACGTCGTGCGGGAGATGCGCCCCGACGTACATCCGACCGAACCCCACGGTCCCCACCACTCCGGCCAGGACCGGTCGCGCGGTCCGGGGGAGCTCCTCGGCGGCGACGAAGGCGAGCGTGGTCGCGACGGCGGTGTGGCCCGAGACCCAGCCGAGGTCGCCCTCGATGCCCTCGCGGATCGTGACGTCGGGCAGGACCCCCTGCGGGCGTGCCCTGTCCGCCGAACGGCTTGATGAGCTTGGCGCCGACCCACGCGATCGTGCCGCCGACGGCCAGGCCCGCGGCGAGGCGCTTGCGTCCGGCGAGGAGCGCGAGGACCGAGACCACCGGAACGGTCCCGAACGTCCCGGCCTGCATGACCGCTCGAACCGGCACCCGGATCCGGTCGCTCGAGCCGTTGACCGTCCGGAAGAAGCGTTCCTCGTAGTCGGGCAGCTCGCCTCGCCGGGCCTCGACGAAGCTGACGAGGAACAGGACCGCGCCGAGCCCGAACCGGGCGACCCGTCCGCGCCCGCATCCCGGGTTCCGGTCGCGCGCTACGCGGTCCGGCGACCGCGCACCAGTCCCCATACCGCGGTGACGATCACCGCGCCGAGGATCGATCCGATCACGCCGCTCGGCCGGAGGTTCAGGCCGTCGCCGGCGATCAGGCTCGCGAGCAGTCCCCCCACGAACGATCCGAGGAAACCGGCGATCAGGGCTTCGGTCCAGTCGGTGCGGCCGTGGCTGCGACCGACGATCAGCTGGGCGATCCACCCGGCCGCCATCGCGACCGCGAGCAGTGCGAGGATCAGCATCGTCGTCTCCCGTTCGAAGGTCGGTGCAGTCTACGCGAGTCAAGAGGCCTCGCTCCGACCCGACCTGCCCGGCCGTGCGCGTCAGTCCAGGCCGATCGCGAGCGTCGCCCAGACCATGGCCGCGAGCGCGAGCGCGCCGACGACCGCGGCCACGGTGAGCCCGACGCGCCGAACGCTCCACACCTGGATCGACACGGGTGGCCGGTCGGGCGCGAGTTCGCGGAAGCGTTCGAGGATCGGGCGGCCGTCCTCCTTGAGCTTCTCGCTCACCTGCGTCGGGATCGCGAGCCCGCGGGCGGCGGCGAACGCCTCGGCGACGTCGTCGGGCGAGAAGAACGTGATCGCGCGCGCGTAGACGCGGTCGGGGTCGGTCCGCAGCGCCATCGTCAGCATCATGTTCGCGAGGTCGACGGCCTGCCGCCACGGCGTCGGGCGGACCTGGAGGCCTGACACGTCGACGAGCTGCAGGTGGCCCCCTCGCACGAGCATGTTCGCCGGTTTCAGGTCGCGGTGGGCGAGCCCCGAGGCCCAGAGCCGCTGCACGAGCTCCATCCCCTCGTCGATGATCGCGTCGTCGACCTCGGCGTCGCCGAGCGTCGTCGCGTTCGAGAAGAACTCGGTCACGAGCATGTACTCGCGGTCCGGGGTGAGCTCGACGATGCCGTAGGTGATCGCGACGCCGATCCCGACGTCACGGAGCAGCCGTAGCGCGTAGTCCTCGTAGAGCGCGAGCCGTCGCACCGAACCCAGCGGGACCTCGTCCTCGAGCTGCCCGTACAGGATCGTGCGCCCGACCTTGTACCAGCGGTCCGCGCGCAGGTGGCTCGTGGCGTAGATCTTGCCGAACAGGTGCCCGTCGAGCTCGGCCACGCGCATCCGGAGCGGGCTCGAACCGCCCGAGCCGGCGAGGCCGAACGGTTCGATCTCGGTCACCGTGAAGCCGAGCTGGTCGCGGACGGCCGCGACGATCGCCTCGCCCCGCGCGCCGCCGAGATCCAGGTGCGCGGCCTTGCCACCGCGCGCGTAGGACACGGGGAAGACGTCCTCCGGGACGAAGAACGCGAACGCGAACCCCACCGTGATCCACCCGAGCAGCAGCGAGTACACCGCGTCGATCGGATAGTCCGCTGCCAGCAGGAGCCGCGCCAGCACGACGAGCCCCGTGAGCACGAACGCGCCGGCCCGGGCGAGCCGCCGTGGCCGGCCGGACGAGGCCAGCACCATCGCCGCGCCGAACAGCGTCACGGCGAGCGAGGCCACCGGCAACGACGGGAACGTCGTCGTGGCGTTGCTCGACAGGACGGTCACGCCCTCGGGTGCCGGCCGGTGGACGGCGAGGATCGTGTCCAGGAAGTCGACCACGACGTACAGCGCGAGGACCGTGATCAGGTGGCGCCACCGAGAGTAGAGCGCGGCGACGACGAGGATCGCGACGCGGAGGATCCAGACGACGAGCGGGTCGGTCAGGCCGTCGAGGAACTTCGCCACGTCGACCAGCGTTGGCGTCCGCAGGTCCTGGAACCACTCGCAGAAGTGGCGACTGCGCGTCCGTCGGGACGATCGAGAGACCGATCGCGACACCGGCGACGAGGAGCGCGACCGTCGCCCAGCCCCACGCGCGCCACCCGGGCTCGCGCGGCAGCGGAGGCGGTTCGCCGGAGGGGCGCCGGCGCCATGCGGCGTTCCCGAGTTTCGCCGCCGGGTGATCGGACGCGTCGCTGTGTCTCCGGCGTCGCCGGTTCCGTCGGTCTGCATCGGGCACGGACTCTAGCCCTTGCCGGTCGAGTGTTCATCGTTGGGTGCAACACCGCCCTTCTTGGGGTACGCTCCGCCAGCGCCCGAAACCGGGCTTCAAGGGGAGGGGTTGGATGCTGGCGTACGAGTGGACGTTCGGCAGTGTGCTGTGGGCGATGATCGTCTTCTTCTTCTGGTTCATGTTGATCTGGATGTTCATCGGGGTCTTCGCCGACATCTTCCGGCGCAACGACCTGACGGGATGGGGCAAGGCCGGATGGCTGTTGCTGATCTTCATCATCCCGCTGCTCGGGATCCTGATCTACCTGATCGCGCGGCCGAAGATGACCGAGCAGGACAAGGAGATGATGGCCGCGATGTCCGAGCGGGAGCGTCGGGCGTCCGGATACTCCGCCGCCGACGAGGTCGCCAAGCTCGCCAAGCTCCGCGACGAGGGCAAGATCACCGCGGAGGAGTACGAGCAGATGAAGGCACAGGCGATGATGCAGGTCTAGCTGCATCGTTCATCGAAGCTCCGAGGGCCGCTGGCGCTCCCTGACGACCGGGACCCGGCGGCCTTCGAGCGTTCGGAGGGGTGTGGCAAGCGTGATCGGCTCGACGAGCTACGAGGAGATCATGCAGGACGTCGTCCGCGGCTTCGAGGTCGCGGGGGTCGGCGTGCTCGTCGTCGGCTCGGTCCTCGCGTTCGCGCGGTTCGCGGTCGAGCTGTTCCGCCGCCCCCTCGACCAGGCCTACGAGGGCGTTCGGCATAGGGTGGGGCGGGCGATCCTGCTCGGGCTCGAGATCCTCATCATCGCGGACATCGTCCGGACGATCACGATCGACCCCACGCTCGAGAGCGTGATCACTCTCGGCGTCCTCGTCCTCGTGCGGACGTTCCTCAGCTTCTCGCTGGAGATCGAGCTCGAGGGCGTGGTCCCGTGGCGGCGATCGGAGAAGCCGGCCCTTCCCGGCTGAGCCGCGGGCTCAGGAGGCCGAGCGGTAGCGGCTGAGGCCACCGGTCCCGGCGACGAAGAACGTCATCAGGATCCCGGCAGGCAGGGCGCCCCAGAAGCTCACGTTCACGCCGACGTTGCCGAGGAACAGCATCAGGAGCCACGTCGCCGGGAACGACCCGATGACGACGACGGCGAACAGCACGAGCAGGAACCCGATCATCCGGACCTCCTCCACGATGGACGACGCGATGTTCGCACGGCGCGACCGGCGTGTGCGGGAGATCCGTGTTCGTGGCGTCAGCCGACGAGGGCGTCGGCGGCGACCGCGGCGAACAGCAGCGCGAGGTAGACGATCGAGAAGCGGAACAGACGCATCGACTCCGCCGGCGAGGTGCCGCGCCACAGCCGGAGCGCACGCCACACGAACCACCCGCCGAGCACGACGGCCGCGCCCACGTACACGAGACCCATCGAGGCGACCGGCACGAGCAGCAGGGACGTCCCGAACAGCACCAGCGAGTACAGGAGGATCTGCTTGCGGGTCTCCTGCGGTCCCCGGACGACCGGCAGCATCGGGATCCCGGCCGCGCGGTAGTCCCCGCTGTAGCGCATCGCGAGCGCCCAGAAGTGCGGCGGCGTCCAGACGAAGACGATCGCGAACAGCACCCACGCCGCGAGACCGACCGTCCCGGTGACCGCCGCCCAGCCGACCAGGGCCGGCACGGCGCCGGCGGCCCCACCGATCACGATGTTCTGGACGCTCGTGCGCTTGAGCCACATCGTGTACACGAAGACGTAGAACGCGATCGCCGACAGCGCGAGGCTCGCCGCGAGCACGTTCACCGTGATCGACAGGAAGAAGAACGAGATCGCGCCGAGCACGAACCCGAACGCGAGCGCGCTGTCCGGCTCGACCAGGTGGGCGGGGAGCGGCCGCTTGCGGGTCCGGCGCATCACCTCGTCGATGTCGCGGTCGAGGTAGCAGTTGATCGCGTTCGCCGAGCCGGCGGCGATCGTGCCGCCCACCAGCGTCGCGAGGATCAGGCCGATCGAGGGCAGCCCGCGCTCGGCGAGCATCATCGCCGGCACGGTCGTGATCAGCAGCAGGACGATGATCCGCGGCTTCGTGAGCTTGAAGTAGGCGGCGGTCGTCTCGCGCAGGTTCGAGCGTTTCCCGTTCGAGCGCGCGTCGCCCTCCCCGGCGCCCCGGGCGTGACCCGCGAACCGGCGGCTCACCGTGGCGATCGCGACGAGGACCCCCCAGATCAACGCCGACAGGACGACGTGCGCCGTCACCGATGCCGACGACAGCCTCGACCACACGTTGGCGGCCCCCACGAGGATCTGGGCGACGTAGAGCAGCAGCGTCACCGACGACAGGATCACGAGGTCCTTCGAGCGGTTCGTCATCGTCCGGGCCCGGATGGCCACCCAGATCACGAGCAGCAGGACGGCCGCGGCGAGCACGCGGTGGACGAACATCAGGGTCGCGACGCCGCCGAGCGTCGGCACCAGCCGGCCGTCCATCAGGGGCCAGTCCCGGAACGCGAGCCCCGCGGCCTCGGCCCGGACGGACGCCCCGACGATCAGCAGGGCGAACGCGGCCCCGGCCGTCCACAGCGTGAGCCGCGCGAACCTCGGATCCGAGCCCGCGATCGACGGGCCCTTGGTCGGCAGCTTCACGTAACAGAAGGAGTTCGCGGTGATGTTCACCAGGACCGCGAGCAGCGTCATCGCGGTCGCGAAGTGCAGGGTCACGAGCGTCGCCTCGAGCTCGCCCTTGACCACGACGCCGCCGAGGGCCGCCTGCACGAACACGAGCCCGACCGCGGCCAGGCTCGGGACGAGGATCTGCCGCACCCGCCGGTACTGCCGCCACGCGACCACGGCCTGGAGGCAGATCAGGATCACCGCGATCGTCGCGAGCAGCCGGTGGGAGTACTCGATGATCGCGTGGGTCTCGAGCGGCGGGATCCATCGCCCGAAGCAGGTCGGCCACCCCGGGCACCCGAGCCCCGAACCCGTCGCTCGAACGAGCCCCCCGGCCGCGATGAGCAGGACCGTCGAAGCGGTGGTGGCGATCGTGAGCTTCTGGAAGCGTGTCATCGTTCGAGCCGGGGCTCGTCCGAACGATAGCAGCACGCCTCCCGCCAGGGGGCCGGAGGCGGCGGAGCCCGGTCCTCGCGTTGGCATACTGCCTGCGTGCCGACGCAGGATCGCACCGCGCCCGCCCCACCGTCGACGGCGATCCAGGCCGCCCGCGCACCGGTCGACCGCGAGCTCGAGCGGTTCCTGGGCGACCGGCGGGCGGAGCTGGCCGGGATGGACCCGTCGGCGGTCGCCCTGGTGGACGAGCTGCTCCGCCTGCTCCGCGCCGGCGGGAAGCGGGTCCGGCCGGCGCTGTGCTTCTGGGCGTTCCGAGCGGCGGGCGGCGGTGAGGACGACCCGATCGTCCCGGCCTGCGCGGCGCTCGAGCTCCTGCACACGTCCGCCCTCGTGCACGACGACCTGATGGATCGGGACGCCGAGCGCCGCGGCGTCGACGCGACCCACGTCCGGTTCGCGAAGCAGGCGCCCGTCGGTGTGGACCCGGAGGCGTTCGGGACGTCGGCGGCGGTCCTGGTCGGGGATCTGGCGCTCGTGCTGTCCGATCGGCTCCTCCGCACGAGCGGGTTCGGGACCGGCCGGCTCGAAGCGGCGATGGCCCGCTTCGACCGCATGCGGGCCGAGATGGCGGCCGGGCAGTTCCTCGACGTCTCGGGCGCGCGCGACCTGGCCCGTGTCCGCGCGCTGAAGACCGGTTCGTACACCGCCGAGGGGCCGGTGCTGATCGGCGCGGCGCTCGCCGGGGCCGGGCCGGAGGCCGAGGGTCCGCTGCGGGTGTTCGGGCGGCTGGTGGGGGAGGCGTTCCAGCTCCGGGACGACGTCGCCGACGGCGAAGCCGGGACCGAGGCCGTCGCCGCCGTCGAGGATCTGGTCGCGCGCGCCACCCGGGCGCTCGGCGACGCGCCGCTCCGTCGCGATGGCATCGACGCGCTGGTCCAGATCGCGGAGCTCCTGCGTGCCCCGGGGCCGGCCTGATGCGGGTGTCGAACGCGGAGGTGGGAGCGGCGCGTCGCATGTTCGCGAGCCTGCCCTCGGCGGCCGTGGCGACCACGAACGCCGACGGGTCCCCGCACGTCGTGCCGCTGTGGTTCGTCTGGCCCGAGGAGGCGATCTTCGTCTCGACGCGGCAGGAGGGCCGGACCTGGGCCAACGCCGCCCGCGACCCGCGGGTCGCGATCACGATCGACCTGGGCCGCGCCTGGGTCGAGGTCGCCGGCGTCGAGATCGTGGGCCGGGCCGAGCCGCTCGCGGCCGAGAGCGCCGCGATGCGCAAGCCGATCTCCGCCTGGCACGAGAAGTACCGGCCGCTCCTCGCGGGTGAGGGGTTCGCGCGGTTCGCCGAGGAGGTCCGGGGGCTCGGGTTCCTCCGCGTGGTCCCGGATGCCGTCCGCGCGTGGGATCACGCCCGGGGGCGCTGACCCGCCGCTCGCTTGCCGCCGTCGGAGACCCGGGCATAGGGTTTGTGCGGAGCTTCACAAGTCGGTTAGCATCCTTTGTGAAAGTTTTCACAAGCGGTGGGGGACCTCGTGCCGAGCTCGAACCAGCAGCTTGACGTCGACGCCCTGATCGTCGGCGCGGGCCCGGGAGGCTCCACCGCCGCCTACCACCTCGCGCGCCACGGCCTGGACGTGCTCATGGTCGAGAAGGCCGCGTTCCCCCGGGAGAAGGTGTGCGGCGACGGTCTCACGCCCCGTGCGGTCGTCCAGCTGCGGCGGTTGGGGATCGACACCGACGATCCGCGGTTCGAACGCCACCAGGGTCTGCGGATCTACTCGCGCCGCGTGACGCTCGAGCTCCCGTGGCCCGACCTCGAGGAGTTCCCGAACTTCGGCCTGATGATGACGCGGGCCGAGCTCGACGAGCTGCTGGCACGTCACGCCGAGAAGGCCGGCGCCCGATTGATGGAGCGGACGGAGGCGGTCGGCCCCGATCCAGGAGGACGGCTGGGTCACCGGCGCCACGATCAAGGGCGAGGACGGCGAGAACAGGACGGTGCGCGCGCGGTTCGTGATCGCCGCGGACGGCGCCTCGTCGCGCTTCGCGTCGCAGGCCGGCGTGCGGCGCGACCCGTCGAAGCCGCTCGGGATCGCGGCGCGGCGCTACTACCGAGTCGAGCGCCGCCCCGGTCCGTGGCTCGAGGTCTGGATGGACCTGCGCGAGGGCGACGACACGATCCTGCCGGGGTACGGATGGCTGTTCCCGCTCGCCGACGGCTCGATCAACGTGGGGGCCGGGCTGCTGAACACGTTCCGCGACTTCAAGGACCTGTCGGCGCAGCGGGTGTTCGACGCGTTCTGGCGGATGCTGCCGGCCGAGTGGAACGTCAACGAGACCTCGGCCGAGGGCCGGGTGCTGTCGGGGCCGCTGCCGATGGGCTTCTCGCGGACGC
This sequence comes from uncultured Actinomycetes bacterium, assembly GCA_963744515.1. Taxonomy (GTDB): domain Bacteria; phylum Actinomycetota; class UBA4738; order UBA4738; family HRBIN12; genus DASSJM01. Next base: position 47,601 of record CAVUTN010000002.1, on the reverse strand, counting down.
CGCCGGCGACCCCCGGCATGCTCGTGGTGGGCGACGCGGCCGGGCTGGTCAACCCGTTCAACGGGGAGGGCATCGCCTACGCGATGGAGGCGGGCGAGCTCGCCGGAGAGCTGATCCACGAGGCTCTGGTCAAGGACCGGCCCGGCATCGCGCACCTGTACCCCACGGAGCTCCGCGAGCGCTACGGGCGCTACTACCGGATCGGCAACGTGTTCGTCCGGGCGATCGGGCATCCGCCGGTGATGCGGGCGCTCACCGAGTACGCGCTTCCGCGGGAATGGCTGATGCGCTTCATGCTGCGGCTGATGGGCAACCTCACCGACGGGCGCGCGGGCGACGCTCGCGACAAGATCATGTACGCGCTCGAGCGGATCGTGCCGGCGTCGTAGGGGGACGGAGTGGTTCTGGCGAGCGAGCTGTCCGAGTACCTGCCCGTCGTGATCCTCGCCGTGCTCGCGCTCCTGTTCGCCGTCCTGTCGCTCGCCGTGTCCGCGCTGCTGCGGCCCGACCGCCCGACCCCGGCCAAGCTCGCGCCGTACGAATGCGGGATCGAACCCGAGCGGCTGCCCAAGGGGGAGCGGTTCAGCGTGAGCTTCTACACGGTCGCGATGCTGTTCATCATCTTCGACGTCGAGACGATCTTCCTGTTCCCCTGGGCGGTGGGGTTCCGCCAGCTCGGGCTGTTCGGGTTGATCGAGATGGCGATCTTCATCGGCCTCGTGTTCGTCGCCTACGTGTACGTGTGGCAGCGGGGCGGCCTGGACTGGGGACAGGCCGAACGGCCGCTCCTCGTCGAGACCGAAGCCGAGCCCGAAGGCGTGGAGGAGCTCGCCCGTGCCGGTTGAACGCGTCGAGGGCTTCCAGACCGGTCGCACGGCCGAGGAGGGCGAGGAGGAGTTCAAGCGCGGGCTCCTGTTGACCACGCTCGACAAGGCGGTCGGGTGGGCGCGCAAGCAGTCGATGTGGCCGGTCACGTTCGGGCTCGCGTGCTGCGCGATCGAGATGATGGCCACGGGCGCCGGCGACTACGACCTCTCGCGCTGGGGGATGGAGCTGTTCCGCGCGTCGCCGCGGCAGGCCGACCTCATGATCGTCGCGGGCCGTGTGAGCCAGAAGATGGCCCCGGTGCTGCGCACCGTCTACGACCAGATGCCCGAACCGAAGTGGGTCATCTCGATGGGCGTGTGCGCCTCGGCGGGCGGGATGTTCACGAACTACGCCATCGTCCAGGGGGTCGACACGATCGTCCCCGTCGACATCTACGTGCCCGGCTGCCCGCCCAAGCCCGAGATGCTGATGTACGGGATCCTCCGGCTGCACCAGAAGGTCGCGAAGGAGCCGGCCACGTGATCGCGCGGGGAGCGCGCCGAGCGTGAACGCCGCGGGGATCGCCGAGCGCGTGCGGACCTCCTTCCCCGACGTGGTCGTGGCGCGCGACGAGGCGAGCGTCATCGTGGGCCGCGGCGAGCTCCTCGGGGCGCTCGGATCGTTCCGCGACGACCCCGAGCTGGGGCTGGACTTCCTCTCGAGCGTGACCGCCAACGACCGGCCCGGTCGCGACCCGCGCTTCTGGGTGGTCTACGAGCTCGCGTCCACCGACCACCATCACCGGCTGCGCGTGAAGGTCGGGCTGTCGGAGGACGACCCGCACGTCCCCTCGGTCACCGGGGTGTTCCGCACCGCCGACTGGTACGAACGCGAGACCTACGACTTCTTCGGGATCGTGTTCGACGGCCATCCGGATCTCCGACGCATCCTGCTGCCCGACGACTGGGAGGGGTGGCCGCTCCGCAAGACCGAGGAGCTCGGCGGCGTGGACACGAGGTTCCACGGCGCGTTCATCCCGCCCGTCGACCGGAGGAGCTCGTGATGGCCGACCGAGCGCCGGACCCGATCGGCGAGCCGTCGGCGGCCTCCACCCGGGAGATCCACCAGGAGACGATGCTCATCAACATGGGGCCGCAGCACCCCTCGACGCACGGGGTGCTGCGCCTGCTGCTCGAGCTCGACGGCGAGACCGTGCTGGCGTGCACCCCGATCATCGGGTACCTGCACACGGGGATCGAGAAGAACACCGAGTACCGGACGTGGCAGCAGGGCGTGACGTTCGTGACGCGCGCCGACTACCTCGCGCCGTTCTTCAACGAGCTCGGCTACTGCCTGGCGGTCGAGAAGCTGCTCGGGATCGAGGCGCCGCCGCGCGCGCAGGTCCTGCGGGTGATGTTCTGCGAGATGAACCGCATCGCGTCGCACCTCGTCTGGCTCGCGACCTCGGGGCTGGAGCTCGGCGCCGTCAGCGTGATGCTCTACGGGTTCCGCGAGCGCGAACAGATCCTCGACATCTTCGAGGCCGCCACCGGTCTGCGGATGAACCACGCGTACGTGCGGATCGGCGGCGTCGTGATGGACCTGCCCGAGGGCGGCCTCGACCGGATCGGCGACTTCCTGCGGATGATGCCCGGCCGGATCGACGAGTACGAGGCGCTGCTCACCGAGAACCCGATCTGGATCCAGCGCAACCAGGGCGTGGGCCTGCTGTCGGCCGAGGATGCCCTCACCTACGGCGTCACGGGCCCGACGCTCCGCGCCGCCGGCGCAGCGCGGGACGTGCGGCGCGACGAGCCGTACGGCGGCTACGAGACCTACGACTTCGACGTCGTCACGAGCGACGGGGCCGACTGCTACGCGCGGTACCTGGTCCGGATGGGGGAGATGCGCCAGTCCCTTCGGATCGTCGAGCAGTGCCTGGACCGTCTGCGCGAACCCGGCCCGGTGATGGTCGAGGACCCGAAGGTGCGCTGGCCGGCGCAGCTCGAGGTCGGACCCGACGGCATCGGGAACTCGCCGCGCTACGTCACCCACATCATGGAGGAGTCGATGGAGGCCCTGATCCATCACTTCAAGATGGTGACCGAGGGCGTCTCCGTCCCGCCGGGCGAGGTCTACGTGCCGGTGGAGTCCCCGCGCGGCGAGCTCGGGTTCTACGTCGTCTCCGACGGGGGGAACCGCCCCGCCCGCGTGAAGATGCGCGACCCGTCGTTCGCCAACCTCCAGGCGGCGCCGCAGATGGTCCGGGGCGGGTTGGTGGCCGACGTGATCGCGGTCATCGCGAGCATCGACCCGGTGCTCGGCGGGGTCGATCGCTGATGGCCGTGCTCTCCGACGACGGGCGCCGGTCGGCGGAGGCGATCCTCGCGAGGTACCCCGCGGGCCGCGAGCGTTCGGCCGTGCTGCCGCTCCTGTACCTGATGCAGTCCGTGGAGGGGCGGCTCACCCAGGAGGGGCTCCGCGAGGTCGGCGAGCTCCTCGGCATCACGACGGCGGAGGTCGAGGCCGTCGCCTCCTTCTACACGATGCTGCGGCTCCGCCCGACCGGGACGCACGTGGTCTCGGTCTGCACGAACCTGTCCTGCGCGCTGCGCGGCGCGAACGACGTGTTCGAGGCCGCCCACGAGGCCGCCGGGGTCGAGCACGGCGAGGAGACCTCGCCCGACGGCGCGTTCACCGTCCACCCGGAGGAGTGTCTCGGCGCCTGCGACGCCGCTCCCGTGGTCCAGATCGACTTCGCGAACCACGACCGCGTGACGCCCGAGCGGATCGTCGAGCTCGTCGAGGCGCTCCGCGCCGGCGAGATCCCGCCCCCGTCGCGAGGCCGCGCGCCGAAGGACTTCCGCGATGCCTCCCGGATCCTTGCCGGCGTCGAGGAGACCGCGTGAGCGCCGCACCGACGACCAGGATCGTGACCGTCAACTGGGACGACCCGAGCGTGGTCGGCATCGACGGCTACCTCGCGGCCGGCGGCTACGAGGGCCTGCGCGCCGCCCTCGCGATGACCCCCACCGAGGTGATCGACCTGGTCAAGACCTCCGGGCTCCGCGGCCGCGGCGGCGCCGGGTTCCCGACGGGCGTCAAGTGGTCGTTCGTCCCGCAGGACACGGGCAAGCCCACCTACGTGGTCGCGAACTTCGACGAATCCGAGCCCGGCACCTTCAACAACCGCGAGATCGTCGAGCGCGAGCCACACCGGTTCCTCGAGGGGATGGCGATCGCCGCCTACGCGGTCCAGAGCCATCTGGCGTTCGTGTACTGCCGCGGCGAGTTCCTGTGGCCCGGCGAGATCCTGGATGCCGCGATCCGCGAGGCGTACGCGAAGGACGTGTTCGGCGGGTCGGTGCTCGGGTCGGGGTTCGAGCTCGAGGTCGTGTTGCACCGGGGCGCCGGCGCCTACATCTGCGGCGAGGAGACCGCGCTCCTGTCCTCGCTCGAGGGGTTCCGCGGGCAGCCCCGGCTGCGCCCTCCCTTCCCCGCCGTCGAGGGCCTGTACGCCTCGCCCACCTTGATCAACAACGTCGAGACGCTCGCGACCGTCCCGTCGATCCTCACGCAGGGTCCCGAGTGGTTCGCGAAGATCGGCACCGAGAAGTCGCCGGGCACCAAGATCTTCAGCGTCTCGGGCAAGGTGGAGCGTCCCGGCAACTACGAGCTGCCGCTCGGGACCCCGCTGCGGACGCTGCTCGAGGAGCACGCCGGCGGCGTGCTCGGCGGGCGCCGCCTCAAGGCGTGGACGCCGGGCGGGTCCTCGACGCCGTTGCTGACCGAGGAGCACCTCGACGTCGGCCTGGACTTCGAGTCGATCACGGCCGCCGGCTCGCTGCTGGGGACGGGCGCGATCATCGTGATGGACGAGACCGACTGCATCGTCGAGGCGGCGCGGCGGCTCGTGCAGTTCTACGCCCACGAGTCGTGCGGCAAGTGCACGCCGTGCCGCGAGGGCACGTGGTGGGTGAGCCGGGTGCTCGGCCGCATCGAGCAGGGGTACGGGCGGTCCGAGGACCTCCCGCTGCTGGACGAGCTCGGCGAGAACATCCTGTACAAGGCCTTCTGCGCGCTCGCGGACGGTGCGGTGAGCCCGATCGAGTCGAGCCTGAAGTACTTCCGCGACGAGTACGAGGCGCACATCGCGGAGCGCCGCTGCCCGTTCACCGGCGTCGGGCCGGGCGTCGGAGACCGAGACGGGCTCGGGCGAGGCCGGGAGGAGCGGGGTCGACGAGGCGGGCCTCAGCGAGGTGCTGACGTGAGCACGCCGCAGCCCCAGGAGGAGCTCGTCGCGCTCACCGTCGACGGGATGGAGGTGACCGTCCCCAAGGGGACCCTGATCATCCGGGCCGCCGAGAACCTCGGGATCGAGATCCCCCGGTTCTGCGACCACCCGTTCCTGGATCCGATCGGCGCCTGCCGGCAGTGCTACGTGGAGATCGAGGGGCAGCGCAAGCTGTTCACCTCGTGCACGACCGAGGTCGCGCCGGGCATGGTCGTCCGGTCGCAGAACACCTCGGAGGAGGCGCACAAGGCCCAGGTCGCGAACCTCGAGTTCCTGCTCCTGAACCACCCGCTCGACTGCCCGATCTGCGACCGCGGCGGCGAGTGCCCGCTGCAGGACCAGGCGATGGCGTTCGGGCCCGGCGAGAGCCGGTACGTCGAGCCGAAGCGGACCTACGAGAAGCCGATCGCGCTGTCGCCGCTCGTCAAGCTGGACCGCGAGCGCTGCGTCCTCTGCGCGCGCTGCACCCGCTTCTGCGACGAGATCAGCGGCGACCGGTTCATCGAGCTGTTCGCGCGGGGCGCGGGCGAACGCGTCTCGATCTCCGCGGGCGAGGACTTCCGGTCGCCGTTCTCGGGCAACACGGTGCAGATCTGTCCCGTCGGCGCGCTCACGGCCGAGCCGTACCGCTTCGTCGCCCGGCCGTTCGACCTCACGACCGCGGATTCCGTGTGCCAGCACTGCAGCGCGGGGTGCAACGTCCGCGTCGACCTGCGTCGCGGGTCGGTGGTGCGCGTCCTCGCGCGCGACAACGCCGACGTGAACGACGCCTGGAACTGCGACAAGGGCCGGTTCGCGTTCCGGCACGCCGACCTTCCGGGGCGCGTCACGATGCCGCTGCTCCGCGATCACGGGCTCGAGCCCCGTTCGTTCGACGAGGTCTTCACCACCATCGCCGAGTGGTCGAGCGACGGGCGCGTCGCGTTCCTCACCGGCGGGCGGCTCCTCGACGAGGACGCGTACGCCCTGGCCAAGCTCGCGCGCGTGGGGTTCGGGACCAACGACCTGGACCATCGCCGGACCTTCCACGGCGGCCACGCCGAGCTGCTGGCCGCCGCGTCGCCGCTCGGCACGACCTACGGCGACGTCGAGCGCGCGAAGGTGATCCTCGTCGCGGGGCTCGACGCCGAGCAGGAGGTGCCGATCCTGAACCTGCGGATCCGCAAGGCCGCGCGCAAGGGCGCCTCCGTCTTCGTGATCCACCCGCGCAGGACGCGTCTGTGGGACGTCGCCGAACACGCGCTCTGCCTCCCCGAGCACCAGACGTACGTGCTGGAGCGGATCCACGACGGGGACGACCCCGCGGAGCACGTTCGAGGGCCGGGTCGGCGCCGCGCTGCGCGAGGCGGGCGGCGACGCCGTGCTCCTGATCGGCGAACGCCTCACGGAGCACCCGCTGGCCGCCGACGTCGCGCTGACCGTCGCCCAGAAGTACGGCGGTCGGATGGCGCTCGTGCCGCGCCGCGCCGGCGACCGCGGGGCCCTGCGCGCCGGGGTCCACCCGTCGCTCCTGCCCGGCGGCCGTCGCGTGACCGACGAGACCGAACGCGCGGAGGTCGAGGGTTCGTGGGGGAGCCTTCCATCGGAGGGGGGACGTTCGACCCGGCAGATCCTGGAGGCCTGCGCGAACCGCGAGATCGAGGTCCTGTTCCTGATCGGCGTCGATCCCCTCCGCGACGTCCCGGACGCGGACCTGGTCCGCCGGGCGCTCTCGAACGCGCGCCACGTGGTGGTGCAGTCGCTCGAGCTCGGCTCGCTGGAGCCGTTCGCCGACGCGTTCCTGCCCGCCGCCGCGTGGGTCGAGCGCGAGGGTCATGCCACCGACTGGGAGGGGCGGTCGCAGCCGATCCACCCGGTCCGGGGCCCCGCCGGGCTGTCGCGGCCCGACTGGGAGATCTTCGCCGGGCTGGCCGAGGCGGTGGGTCGGCCCCTCGGGTTCGAGAGCCTCGAGGCGCTCCGGGCCGAGGCGGCGCCGCTGCTCGAACCGCGCCCGGTGACCTCGCGCTCGACGGCGTGGACCGGGACCGGGCGCCCGCAGCGGCTGGGCGAGCTCACCCTGCTGTCGTACCCCCTGCTGGTCGACGAGGGGCGGTTGTCCGAAGGCGCGGACGAGCTCAAGGCGGCGCTCGGGCAGGAGGCGTTCGTCGAGCTGCACCCCGAGGACGCCGACAAGCGCGGGCTCACCGACGGCGGCCGCGCGACCGTGACGACCGACGCGGGCGAAGCGGTCCTGGACGTGCGCGTCACCGAGCACGTCGCGCAGGGTGCGGCGTTCGTCCCGTTCAACCAGCCCGGGCTCGCCGCCAACGAGCTGCTCGAGCGGGTCGTTCACGACGGCCGTCCGGATCGAGCCCGCCGTCGCGGAGGCCGAGGCCGGGGTCGCCGAGGGGGCCGCCTGATGGATTGGCTCGACTGGCTGTTGCTGGTGGTGCGGGTGGCGGTGGTCTTCTTCGCGCTGCTGATCCTGGTGATGCTCCTGATCTGGATGGAGCGCAAGGTGATCGCCGACATGCAGACGCGCATCGGCCCGACGCGCGCGGGGCCGCGGGGCGTCCTGATCACGCTCGCCGACGGGATCAAGCTCTTCTTCAAGGAGGGCATCACCCCGACCCTCGCGGACCGGCCGGTCTACCTGATCGCGCCGGTGATCGCGATGCTGCCGGCGTTCCTCGCGTTCGCGGTGATCCCGTTCGGGACGCGGGTCGTGGTGTTCGGACGCGTGGTGCCGTTCCAGATCGCGGACCTGTCGATCGGCATCCTGTGGATCCTCGCGATGAGCTCGCTGATGGTCTACGCGATCGTGCTCGCGGGGTGGTCGAGCGGGTCGAACTACCCGCTGCTCGGGGGCGTCCGGAGCTCGGCGCAGATGATCAGCTACGAGGTCGGCATGGCGCTGGCGATCGTCGCGGTCGTGATGTACTCGGACACGCTGCGGATGTCCGAGATCGTGGCGAGCCAGGACCAGATCTGGAACGTGATCCCGCAGTTCCCCGCGTTCGTGATCTACCTGATCTGCGGGCTGGCCGAGACCAACCGCCCGCCCTTCGACCTGCCCGAGGCCGAGTCCGAGCTCGTCGCCGGCTACCACACCGAATACTCCGGGATCAAGTTCGCGATGTTCTACCTCGGCGAGTACCTGAACACCGTGACCGTCGCGGCCGTCGCGACGACGCTGTGGCTCGGCGGGTGGCGCGGGCCCGCGCCCGACGTCGTCCCCTGGCTCTGGCCGCTCCTGTGGTTCCTGCTCAAGGTGCTGGTGATCGTCTACGTCTACATCTGGGTCCGCGCCACGCTCCCGCGCTTCCGGTACGACCGGCTGATGGCGTTCGGATGGAAGGTCCTGATCCCGATCGGCCTCGCGTGGGTGATGCTCACCGGCGCGATCGTCGTCCTGCCCGATGAGTTCGGACGCGAGGCGGTCGTCACGGCCTTCGCGATCGGGGTCGGGGTGATCATCGCGATCATGCTGATCTGGCCGCTGTTCTCGCGGCGTCGACCCGAGGAGGTGTCGACCCCGTGAGCGACGAAGGACGTCCCGCGCGGCCGGCCGGCTCGCCGACGGCGGCGATCGCCCGAGGGATGGCGACCGTCTTCCGGCAGATCTTCCGCCGCGACGTCACCGAGGAGTACCCGAAGGAGATCGAGCCGCCGCCCCCGCGCAGCCACATCGGCCGCCACCTGCTGAACCGGCACGAGAACGGCCTGGAGAAGTGCATCGGCTGCGAGCTGTGCGCGTTCGCGTGCCCGGCCGACGCGATCTGGGTCGAGGGCGCGGACAACGACCCCGACCACCCGGTGAGCCCCGGCGAGCGGTTCGCGAAGGACTACCAGATCAACTACCTCCGCTGCATCATGTGCGGCCTGTGCGTCGAGGCGTGTCCGACGCGAGCGCTCACGCTCACCAGCGCGTACGAGATGTCGTTCGGCTCGCGCGAGGAGGCCATCCTCACCAAGGAGCAGCTCCTCGAGCCACCGCTGCCGCTCGGGACCGCCCCGGGAACGGAGGAGGGGTAGGTGGCGGTCGACGAGATCGTGTTCTGGGTGTTCGCGCCGATCTCGATCGGCAGCGCGATCGCGATGCTCCTGCAGCGCAACGCCGTCCACGCGGCCCTGTTCCTCGTCGTGAACTTCTTCACGATCGCCGTGTTCTACCTGGTCCTGGGCGCGTCGTTCCTGTTCGCCGTGCAGATCATCGTCTACGCGGGCGCGATCATGGTGCTGTTCCTGTTCGTGATCATGCTGCTCGGCGTCGACCGCCAGGAGCCCCTGGTCGAGCGGCTGCGGGGCCAGCGGGTGATGGCGATCGTGCTCGGGACGGGGATCGCGATCGAGCTCATCGTGGCGATCCGGGCGGGGATCGGGTTCGCGACGAAGGCGCCGCGCGAACTTCGACGAGGCCGTCAACCGTGGGGGCAACGCGGAGGCGCTCGCGCGGGTGCTGTTCCGGGAGTACTTCTTCCCCTTCGAGGTGACGTCCGTGCTCCTGATCGTCGCCGCGATCGCCGTGGTGGTGCTCGCGTCGCGCCAGCGCCGGGCGATCACACGGGCCGAGGCCGCGAGCGCCCGCCAGCGGGAGGCGGTGTGAGCACGCCGATCGCCTACTTCGTCGTGGTGTCCGCGATGCTGTTCGCGATCGGCACGGTCGGCGTGCTGGTCCGCAAGAACGCGCTCGTGATCTTCATGTCGGTCGAGCTCCAGCTGAACGCCGTCAACCTGGCGCTCGTCGCGTTCAGCCGGATGCACGGCAACCTGAACGGTCAGGTCGTGGCGTTCTTCTCGATGGTGGTGGCCGCGGCCGAGGTGGTCGTCGGCCTGGCGATCATCGTCGTGGTCTACCGGCGCCGGCAGAGCGCCAGCGTGGACGACCTCACGGTGCTGCGGGGGTAGGCGCGTGCTCGACCTGGTCTGGCTGATCCCGCTCCTCGCGCTCGCCGGCGCCGCCGTGAACCTGTTCCTGGGAAGGCGGCTCGGCAAGGCGGCCGGCTGGCTCGCGACGGCGCTGGTCGGGCTCGGGTTCGTGCTCGCGGTGGCGACGCTCGTCGACCTGCTCGGGCTCCCCGCCGACGAGCGCGCGCACGTGACCGCCCTGTTCGACTGGATCTCGGTCGGGACGTTCAACGTCGACGTCGCCCTGCGGGTCGACCCGCTCTCGATCACGATGCTGCTGGTGGTCACGGGCGTCGGCTCGCTGATCCACCTCTACGCGATCGGGTACATGGAGGACGACCCGCGGTTCGGGACGTTCTTCGCCTACCTGAACCTGTTCGTCTTCTTCATGCTGATGCTCGTCCTCGCGGACAACTACCTCCTGCTGTACCTGGGGTGGGAGGGCGTCGGGCTGTGCTCGTACCTGCTGATCGGGTTCTGGTTCGAGCGCCCGTCGGCCTCGAGCGCGGCGAAGAAGGCGTTCATCACGACGCGGATCGGCGACGCGGCGATGTTGCTCGGGATCGTGCTGATCTTCCTGCACGTCGGGTCGCTGGACTTCGGCGTCGTGTTCGGCCCGGGCGCGAGCGAGCTGACCAAGGGCGCGGCCACCGCGATCTCCCTGCTCCTGCTCGCCGGCGCGATCGGCAAGTCGGCGCAGCTCCCGCTGCACGTCTGGCTCCCCGACGCGATGGAGGGCCCCACCCCGGTCTCGGCGCTGATCCACGCGGCGACGATGGTGACCGCCGGCGTCTACCTCGTGGTGCGTTCGCACGTGCTGTTCGAGCTCTCGGGGACGGCGCTCACCGTCGTCCTGGTGGTCGGGCTCGTCTCGGCGCTGTACGCGGCGCTCGCGTCGATCGGCCAGTTCGACCTCAAGCGCGCGCTCGCGTACTCGACGATGAGCCAGATCGGGTTCATGTTCTTCGCGGCCGGGATGCGGTTCTACACCGGGGCGATGTTGCTGCTCGTCTGCCACGCGTTCTACAAGGCCCTGCTCTTCCTCACGGCCGGCAACGTCCTGCACGGCCTGCACGACGAGACCGACATGCGGCGGATGGGCGGCCTGCGGGCGGACATGCCGCTCTCGGCGACCTGGTTCGCGATCGGCGCGTTGTCGCTGGCCGGCATCCCGCCGCTCGCGGGCTTCTTCGCGAAGGATCAGATCGTCGGGTTCGCGGCGACGAGCGACCGGGAGCTCGCGTGGGTCCTCGCCTCGGTCGGCGCGTTCCTGTCGGCCCTGTACATCGCGCGACCGCTGTTCCTGACGTTCTTCGGACGCCGGCGCACCGAGGAGCACGCGCACGAGGCGCCCGGGCTGATGCACGCGCCGCTCGCGGTCCTCGCGCTCTTGACGGTCGTGGGCGGGCTGTTCCTCGGCCTGACCGCCGAGGGCGGCCGGCTGGCCGGCTTCCTCGAGCCGGTCGTGGGCGCGGTCGAACACGGCGAGGGCGCGCTGTCCGAGGCCGCCCTGATCGCGATCTCCGTCGTGCTCGCGGTCGCCGCGGTCGCGGTGGCGTTCTGGGTGTGGGCCTCCGGACGCGTCGACTGGGAGGCGTTCCCCGAACGCCAGCCCGAGCTCGCCGGCTGGCTCGCGAACGCGCTTCTACCTGAACACGCTCTACGCCTGGCTGGTCGAGCATCCCGGGAAGGCGTTCGGCCGGGCCCTCACCGTCGTGGACGACCGCGTGATCGACGGGGCGGTGAACGAGGTCGGCCGAGGACGTGGTCGACGCGTCCGGGGTCGCCCCGCGGATCCAGCGCGGGTTCGTGCGCTCGTACGCGCTCGCGTTCCTGCTCGGCGCGGTGGCGCTCCTCCTGTTCCTGGGACTGAGGGCCTGACATGCCCTGGCTGACCGTCCTGATCTTCCTGCCGCTCGTCGGGGATCCCGGTCCTCGCCCTGTGGCGGGGAGCGAGCGACGTCCAGGCCCGGGCCGTCGCCCTGGTGGTCTCGCTGGCCACGTTCCTCGTCGCGCTCGGGATGCTGGGGGCGTTCGACCCGTCCGTCGCCGGCTACCAGCTCGTCGAGCAGGTGGACTGGCTGCCCTCGGCCGGCCTGTCCTACCTCGTGGGGGTCGACGGGTTCAGCGTCTGGCTGGTCGTGCTGACCGCGTTCATGACGCCGGTGGCGATCGTCTCGTCGTGGGGCGTCGAGCCATCGGGTTCGGCTGTTCATGGCGCTCACGCTGCTGCTCGAGACCGCGATCGTCGGCTCGTTCCTCGCGCTCGACCTGCTGCTGTTCTTCGTGTTCTTCGAGGCGCTCCTGGTCCCGATGTTCCTCGTGATCGGCATGTGGGGTTCGGCCCGGCGGGTCTACGCGAGCCTCAAGTTCTTCCTGTACACGATGGCCGGGTCGGCGTTCCTGCTGCTCGGCATCGTCTACCTCTGGTTCCAGACGTCCCAGCAGCTCGCCCACGCCAGCTTCGACATCCGCCAGATGGAACGGCTCTCGCTCGCGACCACGACGCAGCGCTGGCTCTTCCTGGCCTTCTTCATCGCGTTCGCGGTCAAGGTGCCGATCTTCCCGCTGCACACGTGGCTGCCCGACGCGCACACCGAGGCGCCGACGAACGGCTCGATCGTCCTGGCGGCGCTGCTGCTGAAGGCCGGACCGTACGGCCTGCTCCGGTTCAACCTCGACCTGTTCCCCGAAGCGTCCCGGTACTTCGCCCAGGCGATCGGCATCCTCGCGGTCGTCGGCATCGTCTACGGCGCCCTCGTCGCGATGATGCAGACCGACCTGAAACGGCTCGTCGCGTACTCCTCGGTGAGCCACATGGGGTTCGTGATCCTCGGCATCTTCACGTTCACGATGCAGGGCACGAGCGGCGCCGTGATGCAGATGGTGAACCACGGGCTGTCGACGGGCCTGCTCTTCTTCGTGATCGGCGTGCTCTACGAGCGCACCCACACGCGCGACCTGTCCGAGATGGGCGGGCTCGCGGCGGTGACGCCGTGGATCGCCGCGGCCTTCCTCGTGGCCACGCTCTCCTCGATCGGGCTGCCGGGGCTGAACAACTTCGTCGGCGAGTTCCTCGTGATCGTGGGGTCGTTCGGCGCCGATCGCGTCCTGGGCGCCCTGGCGGTGTCCGGCGTCGTCCTCGCCGCGATCTACATGCTCTGGGCGTACCAGCGCGCCTTCCAGGGTCCGGGCGCCGAACGCCACCGGGGCCTGGTCGACCTGCTGCCGCGCGAGCTCGCGGCCGTCGTCCCCGTCGTCGCCGTGATGCTGGTGCTCGGCGTCGCGCCGAACCTGGTCCTGGACCGGATCAACCCGTCCTCCGCCGAGGTCGTCGCGTGGGTGCGGAGCGTCGACGTCGACCAGCCGGGCCTCCCGGGCGGCCTGCGGGCGAAGCTCCCGCCACCGGACGAGGCGGCCGTCTCGGCGACCGCGGCCGGCGTTGGTGGAGGGGGACGCCTGATGCCCACCCCGGCGATCGAGGTCGGCCCCGTCATGCCCGAGCTGATCCTGGTCGGCGTCGCGGTGGTGCTGTTGCTCGCCGGGGTGGTCGCGCGGAAGATCCCGTCGACGACGCTGCTCCTGCTCTGCCTGGTGGGCATCGCCGCGGCCGCGGTCGCGACCGTCCGGATCTGGGACTGGGACGGCGGGCCAACGGTGCTGGCCGGGTCGATCTCGACCGATCGGTTCGGGGTGGTCGTCCGCGCGATCATCCTCGGCGTCGCGGCGATCGGTGCCGTGCTCGGCCACCACTACTTCGAACGCTCGGGGGAGGGCAGGGCCGAGTTCTACTCCACTGCTGCTGTTCGCGACCGCCGGGATGACGCTGTTCGCGGTGTCGGCGGACCTGATCATGGCGTTCCTCGCGCTCGAGATCCTGTCGCTGTCCCTGTACGTCCTGACCGGCTTCTCCACCCGGCTCGGGTCGGTCGAGGGCGCGATGAAGTACTTCCTGCTCGGCTCGTTCTCCTCCGCCTTCTTCCTGTTCGGGATCGCGATGGCCTACGGCGCATCGGGGTCCACGCGGCTGCCGGCGATCGCCGACGCGCTCGCCGGCCGAACCGGTTCGGTCGCGCTCGCCGTGACCGCGATGGGGCTCCTCGCGGTCGGGTTCGCGTTCAAGGTGTCGGCGGTGCCGTTCCACATGTGGACGCCCGACGTCTACCAGGGGGCGCCGACCGCGGTGACCGGCTTCATGTCCGCCGGGACCAAGGTCGCGGCGTTCGCCGCCTTCATCCGCGTGTTCAACATCTCCTTCCAGCCGATCACGTGGGACTGGCAGCCGATCGTGTGGGCCCTGGCGGCCGTCTCGATCGTGGCGGGGAGCGTCCTCGCGATCGCGCAGACCGACATCAAGCGCCTGCTCGCGTACTCGAGCATCAGCCACGCCGGGTTCGTCCTGCTGGGGCTGACCGCGGCGGGGGAGGACGGGATCGGCGCGGCCCTGTTCTACCTCGTGGCGTACGCCGCGACGGTGATCGGGGCGTTCGGCGTCGTCATGGTGGTGTCGGCCCGGGGCGAGCGCCACACCTCGCTCTCCGCGTACGCCGGCTTGGCACGGCGGAGCCCCGTGGCGGCGGGCCTGCTCACCCTGTTCCTGCTCTCGCTGGCCGGGATCCCGCCCACGGCCGGGTTCGTCGCCAAGGTGGCCGTCTTCCGAGCGGCCACCGAGGCCGGTTACTGGTTCCTGGTGCTGATCGGCGTGCTCGCGAGCGTGGTCGCGGCCTACGCCTACCTGCGGGTCGTCGTGCTGATGTTCATGCGCGAGCCGGAGGAGGACACCCGCCCCGACGAGTCCTGGCTGCCGAGGGTCGCCCTCGCGGTTCCGGCCGCGCTCGTCCTGCTCCTCGGGGTGTTCCCCGGGCTGATCGTGGGCGTCCTGGAGCGCGCGGCGGTGCTCCGATGGTGAAGCGCCACACCGGTCTCCCGATGACGGTAGGGTCGGGGCGATGAGCCGCCGCGTGATCCCGGGACTCGAGTCCCCCGACCCCGTGCTCGAACGCGAGATCCGGGGACGCCTCGACGAGGTCGAGACCGCGCTCGAGAAGGCCGTCCGGGCCGACTCGGACATGCTGGCCGAGACGGCCCAGTACCTGCTCGCGGCCGGCGGGAAGCGGTTCCGGCCGATGCTCGTCCTGCTCTCGGGTTATTTCGGCGACCCCTCGGATCCGCGGCTGGTCCCGGGCTCGGTCTCGATCGAGCTCGTGCACCAGGCGACCCTGTACCACGACGACGTGATCGACGAGGCCGACGCGCGCCACGCGGTGCAGTCGGCCAACGCCCGGTGGAGCAACACCGTCGCGATCCTCACCGGCGATTACCTGTTCGCCAAGGCCTCGGAGATCTCGACCGACCTGGGGACCGACATCTGCGCGCTGCTGGCTCGGACGATCGCGACGCTGTGCGACGGCCAGATCCGCGAGGTCGAGGCCGCCGGACGGGTCGAGCAGTCCGAGGGCGACTACCTCGACATCATCCGTCGCAAGACCGGCGCATTGATCGCCACCTCGTGCCGGCTGGGCGGGATGCTCTCCGACGCGCCCGCGGAGGCCCTCGACGTGCTCGAGCAGTACGGCGAGGCGCTCGGCCTGGCCTTCCAGCTCTCCGACGACATCATGGATCTCACCGCGACGCAGGAGACCCTGGGCAAGGAGCCGGGCCAGGACATGCGGGAGGGCGTCTACACGCTCCCGGTCCTGCACGCGCTCGGCGGTCCTCGGGGGTCGGAGCTCCGAGAGGTCCTCCAGGAGGGACCGCCGAACGGGGAGCGGCTGGACCGGGCGCTCGAGATCGTGCGCGCTCCCGAGCACCTGGCGCGCGCTCGCTCCGCCGTGGTCGACGAGGTCGACCGGGCCCACGGCCTGGCCGAACGGTTCCCGGACGGTCCGGCCCGGACGGCGCTCGGACAGCTGGCCGAGTTCCTCGCGGCGCGCTGCGGCGCCCGGGGGTCCGGGGGGCTCGAGGGGCGAGCGCGGACGCGCGAGCGGAAGCCCCCCGGAACGGGTGAACTGAGGGGGAGGGCGGGGGACGCTTGCTAGAATCGCCGCTGCTCGGGAAAACATTCACAAGCGTGGAGACCTACTACCAGTCGTACGGGGTCGTCCTCGCGGTCCTGATCGCCGGCGTGGGGCTCGTCGCGGTGGCGTTCGGCGCCGCAAGGCTCATCGCACCCCGGCGGCCGGTCGGCGACAAGCTGCTCACGTACGAATGCGGGATCGACCCGGTGGGCGAGGGTTGGTCGCAGAGCCAGGTCCGCTACTACGTCTACGGGTTCCTGTTCGTGATCTTCGACGTCGAGTCCGTCTTCCTGTTCCCGTGGGCCCGGATCTTCGAGAGCCTCGGGTACCAGGCGGTCGTCGAGATGGCGATCTTCATCGGGATCTTGGCGGTGGGCCTGCTGTACGCCTGGCGCAAGGGGGTGCTGAGGTGGGCCTGATCACCGAGAAGACGCCGCTCGCCGGGATCCAGCCGGTGAAGTTCCTCCTCAACTGGGGCCGGCGGTACTCGCTCTGGGTGTTCAACTTCGGCCTCGCGTGCTGTTCGATCGAGTTCATCGCGGCCTCGACGTCCAAGCACGACTTCATCCGGTTCGGCGTGATCCCGTTCGCGCATGGGCCGCGGCAGGCCGACCTGATCGTGATCGCCGGAACGCCGACGGACAAGATGACGCCGGTGATCAAGCGTCTGTACGACCAGATGCCCGAGCCGAAGTACGTGATCTCGATGGGCTCGTGCGCCAACTGCGGCGGTCCCTACTGGGACTCGTACTCGGTCACCAAGGGCATCGACCAGGTCCTGCCGGTCGACGTCTACATCCCCGGCTGCCCGCCGCGGCCGGAGGCGCTCCTGCAGGGGATCATCCGGCTCCAAGAGAAGATCGCCGCCGAGGACATCAGGGAGAAGTGGAGTGGCAAGCTCACGACACCCGCTTCCGCCTCCTGAGGTCGAATCGCGCCTGCGCGCGCAGTTCGGTGACGACGTCGTGTCCTTCGAGGACCAGCACGGGCACAGCGTGGTCGGGGTGACCCCGTCCCGGTACCGCGAGCTCGTGACGTTCCTGCGCAACGAGCCCGAGTTCGACTGCGACTACTGCGACTTCACCTCCGCCGTGGACTTCGGCGAGCAGGGGATGGAGGTCGTCACCCACCTGTTCTCGACGACGCACGACCACAACGTGCGCGTGAAGGTCCGGCTCCCGGCCGACGAGATCGTCCTCCCCACGATCTCGGACATCTATCCCACGGCGAACTGGCACGAACGCGAGACCACCGAGATGTTCGGCGTCACGTTCGAGGGCCACCCGCTGCCCGTGACGCTCCTCCTCCCCGAACCGTTCGAGGGCCACCCGCTCCGCAAGGACTTCCCGCTCATGTCGCGAGAAGCCAAGCCGTGGCCGGGCGCGGCCGAAGGGGAAGAGGAGGAGGAGGAGTGATCGCGCAGGCCGGCGTGAGCTTCGTGAACCAGTGGTTCGACCAGTACTGGATGGTCCTGGTCACCAAGGCGGCGATCGTGCTGATCTTCTTCCTGGTGGCGCCGCTCGGCGTCGGCTACGCCGAGCACAAGGTGATGGCGCACATGCAGGGGCGCCTCGGACCGATGTACGCGGGCCGGTTCCACGGCTGGGCGCAGCTGATGGCCGACGGGGTCAAGTTCGTCCAGAAGGAGGACGTGATCCCCGCGGCGGCGGATTCCTGGGTCTTCTCCCTCGCGCCGGCGGTCGCGCTCGTCCCGTACATCCTGCTGTTCGTCGTGATCCCGTTCTCGGACACGATCTTCATCCTGAACCTCGACGTCGGCATCTTCTTCGTGCTGGCGCTCTCGTCGGTCTCCGTGATCGGCGTGCTCATGGCCGGCTGGGCGTCCGCGAACAAGTTCTCGCTGATCGGCGCGCTCCGAGCTGCCGCGCAGCTGATCGCCTACGAGCTGCCGCTGGTGCTCGGTGCCGCCGCGATCGTGATGCAGGCGGCGACGCTCTCGATGGTCGGGATCGTCGAGGCGCAGGAGAAGTACTGGTTCGTCTTCTCGCAGCCGATCGGGTTCATCATCTTCCTCACGGCCTCGCTCGCCGAGCTCACGCGGCCGCCGTTCGACATGCCGGTGGCGGACTCCGAGATCATCTTCGGCGCCTACACCGAGTACACGGGCCTGAAGTTCGCGTTCTTCCTGCTCGCCGAGTACGGCGGGATCGTCGCCCTGTCCGCGATCGCCAGCGTCCTGTTCCTCGGGGGGTACCTCCCCTTGCCATACATGGAGTTCATCCCCGAGCCGCTGTGGATGCTCGCGAAGATCGGGGCGCTGTCGTTCCTCATCATCTGGCTCCGGGTCACCTACCCGCGTTTGCGCGAGGACCAGCTGCAGCGGGTGTCGTGGCTCGTGCTGATCCCACTGGCGCTGCTGCAGATCGTGGTGGTCGCCGTCTTCAAGGTCGCGTTCTAGGAGGGTCATGGCGGTCGACGATCGAGACGTCCGGAAGGCTCCCGAGACCGAGCCGAGGTCCACCGGCCTCGGCATGCTCAAGGGGCTCGGGGTCACGCTGAAGCACGCGCTCCGACCCTCGATCACGCAGCAGTACCCCGAGGTCAAGCCCGACCTCCCGCCGCGCACCCGCGGGGTCATCGCGCTCAAGGAGGCGAACTGCACCGTCTGCTACAAGTGCTCGCGCGAGTGCCCGGACTGGTGCATCTACATCGACGCGCACAAGGAGACGCACGAGCCCGCCTCCGGCGGCAAGGGCCGCTCGATGAAGGTCCTGGACCGGTTCGCGATCGACTACGCGCTCTGCATGTACTGCGGGATCTGCGTGGAGGTCTGTCCCTTCGACGCGCTCTTCTGGAGCCCCGAGTTCGAGTATGCCGAGTACGACGTCGTCGAGCTCACGCACGAGAAGGAGAAGCTCGAGGAGTGGACGTACACGGTCCTGCCGCCGCCGATGATCGAGGAGGGTGCGGAGGTTCCCGTGGAGGAGCCGAGCGTGGCGCCGGTCGCGGCGGTTCGGCGGGCGTGGCGCCGGACACGGCCGGACTCGCCGCGGCGTATGCCGCGGCTCCCTCGGCAGGTCCGGCGCCGGCCGCTGCGTCGCCCGCCGCGGCGCAGGCACCGGTGGCCGCTCCGGCCGCTGCGCACCGTCTGAGGCTGCTGCCGCTGCGACCGGCCGCTCCGGCGGAGCATGCGGAGGTGGCGCTGGATCAGGAGACGTTCGACCGGGTGCTGGCGGAGCTGCTCGAACAGGGGACGGATCGGCGGGTGGCCGAGGGGCGGGCTCGGCGTGCGGCGATGGTGGCCGCGCGGAGCAAGGCCGAGGGCGGCTCGTGACCGGAGCCGAGATCGCGTTCGTCGTGATCGGGGTTGCCGCCGTGGTGGGCGCGTTCCGTGTGGTGACCGCCCGCAACGTCGTGCGCGCCGCGCTGTACCTCGTGATCACGCTCTCGGCGGTCGCCGGCGTGTACCTCCTGCTGGGCGCCGAGTTCGTCGCGTGGGTGCAGATCCTGATCTACGTCGGCGCGATCGTGATCCTGTTCCTGTTCGGGCTGATGCTGACGAAGGCGCCGATCGGACGCGAGGCGCTCGACAACCAGCGGCGTGGCGTGGCCTTCCTGGTCGCGCTCGCGATCCTCGGCGGCCTGATCTACCTGATCCAGGGGGCGTTCGAGTGGGATGCCGCCCGCATCGACCCGGTGGAGGGCTCGGTGGCCGCGGTCGGGTCGTCGATCTTCAGCCGGTTCGTCCTGCCGTTCGAGGTGATCTCGTTCCTCCTGCTGGCGGCGCTGATCGGGGCGATCGTGCTGTCGCGGAAGGAGGACCGCCCGTGATCCGGCTCCCGCTGGTGCTCTTCCTGTCGGCGGCGCTGTTCTCGACCGGCGTCTACGGCGTCCTCGCGCGGCGCAACGCGGTCCTGGTGCTGATGTCGATCGAGCTGATGCTGAACGCCGTCAACCTCAACCTCGTCGCGTTCGGGGCGATGCTCCACGACCTCACGGGGCAGGTCTTCGCGCTGTTCGTGATCACGGTGGCCGCGGCCGAGGTGGGGATCGGCCTCGCGATCGTGATCTTGATCTACCGCAACCGGGCGACGATCAACGTGGACGAGGTGAATCTCCTCAAGTGGTAGCCGCCGAGTCCACGGAGGCCCTCGGCCGCGCGATCGCGGACCCGACCTCGTTCCTGACCAACGCCTGGCTGATCGCCTTCCTGCCCGCGATGGCGGCCCTGTTGACGTTCTTCCTCGGCAAGCGCACACCGGGGAGGGGGTCGGTGTACGGGATCGCGGCGGTGGGTGCGTCGCTCGTGCTCTCGCTCGGCGTCCTGTGGACCTTCGTCGGCGGCGAGCGCGGGTTCTACGAGGCCTCGCTCCCGTGGTTCCAGATCGGGCAGCTCCACCTGGAGGTCGGCGTCTACGTCGACGGGCTCACGGCGGTCATGCTCGTCGTCGTCACCTCGATCTCGCTCTGCGTCCACATCTACTCGCTCGGCTACATGAAGGGCGACGTCCGGTTCACCTGGTTCTACGTGGTGCTGTCCCTGTTCACGAGCGCGATGCTGGTGGTCGTCCTCGCGAACAACCTGTTCCAGCTGCTCGTCGGGTGGGAGGTCATGGGCGTCTGCTCCTACCTGCTGATCGGGCACTGGTGGGAGGACCACGTCAACTCGAGCTCGGCGATCAAGGCGTTCATCACCACGCGGGTCGGCGACGTCCCCTTCATGTTCGGGATCTTCGTGCTGATCTCCGTCACGGGGTTCACGACCTCGAACATCCCCGCGATCGGCGAGGTGGTCTCGCACGGTGGGGCGTCGGTGGCGCTCGTGTCGGCGGCGGCGCTCCTGCTGTTCGGCGGCACGATCGGCAAGTCCGCGCAGTTCCCGCTCCACGTCTGGCTCCCCGACGCGATGGCGGGTCCGACGCCGGTCTCGGCGCTGATCCACGCCGCGACGATGGTCGCGGCCGGCGTCTACCTGGTGGGCCGGCTGTTCTTCGTGTTCACCGACGCCGACCCCGTCGTGCTGCAGATCGTGGGCGTCGTCGGCGGCATCACGATGCTCGGTGCGGCACTGATGGCGTTCGTCCAGGACGACATCAAGCGCGTCCTCGCGTACTCGACGATCAGCCAGCTCGCGTACATGGTCGCCGGGATGTCGATGGGGCCGGCCGGTCGCACCGGCGCGTTCTTCCACCTGTTCACGCACGCGTTCTTCAAGGCGCTCCTGTTCCTGGGATCCGGCGCCGTGATCCACGCGGTCCACACGAACAACATGAGCGAGATGGGCGGCCTGCGGAGGAAGATGCCCATCACGTTCTGGACGTTCCTGATCGGCTCCCTCGCGCTCGCCGGGGTGCCGCCGTTGGCCGGGTTCTGGTCCAAGGACGAGCTCCTGGTGGTCGCGGACCACGGCGGCCACGACCTCCTGTTCGTCGTGTTCCTGCTGACGGCGCTCCTGACCGCCTTCTACATGACCAGGGCGGTCCTGATGACGTTCTTCGGCGACTTCCGGGGCCACGGGGAGCCGCACGAGGCGCCGCGCTCGATGACCGGCGTGCTGGTCGCCCTCGCGACCGTCACGGTGTTCGTCGGTCTGCTCGGAGCGCCCCAGCTCGGGCGCGCCGTTCGGGTCGTGGGTGTTCTTCGAGGAGCTCGAAGAGGCCCTGTTCGTCCCGTGGATCGCCGCGGCGTCGACGCTCGCCGCGCTCCTGGGTATCGGGGTCGGCTATCGGCTCTACCACACCTATCGCGAGCGCGACCCGATCCGTTCGCTCGGACCCGCGTACACGGTGCTCGTGAACAAGTACTACCTCGACGACCTCTACTGGAAGGGCATCGTCCGGCCCGTCCGAGACGACCTGTCCGCCGGCGTCAACTGGACCAACCAGCGGATCCTGGACGCGGTCGTCAACGGAGCCGCCGCGTTCACCAAGACGCTCGGGAACGGGGTGAACTGGTTCGACCAGAAGGTGATCGACGGTGCGGTGAACGGGCTGGCGAACCTCGCCGGCTTCACCGGTGGTCTGTTGCGGTACATCCAATCCGGCAACGTCCAGCGGTACGCCGTGTTCCTGTTCGCGGGCGTCGTGGTGCTGGCCGTCATCTTCACGAAGATATGACAGGGGTTCGGGGGCTCAAGGAGCGAGCGCGAACGCGCGAGCGTCAGCCCCCGAGAAAGGAAGGGGAAGGCGCATGACCTGGGAGAACTCGGCGATCACGATCACGACGCTCCTGCCGCTGGCCGGGGCCCTGGTGATCGCGCTCGTGCCGCGCCGGTACGACAAGGGCGTACGCGCGCTCGGCATCGTGTTCACGGGTGCGGCGCTCGCCTTCGCGATCGCGATCACGTTCACGTTCGACTACGGCACCTCGGGCTTGCAGTTCCAGCTCGACACGAGCTGGATCCCCGCGATCGACGCGCGGTACCACGTGGGGATCGACGGCATCAGCCTTCCCCTGTTCGTGCTCACGTTCGTGCTGTCGTTCCTGTGCGCGATCTACACCTGGCGGGTCGTCCCCAAGCCGGGCAAGACCAAGGCGTTCATCGGGCTCATGCTGCTGCTCGAGACCGGGATGGCCGGCACCTTCATCGCGTTCGACCTGATCCTGTTCTTCGTGTTCTGGGAGCTGGTGCTCGTCCCGATGTACTTCCTGATCGGGATCTGGGGGAGCGCCAACCGCGAGTACGCCGCGATCAAGTTCTTCCTGTACACGCTGTTCGGGTCGGTGTTCATGCTGCTGGGGTTCCTGGCGATGTTCTTCAGCTCCGACATCGGTGGCGGGGCCCACACCTTCGACATCATCGCCCTGCAGCAGTACGCGGCGTCCGGCGGCTTCTCCCAGGGCTTCCAGCTGGTCGTGTTCGCGGCGGTCGGACTCGGGTTCGCGGTGAAGGTGCCGATGTGGCCGTTCCACACGTGGTTGCCCGACGCCCATACCGAGGCGCCCACGATCGGCTCGGTGCTCCTGGCCGGGGTCATGCTGAAGATGGGCGGCTACGGGTTCATCCGGATCGCGCTGCCGATCCTTCCGTACGGCGCGCAGAAGTACGCGCCGTGGATCGGGCTGCTCGCGGCGATCGCGATCGTCTACGCGGCGCTCGCGTGCCTGGCGCAGAAGGACCTCAAACGGCTGATCGCGTTCAGCTCGGTGGGCCACATGGGGTTCGTGATGCTGGGGATCGCGACCCTCACGACGATCGGGATCAACGCGGCGATCTTCGGCATGGTCGCCCACGGTCTGATCACCGGCATGCTGTTCTTCTGCGTGGGGTCGCTCTACGACCGCTACCACACGCGCGAGATCGCCGAGATCGGCGGCGGGGTGATGCAGAAGCTCCCGTACCTGGGCGGGGTGTTCGCGTTCGTCGCGATCGCCTCGCTGGGCCTGCCGGGGCTCGCCGGGTTCTGGGGCGAGGTGATGGCGCTGCTCTCGAGCTACAGCCCGGCCCAGTCGCTGTCCACGCCGCTGTTCCGAGCGTTCATGATCGCCGGCGGCATCGGGACGATCCTGACCGCCGGCTACTTCCTGTGGATGCTCCAGCGCGTGAACATGGGCACGCTCCCGGAGAAGTGGAAGTCCGAGGCGTTCGGGGACGTCGCGGTCGTCGAGTGGGTCTCCTGGGTGCCGCTGCTCGTGGGGATCGTGGCGCTCGGCCTGTTCCCCAGCCTGCTCACCGACGTCACGCAGGCGCCGGTCAACTCCCTGCTCGGTTTGTTCGGGGCGTAGAGGGCGAGGGCCGGCGCGGCGATGAACCAGGCGATCGACTACACGGCGATCCTCCCGGAGCTGATCCTGGCCGGGACGATCGTCCTCGTGCTGGTGGTCGACGCCTTCCTGTCGCCCGCCCACAAGTGGATGGCGATGCCCCTGGCGTTCGCCGGGGTGGTGGCGTCGCTGATCGCCACGCTCACGCTGATCGGCGACGATCGGTCGACGTTCGGCGGTGCGTTCGTCGTGGACGAGTTCGCGCTGCTGTTCAAGGTCTTCTTCCTGTCGGTCGCCCTGCTCGTGCTCATGGTCTCCTTCCGCTACTTCCGAGAGGGACGCTTCTACCAGGGCGAGTTCTACTTCCTCGTCCTCACGTCGTTCCTCGGCTGCCTGCTGATGCCCTCGTCGAGGGACCTGCTGATGCTGTTCATCTCCCTCGAGCTCGTCTCCGCGCCGGGGTTCGTCCTCGCCGCGTTCCGCAAGTCGGACCCTCGTTCCAACGAGGCCGGCATCAAGTTCTTCCTCTTCGGCGTGCTCTCGACCGCGGTGATGCTCTACGGGATGAGCCTGATCTACGGGGTGACCGGCAGCCTGAACCTCGTCGAGATCGGCCGCGTGCTCGCCGGGACGCTCCCGCAGGGGCGCGAGACGCTCGTGTTGGCGTCGATCCTGTTCATCGTCGCGGGGTTCGCGTTCAAGGTGAGCGCGGTGCCGTTCCAGTTCTGGGCGCCCGACACGTACGAGGGCTCGCCGGTGCCGGTCGCCGCGTTCCTCGCGACCGCGTCCAAGGCCGCCGGCTTCGCCGGGCTCCTCCAGCTGATGTTCGTCGCCTTCCCCGCCCAGTACGAGTTCTGGACGCCGATCTTCGCGGTGCTGTCGATCCTCACGATGACGATCGGGAACCTCGTCGCCCTGCAGCAGCGGCAGGTGGTCCGGCTGCTCGCGTACTCGAGCATCGCGCAGGCCGGCTACATGCTCCTGCCCTTCGCCTTGGTCTCGGCGAACCCGGTCATCAACCAGGACGCGTTCGCGGCCGCCGTCACGTACATCCTGATCTACGCGGTGATGACGCTGGGCGCGTTCGCGGTGGTGATCGCGATGGCCAAGGAGTCCCGCGGCCTGCTGATCACCGACTTCGCGGGCCTGTCGCGCCGGGCGCCGGTGATCGCGGTCGCGATGACGGTGTTCATGGTGTCGCTCGCGGGCATCCCGCCCCTCGCGGGGTTCTGGGCCAAGTTCCTGGTCTTCCAGGTCGCGATCCAGCGGGGCGGGATCGGGACGGCGCTCGCGATCATCATGGTGATCAACTCGGTCGTGAGCCTCTCCTACTACCTGGCCGTGCCCAAGCAGATGCTGTTCGTCGACGGCGAGCACGAACGGCCCCTGATGCCCCCCGTCCTGGTCACGGCGGTCGCGGTCCTGGCGACGGTCACGGTCGTGGCGGTGGGTGTCTGGCCCGAGCTCCTGGCACATTTCCCCCCGCTGTCTACCCTGGTAGGACAGTAGGTCCCGACCGGGCGGCCCCGCCGAACCCGAACCGCGGGCTCGTCGAATCACCACCCGGACAAGGAGGTCCCGTTGATCGGTCTCAACCGAGTCAAGACCTGGATCCTGATCGCCGCCCTGGGCGGCCTGTTCGTGCTGATCGGAGGCCTGATCGGTGGCCAGCAGGGCGCGATCGTCGCCCTCGGCGATCGCCCTGGTCTTCAACTTCTCGATGTACTGGTTCAGCGACAAGATCGCGATCGCGACCACCCGTTCCAAGCCGGTGACCGAGCAGGAGGCACCCGACCTGTACCGGATCGTCCGGGAGCTGCACGCAGGTCAACCAGATGCCGATGCCGAGGATCTACGTCTCGGAGATGATGCAGCCGAACGCGTTCGCCACCGGTCGCAACCCCGAGCACGCCGTCGTGGCGGTCACCCGGGGGATCCTCGAGATCCTGGACGAACGCGAGCTCCGAGCCGTGCTGGCCCACGAGCTCTCGCACGTCGCCAACCGGGACATCCTGATCGGTTCGATCGCGGCGGCCATCGGGATGAGCATCACGTTCCTCGCGCGGTTCGCCCTGTGGTTCGGCTCCGGCGACGACCGCAACGGGATCGGCATCGTGGGGCTGCTGCTCGCCTGGGTGCTCGCCCCGATCGCGGCCGCGATCATCCAGATGGCCGTGAGCCGCTCGCGCGAGTACCAGGCCGACGAGTCCGGCGCGATCTTGTCGCGCGACCCTGACGCGCTGGCGAGCGCGCTCCGCAAGCTCGAGGCCTCCGCCGGGAAGGTCCCGGTGCCGGCGAGCGTGAGCCCCGCCGAGGCCCACCTGTTCATCGTGAACCCGTTCCGCGGCCGCCAGGCGTCGAGCAGCCTGGCGAACCTGTTCTCGACCCACCCTCCGACCGCCGAGCGCATCGCGCGGCTCGAGCAGATCAAGCAGGAGATCGGCTAGGCAGGTCCTCCGCGCGGCCTCCGGTCAGACGAGATCGAGCAGCGATCGGAGGTCGCGCAGCACCGCGCGGTCGCCGGCGTCGCTGACGCCCTTCGGCCGGGGCCGCGTCGTCGCGCACGATCATGAACGAACGGATGCCGATCGCCTCCGCGCCTCGGCAGTACCAGGCCTGGTCGTCGACGAAGACGGCCTCCTCGGGTCCCGCACCCACCGCGTCGAGCGCGGCCCGGTAGATGCCGGGGTCGGGCTTGGCGACGCCCACCTCGAACGAGAGCACGACCGCGTCCGCCTCACGCTCCAGCCCGAGCTCGTCCACGATCGGGCGAGTGGCGTGGTCGCAGTTGCTCACGATCGCCGTCCGGAGCTCCGCGTGCGCGGAGCGCGCGCAGGGTCGGGATCGAGTCCTCCCACAGGTGGACGCCGTTCTCGGCGAACGCCTTCATGCGCGTCTGGTTGAGCTCGCGGACCAGCTCCGGGTCGGTCGGGACCCCGGCCGCTTCCAGGACCGCCGCGAGGTCGCCCTCGGCGCTCCCGTACACGCCGGTGCTCCGAGCCTCCCGCGTGCGTGGTGAACGCGCGCAGGAGCTCCCCCTCGCTCACCCCGAACCGCTCCTCGAGCTCGGCGCGCATCGTGGGCCACTCCGTCCAGGCCAGGGTGTCGTACAGGTCGATCAGGACGGCTCGGACCTCGCTCACGCGGCCAGGTCGAGGATCGCGCGGACGTGCTCGATCGTCGTCCGAGGGTTGACGAAGCACAGCCGGCCGACCTTCTCGCCCTCCCACGACGTGGGCTGGACGAAGCCGACCTGCTCGGCGAGCGCTCGCCGCCACCAGGTCTCGTACTCGTCCGCTCCCCATCCCTGCCTGCGGAACAGGACCACGGAGAGCTCGGGTTCCAGGATCAGCTCGAGCTCGGGTCGCCGGCGGATCTCCTCGGCCGTCTCGCGCGTGATCGACAGGACCCGCTCGACGGCGTCCCGGTAGGCGTCCGTCCCGTAGGTCGCGAGCGAGAACCACAGCGGGAGCCCGCGCGGGCGTCGGGACAGGTGATGGGCGTAGTCGCTCGGGTTCCAATCGGACGTGGCGTTCAGGGCGTCGAGGTAGGAGGCGTCCTGCCGGTGCGCCGCCCGCGCCCGATCGGGTTCGCGATAGATGAGCGCGCACGAGTCGTACGGCGCGAAGAGCCACTTGTGCGGGTCGACGATGTACGAGTCGACGTGCTCGATGCCTCGGAACCGCTCCCGAACGCTCGGCGCGAGGAGCGCCGCGGCGCCGTAGGCGCCGTCGACGTGGAACCACAGCCCCCGCTCGCGACACACGGCCGCGATGCCGTCGAGGTCGTCGATCGTCCCGGCGTTCGTCGAGCCGGCGCTCGCGACCACCGCGAACGGACCGGCCGGCATCGGCGCGATCCAGCGCCGCCGCGAGCGCCGGGCCGGTCAGGCGGCCCGCGCTCGTCGTGGGGGACCGAGAGCAGGTCGACGTCCATCACTCGGGCCGCCGACGCCACCGACGAGTGCACCGTGTCCGCGCACGCGATCTGCCAACGCGGCGGGCGTTCGCCGCCCCGAGCCTCGGTGGCGGCGTGGCGCGCCGCCACCAGGGCCGAGAGGTTGCCCGCCGTCCCGCCCGAGACGAAGCAGCCGCCGGATCCGGCGGGCATCCCCGCGAGCTCGGCGAGCCATCCGAGCACCTGGTTCTCCGCCCACACCGCGCCCCCGCCCTCGAGCCAGCTCCCGCCGTAGATCTCGGACGCGCTCACCGCGAGGTCGAACAGCACGCTGGCCTTGCTGGGGGCGCCCGGCACGAACGCGAGGAAGCTCGGGTGGTCGGTGGTGATGGTCGCGGGCGCGAGGACGTCCGCCCAGATCCGGAGCGCCTCGTCCCCGCCGATCCCCGCGGGCGTGATCGTGGCTCCCGCGGCCGCGGTGAGCTCGTCGGGCGGCATCGGGTGGTCGAGCGGCTGCGGATCGGCGATGCGCCGGCGCGTGTAGTCCACGATCGCCTCGGTCAGCGCGTCCGTCTCCGGGGTGTACTCGTGCATCGTCGGCATCGCGCCCGGCTCCCGCTCGGCGCGTCCGGCCGAGTCGGGCATCGCTCCGGTTAGGCCACCAGCTCGGCGCAGAACCCGGCGAACGCGTCCACGTACCGCTGGACGTCCTCCTCGGTGTGCTGCACGGAGATCGTCCACTGCTCCTCGTCGCCGGGCGTCATGAAGATGCCTCGGTTCACCATCCAGGTGAACGACGCGTAGAAGAGCTCGGGGATCGTCTCGAGGAAGTCGCGGTAGTTGACCAGGGGTTCCTTGCGGTACGACACGCAGCCCTTCGCGCCCAGGTCCATCGTGTGGGCCGGGAGGTCGTGCTCGTCGATCGCGCGCTGGCAGCCCTCGGCGAGCATCGTGCCGAGCTTGCCCAGGTGGTCGTACGCGTCCTTCGTGAGGACCTGCGTCAGGGCCGCGAGGCCCGCCGCCGACGAGAGCGGGTTGCCGTTGAACGTCCCCTGCTGCGCCGCCCCCTTGGTGACCCACTCCATGAAGCGCGCCTCGCCGCCGAACGCGCCGATCGTGACGCCGCCGCCGATCGCCTTCGCGTACGCGGCGAGATGGGGCCGGACGCCGTAGCGCTCGGTGGTGCCGCCGTAGGCGATCGTCCCGCCGCACTTGACCTCGTCGTAGATCAGCGCGGCGCCGTTGCGCTCGCAGATGTCCCGGAGGGCCTGCAGGTAGCCGGGCTGCGGCACGACGAGGCCGATGTTCATCATCACGGGTTCGAGGATCAGGGCGGCGATCTCGCCGGGCTTGTCGGCGAACGCCTGCTCCACCGCGGCCGCGTCGTTGAACGGGACGATGATCACCGTGTCGGTGAGGACCTTCGGGATGCCCTTGGAGGTGGGCTCCGTCGTGTACCAGGCCTGGTCGGGGCGGCCGACGTTGAACCGCATGTCGAGCACGTCGGCCTCGGGCACGACCGAGAACAGGACCGAGTCGTGGTGCCCGTGGTACGAGCCCTCCATCTTCACGATCGTGTCCCGGCCGGTCGCCGCCCGGGCGACCCGGATCGCGTCCATCGTGGCCTCGGTCCCCGAGTTCACGAACCGCATCTGCTCGAGCTGGAACCGCTCGCAGATCGCCTCCGCGAGCGCGACCGTGGTCTCGGTGGTGACGGCGAAGTGGATGCCCTGGTCGGCGACGGCCCGGATCGCCTCGACGATCTTCGGGTGCGCGTGGCCGACGACGTTGACCCCGAAGCCGCCGTGGAAGTCGACGTACTCGTTGCCGTCGACGTCCCAGACCTTCGAGCCCTGCCCGCGACGCAGGTACGTGGGGTAGGGGTCGCCCGCCTGGAAGTTCGACGCGACGCCGTTGGGGAGGCTGCGGACGGCCCGCTCGTGCAGGGTCTCGGACCCGGGGGTCCGGTCCAGGAGCTTGCGCCCCTCGCGCTCGGCGATCTCGGCGGCTTTCGCCTTCAGATCGTTCGACGTCGGTCACGCTCCACCTCCCGTTGGGTGCGCCAATCTACCCAGCCGGACCGCCGGAGGCAGGTGGAGCGTGCGGCCGCCGGGGCGCCTAGGGCCGGAAGTTCACGAACTGCAGCGGGACGTCGAAGTCGTGGTCCTTCACGGCCTTCATCACGACCTGGAGATCGTCCTTGGACTTGCCCGTGATCCTGACCTGATCGCCCTGGACGTGGCTCTGGACCTTGACCTTGAGGCCCTTCACGAACTTCACGAGCTCGCGCGCCTTCTCCTCGGAGATCCCGACGTTCAGGTTGATCGTCTGCCTCGAGGCGCCCTTCGCGGCCGGCTGGACCGGGCCCAGGTGCAGCGCCTTCAGCGAGACCTGGCGCTTGACCGCCTTCTCCTTCAGGACCTCCACCGCGGCCTTGAGCCGGTCCTCCGTGGAGGAGCGGACCTCGATCAGCTGGTCGTCCTGGCTGATGCTCGTCCCGGTGTCCTTGAAGTCGAACCGCTGCGCGATCTCGCGCCGGGCCTGGTCGACGGCGTTCGCGACCTCGGGCATCGAGACCTCGGAGACGATGTCGAACGAGAAGTCCTGCTTGGCCATGGCGGCAATCCTACCGTGGAGGTGCCGAACCCCCGTTGCTATCCTTCCGCGCGACGGGAGGATGCCCGAGCGGCCAAAGGGAGCGGTCTGTAAAATCGCCGGCTAAGCCTACGGAGGTTCGAATCCTCCTCCTCCCACCACCGACCAACCGGACTCGGTCGTCTCATCCCGCCACCACCGAGGCCGCCATACTGAGCATGCTCAGGAACCGCTCACGCAGGTGTCGTGCCGCTCCGACTTGGGATCGAGGGTTCATCGCTCGGCATGCGTTCGTTCCACATACGAGCCACGCGATCTCCTTCACCGATTGCATCAGTCACTACACGTTCGACGAGGCGTTCTGGTGGGACGGTAGGCGATCCCACCGACGATGTGTCGCTCTCGAGGTGTGTCGCATCGTTGGCGAGATCGGATCCGAGCTTCCGCGGGTATCGACTGACCGGATTCGCCCTGAGGAAGGGTGCAGACAACATCGCTCGCGGTTGCGTGGCCGTCGGCATCCGCGGGAACGTGAACGCCTCGGGATTCCTCTGGGACGAAGGAGCGGAGGGTGTGTGGATCTTCGAGGCTGCATCGCCCACAACAACGCGGTCAATGGCATCTTCGTCTGGCAGAACACCGGCAAGAGACACCTCATCGATCGTTTCGTCGCCTACCACAACGGGAAGGGCGAGATCGTGCACTGCGCCTATCTGAAGGCGTCCGTCTTCCCAGGACGTGAGCTTGATCGGGAACGGCGAAGCCGGTGTCATCTTGCACGCCGAGTCTATGGAACAGCGCGACGACGTCCGCTTCCGCGTCCGCGTCGTCCCCGGAGACGAAGATCACGCGCCGGCCGCCGGCCCGCTGGAGAAAGGAATGCGACCCATGCCCATGATCGATGTTTACGCAGCCGCAGGCACGTTCGGTGACCAGCACGCCTTGGCTCAGAATCTGGCCACCGAACTCATGACGATCGAGGAAGTGCCGGACATCCCGATGTTCCGGAAGAACACGGCCGCCTTCGTGCACGAGCTTCCCTCGTCGGCGTTGTCGAACGTCGACGGAGACAGCACCTATGTTCGCGTCCAAGTCCTCACGAACGCCGGTGCCCTCGATCGTGACAAGCAGCTCGCCGTGGTGAGCCGACTCACCACCCTCGTTGCAGACGCGGCCGGTGACTCCTCGCTCGCCGACCGCACCTGGGTCCTTCTGACCGAGGCGCCTGACGGCGGATGGGGTGCTCGGTGGCCATGCGAACACCAACGACAGAGCTCGTCGCGGATGCGCCTCGTCTCCGTCGCACTCGCGTGCTTCTCGCTCGTCTCGCTCTCGGCCTGCGAAGTGGGTTCGACCGACATCAGCGGGGGCGCGACGGGACCCACCGAGACGGCGCCCACGGGCCCGACCGAGCCACCGGGCCCACCGCGGCGACGGGCCGACCGGGCCGGCCGTGATCTTGGAGGGGACCTGGAGCGGCACCTGGGACACCGACGTCCCGCAGGTCAGTGGGACGCTTCTCCTGGACGATCGAGGCGCCTCGAACGGATTCACGGGCACGATCGACATCCAGGACACGTCGTGTGTCTCGAACGGGCAGGTCGAGATCGCGCTGGACGGCGACACGATCACGGTCGGCTCGATCCAGGCCGAGCAGCCGATCACGTTCACGGGCACCGTGTCCGGCGACAGATGTCGGGGACCTACGACGCGAGCGCCTGCCCACCGCCGAACACCGGGACCTGGGAGGCCGTTCGTTCCGGGTAGCGGTCAGCCGAAGCGGCCGTAGAGGTCGCTCGCCGGGTCGAAGAAGCCATCGGCCGGGTCGCGCGTGCGCGTGCCAGTGGTCGGGGATCCGGCGTCGCTCCGGGTCGATCCAGAAGCCGTCGGGGTAGCGCTCGGCCGCGATCCGTTCGAGGTGCTCGAGGAGCCGGCGCTCGAGCTCGGGGTCGGGGAGCCCGTGCGGGCGCCAGACGATCATCGGCGTCCGGCACACCATGCAGTCGGTGACCCAGCACTCCTCGTCCTCGAAGTGCCAGTCGGTCACCCGCTCGGCGCGGCAGAGGAGGCAGTCCTGACTCATGCGTTCGAGACCGTCGAGCTCGACCCGGTCGCCGACGGCGACGCCGCCGTTCCTCCAGCGTTCCCCGATCGACCTCGACGGCGCCGACGAACGGTTCGTCCGGTCCGTACGACGGGCAGGGGTCCTCGGTGCAGGGGTCCATGTCGAGGATCGAGATGATCCGGCCGGCGTCGTCCCAGAACGCGATCGAGAGCGGGATCAGCGTGTCCTTCATCCAGAACGAGCTCACCACGGGTTCCTCCCACACGAACGCCATCCCGTCGTAGGGGGACAGGCTCTCGCGTCCCATCAACCCGGTCTGGCGCTCGTCGGGCGTGTCCGCGACCTGGACGTCGAGCGAGACGGTGCCGTCGTCGGTCCGGATCGACAGCGCGGCCGTCGCGTTCGGGTCCGAGGCGTCCGCCGATCCGCACGCGACGGCGACGAGCAGCAGCAGGGGGACGAGCCGCATGAACCCATCGTCCCACGGGTCGGGGCTCGCAGGGGCGGGATGGTCTCTCGGTATCATGGCCCGCGCCGAACGAACAGGCAAGGGAAACAAGCCGGAGTAGCTCAGTCGGCAGAGCACCTCCATGGTAAGGAGGGGGTCAGGGGTTCGAGTCCCCTCTCCGGCTCGGACCGCCGCGGGATCGCGCGACGAAACCGCAGGTCAGATGGCGAGGGCGGCGGCGGCCGGTAGACTGCTCGTCACCGGGGCGGGGTAGCTCAGAGGCAGAGCAAGCGGCTCATAATCGCTGTGTCGCGGGTTCGATTCCCGCCCCCGCTACGAGTGAGCCCCGGGAACGTCCGGGAGCGGGCAAGGAACGCGACAGGACACGGAACGGGTCGGAGGACCACGAGATGGCCAAGGGCGACAACAGACCGACGATCACCCTCGCGTGCACCGAGTGCAAGCGACGGAACTACGTCACCGTGAAGAACCGGGTCAACGACCGGGACCGGATCGAGCTGCGGAAGTACTGCCGCTGGGAGCGCAAGCACACGCTCCACCGCGAGACGCGCTAGGGACCGGTCAGACGATCTCGGTGAGGTCGACCGTCGCCACCTTGCCGTGGCGGATCGCGAGCACGAGCGCCTCCATCTTCGAGTGCACCCGGAGCTTGGTCAGCACGTTCTGGGTGTGGGTGCGGAGCGTGTTCGGGCTCATGCCGAGCTCCGCCGCGATCTCCTCGGGCTGACGCCCGGCCGCCATCGCCTCGAGGATCTGGATCTCGCGCGGGGTGAGCCGTTCGAGACGGCCCTTGACGTCGCCGTCGACGTCCCGCCGGTGGCGGAGCCGCCGCTGCGCGCGTTCGACCTCGCTCTGGTCGTGGATCGCCTCGCCCGCGATGGACCCGCCGCACGGTCGAGGCGACGTCGCCCACCGCCTGGGTCTTGCGGAGCAGACCGGCCGCGCCCGCCTGCACGGCGCGAGCGAGCATGTACTCGTCGTCGTGTCCGGACAGGATCACGACGGCGGCTTCGGGGTCGCATTGCTTGATCCGCCTCGTCGCCTCGAGCCCGTTCATCCCCGGCATCGAGACGTCCATCAGCACGACATCGGGATGGAACTCCGTCGCGGACGCGACGGCCTCGGGACCGTCCGTCGCGACGTGCACGACGCGGAGATCCTTCTCCCGATCGAGGGCGACCTCGAGTGCCTCGCCGAACGTGCGCTCGTCGTCGACGATGAGGACCGTGATGGGTTTGCGGGCAGCCCCGTTGGCCTTCCCGTTCCCGGTCCCGGATCCGTTCCCGTTACCGGCCATGGGCTCGTCGATCGTAGGGCCCCCTTGGTCCCGAGTCACGGAAGCTCGCGCGATCGTTCTCGCGCAACGCTGCCGACTTGCTGTGCCCCCGCACGGTCGGTACGTTCGCAGTGTGTCGACGCCGTGTGAATCGGTCGGCCGGGAGACGGCCGTGCGCCCGACAAGCGTGTCGGCCGAACGTCGGGTTGCGTCGTGGCATTGAGCCCCGACGTCGAGGGGAGCACGTACCCGCCGGTGCGGTTCGAGGTCGATGGAGGCGCGCGTGCGAGCGTTCGCCGACGCCGTCGGGCATCGGGGGCCGGGCGTGCCGCCCACGATCGTGACCGTGCCCGAGATCGCGGCCGGGCTCGACCACGTGGTCTCCGATCCACGGCTCGGGATCGATCTGTCCCGTGTGTTGCACGGGGAACAGGAGTACCGGTGGTCGCGGCCCGTCGTGGTGGGTGAGACCCTGACCGCGTCCGCGACGATCGAGAGCGTTCGGGACAGGGGCGGGATGCGGTTCCTGGTCCTTGGCACCGAGGTCCGGGACGAGGCCGGCGAGCTCGTCGCAGTCCGGACGGTCCACGCTGATCGTCCGGGGCGACGGGTGAGCGTTCGGTTCGACGACCTCGAGGTGGGGCAGGACCTTCCGTCGTCCTCGCGGCTGGTCACACGGGAGGACGTCAAGGCGTACGCCGACGCGTCGGGCGACCAGAACCCGCTGCACCAGGACGACGAGGTCGCGCGCGCCGCGGGCTTCCCCCGCGTCGTCGCCCACGGCATGTACACGATGGGCACCCTCACCTCCTGGCTCGTCGACTGGCTCGGCGATCCCGCCGCACTGCTCCGTCTCCAGGTCCATTTCCGCGCTCCGGTGTTCGTCGACGAATCGATCGATTGCGGGGGCCGGGTTCGGTCGCTGGATCCGCAGACCCGAACGGCCGTGCTCGACGTCTGGGTCCGGGTCGAACGCGACGGCGCGGAGGTGTGGCCGATCCGCAAGAGCGAGGCCGAGGTCCGACTGGACTGAGCGCTGCGGCTCCAGCCGGCGTCGGCCGGTCAGTCGATCTCGATCCGCGACCCCGACCCGCGCGACCCCGGTTCCTTCCCGAGGCTCGCGAGCGCGTGCATCGCGTCGCCCATGCGATCGATGACGACCTGGATGTCGTCGTTCTGGCGCTGGCCGATCGTGTCCGCCATCCGGTCGATCCGCGCCGCGAGCATCTCGTTCGAGCGCTCGATCGACTCGGCGAGGGAGCCGAACCGCTCCTCGACCATCTGGATCACCTCGGAGGGCAGGCTCGCCTGGAGCTCCTTCATCGCTCGGAGCGCCTGCTTCGTGACGTCCTGATCGGCCACGATCTGCCCCGCGAGGGTCTCGCTGTCCGAACGCACGAGCTTCGCCAGGGCCACGAACCGCGTGTCCAGGGCGCTCCGCGTCTCGTCCAGGTGGCCCCGCGTCGCCTCGATGGCTTCCCGGGTCTCCGAGCCCTCGCGTTCGATCACCGAGGCCGCCGCGTGCAGGCGTGCGAGCACGTCGTCGAAGCGCGCGCCGATCGCGAGCTCCGCGGCGCCGGCGGCGCGGTCGCCCACGCCGGCTCCGAGCCGCTCGAAATGCTCGTCGAGCGCGTCGACCATCCGGATGAGGTTCCGGTCGATCGCCGACACGGTCTCGCCGGTCCGGGCGTCGATCAGCTGGGCCTGCTCGTCGGTCCGGGCGGCCATGGCCGCCATCGAATCCTGGAGCTTGGCCTGGATCGTGCTCGCGACGGAGTCGCGTCAGCGTCTCGGTGACCTGGGTGAGCCGCTCCTCCAGCATCCGGGCGATCGTCTCGTCGTGCGCCTCGGCGGTGGTGACCAGCTCCCGGCGCAGCGCCTCGGAGTCCGAACGGACGAGGTTCGCGAGCCCGATCACGCGGGCCTCGAACGCGCGGTTCATCTCCTCGAGCCGCTCGCGCGCCTCGACCCCCATCCGGTCGCCGAGGAACGTCACGGACTCGTGCAGCGAGCTCATCGCGATCCCGGTCCGGTCGTACAGGAGCTGCAGCTGCTCGGCGAGCTCGGCGATCTGCTGATCGACCGAGCGGACGGTCTGATCCGTCACCCCGTCGTGCGCCGACATCGCCTGCATGCTCGAGTCCGCGCTGCCGGCGAGGTTGCCCATGGTCTCGACGCCCTGCTGGACGTACTCCTGCATCGCCTGCGAGATCCGGGCGGTCTCCTGGACGACCAGCTCGCCGTGCTCGCGGATCCGAACGTGGAGGGTGTCGACGATCTCCTGGTCGCGATCGGCGAGCGTCTGGAACGCGGCCGCCACCTGCCGGCTGACCTCGTCCAGCTGGGCGCGGATCTGACCGACGCCGAGCGGCGAGGCCCCGCCGCCGCCGGCGCCGGACTCGAGGGCGTCGGCGCTGCGGGCGATCTGCTCGCGGGCCGAGCGGACCGACTCGGCGAGCATGTTCATCGTGTCCTCGACCCGGCCGGTCCGGGCCGCGAGGGCCTGGAACCGTTCGTCCGAGTGCGCGATCAGGGCGCGGATCGCCTGGTCGCGCGAGAGCTCCTGCAGGATCGTCGAGGCGACGGCCTCCTTGTCGCCCCCGGCGCTCCGCCACACCTCGCCGGCGATCTCGTGCATCAGCGTGTTGGCGGTGTGCTGGATCGACCGCAGGCCCTCGTCGAGCTGCTCCTGGATCATCTCCTGGTAGGCCGTGATCACGAGCTCGGTCCGCTCGGCGGCCGACGGCGACAGACCCGCCGTCACGGGCGGTGGGGTGGTCTCGGTTCGGCCTCCGAAGAGGCTGCGCCGCCTCGCCCGGTCACCGGGCGGGGGGGAAGGGTCCCGATGCTGCATGTGGGCGCTCGCATTCCGGGGCCGGCGCGGCGCGTCCGGGAGAGTGTAGGAGAGGCCGGGTGCAACATCACGCACATCGGTCATCTCGGATCAGGCACGTTCCGAGCGTCGGGAGCGGGAGGCGGGTCCGGGCGGACCGGGTCGATCAGCCGGGGAGCGTCAGGCCGGGCTCCGCGGCGGGCACCGTCACCGAGTCGTTCGGGAAGGTCGCGAGCTGGTCGCGGATCCACGCCTCAGGAGCGCCGCCGGCGAGCAGGAGGATCTTCACGTCGAGGAAGGCGTCGCGCGACTGGGGAAGAAGGCGAGCGACAGGGCGACGATCAGCACGAACAGGGCGGCCTCGAGGGCCATCGGGCGGCGGGCTTCCACGGGCCGATTACAGGACTGACCTGCGGGAACCTGAGGAGCGCGACCGCCGTTCCGCCGAGCGTTCCTTTGCCGCACCATCGGGCCCGCCCTATACTTGGCAGCCGAGTCCCCGCCTTCCGGCAGGACCGGTCTTGCGGAGGGGCGTAGCTCAACCTGGTAGAGCACCGGTCTCCAAAACCGGCGGTTGGGGGTTCGAGTCCCTCCGCCCCTGCAAGGAGCACGATGAACAGAGAGATGAAGCGGGCGCAGCGCCGTCAGGGCACCCAGGTCGAGCGTGCCCAGGCCGCTGCCGCCACGCGTCGGGCGCAGCTCCAGCAGAAGAAGCAACGCACGGGCGCCCGCCAGTTCCTGAAGGAGGTCCGTCAGGAGCTGAAGAAGGTGATCTGGCCCACTCGTCAGGAACTCACGACGTACACGATCGTCGTGCTCGTCACGGTCGTCGTCATGACGTCGTACGTGTTCGGTCTCGACGTGCTCTTCTCGAGGCTGGTCCTGAACGTCTTCACGAACTAGAGGCGCGCACCCCATGAACGAATCCCCGATCGACCCCTCGGACGAAGCTGCCCCCGAGCCGTCCGCGAACGCGGACGCCGAGGCGCCGTCGAACGACCAGACCGCCGGCCAGGACGCGTCCGAGCGTCTGGTGGAGGCGTTCGATCAGGCCGCCGAGGAGGAAGCCGTCGCGGACGCCGCGATCGAGGCCGCGCTCGAGGAGACCGTCGTCGAGGCGGTCCAGGACGCGGCGGCCATCGAAGCGGCTTCCGATGCCGCGATCGAGGAGTCGTTCGAAGAGAAGGTCTCCGAGGCCGTCGATGCGGGCCTGGAGGGCGAAGCGCTCGAGGACGCCGTCGCGCAGGCCGCGGCGGACGCCGACGTGCAGGAAGCCATCGCCGACGCGGCGATCATCGAGGCGCTCGACGAGACCGTCGAGGAGGCGGTCGAGGACGCCAAGGCGGTCGAGGCGATGAGCGATGCCGCGATCCTGGGCGACCTCGCCGACGAGGTCGAGTCGATCGCGGCCGACGTCGAGGCAGGCCGAGGAGGCCGAGGCGACCGAGCCGAGGCGCCGAAGAGGCCGAGGCCGACCGAGGAGACCGAAGTACCCGAGGAGGCCGAACCGACCCCGAAGCCCGTGCGCGCCGCGAGGAAGAGCGCGAAGGCCGAGAAGGCCGCCGCGCGCTGCGGCGGAGGAGTCCGCCGACGCCGACCGAGGGCGCGATCCGTTCCGTGGCCCCGGCGACTGGTACGTCGTGCACACGTACGCCGGCTACGAGAACAAGGTCAAGACGAACCTCGAGTCGCGGATCCACACGATGCAGATGGAGGACAAGATCTTCGACGTCCACATCCCGATGGAGGACGTCATGGAGATCAAGGGCGGCAAGAAGCAGGTCGTGCAGCGCAAGGTCTTCCCCGGCTACCTCCTCGTGAAGATGGTCTACGACAACGACTCGTGGTACGTCGTTCGGAACACGCCCGGCGTGACGGGGTTCGTCGCGGCCGGGACCGGGAGCAAGCCCACGCCGCTGTCGCGTCGCGAGGTGGAGAAGATCCTGTCGGTGAAGAAGGAAGAGGTGAAGCCGCAGTTCCGCCTCGGGTTCGAGGAGGGCGACGTGGTGCGGATCATCTCCGGACCGTTCGCCGACTTCAACGGCACGATCAGCGAGATCAACCTGGACCAGAGCAAGCTGAAGGTGCTCGTGAACATCTTCGACCGGGAGACGCCGGTCGAACTGTCCTTCGACCAGGTGGCGAAGGTCTAGCAACAGCCGAGGATGCGGGAGGCCGAGAGGCCGTTCGGACCGCAGGAGGTGAACACGGATGGCGAAGAAGAAGGTGCTCGCCGTCGTCAAGCTCCAGATCCGCGCCGGTCAGGCCACGCCCGCTCCGCCCGTGGGGACCGCGCTCGGCCAGCACGGCGTGAACATCATGGAGTTCTGCCGGCAGTACAACGAGCAGACCCAGCAGCAGGCCGGCCAGGTGATCCCGGCCGAGCTCACGATCTACGAGGACCGCTCGTTCACGTTCATCACGAAGCAGCCGCCCGCCGCGGAGCTGATCAAGCAGGCCGCGGGCGTCGAGAAGGGCTCGGGCGAGCCGAACCGCGAGAAGGTCGGCAGCGTCACCCAGGACCAGGTCCGGCGCATCGCCGAGCAGAAGATGGTCGACCTGAACGCGAACGACGTCGACGCCGCGATGAAGATCATCGCGGGCACGGCTCGGAGCATGGGCGTGGAGGTGGTGGGCGTATGAGCGGCAAGCGGCAAGCGGTACGTGGCAGGCGGCCGAGCTCGCCGACCGTGAGCACGAGCACTCGCCGGCCGAGGCGATCAGGGCGCTCAAGGCCTTCCCGGACGCGAAGTTCGACGAGACCGTCGAGATCGCGTTCCGGCTGGGCGTCGATCCCCGCAAGGCCGACCAGCTCGTCCGCGGCACGGTCTCGTTGCCGAACGGCTCGGGCAAGTCGGTCCGCGTGGCCGTGTTCGCCCAGGGCCCGAAGGCGACCGAGGCCAAGGAGGCCGGCGCGGACGTCGTCGGCGGCGAGGAGCTCGTCGAGCAGGTGATCGGCGGGACCATCGACTTCGACGCCGCGGTGGCGACGCCGGACATGATGGCCGCGGTCGGCAAGGCCGGTCGGGTGCTCGGGCCCCGCGGCCTGATGCCGAACCCGAAGACGGGCACCGTGACCAACGACATCGCCAAGGCCGTCGCAGGACATCAAGGGCGGCAAGGTCGAGTACAAGACCGACCGCACCGGCAACGTCCACATGATCATCGGCAAGAAGTCGTTCAGCGAGCAGCAGCTGCTCGAGAACTACCTCGCGGTGGTCGACGAGATCATCCGCGCGAAGCCGTCGGCGCGCCAAGGGCAAGTACGTGAAGACGCCTCACGGTCTCGACGACGATGGGGCCCGGCGTCCCGATCGACACGAACCGGATCAAGGGCACGGCGGAGGTCGCACAGACCGCCTAGCGAGCCGCGGTTCCGCGCACTGAGCACGTGAGCCGGCCCTCGGGCCGGCTCGCTGCGTCGGGGTTCCGCCCGGCTGACCGGGCTTGCGGGGGAGCCGTGGCAACATGAGCGGATGCGCGAGTCCCTGTCCGAACGCGAGCAGGCGCCCTCGGCCCTCGAGCCCGAACCGCCTCGCCCCGAGGCGCCCCCCGCTGGCCGCTCGTGGTGGTCGGGATCGTCGTCCTGTTCAACCTCGTGGTGCTCCGCGCGGAGGCGCGCCCGGTCCAGAACCTGAACGATGCCTCGGTGCACCGGTCGATGATCGCGTGGGCGAGCGACCGCATCGACGAGGGACACCTCCCGCTCGACGGCTGGTACCCGAATCTGCGCGCTCGGATCGTCGAGGTTCCACCACTACCAGAGCCTGCCGCACGTCCTGACGGGGTTCTGGCGCTCGCGATCGGCAGCGAGCGAGCGCTCTCGTGGACGATGTACCTGGGGATGGCCTTTGGCCGATCGCGGTCTACGCGGGGGGCCGGCTCCTCGGGTGGGATCGATGGGTCTGCGCGATCGCCGCGGCCGCCTCGCCGCCTGATCGTCAGCGAACCCACGCTCGGCTACGAGTGGGGGAGCTACGCGTGGCGCGGGTACGGCACCTGGACGCAGCTGTGGGGGATGTGGCTGCTGCCCTTCGCGTGGGGCCTGTCGTGGCGCGCGATCGCGAAGGGCCGTTCGTCCTGGCTCGCGGCGCTCGTGCTGGCGCTGACGGTCGCGTGCCACCTGCTGACCGGCTACCTCGCGTTGCTGTCGCTCGGCGTGTTCGCGCTCGTGAAGTGGGGTGAGCTCCTGCGCGGGATCGGCCGCGCGGCCCTGGTCGGGATCGGCAGCCTGTTCGTCGCGGCGTGGGTCGTCGTGCCCCTGCTCGCCGACCGGCTGTGGACGGTCAACGACGAGTACTCGCGCGGGAAGATCTACTACGACTCGTTCGGGGCGAAGCGGATCATGACGTGGTTCGCGAGCGGCGAGCTGTTCGACCGGGGGCGCCCGCCGATGATCACGATCCTCGTAGCGGTCGGGATCCTCGTCGCGCTCTGGCGCTACCGCCGCGACGAACGAGCCCGAGTGCTCCTGTTCCTGTTCCTGGTCTCGCTCGTCCTGTTCTTCGGACGACCGACGCTCGGGCCGGTCCTTCGGCTGCTGCCGGGCTCGGGCGACCTGTTCCTGCGCCGGTTCGTGTTCGGGCGTCCACCTCGCCGGGCTCTACCTCGCCGGGTTGGCGGCGGTCACGCTCGCCCGGATCGCGTGGGAGCAGCTCCATCGGTTCCGACCCCTGCGCGAGCAACCCGTCGCGATCGTGGCGCTCGGGGTCGCAGCCTGCTCGTGTTCCTCGCGCCGGGCTTCGTCGAGCGGACCGCGTGGGCCTCGCAGGGAGCCGAATGGATCGGGGAGCAGGCGGTCGCCGATTCCAACGACGGCGCCGATGTCGCCGCCCTGGTCGACATCGCGCAGTAGCGTGGGCAGGGCGGTTCTACGCGGGCATGCGCTCGAACTGGGGCTCGGCCTACGTAGTCGGTCAGGTGCCGGTCTACGTGATGCTCCTGAACGAGGGCACCGAGGGCGTCGGTTTCGTCCGGCCGACGTGGTCGCTCTCGGCGCCGTTCGAGTACCGGTTCACCGATACGAACCCGGCGCACTACGACCTGTTCGACGTGCGCTACCTGATCCTCGACGAGGGGAGGCAGCCGCCTGTCCAGGCGGAACGGGTCGCCGGGCGCGGGCGCCACGTGCTCTGGGAGACCCCGAACGCGAGCTACCTCGACCTCGTC
This sequence comes from uncultured Actinomycetes bacterium, assembly GCA_963744515.1. Lineage (GTDB taxonomy): Bacteria > Actinomycetota > UBA4738 > UBA4738 > HRBIN12 > DASSJM01. Next base: position 5,627 of record CAVUTN010000002.1, on the reverse strand, counting down.
GACGTCCTCCCGCCGATCACGGCCGACCGGACGAACCTGGGGCTGCGAGTGGCCAACTGGTTCCGCTCGGACCTCCCGGGTCGGGGCGCGAACCCGGGCGTCGCGTTCGAGGGGCACCCGGCGCCCGAACCCACCGTGACCGCCGACGACCTCCCCGGAACGCCGGCCGGCGTCGTCAACCAGGACGTCGATCTGCGCGACGGGCTGGCGACCGCGACCGTGATCGCCGAGCGGCCGGCCATGGTGATGCTCAAGGCCTCGTTCGACCCGCGCTGGCAGGTCACCGTCGACGGCATCCCGGTCGAACCGGAGATGATCGCGCCGAGCTTCGTCGGGCGAACGGTGCCGGCCGGCGAGCACGTGGTTCGGTTCGTCTACGAGCCGTTCCCGCGCTACGACCTGCTGCTGCTCTTCGGGGCGGCGACGCTCGTCGGCCTCGCCGTACTGCCGAGGAGGCGGAGGCGCCGAGGGCCGGGTCCGAGGCACGAGCGACGCCCGTCCGTCCCCACGGAGGCGTGAGGGAGCCCCCGAGATCAGGGACCGGTGGTCTGACCCTCCACGGGCTGGCCGTCCGGGATCCGAGACGCGAGGGACGGGTCGAGCTCGACCGCGCGTGAGAGCTCCGCCTCGCCTTCCTCCCTCTCGCCCGACTCCACGAGCAAGAAGCCGAGGTTCAGGTGAGCCCGCGCGTCGGCGTCGTTCACCGCGATCACGTCACGGTAGAGCGAGATCGCTTCGTCGACCGCTCCTTGACCGGCTCGGATCATCGCGAGGTTGAACATCGCAGGTGTGAATCCGGGCGCGACGGCGATGGCCTGCTCGTACTCGGCGGCGGCCGCGTCGACCAACCCTCGAGTCTGGTCGATCAGGCCGAGGTTGTAGTACGCGAACCGGTTCCGGGCGTCGAGCACCAGGACCTCTTCGTAGAGCTCCACCGCCTCATCCAGGTCTCCTGCCGCATGTGCCTCGAGCGCGGCGGCGAGGACCTCGCCGGCCTGACCGGCCTGAGCGCTCGCACCCGGGTCGTTCGAGCACGAGACGAACGCGACCGAGGCCGCCGTGAGCACGAAGAGGGTGACCCTGCGGGGCCGAGTCAACATCGGGCGGATGGTACGACGCACGGTCGGCCGAGCGTGGGACGAGATGTAGCCCGCGCTCGGCACCACATGGGTGACGCCGAATTACCGATGGGGGCTAAAGACCCTTGCACCACAGGCCGAAAGTACTGCATTCGGCTAGAGCGATTCACGATTCAGATCGAGCGATGCACGGACGGAGGTTCTCAGCACGATGGATGACGCACGACGATCGCAGGCCCGCCTCGAGGAAGAAGAGATGGGCGAGCCTGACCGCCTTGGTCCTCCTCCTGCTCGTTGCGCTTACCGCGGTCGCACAGGCTCGCCGTAGCAACCACCGCGTCATAGTCTCGTGTGTGAGCAAGACGACGGGAGTGGTCCGGATCCTGAGTTCGTCCGATGCGTGTGGTCACGGGGAATACCGCCTCAAGTGGAGTCAGCGCGGCCGCACGGGCGCCCAGGGACCGACCGGTCCCGTCGGTGACGGCGCTGGACCGACGGGGGCCCCCGGTCCTGCCGGACCCCCCGGGCCTGCGGGCCCGCAAGGTCAGGGCGGCACCGCTGGTGCCACGGGCGCCATCGGCCCGGACGGTATCGATGGGGTTGACGGTGTCGATGGCACGGACGGCGTTGACGGCGCCGCTGGTGCGACCGGCGCTACCGGCGCGACCGGCAGCCAAGGTCTCGTGGGTCCAGTCGGCCCGCAGGGTCCGATCGGTCCGCAGGGTCTGCCCGGCGCGACGGGAGCCACCGGTGCCACGGGCGCCAGCGGCACGGACGGCAGTGAGGGGGTTGACGGCGCCGATGGGGCGACCGGCGCTACCGGCGCGACCGGTAGCCAAGGTCTCGTGGGTCCAGTCGGCCCGCAGGGTCCGATCGGTCCACAGGGTCTGCCCGGCGCGACGGGAGCCACCGGTGCCACGGGTGCCAGCGGCACGGACGGTAGCGATGGGGTTGACGGCGCCGATGGTTCGACCGGCGCCGATGGTGCGATAGGTCCGATTGGCCCCCAGGGCCCCGCGGGTCCTGCCGGTCCGGCCGGTGGGTTGAGTGGGTGGGAGCGCGTCTTCACCACGAGTGGAAGCAGTAGTGCTGACAAGTCGATCTCGGTCAGTTGCACATCAGGGAAAAAGCTCCTGGGCGGAGGCGGGATCACCTCGGACGCCGAGGTCTACCTCTACGCCAGTTATCCCCTCGATGACGACACCTGGACCGTGAGCGCGGGAGAAGACGGCAACCACAGTCTCAGTTGGACCGTAACCGCCTGGGCCATCTGCGCAGCCGTCTGAAGCAACGAGGGACTTATCCGAGGAGTCGTATCGACGCCTCGCGTGTGGGTGCTGCCTCGAAACCCGTGCGGGCTGACGGGGAAGTGTGAGACAGGATCCCATGGTGGCGGCCGACCTGTACGCACAGCTGCTCGAACGCTAGCCGTTGTCGGGGAGCCGGCGGCTGGGTACCCTTGGGCTCCGCCGCAGACAGCAGGGGTGCGAAGGCACGTAATCCCTCCGGGGCACCTGCCGAGGCGAACGAAGACGCATCGCCCTCGAGCGCGTCTCCGCTGTCTGCGGGGACGCGTTGTCTCGTTCCATGGAGGGTCGATGCCGAACACCGAGAAGATCGCGAAGGTCGCCGCGCTCAAGGAGCGCATCCAGGATTCCGAGGCCCTGCTCCTGGCCGAGTACCGAGGCCTCTCCGTCCACGACGCGACCGAGCTCCGTCGCGCCCTCTCCGAGCAGGCGCGGTTCGCGATCGTCAAGAACACCCTGTTGGTGCGTGCGGCCGCCGACGCCGGCGTCGCCGAGCTCGAGGCGCTCCTGGAAGGGCCGACCGCGGTCGCGTTCGTCCAGGGCGACGTGGTCGCCACGGCCAAGAAGGTCGTGGACGCCGCCAAGAGGTTCCCGGCCCTCGTGCTGAAGGGCGGGTACCTGGACGGCAAGGTCCTCTCGGCGGCCGAGGCCCAGTCGCTCGCGACCCTGGAGTCGCGCGAGGTGATGCTCTCGAAGGTCGCCGGGATGCTGAAGGCCGAGATGACCCGAGCGGCCTCGATGTTCCAGGCGATCCAGGGCCGGTTCCTCGGCGTGCTCGAGGCCTACAAGGAGCAGCTCCCCGGTGAGGCGACCGAGGCCGTGGAGGCCGAGCCGACCGCCGAGGCCGAGCCGAGCCCGAGGCCGAGCCCGCCGCAGCGGCCGAGCCCGCACCAAGCGGAGGTCGAAGCCGAGCCCGCCGCAGAGGCCGAGCCCGCCGCGGACGCCGAGCCGTCGACGCCGACGCTACCGCTGAGGCGGAGCCCCGGACGAGCGAGCCCGCGACGCCGACGCCGAAGCCGAGCGCCGACGAGCCGGCGGGTGCCGACACCCACCCCGAGGCGGCCGCGGCGAACGACGAACCCGACGCAGAACCAGAGGAAGAGCCACAGGAAGGAAAGGAGTAGAGCGATGGCGACCAAGACGAAGATGACCGCCGAGGACCTGCTCGATCAGTTCAAGGAGATGACGCTGCTCGAGCTGTCGGACTTCGTGAAGAAGTTCGAGGAGACCTTCGACGTCCAGGCCGCCGCGGCCGCGCCGATGATGATGGCGGCGCCGGGAGCAGCCGGGGGCGGTGCCGAGGAGGCCGAGGAGCAGACCGAGTTCGACGTGGTCCTCACGGGCTCCGGCGACAAGAAGATCCAGGTGATCAAGGAGGTCCGGGCCCTCACGAGCCTCGGCCTCAAGGAAGCCAAGGACCTCGTGGACTCCGCGCCGAAGCCGGTTCTGGAGAAGGTCAACAAGGAAGCGGCCGACAAGGCCAAGGAGCAGCTCGAGGGCGCCGGCGCGACCGTCGAGATCAAGTAGGCCGAACGGCCGAGTCGGGGATCATCGCCAGGTTTCCGCTGCAACGCCATCGCCAGGTTCCGGAGGCTGCGTTGCGGTCGGGTTCCGCATAGGGATAGATTCCCCGTCGAGCAACATCTTCGATAGGGGGCGAAAGCATGACCGACGAACGCACGTTCGGACAGAGACTCCGCGCGACACGGATCAAGGCCGGGTACTCGCAGTCGGACCTGGAGGAGATCTCCGGGATCCCGAAGGCACGGCTGAGCCGCTACGAGAACGGGCACGTCGCACCCTCGATCCAGACGCTCGAGCGCCTGGCCCGTGCTCTGAACGTCTCGGAGGCCTCGCTCCTGGGCGACGACCGCGCCCTGATGGAGGAGTTCTTCCACGTCCTCACCAGCCGCGGGGTGCGGATCGCCTCCAGCGAGCAGGCGGTCGCCCTCGGGAGCGCCGTCGCCGACATCGCCCGTGCGCTCGGGATGGTGGACGATGGGAACGGCGCGAAGGCCGATCGGTCGAACCTGTCGCCGGTCGGCTGGGGGTCGGCGCTGCCGCCGACGGCCGCTAGGCGATGGCGACGGTCGGGCTCGACGCTACGACCGCGCCCCCGTCCGGGGGGCGGCGCCGACCGGCGGCGCAGGTCGGGACGGGTTCCTGAGGGTTGACCTCCGCTCCGAGGGGGGGTAACCTTCGGCCGATTTCGACCGGGTCCCCGCCCGGGGGTTGACGCTGCGCGCCTGCGCACCTACACTACTCGTTTGCCGTGCCGCGTTCTGCATGCCCTGGTTCCAGGGTTGTCTACCCTAGGGGGGATCGTTCTTGCCTGACTCGCTCGTCCCTGTCCGCGACCGTGTCAGTTTCTCCAAGCTCGACGAGGCGCTACCGCTTCCCGACCTCGTGGGCATCCAACGGGAGTCGTTCGACTGGCTCCTTGCCGAGGGTCTGAAGGAGGTCCTCGAGGAAGTCTCTCCGATCGAGGACTTCACCGAGCAGTTCCAACTGCATTTCGGTAAGCACGCCTTCAAGGACCAGAAGTTCACCGAGGAGGAGTGCAAGGACAAGGACGCCACCTTCTCCGCGCCGCTGTTCGTCGAGGCGATGTTCGTCAACAAGACGACCGGCGAGATCAAGGAGCAGGAGGTCTTCATGGGGGACTTCCCCATGATGACCGAGCGGGGCACCTTCATCATCAACGGCACCGAGCGGGTGGTCGTGTCCCAGCTCGTGCGCTCGCCGGGGTCTACTTCAGCCGCGAGCTGGACAAGACCACCGACAAGGACGTCTACATCGCCAAGATCATCCCCAGCCGCGGGGCGTGGCTGGAGTTCGACGTCGACAAGAAGGACACGGTCGGCGTTCGCATCGACCGCAAGCGCCGGCAGAACGTCACCGTCCTGCTGAAGGCGCTCGGCTGGTCCGCGGACGAGATCCTCGCGCTGTTCGATCAGCGCCGAGTCGATCAAGAACACCCTCGAGAAGGACCACGTCGAGACCCCCGAAGAGGCCCTCGAGGACATCTACCGCAAGCTGCGGCCGGGCGAGCCCCCGACGGCCGAGTCCGCCCGCACGCTCCTCGAGAACCTGTTCTTCAACCCCAAGCGCTACGACCTCGCGCGGGTGGGTCGCTACAAGGTCAACAAGAAGCTCGAGGCCGCCCAGGGCGTGCTCCAGTCCCAGCTCAAGGCGCGCGTCAAGCAGCTGACGGAGCTCGACAACCCCGACAAGAAGGGGT
>CAVUTN010000001.1:0-45555 GCA_963744515.1 uncultured Actinomycetes bacterium | reverse complement strand
CCGGTCGCTGCAGAGCCGCCTCGACGACGTCGAGGGTCGCGAGGTAACGGTCTCCCGGCAGTGTCCGATGCACCGGCGTGCTCGTACCAGCATCACCTCCGCCGGCAGGCAGCCACCCTTCGCAGGCGGGGTCGAGGGGGTCACAATCGGGGCGGGTGGTCGGATGACCGAACGGACGACGAGGTGGACGGCCGTCGCGGTAGGGGTGTTCGCGGGCGCCCTCACGCTCGCGAACGTCATCCTGATGGTGCTCGGCCGCGAGGCGCTCGACAACGCCGACGGCGACCTCGTGTTCGACGTGGTCATCACGATCGGCGTGGTCCTCTACGTCGCCATCGGTCTCCTTATCGCCGTTCGAGCAAGGAACCGATCGGCTGGTTCCTGGTCACCGTCGGCATCAGCTACGGGTTGGTGACGTTCTCGAACGCATACGCGGCGGTCGGGCTGGTGACGAGCCCTGGTCGTTGCCCGCCGCCGAGGAGCTCTCGACGCTCCTCGGGCCGTCTGGTGGATCTTCGCGTTCGTCGCGCTCGCGCTCGTGCTGCTGCTCTTCCCAGACGGCCGGCCGCCCTCGCCCAGGTGGCGACCCGTCGCTGTGGCTGGCGGTCGGCGGCGAGGTCGCAGCTACATCCTGTTCCTGCTCAAGCCGGCCCCGTCGAGCCGGTCGTCGGGCGACCTTCCCGAACCCGTTCGCGGTCGAGAGCCTGAGCGGGTTCGTCGGTCCGGCGCTCGTGGTGGCCGCGTGGGTGACCGTGATCGGCGTCGTGGCGTGCTTCGCCGCCCTGATCCAGCGTTTCCGCCGCGGGGACGAGACCTACGCCAGCAGATCAGGTGGTTCGGGCTCGTCGCGGCGGCCGCGGGCTCGTGCGTCCTGATCTCGCTCGCGAGCCTCGTCGCGTGCAGCTGCGACGAGTCGGCCGTCGGCGTGGTCATGTTCACGGCGCTGGTTTTCATCGTCCTGCTGGGCGTTCCGGCCTCGATCGCCGTCGCGCTGTTCAAGTACCGGCTGTACGACCTCGACCTCGTCGTCAGCAAGGCGCTCGTCTACGGGATCCTCGCGGCGCTGTTCACCCTCGTCTACGTCGCGCTCGTGATCGGTGTCGGCACGATCGTCGGCGACCGGGGAACTCGTTCCTGACGATCGTGACCGCGGTCGCGATCGCGGTCGCGTTCCAGCCGGTGCGCGAACGGGTCCGCCACCTCGCGAACCGCATCGTGTACGGCAAGCGGGCCACGCCGTACGAGGTCCTGTCCGAGTTCTCCGACAAGGTCGCCACGGCGTTCGCCGCCGAGGACGTCCTGCCGCGCATGGCGCAGATCCTCGCGAGCGGGACCGGCGCGAGCTCGGCCCGCGTGTGGCTGCGGTTCGGCGAGGAGCTCCGTCCGGCCGCGTCGTGGCCGGAGAACGGCTCGGCCCCGCCGGTCGCGGTGGAGGACGGACGCCCGGGTGGGTTCGGCGAGGGGGAGGACGGCGTCGAGGTCCGCCACCTCGGCGAGCTCCTCGGCGCGCTCTCGGTGACGATGCCGCCGAGCGACCCGATGAACCCGTCGAAGGAGCGGCTCGTCCGCGACCTTGCGGCGCAGGCCGGGCTCGTGCTCCGCAACGTCCGGCTGATCGAGGAGCTCCGCGCCTCGCGCCGCCGCATCGTCACCGCGCAGGACGAGCGCGCCAAGCAGCTCGAACGCAACCTGCACGACGGCGCGCAGCAGCAGCTCGTCGCGCTCGGCGTCCAGCTGAGCCTCGCGCGCCGGCTCGCCGAACGCGACGCGCCCGAGATGGCCGCGACGCTCGACGCGCTGCAGGCGGCGCGACCGACGCGCTCGAGAACCTGCGCGACCTGGCGCGCGGGATCTACCCGCCGCTGCTCGCGGACCAGGGTCTGCTCGTCGCGCTCGAGGCGCAGGCGCGGAAGGCGGCGCTCCCGGTCGAGGTCGAGGGCGAGGGGATCGGCCGCTACCCGCAGGAGGTCGAGGCGGCCGTGTACTTCTGCTGCCTGGAGGCGCTCCAGAACGTCGCGAAGTACGCGAACGCGTCGAGCGCGCGCGTGCGGCTCGCCGACCGGGACGGGACGGTCACGTTCGAGGTGACCGACGACGGGACGGGGTTCGATCCCGAGCACACGCCGCTCGGGACCGGGCTCCAGGGCATGAAGGACCGCCTCGAGGCGCTCGGCGGCACGCTCACGGTCGAGTCCGCCGGCGGTGCTGGGTAACCGTGAGCGGATCGATCCCCGCTCGAGCTCGGGCTCCTGCCTGACCCTCGATCGACCGCGTTCACCGGAACCTACGGGAAGGCATTCCGTTGGCCCTCTCAGTTGCCGATCCCCGGAGATCTTCGTTGATGTGCAGCGGACGAGGACCCGAGGACCGTTGAACGAGACTTCCCTCAGCGGACAGGGTCGCTTTCGCTCTCCACGGCGTCGGCGTACGGTCGCCGCGTGGAGTTCCGGGTGCTCGGGCCCATGGAGGTCCTGGATGATGGCCGTCCGCTTCCGATCGGCGGGCCGAAGCAGCGCGCCGTCTTGGCGCACCTGATCCTTCAGGCGAACCAGATCGTGCCGGCCGAACGGCTGATCGATCGATCTCTGGGGCGAGGACCCACCCGAGACGGCACGTAACACGCTGCAGTCGCTACGTATCCCGGCTGCGCAGGCTGCTCGGCGACGGAAGGATCGAGGGGCGCGGGGGCGGGTACGTGCTCTCCGTTGCGCCCGAGGAGATCGATGCTTCGCGTTTCGAGTCGCTCGTGAGGCGGGGCAAGGCATCGTCGGGGTCCGATCCTTCGGGCGCGGCGGCGACCCTTGCGGAGGCTCTGCGATCTGTGGCGCGGACCGGCTTCGCCGACCTCGCCGACGAACCCTCGCTTCGCGGATCCATCGCACGTCTGGAAGAGCTTCGACTCGGGGCGACCGAGCATCGGATCGCGGCCGAGCTCGCGATGGGGCGGCATTCGACCATGGTGTCCGAGCTCGAGGCGCTGACCTCGCGATATCCGTTGCGGGAGCGGTTCTGGGCTCACCTGATGCTCGCGATGTATCGGTCCGGCCGACAGGCCGAGGCGCTCGACGCGTTCGAGCGGGCTCGACAGGTGCTGCAGGAGGAGCTCGGAGCCGTCCGTCGGCCGAGCTCCTGGACCTGAACCAGCGGATCCTGAGGCGGGACCCCGAACTGCGGGGTGACGAGACCTCGGCACCGCCGCCTTCGGGGCGTCCCTCGAGGGGAGTTCGTGCAGCCTGGGACCTCGTTCGCCGGGTATCGGATCGAAGCGGTGCTCGGCCGGGGCGGCATGAGCGTCGTCTACCTCGCCGAGCACCTCGCCCTCGGACGCAAGGTCGCGCTCAAGCTCCTGGCGCCGCAGCTCGCCGACGACGACCGGTTCCGAGAGCGCTTCGTCCGCGAGTCGCGCATCGCGGCGGGGATGGAGCACCCGAACATCGTGCCGATCTACGAAGCGGGCGAGGCCGAAGATTCTCTCTTCATCGCGATGCGATACGTGCCGGGGACCGACCTCGGCACGCTGATCCGGCGCGAGGGGACGCTCGACCCGGAGCGGGCCCTGTGGATCGTACGGGAGACGGCCTCGGCGCTCGACGCTGCCCATGCCCGCGGGCTCGTCCACCGCGACGTGAAGCCGGGGAACATCCTGGTCGTCCCCGAGGAGGGTTCTGAGGGCCGCGACCTCGTCTACCTGTCGGACTTCGGTCTCACGAAACGCCTCGAGGGCGGGACCGGTGGCCTCACCAAGACCGGGCAATTCGTCGGAACGGTCGACTACGTCGCTCCCGGAGCAGATCGAGGGGAAGCGTGTCGACGCCCGCGTCGACATCTACGCGCTCGCATGCGTCCTGTTCGAGTGCCTCACCGGCAAGGTCCCCTTCGAACGAGAGACGCAGGTGGCCGCGCTCTACGCGCACCTCGGCGAGAAGCCGCCGCAGCTCACCGCCTCGCGTCCCGACCTCCCGGCGGCGATCGACGAGGTCGTCGCGAAGGCGCTCTCGAAATCGCCCGACGACCGATACGTCAGCTGCGGGAAGTTCACGACCGCTGCTCGTGATGCGCTGGGTCCGCCCGCCGGTTCGGCAGGGCCAGCGTCGTCGGTCTTGAGGTGGCGCGCGGTAGCCGGTGCTGTGGCGGCGGCCTCCTGACCGGGGTGATCGTCTTCTCCGTGTCGCGGGGCGAGACGCCGGTCGGCCGGAGGGGGTCAGGACACCCCCAGCCCATCCCCAGAACCGCATTTCCATACGGTCGAGCGCCCGCTCACCTCAGACGACGAACGGCTCCTCGGCTACATCCCCGAGGATCTCGGCGCGGCCTGCCTCCCACTCGACCGGGGCGGCCTCGGCGAACTCACTCGACCGGGCGGTCCCGGGCGGCCCACTTGCGGCGCTGGTCTGCACGAACGACGAGGTCGAGATCCTCTACGAGCTGTTCTCCAGCAGGGACGAGATGGACGAGGCCTTCCAGATCCGTGCGAACGGCAACCGAGCACCCGACGGTGAGTGCGCGACCGACCACCTGGCGGTCACGCCCTACTCGATCGACGGCGAGCCGGCCGGCCGTGTCCTCTGTTACACGCTGGTGATCGGCGACACGGAGACGTCGCACATCCAGTGGACGGACGAGAACTCGGCCATCTACGCGCACGCCATCAGGAACGACCAGGCAGATCTCACGCTGTACGAGTGGTGGCTGTCGTCTTCTGGACCGGTCGCCTCGGCGGAGGACGCGACGGTGACCGCGAAGGACCGGCCGGCGGCTGCCGCGGTTCCACCCCTGCGCGAAGGGTCCTACCTCGTATCCGTCATTGAGCCGGATCGCGTCACGGGGGTGAACCTGCGTGACGAGAACGGCCGGCCGTTGGTGACGTACCGGATGCACATCGAGGACGGGACGTACGAGTTCGCCCGGGACTACCTCTTCATCGAATCCGGCAACGTCCTGCTCGCGAAGCCAGACCTCGTCGTGTTCGATCCCGTGACCGGCGATTGCGTTGGGACCGGGCTCACGGGCGGACCCGCCTCGTACCGAGTGTCGGCATCCGCAAGGTCCCTGGACTGGGAGTTCGAGAGTGGCGGCACGTGCGCAGGACCGGCCGAGGTCCCCGAGCGGTCCGCCTGGACGCCAGCCCCCTCCGGGGTGATCGCCTTCGCGACCGAGGGCCAGATCGCTCTCATGGACGCCGCCGGCTTCGCCGTGGAACAACTGACCGACGAGACCCCAGGAACTCATCTCCGGTCTGGTCCCCAGACGGAACCAGGATCGTCTTCACGGGCCGGGTCCGGACGGGTTTCGACCTGTACGCCATGGATGCCGACGGCGCCGGGCTCGCGCGACTGACCGAGGAGGTGAGTGATGAGCTCCATCCCGCGTGGTCGCCGGACGGGAGCCACATCGCGTTCGTCCTCGACGATCTCGTCTCACCAGACTCGGTCCGAAGCAGCATCGTCGTCATGGACCCCGACGGCGGTGGATGGAAGGAACTGGTGACGAGTGAGAACGAGCGTCTCGGGTGGCCCGCGTGGTCCCCGGATGGTCGCCGGATCGCGTTCACCGGCATCAGGGACGGTCGATACAACCTCTACGTGATGGGCGCGGGCGGCAGCGACGTGGACCAAGGTGGGCGAGGAGCCAGCGCAACCCATACGGGCTTCCCCTCTCGTGGACGCCCGACGGCAAACGGATCCTCTTCTGGGGGCAGCAGCACGGCGGAAGGAGCACCCTCCTGTCGATGCGCCCGGACGGCTCCGACGTCCACGAGTTCATGGAAGGCTTCCCCAGGAGTCCCTACATCGGCGAACTCGTGCTGGACTGGTCGCCGGACGGGCAGTGGATCGTGATGGCCGGCGCTTCGACCCGAGATCTCCACCGGAACCTTGGTCTTGCTGATGCGCGCCGACGGGAGCGAGGTGTTCACGATCGGCGCGTACGTCACCGGACCGACGTGGCGGCCGGTATCGGACTGACGCTCCACGTCCGAGCCGGAGCGCCTCCCTCCGATCCCGTGAGCGAGCATGACCCGTCCGAGGCTCGTCTCGTCAGCGGAACCGGCGGAAGAACGTCCGCAGGTCCTCGACCAGCAGGTCCGGGGCGTCCGAGGCGGCGAAGTGCCCGCCGCGATCCATCTGCGACCAGTGGACGATGTTGTTCGAGCGCTCGGCGAACGCCCGCACGGAGCGGAAGTCGTTCGGGAACACCGACACGCCGGTCGGCGTCTCGTTCGGCACCTCGCGGTAGCCGGCGCCCGACCTCGCGTCCTCGAGGTACATGCGCGCCGCCGAGCCCGCGGTCGCCGTGAACCAGAAGATCGACACGTGCGTGAGGAACCGGTCGCGGTCCACGTTGCCGACGTTCTCGCCGTCCCATCCCATGAACAGCTCGCTGTTCCACGCGAGCTGGCCGGCCGGCGAGTCGGTGAGCGCGTACGCGAGCGTCTGCGGCCGCGTCTGCTGGATCTTCAGGTAGCCGGAGTGCTCGTCGAAGCTCGCGAGGTTCGCCATCCCCGCCTGCTCGAACTCGTCCATCCGGGCCATCTCCTCGGGGTCGCCCGAGGGGAACGCGAAGATCTGCAGCACGTGCACGCCGACGAGCCCCTCCGGCTTCAGGATGCCGAGCTCGCGCGTGACCAGGGCGCCGGCGTCGCCGCCGTGGGCGCCGTACCGCTCGTACCCGAGGCGCTTCATGAGCGTGTCCCACGCCTTCGCGACGCGCGCGCTGTCCCAGCCCGTGTCGTTCGTCGGCCCCGAGAACCCGTAGCCGGGGATCGACGGGATCACCAGGTCGAACGCGTCGGCCGCGTCGCCGCCGTGCGAACGCGGATCGCTCAGCGGACCGATCACGTCGAGGAACTCGGCGACCGAGCCCGGCCACCCGTGCGTGAGGATCAGCGGCATCGCGTTCGGCTCGGGCGAGCGCACGTGCAGGAAGTGCACGTCGGTGCCGTCGATCGTCGTCGTGAACTGCGGGAACTCGTTCAGCACGGCCTCCTGCTTGCGCCAGTCGAACGAGGTCCGCCAGTGCTCGGTCATGTCCTTCACGTAGTCGAGCCCGACCCCGTAGCTCCAGCCGACGCCCGGCAGCTCGTCGGGCCACCGCGTCCGCGCGAGCCGGTCGCGCAGGTCCTCGAGCTCGGCGTCCGAGACGTCGATCCGGAACGGCCGGATCTCCTCGGCGTTCGTGACGTCGGTCATGGCGTCCTCCTTCCCCTCAGGCCACGTCTATCGCGGCCACCTCGACTGCACGCTAGGGGGAGATGCGGACGATTTCGGTCCTGATCCCGAGATATCCTCGCGGCGTGAACGGATCCGGAGCGTCGAGGCCCGCGACGCGCCTGCTGACGATGCTCGAGGTCCTCCAGGCCCGGGGCACGGTGAGCGGGCGCGAGCTCGCCGAACGGCTCGAGGTCGACCCGCGCACCGTCCGTCGCTACGCGGTCAAGCTCGAGGAGCTCGGCATCCCCGTCGAGACCGAGCGCGGTCCCTACGGCGGCTACCGGCTGCGGCCGGGCTTCAAGCTCCCGCCGCTGATGCTGACCGACGACGAGGCGACGGCCGTGGTGCTCGGGCTCATCGTCAGCCGGCAGACCGGGATCTCGACCGCGGGGTCGGCCGTCGACGAGGCGCTCGCGAAGATCCTGCGGGTGCTCCCGACCGAGCTCCGCGACCGGGTCGGCGCCCTCGAGGGGAGCCTGGGGTGGACCTGGACGCCGAGGGAGCCGCAGCCGCCGGCGACCGAGGTCGTCCTCACGCTCGCCGCCGCGATCCGTCGGAAGCGGCGCGCCCTGATCCGGTACGCGACGCCCGGCCGAGAGGAGACCGACCGGATCGTGGCGCCGTACGGCTTGGTGTTCCACGCCGCGAAGTGGTACCTGGCGGCCGACGACGAGCGCTCCGGCGAGATCCGGACGTTCCGGGTGGACCGGGTGCGATCCGCGGAGCTGCGGCCCGAACGCGCGAGCCCGCCGGAGGGCTTCGACGCCGTCGAGCACGTCGAGCGCTCGATCGCGGCGACGCCGTGGGGATGGCGGCTCGAGATCGTGTTCGACACCACGCTGGAGGAGGCGAGGCGCCGGATCCCGCGATGGGTCGGCGAGCCGGAGCAGATCGAGGAGGGGGTGCTCCTCCGAGCGCACTCGGACGACCTCGACGCGGCGGCCAGGATGCTCGCGTCGCTCGGCTGGCCGTTCACGGTCCGAGAGCCGGACGAGCTGCGGGAGTCCCTCCGCAAGGTGGCCGATGTCGTCTCGGCAGCGGCCAGTTGATCGGCACTGCATCACTGAGTGGTGAGGAAGCGACGAATGGCCCCTTAGGTAGACTCGACCGGCCCCAAGACAAAGGACTGGATCGGCATGCCACGAGTACTTCTGATCGGATGGGATGGCGCCGACTGGCGCATCCTCGAACCCCTGCTCGAGCGGGGCGCCCTGCCGAACCTGCAGGCCCTGATCGACCGGGGGCAGAAGGGCGTCCTGCGCTCGACGGTGCCGACCCACTCGTGGGCGGCGTGGCCGTCGTTCCTGACGGGGGTCGACCCGGCCGATCACGGGGTCTACGACATCCTCGAGACCGTGCCGGGGACCCACAAGCAGTACCCGGTCACCTACAAGTCGATCAAGGAGCGGACGTTCGTCGAGGACCTCTCGGCGGCCGGCAAGGTCGGGGTGTACGCCGACGTGCCGCTGCTGTTCCCGCCGCCGGAGATCAACGGGAAGATCGCCGCCGGCGGCGTGCTGCCGAAGGGGCGCACCTACACGCAGCCGGCCGACCTGGCCGAGCAGCTCGAGAAGGCCGGCGTGCCGTGGGTGATCAACGGCATGTCCTGGACCACCTACCGCAACCGGCCCGAGCAGTACCTGGACGAGGCGCTCGAGATCACCGGCAAGCGGATCCGCGCGACCGAGTGGCTGATGGACAACTCGGACTGGGACCTGATGGCGTCGGTGTGGGTCTCGGTCGACCGGACGCAGCACGCGCTCTCGAACTACGTCGCGCCCGACCACCCCGACACCGAGACGAACCGCGAGACGCCGATCGGCTGGAAGGTTCGAGACGTCTACGCGCAGCTCGACGACGCGATCGGCTCGTTCGTCTCGCGAACGCGGCCCGACGACCTGGTCCTGTTCATCTCGGACCACGGGTTCCAGTCGGTCACGCGCACGATCCACATGGACCACCTGCTGAAGAAGTTCGGCTTCCTCGAGTTCAGCGCGTCGAACGTGGTCTTCGGGCCGATGCAGTGGGGGCCGGTGCGCAAGTTCGCGCGCAAGGCCTACGACAGGCTCGGCCTGCACGGGAAGGTCTCGCTGCCGCAGTCGGTGAACTGGTCCAAGACCAAGGCGTTCACGACGATCCGCTCGACGGGTGAGGGCGTCTCGATCAACCTGGCCGGGCGCGAGCCCGACGGCATCGTCGACCCGGCCGATTTCGAGAAGGTGCGCGACCAGGTGATGGACGCGCTCTCGAGCTTCGTCGACCCCAAGACCGGCCGGAAGCCCGTCAAGGCGATCTACCGGCGCGAGGAGATCTTCAAGGGCAAGCACGCCGACACGGCGCCCGACATCCTGATGGAGCCGGCCGAGCAGTACTCGCTCACCCACGCGAAGACCGCGCTCGAGGACGCCGACTGGATCAGCGGCGACCACCGGCTCGAGGGCGTGATCGTCGCGGCCGGGCCGAACGTGAAGGCGTTCGAGCAGCCGCCGCTGCTGGTCGACATGGCCCCGACGATCCTGGCCGCGCTCGACGCGCCCGCCTCGATCGAGCACACCGGCCGCGTGCTGCACGAGGTCGTGGGCTCGGACGCGAAGGTCTCGCAGGCCGAGACTCGAAGCCGCGCCGTCCAGATCCCCGGCATGCCGACCGGCGACGAGGAGTCGACGGTTCAGCGACACCGAGGCCGACGAGATGGAGGAGCACCTCCGCGGCCTCGGCTACCTCGAGTAGCCGCCGCCTCGCATCTCGTCGGGCTGGCCCGACGTGGTGATGCACCCCGGCCGCTGTCAGCGGTCTCTAGCTCACCGGTTGGCAAGAAGTGCTTCTCCGACCCAGCTCGCCACCTTCTTGCCGAGCACCGCCCCCTGCACGTCGGCCGTCCGGAAGTGGATCCCGAGGTAGACGCGCGCATCGATCGTGTCCTTGTAGACCTCGGTGAAGCGCGTGTAGTCCCGGTCCGCGCCCGAGGAGTTGCTGTGGATGGTGAACGCGATCTTGTTCGTCCCGAAGAAGTCCTTGGCAGCGTTCATCATCGAGCCGGTGATGCAGTTGTAGCCCGAGGGGTGGTCGGGGTACGGCGGCGTGCCCGGGGGCGTCGGGAACAGCGGCGTCCACGCCGGGTCGCCTGTCGGTCGCGGGGTTGGTGTCGTCGTCGCCCAGGCGGATCGCCGTGATCGGCCGCCAGAAGCCGTGGAACCCCTTGTCGTCCCAGCAGTCGATGACCGCGTCCGCCCCGGTCAGGTCCAGCATCCCGAACAGCCGAGCCTCCTCGGCGTGTCGAGCCCCTCGTCCTCGGCGATCGTGCGGAAGGTCGCGGTTCAGCATCCACGATCGCGTTCTCGATGCCAGAACAGCGCGACGGCCGTCTGCTCGGGGGTCCGGCTGGAGCTGGTCAGCGATCCGAGCTCCTTGACCTCGTTGTATGCCGTGTGCGTGGCGCTCGTGGACGCGATGCAGGCCCACCTCCGGTCCTCGCGTACTCATCGCTCGCGAGCGCGTTCGGGCCGTCCGTGCGCAACGCGGTCCTCCGGCACCATGAACGGCTCGACGTTGGAGACCCAGGGGGCCGGTTCGATGACGGATTGCCGTTCGGAGGAACGCGGTCGAGCGCCACTCTCCGGCTTGCGTTCCTTGGATCGAACGTGAACGGAATGAACCTCCCGTCGTTGTCCTGGCCGTGAGCATCGCGGCAGCTGCCGTGGCACCGACCTCGATCCCGCCGGTCTTGGAGGCGCCGTCGGGGATCCCCCCAAGCGTGGTGGCGAGCTCCGCGTCGAGGGTCGCCTGCTGAGCGGGGAACAGGCCGACGAGCACATCGTGCGCCGCCTGCGCCGCCGCCGCGGCGACGAGTCCCTCGGTCGAGCCATGGGCAGAGCTTCGAGGTAGGGCTCGTACCCGCCCTCGATCGCGTTCACGGCGTCGTAGACGGCGCCCTGGACCATCGCGAGATGCAGGTACCCGCGGTCAGCGCCCTCCCGGCCGTGGCGATGAGGCCGCTTGGGCGTTGGCGTTCCACTCGATGACGCTGTCGGCCGAGTTCGGCAGGTTCGGGAGCGCTTCCGATATGGTTCGGTTCCGCACTTGCACTATGTCGTTCGTGCCACCCCTCGCGGGCGTTCCGATCGCGAGAGCGACCAGCGACCAGCCCCGGATCCGCTGATCGCGGTCCGTCTGTTGTGGTCTTTCGAAACATCTTCCCTCCTAGGGTCTGCGTGACCGATGTGTGTGTCGACTACGATCTGCCAGACCGCACGATGCCGATGACGCCATCGAGGGCCACGCCCACGCTCGAACGCTGACGCGCCATGCCGACATCGGAGACGGCGACGACCTCACCATCGGGTCCCATCGCTGCACGATCGGCGGAAGCATCGCGTTACGGGATCAGGTTGAGAGTGAGAACCTCGCGGTCATCGACGACCACCATCGTGGCGTATCCGCGAACGTTCTCGTAGGCCCCGGTCCCGCCGGTGACCGCGTACGTCTCGCCGCCGAAGTTGTAGATGCCCGTGGTCACCACCGTTCCGGGCTGGGTGTGCGGGCCCGCCTTGAGCGTGATCACATTGGTGCAGAGCCAGGGGGTCCCTCCCTTGTCGTTGCGTCCGTACGAGACCGTGCACTGTTGGCTCTGATGCCCGACCCTGGTGCCGTCCACATCGAAGAGCGGGTCATCGGACACCACGATCCACGCGGTTCCGCGTCGCCCGAAGATGGGATCCTGCAGTTCGAAGCCTCGACACGAGTCGCCGCAGAGGTCGAGCGATAGCTCGATCACCTGGGGCTCGGTGATGCCACCCGCTCCCGCGAACGAGACGCCGACCAGTCCTCCCGACAGCAGGAGCGCTGTCGCGATCACCCCGACGCTCACCTTCCTCATCATCTGTGCCCTCCTCCCTGTCTCGCCGCGTCATCCGAGCGGCGTCGTCGCTCAGCACCATGAGCGCCGACCCTTTCGATGGGCTTTCGGCTGCTTGCAGGCTGCTTTCAGAGGACCCCGTGCGATAGGGCCGTCTCGGCTGAAAGTCGGCTGAAAGCGCCGCGATGCACCCTGCCTACGTGGATCCGGTGAAGAAGGGTGAGCGGGGGGTCGCGCGCATATCGGGACAGGGGTACCGTCGGCCCGTGCGTTTCGGGGTCCTCGGACCGCTCGAGGTCTCCGACGGGGACGGCCCGCTCCCGCTCGGGGGCCCGAAGCAACGGCTGGTTCTCGCGCACCTGGCGCTCTCGGCGAACCAGGTGGTCCCCGCCGGCCACCTGATCGACGCGGTCTGGGGCGAGGAGCTCCCCGAAACGCCCAAGGCCGCGCTCCAGGTCATCGTCTCGCGGCTGCGGTCGGTGCTCGGGACCGACGCGATCGAGAGCCGCCCGCCTGGGTACCTGCTGCAAGCCGATCCGAACGAGGTGGACTCACTCCGCTTCGAGCGACTCCTGAGCGATGTCAGGCGCGGGACGTACGAACCGAGAACCGGCGTGCGAACGCTCACCGAGGCGCTCGAGCTCTGGCGCGGTCCGGCGCTGGCCGACTTCGCCGCCGAAGCCTCGCTGACCGGAGAGATCGCCCGGCTCGAGGAGCTTCGGCTCCAGGCGACCGAGGAGAAGATCGAGGCCGAGCTCGCGCTCGGTCGGCACGTCGACGTCGTCGGACAGCTCGAGGCGATGGCGGCGGCCCATCCGCTGCGCGAGCGGGTGTGGGGGCACCTGATGCTCGCGCTCTACCGCTCCGGCCGCCAGGCCGACGCGCTGAAGGCCTTCCAACGTGCTCGGGAGATGCTGGCCGACGAGCTCGGGATCGATCCGACCGCAGAGCTCCAGACCCTGCACGAGAGGATCCTTCGCCACGACCCGGAGCTCGACCTGCAAGGCGAACCCCTCCGCGGGTACCGCCTCCTCGAGCGGATCGGCGAGGGCTCCTTCGGCGTCGTGCATCGCGCGATCCAGCCCCACGTCGGCCGCGAGGTCGCGGTCAAGGCGATCAACCCCGAGCTCGCGAACGACCCCGAGTTCGTCCGGCGCTTCGAGGCGGAGGCGCAGATCGTCGCGCGCCTGGAGCATCCGCACATCGTCCCGCTCTACGACTACTGGCGCGACCCCGACGGCGCCTACCTCGTGATGCGATACCTCAGCCACGGGAGCCTTCGGCAGCGTCTGGAGGGCGGCCGCGCGATCGCGCCCGAGGAGCTCGCAGACCTCGTCGATCAGATCTCGCAAGCGCTGGCAGCTGCGCACCGCCAGGGGATCGTCCATCGCGACGTCAAGCCCGAGAACGTGCTGCTCGACGAGGAGGGCAACGCGTACCTCAGCGACTTCGGCATCGCCAAGGACATCTCCGATCCACGGAAGACGCGGACCGGACCGCTCGGCACGCCGGCCTACCTGTCCCCGGAGCAGATCCGCGGTGACGCCGTCTCGCCTCGGACCGACGTGTACGCCCTCGGGGTCATGGTGTTCGAGGGACTCACCGGCCGACATCCGTTCTCCGACGGATCGATCGCCACCTTGCTCGAGCGGAGCTTGCACGATCCGCTCCCATCGGTGCGTGCCGACCGTCCCACGCTCCCCGCCGCCGTCGACGACGTCATCGCACAGGCGACCGCGAAGGACCCGGCCCTTCGATTCCCGGACGCTCCGGTACTCGCGGCCGCGCTCCGGACGTCCCTCGGGCCGGATCTGGACCTGGTCGCAGCCAGCGATGACGCGACCAACCCGTTCAAGGGACTCCGTCCGTTCGTGGAGGCCGACGCCGTCGATTTCTTCGGGCGCGAAGCGCTGGTCGAGCGGCTCGTCGCCCGGCTGCGTGAGGACATGGAGGGCTCCCGCTTCCTCGCGGTCGTCGGCCCCTCTGGCAGCGGCAAGTCGTCGGCCGTCCGAGCGGGTCTCGTCCCCGCGTTGCGCGGAGGAGCGGTCGATGGTTCGGCGGGATGGTTCTACGTCGAGATGGCGCCGGGCCCGCACCCGCTCGAGGAGCTCGAGGCGGCGATCCTCCGGGTCGCCATCAAGGCGCCTCCGTCGCTGCTCGAGCTGCTCGAAGGCGACGAACACGGGCTCCATCGCGCGGTCCAGCAGGCGCTTCCCGCCGACGGCTCTCAGCTCGTCCTGGTCCTGGATCAGCTCGAGGAGGTGTTCACGCTCGTCGAGGACGAACGTGAGCGGCGTCGCTTCCTCGACGGCGTGCGATCGGCCGTCGCCGATCCGGACTCCCGGCTCGTTGCCGTTGCCACGCTGCGGGCGGATTTCTACGACCGACCGCTCGCGTACAGCGGGTTCGCCGAGCTGATGCGCGCACGCACCGAACCGGTCGTGCCGCTGTCGCCCCAGGAGCTCGAGCGCGCGATCGCCGGTCCGGCCGAGAACGTCGGGGTGACGGTCGAACCGGCCCTCGTCGCCCAGGTCGTCGCCGACGTCGCCGAGCAGCCAGGCGCCCTGCCGCTCCTGCAGTACGCGATGACCGAGGTGTTCGACGGCCGCAGCAACGCGACCTTGTCGGCCCAGGCGTACCGGGAGATCGGCGGGGTCTCGGGCGCGCTCGCCCGCCGCGCCGAGCAGCTGTACGAGGGGATGAACGCGGCCGGCAAGCAGGCCGCGGAGCAGCTGTTCCTGCGCCTGGTCGCGCTCGGCGAGGGGAGCGAGGATACGCGGCGACGGGTGGGCCGGTCCGAGCTCGACCGACTCGGGGTCGACGGTCGCGCGCTGAACGGCGTGATCGAGGCGTACGGCAGGCACCGGCTGCTGTCCCTCGACCGCGATCCGGATTCGCGGGAGCCCACCGTCGAGGTCGCACACGAGGCGCTGCTTCGCGAGTGGGGCCGGCTCCGCGGCTGGATCGACTCGGCCAGGGACGATCTGCGCACGGAGCGTCGACTGGCCGCGGCGGCGGCCGAATGGGAGGCGGCCGGCCGCGACCCGAGCTTCCTGCTCCGGGGCTCGCGGCTGGAACAGCTTTCCACGTGGGGTGCGACGACCACGCTCTCGCTCGCCCAGTCCGAGCGAGAGTTCCTCGACGCAAGCCTCGAGCTCGCCGAGGCGGAGCGAGCCAGCGAAGCCGAACGCGTCGCACGCGAGCAGAGCCCTCGAACGGCGCTCGCTCCGGCGACTCAGAACCGCGGTCGCGGTGTTCGCGGTCGCCGCGCTCGTCGCCGCAAGCCTCACCCTCGTCGCGACGACCCAGAGCGATCGAGCCGAGCGTGAGGCGGTGATCGCCGGGGCGCGGGAGCTCGTGGGCGGGGCGGTTGCCAACCTGGACACCGACCCCGAGCTCTCGATCCTGCTCGCGATCGAGGCGATCGAACGGACGAGATCCGCTCGACGGCACGCCCCTGCCCGAGGCCGAGGACGCGCTCCACCAGGCGGTCGGCGCGTCCAGGATCGAGCTGACCGTGCCGGGCGTCGGCGGGTCGGTCGCGTGGAGCCCCGAGGGGGTGTTCGCTGTCGAACGTGCGGACGGCGACGGGGCCGTCGAGATCAGAGACGCGGAGACCGGGGCGCTCGTGCGCTCGCTCCAAGCCCACGACGGCGACGTTACGGGTCTCGCGTTCAGTCGCGACGGGACGATGCTGGCGACGACCGGCAGCGACGGGAAGCTGAACGTGTGGACCGCTTCGAGCGGCGAGCTCCGGTCGAGCGTCCAGCACATCGGCCGCGCGCTATCGCCGGCGTTCGATGAAGAGGGATCGCTCGTGGGTGCCGCGTGGGAGGCCGACGCGAGCGTGCGGATCGCGAACGCAGCGACCGGCCAACTGATCCTCACCGCCTCGGTTCCTCCGGGACCCCTGGCCTTCAGTCCGGACCTCCGCCGGGTGGCCGTCGCGGGAGAGCCGAACCGTCCTGGTGGACCTGGGCTCCGGCCGCGAGCTCCGCGTGGCCGAGGGCGACTGGATTCTGTCAGCTGGAGCCCGGACGGTCGATCGATCGCGATCGGCGGGTACTTCGGCGCCGCGGTGTTCGATGCCGGGACCGGGCGTTTCCGGTTCGACCTCCCCCACGACGAGTGGGTGCGCAGCCTTGGCTGGGCCCCCGACTCCAGGCGCGTGGTGACGGGCGGCGACGCGACCGCGAAGGTGTGGAGCATCGAGGACGATCTGAGCCGAGGAGGTCATGTCCCTGTCGCCTCGGTTCGCGAACGGGGAGATCGACGAGCGTGGCCCTCTCGCCCGACGGGTCGAGGCTGATCACGTCCGACGCCGGTACCACGAAGATCTGGGACGTCGGCGTCTCGGGCGACGCGGAGGTCGCGAACCTTCCGACGAACGCGCACTTCAGCGACGTCGCGTTCACGCGGGGCGGCGCACAGATCGCGACGGTGGTGTGGGGGCGCGACTACATCGCTATCTGGGATCTCGAGAACAGGCCGAGCCGTCCGTCGGTTCGGGCCGGGGGGCTGGCGCTTCGGGCTCACTGGCCAGGGGCAGTTCGACGTGAGCCCGGACGGGGAGGCGGTCGCGGCGATGTCCGGCGACGGAAAGGCGGGCGTCTGGGACGTCGCGTCGGGCGAGCAACTGTTCGCCGTCCCCGGGGACGAGCTGGTCTCGCTCGTCGACTGGAGCCCGGACGGGACGCAGCTGCTCATGGCGAGCCTCCACGGGTGGGTGAGGATCGTCGACCGTGCGGGCCGGGAGATCCGCGTCCTCCGCGAGGACGACGGCTACGAGGTCCTGGGGGCGCTGTTCAGCCCCGACGGCCGCTCCGTGGCGGTGGCCGCCAGGCCAACCGGAGAGGTTGCGGGTCTGGAGCCGCACATCACGATCTGGGATCTCGAGCTGGACGCGGTCGTGAGCACGATCCATGGCGTCGGCGGCCGCGATTTCGCCTTCGCCCCCGAGGGCGGTCGACTCGTCACCGCGCGTCGGGACGGGCCGGCGGAGGTCTGGGACGTGGAGAGCGGAACCCGCCTTGCAGCCCTGGCCGGCACCGCGGCGAACAAGGTCGCATTCAGCCCGGATGGCACCCGGATCGCCGCGAGCATGCCGGACGGCACGGTCAGGCTGTTCGACGCGGCCACCGGAAGCGAGCTGTTGGTCCTTCGAGGCCACGACTACGGGAGACTTCGTCGACTTCAGTCCGGATGGCTCGATGCTCGTCTCATCGGGTCCGTTCGACTCACGTCGTCCGCGTCTGGGCCCTCGACATCGACGACCTGCTCGAGATCGCGCGCGATGAGGTCACGCGATCGCTCACCGACGACGAGTGCCGACAGTACCTGCACCTCGAGGCGTGCCCCGCGGCCTCTTCCACGTAGGCGAGACGTCTACGCGCAGCTCGACGACGCGATCGGCTCGTTCGTCTCGCGCACGCGGCCCGACGACCTGGTCCTGTTCATCTCGGACCACGGGTTCCAGTCGGTCACGCGCACGATCCACATGGACCACCTACTGAAGAAGTTCGGCTTCCTCGAGTTCAGCGCGTCGGCGACCACCGGATCGAGGGCGTGATCGTCGCGGCCGGGCCGAACGTGAAGGCGTTCGAGCAGCCGCCGATGCTGGTCGACATGGCCCCGACGATCCTGGCCGCGCTCGACGCGCCCGCCTCGATCGACCACACCGGGCGCGTGCTGCACGAGGTCGTGGGCGCGGACGCGAAGGTCTCGCAGGCCGAGCCTTCGAAGCCGGCGGTCGAGATCCGCGGGATGCCGAGCGGCGCACGACGCCTCATCGGTCAGCGACACCGAGGCCGACGAGATGGAGGAGCACCTTCGCGGCCTCGGCTACCTCGAGTAGCCGGGATCTCTCGGCCAGCATCGATACTGATTCCCGTATGACGCCGCTCGCGAACTCGGTGTCACCCGGCGGTGCTACGCTCGGCGAGAGATGGACGCTGCCGTCTGGACCGCGATCGGCTTACTCGCAGCCACGTCACTCGGGACCCTGTTCTACCTCGGCTCGAGGATCGACTCCCTGGCTGCACGTCTCGATACGCGGATCGATGCCGGGTTCGCGAGGGTTGACACGCGGTTCGACGCGATCGAGTCGAGATTGGACGGCCTGGCATCCCGATTCGACGCCCACTTGGATCAGCACGCCTAATTGTCCACCTGATCGATCAGAGCAAGGTCAGCTCGTGCGCGAGCCGGACCGCGGGTGTCAGTCTGCGATCACGGCCTCCACTAGCGGCCTGGCCATCCCGCCGATGTCGTCGAACTCGACATCACTCAGGACGACGACGACCGAGCCGACCTCGGGCAGGCACCCGGCCCACGACACGTAGCCGAAGTTCCCGCCGGCGTGCCCCAAGGCCACCGCGTACGGATCTGCGGGGTTGTACAACCCGAGTCCGTAGCCGTCGACGAACGTCGACATCTCGGTCAGCGAGGCTTGCGAAACGAGCTCGCCGCCGCAGAACGCGAGGGGTTCACCGAAGGCGATCAGCGTCCGCGCTCCCGTCTCCATGTTCATCACGTAGGCGCCCAACCTGGAGTTCAAGGAGCAGCCGTCGGGCGGCGCCAGATCCGCGCTGTGGGCGATCCGGGTGCCGTCGGGCGACCACCCGGCGGCCGACGAGGAGCCACGAGGGCCGATCAGTGCGCGTTCCATCCGGTGGGCGAGCTCGCCGCCCCGCCAGCTCCGGTACACGGCCTCGGCTAGCTCGAGTAAGGAGTTCCGGTTTTCACCGTCGCGGGGGAGAGGGGATCGCCGACTCAAACACCTCGGCCGCCGCCAGGACGTCCTCTCCGAGGTAGGTGCCGGGGACGTCGCGACGGGCGCCCGGCGCGGCGAACGCATCGCCGGCATAGAAGCCCAGAACGCCGGGGAGCGTATGGACCGCGGCGAGCGCCTCGACCGCCGCGCGTCGGGTGACACGCCGTTGCGCCGTCACGACGGCAGCGGCTGCTTCGATGCTCCCGGACGGCGCCGACCAGCGCCCCAGCCGGCGTCATCGGGCCGAGCACGCGACACGACCATCCACGGCGTGACATGACGAGGGCGAACGCCTCGATGCCGATGGAGTGCAGGATCCTTGGGACCGCAGGCGAGGACGACCGGATCTGGCCGGAACGGGGGCGGGGCCATCGCGCGCTGGCGCGCGAGCCACGCCCGCACCGACTCGGTCGCGAGGTGCTCCTGCTCGATGTCGCATGCGCCCGTCTTCCATCGCCTCCCGATCTCATGCATCACAGGGAACACGACGTCGCGTATGACGGATTCGACACCCGTGCGTCCGGCCGCCGCGTCGAGCGCCGAACGGATGCTGTCGCTGTCCAGCCGCATCGCCGACTGGAGCACCGCGTCGATGGGATCGTCCTCGATGTAGGGTCGGCCCGCCTCGGAAAGCCTGGCAACGGCATCCCCGGCGGAATGTCCCCGCGTGATGAGGTCGCGAAGGTCGCGGAGCTGCTCGATCTCTCGTGCGGTGTAGCGGCGATGACGCCCATCCGTCCTGGAAGGCGCGGGGAAGCCGTACCGGCGCTCCCACGAGCGGATCGTGGGCACGGGGATGTCGAGGACCTTCGACACCGTCGCGATCGGGACCCCCTGTCCGGAGCCGGTTCGAGCCATGCCGATAGGGTAGGCGCCCGCGAGCCAAGACTCAATGCAGAGTGCATAGGTTTATGCATGGTTTTGAGGTGCTGGACGTCGTAGCGTCGTCCTCGGGAAGAGCGGGAGGTGCCCGCAACCCGAGGAGGGCAACATGGTAAGGCGACTGGTTGGGTTCGGCATCGCGATGACGTTGGCGGTGTCGATGCTCGGTACCGGGTCCGCGGCGGCAGCCGACGCGACCCTCAACGTCGTCCACGCGATCCCGGGCGTTGACGTCGAGGTCTGCGTGAACGGCGACGTGGCGATCCCGGGATTCAACCCGGGGGAAGTGGTGACGGGCGTGGCGCTTCCTGCCGGGCCCTACGACGTCGCGATCGTGCCGGAAGGTGAGACGTGTGAGGCGCCGGCCATCCTCCAGGCCGCGGGCGTCGAGCTCGCGGGCGGTCGGAACTACACGGCGATCGCACACCTGACCAAGGATGGACGCCCACGCTCGGGTTGTTCCGGAACAACGTCAGGCCGCTCGCGAAGGGTTCGGCTCGCGTGACGATCCGTCATACGGCCGCCGCGCCGGCCGTCGACGTGTGGGCGAACGGCAGGACCGTCCTCGAAGGCGTGCCGAACGGCGCGACGGCCACGCTGAAGGTGCCGGCCGGCGTCTACGCGGCCTGGGTGTCGCTGCCCGACGAGTACGCGCCGGTGATCGGCCCCGCCGTCCTGAAGCTCGCGCGGGGCACCGCGTACCAGGTCTATGCGTGGGGAAGTGCCGAGTCCGGCTACGAGTTCGCCGTCGTGTCGCTGCGGGTCGGCACGAGGTGAGACACGTTCACGAACCGCATCGCGAAGGAGGTTCTGACATGAAGGTGATGGATGGAGTTGCGCTGGCGCTGGTGGTCGTCGGGGCCCTCAACTGGGGTCTGGTCGCCTTGGCCGAGTTCGATCTCGTGGCGGCCCTGTTCGGTCTCGACTTCGGTGAGACGAACGCCGCGACGAGGATCGTCTACGGCCTCGTTGGGATCTCCGGACTGTGGGTCGCGGCGCGCTCGGCGATCTTCCTGCGGGGACGCCAGGCCGTCATGGCCTAGGCGCCGTCGTCGGCGGCTGCGACGTCGCTCGGGCCCCTGCCCGCGTTGGGCAGGGGCCCGCGCAGGATCCAGGAAGGTCTGCATCACCACCAGCGAGCCTCCCGGGACCGGCTGCCATGCGGGCCGGAGGGCGAATCCGTCGTCCCCGAACCCGTTCCCGAACAGATCGGTCCTCAGGTCCGTTCCGTCCGCATCGATGACGTAGAACTGATACGCGATGATGAACGCCAGCTGCGTGCCATCAGGTGACCAGCTGACGCCGCCGTAGTAGGAGCCTGGGCCGACGGTCCCGGAACGGTCGACGTAGACCTTCGTTGGGTTCGAGCCGTCCGCGTCGACGACCCAGATCTTGGGGAAGGACGCTTCGGTTGCCGACTCCGGGACGTACGCTTCGTCGGTTCCCCAATCCCAGTACGCGATCTGCGACCCGTCCGGCGACCACATCGGATCGAGAGCGCCGTTGAAGGGTCGCTCGAGCACGAGGGTGAGGTCGGAGCCGTCGGGCGCGATCGTGTAGAGCTGGGAGGGTCCGTAGTCCGGGAAGGTGCCGTTGCGGACCGAGAAGACGATCCTCGAACCGTCCGGCGACCATGAGGGCTGGCCGATCTCCCCGCCGGGGAACGCAGCGATGCTCGGCCCTTGGTTGCCGTCGAGGTCCATCACGTAGAGCCCGTAACTATCGGTGAGGGCGAGGCGCGAGCCGTCGGGCGACCAGTCGATCAGACGGGGGCATGCGGAGGGGTCGCAGGTCGAGATCTGCTCCTTGCTCCCCGTGTCGAGATCGAGGATCCAGACGCCGAACGACGGCTGCCATGGTCGCCGCTCGTCGTGCTCCGCGACCGCGTACGCCAAGCGCCTGCCATCCGGTGACCAGGCGAGACCGACGTTCGGGAGCGTCCGGTCGTCGACGAGAAGCTCGGGCTGGCTCTTCGGCTCTTGGGGATCGAGGATCCAGATGCCGCGGGTGGCCTCCGAGACCACGATCTGACCGTTGCCGTGGAGCCGGGTCGTCCCGTTCTCCCCATCGTTGGCGGGGCGCGATCCCGAGCGCAGGACGACGGCGCTGCCGGCGCGCCACCAGGATCGCCGCCACCGCCGCGGCGGCGACGACCACGGTCCGGGCCTGGCGGCGCCGGACCCGCCGCGCGAGGCTCGGAGGCGGCGACAGCCCACGGCCGATCAGGTCCGACTCGTGCCTCTGGAACGTTTCGCGAAGGTCACGATCGAGATCGTTCGTCATCGCTCATCTCCCGCGAGGTTGTCGCGCAACGTTGCGGTCGCGCGCGTCACGAGTTGGTGGAGCGCACCCGTCGAGCAGCCGAGGACCGCCGCCGCCTCGCGTTCGGGCAGGTCCTCGTAGTAGCGCAGCACGACGGCGGCGCGCTGGCGAGCCGGGAGGACCGCGAGGGCCCGCCAGAGGTCGTCGCGCGTCTCGGGATCGCCCTGGAACGTCACCGGCTCGGCCGCCTGTCGCCGGAGCCATGCACGTTCCAACGCCCGACGTCGCAGGTTCGACGTGAAGAGGTTCACGATCGTCCGGCGCAGGTACGCCGGGAACGCGTCGGGTGTTCGGAGATGGCCGAAGCGTCCCGCCACGCGGACGAACGCCTCCTGCACGAGGTCCTCCGCG
Organism: uncultured Actinomycetes bacterium; assembly: GCA_963744515.1. Classification (GTDB taxonomy): domain Bacteria; phylum Actinomycetota; class UBA4738; order UBA4738; family HRBIN12; genus DASSJM01. The sequence continues at coordinate 23,165 of CAVUTN010000001.1, read as the reverse complement.
AGGTCCGGGTCGCCCGTAGGAAGTAGGCCGTCCTGAGCGCCGACGGAGCGTTGCGCTCGTACAGCTCCTCGAGCCGTGCCTGCCGGCCGGCCGTCTCCGAAGCCACCTGGGCCTTCACCTGGCTCAATCTGTCACCTCACCACCCCAGACGTCGGGCGTCGCGAGATGAGTACGGTCGGCCGGTCCTCGAGGGAGCTCGGCCGCCTCAGGCGAGCGAGCGGTTGAGCCGATCGACGAAGCTGCGGAGCAGGAACAGGCTGACGTCGTCGTCCGTTCGCTCATCGACGTGGAACGGACGGTCCATGATGCGGAGCAGCCGGAGCAGCGAGATGAAGAAGAACGAGATGAACGCCAGGATGATGACGGCCTCGTAGGTCGGCTCGATCTCCATGAACGCCAGCACGGTGATGATGATCACCACGATCGCCTGGATCAGGAGGTAGGCGGAGGGGAGGAACTCCGTCCGCTGCACGTGGTACACGCGGAGCACGCTCCGCCGGAGCGCCCCCTGCTCGCCGCGCAGCCGGAGGTGTACGTGGCCGGGACGCCGATCCGGTCGAACTCCAGGAACGACGCGTTGAGCTCGTCGATCGCGTCGAGCGCCTCGGTGGACCGCGTGTCCCCCAGGTCGTGCTGGAAGGCGCCGACGATGCCGACCAGGGTGTCCTCCAGGCCGCTCGAGATCGAGTTCGGGGAAGGCCTGCTTGAAGGACGCGGCGTCGTCGTGGATGTTCGTGCAGGGCGGCCGTGAGCTCCGCCGGCACGCGCTCGGCTTCCTTGTAGTCGGCCAGGGTCCCGGCCACGATCAGCCCCAGGACGAACACGCCTCCCGCCAGGACGCTCGTGAACAGCGGGCTGATGCTGATGAACTCGAGCGAGAACGCGGAGATGGCGAGCTTGGCCGCGACGATGCCGAGCACGATGAGGCACGTCTGCACCAGCACGCGCCATCGGAGGAACCTCGTCCGCAGCATCCCCGCGTTACCCCCTTCTCACTGGACCCAGATGAGGCTCAGCATCAGCCCCCACTGCGGGTGGATCTGGACGTTCTCCGCTCGATCCGACACGGCGTGGGTCGTGAGAGGGTTGGTGAGCGGAGCCTGGACCGCGGCGTCGACCAGCTGGTGCTCGATCTCCCCCCAGGCGCGGTTCGCCGCGCCGGGGTCGGTCACCTGCAACGCGCTCGCCTCGTCGATCTGTCCGCTCGAGCGTTTCGTCGCACCATCCGTGCCCGTTGGCGAACCCCGCCTCGCCGCACCCGAACTGGGGCTCGATGAAGTTGCGCGCCCCGAGGTAGTCCGCGATCCAGCCGCTCATGAAGACGTGCGGATGCCGCGGCGTCCCCGCGAGCGTGCCGGGCTCCCCGCCGGTCGGCGGCAAGATCCGGCTGAAGTACGGCGTGGCGCCGTGCACGTCTCGAGATCCGGCTCGAGGCCGATCTCCGCGAGGACGTCCGTGACGTGCTCCATCGACGTCCAGCTGCACCGGGAGGCAATCCGTCGGCTGACCAGGACGTCGACGGGGGTTCCGGCCGCGCCGGCCTCCTCGATCAACGCCTTCGCTCGGTCGATGTCGGGGGCCGACCAGACGCCGTCGTCGGGTTCGAGGGTGTAGGGGCAGAACGGCTCGTAGCCCTGGTAGTTCGGCGGGAGGATCTGGCAGGTCTGGCGCTGGATCGTCGGGCCCCCGAGGAGGTCGACGACGTGTCGCGGTCGATCGCGTAGTTGACGGCCTGCCGGACCCGCTCGTCGTCGAACGGCGGCTTCACGGACGTCGAAGCCGACGTACAGCGTGAACGGCGCCGGCCAGTGACGACCTGGTCGGGGTGGGTCGAGCTGCAGGACGGCCAGGTCCTCCGGGCTCGGCTCTGTCGACCATCACGTCGACGTCCCCGCCCTCGAGCTGGTCGAACGCTTCGCGAGGTTCCTCGTCGAACCGCCAGGAGATCGCGTCGACGAACCCGTCGGGCTGCGCCGCGGCCGACCACTCGCGGAACCCCGGGTTCCGCTCCAGCTCGATGCGCTTCGGTCCGGCCTCGCGCGACCATGTACGGCCCGGTCGCCGGGACCGGCTCGAGGCCCTGAGTCCTCGGCCGGGGTGTCGGCCGGGACCGGGAAGGCGAACGGCAGGGCGAGCTTGAAGCGGCAGTTCCGGGTCCGGCGTCGCGAGGTGGAACGTCACGGCCTCGTCGTCGACCTCGATCCTCCCGAGAGGTCGCAGGCGGAGGGCGTCCTCCGGAGTGCACGCGTCCGCGCCTTCGATCGCGCTCAAAGATACGCCGGCCGACGTGCAGGACGAGGCTCCGCTCGATCGCCGCGCCGGAAGTCCTCGGGTCGGACCGGTTCGCCCGTCGAGTAGCGGATCCCGTCGCGGAGCGGGAACCGGTAGGTCAGACCGTCGGCGGAGACGTCGGGGAGCGCCGACGCCAGGTCCGGGACGAGCGTCGCTCCGTCCGGGCCACCGACCTTCCGGTAGCCAGAGTCCGTCGTTCGTGATCGTCAGGATCCGCCAACGCTCGGTGTCGTAGGCGACGCGCCGGGTCGAGCGACGTCGGCGCTCGGCTGCTCGGAGGAGACCGTCAGGGTTCCGCCGCGATGCTCGGTCGCCGATGCCCCGACGGCGAGCCACAGTCCATCGCTCGTCGGCCGGCGAGCGACGCGGCCGCGCCGCCGACCGGAACGGGCTGCTCGACGTCGTTGGTCGCTGGGTCGATCGCGACGACGGCGTCGTCGAACTCGTTCGCGACCCACAGGATCCGGCCGCCGCGCCGAGCGCGTTCGGGCCCTGTCCGACCGGGATCGTCGCCTCGATGCTCGCCCGTGGAAGGCTCGAGCCGGGTGACGGTGCCGTCGAGATGGTTCGCGACCCAGATCGAGCCGAACGCCGACAGCGACCGCCGTCGGCCCGTTGCCCACCTGCTGGGTGAAGTCGACGCTCGGATCCGGCGGGGTCGACGCGGGCGACGCTGTCCGGCGCGACCGAGACCCACACGCCCTCGGGCGTGAAGGCCACGCCGGAGGGCAGGCCCGGCGAGCGGCACCGTCTCGGCGTCTCCCGAGCTCGGATCGACCCGCAGGAGCGCGCCGCCGATCGAGTCGGCGACCCACAGGACGCCGTCGCCCACCGCGATCCCGGTCGGGGCCGACGCCGGCGTGGAGTCGTCTGGCTGACCTCGTTGGTCTCGACGTCGATCCGGCTCACGGTGCCGTCGCCGGCGTTCGTGACCCACACCGAGCCCTCGCCGACCGCGACGCCCGCGGGGAGCGTTCCCGACCCGGATTGTGTCGGCGACCGAGCCGTGTCTCGAGGGCCAGGCGGGCCACGACGCCGCGGTCCGGCTGGGCGACCCAGAGGCTCCCGAACCCGATCGCGCTCGCGCCGGGTCGCTGGCCGAGCTCCTCGGCGAGCTCGACGGCTGCCGTCCTCCGCGTCCATCCGCGCGACCGAGTTCGTCCCGATGTCGACGTCGGCGTCGTCCGCCGGACGTCAGCAGCGGGATCGAGATCGCGACGAGCGCGAGGACCAGCGACGATCGCGCCGATCAACACCCAGCGCCGTGCGTCCTTCGCGCGGCGGCGGCGGCGGCGGGGCGAACGGGCTGCAGCCGCTCGACCGGGATCGGCGCCCTCGGGGACGACGCGGACGACCGCGACCGGCTCGCGAGATGCCCTTGAACGTCAGCGAGCCGCGATCCTCGTACCGGACGCCCTCGATCCGCCGCGCGAGGTGCGTGACCTCGCGGGAGGCGAGGATCTCGCCGGCGCGCGCCTGGCCGCAGAGCCGGGCCGCCAGGTTCAGCGCGCCGCCCCGGTAGCCGCCCTGACCGGGACCGCCTCGCCGGCGTCGAGCCGATCCCGACCGTGAGCGGCAGCTCCGGCTGTTCGAGCGTCTCCTCGACGAACCGCTGCTGGAGGTCGACCGCGGCACGGATCGCCTCCCGGGTCGACGAGAAGACGCAGAGGGCCTCGTCGCCGCGGAGCTCGAGCAGCGTGCCGCCGCGTGCCTCGACGACCTCTCGCGCGATGTCGCGCGAACTTCGCGGCGAGCTTCGCGGCGGCCTCGTCCCCGCGCTCCTGCGTGAACAGGGTGTAGCCGCGGACGTCCGCGATCAGGAACGTCCTGATCTGGACGTCGCTCGCAGCATTGCTCGCCGCGCGGGTCGACCGGTGGCTCGGTGTCGGTCACGCGCGGATTATGCCCTCCCCGAGGTGGATGCGAGTGGAGTCCTCGCGCTCGCTTCGCATAGCATCCGGCGATGGCCGACCGGCCCTTCGGGTTCCGAACGCATCCCTCGGTGACGTCCTCGGCGCCTCCCGAAGCGGTCTTCGACGTGATCGCGGATCTTCGGAACCATCTGATCTGGTCGGGCGAACGCGCGGAGAGCGACGGCTTCAAGATGCTCACGCTCGACGCACCTCAGGGCCCGGCGGCGGTCGGCACGGCGTTCACCTCGTCCGGATCGGCGGGCAAGGACACGTTCCACGACCGGTCGGTGGTCACGCAGGTGACGCGGCCTCGTACGTTCGTGATCGAGACCGATGCTCACCTCGAACGCAGGAAGGCGGAGACGTGGGAGGCGCACTTCTCCCATCGGTACGACATCGAGCCGGACGGCCGGGTTCGCGGATCGTCTACACCGAGACGATCGAGCGCGTGAACTACCTGCCGTACTGGCTCAAGCCGGGGATCCGGACGATCTTCCGGCCGTTGGTCAACCGAGCCGATCGCAAGCAGCTGCGGAACCTCGCCCGCCTCGCCGAGGAGCGCTCGAGCCCCTGATCGGGCCGCGCACGCTCGGTCGCCGTTCGGCCTACAGTCCTTGCTTCACGAGGGAGGGGCCGTAGCCGGACGACGGACAGCGGGCCTGCCGGCGACGCTGGTCGCCGGCGGGATCATCGGGGCGGTCGAGGCCGTCCTCGCGATCTCGTTCGCCGCGCTCGTGTTCGGCGGCGGCTACCTCGCCGACTACATCGCCGACGGCATCAGCCTGTACCTCGGGGCGGCCGCGCTGACGCTCGGCGTCTTCGCGTGGCGGGGCGGCTCCCGCGGGGTGGTCGGCGGCCTGCAGCCGGCGGCCGCGGCCGTGCTCGCGATCGTCGCCGCGACGATCGCGGTCACCGCGTTCGGGAGCATCGAACGGTCCTTCCTCACCGTCGTCGCCGCGACCCTGGTCGTGACGGTCCTGTGCGGAGTCGCCTTCCTGGCGCTCGGGAGCGTTCCGGTCGGCAACCTGCTCCGGTTCGTGCCGGTCCCGGTCGTCGGCGGGTTCATCGCCGGCGCCGGATGGCTGCTCCTCAAGAGCGGCATCTACGTCTCCTCGGACGAGTCGCCGTACCTCACGCCGATCGGCGACCTGTTCCACGGCGAGTCTGCTGAAGCTCTGGGTCCCGGCGTTCGCGTTCGGGCGTGATCCTGCTGGTGGCGACGCGACTGGTGAAGACGCCGCTCGTGATCCCGGTGGTGCTCGGGATCGGGCTGGTGCTGTTCGCGATCGGGATGGTGGTCACCGGCTCCTCGATCGCGAGCGCGCGGTCGGGCCACTGGCTGCTGCTCGGACCGTTCGACGAGTTCCAACGATGGCAGCCCTGGACGCTCCGAGCCCTCTCGGCGGCGCCGACTGGTCGGCGGTGCTCGGGCAGTGGGCCGGGATCGCTGTCCGCGGTGTTCGTGGCGGTGATCGCGATCTTGTTCAACATCAGCGGGACCGAGGTCGTGCTGAACCGGGACCTGGACACCAACGAGGAGCTGCGCGACGCCGGGTTGCTGAACGTGATCTCCGGCGCGCTCGGCGGGATCCCCGGGTACCACGCGCTCAGCCTGACCGCGCTCGCCGAACGCATGCGCGTGGACGCCCGGGTGGCCGGGCTGATCGCCGCCGCGGTCCCGCTCGCGGCGGTGGTGTTCGGCGCCTCGGTGATCGAGCTGATCCCGCGGATGATCGTCGGCGGGGTGCTGGTGTTCCTGGGCCTCGCCTTCCTGGTCGAGTGGGTCTGGGACAAGCGCAAGGTCCTGCCGCCGGTCGAGTACGGGGTCGTGCTCGTGATCGTGGCCGCGATCATCGGCAAGGGGTTCCTGCCCGGGGTGGTGCTCGGGCTGGTGCTCGCGGTCGTGCTGTTCGCGGTCAACTACGGCCGGATCGAGCTGGTGCGCGAGGTCGCGTTCGGGGAGACCTACCACTCCAACGTGGACCGGCCTCCCGCCGAGCGGGCGGCGCTCCGGTCCTTCGGCGATGCCGTCCAGATCCTGCAAGTGAACGGGTTCGTGTTCTTCGGCTCGGCCAACGGTCTGCTCGAGCGGATCCGAAAGCGCGTGGAGGCCGGGCCGCTGCGGTTCCTGGTGATCGACCTGCGACGGGTGACCGGCGTGGACTCCTCGGCGGTGGTCGCCTTCGTCAAGGTGGTGCACCTGGCCGAGGCCGCCGGGTTCGAGCTGGTGCTGACCGGGGTGAGCGAGCCGGTGCGCAAGCAGCTCGAACGCGGGGGCGTGGTCGCCTCGCCAGGTCGTGCGGTTCGAGCCGGACCTGGACCGGGGCCTGCAGCGGTGCGAGGAGGGGCTGCTGGGAGACGGAGCCGGTCCGAGCCGGCCGAGCTGGACGGCGACGCGCTCGCCGGGATGCCGGCGGGTCTGCGGCCCTACCTGGAGCGGGTCGAGCTGCCGAAGGCGCCGTCCTGATCCGCCAGGACGAGCCGCCCGACGACGTGTACGTCGTGGGTTCGGGCCGGCTGAGCGTGGAGATGGAGACGGCCGACGGGACCCGGATGCGGGTGCGGACCGTGAACGCCGGGGTCGTCGTCGGCGAGGTCGCGATGTACACCGGCGTCCCGCGCACCGCGGACGTGGTGGCCGAGACCCCCAGCGTGGTCCTGACGGCTCAGCAGTGCCGCGATCGAGCGGATGGAGGCCGAGGATCCCGAGCTGGCCGCGGCGCTGCACCGGTGGCTCGCGGGGATCCTCTCGGATCGGTTGCGCGACACCTTGCGGGAGTTCGACGCCCTGCTGGACTAGCTGACGAGGAGGAGGGATCGTGTCCGAGGTGCGGCGGTCGGTGGGCTGGCTGGCCATGCTCGCCGCCGGCGTGATCATCGGCGCCGTCGAGGCGGTCCTCGCGGTCGCGTTCGCCGCCTTCGTGTTCGGCGGCGACCTCACCGGCACCTGGGCGACGGCATCGGCCTGTACCTCGTGGCGGCCGCCCTGACGCTCGGGTTCCTGGCCTGGAGGGCGGGCACCCGGGGCGTCGTCGGCAGCGTGCAGGACGCGGCGACGGCCGTGCTCGCGGTCGTCGCGCGTCGACCACGGCGGACAAGGTCGCCGACGCTCGCGCTCGAGGTCGCCAGCGCTCCGGCGGGACGTACGAGCGTCCCGACATCTTCCTCACCGTCGATCGCCGCGACGCTGGTGGTGACGGTCCTGTGCGGCGTCGTCTTCGCGCTGCTCGGGAGGTTCCGGCTGGGCAACCTGGTCCGGTTCGTTCCGTATCCGGTCGTCGGGGGGTTCCTGGCCGGCACCGGATGGTTGCTCTTCAAGGGCGGCATCTTCGTCGCCTCCGGCGTGGAGCTGCACTTCCGCACGGTCGAACTCCTGGTGAGCCCCGTCGACGCTCGAGCATTGGGTGCCGGCGCTCGCCTTCGGCGTGATCGCTGCTCCTCGCCGTCCGGCTGGTGAAGAAGCCGCTGGTCATCCCGATCGTGCTCGGGATCGGGCTCGTGCTGTTCGCGATCGGCATGCTCGTGACGGGCTCCTCGATCGAGGCCGCCAAGCATGGGCGATGGCTGCTCGGGCCCTTCGAGTCGGCCCGGCTGTGGCAGCCGTGGACGTTCCGTGCGCTCACCGGCGCCGACTGGTCGGCGGTGCTGAGCCAGTGGGCCGGGATCGCGACGGCGGTGTTCGTGGCCACGATCGCGATCCTGTTCAACATCTCCGGCACCGAGGTCGTGCTCCACCGGGACCTGGAGACCAACCGGGAGCTCCGCGATGCCGGGCTGCTGAACGTGGTCTCGGGGGCGCTGGGCGGGATCCCCGGGTACCACGCGCTCAGCCTGACCGCCCTCGCCGAACGCATGAGCGTGAACGCCCGCGTCGCCGGCCTGATCGCGGCCGCGGTCCCCCTTGCCGGCGGTGGTGTTCGGCGCCTCGGTGATCGAGCTGATCCCGCGGATGATCGTGGGCGGCGTGCTGGTGTTCCTCGGCCTGGCGTTCATGGTCGAGTGGGTCTGGGACAAGCGCAAGGTCCTGCCGCCGTTCGAGTACGGGGTCGTGCTGGTGATCTTGGCGGTGATCATCGGCCGGGGGTACCTGCCCGGCGTGGTGGTCGGCCTGGTGCTGGCGGTCGTGCTGTTCGCGGTCAACTACGGGCGGATCGAGCTGGTGCGCGAGGTCGCCTTCGGGGAGACCTACCACTCCAACGTCGACCGCCCGCCGGCCGAGCGGGCGGTGCTGGCCACGATGGGCGACCGTGTCCAGATCCTGCGCGTGAACGGGTTCCTGTTCTTCGGCTCGGCCAACGGCCTGCTCGAGCGGATCCGGAAGCGCGTGGAGGCCGGGCCCCTGCGGTTCCTGGTGATCGACCTGCGCCGCGTGACCGGCGTGGACTCCTCGGCGGTGGTCGCCTTCGTCAAGGTGATCGGGCTCGCCCAGGCCCACGGGTTCGAGCTCGTGCTGACCGGCGTGTCCGAACCCGTGCGCGAACAGCTCCGCGCGGCGGCGTGAGCGAGGGCGAGCTCGTGCGGTTCGAGCCCGACCTGGACCGCGGGCTGCAGCGGTGCGAGGAGGTGCTGCTCGCGGGACGGAGCGCGTCGAGCCTGCGGACCTGGACGGCGACGCGCTCGCGGGGATGCCCCCGGGCCTGCGGCCGTACCTGGAGCGGGTGTCGCTGGAGGACGGCGCCGTGCTGATCCGCCAGGACGAGCCGCCCGACGACGTGTTCGTGCTCGAGTCCGGCAGGTTGCGGGTCGAGACCGTGACGCCCGAGGGCACCCGCATGCGCCTTCGGACGCTGCGCCCCGGCGTGATGGTCGGCGAGCTCGCGATGTATTCGGGCGTGCCGCGCACCGCCGACGTGGTGGCCGAGACGCCGAGCGTGGTCCTGAGGCTCAGCAAGACCGCGATCGAACGGATGGAGACCGACGATCCCGAGCTGGCCGCGGCGCTGCATCGATGGCTCGCGACGACGATCGCGGGTCGCCTGGGTGAATCGCTGCACGCGTTCGACGCGCTGTTCGACTAGCGGACGAGAGCGCGGCGCCGGTCCGGGGTACCCTCGGCGCTCGAGGTGACGGCCGCGTTCGAAGGAGGAGCCGATGGGCGCGAAGGGCAGCGGCACGGAGCAGGACCCCTGGGTGCTGAAGACACCGCCGGGGACCTCCGAGTACCAGATGTGGCGCGACGAGGGGGCCGATCCGCCCGCGCTCGTGTGTCAGGTGGGCAAGACCCGGCTCGGCTACCAGCTCCGGTGCATCGAGGACCTGCACGCGATGCTGAAGTCGAACGGCGACTGGGTGCCGCTCGGCAGCGCGGACGAACAGAAGCCGGCCGCCGAGGGCACCGTCGAGGCGTGGGGTCGTTCGCCCGACAACCCGGTCGGCGGGTGGTACGGCCTCAAGAAGGGACTCCGAGGCCGGTTCGGGATGTACGTGCCGCCGCTGCTCGAGGCGCTCGGCCTCGCCGAGCTCGAGCACAACGCGCGGAACAACCGCATGCGCGCGACCTAGCGGGTCAGCGCTCGCAGTCGACCTCGGTCTCGGCGACGCAGTCGTCGATCCCGGGACCACCGAGCGCCTCGTCGTCGCCCCCGAGCCCGCGGAGGTCGTCGCCGCCCGTCCCCCCGTCCAGGACGTCGTCGGCCGGGCCCCCGGTCATGGCGTCGCTCCCGGCGTTGCCGTACATCAGGTCATGGCCGGCGCCGCCCGTCACGACGTCGAGCGAGCCTCCCCCGAGCATCGTGTCGTTCCCGCCGCCCCCGACGAGGTCGTCCTGGCCGGTACCGCCGCAGATCGTGTCGCCGCCCCCCGCCCCGGCGATCGAGTCATCGCCGCCCAATCCCGCGATGACGTCCCTCGCGGGGGTTCCCTCCAACGACGTCGTCGCCCGGCGTCCCGACGATGTCCGCCTGCGCCCCGAAGCACATCGTCCCGCCGCTCGGCCCCGATGGTCCGGCCGAGGTCGACGTCGGGACCACCAAGGTGCCGACCAGGACCGCGACGAACGCGATGCCGGTGACGGACGCTCGGTGCATCGGAACCCCTTCCGTTGGAAGCTGAAACGCAGCATCCTAGGCGACCCGGGCAGGTGGATGCGAGCCATGGGAGAGGCTTCTCATGGAACCGGGGGTCACCGCGAGCGTGGGGAACGTCGCGTGGTGCTGAGGTGGTCGCGGGAGCGAACCCCCGCGACCACGCTCGGCCTTGCTACATGACGTCGAAGGCCTCGTACACGGTCACGCTGCCTCCGCCCTGCAGGACGGGCGAGTTCTTCGCGAGCGAGGTCGCCGCGTCCAGCGAGTCCGCCTGGAGGATCGTGTAGCCGGTGAAGGGCGAGCCGGACACCTCGCCCACCTTGCCGTCGCTCCCGATGACCTTGGCCGCCGGCGCGAACGGGTTGCCGCCGTCCTTGATGGCCCCGCCGAGCTCCGAGTACCAGCCGTCCCAGGCCTTCATGACGCGAGCCTTGTCCTCGTCCGTCTCGGGCATGCTCCCGCCGCTGTACAGCAGCACGAAGTCCGCCATCGCTACCTCCTTCCGGCCTTTCGGCCTTGTCCGTCCGTCATCCCTACGACGAACGGGGGTGGCCGCTTTCGACAACGAACGCGCGGGAGTGCGAGGTCGAGCCGCGTGAGGGGCCTACCGCTGAGGCTGGTCGAACCCGTCCCCGACGGCCGCGAGGGCGTCGTCGACGAGGGCGTGGAGGTCCGCTCGACCGCTGTCGGTGCACCAACCGCTCACGGCGGTCGAGAAGGCGGCGAGCGCGACCGCGGCGAGCAGCCGCATCCGCGGCTCCTGCGAGGGGTCGCCGCCGGCCCGGGTCACGAGCTCCTCGGTCACGCCGTTCTCCCATCGAGCGTGCTTGTCGAGCAGTCGCGCTCGGATCGAGGGGGTTTCGTGCGCCAGGCGCTTCGCGGCCACCACGCGATCCTGCCGCTCCTCGTACAGATCGATCAGGGACCCGAGAGCTCCTCGGAGCGCCGTGAACGACGACTCTTCGGGGGGCCGGGCGGCGAGCATCGACCGCAGCTCGAGGCCGAGGTCGTCGAAGAACCCGATGACGACGTCTTCCTTGGAGTCGAAGTACCGGAAGAACGTGCGGGGCGAGACCTCGACCTGCTCGACGATGTCCTCGATCGTCGTCTCGTCGAACCCACGCTCGGCGAACAGGCGGAACGCCGCGTCCGTGAGCTCCGCTCTCGTCCGCTGCTTCTTCCGTTCCCTGAGGCCTACCGTCGTATCCACGGGCACAGCATAGCACTTGGCGGCCGATGTAATCTGACAGGGGTTGCCAAATGGCACCGATACACGTATCGTGACGCCCATCGATGCAGAGGCCGATAGGAAGGAGCCACCGATGACGGCCTACGTGCTCGTTCAGACGGACACCCAGAACGGCGGGATCGCGAGCCGGATCCGCGAGGTCCCCGGGATCGTCTTCGCCGAGGACGTCCGCGGTCCGTACGACGCGCTCGCCTTGGTGCGTTCGGGCCCGGGCGGGGACGCCTTCCAGCGAGCCCTCGAGCAGATCCGGCAGCTCCCGGGCGTGATCCACGCGCTGGCCGCCCCGATCGTCCGGCAGTCGTTCGGGCGCTCGGAGCGTCACGCCGCCTGATCGGATCCGCTCGACGACCGGGGCGTCGTTCGATGAGAGTCGTCTCATCGGACACTGCGCCGTTTCCTGTAGCCCTCGCGACCCTGTGCAGCGTTCGTCCTCGCCGGGTACGGTGCGTGCCCTACCCCACATGGAGGGACGGTGCCCGAACACCGCAACGTCTCGATGATCCGTGGCGCGCTCGAGGTCTACAACTCGGGAGACCACGATGCGATGCGCCCCTTCCTCGCCGACGACGTCCTGTGGCACGTGGGCGGCAACCACACGATGAGCGGCGACTACGTCGGGATCGAGTCGGTGATCGACTACTTCCGCCGGGTCCGAAAGGAGACCGCCGGAACGTTGCAGGTCTCGCCCGCCGAGATCCTCGCGAACGACCGGCACGCCTCGATCTTCATGCGCGTCTCCGCGTACCGCGACGTGCGCTGGATGGACGTGTTGCTGGCCGAGGCGCTCACGCTCGATCCGAACGGTCGCTGGACGGAGTACTGGGCGCTCGCGAACGATCAGGACGCGGTCGACGCGTTCTGGTCCTGAGGCGGTTCCGGTGGAGCACCCCAACGCGACGAAGATGCGCGAGACGGTCGGGGCGTTCATGTCGGGCGACCTGCCGCTCCTGCTGGAGGGGTTCGCGCCCGACGTCGTGTGGTACGCGCCGGGTCACACCCCGGCGAGCGGCACGTTCCGAGGTCGCGACGGCGTGCGGCGATTCTTCACGTTGCTGGACGACGCCTCCGCCGGGTCGATCCGGGTGGAGGTGGAGGACATCCTCGCGGGCGATCGCTACGTGACGGCGTTCCTGTCGATCACCGCACAGCGTCACGACGAGCAGATGAGCGTGGTGGTCGCGCAGTTCGCCGAGGCCGACGAGCACGGCCGGTGGTCGCGGTGCTGGTTCCTGCCCGGACAAGCTCGACGAGTGGGAACGCTTCTTCGCGGCCGCGAACTCGGGCCGTCACTAGCACCGGGCGCGTCGCACCCTTCGCGCCAGGGATGCGCCTCCTCGGCACGCCGCGCGCTACCGTCGATGCCGCCTGCGCGCTGGTGTGCGCTCGGCTCGCCCGCTGGTCGTCGCCACCGCGACGGCTCCACGATCACCACACCGACGCTCGCGGCTTGCCGGCTGGCGGCGCCCCCCGACGCCCCATCGGCTCGAGACGTCCCGCGCCTCGAGACGTCGTCCTCGCGAGCAGATCACTCCGATCCACGTCGGCAGCGCCGGCGGACGGCGGCCGCTGTCAACCACGCTCGTGGCGCCGGGGCGTGGGACCTCCGGATCAGCGCTTCCGCACGACCTCGTGCGACCACCACGTGCACCGAGCGACCCCGCCAGAACACGCCGAACGAGTGCGGTCGCACTCGACGCTCCGAACCCCGTCGGTCCGGCACCGAGCGACACGCCGCCGTGCGTCGTCGGCGACACGACCGCGATCGCCGGCGGAAGCGTCGGTCACGCCCGTTGTCCGTGGGAGGCGCAGCTCGCCACGAACCGGCGGCACGCGGCGAGACGATCCAGGATACCCGGCCGTCCGCCCGGCCGCGGCTGGCGCGGGGCGCGCGACGCGTCGCCTGTTGGTCGGGCGAGGTCTTCTTCGACCTGTCAGGTGTTCGCGCGAGCTGGCACCTCGTCGTGGCAACTGCGCCGCTGCGTCCGAATCGCCACGGTGCCGACCGAGTGGCTCGCCGGTCGTATCGAGCAGCTACGAGCGTCGAGAGGATCGAGCGCTCCGCCCGCCCCGAACGTCAGGTCGCTGGGCACGAGCCGGTGACGAGCGATGGCCGGCGGGCGCCCGGACAACTGCCACCAGCGCGCGCCGCGGGGACGGCGTGCGACGCGCCAGGTCCCCGCGCAACTCTCCGACTTGCCGCTGCGGCCGAGACCCCTGTCCGGATCGGACGACGCCGCCGTCGTGTTCCTGCTCAGCGCCTCCGACCATGCCGCCGCTAGTCGACTCATGCGCGCGATCCAGCTGGAAACCGACTCTCGGGGCTGCCACTGTTCGCCGCAGCGACCGCGGTGATCGCGTTCGTGCTCCGTCTCGCGCTGTCGCGACGCACCTCTCATCCGGCTCTCATCGATCGGGCCTACGCTGTGCCGATGCGCGTGCTCGTCGTGGAGGACGAGGTCAAGATGGCCGGCCTGCTCAAGCGCGCGCTCGAGGAGGAGGGGTACGCGGTCGACGTGGCCGGGCGCGGGGAGGACGCGCTCTGGCTCGGGACCGAGAACCCGTACGACGCGATCGTCCTCGACCTGATGTTGCCCGACGTCGACGGGTTCGAGGTCAGCCGGAAGCTGCGCGAGGCCGGCCGGTGGAGCCCGGTCCTCATGCTCACGGCGCGCGACGCGGTGGCCGACCGGGTCGCGGGGCTCGACGCCGGCGCCGACGACTACCTGACCAAGCCGTTCTCGTTCGCCGAGCTGCTGGCGCGCCTGCGCGCGCTGATGCGGCGCGGCGCCGCCGAGCGACCCCCGGTCCTGCGGGTCGGGGATCTCGAGCTCGATCCCGCCGCGAGGAGCGTGGCGCGCGACGGGACCGCGATCGAGCTCACCGCGCGCGAGTTCGCGCTCCTCGAGTACCTGATGCGTCACCCCGGCGAGGTCCTGACGCGGACGCAGCTGATCGAGCACGTGTGGGACTTCGCGTACGAGGGCGACTCGAACGTCGTCGACGTCTACATCCGCTACCTGCGCAACAAGGTCGATCGTCCGTTCGGACGCGACCAGATCGAGACCGTGCGCGGCGCGGGGTACCGGCTCCGCGCGGGGCCGGGCTGATGCGGCTCCGGACCAGGGTGACGCTGGTCTCGGCGGTCCTGATGGCGGTCGTCCTGTCGGCGACCGGCGTCTTCGTGTACCTGCGGCTGCAGACCGAGCTCCGGCGGGCGGTCGACGAGACCCTGCGGTCCCGGGCGGACGCCGAGCTCCTGGTCGTGGAGGGCTCGGGATCGCTCCCGCTCGCCCAGCCCGACGATGCGTTCGCGCAGCTGATCGCTCCCGACGGCTCGGTGGTCGAGTCCTCGAGCAGCATCGCGGGCGCACCCGCGTTCGCGTCCGGCGGTGTCGAGGCCCGACGTTCTCCGAACGGGACGACGTGACGATCGAGGGCGAGGTCGTGCCGGCGAGGATGCTCGCCGTCCCGGTCGCCGACGGCGGGGTGCTCGTCGTGGGCGCGTCGCTGGACGACCAGCGGACGACGCTCGGCCGGCTCGCGACCGCGCTCGCGATCGGGGGGCCGCTCGCGCTGATCCTGGCCGTCGGCGTGACCTGGTTGCTCGTCGGGTGGACGCTCCGCCCGGTCGAGTCGATGCGCGCGGAGGCGGCCGCGATCTCGGCCGGCGACCCCGGGCGCCGGCTGCCGGTCCCGGGGACCGGCGACGAGCTCGCGCGCCTGGCCGAGACGCTGAACGCGATGCTGGACCGGCTCGAGGAGGCGATCGAACGCGAGCGGCGGTTCGTCGACGACGCGAGCCACGAGCTCCGCACGCCGCTGTCGAACCTGAAGGCCGAGCTCGACCTCGCCCTGCGGCGTTCGCGCACCGCGGACGAGCTGGAGCGCGCGCTCCGCAGCGCCTCGGAGGAGGCGGACCGGCTCGCGCGGCTCGCCGACGACCTGCTCGTGCTCGCCCGCTCGGACCGGGGGCGTCTGCCGATCCGGCGCGAGCCGGTCGACGTCGCGCGGATGATCGGCGGCACGGTCGACTCGTTCGCCGCGCGCGCCTCCGAACGCGGGGTCGGCATCGACGTCCGCGTCCCCGACGAGCTCCGGGCCGACGTGGACGAGCTCCGGATGCGCCAGGCCCTCGGCAACCTCCTCGACAACGGGCTGCGCTACGTCCCGGCCGGCGGCCGCCTGAGCGTGGCCGCCGAGCGCGACGACGGGTCGCTGCGGCTCGAGGTGCGCGACACCGGGCCCGGCTTCCCGGCCGAGTTCCTCCCGGTCGCGTTCGAGGCGTTCGCGCGTCCGGACGCGTCGAGGTCCCGCCCGGAGGGCGGGACCGGTCTCGGGCTCGCGATCGTGGCCGCCGTCGCGCAGGCGCACGGCGGGACCGCCGAGGCCGCGAACGCCCCCGGCGGCGGCGCCGTCGTGATCCTGTCGATCCCCGGCTGACACGCCCGCGCGGCGTTCAGAAGTCGAACCGGCCGGCGAAGTGCTCGGCCACCTCCGGGCGCGTGAGCTGATACAGCGCGACCCGGTGGCCGCCCGGCGTCGTGAACGAGCAGCACGGGCCGTGCGGGATCTCGAACCGGTGCGCGGGCTCCCACCCGCGAGCCTCGAGCTCCGCGAGCGCGGCGTCCAGGTCCGCCACGCGGTACAGCAGGATCGTGCGCTCGCCCTCGACGTGGTCGGTCAGGAGCACGAGCGGCGGACCCTCGGTGAGCTCGACGGCCGCGACCCGCGTGCCCATCGCGTCGATCGCGAACAGGGCGCGACCACCGAGGACCTCGGTGAAGTACGCGAGATCCCCCGCGACGTCACGGGTCGGCGTGTACAGGAAATCGAGCTGTTCGAACGGTGGCGCGGGCGGGTCACCCACGCGCGGTCACGGCCGGGAGCACGGTCCCGAGGATAGCCTGGAGGCCGTTCGGATCGAGGGGTGTGACGATGGACCGAGTGGAAGCGATCGCGCGGCTGCGTTCGGCCCGGGTCGGGCGGCTCGCGACCGTCACGCCGGAGGCGCGACCGCACGTCGTGCCGTTCGTGTTCGCGCTCGTCGAACGCGACCGGGACGTCCTCGCGTACTGGGCGGTCGACCGCAAGCCCAAGCGCTCCGAGCGGCTCCAACGGCTCCGGAACCTCGAAGGGCAACCCCGCCGCGGAGTTCGTGGTGGACGGGTACGACGAGGACTGGCGCGCGCTCTGGTGGGTCCGGGCGTCGGGGACCGGGCGCGTGATCGACGATGCCTCGGACGAACGCGCGTCCGCGCTCGAGGCGCTCGCGGCCAAGTACCCGCGGATACGAGCGACCCGCCGCCGGGTCCGGTCGTCGCGATCGACATCGAACGATCTCGGGCTGGGAGGCGGAACCCGAAGGTCGCTCGAGGACCGGCCGTGAGGACGGATCGGCTGGAGACGTTCGCCGACGGCGTCTTCGCGATCGCCGCGACCCTGCTGATCCTGAACGTGACACGCAGGTCGGGGCGTGACGATCTGGGGACCGTCTCCTCGAGATCGGCCTCGTACGACCGTCAGCTTCCTCACGACCGGCCACTGGGTAGCCCCCACGCTCATGGAAAGGTCGAACGTGCCTTCGGGTCTTCCTGTTCCGACCGGCTTCCTCCAGTCGTCCGTTCATCCGTTCCCGACCGCCTGGTCGCCGAACCATCCGGTGGCGGCGCGCTCGGCCTGCGCCTACGGTCACGCTCACCGCGACCGCGGGATTCGATGCTCGTGTGGTTCTACGCCGGCGTGCGGCGGGCTGCTCCGCGTCGCCTCGACCCGGGCAGTCAGGGGATCACGAGGAGCTACCTGCCCGAACCATGCGTTCCACGCGGCCATGCACCGCGCTCCTGACTCCTCCTTGCTCCTCTCGGCATCTTGCCGCCGCTGTACAGGAGCACGTAGTCGGCCATCGCGGCCCTCCTTCCGAGCTCGCCCTCCGTGGGCGCTCACCGAGCGGCATGCCACGTCGCCGCACTGACGCGCGCACGTGGCCGGCCTACGTGGAGCCGGTGCCGGGGATCGGCGTGGGTTGGCTCTCGGACTGCGGCGGGTTGAGGTTCGCGGCGGCCCCGACCCACGGCTGGATGTCGCCGCAGGCGATCTGGGTCAACGGGTCGTCGAGCACCAGCTGCCAGTCCGTGTAGAGCCCGACGAACGTCGCCCCGATCGCCCACGCCCCCTTCCCTGGGTGAGCTCGTACGTCCCGAGGAATCGATCGCGCGGGCAGCGTGCTCCCCGGGGTCGCCGAGCCCGACGAGGTAGACGAGGTGGTACGACGTGTCCGCGCCCTCGCCGCACGTGGAGACGCCGAGGATCTGCATCTGGGCTCCGCCGAGCTCGTCCGAGTACTCCGTCGTCCACGGCCTCGACGAAGAAGCGGAGGGTCCGTCGGTAGTCGGCGGGTCGAGTCCACGAAGAACTCGCCCTGATGTCGCCGACCACGTACCCCTTCAGCGTGCCCTGGTCGCCGTGGCACTGCGGAGAACAGGTCCTGGTCGAGGTCCGCGCAGTCCATCGACACCCGAGCGGCTGAGGTCGAAGACGGCGTCGGCGTCGGACAGCACCAGCGCGTTGGCGAGGAACGCCGCCTGCTCGCAGAACGCGGGCTCGTCGACCGGGCACCCGTCCGCGGCGAAGGTCGGCGTGGTCGGAGACCGGGCCGGTGGCCGCGACCGGCGGCGGCGCCGACGAGCCGCCGGTGGCCGCGCCGGGCTGCTCGATCTCGGGCTGGTACCCGCAGGCCGCGAGGACCACGGTGAGCAGGGCCACGAGCGGGACGAGGATCGGACGTCGCACCGCTCGAAGATACGGTCTCCGACGCCCGCCGGGTTTCGTCAGCCCTCGGTCTCGGCGACGATCGTCTTCAGGGTCGACCACGCGTTCATCGCGGGCGGGAAGCCGGCGATCGTCGCCGTCTGGATGATCACCTCCTGCAGCTCCTCGGGCGTCAGGCCCGCCTTGAGCGACGAACGCAGGTGCACCGGGAGCTGCGAGGAGCGGCCGGTCGCGACGAGCGCCGCGACCGACGTGATCTGGCGTTCGCGCAGCGAGAGGCCGGGTCGCGAGTAGACCTCGCCGTAGGCCACCTCCACGATCAGCCGCCCCAGGTCGCCGAGCGACTCGACCGTGGCGAGCGCTCGTTCGCCGTGGACCTCGCGGAGCTTGTCTCGGCCGCGTTCGAGTCGGTCCGGGTCGGTCATGGCTGTCCTCCTCCGTTCGTGGTGGTCGGTCCGGGCCGACGGTACCGTCACGCGGCGGTGGACGCTTCGAGGAGGTCCCGCGCCGCCCGTCAGCCGGCGGCGGCCGGTCCGGGCGGGTTCGGCGTGCGGCCGAGCAGCCTTCGGACCAGGGCGAGCGTCGTCGCCCGTTCCCCGGGCTTGAGCCCGATCCAGACCAGGACCACGCCGTACGCGAGCGTGCCGGCGGAGATCGACAGCGTCAGGTCGATCAGCCACTTCGGACCGACGAGGACGGAGTGCACCGCCCACATGACGACGGCGCCGGCCAACGCCGGCGGGATCAACCGCAGGAACCAGCGGTCGAACGGCCAGATGTCGACGAACCGCTTGACGAGCAGCAGCCGCGCGAACGCGGACAGGGTCAGGGTCACCGCCTCGGCGATCGCGGCCCCCTTCATGCCGTACGTGGGCGCGAGCCAGACGGCGATCCCGACCGCGACGGCGAACGAGGCGACGTAGACGAGCAGGTCCCAGCCGGTGCGACCGACCATGATCAGGATGAACCCGACCGTGCCGACGATCACCGGCACGATCAGGCCGATGATCAAGATCTCGAGCGCGTCGGCGCCGGCGACGAACTTCGGGCCGTACACGCGCATGATCGTCCCCGGCAAGATCGCGAGCGCGAGCAGGATCGGCAGCGTGGTGGCCAGACCCCACCGCGTGACGTTCTTGTAGAGCGCGTCGAGCTTGGCCTTCTCCCCGCGGTAGTG
Source organism: uncultured Actinomycetes bacterium (assembly GCA_963744515.1). Classification (GTDB taxonomy): domain Bacteria; phylum Actinomycetota; class UBA4738; order UBA4738; family HRBIN12; genus DASSJM01. The sequence continues at coordinate 3,740 of CAVUTN010000001.1, read as the reverse complement.
CAGGTCGGCGACGAACGGGCTGAACACCAACGAGAGCGAGGTGAGGAACAGCAGCAGCGATTGCCCCGTCCGCACGGTGGCGCCGTAGACCCCGACCTCGGCGGAGCCCCGGTACGCGGCCAGGACGAACGTGTCGATCCAGAACAGCAGCTGCGCGAACAGCGTCGCCGGGGCTCGGAGCATCCCGAACTTCATCAGCGCGCCCGTGCGTTCCTCGGGGATGCCGGCGCCCTCGGTCCGCGCGTCGAAGCCCCGCGTCTCGCGTTCCCACGCCCACCACGCGAACCCGGACGCGATCGCCCAGGACGCCGCGTACGCGAACGCGGTCACCCCGGCGGTCTTGGCGAAGAACCAGCCCACGACGGCGATCGCGATCCACCCGAGCGGCTGGCCGATCCAGAAGATGTACAGGGTGTGCCGCATGATCTTGAGGCCGCGCGTCGCCGCCCAGGTAGACCCACGTGAGCGCCGCGAACGGGATCGCGACGCCCGCCGCGACGAACGCGACGACGCCCTGCTGGTGGAACCTCGGCGAGATGAACGCGGTCGAGAGCCAGCCCGAGAGCAGGACCACCGCCACGCCCACCACGACGGAGAAGACCGCCGCGATGATCGCGCTCGTGCGCACGAGCGGGCGCGTCCGCCCGGACTCGCCGCGACCGATCAGGATCGCCACGAGGCGGACGTTCGCCACGTCCATCCCGAACCTCGTGGCCGTGCTCGCGATGAACGCGAACTGCGTGGTCAGGGTCACGACCCCGAAGAGCGCGGGTCCCAGCCCGCGCGTCATGATCACCTGGGTGGCGAACGTGGTGAGCACGCCGGCCGCCAGGCCGATCACGTTCTGCCCGGCGCCGCCCAGGATGTCCCGCTGGTCGCCGAAGCGTCCGCGCGGCAGGACCGCGTCGATCGCCGATCCGAACCGACCCTTGGCGCGCGGGGTGCGGAGCGCGGCGTCGGTCGAGACCGGCAGCCCTTCGACCTCGGCCTCCGCGATCGCGTCGAGCTCGGCGTCGGAGCGCGCGTCCTTCGCCGGGGCGGGCGAGCGCTCCGGTCGGTCCTCGTGGTCGGTCATGCGTCCCCTGTCTCCGACGGCCAACCCGGACCGCACGCGGAGGAAGGGATGGTCCGGCGCCGGGCGACGACGATCGCGAGGAGTCTAGAGGGGCGCCTGGGAGCCTCCAAGGACGACCGGCCGAAGGGCCGTCGCCGGCGACACGTGGGTCACGGGCGCCTCAGGAGGTCGGTCGGGTGCGGAGATGCCTCAGTCGTTCGAGGCGACCATGACGAGCTTCGGCTTGCGCGGGGGCTTGGTCGGCCGAGGTCGTCGTTCCCGGCGTTCGCCGCCTCGGCGGCCTCGGCGAGCGCCTCGTCGCGCCGGAGCTCGAGGGCCTCGATCTGGCGCAGGAGCTCCGCCTCGCGGCCCCGGAGCAGGTGCCCCCGGGCCTCCTGCTCGACGCCGTCGGCGAGCCCGTCGACCCGGGCGACCTCCGCGCGGTCGCCGCGACCCCGGCGCAGGGCCAGCGAGCCCACGGCGAACACGGTCAGCATGCCGAGCCCGGCCACGACCATGAGGGCCGTCGCCGCGACGCCGTGCGCATCCAGCCCGATCAGGGCCGCCGTTCCGAGTGCGCCGAGCACCATGAGGCCGATCCCGCGGGCAGACATACGCGTGCTCCTTCCCGATCGCATGGCCGGCGCTGTAGGCCGGTCGTCCTCCAGTAGGTTGCGACATCGGGGGGACGGCGACATCGGCCGTCGGTCGGCGGCACCTGCGCGTTCGACCGGACCGAAGGTCGCAGCCGTTCGGCGGATGCCGGTTCGGGAGGAGTCGGCTCGTCGGGGTTCGGCGCGTCCGGATCAGCGGCCGGCGAGCCGGAGCGCCTGGGCCACCGCGTCCTGCGCGTCGGCGGCCCGCACGATCGCGTCGACCGGTTCGCCCTCCTTGCCGAGCTCCCAGGTCTCGATGCCGACGACCGGCTTGCCCATCTTCAGGGCGAGCGCGATCTCCGAGAGGGTCCCGAACTCGCCGTGCACCGCGATCACGACGTCCGCGGTCCGAACGACGATCGCGTTGCGCGCCTCGCCCAACCCGGTCGCGACCGCGATCGTGACGTAGGGGTTGGCGTCCAGCCGCGAGTCGCTGGGGAGGATCCCCACCGAACGCCCGCCGGCGTCGGCACAGCCGCCCGCGGCCGCTTCCATCACGCCGCCCATGCCGCCGCAGACCAGGACCCCGCCCGCCTCGGCGATCCCGCGTCCCACCGCCTCGCCGATCGCGAGCTCGGCCGGCGTCCCCGCCGACGATCCCACCACCGCGATGTAGGCCTCTCGTGTCATCTCCACGTCCTCATGTCTTTCCGCATATCTGGCCGCGGTTCGTCGGCTCGTCCTCTGCTCGTCCTTCGGCGGACCCTCACCCCAGCATCGCCTCGAGCAGCGACACGGCGCCCGCCTTGTCCAGCGGCTCGTTCCCGTTCCCGCACTTCGGCGACTGCACGCACGAGGGGCATCCGTGCGGACACGGACAGCTCGACACGGTCTCGAGCGTCGCCTCGAGCCATCGCCGCGCGGAGGCGAACCCCCGTTCGGCGATGCCCGCGCCGCCTTCGTACCCGTCGTACACGAAGATCGCGCACGACCCGATGTCGGGATGGTACGCGGTCGAGACGCCGCCGACGTCCCAGCGGTCGCAGGTCGCGACGAGCGGGAGCAGCCCGATCGCCGCGTGCTCGGCCGCGTGGGCGGCCCCCGGGATCGCCGAGGGCCGCAGGCGCGCCCGGTCGAGCACCGCCTGCGTGATGCCCCACCACACGGCTCGGGTCTCGAGCAGCAGGGGCGGGAGATCGAGCGGGACGATCTCGAGCACCTCGCCGGTCGCGACGTGCTTGCGGGCGAACGCCACGACCTGGTTGGTCACCCGAACGGTCCCGTAGCAGGTCTCGGTGTCGGCGGAGAGCGGCCGCCGCTCCTGCTCGATCACGACCTCGATGTCGGTGGTGTCGCGCGACTGCGTGTAGTAGTCGGGGTCCGAACGCGTCACGACCGCGACGCCCGCCCCCAGGTCCAGCTCGCGCACCTCGAACTGCTCGCCCTGGTGCAGGTAGATCGCGCCGGGGTGCACCTGCCAGTACGCGCGCGAGCCGTCGACCGTCCCGAGCAGCTCGCCCGTCTCCTCGATCACGATCTGGAACCGCCGCCCGCCGGTGCTCCGGATGTCGACCTTGCGGTGGGGCGGCTCGTGACCGGCGTGGTGCAACAGGGAGCCGCGGCGCCGGAGCTCGCCCGGTCGCCTCGAGACCCAGGACCGTCTCGGCGGCCTCCGGCCAGTAGGTCGCGACCTCCTCGTCGGAGAGCGGCTGCTCGCGCGCCGCGCACAGCAGGTGGGGGATCAGGACGTACGGGTTCGTCGGGTCGATCACCGCCGCCTCCGACGGCTTGTCGAACAGATCCGCGGGATGGGTGACCAGGTACTGGTCGAGCGGCTCGTCCTGCGCCACCAGCACCGCGAGCGAGCCGTCCGAACGCCGGCCCGCGCGCCCGGCCTGCTGCCACATCGAGGCGCGTGTCCCCGGGTAGCCGACCAGCAGCGCCGCGTCCAGGGACCCGATGTCGATCCCGAGCTCGAGCGCGTTCGTCGAGGCGACCGCGATCAGCTCGTCGTCCGCGAGCTTGCGTTCGAGCTCGCGTCGATCCTCGGCCAGGTAGCCGGCGCGGTACGCCTTGACCCGCGGGCGGAG